>JALHMS010000003.1:336519-337158 GCA_022843925.1 Burkholderiales bacterium
ACGGGGGAATCTGGAACCCGTACGCGGCGCTGTGCAGAGAGTTGTTCGTGGGTCGAGCTACGCTCGACGCGGCGTCGCCATGGGCGCCGCGTCGCATCCAGGAGCGCGGGCGTCGGGCGGTAGCCCGACCCACGGGGGAATCTGGAACCCGTACGCGGCGCTGTGCAGAGGGTTGTTCGTGGGTCGAGCTACGCTCGACGCGGCGTCGCCATGGGCACTGCGTTGCATCCAGGAGCGCGGGCGTCGGGCGATAGCCCGACCCACGGGGAATCTGGAACCCGTCAGCGTCGCCAGACAGAGAGTTGTTCGTGGGTCGAGCTACGCTCGACGCGGCGTCGCCATGGGCGCCGCGTCGCATCCAGGAGCGCGGGCGTCGGGCGGTAGCCCGACCCACAGGGGAATCTGGAACCCGTACGCTTCGCGGGACAGAGGGTTGCTCGCGGGTCGAGCTACGCTCGACGCGCCTGCCGCGCGCTTCGCCCTACGCCACCGCTTCCGCGCTCGCGCGCGAAGCCCGCTTGCCCAGGGAGTGTTAGCTCCGGCTCACGCGCCTGCGGCGCATGACCCTCCGCTGACACGCCCTGCCGCGCGCTTCGCCCTACGCCACCGCTTCCGCGCTCGCGCGCGAAGCCCGCTTGC
>JALHMS010000003.1:337168-359011 GCA_022843925.1 Burkholderiales bacterium
GCCCAGGGAGTGTTAGCTCCGGCTCACGCGCCTGCGGCGCATGACCCTCCGCTGACACGCCCTGCCGCGCGCTTCGCCCTACGCCACCGCTTCCGCGCTCGCGCGCGAAGCCCGCTTGCGGTCGTGTTCCTTCAGGTAACGCTTGCGGATGCGGATGCCGATCGGGGTGATCTCCACCAACTCCTCGTCGGAGATGAACTCGATAGCCGATTCGAGGGTGAGCGCGATCGGGGGGACCAGGCGCACGGCTTCGTCGGTGCCGGACGCGCGCACGTTCGTGAGCTGCTTGCCCTTGATCGGGTTCACGACGAGATCGTTGTCGCGGGAGTGGATGCCGATGACCATGCCTTCGTACAGCGGGTCGCCGGGGGACACGAACATGCGCCCGCGGTCCTGGAGTTTCCACAGCGCGTAGGCCACGGCCTCGCCGTCGTCCTGGGAGATCAGCACACCGTTGCGTCGCTCGGCGATCTCGCCCTTCACCGGGCCGTAGTCGTCGAAGATGTGGCTGGCGAGACCCGTGCCGCGCGTCATCGTGAGGAACTCGCCCTGGAAGCCGATGAGGCCACGGGCCGGGATACGGTACTCGAGGCGGACGCGGCCCTTGCCGTCCGGCTGCATGTCCTGCATCTCGCCGCGACGGCGGCCGAGCTCCTCCATCACGGCGCCCTGGTGCGCGTCTTCCACGTCGATCGTGAGCAGTTCGTACGGCTCGCTCTTCACGCCGTCGATCTCCTTCATCACGACACGCGGGCGACCGACCGCCAGTTCGTAGCCTTCCCGTCGCATGTTCTCCAAAAGAATCGTCAGGTGGAGTTCACCGCGACCCGAGACGACGAAAGTGTCGGAGTCGGCCGTGAACTCGACCCGCAGGGCCACGTTGCTCATCAATTCGCGCTCGAGGCGTTCGCGGATCTGGCGCGACGTGACGTACTTGCCTTCGCGGCCGGCCATCGGCGAGCTGTTCACCATGAAGTTCATCGTGAGCGTCGGCTCGTCGACGCGCAGCAGCGGCAGCGCTTCCGGCGTGCCCGGATCGCAGATCGTGACGCCGATGCCCACCTCGTCGATGCCGTTGATCAGGACGATGTCCCCGGCTTCGGCCTGCTCCACCACCTGACGTTCGAGACCCTTGAACACCAGGACCTGGTTCACCTTGGCCAGCTTCGGCTCGCTGTCCGGACCGCGCATCACGGCAACCTGCTGGCCCGAACGGATGCGGCCTCGCTGGATACGGCCCACGCCGATGCGGCCGACGAAGCTGGAGTAGTCGAGGGAGCAGATCTGCAACTGCAGCGGACCTTCGGGATCGGCGTCGCGGACCGGCACGAACTCGAGGATCGCGTCGAACAGGGGGCGCATGTTGTCGCCATGCTCCGTGGCAGTGCGGGAGGCCCAGCCCTGGAGCGCCGAGGCGTACACCACGGGGAAGTCGAGCTGCTCTTCCGTCGCGCCCAGCTTGTCGAACAGATCGAAGGTCTGGTTGACGACCCAGTCGGTGCGGGCACCGGGACGGTCGACCTTGTTGACGACGACGATCGGCTTCAGGCCGAGGGCCAGCGCCTTGCGCGTCACGAATCGGGTCTGCGGCATCGGACCTTCGACGGCGTCCACCAGGAGCAGCACGCTGTCGACCATCGACAGCACACGCTCCACCTCGCCGCCGAAGTCGGCGTGTCCAGGGGTGTCCACGATGTTCACGTGCGTGCCTTCGTACTGCACGGCGCAGTTCTTCGCGAGAATTGTGATCCCGCGTTCCTTCTCCAGATCGTTGGAGTCCATCACCCGTTCCGTCACGGCCTGGTGGGCCTGGAAGGTGCCGGATTGGCGGAGGAGCTGGTCCACGAGCGTGGTCTTGCCGTGGTCGACGTGGGCGATGATGGCGATGTTGCGGATGGCGCGTGTCACGATGAAGGGTACTCAGGACGACGGGTGGGGCCCGCGGGCGGGGGGCCGGATGCCGCGGGGTCTGCCGGTGGTACATGCTCCAGATGGCAGTCCGGGGGCGAAGAGCCCGACAGTGTGCCGTGTCGAGGAAGGAGTGTCCACCCCCGACGGCCGGGATCCAGTTGTCTCGAGAAGCACGACGCGCTCCAGATCCCGTGGCACGGGACGTTAAGGACCGTGGGTCCGCGACCAGAGCGGGGACCGACACCGTCACGCCGGGAGCATGGCGGACGGTGGTGACAGGTTCGTGACTGCGCCACCGCGAGCGTTCCCGGCCACGAACACCCGAGGGGCACGCGCAGAAGCAAGGTCGCAGCACGACACCGATGAACGCCCCCTACGAAGTCGCTCCCGACAGCCCCACATCCAGCCTGCCCGGCATCGAGGCGCTCCTCGAGCGCGACGGTGCCGGGCGCGTGACCGGACGCTTTCATCACCACCGGATCGACAGCCACTTCCAGCCCATCTACAGCCTTGCCCATGGCCGCGTCGTCGGGTGGGAAGCCTTGATGCGTGGCGTCGATCCGTCGGGCCGGGCCGCCATGCCGCCGGCCATCCTCGCGCTCCCCCGCGACGACCGCGAGCGCAGCCTGCTCGATTGCCTCAGCCGCGCGGTGCATGTGGACAACTTCCTGGGCGCCGGTCGGACCGAGGGTTGGCTACTGCTCAACGTCCAGCCCGAGACCTTCCTGCAGGGCCCGTGGGAGGGGACGTTCTTCGAGGACCTCTTTGCGTCACGGCAGTTGCCGCATCACCGCGTCGTGCTGGAGGTCCTGGAGGACGCCATCCGCGATCGCGACCGCATCGACGATGCCGTGCAGTTCTACCGGAATCACGGCTGCCTCGTGGCGATCGACGACTTCGGGGCCGGCCACTCGAACTTCGACCGGGTCTGGAGCATGCGCCCGGACCTGGTCAAGCTCGACCGGCAGATGCTGCTGCGGGCGAGCCAGGAGCCACGCATCCGTCGCGTGATGCCCTCGATGGTTTCGATGCTCCACGAAGCCGGTGCGCTGGTGCTGATGGAAGGCGTCGAGACCGAGGAGCAGGCACTGATCGCGCTGGATGCGGACGTGGACCTGGCGCAGGGGTACCTCTTCGGACGCCCGGCGCCGTCCCCGATGGATGCACCCGATCGCACGTCCCTCTTCGACGGGCTCTGGACCCGGTTCCAGACGGACGCACGCTCCGTGTGGATGGGCGACCGGCGCAGCATTGCGCCCTATCAGAACGCGATCGGCCTCGCGGCCAGCCACATCGAGACCGGGATCTCCCCCGAGGCGGCATGCGGCCGGTTCCTGACCCTGCCCCGGGCGGAGCGCTGCTATCTCCTCACGGAATCGGGTCGCCAGACGGACCACCGGATGCTGGCCGTCGACGCCGCGGGGGCCGACGAGCGATTCGGGCACCTGGGCAATGCCGCCGGCGCCAACTGGTCGCGGCGACCCTACTTCCGGCGTGCGATCGAACATCCGGGGCGGGTGCAGATCTCCCGCCCGTACTTGTCCCTCGCGACCGCGAAATCGTGCGTCACGCTCTCCATCCAGTTGCACTCGCCCGACGGCCAGTTGCTCGTCCTGTGCGGAGACGTCACCGACGCGTGATCAGCCCCGGCGCAGGACCTCCATGGGCGTGGCCCGGAGCAGACCCGCGGTTCCCAGCATCCCGGCCAGCACCACGCCGGCCATGCCGATGACGGGGCCGGCCATCCAGAGCCACGGGTCCGGTGCATAGGGCACCTGCAACACCTGTCGGGCCAGAAGCCAGCCGACGCCCGAGGCCCCGAGGGTCGCGAACGTCCCTGCGAGCCCGCCCACCACTGCGAACTCCGCCGCCTGCACCCAGCCGATCTGTCGGGACCGCGCCCCGAGCGCCCGCAGGAGCGCGGCCTCCTGACGCCGCTCGTCGTGGGTGGTCTGCAGCGCGGCGAGCAGCACCAGAAGCCCGGCGCCGAGACCGAAGAGGAACAGGAACTCCACGGCGCGCACCACCTGTTCCATCATCGTCTGCACCTGGCCGAGGATGGCGGCGACGTCGATCACGAGCAGATTCGGGAAGCGCTTCACGAGCCGGTCCATCAAGGCTTCGTCCCCGCGGGGCAGATGGAAGCTCGTCACCCAAGTGGTCGGATGCTCGTCGAGGGCGCCCGGCGGCGCGACCACGAAGAAATTCACCCGGAAGCTGTCCCACTGCACCTTGCGCAGGCTGGTGACCGGCGCCTCGAGCCGCGTCCCCGCCACATCGTAGGTCAGCACGTCCCCGGTCTTCAGACCGAGCGTCTCGGCGATCCCTGCTTCCAGCGAGAACTGAGGCGCGGGCTTCGCGCCCGTCCACCACTGCCCCGACAGGATCACGTTGTCCTCCTGAGGCCGCTCGCCCCACGACAGGTTGAACTCGCGGTCCACGAGTCGCCGGGCGCGCTCGTCGGTGTAGCTCGCCGAGTTCACCCGGCGGCCGTTGACCTCGAGCAGCCTGCCCCGGACCATCGGGAAGAACTGCGGCGCCGGGCGGCCGGTTTCCGCGAAGAACGCCCGCAAGGGCTCGACCTGGTCCGGCTGGATGTTCACCAGGAACCGGTTCGGCGCATCCGCGGGCAGCGATCCGCGCCAGCTTTCGAGCAGATCGCCGCGCGTGATCGACAGCAGGATGAGCGCGAGGAGGCCTGCGCCCATCGCAACCACCTGGATCACGCTGGCACCCGCGCGCCGCGACAGATTCGCGAGGCCGAAGCGCCACGCGAACCCCGCGCGGGCCCCGAGCTGCGCCACGCCGCGGATCATCATCCAGGCCACGAGCGCCGACACGGCACCCGCGGCAGCGATCCCTCCGAGCACCCAGGCGGCCATCCGCGCATCCCGCGTGTGCCAGAGCACGAACCCGGTGACCGCCGCGATGCCGGCCCCGTGGGCGAGCCCGGCGGGCAGCGAGGGCGGCGCGAGATCCCGACGGAGCACCCGCAGCGCCGAGACCCGACCGAGCGACAGCAGGGGCGGCAGTGCGAACCCGAGCAGCAGCACGAATCCGGCGACCACGCCTTCGATGGCGGGCCGCCAGCCCGGCGGAGGCAGCGGCACCTGCACGAGCGGTGCGAGCAGTGCGGCCAGGCCGGACTGCGCGGTGTATCCGGCGAGGCAACCGACCAGTCCGGCGCCGAGCCCGAGAACGGCGAGCTGCACGGCGTGCAGACCGACCGTGACCCGCCGGCTCGCGCCGAGGCACCGCAGGACCGCGCAGTGGTCCACGTGGCGCCGCGCGTACTGGCGGGCCGCCAGGGCCACCGCCACCGCCGAAAGAATCACCGAGAGCAGCGAGGCGAGCCCGAGGAACTTCTCGGCGCGCTCGAGGGCGCTGCGGATCTCCGGACGCGCATCACGCACATCCTCCACACGCTGTCCGGGTCCCAGACGAGGCGCCGCGTCCGCGCGGAATCCGGCGAGCGCGGCCTGCCCGCCCGAGAGCATCAGGCGGTACGTCACGCGGCTGCCGGTCTGGATCAGCCCAGTCGAGGGCAGATCGGCCCGGTTCAGCACGATCCTCGGCATCATGTTGAGGAAGCCGATGCTCGCCTCCGGATCGTCCACCACCCGCGCAGCCACAGTGAACTGCGCCTCGCCCACCGCCACCCGCGCGCCGGGCGCGAGCTTCAACCGCTGGGCCAGGCGATCGTCGATCCAGGCCTCGCCGCGGCCCGGTGGCCCACCGGGCGCACGCCGGCCCGCCGCGTCGGCGATCGTGAGCCGCCCCTTCAACGGGTAGCCCGCCTCCACGGCTTTGATCTCGGTCAGCACGCTGGACTCCCCGGCGCCCACCATGCTCGGAAAGCGGGTGGTCTCCGTGCGGATGAGCCCGGCGTGGGCCGCGCGCTCGCGGAAATCGTCGGGGATGGGCCGGTCGGATGCCAGCACGAGATCGGCCCCGAGGAGCTGGCTGGCCTCCTGCGAGAGCGCCATCTTCACTCGGTCCGCGAAGAAGGCGACGGTCGTGAAGCTCGCGACGGCCACGACGAGCGAGATCGCCATGATGCGCAGTTCGCCCGAGCGCGCGTCGCGCCCGAGCAGCCGCAGTGCCAGACGCAACAGCGCCATGAGCCCGGCGCGGGGCGGGCGGACCTCAGCCACGCTCGTCCACCACGAGGCGCCCGGACGCGAGCCGCAGCCGGCGCGCACATCGGCGCGACAGCCCTTCGTCGTGCGTGACGAGGATCAGCGTCGTGCCGTGCTCGCGGTTCAGTTCGAACATGAGATCCGCGATGTCCCGGCCCGTGGCGGAGTCGAGGTTGCCGGTGGGCTCGTCGGCGAACAGGACTCTCGGCGGGCCCCCGAAGGCGCGCGCGATGGCGACCCGCTGCTGTTCGCCGCCCGACAGCTGCCGCGGATAGTGCGTCACGCGGTCGGCGAGACCCACGCGATTCAGCAGCGCGAGCGACACGGCCCGGGGATCCGCGGCGCCGGCCAGCTCCAGCGGCAACATGACGTTCTCCAGCGCGGTGAGCGATGGCAGCAGCTGGAACGACTGGAACACGAAGCCCACCACCTGACCGCGCAGCGCGGCCCGGCCGTCCTCGTCGAGCGGGCCCAGGTCGTTGCCGTCGAGATGCACGGATCCCGACGAGGGCTCGTCGAGGCCGGCCAGCAGACCCAGCAGCGTGGTCTTGCCGGAGCCGGATGCACCCACGACCGCGACGGACTCCCCCTGCTCGATGTCGAAGCTGATGCCATCGACGATGGTGAGGCTGGCCGATCCTGTGGCCACTTGCTTGGTCACTCCGCGGGCGGAGACAATCGTCGGCATGCGATTCCGTGATCAGTGGTTGAAGTGGGCGTTCGTGCTGACCGTGTCCCTGGCTTCCGGGTTCACGGTCGCGGCCGAATCCATGGTGCTCGTGCTGGGTGACAGTCTGTCGGCGGGCTACGGATTGCCGACGGGCAAGGGCTGGGTGGACCTGCTCTCGGAGAGGATGGGGCGCGAGGCGCCCGGATTCAAGGTGGTGAACGCGTCGATCAGCGGCGACACCACCCACGGGGGCCGCACGCGACTCCCATCGCTCCTCGACCGCCATCGCCCCGCCGTGGTGGTCGTCGAACTGGGTGCCAACGACGGCCTCCGCGGCACCGACCTCGCCGTCACCCGCGAACACCTCACCGCGATCGTTGCCGCATCCAAGGCCACCGGCGCTCGCGTCCTCGTCATCGGCATGCGCATCCCGCCCAACTACGGGCCGGGCTATACCCGCCGGTTCCACGCCCTGTTCGGCGAGGTCGCCCAAGCCACGCAATCGGGCCTGGTGCCCTTCCTCCTGGAAGGTTTCGCGGAGCGCAGAGAACTCTTCCAGGACGACGGCATCCATCCCGGGGTGACCGCGCAACCGCTCATGCTCGACAACGTCTGGCCCAGACTGGCGCCGCTGCTGAAGGCCTCGGGAACGAAGTCACGTTGAGCGCGGCCCCCCCGCCGCCGTGTGCGAAAATCCGCCGCCCTCGAAGGCGCGGAGGAACTGGTACCCCGGCGTGCCAGCGCCAGCCCGTTCCTCCAGCCGCCGGTTCCCGGTCCCCCGTTCACGGTTCCCGTCCCCAGACTCCCCGAATGGCCCACCCCGACGTCGCGTCCATCGCCGACCTGCCCGCCTTCGACGCCATCGTCGACGTCCGCTCCCCGGGCGAGTACGCCGAGGACCGCATCCCCGGCGCCTGGAACTGCCCGGTGCTGGACGACGCCGAGCGGGCCCGCGTCGGCACCATGTACGCCCAGGATTCCCCGTTCGCCGCTCGCAAGGTGGGCGCGGCACTCGTCGCCAGGAACATCGCGCACCACATCGAGACGCGCTTCGCCGATTTCCCGCGCGGCTGGCGACCCCTCGTGTATTGCTGGCGCGGCGGGCAGCGCAGCGGATCCATGACCCTCGTGCTCCGGCAGATCGGCTGGGACGCCCGGCAACTGGCGGGGGGCTACCGCGCCTTCCGACGCAGCGTCGTGGCCGATCTCGAGGTGCTGCCAGCGCGGCATCGGTTTCAAGTGATCTGCGGGCCGACGGGCTCGGGCAAGAGCAGGCTCCTTCGGGCACTTCAGTCGAAAGGCGCGCAGGTGCTCGATCTCGAGGCGCTCGCGTCGCACCGCGGTTCGCTGCTGGGCGACATGCCGACCGAGGCGCAGCCCACCCAGAAGGCGTTCGAGACCTCCGTCTGGGCAGCGCTTCGCGGCTTCGATCCGGCGCGGCCGGTCTTCGTCGAGGCCGAGAGCAAGCGCATCGGGAAGCTCCGGGTGCCCGAGAGCCTCATCGACCGCATGCGGGACAGCGTCTGCCTGCGGGTCCGCAGCGACACCTCGGTGCGCGTCGATCTCCTGATGCAGGAATACGAACACTTCTTCGCAACGCCAGAGCGCCTGGGAACCATCCTCGACGCACTCGTCCCGCTGCACGGCCACGAGGTCGTCCGCCAGTGGAAGCGATGGATAGACGCCGCCGACTGGCCGACACTCGTCCGCGATCTCCTGGACCGCCACTACGATCCCGCGTATGGGCGCTCCGTCGTCTCCCACTTCGTCGGCTACGCCGAGGCCGACGAACTCGCGGTGGCCGGGCTGGACGACTACGACCGCGTCGCCGCCGCACTGGCTGCATCGCCCTCGACCTCGGGGGCCTCCGCGTGACGCGCCCCGGACGCGGTGTCCTGCTGGCCCTGATCGCCCTGCTCGCAGTGATGTGGTTCGCCAACCTCGACGCCCGGCGACTGATCCGCCCCGACGAAGGACGCTACGGCGAGATCGCCCGCGAGATGGCCGTGAGCGGCGACTGGATCACGCCGCGCCTGAACGGGCTGAAGTACTTCGAGAAGCCTCCGCTGCAGTACTGGATCGGCGCCGCCACGTTCCGCGTCTTCGGCGTGAACGAATGGACGGCCCGACTGTGGCCGGCGCTGTCCGGGGCGCTCGCGGTGCTGGTCGTGTGGCGGTTCGGACGTCGGCAGTTCGGAGCCGCCGCCGGCGATCTCGCGGGGCTCGTCGGCGTGAGCATGTTGTGGATGGCCGCGAACGCGCATCTGCTCACGCTCGACATGGGGCTCACGTTCTTCCTGACCGCCGGCGTTGCTGCATGCCTGCTCGCCCAGCGGGACGAGGCTTCGGCCTCCGATCGACGTCGCCTGATGGCACTCGCGTGGGCAGCGTGCGCCTGCGCCGTTCTCACGAAGGGACTCGTCGGCCTCGTGCTTCCCGGCGGCGCGATCGCGTTCCACATGCTGGCGAGCCGCGACTGGCGATTCCTCGGTCGAATCCATCCGGTCATGGGCATCGCCATCGTGCTCGCGATCTGCGCGCCTTGGTTCGTGGCGGTGTCGATGGTGAACCCCGAGTTCCCGAACTTCTTCTTCGTGCGGGAGCACTTCCAGCGCTACCTCACCACGGTGCACCGACGCAGCGAACCCTGGTGGTACTTCCTCCCGCTCCTCGTCGCCGGCACGCTGCCGTGGACGTTGCTCGCCATCCGCAGCCTGTGGATGCCCTGGCGCGACGATCCCCCGGCGCGCTTCCGCCCGCGCCTCTTCCTCGTGTGCTGGTGCGCCTTCGTGCTCCTCTTCTTCAGCGCCTCGAGTTCGAAGCTGCCCTCGTACATCCTGCCGATCTTCCCCGCACTCGCGTGGCTGATGGGCGACCGGCTCACCCGGCTCGCTCCGCGGACCCTTGCCTGGCTCGTCCTCCCCGTCGTGCCGCTCGCCGTGACGGCCGGCGTGCTCGGCGCGCGGGCGGACCGGTACGCCAACGAGAAGACGCCGGTCGCGCTGTACCAGGCGTTCGAACCCTGGATCCTCGCGGCAGCAGGTCTCATGCTCGCCGGGGGCATCGCCGCATTCGTGCTGGCGCGACGCGACCGATCGACCGCGGCCGTGATCGCCCTCGCCGTCGCGGGCCTCGGCGCCTGGCAGCTCGCCATCACCGGCCACGACGCGCTCGCGCCGTCGTTCTCCACCCACGCCATCGCGGCGCAAGCGAAGCCTGCACTGCGCCCCGACTGCCCGATCTACAGCGTGCGCACCTACGACCAGACTCTCCCCTTCTATCTGGAACGCACCGTGACCCTCGTCGAGTTCGCCGACGAGATGGCGTTCGGTCTGGAACAGGAGCCGCAGAAGGGCGTCCCGACGCTGGAGGCCTTCGTCGAACGATGGTCGAACGAACCCTGCGGCTTCGCGCTGCTCGAACCGTCGCTTCATCGTGAACTGGTCGACCGCGGCATTGCCATGCAGACGATCGCTCGCGACACCCGACGCGTCATCGTCGGCCACCCCGTGCAGACTCCCTGATCCGACCATGACCCTCGTCCCTTTCCTGCTGGTGCTGGCCGGCGTACTGCTGAACGCCGTGGCGCAACTGCTGCTGAAGGCAGGGGCCAATGCCGTCGGCCACTTCGAGTTCACCGCGACCAACGCGATCCCCGTCGGCCTCAAGCTCGCGATGCAACCGCCCATCGTCGGAGGGCTCGCCTGCTACGTCGTGAGCGTCGTCGTGTGGATCATGGCGCTGTCGCGCGTCGAGGTGAGCATCGCCTACCCGATGCTGTCGCTCGGCTACGTGGTGAACGCGATCGCGGCCCACTATCTGTTCGGCGAAGCCGTGAGTCCGATGCGGGTGGCCGGGATCTTCGTGATCATCGTGGGGGTGGTCATGGTCGCGAGGAGCTGACATGGGGCGCCTCTCCGGTACCCGCACACAGGCCGGCCGTGCCATGGTGATCGCGGTCATCGCGCTCGTCATCGTCCTCACCGCTGCGCTGGCCGTGGTGCACCACGACCGTCAGCGGCTGGAGGATCTCTGCGCCGGGCTCCCGCGCGGTGCCTCGCTCGGCGAAGTCACGCGACGCGCCGAGGCGCTGCCGGGCGTGCGCATCCTGCCCGTCAACACCGAGGATCAGCATCTGATCATCCTCCACAGCCCGCTCGTGCCGGGCAGCACCGCCTGCGAAGTGCGGCACGACGGCCTCGGCGTCGTCGCCACCCGCATGACCGCCAAGCCATAGGACACCAGGCCCCCACCATGGACTTCCTCCCCTTCACCCGCCCGAGCCTCGACGAGGAGACCATCGCCGGCGTCGTCGAGGTGCTCCGCTCCGGCTGGATCACCAGCGGGCCGAACGTGAAACGCTTCGAGGCCCTGCTGTCCGAGCGGTGCGGCGGCCGCCCGGTGCGCGCGCTCAACTCCGGCACCGGCGCGCTCGAACTCGCGCTCGAGATCGCAGGCGTCGGCCCCGGGGACGAGGTCATCACGACGCCGCTCACGTGGGTCGCCACGGCCAACGTGATCGTGCGAGCCCGCGCGACGCCGGTGTTCGTCGACATCGATCCGCGCACCCGGCTGATCGATCTCGACCGCGTCGAGGCCGCGATCACGCCGCGCACGAAGGCGATCATGCCGGTGGACCTCGCCGGTTTCGCGGTGGACCGCGACCGCCTGTACGACATCGCGAAGCGCCACGGCCTGCGCGTCATCGAAGATGCCGCGCAGAGCATCGGCACCACCTGGCGCGGGCGCGAGATCGGCAGCTTCGGCGATCTGGTCTGCTTCTCGTTCCACCCGAACAAGAACATGACCACCACCGAGGGCGGTGCGCTCGTGCTGAACGACGAGGCCGAGGCGCTGCGCTGCGAGCGGCTGCGCCTTCAGGGTGTGGAACGCCTGCCCGGCGGCGAGATGGAGGTGGAGGTCGCTGGCGCGAAGATGAACCTCACCGACGTCGCCGCGCGCATCGGCATCGGCCAGCTCGCCCGCCTCGATGAGTTCAATGCGCGCCGCAGGGCGCTCGCACAGCGGTATCTCGCCCGCTTCGATGCCGACCTCGGATGCGAACTGCCGCCCGGCGACACGCCCGACACCAACTGGCACATGTTCCAGCCCTTGCTTCCGCTGGACCGCCTCGCCATGACCCGCGCCCAGTTCATCGATGCGATGCAGGCCGCCGGCATCGGCGTGGGCGTGCACTACCCGGCGCTGCATCTCTTCAAGCTGTACCGGGCGCTCGGCCATCGCGAAGGCGAGTTTCCGCACGCGGAACGGGTGGGCGCCGGCATCGTCACCCTGCCCCTCTTCCCCGCGATGGCCGACGCCGACGTGGACCGGGTCTGCGACACCGTGCGTGATATTCTCGCGCCCCGCCTTCGCCCCGCCCATCGATGAGCGCGCCGCCCGATCTCTCCGTCGTCATCCCCGTCTACAACGAGGAAGACGGTCTCGCCGCCCTGTTCGGCAGGTTGTATCCGGCCCTGGACGCGCTCGGCCGCAGCTACGAGATCGTGTTCGTGAATGACGGCAGCCAGGACCGCTCGGCCGCCATCCTCCGCGAGCAGTACCAGCGCCGGCCGGACGTCACGCGCGTGATCCTCTTCAACGGCAACTTCGGACAGCACCTCGCGATCATGGCGGGGTTCGAGCACACGCGCGGCAAGTACGTCGTGACGCTCGACGCCGACCTGCAGAATCCGCCCGAGGAGATCGGCCGGATGATCGCCGAGATGGATCGCGGCCACGACTACGTGGGCACCATCCGCAGGATGCGACAGGACACCGCGTTCCGCCGCTATGCGTCCCGCGCGATGAACGGTCTGCGCGAGCGCATCACCCGCATCCAGATGACGGACCAGGGCTGCATGCTCCGCGCCTACAGCCGCGACATCATCGATGCCATCAACGCGTGCCGCGAAGTGAACACGTTCATCCCGGCGCTGGCGTACACGTTCGCGCAGAACCCCGTCGAGATCGAGGTGGGCCACGAGGAGCGCGAGGCCGGCGAGTCGAAGTACTCGATCTACAAGCTGATCCGCTTGAACTTCGACCTGGTCACCGGCTTCTCGCTGATGCCGCTGCAGATGTTCTCGCTCGTGGGCATCGCGATCTCCGTGATGTCGCTGCTCTTCGTCGTCTTCCTCGCCGTGCGACGCATCGTCGTCGGCCCCGAGGCCGAGGGTCTGTTCACGCTGTTCGGCATCGCCTTCTTCCTGATCGGCATCACGCTCTTCGGCATCGGCCTCCTGGGGGAATACGTCGGACGGATCTACCAGCAGGTGCGGCAACGTCCGCGTTATCTCATCCAGGCAGTGCTCGGCGACGGCGAGGATCGTCCGGATGCCTGACCAGGGCGCGAGCCGATGACGGCATCCGCGGTGGTGCTCGCGTATCACGACGTCGGCTGCCGATGTCTGGCGGTGCTGCTCGCGCACGGCCTGCGGATTCCACTCGTCGTCACCCACCGCGACGCCCCCGGCGAGAACCTCTGGTTCGGACGCGTCGCCGACCTCGCGGCGCTCCACGGCCTCACGACGGTGTACGCCGAGGACTTCGACGACGCAGCGCTCGCTGCCCGCATCGCGGCGGAGGCGCCCGACTTCCTGTTCTCGTTCTACTTCCGCAGGATGCTGCCGCCACCGGTGCTCGACATCCCGCGGGTCGCCGCGCTGAACATGCATGGATCCCTGCTGCCGGCGTTCCGCGGCCGCGTCCCCGTGAACTGGGCCGTGATCCGCGGGGCACGCGAGACCGGCTCGACGCTGCACCACATGGTCGCGAAGCCCGACGCCGGCGACATCGTCGACCAGGCCGCCGTGCCGATCCTCCCCGACGATCTCGCGGTGGATGTCTTCCGCAAGGTGTCCGTGGCCGCCGAGATCGTGCTCGACCGCAGCGTGCCGAGGCTCCTTTCGGGCACCGCGGCGCGCATCCCGATGGACCTCTCGCAGGGCGCCTACTTCGGCGGCCGCAGGCCCGAGGACGGCCGCATCGACTGGACGCTGCCCGCGCGCGCGGTGCACGATCTCGTCCGCGGCGTGGCACCGCCCTACCCGGGCGCCACGACCACGATCGCCGGCCGTCCGGCACGGGTGCTGCGCACGACGTGGCAACCGGTCCCGACGCCCATGGCACCCGGCATCGTCCACGTGCAGTCAGGGCGTATCCTCGGCGCGTGCGGGGACGGCCTCGCCCTGCCCATTCTCGAACTCGAAGTGGACGACCAGTCCGTCACTGCCGCCATCTTCCACACCCTCTGCCCCGACCTCTGACCCATGAAGAAGATCCTCATCCTCGGCGTGAACGGCTTCATCGGCCACCACCTCTCCAAGCGCATCATCGAGACGACGCCGTGGGAGGTGTACGGCATGGACATGCAGAGCGAACGCGTGTCCGACCTGATGGGTCACCCGCGCTTCAAGTTCTTCGAGGGCGACATCACCATCAACAAGGAGTGGATCGAGTACCACATCCGCAAGTGCGACACGGTGCTGCCGCTGGTGGCCATCGCGACGCCGGCGACCTACGTGAAGGAGCCGCTGCGCGTCTTCGAACTCGACTTCGAGGCGAACCTGCCCTTCGTGCGTTCGTGCGTGAAGTACGGCAAGCGCATCCTCTTCCCCAGCACGTCCGAGGTCTACGGGATGTGCCGCGACGCGGAGTTCGACCCGTACGAGTCCGAACTCGTCGTGGGCCCGATCCCCAAGCAGCGCTGGATCTACTCGATCTCGAAGCAGCTGATGGACCGCGTGATCTGGGCGTACGGTGCGCAGGAGGGCCTCGACTTCACGCTCTTCCGCCCCTTCAACTGGATCGGCGCCGGCCTCGACAGCATCCACACGCCGAAGGAAGGCAGTTCGCGCGTGATCACGCAGTTCTTCGGCCACATCGTGCGCGGCGAGGCCATCAAGCTCGTCGACGGCGGCAGCCAGAAGCGCGCCTTCACGTACATCGACGACGGCGTCGACGCGCTGATGCGCATGATCGAGAACAAGGACGGCATCGCCTCCGGCAGGATCTACAACGTGGGCAACCCGCGCAACGAGTTCTCAGTGCGCGAACTGGCGACGATGATGCTGAAGCTCGCCATGGAATACCCGGAGTACCGCGAATCGGCCAAGGCCGTGCAGCTCATCGAGACCACGTCGGGCGACTACTACGGCAAGGGCTACCAGGACGTGCAGCACCGGATGCCCAAGATCCAGAACACGTTCGAGGACCTCGGCTGGACGCCCAAGGTGAACATGGCCGATGCGCTGCGGCACATCTACGACGCGTACCGCGGCCAGATCGCCGAAGCGAAGGGGCTGGTGGATTGAGGGCCACCCACCGTTTGGTTCCAGCACTTTCCCGCTTACACAGGAGCAACCGAATGCGCGCCATCTTCACGGCACTCCTCCCGGTCCTTGCTTCGACGAACGCCGCCCTCGCCGACTGCGAATCCAACGACGCCGCCCTCGAAGGCGCCGCGCGGTTCGAGATCTCGGGCGACCTCGCCTATGACAAATCCACGGACCTCACCTGGCAGCGATGCAGCGTCGGCCAGCGTTTCGACGGCAGCGTAGGGTCGTGCGTCGGTACGACGTCGAAGTTCACGTTCGAGGAAGCCCAGACGATCGGCACCGGTGGATGGCGCACCCCGACGCTGGAGGAGTACGGAACGATCGTGGCGCGCTACTGCCGCGATCCGGCCATCGACCTGACGGTGTTCCCGGGCACGATCTCGGAGAACTACTGGTCGAGCATCTTCACGAATCCGATGACCTGGTATTTCTCGACGCGGGGCGGCAGCCCGAATCCGACGTACTACACGTCGATGAAGTACGCCGTGCGGTTGGTGAAGACGGGGCGATGAAGCGGCAGGGGCGGCACACCTCGCCCTTGTAGGAGCGGGCCATGCCCGCGAAAGCGTCGGTTCCAGTTGAAGCGTTTCCTTGCGCTAGGGAGCCTCTGCATAGCCTGCGCGGATCGCGTTGCTGTCGGAATCGATCGGTGGCAAGGCGCGAGGTGCAGTCGATACTGGAGTATCGACAAGCCGAGCAACACCGCCAGCGATCGATTCCGGCGCAACCCTTCGGGACGGGGCCTTCCGGGCGGCTGACATTGTCGGCACAGTCCTTGTGTGCAATGAGCACACGGCGGCCTGGTCCTTCGCCTCATCCGCCCGGAAGACCTCCGTCGCGACCGTGCAGGCTATGCAGAGGCTCCCTAGCCGCTTTCGGGGCCATGGGCCCCTCCTACAGCACCATCCATTCCATCACCGCTGCCGTCGGAACGGCCGCCTCCTCGGCAATCGGGCTAATCGAGGCGTCTACGGCTTCAACCACTGTTTGAACCACTCCACCGCCGCGCCTGCCGTGGTGTTCAGGGCCGGCTCCTGGTAGGCGTCGAAGTGCCCACCGCGGAACATCACGAGCTTCTTCGGTTCCAGTGCGCGGGCATACGCCTGCACGGCGAGGTCCGTCGGCGTCAGCCGGTCGTCGTCGGCCACCACCATGAGCAGCGGCGTCGGCGAGATCCGATGGATGTTCGCGCCGGGGGTGTACTCGAGGAACTTCTCCATCGATTCGAGCGAGACGCGGTTCTCCCAGCGCGGCGCATTCTTCGCGACGACGTTCGTGAAGAACGCGTTCGATTCCGGCGTCGGCAACGCCGACGGCGAGCCTTCCGGACCGACCACGGGCAGATAGTTGATCGTACCGGTCGTGTACCGCTGTACGCGGTCGCCGGCGAGGAATCCCACGACACCCGGCAGCGCATCCGCCCGGTTCAGACGGGCGGCGTTTGCCGGGCCATCCACCAGCATCACCTGTGACACCACGGCCTTCACGCGTCGGTCGAATGCGCCGAGGTGAAGCACATGGGCACCGCTGTACGAGGTCCCCCAAACGCCGATGCGTGCCGGATCCACCTCCTTCTGAGCCTGCGCCCAGGTGATCGCGTTCCGGTAGTCCTCGATCTGCTCCGCCGGAAAGATCTGTCCGCGCGGTTCGCCTTCACTGGCGCCGAGGAAACGGTAATCGAACACCACGACGACGAAGCCGGCCGCGGCGAAGCGGTCGGCGAAGTTCTGCAGCAGCGCCTCCTTCGGTGCGCTGAAGCCGTGGGCCATGACGATCGCGGGGCGCTTCTCGCCGCCCTTCAGGCCGGCGGGCACGTAGTACCAGGCAGCCATCCTCAGGCCCTGGCTGGCGATGCTCACGTCGCGTCGATCGGCACCGGCGGCACGAGCGAAGCCCGCGCAGAACACCAGGGTGAACGTGACCAGGACGGCCACGGCATGGGCAAGACGGGTATGCATGATGAATCCTCCTCGGTGTGTCGACCTGGCAGAGGCAGGATGCCGTCCACCAGGGCAAGACGCTAAGGGGACCACCGTTACCGACCCGTTACTTGCCGCCGCGGTCAGGCACGCGGTGCACCACGGACGATCGCATCGTGGAGCGCAACCGTCGCCGCACTCGGCTGGATGCCGTGCGTGGCGGCGAGCGCCCGGCACAGCCGCGCATAGGCGCCGAGCGCCTCCGACACCCGACCGAGCGCGGCGAGGGACCGCATGAGCCCCTGGCACGGCGTCTCGGCGGTCGGATCCGCGTCCAGCGCGCGGACGTACAGCGCACACGCCTCGTCGAATCGCCGATCGCGTTCCAGCCGCCCTCCCGTGTCACCCACCTGGCGCAGGAATTTCTGTCGCAGGCGATCGCGCATGGCCACCGTCCAGGGCTCGTCGGCGTCCCCGGGAAGGAACTCCCCCTCGTAGAGTCGCAGGGCGGTGGCTGACCTGTCGGGCTGCTGCAACGCCGCCTCGAATGCGATGGCGTCGACCCAGCATGCGGTGGGATCCAGGCTGACGCGGCCATCGTCGACCACCACGGACTCGGCTTTCCCGAGAAGCTTCCGCAGTCTGTGCAGGGCCACACGGAACGCATCCCGGGCGACGTCACCTTCCTCCTGGGGCCACAGCGCGTCGATGAGAAGATGGTCCCGGACGTCGCGGCCGCCGAGCGCGATGAGCACCTTCAACAGCATCAGCGTGCGACGCGGCGCGCGGTGACTGAATGTGAGCGGAACCTCGTTCACGCACACCTCGAATCGACCGAGCGTCGTGATCCTGACCGGCCAGGGCCAGGCCGCCACGGTCGGGCCGGGCGCTTCGAGTCGGAACGTATGGACGAACCGGCGCGCCCGCTCGGACTCGATGCCGCGTTCGAGTGCCGCAGCGGCGAGCGTCGTCGCCCATCCCCGGCACCACGCGAACTGATGTCCGTACTGGTCCAGCAGATGCCGCTCGTGTGCGAAGAGTCGCCTCAGACGATCGAGCAACGTTTCCTCGTCGCCCGCCCGTAGCGCGAGGATCGCCTCGGCAGCATCAGGAGCCCATTGCGCCCAGGCCATGTTGCGGGTGGACGACCAGCGCCGGTGCGCAGCGATCGCGGTCCGCGCCTCCGCTTCGTCGCCCGCCTCGGTGCAGCCCCACACGTGCCCGTTGTGGCCCACGAGGATGTGCGGGATCGACCCGGCCTCTTCGTAGAGCCGTACCGCCTCGCCGGAGTACTTGCGGGTGTAGTCGGCGTCGCCTGAGTAGACACCGAACCACGATTTCATGTTGACGATCGAGGCCGCCTCGTAGGGCTGCGACGGGATCATGATCTCCTCGAACCGCTCGATGCGCCGCCGGCCGGCTTCGATGCCCCGTCGGTCCATGTCGAGAAAGTAGCCGATGATGCAGGCGAACCGCTCGGCGATATGCATCCCGTCGTCGCGCGCGATGCGCATCATCGCGTCGACCGCGCGATCCCCGAGATCGAAGTCGCTTGCGCTGCAGGAGTACCAGCACAGCACGGCCCAGCCGAAGATGCGGCGGAAGATGTGCACGCCGGGTTCCGCGAGCAGCGGTGCGACGATGCCTGCCGCGCGCTTCCCCTCCTCCAGATGCCCGGTGAAGCTCCCGTAGATCGTGAGATAGGTGCCCGCGCTCACCCGCAGGTTCACGTCGATGCCGGTGCCGAGCAGTTCGCGCACACGCTGCACGCAGCTGTCGATGTCCGGATGGTCCGGCTGCCGATACGTGCAGGCGATCCGCATCGCGCTCTGGGCCCGCAGCGCACTCTCGCGGCTGCCGAACTCGAAGCCCGCGGAAAACATGGGCGCCAGTTCCGCGATCCAGGGCGTCACCGGCATGAAATCGGCGTATTCGAGGAAGTACGATTCGATCATCCCGGCCGCGCAGAGGACCGCGCATTCCACTTCGCCGTGCGCGACGGCGACCGCATGCGCCCGCCCGAGGACACTGCGCGCCTGCGCCGGGTCCACGCCGATCTGTGCGGTGCCGAGCCAGTGCAGCACCCACGGGCGTTGCGCCACGAGGTCCGCGGGCAGCGACTCGATCCAGTCGACCACCACCTTCCAACGCCCCTGACCGATCAGGGGCGCCGCCGTCGACAGCACCAGCGCTTCGGCCGCAGCGAAATCCCCGACCGACACGTACAGCGGCATCGCCGCCTCCGGTTCGCCGGACGCCTCGAGCAGCGAAGCCGCCCGTCGCGCGGTATCCAAGCGCGCCGCTTCGTCCAGTTCGACGGTCGCACGGTGCTGCAGGAAGGCGCGGAACAGCGCGTGGAAGACGTAGATCGAGTCCGTGCCGCGACGCAGGTCCGTGAATAGGTGCCGGCGGTACAGACGATCGAGCAGCGCGCCTGCCCCGTCGTTGCCGGTGAGCGCGCAGGCCTGTCGATCATTGACCGCCGGGAGGAAGCTCATCTGCACGAGCATGCGGCGATCGATGCCGGGTGTCCGATCGAAGAGCTGGCCTGCAAAGTACGCGAACACCTGATTCAGGGACTCGGGGGCCCGCGCGGCCTCCAGGACCTGCCCGCGGCGCAGTTGCTCGGCCAGCAGGACGAGGCCTGCCGCCCATCCCCCCGAGTGTTCGTGCAGCGTACGGGCTGCCTGGGCCGCATCCGGCAACTGCGACGCCGAGAGCACGCTCAGCGCCTCGTCGGCGGTCAGCTTGATCTCCGCCCATTCGAGCAGCCCCAACGCGCGATTGGCGGCGAGCCGCGCGTAGCGGTCGGGTGGGGGATGCCTGCTCACGAGGAAGACGCGACAACCTTCCGGAACCTCCTCGAGCGCGGCCACCAGCGCCGTGTGCAGCGCGCTGTCGTCATCCGCCTCCTGGAAGTTGTCGAAGACGATCGTCGAGGGTGCGGGAAGCCGCTCGAAGAGATCGCGGAAGAATCGACGTGCGAATCCAGGAAGGTCGGGCAGGTACTCCGGGGTCAGCAGCGGCAACCGACGCGCCCGACGCGAGCGCCCGGGCAACGCGGCCTCTGCCTGGCCGAGGAAGTAGAAGAACGTGGCGGGGTCGACATCGCCGGGATCCACCTGGAACCAGATGCCGCCCAGCTTGCGGCTTTCGAGGTAGCTCGCCACCAGCGTGGTCTTGCCTGCACCCGGTGGTGCCGCAACGAGCGTCACGGACAGGCTCTGAAGGGCGTCCAACCGCCGGAACAGCCGCTCGCGCGGCACGGTATCGTGCAGGCGTGGACGACTCAACTTAGCGAGCGTGGCGACTGGCTTGGGCATGCCTCTCCTCCCGCCGACGTCATCGGCAGCAGCCGCGCGTCGGGACCTTTGGTGTCGCGGGCCGCAGGTTCCGGGTGGACGCGGCTCGTTGCGCCGAGCTTGCCCGGCGTGGCGTTACCGAAAGGTTACGCACAACGCACGCACCATCCAGCCCGCGCGAACCATTCTGGCGCCCGCTTGGGATCGGTCGTCCTGCACCGGTGCCGGAACCGGTGCACCGGCTCCGTCGTCACGGCCCCTCCCGATTGCACGGCGCCAGCGTCGCCGCCAACGCATCGAGGAACACTCGGGTCCGCGTCGGCATCAGGCGGCGACCAGGGAAGACCGCCCACGCCGTCGCGTGACCCAGCGTCCACTCGGGCAGGACCCGCACCAACGCTCCCGATTCCACGTAGGGCCCGACGAAGAAATCGTTGCCGGACGTGACCCCGGCCCCGGCGAGTGCGAGGCGCATCAGGACATCGGGGGAGTTCGCGACGGTGCGTTGCGGCAACTCGCCCGCCCACCGCTCTGCGGCTGCGCCCGTTCCCCGCGTCAGATGCCATGCCGAATCGTCGCCGGCGCGGGAGAGGATCTTCAGCGCATGCATGCCGGTCAGCGCCTCCGGCGAGGTCGGTTCACCGTGGGCCTGGAGATACCCGGGCGAGGCGTACAGGCCGATCTCGAACACGGCAAGCCGCCGCGCCGCGAGCTGGGAGTCTTCGGGCAGTTCGCCCATCCGCAGCGCCAGGTCGAAGTTCTCGCCGATGAGATCGACGCGCCGCGGCGAGAGGTCCAATTCCAGGACGACCATCGGGAAGTCGGTCACGAACCTGGCGAGCATTGCCGTGAGCGCAAGCACGGCGAGGTCGCCGGGCATCGACACGCGCAGTCGGCCGCTCGGCATGGCCTGACGGTGCTGGGCGAGCGCCAGGGCGCCATCCACTTCGGCGGCGAGTGCGCGTGCATGGACGAGGACGCTCTGGCCGAACTCCGTCAGGGCGAGCTTGCGGCTCGAGCGCTGCAGCAGCTTTTCCCCGAGACGCTTCTCGAGTGCTGCAAGACGCCGCGAGACTGTGGACTTCGGCAGACGGACGCGCTCCGCAGCGCGGGTGAAGCTGCCCGCCTCGATCACGCGGGCGAAGAGGAGGAGGTCGGAGGCGTCGGGTTCCATGGAGCCACTCAATGTTCCGCTGATGGAACGATCATATCCACGGCGACGTCTTCCGACCATCGATGGCGGGCAATACAGTGCACCCATCGCAACGTTTTCCGGGAGAGCACCATGAACATCCTGCAAGTGAACTCGAGCGCACGCCCCCTCATCGAGGGCGCCGGCTCGCACTCCACCCGCCTCGCGAACGAACTGGTGGCAGGCCTGATGTCGTCCGCCACCGCGGCGCGCGTCATCGTTCGTGACCTCGCGCAGCAACCGCATCCGACGCTCGACGAGGAGGCCCTCCAGGCGCTCTTCACACCGGAGAGCCAGCGGACACCGGCCCAGGCTGCGCGCGTGGCGCTCGACGACGCATTGATCGCCGAGATCCAGGCGGCGGACGTCGT
>JALHMS010000004.1:0-4022 GCA_022843925.1 Burkholderiales bacterium
CGCTGGCGTTGAGAACAACCCCCGTGGGTCGGGCTTCGCCCGACGCGTGCGTTCCTGGATGCGTCGCGGTGCCCAAGCCCTCGCCGCGTCGAGCTGCAGCTCGACCCACGAACACCATCACCACTGGACGCGCGGGCGGTGAGAACAACCCCCGTGGGTCGGGCTTCGCCCGACGCCTGCGTTCCTGGATGCGCAGACGCATTCATCGACGACACTACTGCGTCGGCGTGAACTCCGATCTGCTTCACGCCGCTGCGTCCTCCACCTCCTGACCCAGCGCCACCCGCATCGCATCCTCCACCCGATCGAGGAACACGAACTCGATCTGTGCCCGCGCTTCGGCAGGGATGTCGACGAGGTCCTTCTCGTTGCGTCGCGGCAGCATCACCGTCCGAATGCCCGCGCGTAGCGCCGCCAGCGTCTTCTCCTTCACGCCGCCGATCGGCAGCACCACGCCGCGCAGCGAGATCTCGCCGGTCATCGCGATGTCGGGTCGCACCGGCATGTCGCGCAGCAGGGACGACATAGCGAGGAACATCGCCACACCCGCGCTCGGGCCGTCCTTCGGCGTCGCGCCCGCGGGCACGTGCACGTGGATGTCCCACTGCGAGAGCGACTCGCCGAGATGCGCCTTCACGAGCGTGAGCGCCGTCTGAGCAGACTCTTTCATCACGTCGCCGAGTTGCCCCGTCAGCGTGAGCTTCCCGGTGCCCGGCACCTTCGCCGCCTCGATGAAGAGGATGTCGCCCCCCACCGGCGTCCACGCGAGCCCGGTCGCGATGCCAGGTGCGGCCGTGCGTTGCGCGACTTCGTTGTCGAAGCGCTTCGGTCCGAGGATGCCGTCGAGGTCGCCCGCGTCGATCGTGACCGCCGTGGTCTCGCCTTCGGCGATGCGCATGGCCGCGCGGCGCAGCACGCTGCCGATCTCCCGTTCGAGATTCCGGACGCCGGCTTCCCGCGTGTAGTCGCCGACGATGCCGCGGACGGCCGCCTCGGTGACGGTGGCCTGCTCCGCGGTGAGGCCGTTGGCCTCCTGCTGCCTTGCGATCAGATACCGCTGCGCGATGACGACCTTCTCCTCCTCGGTGTACCCGGGTAGCTGGATGATCTCCATGCGGTCGCGCAGCGGCCCCGGGATCGTGTCGAGCTGGTTCGCCGTCGCGATGAACATCACGCCGGAGAGATCGAAATCGACGCCGAGGTAGTTGTCGCGGAAGCGCGCGTTCTGCTCGGGGTCGAGCACTTCCAGGAGCGCCGAGGACGGATCCCCGTGGAAGCCGCCGGCGCCGAGCTTGTCGATCTCGTCGAGCATGAAGACGGCGTGCCGCGAGCCCGCGCGCTTCAGCGCCTGCACGATCACACCGGGCATCGCGCCGACGTACGTGCGGCGGTGTCCGCGGATCTCGGCCTCGTCGTGCACGCCACCCAGTGCCACGCGCTGGAAGGGGCGCCCGGTGGCCTTGGCGATCGACTGGCCGAGCGACGTCTTGCCCACGCCGGGCGGCCCGACGAAGCAGAGGATCGGACTCTTGCCAGCGGGGTTCAGTTTGCGCACGGCGAGGTGTTCGAGGATGCGGCGCTTGATCTTGTCGAGACCGAAATGATCGCCGTCCAACGTGGTCCGCGCCTCGGAGATGTCGATCGCGTTCGGCGCATCGGCCTTCCACGGCAGTTCGGTGAGCCACTCGAGCCAGGTGCGCAGCATCGAAGCCTCGCCGGCGCCGTCGTTCATCCGTTCGAGACGCTTGAGCTCCTTCCGCGCCTGGGCGAGCGTCTCCTCGGGCATGCCGGCGTTGTCGAGGGCCTCCCGCATGGCTTCGAGTTCGGCAGGGCCGTCGTCGTCCTCGCCCAGCTCCTTGCGGATCTGGCGCATCTGTTCGCGCAGCACGTGCTCGCGTTGGCGCTCGTCGAACTCCTGGCGGGTCTTGTCGCCGATCTCCTTCGACAGACGCAGCACCTCGACCCGCGCGCCGAGGAGCGCCAGCACCTTGTCGAGACGGCGGCGGAGGTCGAACGTTTCGAGCAGATCCTGCTTCTCCTCGATGCGCGCGTCGATCAGATTCGCCACGGTGTCGGCAAGCACGCCCGGGGATGTGAGCGACTGCACCACGCCCTTCCACTCCTCGGGGGCGTTCGGGAGCAGATCGATGGCCTCGATGGCGCTCGACTGCAGCTGAAGAAAACGCGCCTCGATCTCGGGGCCGGTCTCCTCGGCCGGTTCGACGTATGCGACGCGCGCCACCAGGAAGGGCCAGCCTTCGAGGAACTGCAGCACGCGGAAGCGCGTCTCGCCCTGGACGATGAGGTGGTGGGGCCCTTCGTTGGCACCCATGTGACGGACGATGCGACCGGCCGTGCCGACCCAGTGGAGATCATCGGCACCGACGTCGACGCGCTCGGGGTCCTTCTGCATGAGGAAGCCCACGGGCCGCGCGTTCTTCGCGGCGAACTGCGCGGCGGCCACCGAGCCGGCGCGGCCTACGGTGACAGGCGAGGCCAGGCCCGGGAACAGTACGGCGTTGCGCATGGGGACGAGCACGAGGGCGTCGTCCGGCAAAGGCCGGAGCCCATCGGTCCCGTTACGGTCATTGGTGTTCGTGCCGCTCGGTGTCTTGCCGCCGCCTGTGAGAAGCTCCTGCAGCTTCGGAAGGAATTGCATGAATCGTGTCTCCTGGTCCCGGCCGTGGACGGCCGTGCTCGTGAGCAGGAGGTCGGGGTGGGCGGCGAGGATTCAAGGGGCAAGGTCACGAGGTCGGGCTACGCCCTTGTAGGAGCGGGCCGTGCCCGCGAGAGCGATGGTTCCGGTTGAGACGTCGACCTCGCGCTCACCGCTCTCGGGGCCATGGGCCCCTCCTACAGGGGCATGACCCCCTCCTACAGGGGGTGTGGATGCGCCATCCATCGTGAGGTCGGGCGACGCCCTTGTAGGAGCGTGCCGTGCCCGCGAGAGCGATGGTTTCGGTTGAGACGTTGACCTCGCGCTCACCGCTTTCGGGGCCATGGGCCCCTCCTACAAGGGCATGACCCCCTCCTACAGGGGGTGTGGATGCGCCATCCATCGTGATGTCGGGCGACGCCCTTGTAGGAGCGGGCCGTGCCCGCGAAAGCGATGGTTCCGGTTGAGACGTTGACCTCGCGCTCACCGCTCTCGGGGCCAGGGGCCCTTCCTACAGGGGGTGTGGATGCGCCATCCATCGTGAGGTCGGGCGACGCCCTTGTAGGAGCGTGCCGTGCCCGCGAGAGCGGTGGTTTCGGTTGAGACGTTGACCTCGCGCTCACCGCTTTCGGGGCCATGGGCCCTTCCTACAGGGGGTGTGGATGCGCCATTCATCGTGAGGTCGGGCGACGCCCTTGTAGGAGCGTGCCGTGCCCGCGAGAGCGATGGTTTCGGTTGAGACGTCGACCTCGCGCTCACCGCTCTCGGGGCCATGGGCCCCTCCTACAGGGGGTGTGGATGCGCCATCCATCGTGATGTCGGGCGACGCCCTTGTAGGAGCGGGCCATGCCCGCGAAAGCGATGGTTCCGGTTGAGACGTTGACTTCGCGCTCACCGCTCTCGGGGCCATGGGCCCCTCCTACAAGGGCATGACCCCCTCCTACAGGGGGTGTGGATGCGCCATCCATCGTGAGGTCGGGCGACGCCCTTGTAGGAGCGTGCCGTGCCCGCGAGAGCGATGGTTTCGGTTGAGACGTCGACTTCGCGCTCACCGCTTTCGGGGCCATGGGCCCTTCCTACAGGGGGTGTGGATGCGCCATCCATCGTGAGGTCGGGCGACGCCCTTGTAGGAGCGGGCCGTGCCCGCGAGAGCGATGGTTCCGGTTGAGACGTTGACCTCGCGCTCACCGCTTTCGGGGCCATGGGCCCCTCCTACAAGGGCATGACCCCCTCCTACAGGGGGTGTGGATGCGCCATCCATCGTGAGGTCGGGCGACGCCCTTGTAGGAGCGGGCCGTGCCCGCGAGAGCGATGGTTCCGGTTGAGACGTTGACCTCGCGCTCACCGCTTTCGGGGCCATGGGCCC
>JALHMS010000004.1:4032-49075 GCA_022843925.1 Burkholderiales bacterium
GATGCGCCATCCATCGTGAGGTCGGGCGACGCCCTTGTAGGAGCGGGCCGTGCCCGCGAGAGCGATGGTTCCGGTTGAGACGTTGACCTCGCGCTCACCGCTTTCGGGGCCATGGGCCCTTCCTACAGGGGGTGTGGATGCGCCATCCATCGTGAGGTCGGGCGACGCCCTTGTAGGAGCGGGCCGCGCCCGCGAAAGCGATGATTCCGGTTGAGACGTTGACTTCGCGCTCACCGCTTTCGGGGCCATGGGCCCCTCCTACAAGGGCATGACCCCCTCCTACAGGGGGTGTGGATGCGCCATCCATCGTGAGGTCGGGCGACGCCCTTGTAGGAGCGGGCCGTGCCCGCGAAAGCGATGGTTCCGGTTGAGACGTCGACCTCGCGCTCGCCGCTTTCGGGGCCATGGGCCCCTCCTACAGCACCAGCGGCCCCTCCTACAGCACCAGCGGCCTCTCCTGCAGGGGCTGCTGACCTCACGCCCGCCGGAAGAACACCGACTGGTTGTTCGCTGGCATCGCGATCGTGGTGGGCACTGCGAATCCCGCCGCCTGGGCGGCGTCGACAACCGTCTCGAGGTCGCGGACGCCCCACGACGCGTTGCGGCCGCGGAGGTCGGCGTCGAACATCGCATTGCTCTCGGACGTGTGCGTACCGCCACGGCGGAACGGACCATACAGGTAGAGGACGCCGCCCGAGGACAGCGCTGCTGCCGCCCCGCGCAGCAGGCCGAGCGTGGCGCTCCAGGGGGCGATGTGGATCATGTTGATGCAGAGCACAGCTGACGGTCGGTGCGGGAGTGGCCAGTCCGGGTCCGTTGCATCCAGAGCAATCGGTTCCAGCACGTTCGTGACCGCCGTGTGCGCCGTCCACGCCGCGATGCTGGCGCGGTTCACCGGGTCGGGATCGCTCGGCTGGAATTGGAGGTGAGGGAGATGCCGCGCGAACCACACGGCGTGTTCGCCGGAACCGCTCGCGATCTCGAGCACGCAGCCCGCGTCGGGCAGCACCTCCCGCAGGACGTCGAGGATGGCGGTGCGGTTACGCTCCGTGGCGGGCGCAAATCGACGGGCGTCGGGCATCTTCAACTCCGGGAGCACGGGCCGACCGAAGGGCGCGTCGCGGCGCCTCACTTCCCGCCGTGCGGTGGCGGTCTACGGCTGGAGACTGTGGTAGTAGGCCGCGAGGTCGTCGATGTCCTGGTCGCTCAGGGCCATCACGTTCGGCGTCATGATCCCGGCCATGGCGCCCTTCCGGTCGCCGTTCCGATACGCCTTCAGCGAGTAGACGAGGTACTGCGCGTTCTGGCCGGCGAGCTTGGGATACATCGACATCTGCGCCTTGCCGTCTGCGCCGTGGCAGATCGAACAGGTGACGGTCTTGGCCTTGCCGGCCTCCGGATCGCCGGCGGCTTGGACCGGGATCGCAGCGCAGGCGAGGAGGGCGATGAGGGCTCGAATCATGACTTGCGGCTCCGTTTCGGGATGAGGCTGTTGGACTGCGGTGGATCTGCAGCGGAACGTCAGGTCACCTGCAGGATGGCCATCATCCCGCGGTCGCTGTGTTCGGTGAAGTGGCAGTGATACAGGGTGCGGCCGACATGCTCGGTGAAGTGGATGCCGATGCGCACCACGGCGCCTTCCCTCACGTTGAACATGTCGTGTTGCGCGGCGTAGGCCGGCGGCTTGCCGTTGATGTCGAGCACCTGGTAGTGCCAGGTGTGCAGATGGAACGGATGGTCCATCACGTCGACGTTGCGCAGGCGCCAGATCTCGCGGCTGCCCAGCGCTGCGCGGATGTCGACGCGCTCGGGGTCCATGAACTGCGAGCAGATGTTGAAGAGCGACAGCACGACATCGCGCTCGACCGTCGCAAGCTCGGGCTGGAAGCGTTCGAAGCTCACGAGCTGCGATGGCAGACGGATCGGGGTCGGTGTCGGCGGGGGCAGGAGCGTGGCGATCGGCTGCGGCGCCGTGAACGCCATGCCGCGGCGCGCGGTGGGCAGGTAGATGAGCTGAAGCGGATCGGCGCCATCGAGTTCGACGAGCACCTCGGCACGACCGCCGGGCACCAGCAGGATCTCCTGGGCGGCCTGCGCGTGCTCGAGATAGCGACCGTCGTGGGCGATCACGTGGAACGGCCGGTCGTTGCCGAGGCGGAGGCGCCAGTAGCGCGCGTTCGACGCGTTCACGAACCGCAGGCGTTGCAGCGATCGCTGCGCGCGCCAGACGGGCCGCTTCACACCGTTCACGAGCAGCCAGTCCCCTTCCTTGCCCACGGACCACTCGGTGGCGCGGTGCGGCTGGATGCGGTCGCCTTCGAGCGTGACGTCCTTCAGAACGAGCAGGCGATCGTCGCAATCGAGATCGTCCTCGAAGTCGCGGGGCCCTTCGATGAGGATCGGCCCCGCCAGGCCCGCGAACATGTCGCGGGCCGTCGCGCCGTGGATGTGCGGGTGGTACCAGTGGACGCCTGCGTTGCCGGGCGGGACGGTGAACTCGTATTCGAAGGATTCCCCGGCCGGCACCTGGATCCAGATGTTGTCGGCACGGCCGGTGGGCGGGATCGACAGACCGTGGAAGTGCAGGTTGGACGTGTGGTCGAGACGGTTCTCGAAGGTGAGTCGCAGGGTCTCGCCTTCGCGCAGCCGCAGGACCGGGCCGGGAAAGACACCGTTGTAGGCGATCGTCTGCACCATGCGCCCGTCGATGCGGACCCGTGCCGGCGCCGCGACGATCCGGCCGACGGCGAGCCCGGGTTCGCTGCGATCGAGGGTGATTTCCGGCAGCGTGGGGAGATCCGGCGTCTGCCCGATGGCGTGGTTCAACCGGCTTCCGATGGTGGGCAGCGCGAGCAGGCTGGCGGCCTGCAGGAAACGGCGGCGCGGCAAGGCCAGACCGAGCGCCGAAGAATGGCGGAGCGTCATCGGCGGACGTCCAACGGACAGGTGGGCATGGCGGCGTGCTTCACGGCATCTCGTTGCGTATTCAGTAGCGGGCCGGATCGGTGGCGAACGCGAAGATCTCGGGCGAGGGCACCACCCCCAGGCGGACCAGGCCGTCGATCACTTCTCGACGGCGGTCGATCACGCTTTCCAGGCGGTGCGCCCGGGCCTGTGCGACCTCGGCCTCGGTGTAGGGCATGAACGCGCCTGGAAGTTCCGCACCGCTGTACTCGCGCAACAGCCAATTGAGCAACGCCGCAAGACGCGCGTCCGAGAGATGCGCCTGCAGGACATTGGGGACCTGCACGATGTACGCACGGCCTTCGGGGGAGTGGGTGAAGAGGCCCACGCGACCCTTGAGGCGCGGGACTTCGACCACGGAGTCCCCGAGATGACCGTGGCAGCCCTGACAGTGCCTCGAGTAGTCCTCGGCTGCGCCGGACACCCTGGGGAGTACCGTGCCGTTGCGCCGTACGAGAACGTCGGGGACCGTCGAGGGGTCCACCGTTTCCGGTGCGCCGACGCCGGGTGACGTAGGCAACGGTTCGGAGGCGGAAATCGCGGCGCCGGAAAAGAAAATGGCCAGCAGGGCGCTGGCCATCGAGCGGGTCATCGACCGTGCCTCACATCGTGCCTCACACCTGGCCGACGATCGCCGCGCTGGAGCAGTGATAGATCATCGAGCTGCCGCCGAAGCACCAGATGATGTCGTTGTTCAGTTGCGGACGGTACGAGGGCATCTCGCCGGCGGTGCCGAGGCAGCTGCACTGCGCGCAGGAATCCTTGCCGCAGCAGTCGCGATAGGCGATCAGGTACATCTTTCCATCGTCGGGATTCAAGCAGCTGCCGACCCAGGAGGTGGGCGACGGGGTCGACCCCGGCGGGCAGGTGGCCGGGCCACCGCCGCAGCAGGAGCATAGGTAACCGTCGCTGGAACAATAGCGCCAGTAGTTGCAAGCCTTGGGGTCGGTGGTCTGGGCGCCGACACGCTTTGCCCACTCGACACCGGGATCCTCGGCGGCCTGTGCTTTCCGCGCGACGGGGAGCACCGGAAGCATCGAAGCACCGGCGAGTGCAGCCCCGAGGGTCGCGACGAAGTTGCGCCGGGACATCTTCTGGGCAGTCCTGCGGCTCATGCGCTCGAACAGCTTGTCGATCACCTGCATCACCATGACCCGTTCTCCTGTGCTTGTCGTGCTGGTGGCCGCCGTTTGCTGCGACCTGCCGATACTCGTGCGGCGGGCCGAAGCCTCGCCAGTTAGCGTTGCCCGCAATCCGTTACCCGTCACCCGCTACCCGTTGTTCGGTACCAGGCGCCCTTCACTCGTCACCTGCACCCTCTACCTGCGCCCTGTACCTGCCTGCCGATCTCAGGCCGCTTCCTTGGAGGTGGCCGCCTCATCCTTCACGTAGCCGCGAGCCTTCAGGTACGCCTGGATGGAACCGTAGCCCGTCTCTTTCGCGATGGCGAGGCTTTCCAGGTGCTCGCGGCTGTTGACGAGCCCCTTCGCGCGGATCACGCCGTCTTCGTCGACCAGGATCGCATACGGCAGCTTGCCGACCTGGAAGGCCATGCCCACCTGCGGCGAATTCACGTACGGGATGCCTTGCAGTTCGTACTTGGCGATCATCGCGCGCTGCTCGGCGACGTCGCCATCGCCCACGATCACCACGTCGAGGCGTTCGCCGGCCGCGAACGAACGGGCGATCGGCAGAAGCTTCTTGCAGATCGGGCAGCTCGGCGAAACGAACAGCAGCAGACGGCTCTTCTTGCCGCCGGTGGCACCACCGATCTGGACCAGCCCACCGTCTAGACTGGCGATCTTCATATCAGGTGCCATCTCTCCGACCTCGGGACCTCGGTCGTTGGCGAGCGCACCCATCGGCGCCACGCGCTCGTGCAACACGCCGATCTGGCGAACCATGCCGAACACCACGGCGCCAAGCACCAGCACCACCACCCAGAGCAGCAGATTCGAATACAGGAGGATCTCGGTAGACACGGTGATGACTCCTCAGCTGGCGCGCGGTGCCGTACGTTCGTAGTTCTCCTCGAACGTGGGCGGGCGGCGCAGCGTGACGTAGCTGGTGGAAAGGTAGGAGAGCAGCAGAACGAGCGACGCCATCACGATCACGAAGCTGTCGGCCCAACCGAGATCGCGACCAGCGGGGGCAATCAGACAGCCCAGTGCGAGGACGCCGAGGATCGCGTTCCGCACCAGCAGCCACCAGGAGAGATTCTGGCGGAGCGTCGAGCGGAAGCATCCGCAGTCGATGTCCGTCCGGCCGCGCACGAGGTTGATGCCCATCGCGAAGGCGAACACGGCAAGCAGCACCAGTGCGACGAGACCAGCCAGCGCTCGGGTCGCGGGGATCAGGACGGCGATCGCCACGAGAATCTCGACCGGAGGGAGCACACGACTGATCAGCGGTGCTAGGGCACCCGGGGCGATGCGGTAGTTGCGGATCACGCCCTCCAGTTCGGCCCACGCCATCAGCTTGCCGACGCCGGCGATGCCGAACACCAGGGCAAGCGTGAGGGCGGCGGTCGACTGGAGGATGGGATCGATCATGACGACGTGGGTTTCGGTGCGTGAGCTTCAGTGCGTGGCGATCAGTCGCCGGCGGTGAAGAGCAGGAACGGGGAGATTCCCAGGGGCATCTCGCCGACTTCCTTGCCGTCGGCCACGTTGTAGGTGACCAGGCTCGGCTTCTCGGTCTGCGTGAAGAGGTACGGTTCGGCATCCTGCGAGATCGCGACCGAGATCGCGTGCTCCTTCATGTGGATGCGATCGAGGCGCTTGCCGGTATTGCCGTCGAAGACCCAGACCTCGTCACCCGGCTGCTTGTGTGTCCACTTCGGGCCCTTGTGCATCAGCACGAAGATACGATTCGTGGGCTGGTGCATCGTGATGAGCTGCCATCCGCCGGGGCGCCAGCCTTCGGCCTTGTCCTCTTCGGAGAGCATGGACCAGGCCTTCCGGATGACCGGCTTGTCCTTGGAGAGATCGGCCGAGATGATGTTGCCGTCGTACGTGACCCAGTGGACGCGACCCGTCTTCTTGTCGAAGGCGGCGTGCTCGAAGACCGGGTCGTTCTCGGCATCGAAGAACGGACCGTCGCGATGCGTGGTCGTCTTGAGCGCGGCGTCCCATTTCACCGTGAGCAGCGTGCCGTCGGAGCAAACGGTCGAGAGGCGGTTGCCGGCGGAAGGGAAGACGAGGCCGCAGCCGGGGATCTCGAGGTCGCCCTTGTACTTCCTCTCTTTCGTGTCGACGACGCTGACGGACGTGGACGGCGCGAGGTTGTACGAGAGGAGGTACCTGCCATCGGGGGTGATGTCGGCATTCTGCTTCTTCGGGACGACGAGGAACCGGCCCCTGGGGAGGTCGACGTCCGCCTTGATGTCGAGGGTCTGGGCGTCGAAGAAGGTGATGAAGTCGGAACGCGTGCCCCGGGTGCCCTTCGACCAATAGGTCTCGAAGAGGTACAGCTGGCTGCTGTCGGGGGCCAGGGCGAAGTTCGACAGGTACCCGCCGCTCAGCGTCCCGACGAGCTCCTGCTTGTCGCCGTCGATCACCCAGACCTTGCTCGCCACGAGATGCGGGAACACCGGCTCGAGCACGTAGACACGCTTCGGATGCGGCTTGGACAGGATGGCGATGCTGTGCTGCTCGCCCATCAGCTTTGCGTCATCCGGGAGCACCTTCGTCTCATCGGCGAAGGCGGAAGTCGCCCCTGCGAGGGTGGACAGGAGGGCCGCTACCGCCACTGACAGAAACGCTCGTTCCATGCACGATCTCCCGATGGTGTGGCCGCGGCGTCCCCCGGGGAGCGTCGGACCGACGGAACTCCCGGAATTGTCGACGTCACGCGGAACAGTAGACGGGCGAGAGTATCCGAAAGCAACACGGATGCGTCAATGCGCTGCACCCTTACGGACACACATTCTTTTGTCCGCCCTGCCCGGGTGCAGGGCGTCCCGCCGGTGCGGTTCCGAACGAACGCCTCGCTTCGGTGAGGCACATACTCGCAGCCATGTCATGTGCGATCTCGTTCGCTCATCGTTTCCATCCCCCATCGGAGGCTTCCCATGAAGGCAGTCCGCATCCACGAGTACGGCGACGCGACCGTGCTGCGTTTCGAGGAGGCGCCCCGGCCGGTCTGCACGGCTGAAGACGTGCTGATCCGCGTGGTCGGGAGTTCGGTGAACCCGGTCGACTGGAAGATCCGTCGCGGCTACCTGAAGGAGATGATCCCGTATGCGATGCCCATCATTCCCGGCTGGGACGTCTCCGGTGTCGTCGAGGAGATCGGCGCGAAGGTCTCGCGCTTCCAGGTGGGGGATGCCGTGTACTCGCGGCCCGACATCACCCGGGACGGCACCTACGCCGAGTGGATCGCGGTGCGCGAATCCGAGGTGGCGTTCAAGCCGCGCACGGTGTCGCACATTTCCGCCGCCGTGCTCCCGCTCGCCGGTATCACCGCATGGGAGGGGCTGGTCAACGTCGGGAAGGCGGCCTCCGGCCAGCGGGTGCTGATCCACGCGGCCGCGGGTGGCGTCGGTTCGCTGGCGGTGCAGATCGCGAAGGCCCACGGCGCGCACGTCATCGGGACGGGTTCCGGTGCGAACCGCGCGTTGATCGAGTCACTCGGGGCGGACGAGTTCGTCGACTACCGGACCACGGCGTTGCGGGACGCCGTCCGCAATGTCGACCTCGTGCTCGATACGATGGGCGGCGAGACGCAGGAGGCCTCGTGGGCCGTGATGGCGCCCGGCGGTCTGCTGGTGTCGATGGTGAGCGACCCCGCAGAGGCTGTCACTCGATGGCCGCAACTTCGCGCCGCGTCCATTTTCATCGGGCCCGATGTGCCGGCGCTCGAACGCCTCGCGGCGCTGGTGGACGAGGGCAAGGTGCGCCCGGTGATCGGGGCGGAGTTCGCGCTGCGCGACATCCGCAAGGCCCACGCGCTCAGCGAGTCGGGGCACGTGCGCGGGAAGATCGCGCTGCACGTCGGTGTGCCCTGATCTTCAGACCCGCGCCCGCGAACATCGAATCAACGCTGCGTCGTCCCGCCGGCACCCGCCCGGAAATCATCCCGCGTCAGCGCGAACGGTATCCCCTCGGAGGCCATCGCGATCCGCGCGGCGATCACTCGCGTCACTTTCAGTATCACGCTGAAGTGGGTCTCCCCTGAGACCGGGATGCACACCAGGAACGGATTGCGGCCCGCCCCGCAGAGGGTCTCGAGATCATCGATGTTGCCACCCGTGCCTTCGATGACGTAGGTCGGTGCGGCGATGCCGGCCAGCCATTGGACGGGTGAGCGCAGCGTGCGCTCACGCGGGTCCTGACCCTCGAATGTGAGGTGCACGAGCCCGGCGCGATACCGATCGATGTCCGCAACCGGACCGAAGGCGAACACACCTGCGAAGCGGTCGCTCGTCTCGGCGGCGAGCAGGGCGAGCGTCCCGCCGGTGCTGTGCCCGCCCAGGTAGATCCGGCTCCTGTCGACGTAGGGGAGCCGCGCGAGATGATCGGCGGCGGCGAGCACGTCGAGCACTTCCCCGAGGAAATGCTCGCGATTGCCGCCATGCTGCGTGTTGCCCCGCAGGGTGGGGAACATCATGACGACGCCCGCCTCGCGGAAGGCCCGTGCCGATTGATCGTTGCTGTCCGGCCCCGGCGTCCAGAAATCGGTGAGCGCACTCGGATCGCCGCCGGTCAGCCAGACGATCGCGGGGTGCTTGCGCCCGTCCTTCGGATCCGGCGTCACGAAGGCCGGCGCTTCCGGATTGTTCGCCGCGAGATAGTTCGAGCGGACGAAGAGCTTCGCGGGCGGGTCCGGCAGCGGCGGTCCCGGCTCCGGCGGGCGGGCGAGCGCTGTCTCGAACCCCTGCAGCGCGGCCGCGCGGGTCTGCGGAGGTGGCGGCGCCGGCGGTGCTGCAGACTCCGCCGACGGCTTTTCGGCGGCCTCGAGCTGGACAGCCTTGCGCGCCGCCGCATCGGCGGCCTTCTGCCGTTGCGCCTCGTCGAATGACTTGCGGTCGATGCAGTCGAGCGACCGGTTGATCTCGTACCCGGCTTCGAGCGCCTCGTTCCGGGCCTCGATGGTCTTCAGCGGTGGTCCGGCACAGGCCGTCGTGTCGTAGGCCGGCGTCGACGGTCCGTCGCATGCGGTCAGCAGCAGGACGATCGTTGCGACGAGAGGCGGTGGGTGGCGGCGCATCGCGGCTCCAGGGAGACTCTGATTGATTCGCATGGTCGTGACGGTACTCCCGAGGGCCGATGGCGCGAAGGTACCGGCCGCCGCATTCGCGATGAACACGTTGACGCACATCAGGCCCGGCCGGCAATGCCAGCGGCCCTGGGGCGTGCCCTTCCTCCGGGTTGCTGTCGCCCTGGGGCGCTGCCGGTGTTGCTCGGCTGGCCCGTGTTCCCGATACGGACTGCACCTCGCGCCTTGCCAGCGCCGCAGGGCGGCAGCAACGCGATCCGCGCGAATCGATCAGAGTCTCCCGAGCGGACGGCCATGTCGGCATCTGAGGACGCGACCGCCAGATCTTGATGCCCGGTCGACTGGAAGATCCGTCGCGGCTACCTGAAGGAGATGATTCCGTATGCGATGCCCATCATTCCCGGCCGGGACGTCTCCGGTGTCGTCGAGGAGATCGGGGCGAAGGTCTCGCGCTTCCAGGTGGGGGATGCCGTGTACTCGCGGCCCGACATCACCCGGGACGGCACCTACGCCGAGTGGATCGCGGTGCGCGAATCCGAGGTGGCGTTCAAGCCGCGCACGGTGTCGCACATTTCCGCCGCCGTGCTCCCGCTCGCCGGTATCACCGCATGGGAGGGGCTGGTCAACGTCGGGAAGGCGGCCTCCGGCCAGCGGGTGCTGATCCACGCGGCCGCGGGTGGCGTCGGTTCGCTGGCGGTGCAGATCGCGAAGGCCCACGGCGCGCACGTCATCGGGACGGGTTCCGGTGCGAACCGCGCGTTGATCGAGTCACTCGGGGCGGACGAGTTCGTCGACTACCGGACCACGGCGTTGCGGGACGCCGTCCGCAACGTCGACCTCGTGCTCGAACGCCTCGCGGCGCTGGTGGACGAGGGCAAGGTGCGCCCGGTGATCGGGGCGGAGTTCGCGCTGCGCGACATCCGCAAGGCCCACGCGCTCAGCGAGGCGGGGCATGTACGCGGGAAGATCGCGCTGCACGTCGGTGCGCCGTGAGGCCCGCTGGGCCGGGCCGTACACAGCCCGGCCCACGAACGTTCTCGGGTTCGTCCCGGCGAAAGGGGTTTCCGGATCCCCGGGGTCCGGTCAGGGCTCGAAGTCGTACTCGTAGATGTCGTGCGGGTGATCGCCCGGGTCGATCTTGACGATGTCGTTGATGAGGCCGGTGTGGAGGTCGTAGATCCAGCCGTGGAGCATCGGCCGCTGATGCTTGCGCCAGGCCCGTTGCACGAAGGAGATGTCGGCGAGGTGGTGGACCTGCTCGATGACGTTCAACTCCACCAATCGGTCGAATCGCGGTTGCCCCTCGGGGATCGCGTCCAGCTCTGTGGAGTGGAACCGGTAGACATCCTTGATGTGGCGAAGCCACTTGTTGATGAGCCCGAGATCGCGGCGGGACAGCGCCGTCCTGACCCCGCCGCACCCGTAGTGACCGCACACGATGATGTGCTTCACGCACAGGATCTCCACGGCGTACTGCAGCACCGACAGCATGTTGAAGTCGGTGTGCACGACCATGTTGGCGACGTTCCGGTGGACGAACAACTCGCCGGGATGGGTGCCGGTGACCTCCTCGGCCGGGACGCGGCTGTCGGAGCAGCCGATCCAGAGGTACTCGGGCCGCTGCTCCGTCGCGGTCGCTTCGAAGAAGTCCGGGCGCAGGTCCAGCTTGTCCTTCACCCAGGCGCGATTGTTAAGCAGCAGCCTTCGATAGTCGTCCACGGGGCGTTCCCTCCTTGCCGAAGTAGTGGTGGTACTCGATCTTGATACCCCGGTGCCGTGCCGAGACCTCGAAGTCCTGCAGGGTCTCGTAGGCGTCGTGATCGATGTAAAGGGCCTTGATGCCGTCGACGATCAGCAGGGAATCATCGGGAATCGACCGGAGGATGTCTTTGAGCGAAGACTTGTTGACGAACGAGATGTCCTTGTTGAAACGCAGCAGATAGCTCGTTCCGTCGCTCACGAGTGTCATCGCGGAGCGGTGATACGCCTTGATGACGAAGAAGACGCTGACGAGCAGACCGACGCCCACACCCACCAGGATGTCGGTGGCAACGACGATGATCAACGTGACCATGAACGGCAGGAACTGGGTGCTTCCCTCCTTCCAGACGGAACGGATCAACTGGACCGACGAAAGCTTGTAGCCCACGACCAGCAGCACCGCGGCCAGGCAGGCGAGAGGAATCGCGTTGAGCACGACGGGAATCAGCAGCACCGCGAGCAGGAGCAGGACACCGTGGACGAGCGAAGACGTTCGCGTCTGTCCGCCGGCGTAGACGTTGGCCGACGATCTGACGATCACGGCCGTCACCGGGAGCCCTCCGAGAATTCCGCACGTGATGTTGCCGATGCCCTGTGCGCGGAGTTCGCGATTCACATCCGAGATCCGGCGCTGGGGGTCCATCTTGTCCACGGCCTCCACGGAGAGCACCGTTTCGATGCTGGCGACGATGGCGATCGTCAGCGCCACGATCCACACATCGGTCCGGAGCAGCGCCGACGGGTCCGGGAAGGTGATGAGGCTCGACAGGCCCGCGAGCGACTCCGGAATGGGGATCTGCACCAGGTGATTGCGCTCGGCGGTGAGTTGCCAGCCGGGGAGAAAGAGGCCGAACAACTTGTTCATTGCCGCGCCCAGGATGACCGCCACCAGGGCGCCCGGAACGAGGCTTGACCAGCGCCGCTGCTTGATGGGTTTCGTTTCCCAGAGCATCAGAATCGCGAGACACAGGATGGAGATCGCGATGGCGCCCGGCTGGAGGATATGGCTGTCGAATGCCGTGATCGGGTCGGTGAAGATCGTCAGCCACTCGCGGCCGGCGAAGGCGGTCTGCTCATCGGTGAACCCGCGGTCGAATCCGACCGCATGGGGAAACTGCTTCAGGATGATCGTGATGCCGATGGCGGCCAGCATGCCCTTGATCACGCTGTGCGGAATGAAGTGCCCGAGGGAACCGCCGCGCGCCACCGAAATGAGCAACTGGACGACGCCGGCGATGGCAACGGCGGTCAGGAAAACCGGGAAGGAACCGAGGCTGATGATCGCTGCGGCCACGATGGAGGCCAAGCCTGCAGCGGGGCCTGACACCGAAAGCTCGGATCCGGAGAAGAGCGTGATCACGATCCCGCCGACGACGCCAGCGATGACACCGGAGAACAGTGGGGCGCCTGAAGCCAGGGCAATGCCGAGGCACAGTGGAAGTGCGACCAGGAAAACTACGATACCAGCAGGGATGTCGGCGGAGGCGTGGCGAAACGACGGAATCGTGAGTGTCGGCGGCATTGATGAGCGTTCCAGAATTGCGGCCACTGGCGTGCCAGTGGAGAGTGGAGCGACTGCCGTGATACGGCGCAGGTTGACGCTGATTCAGGCGAAGCCGAGCCTGAGGGTAGTCGAAGTCGAGACCTGAACCAACAGCGAAAGTCTTGAGCCTTGCCCCGGAGGCTCGCCAGCTAGTGGATCTTTACGAGGCAAGAAATCCCTTCGACGCGAACGCGATCGAGCGATAAATCGCAGAGTACAAAGGCGACGGAAAAGACCTTTTTCCGACACGGTATAGCGGGAAGTGGAGTCCCTCACTACGGCTGCGTTCGCTGAAGTTGCCGAACAATAAATTCGGCTTGGCCGAAATTGTTGGGTGCCCCGAAGTCGTGCGGTGGCGGAAGGAGACGAAGCGTTCCGGGGTCTCACCGGATCTGCTTTCATCGTCGCGTTGGGCGAGGTGGCACCGTCTGGTGGTTGCCGACGGTGGAACCGATGCATCGAGGCAGTGCGCGGGATGGGCAAGCGCTGGGCGCTCGCGCAATCGCGGGCGGTTGCCCGCTTCGAATCGACTGCGGCCGGACGCGGATCTTCAGATCTTCGAAGTCCGTCCAGCCCAGAACGGCGCGCGCAGTTCGCGCTTCAAGGTCTTGCCGGCCGCGCTGCGCGGAAACTCTTCCATGAGCACCACGTCAGCCAGGCGTTGATAGCGCGCCTCGACACGTTCGTTGACCCAATCGCGCAGCGCCGCGGCGGTGACGGCGTCCGGCTCGTTCAGGATCACCGCCGCCACGGGCGTCTCGCCCCAGCGTTCGTGCGGCGCACCGAACACCGCGACCTCGCGCACGGCCGGATGTCGCGCCGCGATCTCCTCGATGTCCCGCGGGTAGACCTTAACGCCGCCCGTGTCGATCATGTCCTTCTTGCGATCGACGAGGAAAAGATAGCCGTCCTCGTCGACGTATCCGAGGTCGCCGGAATGCAGCCAGCCGTCGCGCACCGCCAGCGCGGTGAGGTCGGGGCGGCCGTGGTAGCCCGTCATCAGCATCGGGCCGCGTCCGACGATCTCGCCCGTCTCGCCGGGCGCCGCGATGGAACCGTCCTCGCGCACGATGCGCAGCCGCGTGTACGGCGGCGGCATACCCACGGAGCCGAGCTTCCGTACGGCATCGACACGATCGAGGATCGTGAAGAAGCCCTCGGTCAGGCCGTACAACTCGTGGAAGCGCCCAGGCAGGACGTCGTTCAGCCGGAGCTTGTGCTCCACCATCAGCGGAGCGCCCAGCGTGAGCAGCACTTCGAGTGACGCCAGCTTCTCCGGCGCGAAGGCAGGCGATGCGAGGACCGCCAGGATCTGCGCCGGCACCATCGTCATGTGCGTGATGCGCTCGCGCTCGATGGTTTCGATGACGGCGACGGGATCGAACCGGCGGTGCAGGGTGTACGACGCGCCGGTGTAGAAGGCCGGCATCAACATCACGAAGGCCCCGTTGAAGATCACCGCGCCGGCGTGTAGCAGCCGCGATTCCGGCGTGATGCGGAACTGCGCCGCGAACGCCATCGCGTAGAGCGCCCGGACGTGATGCGAGAGCGCGATGCCCTTCGGCAGGCCTGTGGTGCCGCTCGAATAGATGAGGTTGAACATCGTATCGCCAGGGACGGCGACGTCTTCGAACGCCGGTGATGCGCCCGCAGTCGCGGCGGCGTAGTCGATGGTGGCGGGCACCGACCCGTCCACGACGAATACCTCGATCGACGCCATCAGTGCCGGATCGTCCAGTCGCAGCGCATCGATGACGGGCATCAGGCGCTTCTCGGTGACGAGCCAATGCGCACCGGAGTCCTTCAGCAGCGTGCGCAGGCCCGCCGGCATGAGCAACGGGCTGAACGGAACGGTCGCCGCGCCGAGTGCAGGCACCGACCACATCAACTCGAGCAGCTCGCGGCAGTTGTCGAGCAGCAGCGCCACCCGATCGCCGTGCTTCACCCCATGCGCGCGCAGCAGGTGCGCGGATCGGGACATGCGGCCGCGGAAGCCCCGCCAGTCGAGCCGCTCCTCTCCGCAGACCACGGCCGCCGCATCGGGACGGTACCGCGCGTGATGGGCGATGAGGGCGTTGAGATCGAACATGGCGCATGGGGAAGGCGGACAGGGGCGGCGACTATGCCACACGGGGCGGTTAGCCCCTCCGTCGGGAAGCACCTGGATCTCCCGCACCCCCGGGCTTCGTATCGACGGTGTCGAACCACGCCCGGGGAGATGTCCGGGACATGACGACTGCCCGACCGCATTGATCCGAACGGTCGGCTTGTGCGTAGTCCGCGTAGTTGCGTAGGATAAAAGGAAAAATCGTATGCAACCAGGCGTGCAGGCTGGCCGCAAAAGGAGAAGGCACCGATGTCACCGACGGAACGCAGGCCCCCGGGCAACCCCCGCCGGGGCGCGCTCGGCCTGCTCACGGTCGGCGTGGTCCTGACTGCCGCTGCGGACGAACCTACACCTGTTCGCGCCCCGGGCGTCGTGGTCACGGCGACCCGGACCGCGCAGTCCGTCATCGATGCGCCGGGGGCCGTCAGCGTGATCCGGAGAGACGAGATCGAGCGCCTGAACGCGTTCACGCTGGACCAGGCCGTGGGCGCCCTGCCCGGCCTGTTCGCGCGCCGGAGCAAGAGCTTCATGGACACGCAGGGGTTCATCCAGCTGCGCGGCATCCCCGACGACAACCGGACCCTGATCCTCGTCGACGGGCTCCCCATGAACGACGGTTACACCGGCGGTGTGCGACTGGGCAGCCTCTCGCTCGCGGACGTGAATCAGGTGGAGGTACTGCGCGGCCCCGGATCCTCGCTCTATGGCGGTAATGCGATGGGTGGGGTCGTGCAGGTGATCACGCGGATGCCCGACGGACCCCTCGCGGAAGTGCGCGCCGGCTACGGCAACGCGCTGGCGTCCGACTTCGGGCTCGAGAACTTCCGGTCGACGACGGTGCGTCTCGGCAATCGGTACGATTCCGGGTTGTCGATCCTCGCCACCTTCGCGCGGCGTACGACGGATGGTTATCGATCGGACATCGTCACCAGCACGGCCACGCCGCCCGGGACGATCACCGGCGCGGTCCCATCCAACACCGCTTCCGGCGGAGCCACACGAATCATGGGCGAGCGGGGCTCGAATTCCTGGGAGGACTACGACGCCGGCCTCTCCCTCCGCTACGAGATGAACGCCGACCACGCCTTCCAGCTGCGTCTGCGGCGGGTGTACTACGAGTACGGCTATGGCGAGCCGATCTCCTACCTCCGCAATGCGGCCGGCGCTCCGGTCTTCAACTTCACCAACGGTGCAAGCGTGCTGCGGCAGTCGGCCTTCACGGCGGGTGGCGGCCTGAACGAGCGCGACATCGTGCAGGGCGTCTACGAGGGGACGCTCGCGGGCGGCGATCTTCGATTGCAGATCGGTTACATCGACTCCGGCAGGAATCGATTCGCGACACCCGACAGCACGCTCGCGACGCTGTCCGGCGGTCCGGGACGGATCACCAATACGCCGAACACGACGGAACTCTTCGATGGCCAGTGGACGCGCGGCGTGACGGCCGCGCACACGATCACGCTCGGCACCAGCCTGCGCCGCGACTCGGCCCACGTCTTCGACTTCGCGCTGCCCGACTGGCGCAACCTGGAAGTCACCTCCGGGTCCATCCTGTCCGAGTCGCGAGGAAGGACGGTCACGACATCCCTGTTCGGGCAGGACCAATGGGCCGTGACGAACGATCTCACCGCGTACCTCGGTCTGCGCTGGGACCGCTGGCAGGCCAGCGACGGCTTCGCACAGGATCTCAATCCGACCACGCTCGTGCCACGGCCCGGTTTTCCGCGCACCTTCGCGGACCGCGACAACTCTGCACTCAGTCCGAAGGCCGGGCTGGTGTGGCAGGTCGATCCGAGGACCACCCTCCGAACGAGCATCGGGACGGCCTTCCGCGCCCCGGCGATGTTCGACATGCACCGCACGTTCGTCTCGACCTTCGGGACCATCTTCCTCGCGAACCCCGAGGTCGACCCCGAGAAGATCCGCAGCGTCGATGCCGGCGTCGAGCATCGCCCCTGGGATGGCGGGCGGGTCGCGGTGAACGTCTTCCACAACGATCTGCGCGATCTGCTGTACCGCCGCACGGTGACGGTGCTCTCCGAGGCGCAGTCCCTGTGCGGCTCGTCGGCCACCGTCACCAACTGCCGGCAGCTCGTCAACGCCGGGCGGGCGCGCTCCCAGGGGATCGAGGTCGATCTCGCCCACACGAGCGGCGCATGGCAGTGGTTCGCCAACGCGATGTATGTGGACAGCCGCGTGCTGGAGAACGCCTTCGCGCCGGCGTCGGTCGGCCGGCGCCTCGTGGGCGTTCCGCAACTCGTTGCCAACGGCGGCGGGACGTACTCGAGCGGCGGGCTCTCGATCTCGACCGTCGCGCGCTACGTCGGCAAGGTGTTCCGCGACGACAGCAATGGCGATCGATTCAGCGGCGTCTACGGCTCGCAGGACGCGCGGACGCTGGTCGACGTGAAGGCCGCATGGCAGTTCCACAAGCACGCCGCCGTCTCGCTTGCCATCGACAACCTGTTCGATCGGCAGTACTTCGATTTCTTCCGTGGCGTGGGGCGCACCGCCTTCGCCGAACTCACCCTCAGCTACTGATCCCCGATGAATCTGCTCGCCACGGTCGAAGGCTTCCTGTTCCAGGTGGCCACGGCCCTGCTCTACCCCGTGATGCTGAGCGTCGCGGCCCTGTCGATCTACGTGGTCTGGTTGCTCGGCGTGCTCGTGGCGGATGCGATGAAGCGCCGCACGCGAGGCTCGGCCCCACTCGCGGCGTATCGGAGCGCGCTCGCCCGAGAGGCCGCCACGGGCCTGCCGCATCTGGATGCCCGCCTCGAGCGGCTGCTGCAGGAGCAGGAGCTGGCCCTCGCGGCGGCGCTCGACCGGGTGCGCTTCGTCATCAAGGTCGGTCCGTCGCTCGGCTTGATGGCCACGCTGATCCCGATGGGCATCGCCCTCGCCGCGCTGGCGGAGGGCGACATCCCGAAGATGGCCGGCAGCATGGTGACCGCGTTCACCGCCACCGTGGTGGGCCTGGGTGCCGGGACCGTCGCATACCTGATTGCGTTGAAGCGCGAGAAGTGGGTCCGTGCCGATCTGCGCGAGATGGAGTTCGCGACCGAGCTGGCGTCCCGCGACCAATCACGCCCGGAGGCGCCCTGACATGCGCCATCTCCGACGGCGCCGGCGCTTCGACGTGTCGGGCGGCGATGCCCTGGAGGATCCGCTCTCCGGCGTCGCGAACCTGTTCGACGCGAGCGTCGTGTTCATCGTCAGCATGATGCTGGCGCTTTTCATGGCCTACAACATGATGGATCTCATCGATCCGTCCGCCGAGGTGACGCTCACGCGGAAGACCGCCGACGGCAACATCGAGATCGTCACGCGGAAGGGCAAGGACGTGAAGGTCCGGAAGGTCACCGACCAGACGCTTTCGGGGCAGGGCGAGCGACTCGGCACGGCCTATCGCCTGAAGGATGGCCGGACGATCTATGTCCCCGATTGAACGGGTCTTCCGCGCACTCGCGCTGGTCCTGCTGCTGACGTTCGCCGCGCCGGCCCGGGCAGCCCCGGTGGACGTGAGCCTGCTGCTCGGCGATCTCGATTCCACGACGGCGATCGAGGCCGTGCGCATGCTGCGGCAGGACAAGCGGCTGCGCGATGTGCGGATCCACACCTTCCCCGCGACGGACATCCGCACCCGCGACCTCTCGGCCCTCGCGCGTTCGCGGGTGGTCCTGATCCAGACCGTCGGCAACGTGCTGGCGACCACCGTGGCACCGGAGCTGGCGACGATGCAGCGCCGAGGCGGACGCGCCTACGCGGTGGGGTCCTCGTGGAACGACGACCTGGCGCGTCTTGGCCTCGTGCGCGACGACGAACTGCGCGCCTACATGGCCGCGGGCGGCCCGGTGAACGTCGCGAACATGGTGCGTGCCGCGCTGGTGCGTTCGCAGGGCTGGAGGCTCGCGGTGGATCCGCCTGCCGCGATCCCCGACTTCGGTGCGTACGAGCCGCACACAGGGGTCTTCGCGACCTCGTTCGAGGACTACGTGCGGCGCTACGGCCACCATCGTCCCGGTCGCCCGTGGGTCGGCATCCCGTTCTATCGCAGCAACGCGGTGTCCGGGCAGACCGCCACCATCGCCGCGCTCACCGACGCGCTGGAAGCGCGCGGCCTCAACGTGATCCCGTTCTACGGCTTCCCCTCGGAGGCGGCGATCGAGCGCTTCGCCTTCGACAGCCAAGGCCGTCCGCGGCTCGCGGCGCTCGGCGCGCTGTCCATGAAGATCTCCAGCAATCCGCGCACGCTGGTCCCGCTGCTCGAGCGGCTCGGCGCCCCGGCGATCAACCTCATCGCGCTCAACGCCCGCAGCCGGGCCGAGTGGGAGGCGTCGCCGCAGGGGCTCGACATCCTCGAACGCTCCTGGCAGATCTCGCTCGCGGAGTTCGGCGGGCTGATCGCCCCCACGGTGGTGGCCACGAAGGAGCGATTCGTCGACCCCGACACGGGCCTGGAGGCGATCCGCGACACGCCCGTGCCGGATCGCATCGAGCGCGCCGCCGACCGGATCGCCCGCTGGATCGCTCTCCGCGAAACGCCGAGTGCCGCCAAGCGCGTGGCGATCCTCTACTACAACTATCCACCCGGGAAGGAGAACATCGGCGCCGCCTATCTCAACGTGCTCCCGCACTCATTGTGGAACATGCTGGGCCGGCTGAAGGCGGAGGGATATCACACCGCTCCGATGCCGGCGACGCCCGACGCGCTCCTGCTCGCGATCCGCGATCGCGGCGGCAACATCGGCAACTGGAACCCGGGGACCCTCGAAGCGCTGGTCCGCAATGGCGTACGGGACGGGACCCTCGTCCTGCTTCCCGTCAGCACCTATCGCAAGTGGTTCCACGAGGAGGTCCCCGCCTCGCTCCGCGACCAGATGAACGCGAAATGGGGCGAGCCCGAACAGTCGACGATCATGGTGTGGCGGGACGAGAAACGTGTGCCGTATTTCGTGTTCCCTGCCCAGCGCTTCGGCAACATGCTGCTGGCACCCCAGCCCACGCGCGGCTGGGAACAGAACACGGCGACGCTCTATCACGACGTCTCGCTGCCGCCGCACCACCAGTACCTCGCGTTCTACCTCTGGCTGCAGAAGCACTTCGACGCCCACGCCGTCGTGCACGTCGGCACGCACGCGACGCACGAATGGCACGGCGGCAAGGAGATTGGCTTCACCCGCGCCGATCCGGGCGAGCTCTTCGCCGGTGCCGTGCCGCAGCTCTACCCCTACATCGTCGACAACATCGGCGAAGGTCTGCAGGCGAAGCGACGCGGCATGGCGACGATCATCACGCACCTGACGCCGCCGCTCGACCAGGCGTCGCTCGACCCCGTGCTGCGCGATCTCTCGCAGGCGATCTCGGACTGGAGCGTCGCCAAGGAGAAGAGTCCGCAGCTCGCGGACGCGCTGCTGCGCGACATCGATGCGAGTGCGCGGAAGCGCGGCCTGCATCGCGATCTCGGCGTCGAGCACATCGCCACACAGGGCGATGTCGAGAAGCTCGACGACTATCTTCGCGAGATCGGCGAGAAGACCACGCCCTTCGGACTCCACACGCTCGGCGTCGCGCCGTCTCGGGCACTGGCCGAGGCGACGGCCCGCGCCGTCGTCGGGTCGTCGCTCGACCTGACCCCCGACGCGCGCGCGGCCCGGGAGCGCGAGGTGGTCGAGCGCATCGAGCGTTCGGTGATCGCCGAACTGGACGCGCTCGTGGCGGGGCTCGCCGGGCGGTACATCGCCGCGAGCCCGGGCAACGACCCCGTGCGTACGCCCGACGTCCTGCCCACGGGCCGCAACTTCTACGGGTTCGATCCCGCGCGCCTGCCGACGCCCGCCACCTGGACCATGGGCGAGACCCTCGCACGAGACTTCGCGGAGAGCTTCCGGCAGCGCACCGGTGGGTGGCCGAAGCGGCTCGTGTTCAACCTCTGGGGCGTCGAGAGCAACCGGCACGAGGGGGTCATGGAGTCGCAGATCATGGCGCTCATGGGCGTGCGGCCGCGCTGGGACGATCGCGGTCGCGTGGTCGGCGTCGAGCCGATTTCGCGCGAGGCGCTCGGCCGTCCGCGCGTCGATGTGACGATCGTGCCGTCGGGGCTGTACCGCGACCTCTTCTCGCAGGTGATGAAGCTGCTGGACGAGGCGATCGCGCTCGCGCAGGCGCAGCCGGAAGCCGACAACCTGCTCCGCGAGAACGTCGCCAAGACCCGCGCCGAACTGCTCGCCCGCGGTCTTCCGGAGGCACGGGCGCAGCAGCTGGCGGAGGTGCGCATGTTCTCCGTCCCCTCCGGCGCGTACGGCACGAACCTCGACAAGATCGTGCCGCTCTCCAACACCTACGGTTCCGGCAGCGAGGCGGACCGCAAGCTCTCCGACGTCTACTTCATGCGCATGCACCACGCGTTCGGCCGCGGCATGTGGGGGGAGAGCGCGAACGACGCGCCGGGGCTCGCGGTGAATCTCTTCAAGGGTGCGCTGAAGGGCGCGCAGGCCGCGGTGCACAGCCGCTCGTCGAACGTGTTCGCCGTGCTCGACGGCGACGACTTCTATCAGTACCTCGGCGGAACGGCGATGGCGATCCGCGCCGTGAACGGTGTCACGCCCGAGGTCCACGTCACCAACATGGCGGACCCGCGGAAGCCGCGCAACGAGCCGCTCGAGACCTACATGGGGCGCGAGCTGCGTTCCCGCTATCTGAACCCGAAGTGGATCGACGCGATGATGCGGGAGGGGTACGCCGGCGCGAAATTCGTGAACCAGGTGGTGGAGCACATGTGGGGCTGGCAGGTGACGGTGCCGGAGGCTGTCGACGGTGCCAAGTGGCAGGAGATGTACGAGACCTGGGTCGCCGACCGCCACAACCTCGGCATCCGCCAGAAGTTCCGCGACGCGAAGAACATGCGGGCCTATCAGACCATCGTGGACCGCATGCTGACCGTTGTCCGCAAGGGCTACTGGCAACCGCCGCCGGAGACCATCGCCGGGCTCGAGCAGGCCAACCGCGAGGCGATCGCCGAGGCCGGCGTCGGCTGCTACCGCGACACGTGCTCGTCGAGCGATATCGTGCAGCTCGCCGAGGCGCAGGACCAGCGTGCCGCCGGGAGTGCGCAGCTGATCGCCGTCCCCGATGCGGCGGCGATCGCGGCTGCGATCGGCGAGCGTGCGAGCCCGGTACTGTCGCGCCCAGAATCGTCGCTGCCACCCGCTGCCACGGCGCGTCCGCTGCAGTCCGCCGCGCCGGCAACATCGACCCCGCCCGCATCCCAGGCGCCCCAGGCAGCAGACGTGGCACCGAAGCCGGCAGCGACCGAATCGACCGTCGAGGGGCTCGCGATGGAGGAGAAGTCGTACCGCGCACCGGCCCTGCCGCCGCAGGCCGGATGGGCGCTCGCGCTGTCCGCCGCGTGCGTGGCGGTTGTCGCCTTCGTCCACCGGTTGCGCAGCGGCGCCGGCTGAGGCCGAGTGTCCCGCGCGCCCACCGTCAGCGGTGGCGCCTGCGTCGCGCCTCGACGAGGAAGAGCAGCACGCCGCCCGCGGCCATCAGCGCGATCGATCCCGGCTCCGGCACCGGTGCGACGCGACCGAACACCACGTTGTCGAAGACCGGGTACGGCTGAAACGAGCCCGCCGGTGCCGCCGTGTTCGTGAAGACGATCTGCTCGATCTCTCGATCGAGATCGACGATGCCGAAGAAGCGGCGCGTGCGGTCGCCGGCGATCGTGAACGATTCGCGGGTCCCGTCCCGATAGAGCACCGCCAGCGTCTCGGCGGCGGGCGGCAGCGAGTCGTCGCGGAGGCGGTCGAGGCGATAGTCGGCGCCGAAGAGGTTCACGTCGTCCGGCAGGGCGATCGTGCACGTCCGTCGACCGCAGATCAGCGAAGCCGACGAGCCGTCGACGTCGTAGTAGCCGGTGTTCGCGGCGTTGCTGGCGATATAGGCATCGTCGCTGAACCCCGGCGTGGCGCCCGAGAACGAGAGGCCGCCGACGAATAGCCTGGGGCCGGAACGGTGCGTCCCGAAGAAGTTGAGCGGGAAGGCCGGCGTGCCCAGGATGTCATCGAACACGAGCGTGGTGACGGCACCCGAGTGGCGCGTGGGATCGGTGTACTGCGCGAACTCGACGCGGTCGGTGACGAGCGCCGCGTGGGATGTCGCAGTGAAGGCGAGCGCGCAGAGCGCGGTCAGGCAGGGCCTGGTGATGATCATGGTGCGGAGGTCTCCGGAGATGCGGATGGCGACGGGCTCCGGGCAATGTGCACCTCCGGGTCTTACCGACACCCTACGCCGCGCAAGTCGGATTTCTACGGCATCCACGGCACCATCGTCGCCGGACCCGTCGGCGCGAACGGCACCTCGATCAGCCACACGCCGCCCGCATCGATCGCGCGGCGCACTGCGCTGCCGACGTCCTTCGGTTCCACGCGGACGCTCTTCGCGCCGAAGGCTTCGCCCAGTTTCACGAAGTCCGGGTTCACGAGATCGTCGCCGATGTGCCGGCCGCCGAACATGCGGTCCTGGTAGACGCGGATCGAGCCGTACGCGTGGTCGTTGAACACGAGCGCGACGAGGTCCTGCTTCGCCTGCACCGCGGTGGCGAGGTCCTGCACCGAGAACATGAAGCCCCCGTCGCCGGAGATCGAGACGACGGGCCGATCGGGACACGCAAACTTCGCACCGATCGACGCCGGCAGCGCGTAGCCGAGCGTGCCGTACGTGCCGGGGTGGATCAGCGTGCGCGGATGGTAGGTGTCGAAGAGCAGCGGCATCCAGTAGCCGACCACGGTGAGATCGTCGACGACGATCGTCTCGTCGGGGAGGGCCGCGCGAAGATCCTCGATGATCGGGAGGACGGGGCCGGCGCGTTCGACCATCCGTTCGCGCTTGCGTGCGCGGAAACCGGCGACGTCGAACCAGCAGGCCGGGGCGCCGGAAAGTTCGTCGCCGATCGCCTCCAGCACCAGACGCGCATCGCCGACGATGCCGACCTCCGCCGGACGGCGATGGCCGATCATCAGCGGGTCGATGTCGATCTGCACGATGCGGGCGGGGAAGCGGGCGCCGACGTTGACGTCCGACACCACGTCGATGCGGGTGCCGACGACGAGCACGAGGTCGGCCTGCGCGAGGAGATCGTCGTAGAGATCGAGCCGCCCCCAGCCGTCGCCCAGCGCGAGCGGATGCCGGTCGGAGATCGCGCCGCGGCCGAATACGCTGGTCACGACCGGTGCGCCCAGCCGTTCCGCGACGCGGACCAGCGCCTCCGTCGCCTCTGCGCTCTCGATGCCGCCACCGGCGTATATGAAGGGCCGCTTCGCGCTGCGGAGCGCGGTGGCGGCGAGCACGATGGCGGCGGGGTCCCCGGCGGGGCGGCTGAACATCTCGCGCGGCGCGACGTTCACGTCGGCCTCGCCCAGTTGCACGTCGAGCGGCACCTCGATGTAGGCGGGCCGCGGCCGCTTGCAGCGCATGGCGCGCATCGCTTCACGGACGACCTTCGGGGCATCCACCGGGGTCGCGAGGCGGGACACGTAGCCGCTCACCGAGGCGGCGACGCCCAGCGAGTTCGCGAGTTCGTGGAAGTGACCCCCTTCGCGCTCGAGCTGCGGCAGGGCGTTCTGCCCCCCGAACACGAGCATGGGCGTCGACTCCGAGTACGCCATGCCCATGCCGCTCAGCGCGTTGGTGAGGCCGGGACCCGGCACGACGAAGCACGCGGCGATGTTGCCGGAGGCCCGCGCGTAGCCTGCGGCCATCATCGTGGCCCCCTGTTCGTGCCGTACGGTCACGGCCTGGATCGAAGGCTCCGCATGCACGCCGTCGAAGAGCGGACAGTTGTGCGTACCGACGATCCCGAAGACATGCCTGATTCCTTCGACCTTCAGCGCTTCCGCGATGGCGCGGCCGCCCGTCATGCGTGGCATGTGACTCCTCCCCGGTGGCGTCGACCGGTCGGGCCGGTCGATCGTGGTTCGCGGTCGGTGCGGGCCCCGACGGGTGCCTCGACCGCCGGCGCATGGTACGCCGGCGTCCGATCACCCGCCCGAGCCGAGGCCGCGTCCGACCATCTCCATGATGTGCTCCGTGGCCCGCGCCAGCACGGGGGCACGCACGTCGAGGTGACCGAGACAGTCGCTCTGCATCACGCCCGCGAGCCCGTGCATCGACGACCAGATGAAGAGCGCGTCGAGGTCCACCTGGTCGCGCTTTCCAGCGGTGCCGCCGTGCACGCGCCGGAGCACTTCGCGGAGGATGTCGAAGGCGTGGGCGGCGTCGCGGATGAGGTCGGGGTGCTCTGCGGAAGCAGGCCAGGGGGTCCCGAACATCAGCCGGTACTCGAGGGGGTGCTCCTGGGCGTAGCGGAGGTACTGCAGGCCGAGCGAATGGAGATCGTCGCGCGGCGATTCGAATCGCTTTCTCGCGTCGAGATGCGCCGCGAAGTTCTCGAAGCACCGTCGCATCACTTCGGCGAGGAGATGGTCCCGGCTGGGGTAGTGCTTGTACGGCGCCTGGTGCGATACGCCCAGGCGGCGCGCGACATCCCGCAGGCTGAGGTTCTCGATGCCGTGCTCGGCGATCGCGTCCCGCGCGGCCACGACGCAGGCTTCGCGGAGATCCTTCGGCGGCGCGGGCACGGGCTCCGTCTTCTTCGGCATCGTGGTTCGGGAGGGGGTGAGCGGGCGTCGAACCTACCACGCACGCGCCCGCGCCGGCCACCCGCCCGGATTCACCGGGGTGCCGGCCCGGCCCGCTGTTCTCCGGTCGCCTGGTGCGCCGTCATCCCCTGCATGATCGGCGTGATCACCATCACCTGCCCCCAGCGCGGCAGCAGGGCGAGCGACCAGCCGAGCAGCTTCGAGAGCCAGCCGGGCCTTACGGTGGTCCGACGCCCCAGGGCGGCGAGGGTGACGCGCGCCACGACGTCCGGCGAAAGGGCGAGCGACATGCGCAGCCGGGCGCGGTCGGCGAAGCCGGTCCGGATCGGGCCCGGCGCCGAGGCGATGACATCGACGCCCGATGGGGCCAGTTCCACGCGCAGCCCCTCCGCGAGGGTCTGGACGTAGGCCTTGGTCGCCGCGTAGTGCGCCGCACCCGGAACGCCGTGGAACGCGAGCAGCGAGCTGAGGAAGACGAGTCCTCCGCGCCCCCGGCCCGCCAGCCGCGTGCCGAAGTGCGTGGCGAGGGTGAGCACGGCCGCGCAGTTCACGTCCAGCATCTCGCGCTCGACGTCCGGATTCGAGGAGATGAGCGGGCCCGAAGTACCGAAGCCGGCCGAGGCGACCAGCAGGCCGACGTCGAGATCCGCGGTCGAGTCGATGACGCTCCCCACCCCGCCGGCGTGTGCGAGGTCGGCGACCAGCACCCGGCACTCGATGCCGTGGGCCTTCCGCAGTTCGTCCGCCAGGGTGGCGAGCAGCGCCCCGCGTCGCGCGACGAGAACGAGGTGGACGCCGCGGCGTGCCAGATCCTGTGCGAAAGCCCGGCCGATTCCGTCGGAGGCGCCGGTGATCACGGCCCAGGGACCGTAGCGGCGGCACCACGCGGAGGTGGCGGATCCGCCCGGTCCGGTATCGCGGGTCGTACGGGCATCGATCGTCTCGATGGGAGAGCTGAGTGGCATGGTGTGGGTTCCAGGAGGTTTCGTCGAGGCGGCGGCGGCCGGACGTGTCCGCCACGGGCAGCAGCGGGACGCATCGCGGACCGCTGCGCCGGGCAGGGTGTTGACACTGTCAACAATGGTAGGCAGGATCGGTAGACGGCGTCAACCATACGGCGTCGCCCACCTCCTCGATCCGACCATCCAACCATGGCTGTACTTCGTCCAACCCGGCTGAACGCCTCCCCGGCCCTCCGCTTCCGCCCTGCCTCGACCGTGCCTGCGGGAATGCGATGAGGCGCGTCCGGTTCCCGTGGCGCGCGGCTGCGGCCGTGACCTTCGTCGGCGCCGCGGCAGCCTGCACCACCGCGCTGATCGCCCGCGAGAACGGGCAGGCAGCGGTGTCCTTCCGGAACCCGTACATCGTGCCGGAGGACACGGGCGCGCGCGTCCCGGGCACCTATTTCCTGCGGCGGGCCTGGGTGCAGATCACGCGGGACCTCGACGCCACCGACGTACCGCCCACCGTGCCGCTCGATGTCGCTGCGCTGTCGGCGCAGCGGTTCGCGGTGAGCTGGCTCGGACACGCGTCGATGCTCGTCCGGGCGGGTGATCTCTGGATCCTGATCGACCCCGTGCTGTCGCGGACTGCTGGCCCCATCCCGGGGTTCGGGCCCGCGCGGCTCGCGCCCCTGCCGATCACGCCGGAAGCGCTGCCCCGCATCGACGTGGTGCTCGTGTCCCACGATCACTACGACCACCTCGACAAGGCAACGGTCCGCCGACTTGCCCGGCAGTCCGGCGGGGCGCCGCGATTCTTCGTGGGGAAGGGTCTCGGCCGCTGGTTCCAGGCAGAGGTCGGGGCCGGGGCGGAGGAGTTCGTGTGGTGGCAGGCGCGCACCATCGGCGACATCACGCTGACGTTCGTGCCGGCCCAGCACGGCAGCGGCAGGAGCCCGTGGCATCGCAACGACACCCTGTGGGGCGGCTGGGTGATCGGCGATGGCGGGTACAGCTTCTACTTCCCCGGCGACACCGCCTACGTGGGCGAGCTGTTCCGCGACATCCGCCGCCGCCTCGGCCCCGTGCATCTCGCTGCGATGCCGATCGGCGCCTACCGGCCGCGGGACCTCATGCGGCACGAGCATCTGGATCCCGACGACGCCGTGCAGGCGCACGCGGAAGTCGAAGCGATGCGCTCGTTCGGTGTCCACTGGGGCACGTTCCAGCTCGGCGACGAGGAACCGTTCGACGCGGCGACGGATCTCGCTGCCGCCGTGCAGTCCCGCGGCGCCGAGGGGTTCGGTCTTGCCCCCATCGGGGCGACCATCGGTGTGCGCGACGCCGATGCGGCGGGTGGGCACATGCCGGTCCCACCCGTGGATCTGAAACCGGTCAGGGCGGGGCCCGCGTTGGCGCGGGGCCGCGCGCGCTGACCGGGAACGCCGTGCCGGGAGGCCTCCCGGTGCGGCGTCAGGCCTTCTTCACGGGCAGCTCGATCCCCGTCAGCGCCTGGAACACCTTCACGACCGCCGAATCGTCCTCGTAGCCGTGGCCCTGCGCTGCGGCCGCGAGGTACAGCTGGTGCGCGGAGGCGGTGATCGGCAGCGGGAAGGGCATCTTCTTCGCCGAGTCGAGCACGATGCCGAGATCCTTCACGAAGATGTTCACGGCGGAGAGCGGCGTGTAGTCGCCGTCGAGGATGTGCGGCACGCGGTTCTGGAACATCCACGAACTGCCGGCGCTGTTGGAGATGACCTCGTACAGCACCTTCGGATCCACGCCGGCCTTGATGCCCAGCGCCATGGCCTCGCATGCGGACGCGATGTGCACGCCGGCGAGGAGCTGGTTGATCATCTTCACCTTGGAGCCGGGCCCCACCACATCGCCAAGGCGGTAGACCTTCGTCGCGATGGCGTTCAGCACGGCGTCGGCCTTCTCGAAGGCCTCGGGGACGCCGGAGCCCATGATCGTCATCTCGCCCTTGGCGGCGCGGGCGGCGCCCCCGGAGACCGGCGCGTCGACCATCAGCAGCCCCTTCTCCGCGAGGCGGCGACCGAGATCGATGGCGTACTCCGGCGCCACGGTGGACGACGACACCACGACCGAGCCAGGCGCCATCGTCGACACCGCGCCGTCCGGTCCGAAGAGCACCTGCTCGGTCTGGTCGGCATTCACCACGAGCACGATCGCGATGGGCACCGCGCTGCCCAGCGCCGCCGGGTTCGCGGCAGCGACACCGCCATCGTTCGCGAAGGCAGCGACGACTTCGGGACGCACGTCGCACGCATGCACTTCGAAGCCCTTGGCTACGAGGGTTCTCGCGACGCCCAGTCCCATGGACCCGAGACCGATGACTCCGACCTTCTGCTTCGACATGACGCGCTCCTCGACCGACGTTGGGAAAGACCTTGATTATCGTCCTGTCAGTCGCTTTCAGCGCAGCCCGAGTTCCCCGAGCATGCGCAGCACTGCGTGGGCGGCTGCCTCCGGGCTCTGCAGCGGGAAAAGATGTCCCCCGGGCGTCGTCGCCATCCGCAGGTAACGGCTCGAGGTATGCCCACCGGCGCGGCGCGCGATCTCCGAAGCAGCGCCGAGGATCGCCCCGCCCGGCACCGACAGGCGCGCCGCGGCACGCACGAGGTCGTGGGGGAGTGTGCGATAGATCCGGTACTCGATGTCCGGGTCGAACCGCAGGCGCACGCCCTCGGGGTCTGCCTCCGTCGCGTGTTCGACGTAGTCGCGCAGGCAGCGCTTGTCGAACCGTCTGAAGACCGTCTTCCGCGCGAAGTGCTCCAGCGCCGCGGCACGCGACGGCCACACCCGGCGCCGATGCTGCGTGCCCGGTGCGGGCGTGAACCGGTCGATGGCTCCGATCCGCTTGGTGAACGCGATGGCCCCGCCCAGCCAGCGGGACAGCAGGGGAGCGTCGAGCATGACCACGCCGCGGACGAGATCGGGCCGTCGGACCGCGGCCATGAGCGAGAGATATCCACCGAGCGAGTGGCCGACGGCGATCACGGGCCGGCCGTGGGCTTCGATCGCGTGGACGAGTTCGTCGCCGAGGTGGTGCCAGCCGTCGGTGACCGGGTGGCGCGGATCGTGGCCGAACCGTTCGACGAACCGCACGTCGAAGCGGGTCGCGAGCACATCGAGGAATACGCGGTAGACCGGCGCCGGAAAGCCGTTCGCGTGCGAGAACTGCAGGATGGCGCGGCCAGCGGTCATCCGTCGCACGCGCCTCGACGCGCCCCCTCGTGTGCTGGCAACATGACCTCGACCATGATCTCCCGACTCCCGATTCCCGCCATCTGCCTGGCATTGTGTCTGGCAGCCGGCTGCACCACCAGACCCGCCATGGATCCGACCCGAGCGCACCACACCGAAGCGGGGTTCCGCAACAACTATCCCACCGGATGGCGCACGGGGTCGTTCTGGAAATGGCAGTGGGAGCGCTGGCGCGATGGCGTACCGAAGCGTCCCGAAGGGGGATGGCATTTCCCCGAGGTGCACCCGGACATCGCGTGGCTCAAGGCGAACCGGAACGAGCCGGCGCTCACCTGGATCGGTCACGCGACCTTCCTGCTGCAGGCGGGCGGGATGAACATCCTCACCGATCCGCACCTCACCGAGCGGGCGTCGCCCGTGGGCTTCGCCGGGCCGGTGCGCGTGATGCCGCCGGGGCTCGACTTCCAGCAGCTTCCCCACATCGATGCCGTCGTGGTCTCGCACAACCACTACGATCATCTCGACGAGGGCACGGTGAAGCGTCTTGCGCGGCAGCCCGGCGGTTCGCCGCGGTTCTTCGTGCCGCTGGGTCAGAAGGCGTGGTTCGCCGGCCGCGGCATCCACGACGTCGTGGAACTCGACTGGTGGGCGTCGCAGACGTTGAACGGCGTGAAGTTCACCTTCACTCCGGTGCAGCACTGGAGCGCGCGTTCGCTGTGGGACCGCAATCACACGCTCTGGGGCGGCTGGCGCATCGATGCTGCCGACCTCAGCGTCTTCTTCGCCGGCGACACCGGCTACTCGAAGGATTTCGGCGACATCCGCGAGCGGCTCGGCCCCGTGGACGTCGCGCTCCTGCCGATCGGCGCCTACGCCCCGCGATGGTTCATGAGCGTGATGCACGTCGACCCGGCGGAAGCCGTGAAGATCCACGTCGACCTCGGATCGCGACGCTCGGTCGCGATGCACTGGGGTACCTTCGTGCTGACCGACGAACCGCTCGACGAACCGCCGCTCCGGCTCGCGCACGCCCTGCAGCAGGCGGGCATCCCGCACGAGCGGTTCATCGTGATGAAGCACGGGGAGACCCGCAAGCTCGCCACCCCGTAGTCCGGTCCGGGGACTTCGGGTTACCCTCGGCGGTCATTCCGACTCATCGAGTGCGACACGCATGGACCAGCCCGCCAACTTCCTCGAACGCCTCCGCGCCATCGTCGGTGCCTCCGCAGTTCTCACGGACCCCGCCGACACCGAGCCCTACCTCGTCGACTGGCGGCGAAGGCTTCGCGGCGACGCGCGGTGCGTGGTCCTGCCGGGGTCGACGGCCGAGGTGGCGGCGGTCGTGCGCGCGTGCGCCGACGCGGGTGTCGCCATCGTTCCGCAGGGCGGCAACACGGGTCTGTGCGGCGGCGCGACCCCGGGTGCCGGAACGCTCCCCGTGGTCGTGAGCCTGAAGCGCATGCACCGCATCCGCGCCATCGACCGCGACAACGACACCATCACCGTCGAGGCGGGCTGCATCCTCGCGCAGCTCCAGTCGGCGGCCGCCGATGTCGACCGCCTGTTCCCGCTCAGCCTCGGTGCCGAGGGCAGTTGCCAGATCGGCGGCAACCTCTCGACCAACGCGGGCGGCGTGCACGTGGTCAAGTACGGCAACACGCGGGACCTCACGCTGGGGCTCGAAGTCGTGCTCGCCGACGGCCGCGTCTGGGACGGTCTGCGCGGCCTGCGCAAGGACAACACGGGTTACGACCTCAAGCAGCTCTTCATCGGTGGCGAGGGCACCCTCGGCATCATCACCGCCGCGTGCCTGAAGCTGTTCCCGATGCCGAAGGCGCAGGCCGTCGCGTGGATCGGGCTCGAATCACCCGCCGCGGCCGTTGCACTGCTCGCGATGGCGAAGGAGGGCCTCGGCGCCCGGCTGACCGCGTTCGAGCTCATCGCCGATCTGCCGCTTGCGATGGCGCTCGGCATGGTGGATGGCGCGCAGCCGCCGCTGCCCTCGGTCCAGCCCTGGCATGTGCTGCTGGAGGCCACCGATGCCGACGACGAACCCGCGCTCGAAGCCCGCCTTCTGGGACTGCTGGAACACGCGATGGAAGCAGGCCACGTCGCCGATGCCGCGCTCGCGCAGAACCGGGCGCAGGGCCAGGCGTTCTGGAAGCTCCGCGAACTGATTCCCGAGGCCCAGGGCCGCGCGGGCTACAGTATCAAGCACGACATCTCGGTGCCCATCTCGCGCATCCCCGAATTCCTCCATACCGCAGGGGCCGCGCTCACGGCAGCGCTGCCCGGCATCCGCATCGTGCCCTTCGGGCACCTGGGCGACGGCAACCTCCACTACAACATGACGCGTCCGGTCGACTGGACCGACGACGCCTTCGCGGCGCGGAGCGGCGACATCCAGCGGATCGTGTACGACCTCGTCGATGCGCGGGACGGCAGCATCAGCGCCGAGCACGGCCTCGGACAGGTGAAGCGCGCGGACGCGTGGCGCTACAAAGGTGCGGTGGAGCTGGACCTCATGCGGGCGGTGAAGCAGGCGATCGATCCGAGGGGTCTGATGAATCCGGGGAAGCTGCTGCCCGATTGAGCCGTGCGGTCGGGAGGATTTCCCGGCGCGCCTGGCTACGCCGGTCGAGGTCCGTCGGTCAGGAGCCCCGCGATCACGGCAACCGCTTCCTCCAGACCGCTCCGGTCCACCGGGCCGCCGAGGCACAGCCGCACCGCCTCCGGCGGCGCCTCCGTCACCGCGAACACATCGCTTCCCACGGCGCCGATCCCGCGCGTCCGCAGCGCGTCGACGAATGCACCGCGGGTCCATGGGCGGGTCAGCATGAGCCACGCGTGGAATGCCTCGGGATGCGTCTGCAGGCGGGCGGCAGGCACGTGCCGCGTGAGGATCCGCTGCCGCGCCATCGATTCCTCACGCACCGCCACGAGTGCGGCGTCGGCGATGCCATCGGCGATCCAGCGGGTCGCGAGCATCGCCGTGAGGGGCGACACCATCACGGCCGTGGCCCGCAGGATGTTCGCGAGGCGCGCGGCCTGGCGGTTGTCGGGCGCCACGAGATAGGCGATGCGCAGACCCGCACCGACGTACTTCGCGAGTCCGGTGAGGTGCAGCGTGCGCTCCGGCGCCAGCGCGGCGAGCGGCGGGGGTGCGTTCGACGGCAGCCGGCCGTACGCGTCATCCTCGATGAGCGCGACGCCGTGCCTGCGCGCGATGGCGACCAGCGCTTCGCGACGCGCGTGCGACAGCACCGCCGTCGTCGGATTGAGCAGGGTCGGATTGCAGTACAGCACCTTCGGACGGTAGGTCTCGCACGCGTTCGCGAACGCGTCGGGGTCGATGCCTTCGCCATCGAGGGGCAGGCCCAGCAGTTCGAGGCCGAGCTGTGCGGCAATTGCCTTCATGCCTGGATACGTGAGCGACTCGCAGCACACGACATCCCCCGGTCTTGCGAGCATGCACAGCGCCGCGGCGAGCCCGCCCTGAACACCCGGGCACACGAGCACACGGTCGGGCGACACGCCCGGCAGCAGCGGGCCCAGCCATCGGACACCGGCCTCGCGATCGGCCCGCGTGCCGCCCGCCTCCTGATAACGGAGCAGGTCGTACGGATCGGCCGTCCGGGAGAGGGACGCCAGGCTGTCGCGCATGCGCGCGAGCAGGACAGGATCCGATGGCTCCGGCGGAAAGTTCATCGTCATCTCTACGAGGCTCGCGCGGCTCGGCCCGACGCCGGTGCGCGGCGTGGCGGTGCGCACGAACGTGCCCCGCCCGGCGCGGCTCTCGATGAGACCGCGTCGCTCTGCTTCGGCGTACGCGCGCGCGACGGTGGAGTAGTTCAGGTGCAGATGCTCGGCCACCACGCGCAGTGGCGGCAGTCGTTCGGCCGCGGCGAGCCGGCCGGTGTGGATGTCCTCGCCGATGGCGTCGGCGACGGCGAGATAGGCGGGTCGTCCGCTGTCGCGGAGCGCGAGCGACCAGCGGTGGATGTCGGCAGCCCGTTGCACGAGGTTCTCCGGAGGGGCTGTCGTTCCATAGCGATTTGTGGACCGGGTCGTATTCATCCTGGAGGAGTCGTGGCTTTGTAGGAGGGGCCCATGGCCCCGACAGCGGTGGATGCAAGGAATCGCTTCGACCGGAACGAACGCTTTCGCGGCCATGGGCCGCTCCTACATAACCTGCGCCCACTGCCAAGGCTGGTGGCGCACCACGGGGGATGCACAAGGGATCCTCCCCTTCTGGGTACGCCCCGCGGCCAAGCCGCCGCGGGCAGCTCCTGAGTGTTTCGAACCGCACCAACATGCCTCCGCATTCCCGCGAACTGCACCGCGAGGGAGCGACGCCGTTCCCATTGCCACGCTGTTGCCGCTGCCGTTCGCCCACGCGATGCCAAACCCCCGACGCAACCGACCCGCGCCCACGCCTTGCCACGCCTCGATGATCGGAGATTGATCGGAGGCGCCGGGAACCCAGTGGCATGTGCGTTGCGCCTCGGGGACGTGTCGCGGCGTCGCTGCCGCGCGATCCCTGACATCACCTCGAACAAGGAGACAGCACCCATGCCCGCCGTCCAGAAGCCAGCGCATCAGAAAGGAGACTTCTTCGTCGACTACGAGGAGAAGGTCTTCGAGGACGTGAAGGCCGAGCCTGGCGAGAAAGCACTGGTGACCTTCCACACCGTGGCTTTCGAAGGTTCCATCGGTTTCGTGAACCTGCTGCAGGCCACGCGCCTGCTGCGCAAGGGTTTCGAGACGTCCGTGCTGCTCTACGGCCCTGGCGTGACCCTCGGCGTGCAGCGCGGCTTCCCCACGCTGGGCGACGAGGCGTTTCCCGGTCACCAGAACTTCAACAAGCAGATCGCGAAGTTCATGGAAGAGGGCGGCAAGGTCTACGCGTGCCGCTTCGCGCTGCAGGCGTTGTACGGACACGGCGAGCCGTCGCTGATCCCCGGCATCCGTCCGATCAATCCGCTCGACGTGCTGGATCTCGTGCTGCTGCACCGCAAGTCGAACGCCTTCATCCTCGACACCTGGACGCTTTGAGCCCGCCATGCGTACCAAGCGCATCGTCCGCGCTGCCGCCATGCAGTTGTCCCCGGTGCTCGACAGCGCAGACGGCACGGTGGCGAAGGTGCTCGCGGCGATCGACGAGGCGGCGGGCAAGGGGGCGCAGATCGTGGTCTTCCCGGAGACCGTCGTCCCCTATTACCCGTACTTCTCGTTCGTGACGCCGCCGGCGCTCATGGGTGCGGAGCACATGCGCCTGTACGAAGGCGCGGTGGTCGTGCCCGGGCCGGTGACGGACGCCGTGTCCGCCGCCGCGCGGGCCCACGGCATCGTCGTGGTACTGGGCGTGAACGAGCGCGACCACGGTTCACTCTACAACGCCCAGCTCGTGTTCGATGCCGATGGCGGCCTCGTGCTGAAGCGGCGGAAGATCACGCCCACGTTCCACGAGCGGATGCTCTGGGGGCAGGGCGACGGCAGTGGTCTCGTGCCGGTCGACACTGCCGTCGGCCGCGTGGGTGCACTCGCGTGCTGGGAGCACTACAACCCGCTCGCGCGCTACGCGCTCATGGCCCGCCACGAGGAGATCCACTGCAGCCAGTTCCCCGGTTCGCTCGTGGGGCCGATCTTCGCCGACCAGATGGAAGTGACCATGCGCCATCACGCGCTCGAGTCCGGCTGCTTCGTGGTGAACGCCACGGCCTGGCTCACCGATGTGCAGGTGGCAGGCATCACGCCGGACCCCGGATTGCAGAAGGCCTGCCGGGGCGGCTGCTACACCGCGATCATTTCCCCGGAGGGCGTGCACCTCGCGCCGCCGCTGCGCGAGGGTGAAGGCATGGTGATTGCGGATCTCGACATGAGCCTCATCACGAAGCGGAAGCGGATGATGGATTCGGTGGGGCACTACGCGCGTCCGGAGCTGCTGTCCCTGCTCCACGACGCGACGCCTTCCGCGCCGCTCACCGAGTTCGTGCCCAACCAGAAGAGTGTGTCCCATGAGTGTGCAGACCCCGACCGCACCGCCCCCGATCTCCACCCGGCAGCTGATCACCGAGGTGCAGTCGCGGGGTCTGCGGCTCGCTGATCCGGACGCCGGCGCACCCGCGCGTCGGGGCGGCGCCGGGCCGACCGATCACAAGGCCGTCACCGTCGATGGTCGCACGGTGATGGTGCCGGTGCACACCGGTGGTGCCGGCGAGTCGCCGTTCTTCGCGACCGCGCCGGATGCCAGCGGCACCAGCCGGCTCCAGCGCGGGTCGATCCCGATCGCGAACATCAGCTTTCCGAAGACGCCGCGCTTCTACGCGCTGCAGACCTTCGACGGCATCCCGTACTGGAAGATCGCGCAACTGCACGGGTCGGATGTCCTGGCGACCACCGTGTTCCAGACATGCGTCCGCTACGGCAACCGGCGTACCGCCTGCCAGTTCTGCGCGATCGGTGAATCGCTCGCGGGCGGCCGCACGATCAATCGCAAGACGCCCGAACAGCTCGCCGAGGTTGCCCGCGCCGCGGTGCTGCTCGACGGTGTGAAGCACATGGTGATGACCACGGGTACGCCCAACTTCAAGGACCGCGGCGCGGCACTGCTCACCGAGAGCGCCTTCGCCGTCCGTGCCGCCGTCGACATCCCCATCCAGGCGCAGTGCGAGCCGCCCGACGATCACGCGTGGTTCGCGCGGATGAAGGCGGCGGGCGTCGACTCCCTCGGCATGCATCTCGAGGCGGTCACCCCGACGGTGCGCGAGCGGATCATGCCCGGCAAGGCGTCCGTGACATTGCCGCAGTACATGGATGCCTTCCGCTCTGCCGTCGGTGTCTTCGGCCGCGGTCAGGTCAGCACGTACATCCTCGCCGGGCTGGGCGACACGCGCGAGGCCATTCTCGCGATGTCCGAGCAGCTCATCGCCATCGGTGTGTACCCGTTCGTCGTGCCCTTCGTCCCGGTGAGCGGGACGCCGCTCGCCGAGCATCCGTCGCCCGAGCCCGCGTTCATGCGCAGCGTGCTCGAACCCCTCGGCGAGATGCTGGTTGCCGGCGGGCTGCGCTCGCGCGACATCAAGGCGGGTTGTGGCCGTTGCGGTGCGTGCTCGTCGCTGTCGGCCTACGAGGACTGACGCCATGGTGCCGATGCAGCCACCGTTTCCCTTCGTGCCAGGCGAGTACCGCGTGCGGCTCGCCGAGGCGGCGTGGGAGCGGGCGCAGTGCACGGCACTGCGGCGCGCCGTGTTCTGCGACGAGCAGCGCGTCTTCGTGGGCAGCGATCGCGACGACATCGATGCGGCTGCGCTGCCCATTGCGGCCATCGCATGTACTGCCGGGATGCCGGACCAGGTCGTGGGCACCGTGCGCATCCACGAGACGGCGGCGGGCGAGTGGTTCGGCTCCCGGCTCGCCGTGCATCGCGATCTCCGCGGTGTCGCGTGGATCGGCACCGAACTCATCCGTCACGCCGTGGGCACGGCCCGCGCACGCGGCTGCACCCGGTTCCTCGCCCACGTGCAGTCGCAGAACGCAACGCTCTTCCATCGACTCGCGTGGCAGACGCTCCGCGAGATCGACCTGCACGGCCGTCCGCATCACCTGATGGCGGCTGATCTGTCGGCGTACCCGCATCGTTCGCGCACCGACGTCGCCGTCTTCCCCGTGGCGAGGCGCGCCGCATGACCCTCGAAGACCTCGCCCAGGGGCTGCGCGAGAGTCGCGGTGTCGCGCACAAGCGCGACATCTCCGTGATGATGGAGACGCTCGCACGGAACGCGCCCCCGGGGGGCGCCGTCGTTCCGGTGGGTGACGACTGCGCCGCGATCCCCGACGGCGACGGCTGGCTGCTCTTCGCGATCGAAGGGTTCATCAACGAACTGGTGGAGCGCGATCCATGGTTCGCCGGCTGGTGCGGCGTGATGGTCAACGTGAGCGACGTCTTCGCGATGGGCGGCCGGCCCATCGCCGTGGTCGACGCCCTCTGGAGCAACGGTACCGAGCGCGCCGTGCCCATCCTGGAGGGCATGAGCGCGGCGGCCCGTGCCTATGGTGTTCCCATCGTCGGCGGGCATACCAATGGTCGCAACGAGAGCGAGCAACTGGCCGTTGCGATCCTGGGCCGCTCGCAGCGCCTCCTCACGAGCTTCGACGCCAAGCCCGGCAACGTCCTGATCGCCGCGATCGACCTGCGCGGATCGTATCGGGACCCGTACCCGTTCTGGGACGCGGCGACGACGGCAGATCCGGCCCGCCTGCGCGGTGACCTCGATGTGATGACGTCCCTCGCGGAGCTCGGGCTCTGCGCGGCCGCCAAGGACATCAGCAACGCGGGCGTCGTCGGCACGGCGCTGATGCTGCTCGAGTGCTCCGGCGTCGGCGGCGTGATCGACGTGCGCGCCGTGCCGCGCCCGCACAACGTGCCCGACACGAAGTGGCTGCTCTCGACCTTTCCGAGCTACGGCTTCCTGATCGCGGCGCCGGAGCAGAATGTCCCGCAGATCCGCGCGCGCTTCGCCGCCCGCGGCATCGCCGGTGCGGTGATCGGGCGCTGCGACGACACCGGCGTGGCCCGCCTCGCTGACGGCGGTCACGAAGCCACCATCTGGGATTTCGGCACCACGGCCTTCATCGGCTGCGGGCCGCACGCGGAGATTCGAAGATGAACACCCACCGCAGGCTGCGCATCGCGCTGCTCACGCATTCCACGAATCCGCGCGGCGGCGTCGTGCATTCGCTGCAGCTCGGCGAGGCCCTGACCGATCTCGGCCACGACGTCGTGGTCCACGCGCCCGATGCTCGGAAGGAGGGCTTCTTCCGTCACGTGCGATGCGGGACTGCGCTGGTGCCTGCGCGGCCGGTGAAGGGCGGTCTGGGGGCGCTCGTCGGTACGCGCATCGACGAGTACGTGCGGTACTTCTCGCGCCGGGACACGCCGGCCTTCGATGTCTACCACGCGCACGACGGCATCGGCGCCAACGCGCTCGCCACGCTCGCGGAGTGGGGGCGCATCCCGGGCTTCGTGCGGACGGTCCACCATCTCGATACCTTCCAGGACGACGCCGTCGAGGCCTGGCAGCACCGCGGCGTGACCGCAGCGGATCTGGTGCTGTGCGTGAGCCGCCTGTGGCGGGGTCTGCTGAGAGAGGACTTCGGGATCGATGCCCTGCAGGTGGACAACGGCGTCGACACCAACCGCTTCCAGCCGCAACCGGACGGCACCGACGCAGCCCTGCGGGTCCGCTTCGGTATCGGCGCCGGCCCCGTGTTTCTCGCCGTGGGCGGCATCGAGGCGCGGAAGAACACGGTGCGCACGCTCGCGGCCTTCGCGCGGCTTCGGGTGCAGCATCCGACGGCCCAGCTCGTGATCGCCGGCGGCGCGAGCCTCCTCGACCACGCGGCCTATCGGGCTTCGTTCGAGGAAGCCTTGCGGATGTCGGGGCTCGAGACCGGCGCCGGCAAGGCGGTGGTGCTCACGGGTGTGCTGCCCGATGAGCACATGCCGGCGCTCTACCGCAGCGCGTCCGCGCTCGTGTTCCCGTCCATCACCGAGGGCTTCGGGCTGGTGGTGCTCGAAGCGATGGCGTGCGGCGTGCCCACCGTGGTCTCGCGGATCGAACCGTTCACCGAGTACCTGCGCGAGGACGACTGCGTCTGGGTCGATCCGTTCTCGGTCGAAGCGATCGCAGTCGGCATGGCCCGGGCGCTGGCGCCCGGGACCGCGGCAGCCTGCCGGGTGGCCGGCGCCCGCGTCTGCGCCGGGCACACCTGGGGCAGTTCGGCGACGCGGCACATCCTGGCCTATCGGGACTTCATCGCGAGCCGGGAGACCGTCGATGCCTGAGATGCACTTCCGGGTGACGTGGCCGGACGGCAGCGACACGCGGTGCTATTCGCCGTCGCTGGTCATCAAGGACTACTTCGCTGCCGGCGCGACCTACCCGCTTGCCGACTTCCTGATGCGCAGCCGCGAGGCCTACGGCATCGCCTCGGAACGCGTCCGGCAGAAGTTCGGTTTCCCCTGCTCGCGGGCGGCGCGGGCGCTCGCCGAGGTGGAAGGCATCGGCGGGCGGTTTCCTCCCGATGCCACCGTGACGGTGGATGCCTTCGAGGAATAGCGCTGCTGGATGGCCTGCACGCCCGCCGATGAAAGGCGGTTGGCCAGGGACAGGAGAGTGGAACCCATGAACGACCTCACACGCGGCACCGATGTCGCCACGCATCACCCGGTGATCGTGATCGGCGGCGGCCAGGCGGGCCTTTCGGCGAGTTGGTGCCTCGCGCAGCGCGGGATCGACCATCTCGTGTTCGAGAAGCATCGCGTCGGCCACGAATGGCGTACCCATCGGTGGGATTCCTTCTGCCTCGTGACGCCGAACTGGCAGTGCCAGCTGCCCGGGTTCCCGTACCCGGGGAACGATCCGTACGGTTTCATGCGCAAGGGCGAGATCGTCGAGTACGTGGAGAGCTACGCGCGCTCGTTCGGACCGCCACTGCGCGAGGGCGTCACGGTGACGGGACTGCGTCGACTGGAGAACGGCCTCTTCGAGGTGCGGACCGATACCGGGTTGCACACCGCGGCGCAGGTCATCGTGGCCGCGGGCGGCTATCAGATTCCGGTGATACCGCGGGCGGCCGAGCGCATCCCCGATGACGTCCTGCAGATCCACTCCGCCGACTACAAGAGCGCGTCCGTGCTCCCGGAGGGGGATGTGCTCGTGGTGGGCTCCGGCCAGTCGGGTTGCCAGATCGCCGAGGATCTCCATCTCGCCGGCCGCCGCGTGCACCTCGCCACCGGCAGCGCGCCGCGCTCGCCGCGGATGTATCGCGGCAAGGACGTCGTCGAGTGGTTGCATCTGATGGGCTACTACGACATGCCCATCCACGAGCATCCGCTGAAGGAGCGCGTGCGCCACAAGGCGAACCACTACCTGACGGGGCGGGACGGCGGGCGCGAGATCGATCTGCGCAAGTTCGCACTGGAGGGGATGCGGCTGTACGGCCGCTTCGACGGCGTGCAGGGTGGTCGCGTGCAGTTCCGCGCCGATCTGCGCCACAACCTCGACCAGGCCGATGCCGTTTCCGAGAGCATCAAGCAGACGGTCGACAAGTGGATCGCGAAGCAGGGTGTCGAGGCCCCGGTGGAGCCCCCGTACGTCCCGGTCTGGGCACCGGAGTCCGAACCCGTCGAGCTCGATCTCGCCGCGTCGAACATCCGCAGCGTGATCTGGTGCATCGGTTTCCGCACCGACTTCCGCTGGATCGAGGTCCCCGTGTTCGACGGCAGCGGGTATCCCGTGCACGCGCGCGGCGTGACGACCGCGCCGGGTCTGTATTTCCTGGGCCTGCCCTGGCTGTACACGTGGGGCTCGGGACGCTTCTCCGGCATCGCGCGGGACGCGCAGTTCGTCGCCGAGCAGATCGACGCCCGGCTGCAGGCGATCCGTTCGTCGACGTCGACGGCGGTGAACGTCCTGGCGCTGGGGTCCTAGCGGGCCGGATCGTGCGGCGGGCAGCCGCGTCATCCGTGCCCGCGCACCACGCGCGTACACTCCGGTCTCCGTCGTCGAACGAGGAGACCATGCTCATGTCACGCCCCACCGCCAATCCCCGCCAGGTCGACTGGGCGGGAGAGAACCCCGGCATCTACCTCAAGGAAACCGCCGACGGCCCGTACGTCGCGCTCGTCAGTTTCTTCCGCGTCGTGCTCTCGCCCCATGGTCGGGGCCATGCGGCCTTCATCCTGCTGGACCCGGATGGCGATGGTGCCGATCCCCTGCGTCCCAACGTCTGCGCCACCGACAACGAACCCATGGCCGAGTGGCTGCGCGATGGCTTCGTGCGGCACTTCCTGGCGTTCCGCAACACGACGGGCCTCGATCGCACGCGCATGATTCCCGGCTGGGACTTCGTCGCGGGCGGCGATGGCCGGACGGAGCACATGGAGTGGTTCCGCACCTCCCTGGGTCAGGTCCAGCTCGCCTGGAAGGACTGGGGCGCGAAGTACGAGGTCGAACTCACCGACGGCCGTGCCGTGACGGGAAGGCACGAGATGTTCTCGACGTTCGTCGACGTCCACCGTGCCGAGGGCTTCATCAACGGTCGGCCGTTCCCGGGACGGCCGTTCCCGCGCGAATTCGCCGGGCGCAAGGATTCCAGCACGGCGTTCCTCGCCTTCGCGGAGACCTGGCTGCACGCGTAGCGCGCAGCGTCCGGCCGGAGCCGATGCGCATGGACCGGTCACCGACCGAAAAGCAGAGGAGATTCCGATGACCATCCTGCTGGTGAGAGGCAGCACCGGGCCGCTGGTCCGCAAGCTGCGACAGGCGTTGTTGCGGGAGCTGGCCGACGACGCCGACGACTTCTCCGCACTGGGAACGGGTGGCGAGGTCGATGCCGATCTGGAAGCCGCGGTCCGGCGCTGGCAGGCGGGCATCGGCATCGTCGCGGACGGCGTCGTCGGTCCTTACTGTGCCGCGCTGCTCGGACTCGCGAAGCCCGTGCCGCTCGCGATGCCGCTCGGCACCAACGAGGTCCGCGTGCTGTTCCCGGCCACGAAGCCCGCGAACATCTCGCGCTATCTGCCCTACGTCGTGTCGGCGCTCGGGGCAGGCGGTCTCACCGATGTCCCGATGGTCCTCGCCGCTCTCGGCACGATCCGCGCCGAGAGCGAGGGGTTCCTGCCCATCTCCGAGTATCCGTCGCAGTTCAACACGCGGCCGGGCAAGGCGCCCTTCAGCGTCTACGAAGGGCTTGCCAGGCTGGGCAACAAGCAGTCGGGGGACGGAGCGAAGTTCCGCGGTCGCGGATTCGTGCAGCTGACGGGGCGCTACAACTACGAACGTTTCGGCAAGGCCATCGACGTCGACCTCACCTCGGCCCCCGATCTCGCGAACGCGCCGGAGGTCGCCTCGGTGCTGCTCGTCGCCTTTCTGGCGGCGTGTGCGGAGCCGATGCGCGAGGCGCTCGCGGCGGGAAATCACAAGGCCGCGCGGAAGCTGGTGAACGGTGGCAGCCATGGCCTCGACCGGTTCCGCGATGTCCTCGAACGCGCGAAGACGCTGCGGCCTGCGCCGGTGGCGGTGGCCGGCGTCTCCGCGAAACGGCGGGGGGGCGGGCTGGTCGCGAGCGCCACGGATGCGCCGACGTCCCAGCGCCCGTTGACGGCGCGCAAGGACCCGCTCGATCTGCGCGATCGTCCGTACCAACCGCCGCCGGCAAGTCTGCCCGCGGAGTTCCCGCCCGCCGATGTCGTGCGCACGTATCTGCCGCGCTACACCAAGGCCGGACTCATCCTCGATCAGGGGCAGGAAGGGGCGTGCACGGGCTTCGGGCTCGCGTGCGTCGTGAACTATCTGCGCTGGCGCCGCCTCGGCGCGCCGGCGGCGATGGAATCGGTCAGTCCGCGCATGCTCTACAACTTCGCGCGCCGCTACGACGAGTACGAGGGCGAGGACTACGACGGGTCCAGCTGCCGCGGTGCCCTGAAGGGCTGGTATCGCCACGGCGTCTGCCTGTCGTCCGACTGGCCGTACCTCCCCGACTCGTCGCCGCCGCCGAAGTACGGCTACGCGAAGCGCGCGTCCGATACGTCGCTCGGCGTGTACTACCGCGTCGATCCGAAATCGATCACGGATCTCCAGGCCGCCATCCACGAGGTGGGCGCCGTGTACGTCTCGTCGACGACCCACGATGGCTGGAACCGGGTCGCACACTCGTCGAAGCCGCCGAGGAATCACGCCGCGCTGCCGGTCATTCCGTTCGACGGCCGTCCGTCGCAGACCGGCGGCCATGCCTACGCGCTCGTGGGCTTCAACGCGAGCGGATTCATCCTCCAGAACTCGTGGGGCAACGGCTGGGGGTCGGGCGGTTTCGCGGTGATCAGCTATGCGGACTGGATCACGAACGCGATGGACGCCTGGGCGGCGGCGCTGGGCGTGCCCGGTGTCGTGGTCGGGAACATCGTGACCGGCGGACGGAGTTCCCGGGCCCGCGCCGCGGCCGACCGGTCCCGGTGGTGGGACGAGCGCCGCGCCTACGAGCACAGCATCGTCACCGGCAACGACGGCCGCGTGAAGCGCTATCTCACCGAGGACGAACCCACTCGCACGCTGCTGCACCAGGCGGCAGGTCTGCCCGACCGGTGGTTCCGCAGCGACGCGAGTCCGAAGAAGCGCCTCGTCATCTATGCGCACGGTGGTCTGAACCGCGAAAAGGCGGCGGTGGAACGCGCCCGCGCCATGGGTCGCCACTTCGTCGACAACGGCTGCTATCCGCTCTTCCTCGTCTGGAAGACCGGCCTCGGCGAGTCGATCGCGAACATCGTGTCGGAAGCGTTCGGCAAACAGCAGCCGCGCGCCGCGGGCATCGGTGACTGGCTCACCGAGCGCACGGATCTCGTGGTCGAGAAGACGATCGGGCGGCCGCTCGCCCGACCGATCTGGAGCGAGATGAAGGAGAATGCCGAACTCACCTGCGAGACCGGCCGCGGCGGCGATCTCCTGGTCACCGCGCTCGCCAAACTCGCAGGCACATGGGGAGACGCCTTCGAGTTGCACCTGGTCGGTCACTCCGCGGGCGCGATCATCCTCGGCAACCTGCTCACGCTCCTCGGTGCACGCGGCATGGCGTCGATGGTGACGTCGATCCATCTCTACGCGCCGGCGTGCACCGTGCAGTTCGCGAATCGCCACTACGCGCCGCACGCCGACCTCATGAAGGGTCTGCACCTCGACGTTCTATCCGATCGCATCGAGCGCGACGACAGCGTGGCGGGCATCTATCGGAAGTCGCTGCTGTACTTCGTGTCGAACGCGCTCGAGACCGACCTCCGCACACCGATCCTCGGTCTCGCGAACGTCGGCAATCCGGACTACACGGGCTGGGACGGTTCCTCGGCCACCGGCGAGGCGCTCCGCAACTGGCGCGCCGCAGCGGCGCAGGCGGGGCTCGAGAAGCGTACGGCGTTCGTCGACCGCGACAAGGTGGTGGCGTGCACGAACCCGCCGAAGAGCATCGGTGCGAGCCACGGCAACTTCGACAATGACGTGGAGGTGGTGTCGACAACGCTGCAACGGATCATCGGTGGCGCGCTGGCGAAGCCGGTGGACGATCTGCGGGGGTTCTGAGGGCGGGGTGCAGGGGCGGCCGGTGGTCGCGAAAGCGATCGTTCCGGATGGAGCGCTTTCTGGCATCGACCGATTTTCGGGGCCATGGGCCCCTCCTACAGGTCGTGCACCACCATCGCCAGCCATGGGGGGCTTTTGTAGGAGCGGGCCATGCCCGCGAAGGCGACTGTTCCGGTCGAGACGTTTTCTGGCATTCACCGCTTTCGCGGCCATGGGCCGCTCCTACAGGTCGTGCATGACCACCGCCAAACATGGCGGGCGTTTGTAGGAGCGGCCCATGGCCGCGAAGGGGATCGTTCCGGGTGGGGCGCTTTCTGGCATCGACCGATTTTCGGGGCCATGGGCCCCTCCTACAGGTCGTGCACCACCATCGCCAGCCATGGGGGGCTTTTGTAGGAGCGGGCCATGCCCGCGAAAGCGACTGTTCCGGTCGAGACGTTTTCTGGCATTCACCGCTTTCGCGGCCATGGGCCGCTCCTACAGGTCGTGCA
>JALHMS010000004.1:49085-268199 GCA_022843925.1 Burkholderiales bacterium
GCCAGCCATGGGGGGCTTTTGTAGGAGCGGGCCATGCCCGCGAAAGCGACTGTTCCGGTCGAGACGTTTTCTGGCATTCACCGCTTTCGCGGCCATGGGCCGCTCCTACAGGTCGTGCATGACCACCGCCAAACATGGCGGGCGTTTGTAGGAGCGGGCCATGGCCGCGAAGGCGATCGTTCCGGGTGGGCGCTTTCTGGCATCGACCGATTTTCGGGGCCATGGGCCCCTCCTACAGGTCGTGCACCACCACCGCCAGCCATGGGGGGCTTTTGTAGGAGCGGGCCATGCCCGCGAAAGCGACTGTTCCGGTCGAGACGTTTTCTGGCATTCACCGCTTTCGCGGCCATGGGCCGCTCCTACAGGTCGTGCACCACTATCGCCAAACATGGCGGGCGTTTGTAGGAGCGGCCCATGGCCGCGAAGGCGTCGGTTCGGGTCGAAGCGCTTCCACAGCATTCACTGCTTTCGGGGCCATGGGCCCCTCCTACAGGGGCCATGTGCCCCTCCTACAGGGGTTGCCTCCGCTGCGGTGGCCTCAATCGTCGTGCGGTTCCCGCTCTTCCTCCGGATCGTTCCACAGTATGTGCGCCTCGATGAGCAGGCGGTACCGCGCCTCTTCCGCCTCCAACTGCGCGAGCGTCGCGGCGAGGGCCGATTCGATCGCGAGCCGGCGGGCCACCAGGACGTCGCCGAGAGATGCCTCGCGCAGTTGCCACGACCGGTGCATCGATTCCGCATTGCGCTTCATCCCCTCCGCGGCCGCGCGGGCGCGGGTCCACGAGGCGTAGGCGCCGTTCGCCTGCCCCACCATGACGGCGACTTCGGCGGAGACGCGTTGCACCACCGCCGCTTCGTGGCTGGCCGCGACGGCGGCACCGGCCACGGCACCGTCGGACATCGCCTGTCGTGCGGCGCCCGGCAAGGGCACGACGAAGTAGAAGCCTGCGATGCTGTCCTGCTGGCTCCGATCCGTGGAAAGGCGTACGCCGATGGTCGGGTCCGGCAGGCGCTCCGTGGCGGCGCGGGTCGACAGCAGGCGACCGCGAAGCGCGGCTGCCCGGGCCACGCGCACCTCATCGTTGTGGCCGCGCACGCGTTCGACGAACCAGTCGAGATCGTGTTCCAGGGGGCGGGGTTCGCCGGGCGCTGCGCGGGGGGGTACGGTGATGGCCGGGAACGTCCGCACGAGCGCGGCGCGGGTGCCGTCCTCGCGTCCCCGATACCCCTCGAGCACCGACTCCGCCTGGGCAACGGCGGCCTCGGCGAGATTCATCTCCACGCGTGGTGCATCGCCGGCCTTGGCGCGGCGGGCAACCACCGACTGCTGTTCGCGCAGCGAGGCCACCTGCTGCTCCCAGAGCGCAAGCTGCATGTTCTCGCGGGCCCAGCCGAACCAGAGCTTGAGGACATGCCGCGCGCCATCGCACCAGGCGCTGTACGCGGTGCGGCGGGCCAGTTCGATGTTCTGTTCGCCGATCGCACGGTCGGCCACGGCCTTGCCGGGGAGGCGGATGGAGCGCTCGACACCGATGTCCCACTCCGGGAATCGGCCGTTCGGAATGTTGTGGCTCTGGTACCCGCCCCGGATGGCGTATTCGTAAGGACCGACCCGGAGCCGTCGTGCACCTGCCTCGTCGATGCCGATGGCCTGGCGGGCGGCGCGGACGGGCGGGTACTCGGTCAGCGCGCGCTCGACGGCGGGCAGCGGTGGCAGGCCCGGTGTGACGGGAGGAGCATCCGCTGCGAGGCAGGGCGAGGTGGCAGCGAGCATGAGCGCCGCGACGGGCGGACACAGAGCGGTCAGGCGGATGTTCATGGCGCGCCCTCATGGAGCAGATTCTCGGTCGGGGCGGCCGGTGCGTCGCCGAAGCGCCGGTACAGGATCGGCAGCAGCAGCAGCGTGAGCGTGGTCGACGTGACGAGCCCGCCGATCACGACGACGGCAAGCGGACGTTGGATCTCCGAGCCCGGACCGGTGGCGAACAGCAGCGGGACCAACCCGAGCGCGGTGCTGCTCGCGGTCATCAACACGGGGCGCAGGCGCCGGCGCGCGCCGCAACGCACGACCTCGTCCGCCGCCAGCCCTTCGCCCCGCAGCTGGTTGAAGGTGCTCATGAGGACGACACCGTTCAGGACGGCAGTACCGAGCAGCGCGATGAAGCCCACCGACGCGGGTACCGACAGGTACTCGCCCGACAGCCACAGCGCCACGATGCCGCCGACCAGGGCGAACGGGATGTTCGCGAAGACGAGCAGCGCCTGCCGCACCGAACGGAAGGTGCCGTAGAGCAGCGTGAAAATGAGGCCGAGCGCCATGGGCACCACGACTGCGAGGCGGGTGGCGGCGCGCTGCTGGTTCTCGAACTGGCCGCCCCACGTGAGGCGGTAGCCCTCCGGCAGCATGACCTTCTGCGCGACGGTCCGTCTGGCCTCCTCGACGAAACCCACGAGATCGCGCCCGCGAACACTGGACTGCACGACGGCGTAGCGCATGCTGTTCTCGCGGTCCACCTTCACGGGGCCGCCCACGCGGGCGAGCCGGGCCACCGTCGACAGCGGAACCGCGTGGCCATCCGGCATGAGCACGTTCTGCTGCTGGAAGAGCGTCGCCGAGGCCCGCAGGTCGCCGGTGCCACGCACCACCAGCGGCGTCCGGATCGGCCCCTCGATGACGGTGCCCACACGCTCGCCCTCGAGTTGCGTGCGCAGGTCGCGCTCGATCGCATCGACGGTCAGCTTCTGGTGTCCCGTGGCGAAGCGGTTGATGTCCACGCGCAGGTACTGCACACCCTCGTTGGTCGCCGTGAAGACGTCGCGGCTGCCGGGGATCGCGATCAGCACCTGCTCGATCTCGCGCGCGAGGCGGTTCATCACGGGGATCTCCGTTCCGAAGATCTTCACCGCGAGGTCGCCGCGCACGCCGGTCAGCATCTCGGCCACGCGCATCTCGATGGGTTGCGTGAACGTGTGGCTCACGCCCGGAAAGGACGCCATGACCTGGCGCAGGGATTCGACGATCGCCTCCTTGTCCGGACGGCGCCATTCCTGCCGCGGCGCCAGCACCATGAAGACGTCGGTCTGGTTGAGGCCCATCGGATCGAGACCCAGCTCGTCCGCGCCGGAGCGCGCGACGATGCGTCGCACCTCCGGCACATCCCTCAGGATCGCCTGCTGGATGCGCGAGTTCATGTCTGCGGTGGCTTCCATGCCGATGGAGGGGAGGGATTCCAGCTGCATGATGATGTCGCCCTCGTCCATGGTGGGCACGAAGGTCTTGCCGGTGGCGAGGTACGCGCCCACCGCCAACGCGATCAGCAGCCCGGATATCGCGACCACCACCCGAGGATGCGCCAGGCTTCGAGCGAGCAGCGGCTCGTAGACGGCCGCGGCCTTGCGGACCAGCCACGGCTCGCGCTGGGGGGCGCCGCGCACGAAGTGGTACGAGAGCACCGGGATGACGGTGAGCGCGAGCAGCAGGGACCCGGAGAGCGCGAAGACGATCGACCACGCCACGGGCTCGAAGAGTTTGCCCTCCAGGCCTTCGAGTGCGAGGAGCGGCAGGTACACGATGATGACGATGAGAGTCCCCGAGGCCACCGGCAACGACACCTCGGCGACGGCACGATGAATCGTGCGCAGGCGCGACCCCTGGTCCCGGGCGAGATGGCCCACCACGTTCTCGACCACGACGACCGACGCATCGACGAGCATGCCGATCGCGATGGCGAGCCCGCCCAGGCTCATGAGATTCGCGGTGATGTCGAACCGGTCCATGAGCACGAAGGTGCACAGTGCGGCGAGCGGCAGCGTGGCTGCCACGACGGTCGCGGCGCGTAGATCCCCGAGGAACAGAAGGATCACGATGAGGACCAGCACGATGGCGCCGAACAACGCGTTGGAGACGGTCGTGATCGCACGCTTCACGAGGTATCCGCGATCGTAGAAGACATCCGCGCGCACGCCCGCGGGCAGCAGCGGCGCGAGCTCGTCGAGCCGCGCGCGGACGCCGGCCACCACCTCCCGGGCGTTGGCGCCGCGAAGACTCAGCACCAGGCCCTGGACAGTCTCGCCGGCGCCGTCCTGCGTCACGAGCCCGTAGCGCGTGAGCGTGCCGATGCGGACCTCGGCCACCTCGGCCACGCGCACCGGGATCGCGCTGCGTTCTGCGACCACGATGTTGCGCACATCCTCCAATGTCCGCACGCTGCCTTCCACGCGCACCAGCAGCGATTCCTCGCCGTCGGCGAGGCGGCCGGCGCCGTCGTTCCGGTTGTTCGCGGCGAGGGCGTCCCGCAGGGCCCCCAGCGGAATGCCGCGGGCTGCCAGGGCGGCGGTGTTCGGCACCACCTCGAAGACGCGCACGTGGCCACCCAGCGAGTTCACGTCGGCCACGCCCGGCACGGTGCGCAGCCGTGGCCGGATCGTCCAGTCGAGCAGCGTGCGGCGCTCGGCGAGCGACAGATTGCCGCCCTCGATGGTGAACATGAACATTTCGCCCTGAGGTGTCGTGATGGGGGCGAGACCGCCGCTGGTGCCGGGGGGCAGATCCGGCAGCACGCCGTTCAGGCGCTCCGTCACCTGCTGGCGGGCCCAGTAGATGTCGGTGCCGTCCTCGAAGTCGATGACGATGCTCGCGATCGCGTACTTGGAGATGGAGCGCATCACGCGCTGGCGCGGGATGCCCGGCATCTCGACCTCGATGGGCGCGACGATGCGCGTCTCGACCTCCTCCGGGGTCATGCCCGGCGCCTTCACGATGATCTCGACCTGCGTGCTCGACACGTCAGGGAAGGCATCGATGGGGAGTCCGACGAGCGCGATCGTGCCGCCGACCACGAGCAGCACGGTGAGCGCGAGGACCAGCAGGCGGTGCGTGAGGGCCGCGGCGACGAGGCGGGCGGGCATGTCAGCCTCCGATGCCGAGCAGTTGGCCCTTGAGCGCCGCCAGCCCGCCGAGCGCGATCTCCGGCACGTCCTGGAGCGCGCCGGAGACGACGGCCGATGTGGGGCCCTCGGTCAGGACCGTGACGGGCACCGCGCGGAAGCCCTTGGCCGTCCGCGCCAGCACCAGCACGCGGGTCTCGTGACGGAGCAGCGCGGCGTTCGGCACCCGCCACTGCTTCGCGGTGCCTTCCGCCGCAGCCACGGCCGCCTCCACGTACTGCCCGGGCCTCAGCTTCGTCGCGTTCGTCGTGATGAGCGCGCGCAGCATCACCGTCTGGCTCTCGGGTGTGACGCTGCGGCCCACAGAGATGATGCGGCCGGTCGCGTCCACGGACGGTACGCGGACCGCCGCGCCTTCGCGGACGCCGGCGGCGCGGGCGAGCGGCACCTGGATCTCCAGCCAGAGGGGGTCGAGGCGCGCCACCGTGTAGACCGGCGTGAACGCCTCCAGCCGCTGGCCGGCCTGCGCCATCTGGGCGATCACGACGCCAGCCACGGGCGACTCGAGGTTCACCGCGCTGGTGATGGCCGATCCGGATTGCATGCCCGCGATGGCGGCGTCGGACATTCCGGCGAGCTTCAGCGCGTGCCGACGCTCGGCGAGCAGTGCCGTCGCCTCCACGTGGCCGGCCTTCGTGGACAGCAGGCGGCTCTCGGCGATGAGGCCTTCCGCCGCGAGCTTCTCGTCCCGGTCGAGGTTCGCACGGGCCAGTTCTCGCTGCGTGGAGGCCTGGAGGTACGCTCGCTGGGCCTCGGCGAGAGCCGAACTCTGCAGGCGCGCGAGAATCTGGCCACGCTTCACCGGTTCGTTGACCGCGACGAGGACGGACTCGACCAGTCCGGCGAGCGGCGTGCTGACGACGTGCAGCTGATTGTTGGGGACCATCACCTCCGCCGCCAGCCCGAGGACCTCGCTCTTCGCCTCTGCTTCCGGACGGACGAGGGTGATGCCCAGGGCCTTGATCTGGGCCGCTGAGACGGCGACTTCCTGGGCTGCAACCGGGACGAACCCGGACAGGACGAACCAGACCGAGAGGGCCGGACCCCTGAATGACTTCCGCATGCGCTTCTCCGAGGCTGTCGCGCCATGGGGGCGCAGCGGCCGGACGACCGTGGAACCGTCGCGCGGGTCCGGGGCGAGCCGGCGCATCGCGCGAGGGTGGGAGGCAGGGTCAGGCGATGCGGGGTGGGGCGTGAGCCGGGGGGCGGAGTCGGTGGGTGTGGTCAGGCGGTGCCTGAGGCTTCGGTGCGATCGCGGGTCGCCCGGCAGCGAGTGCGGCGACTCCCGGCAACGGGTGCATCGCGATCGTCGCTCCGAGGACAAGTGCCTCGTCGCGCTTCAGCTCGCTCGGCGACGTGATGACCGCCGAGTCGTCCATGTCGGCACACGGCGCGTGAAGACCCGGGGCGGCGTGGCCGGTGTGCGCCAGACTCACGGGAAGATGGACGCCACGCTGCCTCTCGACCCCTGTCTCCTCGATGGACGGCGCGTCGAGATGCACATGCAGCAGCGGCGACAGGCCCTGGAGGACCGCGAGACAGACGAACAGCAACCCGATGGCCGCGCGCCGCCATCCGGCCTCGGACGGCAGGGAGCGGAAATCGATGCGTGGGCGCGTCCTCATGGGGTGATGATGCAGGTTTCCGCTCCTCCAGCATAGCCACGGGAGGGCATTGATTGACCTGTGTCAACGGCCGCCGGCACCGTCCGCACGGGCGATGCGCCTCCCCGGGGCGGTACCATCCGCCCATGGAGCCAGCCCCCAGCACCGATTCCGCGCTCGTCGATCGCATCCGCGTCTGGGGACGCGAAATCGGCTTCGACGCGGTCGGCATCGCGGGCGTGGACCTCGGCGATGCGGAGGCCGGACTCGCAGCCTGGCTGGCTGCGGGTTTCCACGGATCCATGGACTACATGGCGCGGCACGGTTCCAAGCGGACGCGACCGGCGGAGCTGGTGCCGGGCACCGTCTCGGTCATCACCGTCCGGATGAACTACCTGCCGGCCGCGGCGCGCGACGCGTGGTCCGTGCTGGGCGACGGCGAGCGGGCGTACGTGTCCCGCTATGCCCTGGGGCGCGATTATCACAAGGTGCTCCGGAACCGCTTGCAGGCGCTGACCGACCGGATCGCCGTCGAAATCGGTCCGTTCGGCTACCGTGTATTCACGGACAGCGCCCCCGTCCAGGAAGTGGAGCTTGCCCGTGCCGCCGGCCTGGGCTGGCGGGGCAAGCACACGCTGCTGCTGTCGCGCGACGCGGGCTCCTGGTACTTCCTGGGCGAGATCTACACCGATCTGCCCCTTCCGCCCGATGCTCCGGTGAGCGCCCACTGCGGCAGCTGCACCCGCTGCCTCGACGTGTGTCCGACGCAGGCCATCGTCGCACCGTACCGGCTCGACGCGCGGCGCTGCATCTCGTACCTGACCATCGAACACGCAGGGCCGATCCCGGAGGCGCTCCGACCTGCGCTGGGCAACCGCATCTACGGCTGCGACGACTGCCAGCTGGTCTGCCCGTGGAACCGGTACGCGCAGCCGTCGGGGCTGCCCGACTTCGCCGTTCGGAACGGTTTGGACGACGCGACTCTGGTCGATCTCTTCGCCTGGACCGAGGCCGAGTTCGATCGCCGGATGGAGGGCAGTGCGATCCGCCGCATCGGTCACGAGCGCTGGCTGCGCAATCTGGCGGTGGGGCTGGGCAACGCGCCGACGACCCCGGCGGTGATAGAGGCGTTGCGGGCGAGGGCGGACGATCCGTCGATGCTCGTGCGAGAGCACGTCAGGTGGGCGTTGGGGCGGCACGGGGCCACGGTCGTGTAGGAGGGGCCCGTGGCCCCGAAAGCGGTCGATGCAAGGAAGCGCTTCGACCGGAACCGTCGCTTTCGCGGGCATGGCCCGCTCCCACGAGAACATCGCCCACGCCACGTTGGGCGGCGCATCCTCCGGGGGATATACAAGGGGCGCCCCCCTTGTTGGTACGCCCCGCGGCCAAGCCGCCGCGGGCCACCGGCCCGAGAAGCGGGCATGGCCCGCTCCCACGACAGCTTCGCTCGCTCCCACGACCGATGGCGCATCCACCGCCCTTGTAGGAGGGGCCCATGGCCCCGAAAGCGGTGAGCGCAAGGAATCGCTTCGACCGGAACCGTCGCTTTCGCGGGCATGGCCCGCTCCTACAAGGTCTGACAATGGCCATCGTGGCGCGTGGGCCACATGTAGGAGGTGGGGCCTGCCCCCGACCTGGTGCCGGGCGCCCCCACGGAAACCCCCGGCTTCCCCGGGAAAGCCGATAAAATCGCGGCTTTCCTGGCTCCTCCAATCCATGCGGCTCTTCCGGGGCATTCCGGCGCAGGCGGACACGCCCATCGCGCTCACCATCGGCAACTTCGACGGCGTCCATGCCGGCCACCAGGCCATGGTCGCCCGGCTGACGGCCGCAGCGCGGTCGCTCGGGCTGCCGGCTGCGGTGATGACGTTCGAACCGCATCCCCGCGAGTTCTTCGCGCCGGCCGATGCGCCGGCCCGGCTCACGTCCCTGCGCGACAAGATCGCCCGCCTGACGGAGCTGGGTGTGGACCGGGTCTACGTGTGCCGTTTCGATCGGAACTTCGCCGCGCAGTCGCCCGAGATCTTCATCGAGCAGGGTCTTGTCCGCGGGCTCGGTGTGCGCTGGCTGCTCGTGGGCGACGACTTCCGGTTCGGTGCCGGTCGCGCCGGGGATGTCGCCCGGCTCCAGCGGGATGGTCCACCGCTCGGCATGACCGTCGAGGCCATGCACACCGTCGTGGTCGACGGCGTCCGCGCCTCCAGCACCGCGGTCCGGCAGGCGCTCCGGCAGGGCGATCTCGGCGCTGCGGCGGCCCTGCTCGGGCGGCCCTATTCGATCACCGGTCGCATCGTGGGGGGCGACCGCATCGGACGGGAGCTCGGTTTCCCCACCGCCAACGTGCGGATGCGCTTCGAGCGTCCACCGCTCGACGGCATCTTCGCCGTGCTCGTGCACGGTATCGGCACCACGCCTCTCGTCGGCGCGGCCAGCCTCGGCGTGCGACCCACGGTCACCGACGCCGGCCGACCCACGCTCGAGGTCTTCCTCCTCGATTTCGACGGCGACGTCTACGGCCGTGCCGTCCGCGTGGACTTCCTGCATCGCTTGCGCGGGGAGGAGAAGTACGACACCTTGGCGGCCCTGCGCGCGCAGATCGCCCTCGACGTGCAGGCCACCCGCGCGTTCTTCGCCGCGCCGCCCGTGCAACCCGCGAACCCATCCGTCTCACTGCCCTCCTGAACCTATTCCATGGCCGACTTCAAGGACACCCTCAATCTTCCCGACACGCCGTTCCCGATGCGCGGGGACCTCGCCAAGCGGGAACCCGGCTGGGTGCAGCAGTGGCAGCAGCGCGGTCTCTACCAGCGTATCCGCGAGGCGTCCGCCGGCCGGCCGAAGTTCGTGCTGCACGACGGCCCGCCCTACGCCAACGGCGACATCCACATGGGGCACGCCGTCAACAAGGTGCTGAAGGACATCATCGTCCGCAGCAAGACGCTCGCGGGGTTCGATGCGCCGTACGTCCCGGGGTGGGACTGCCACGGCCTCCCGATCGAGCACCAGATCGAGAAGAAGCACGGTCGCGGGCTCGAGCCCAATGCGTTCCGCAAGCTGTGCCGCGAGTTCGCCGCCTCGCAGATCGCGCGGCAGAAGGCCGACTTCATCCGCCTGGGCGTGATCGGCGACTGGGACCATCCCTACCTGACGATGGACTTCCGCACCGAAGCGGACATCATCCGTTCGCTCGCCCGCATCTACGACCGCGGCTATCTGTATCAGGGTGCGAAGCCCGTCCACTGGTGCCTCGACTGCCGCTCCGCGCTGGCCGAGGCCGAGGTGGAGTACGAGGACCGCACCTCGTCCGCCATCGACGTGGCCTTCCCGGGCCGCGATCCGCAGGAGCTCGCCCGGCCGTTCGGTTTCACCCACACCGATCATCCGGCCTACGCGGTGATCTGGACGACGACGCCGTGGACGCTGCCGGCGAACCAGGCGATTGCGGTCCATCCCGAGATCGACTACGCGCTGGTGCGTGGTCCGAAGTACTTCCTGATCCTCGCCGTCGACCTGGTCGAGGCCTGCATGAAGCGCTACGGCGTCGAGGAGTGGAAGATCGCGGCCACCGTGAAGGGTGCGGCGTTGGAGGGGCTGGAGATCTGGCATCCGTTCCAGGCGCGCAAGGTGCCGATCATCCTCGGTGACCACGTCACGCTCGATGCCGGCACCGGGCTCGTCCACACGGCCCCCGCGCATGGCGTCGAGGACTTCGTGGCGGGCCAGAAGTACGATCTGCCCGTGGCGAACCCCGTCGGCCCGGACGGCCGCTTCGACGAGAACGTCCCGCTCGTCGGCGGGCAGACGGTGTGGGAAGGCAACAAGGCCGTCGTCGAAGCCCTCGAATCGAAGACGCTGCTCCTGCACCACGAGGCCTACAAGCACAGCTACCCGCACTGCTGGCGGCACAAGACGCCGGTGATCTTCCGGGCGACGCACCAGTGGTTCATCGGGATGGAGACGAAGGGACCCGAGGGTCAGTCCTTGCGCGAGGTCGCCAACGCGGCCGTGGCCGCCACGGAGTTCTTCCCGCAGTGGGGCCGCGCGCGGTTGGAAGCGATGATCGGCAACCGGCCGGACTGGTGCGTCTCGCGTCAGCGCAGCTGGGGCGTGCCGATGTCGCTGATCGTGCACCAGAAGACCGGCGAGCCGCATCCGCGGCTGCTCGAACTGATGGAAGCCGTCGCGCAGAAGGTGGAGCAGGGCGGCATCGAGGCATGGTTCGCGCTCGATCTGCGCGACCTCATCGGCGCCGAGGCCGACGTCTACGAGAAGGTGCCCGACACCCTCGACGTCTGGTTCGATTCCGGCACGACCCACGCGAGCGTCCTCGCAAGGCGCGAGGCGCTGACGAAACCGGCGGACCTCTATCTGGAAGGTTCCGACCAGCATCGCGGCTGGTTCCAGTCGTCGCTGCTCACGGGCTGCGCGATGGACGGCCGCGCGCCGTATCGGCAATTGCTCACGCATGGCTTCCTCGTGGATCAGCACGGCCGCAAGATGAGCAAGTCGGCCGGCAACGGCATCGATCCGCAGGATGTCGCCGGAAAGCTGGGGGCGGACATCCTCCGGCTGTGGATCGGGTCCTCCGACTACTCCGGGGAGATCTCGCTCTCCGATGAGATCCTGAAGCGTGTGGTCGAGAGCTATCGACGTATCCGCAACACGCTGCGCTTCCTGCTCGCGAACGTCTCCGACTTCGATCCCGCGACCGATCTGCTGCCGCCGTCCGACTGGCTCGAGATCGACCGCTACGGTCTCGCCCTCGCGCGTGAACTGCAGTCCGAGGTTTGCGCTGCCTACGACCGGTACGAATTCCACGCCGTCGTCCAGCGCATCCAGACGTTCTGCTCGGAGGAACTGGGCGGCTTCTATCTCGACATCCTCAAGGACCGCCTCTACACGACCGCGCGCGACAGCCGCCCGCGCCGCGCCGCGCAGTCCGCGCTGTGGCATCTCTCCCAGAGCCTGCTCCGGCTCATGGCGCCGGTGCTCGCATTCACCGCCGAGGAGGCCTGGGCGGTGCTGAATCGCCGCGATGACGACAGCCTGTTCCTCCACACGTGGTACGAACTGCCCGCGCAGGAGGGCGAGGAGGTGCTCATGACGAAGTGGCGCGCCGTCCGCGACGTGCGGGGCTGGGTGCAGAAGGAACTGGAAGGCCTGCGCGGCGCGGGCGCGATCGGGTCCTCGCTGCAGGCGGAGGTCACGCTCGGGCTCTACGGCGCCCGGTACGACGCCTGCGCGAGCCTGGGCGACGACCTCCGTTTCGTACTGATCACATCGCAGGCGGGCCTCACGGTCGTCGATGCGGCGGACGGCGAGACCGTGGCCGTCAAGCCGAGCGAGACCGCGAAGTGCGGGCGCTGCTGGCACTACCGCGCGGACGTCGGTCACGACCCCGCGCATCCGGAACTGTGCGGCCGCTGCACGGCGAATCTCCACGGTGGGGGCGAGCCGCGTGCGGCTGCTTGAATCCGCACGCTGGTTCGCGCTCGCGGTGGTGGTTGCGGTGCTGGACCAGTGGACGAAGCACGTCGTGCAGCAGCACCTCGTGTACGGCGACTCGATCCGCGTCACCGGATTCTTCGATCTGGTGCTCGTGTTCAATCCCGGGGCGGCGTTCAGTTTCCTGTCGTCGGCGTCGGGTTGGCAGCGCGAGCTGTTCATCGGTATCGCGCTCGCGGCATCGATCTTCATGGCGACGTTGATCGTGCGTCACCGGACGCGGCTGCTGTTCGGGTTCGCGTTGGGCATGATCCTCGGCGGCGCGATCGGCAACGTCATCGATCGCTGGATGCTGGGCGCCGTCGTCGACTTCCTGCACTTCCACGTGGCCGGGTACTACTGGCCGGCTTTCAACCTCGCGGACTCCGCCATCACCTGCGGCGCGGTCCTGCTCGTATGGGACAGCTTCCAGGATCAGCGCGCGCGTTCCGCGTCGCGGGAACCGGCAGCCCCCCCACCGGGAGAAGCTCCATGAAGGTACTGCTCGCCAACCCCCGCGGCTTCTGCGCCGGCGTCGATCGCGCGATCGAGATCGTCGAGAGGGCGATCCAGCGCCACGGCGCGCCGATCTACGTGCGGCACGAGGTCGTCCACAATCGTTTCGTCGTGGACGATCTCCGTGCGAAGGGTGCCGTCTTCGTGGATCAGTTGTCGGAGGTGCCGACCGGCGCCACCGTCATCTTCAGCGCCCACGGCGTATCGCAGGAGGTGCGGCGCGACGCCGAGCAGCGTGGCCTGCGTGTCTTCGATGCCACGTGCCCGCTCGTGACCAAGGTCCACGTGGAAGTGACTCGCATGCGGGAGCAGGGGCGAGAGATCGTGATGATCGGCCATCGCGGGCATCCCGAGGTCGAGGGGACCATGGGCCAGTCCGACGGCGGCATCCATCTGGTGGAGACCCCCGGGGACGTCGACCATCTCGTGGTGAGCGATGCTTCGAAGCTGGCGTTCGTCACCCAGACGACGCTTTCGGTGGACGATGCGCGCGCCGTGATCGATGCGTTGCGCCAGCGGTTCCCGGACATCGTCGGGCCCCGCAAGGACGACATCTGCTATGCGACGCAGAACCGGCAGGACGCCGTGAAGGTGCTGGCGGCCCAGGTGGAGGTCGTGATCGTCGTGGGTTCGCCGAACAGCTCGAACTCGAACCGGTTGCGCGAGGTGGCGGAACTCGCCGGCGTGCCCGCATACATGATCGACCGCGCCGAGGATCTCGATGCGGCTTGGGTCATCGGCAAGGCCACTGTCGGTGTCACCGCCGGGGCTTCGGCTCCCGAAGTGCTGGTGAGGGCCGTGCTGTCTCGGCTCTCCGAACTCGGCGCGACATCGGTTTCCGACCTGCCGGGCGTCCCCGAGGACGTCACCTTCCCGCTCCCGAAGGCGCTCGCGACCACCTGACGCCGGCTCCCCCGAGAGGGCGCCGGCGTCACGGCTCCGGAATGCGGCCGGCTCAGGGGTCGATGCTGTCCGGGATATCCCGCCACGACAGCCGGCGCCCGGTGGTCGTCGCGGTGTTCGCGGGCGGTGTGACCTTCACGGTGGTGGCGCTGGAACTGCGGACGAGTCCGACGATCTGGCCCGAGGTGAGGCGGATGAGCACCACGCGGCTCGACAGGAAGTTGCCCATCTTCGCGCCGCCGTTGGTCGCACCCGGCACCCTGCCGCCGTTCGCGAAATCGAGGTAGTAGATCCAGCTGCTGCCGCCGGGATTGCACGGGTCCGTGCCGTTCGGAACGTTCGTCGTGAAGGTGATGACGCCGCCCGACAGCACCGGATTCGTCGAGACGCGCTCCCCGGTTTCCGGGAGGTCCAGCACCCATCCGTACTTGTCGCGGAAATCGACGGGGCTCGACGTGATGGTGATCGCGTCCGCCGACTTGGTGGCCGTCTGGGTCACCAGCGCCGACCGCGACGTGATGAGCGGGGTGGTCGCGGAGGTGTGGGTCACTTCGTCCCGCAGGGCGTAGAAGCTCATGCGCCGGCGGGCGAGCGTGTTCTCGGGGGAGTTGCCGATGACGTCGGTGTCGCCCAGGTACTGACCCGTGCCGATGAAGATGACGCGCTTGCCCTGAACCTCACCCAACTCGGGCTCCACCGTGATGGGCTGGGCGTCCCCGGTGGCGGTCTTCAGCTCCGCGACCTTCGCGACGCGCCAGTTGGCCATGTCGGGGTCGGAGATGTCGAAGCGCCACATGTTCCCGAGCAGGTCACCGCCGTACAGCGCTTCGGTGGTCGCGTCGGTATCGGGTCGACGGGCGAATGCCGACAGGTGGGCAAGTCCGCTCGGTGCCGCCGCCGTGCCGACGCCGGTGCTGAGCGTCCGGATGACGCGGCCGTCCGCGGGATCGAGGATGAAGACGCGTCCGACGCCGTCGCCGCCGCTGGAGCCGGTGCCGGTCCCGTTGTTGTACCCCGAGGTGACCGCCACCACCCAGCCCGCCGCACGCGTCTTCACGATGACGGGCTTGCCGAAGCTGTAGCCGACGTTCGGGCGCACCGTGGCGTCGTCGATGTCGGTCGCCGCACTCGGGAACTCCCACAGGACCTTGGACGCGAGAGTCACCTCGGAGGTGATCGACGGGTTCGTGACGTCGAGCGCGTAGTAGCCGAAGCCGCCCTTGCGCAAGCCGCCGACGAGGATCGTCCGCCAGTCCGGCGACCCCGGCGTCGAGAGATCATTGCCGTACGTGTAGGTCATGTCGATGTCGCCCACCGTCGGTGTGCCGTCGACGTAGTACAGGTGCCGGAAGCTGAGCCGGTCGGAGAGATTGCGCAGGTTCGAGAACACGTGGCGCGGCACGTACCCCCAGAGTTCCTCGCCGGTGTTGACATCGAACGCGTGCAGCATGCCGTCGTTGGCGCCCTGGTAGACCACGCCGCGACGGGCACCGGCCCCCTCGGTCATGGATCGCCTGAACTCCAGATACCCCGGGTCGAAGTAGTTGAACTTGGGTGCGCGTACCACGACCGGTTCACCGTTCACGATGTCTCCGAGAATGGAGATGTCGTCCGGGATGCGGTTGTTGGGGAAAACGTACTTGCCGTTGCTCGTGACGTAGTTGCCGCTGCCGTCCAGGCTCGGACGCGGACCGCGTGAGCGGAACTTCTCGACCTCGCGCGAACGCTCGCCCCGGAGGAATTCCAGCACCTGGGAATCGACGGACGTCACGCCGCTCACTGTCGATGTCAGCATGGCCTGCATGCTCGACGGGAGGCTGGACCACTGCAGGGGAATGCCGCTGGCGCCGTCGTAGGTGGCGATGACCCGGTCGGCCTGCGGACGCACGGCAAGCTGCTTCTGCGGGGACGGGTTCCAGATCGCAGCCGTGCTGGGTGTCCCGGTGGTCGGATCGATCTCGTACTTGTTGATGTCGCCCGACCACGGACCGGAGTTGTAGCTGGAGGCGTACGAGTAGTTGTCGCCCGGCACGATGTTCGGGTTGGCCACCGCCACCGCCGCACCGGACCCGCCCTTCGCCCCGACGCTGTTCACGATGTCGATGACACCCACGCGGGTCTCCTCCGGCGAACTGGCCGAGAGCATCAGGCCGCGTCCGTTGATCGTCGCGTGCCACAGTTCGTCGATGGCGGCGGGATGCCGCTGCTTGTAGCCGGTGCCCGACCTCACCGCCGGCCACGTGAAGGTGTTCAAGTACGGATTCGTGTTGTAGGCGACGAGGGTGGGGTCGTCCGTCCTGCCGAATATCTCGCCCTGAACGCCGAGGCCCAGCGCGTACGTGTTCATGTGCAGGAAGTCGTTGCGGTCGGCGTCCGGTGCGGTGTCGTACTTGTTGAGGGGCACCTGGCGCGCGGTGAGGTCCGCCCGCAGGTTGGTGGAGTAGAAGTGCATCGCGATATCGGCCAGCGTGTTCGCCTCCGCGTCGACGAAAGGCGCCGCCGGTGTGACGGATACGGCGGGGAGCGGCGTCGACGGTGGCAGCGGGATCGTGCCCGGCGGCGTCGCATCGGTGTAGTTCAGCAGCGTGTTCTCGGGGTCGTACGGGATCGTGAACCGGTTCGTCGCCGACGCGTCCGCGTTGGCGTAGTCGGAAGCGGGCCCTTCGGTGCTCGCGAAGCCGTCCGTGATCACGAACGCGGCGTTGAACTGGCAGGACGCGTTGATCGGCGCATCGGAGCCTGTCCGCCGGAACTGGTTGCCGGCGTACTCGAGCGCCCGGCGGGTAGGCGTCCCGCCCGAGCCCTTCACGCGATACAGGTCGTTCAGCAGACGCTTCGCATTCGATGTGTCCGATCCGCTGTCGAAGTCGCGCATCGTGACGTTCGTGAGGTTGTTGAAGACGAACTGCCCTGCGCGCAGGCCGTTCAGCTGGTCGAACGCGAGACCCAGAGCGCCATTCAGCATCATGTGGCGCTTGCGGTAGAACGCGAACCAGTTGGCGAAGTTGGTCATCTCCTCCTGGTAGGTGCAGGTCGTGCCCACGCAGTCGGTTCGGGTCGCGGACTTCGCGTAGCTCGTGACCGAGGGCCGGATCTCCACGCGGCGGAGGCGTTCCCTGCCGGCGGTCGCCGAGGGACCGTGGGCCTCGTCGGCGGCGAGTGCGCCGGTGTCGGAGGACGCAACCCAGTAGGTCGCCGGATGGTAGGCCAGTTGCGCGTCGATGCGCCTCGGCATTCCGCCGGACACACCGACAGCGATGATGGCGCTCGCTGCGTTGCCGGTGATGCCGTAGCTGCCGGCCATGTGGCAGTACGAGGCATCCTGCGTCGCGGCGTCCGCGACGATGCAGCGATCGGTCGTGACGGTGGGGTCGCTGGTCCACGCACCACAGCTGCCGCCCGACTCCGTGCAGATCCGGTATCGCGCACCGGCCGGAAGGATCATTCCGGAATAGAAGATGAAGGTCCGGTTGCCGGCAGCGGAATCGCCGGGCTGGGCCACGTCGGTGGTCAGATCGATCGTCGTCGGCGATCCGCTCGTGGGATAGACGGGGTGACTGCGCACCGTGCTCCAGGAGCCACCGGTGTTGTCGTAGGCCACCGGTGTCGTGGTGGTCGTCCCGTTGTTGTAGGGACGCCAGGGGTCGTAGTTGATCCCGGGGTTGTAGTACTGCGCGTTGTACAGGTGGCTTCGGAAGTAGGCGAACTCCCGGGTGGGCGGGATCGCGAAGTGGTCGTGGGAGGAGTCTGCGTAGACGCGGCTGTCGCAGCTCGCGCCGCACTGGCCGTTCGGGAACAGGTACACGTACTTCTTCCAGAACGCGCTCGCGTTGCCGCCGAAGTTGAAATTCAGCGGGCCCCTGGGCGGCGTGGTGTTGAAGAAGCCGTTGGCGCCCAGGGCCGGTGCGGTGGGACCCCCGCCCTGCCAGACATCTGCCGTGCTGCTCGCACCGAAGCCGAAGAACGACCGCGAGAGGGTGTTCCACCAGGCGGCGCCGTCGTTCGACGAGAGGCCGCGCGTCGGCAGGAACTCCCCGTCCATGGACCCCGAGTCGTCGACCACGATGATCATGTTCGGCTTGGCGCGACCCTTCGTTGCCATCGGGATGTCGCCGATGTCAGTGGTGGCCCAGGCGCTGGGGAGGCACTCGACGAGCAGCAGGCACTGCACGACTGCGTAGGCAAGTGTCCGCTGCTTCCAGGAATGGTTTGACGCGCTCATCTTGTTCCGTCCTCTTAGATCATCCGGCGCGTGCTGCCGCCGACGGGCCTCTGCCCGCCGTGCTGCAGTCCTGCCGATGGGGCCGGGTCTGCCCGCCCGCTCATTCACTTCGCGGAGGCGCGGCAATCCCTCATGGCTTTATCGGTGCCTAAGTGGAGATCTTTATGGCTGGTCGATGAGTGTCTCGAAATTCCCTCCGATTCGGATCATCGCGGCGGATCGGTGTCGTCGGGGACTTCGCGCCAGGAGAGTCTGCGTCCCGTGCGCACGCCTTCGTTCACTGGGGGGGTCAGCTTGATCTGACCGGGATCGCCGGCGGCGCCGCCCCCCGAAGTTCTCACCAGACCCACGATGCCGTCGCGCACGCGAACCAGCACTGCACGACTGGAGAGAAAGGTCCCGAGCCTCGTGCCTGCATAGCTGGCGCCACGCACCAGGCCGCCCGTGGTGAAGTCGAGGAAATAGGCCCAACTGCTTCCGCCCGGGGCACAGGCATCGCTGGCATCGGGGATGTTGGTGATGAAGGTGATGACGCCGCCCGAGAGCACCGGGTTTGCGACGATGCGTTCCCCTGCCTCGGGCAGATCCACGAACCAGCCATCCTGGCTGCGGAAGTCGACCGGACTGCTCGTGACCGTGACGCTGGTGCCCGACCGCTCTGCAGTCTGCTGCACGAGTTGCCTCCTGGTCGGAGCGGGGATGGCTGGCGTGGTAACGGAACCGGTGTCGCCCTTGTCGCGCAGCGCGTACATCGTCATCGTCCGCCGGATGACCTCCAACTGATCGCTGGTGCTCGCCGGCCCCGGGACATCGCTGTCCCCGAGATACCGGCCCGTGCCGATGTAGACGACGCGGTTGCCGAGAATGGAGCCGAGCTCCGGCTCCGAGGTCACGGGCTGCACGGCACCGCCGGCAGTGCGAAGCTCGGCGAGCTTGGCCACCTTCCAGTCGGAAACCGCCGTGCCCGACAGGTCGAAGCGCCATACGTTGCCGAGCAGGTCGCCGCCATAGGCCGCCTCGATGGTCGCATCGATGTTCGGGCGTCTCGCAAATGCCGCGATGTGCGCGAGGCCCGCCGGGCGATCGGGCTCTCCGGCCTCGGTGTCCAACTGGGCGATCACCTGGCCGGTGGCCGCGTTCAGCACGAAAAGGCGACCGCGCCCGTCGCCGCCGGTCGAGCGGGTGCCGCGACCGTTGTTGTAACCCGACGTCACGAGGACCACCCAGCCGGCGGCCCGTGTCTTCACGATCAGCGGCTTGCCGTAGCTGTAACCGATGTTCCGGACATCCACGACCACGGGATCGCTGGGTGTGAAGCGGCTCGGGAACTCCCAGAGGACGCGTTCCGCCACCGCCGTTTCACTGGCACGGGTGCCCTCGGTCACGTTGAGCGCGAAGTAGCCGGTGCCGCCCTTGCCGAGTCCGCTCACGAGGAGCGTGTTCCAGTTCGGCTCGCCCGGGTTGTCGGCATCGAAGCTGCCGGTGCGGGCGAAGTCGACATCGCCCGTGGTCGGTGTGCCGTCGACGTAGTACTGATGCCGGAAGGCCGATCGGTCCGAGAGGTTCTTCAGGCGGGGCATCACCAGGCTCGGCACGTAGGCCCACTGTTCCTGCCCTGTCACCAGGTCGAATGCGTGCAGCATGCCGTCGTTGGCGCCCTGATAGAGCACACCGGCGCGGGTGGCGACCCGGTCCCGGAACGCCTGGTAGCCGGGGTCGAAATAGTTGAAACGCGGGCTGCGCACGACGACGGGCTCCGCATTCACGATGTCGCCCAGGACTGCGATGTCCGCCGGCACCCGTCCTCTCGGGTACTGGTATCCCGAGCGGGTCACGATGAAGTTGCCGGAGGCGTCACGCAGAGGACGCGGACCGCGGGACCGGAACCGGCTCACCTCGAGGGCTCGATTGCCGCGCAGGAATTCGAGCACCTGGGGGTCCGTCGACGTCACCCCGTTGATCGTCGACGTCAGGTAGGACTGCTGCTCCGAGGACAGCGCATTCCACTGGAAGGGGACGCCGAAGGTGGAGCCACCGACGCCGCGCGCGCCCGCAGAGGCGTCGTTGTAGGTCACGATGACGCGTTGATCCGGCGGCGTGACGGCGAGGATCCTCTGTGGCGAAGGTGTCCAGAGCGCCGTGCTGGAGGGTTCCCCGGTGTTCGGGTCGATCTCGAACTTGTTGATGTCACCCGACCAGGCGCCGCTGTTGTACGACGACGCGTACGAGAAGTTGTCGCCCGGCGTGACGTTGGGATTCGCGACAGAGACCGCCGCGCCGGCACCGCCTTTCGCCCCCACGTTGTTCACGATGTCGACGATGCCCTGCCGAGTTTCCTCGGGGGAATTGGCGAGGAGCATCCTGCCCCGGCCATTCACCGTGGCATGCCACAGTTCGTCGATGTTCCTTGGCGAGGTCACGTAGCCGGTGCCGTACCGGACGTTCGGCCACGCGGAGATGAGGTAGGGGTTGGCGTTCGCCGCGATCTGCGCGGCGGTGTCACTGCGGCCGAAGATCTCGCCCAGCACCCCGAGCGTGAGCGCGAAGGTGTTCATGTGCAGCTGGTCGTTCCGATCGGCGTCGGGGCCGTCGTCGTTGATGTTCACCGGAACCCGGCGGTTGTCGGGCGCGGTTGTGGGAAGGAGACGGTTGTAGAAATGCATGGCGATATCCGCCAGCGTGTCCGCCTCGTCATCGACGAACGGGGCAGAGGGCGCCACCGACACCGCAGGCAGCTCGCCAGGTGGCCGCGGCAGGACGCCATCGGGTTCGTAGTTGAGGTTCCGATCCGACGACAGATACGGGGTCGTGAAGCGGTTGGTGGACTCGGCGTCGGCGTTGCCGACACTTCCCGGGATGAGGTCCGTCTTCGCGAAGCCGTCCGTGATGACGAGGGCTGCGTTGTACTGGCACTCGTACAGTAAAGGGTCGGTGGTACTGCCGCTGCGCCGGAACTGCAGGCCGGTCTTGTAGAGCGCCGGGCGCGTCGGAGTGCCGCCGGAGCCCTTGATCTGGTAGAGCGCATGCAGGAGGCGCCGCTTGTTCGCGTTGTCGGCGTTCGCCTCGAAGTCGTACATCGTCACGTCCGTGATGGACGTGAAGGGATAGGCACCCGCCCGGAGGCCGGTCACTTGATCGAAGGCGATGCCCAGGGCGCCGTTCAGCATCATGTGACGCTTGCGGTGGTACGCGAACCAGTTGGCGAAGTTCGTCATCTCTTCGGTGGCCGAGCACACCGTGCCCACGCAATCCGTGCGATCGAAGGACTTGCCGAAACTTCCGGTACCGCCGATCTCGACCCGTCGGATTCGACGGCCGTCGGGGCCATAGGCCTCGTCGGCCCTCAGCGCGCCTGTGCCGTCGGATGGCGTCCAGTAGACCGCGGCGCGATATTCGATCTGCGCCTCGACACGATTCGGAGTGAAGGGTGTGCCGCCCGCCACGAGCGTGCGGGTGACCCCGTAGTGGCCCGCGTTGTGGCAGTAGCTGGCCGTCTGGGTGGCAAGGTTGACGATGCAGACATCCTCGGTGATGTCCTTCCAGTTCGTATCCGAGGGCGTGCCGCAAGCGACAATCTTGAGGGAGGGATCCTTGCAGCGGTAGCGCGCACCTGCCGGAAGGATCATCCCGGGGAAGAGCGTGAAGATGCGGTCGGCCGACGCACTGTCGCCCGGTTTCGGGACGGGGCGCGTGAGGTCGATGGTCGTCGGTGATCCGGTCACCGGGTACACGGGGTGGCTGCGCACGCTCGTCCAGCTTCCTGCGCCGTTGTCGAACGCCGGTGGAATGACCGTCTGCGCGCCATCGTTGTAGGGGCGCCAGATCTCGTAGCGCACGGCCGGGTTGTAGTACTGGGCGTTGTAGGTCGCGCTCCGCAACCAGCCGAACTCGCGCGTCGGCGGTACGGCGAACGTCCCATCGGCGCCATCGGCCGATGTGCGGGTCTCGCAGGAGTTGCCGCAGGACCCATTCGGGAACAGGTAGTTGTACTGCTTCCACGCGCCGCTGCCGGCCCCCGAGGCATTGAAGTTCACCGGCGCAGCCGGAGGGTCCGTCCTGAAGATGCCGACGGCGCCCAACACGGGACTCGTATCGCTGCCGCGCCACCAGTCCATGCCACCGTTCAAGAAATCGGCAGTCGTCGGTTCCCTGGGCTCGTTGCCCGATCCGATCGCGGCGAATCCCCATCCGATGAACGATCGCGCAAACACGTGCCACCACACCACACCCTCGTTCGTGGAGAACTGGGCCGCCATCGTGATCTCCGAATCCATCGAAGCCGAGTCGTCCACCGTGAAGATCATGCTGGGCTTGGCACGGCCGCGCGTCGCCAGAGGCACGTCTGCCAGATCGTTCTCACCGACCGGGTCCACTGCCATCGCCGCCGGGGCGAACTGTCCGGACACGAGGGCCCATGCGACGAGGTGAACGATGGCGCGCTGGCGCCAGCTATGACGCGTGATCATGGGATGTCTCCTGATGTCTTTGTCCGAAGTCCGGCTTCGTGGTGACCGGATCGATGCGTGCTAGATGGCGATGACGGACTGCACGGTCACCACCGTGTTCCTGGGCCCTTCCACTCGTATGGTCACGCGGTAGGCAGTGCTGAACGTGTCGTTGTTCGGGGTGGGCTCGCCGGCCTTCATGCTGAAGTTCGGGGCCCCCGGTACGACCGAGCACTTCGCCTGGATATCGACGGGCGTCGCCGCGTTGTCGGCGCACATGCGCTCGACCACCCACTTCACGGTGTTTCCCGCCACCGCGGTTCCCGTGATGGTCGACCAGTCGACGTCCGGCAGACCGTCGGCCGGAGTCGTGTCGGCGAGCAGGATGGGCGAGTAGTTCCCAGCGGTCGTGGTCGACGCGACGGTGGGCGAGGCGGCGAATCCACCCGCCGCCGTGACCGCAGTGAAGGCGGCCTCGACGCCGGTGTCGACGGAGTGCAGCGCCGACATCCGGAAGGCGAAGTTTCCGGAGATGACGTTGCCGGTGTCGGTCGACCGCACCAGCGCGATGCCGGCGAGCGTCAGAGCGACGAGCACGATGAGCGAGATCACGAGTACCACACCCGACTGGCGTCGCCTCGGCCGGGTGGGGTGGCGGAGCGGGAAGGCTTTCATGGTCGAGGTCTCCACGCTAGAAGCTCTGCCACATGACGTTGCGCAGCGGCACGATCGTCTCGTACACGCGATACCGGTAGCGTTGCCAGTCGGGGTCCGCCGACAGGTCGATGATCGGGGCCGGACTCGCCGCGGTGTCGCGCCACGCGCATGGACCGTTCGCATTGCTGCCCGACGTGTTGTTGCACGACATATCCACGCCGGTGACGACGTCCTTCTCCTTCAGCTGACTGCGGGCCACGACGGCCACGCGCAACGCCTTGATGCGGCCCATGTCGGCGGCCGACGGTGCGGCCCAGGCGCCGGTGGCGTTGACCCAGCTGGAGACTTCGCGGGTCTGGGGGGTGGTCGAGATGCCGTACTGCAACTGCATGTTGACGATGCCATCCGCGATCGCGACCGGATCGGTGCCCGCCGTGACGTCGCGGGACTGCAGGGTTCCGTTCCTCGCGGCGTCCAACAGCACGGAGTACGTCACGCGTCGCATGGTGGCCATGTTGGATACGACCGACGCCTTGGAGACGTCGGGGTCATTGGAGTAGCCGCCGGCCGGCAGCAGCACCTTCAGCTTGTCGAGAGGCGGGTTCGCAGGCGCCGTGCTGCCCGATTCGATCCGCAAGGCGAGCATCTTGGGGTTGTAGGGGTCCTGCCGGACGCCGCTCACCTGCAGGCGAACGCAGGGCCGGGCCGGGTCGGAAGGCTTGCCGACCATGAGGTAGTCGCCCAGCTTGAACACCTTGTTGTTCACGGTGTTGTCGACCACGATCTCTGGGATCCCACCGTTGAAATCGACCTGGATCTGCGAGGGGGTTGCACCGAACGCCGAAGTGCTGAACGTGAGTGTGAGCGCGTCCGGCGCATTCGACGCGCCTTCGGTGACCGCCACCGGCAGCAGGTTCGGGATCGTCTCGACATCGGTGTTGGCCCACTGGCGCATCGAGCTGCAGATCGCCTGGTTGGCGTAGTACATCCCGTACCCGGCGAGCCGCATCTCGCGCTCGATCGTCGTGAGCGCCATCAGACCGGACTCCTGGGCGTCGGTCGAGACCGTGGTCGTGCGCTTCTGGGCTTCGAATGTGGTGAAGGATTGCAGGACGACGACCATGCCGATGAGGCCTATCACCATCCCCACCAGGACATCGATCAGGCTCATGCCACGCTGACGCGGGGTTGCTGGCGGAGTCGGGCGCACGGTTCGGTCTCCGTTCATGTGCTGAGCCGCGTGGTCACAACCATGTTGTGATTGCCCGTCCGCGACTGCCAGCAGATCCGGACGGTGACCTCGCGCGTCAGGGCGTTGACGTTGATCGACTGGAGACTGCCTGGGGCGCCGGGCAGGAGTGCCGCCACGTTCGCGAGCCAGGCGCTCACGTTCGCATTGCCCGAGTCGGATCCGGACGGTGCACACACCGCTCCGCTCGGCCTGTGCGCATAGGAAGCGAAGTTGGCGGGGTCGGACCACATGTAGCCGATGATCTGATTGGCAAGGAAGCTCGCGTCGGCGCGGTATTTCGCCTCCGAACTGTTGCGGATCGACTGGGCCTGCAGCCCGATCAGCGCGAGGATTCCCAGGGAGAAGATCAGGATGGCGATCAGCGCTTCCAGCAGCATGATCCCGCGTTGCGAGCGGCGTCGCGGCGGCGTTCGGCGAGGAGCAAGGTTCGCTAGCATGCGGCAGCATTCCCGGCGGCGAGGGCCGGATCGCACATGCGGACCTGGCCACCGGCGCTCACGGTGACCCGCAGACAGCGGATCGACCCCGAGCCGGCGGAGGTCACGCATTCGCCTCCGGACGGATTGGTCATATTGATCTGGATCGGGACAGGGGGCGTCGGTGACACGCCGCCCGTCCCGAGGAAGACGATGGTCGACTGGGTGGCATCCACCGACACGATCGACGTGCCTTCATCGGCCGAGCGCTGCTGCACCTGAGTCCAGTTCGAACTGTTCCGATCGAACGATTCGATCACCCACCCGGAGGCCGTCGCATCCGGGAGCCGGAAGCGCACCGGGTTGTTGCGCCGTACGGCCTCGGCCCGGGCGAGCTGAAGCCCGTCGGCGATGGCATCGGTGGCGGTCCTGACCCGGGCGTTCTGGATCCAGTCGCGGAAAGACGGAACGGCCAGCGCCACCAGGATCCCGATGAGGGCGAAGGTCAACATGAACTCGATCAGGGTTGCACCCTTCTGTGGCTTGGCCATGTCAGCAGATGTTGGGTTTCTTGGTGATCCAGCATCCTGCCTTCGTGGACCATCCGCCGTCGGAGGGTACGGCCGTGGTGTTGCGGTCGCCCTGTTCGTTCACGGTGAATACGAAGCCGCCGGTGCCGGCCCCGACGATCCCGGTCGCCGTGAGAACGAACGTCTGTCCGGCCGCGGCCCCAGCCGCGCACGCGTAGGTGAAGTAATCGCTGGTGGGGATGGTGAATGCCGGCAATCCCGCTGCCGTGCCGCCACATTCGGCGGGATAGCTGCGGTTGTCCTGGTAGTACTGCTCGAGACGGGTCCGGGTCGCCCCGAGCGAGGCCTGGGAGTCCGTGAGCTTGCCGCGGATCACGTAGTCGCGGTACGCCGGGAGCGCGATCGAAGAAATGATCCCGATGATCGCGATGACAACCAGAAGCTCGATCAGCGTAACGCCTGCTTGTCGTTTCATGCCCTTCCCCCTTCGGTGACAGGTGGGATGCTAGGGGGCGGCCGGGGAGCATCGCAACCGAACCTGACAAAAGGTCGGATTTCCGGAATGACCGGCGGTCGGGTTGCCGGTGCGCGAGACGGATCCGCTGACAGGGCGACACGGCAGGTCGAGGGCTCAGGCGAAATTAGACAGAGTCCAATTCTTATCTTAGACTCCAGCCATGAATGCCGTATCCACTTCAGCGAGCGTGCGGCCCGAAGACGAGAGAGCGAGTCTCTCCGAGGTTCTTCGGGCCCACGGGGTTGGGCCGACCCACCAGCGCATCGAGATCGCGCGGGCGCTTTTCTCCCGCATGACGCATCTCTCCGCCGACCAGGTGCTAGCCGCCGTCAATCAGCGGCACGCCGAGACCTCGAAGGCGACGGTCTACAACACGCTGAAATTGTTCGTGGAGAAAGGCCTCGTCAGGGAAGTGATCGTCGATCCGACGAAGGTCTTCTACGATCCGAATACATCACCGCATCACCACTTCTACGACGTCGAAACCGGCGAGATCACCGATATCGACGGCGACCGCATCTCGATTCTCGGTCTGCCCGCCCTGCCGGAAGGGAAGATGGCGGCTGGAGTGGATCTGATCATCCGGGTCCGCAGCAGCGCCTGATCGCCGCACGGGTGGCGCTGCCGCAGCCCGGCGTTCAGGCGCCCGTGAACCGCGCAGGCCTTTTCTCCAGAAACGCGGAAACACCCTCCTTGAAGTCCGGCCCGTCGCTGGCTTCCCGCTGCAGGTCCGCTTCCAGCGCGAGCTGCGTACCGAAATCGTTGTCGACCGAAGCCCGCAATGCGCGGCGCGTGAGGGTGTAGGCCCGCGTGGGACCGTCCGCGAGTTTCCGCGCGATGGCCTTCACCTCTTCCGCGAACCGGTCGTCGTCCACGCACTTCCATATCAGCCCCCATTGCTCGGCCTTTTCAGCGCTGAGGGGCTCGGCGAGCATCGCGAGACCCATCGCGCGCTGCAGCCCGACGAGTCGTGGCAGCGTGTAAGTGCCCCCCGCGTCGGGGATCAGTCCGATTCTGGCGAAGGCCTGCAGGAAGCTCGCGGATCGCGTCGCGATCACGAGATCGCAGGCGAGCGCCAGGTTCGCCGCGGCGCCTGCGGCAATCCCGTTCACGGCCGCGATGACCGGCATGGGCAGCGCATGCAGGCGGTGCAGCAACGGGTTGTAGTTCCGCTCGAGTGTCGAGCCGACGTCCATGTCGCGTCCTCCGGACATCACCGGATCGGCGAGATCCTGACCCGCAGAGAACCCTCGGCCCGATCCCGTGAGGACCAGCACGCGCGCGGCAGCCGGCTTCTCGATCAGGTCCATGGCGGTGCGGATCTCCGCGTGCATGGCCTCGGTGAAGGCGTTCAGGCGCTCCGGCCGATGCAGGGTGAGCGTGGCGACGCCCTCGGTGATATCCAATAGAATCGATTCGAACTTCATGGGGCCGTTCCTCTCCGGGGCTGTCTCTTGGGCACGGGGCGGCAGGGCAGTACCCGAGCTGCCGCGACCCCATGGCCGCCCGACGCGGCGGCACCGGATTATCACACCACCTCTCCAGGAAACCCGACACGATGACCTTCGAAAACATCCTCACCGAGACGCGCGGCAAGGTGGGTCTCATCACCCTGAATCGCCCGAAGGCGCTCAACGCGTTGTCGCCGGCGCTCATGCGCGAACTGGCGGCGGCCATCGATGGATACGAAGCCGACGACGGCATCGGCGCGATCGTCATCACCGGCAGCGAGAAGGCCTTCGCTGCAGGCGCCGACATCAAGGAGATGCAGACCAAGACCTACATGGATGTCTTCAAGGCGGACTTCATCACCGCCGAGTGGGAGCGCGTCTCGCGATGCCGCAAGCCGGTGATCGCGGCCGTGGCCGGCTTCGCCCTCGGCGGTGGTTGCGAACTGGCGATGATGTGCGACTTCATCATCGCCGCGGACAACGCGAAGTTCGGGCAGCCCGAGATCAACCTCGGGATCATCCCGGGGGCTGGCGGCACGCAGCGTCTGCCCCGGTTCGTCGGCAAGTCGAAGGCGATGGAAATGGTGCTGCTCGGCCAGGCGCGAATGATGGACGCCGCCGAGGCTGACCGCGTAGGCCTTGTCAGTCGGGTCGTCCCGCTTGCCAACTTGATCGACGACGCGATGGCCACCGCCGCGAAGATCGCGGAGTTGTCGATGCCCGTGGTGATGATGGCGAAGGAGTCCGTGAACCGCGCCTTCGAGTCGACCCTCTCGGAGGGCGTGCGTTTCGAGCGCCGGCTGTTCCATTCGGGCTTCGCAGTCGAGGACCAGAAGGAGGGGATGGCCGCCTTCGTCGAGAAGCGCAAGCCGGTCTTCAAGCACCGCTGACGCCTCGTCTCAAGGACCTCCTTCACCCCCTTTCGCTATCGAGAAGTTCGCGGCTATACTTCGCGCCCTTTCGTGCCGCTGTAGCTCAGTTGGTAGAGCAGCGCATTCGTAATGCGAAGGTCGCCAGTTCGATTCCGGCCAGCGGCACCACGGAACATGTTGAGGTCAACAGGGGTCGGCGTCATGCCGGCCCCTGTTGCTTTCGGGGAGGCGGCGCACGTGCGTCGGGGGGCCCCGCGCACATCTCCCTGGAGGTCGTTGCCGTGAAGACATCTTTCCGCCTTGCCACGCTTTTCCTGCTGCCCTTCCTGGCGTTGCCCTTCGCGCATGCAGAGGACGACGGCGGTGACTTCCTCGAGTTGCTTCGCCGTACCAACGCCAAGGCCGTCGAGGTGTCCCAGCGGCACATCGACAACGCGGCCGATAAATGGGACGGCAGCGTGTTCTGCACGCCCGTCGAGGATCGTCAGGCGGCCCGGCGCAAGGCCGTCCTCGACTACCTCGAATCGCACCCGACCGAACTCTGGCGCCCGCAGCGCTACCTGATCATCCAGGGGCTGCGCGCCGCCTTCCCCTGTCCGAAGTCCTGACCCCGGGAGTGCCCGCGCCGTGAAGATCACCGACATCCGCATCCATCCGCTGCGCACCCCTCTCGAGACACCTTTCGCATTCTCCCAGGGCTGGGTGCGGCACCGCTCGTCGACGATCGTCGAGGTGATCACGGACGACGGCATCACCGGCTGGGGCGAGGCGTTCGCCCAGGGCCTCGAGCCGCCGCAGATCGCCGCCGCCGTCATCGATTCGGCGCTGAAGCCGCTCGTCATCGGCGCCGACCCTCTCGATACGGAGGTGCTTTGGCACCGCATGTACCACGCGACCCGTGACTACGGTCGCAAGGGCTCGGTGACCGCTGCCATCAGTGCGATCGATCTTGCACTCTGGGACATCGCCGGCAAGGCGCACGGCGTTCCGGTGCACAAGCTCCTGGGTGGCGCCTTCCGCACGAAGGTGCAGGCGTACGCGACCGGCTTCTACCGGATCTCCGGGCAGGGCGAGGCTGCACGCCTCGCCGATGAGGCGCTGGCGCACCACGCTGCCGGTTTCCGCGCGATGAAGGTGAAGCTGGGCTACGGTCTGCGCGACGACATCGCCGTGATGGCTGCCATCGGTCGCGCGATCGAGGGCAAGGGCATCACGCTCATGGTCGATACCAACCACGCGTACGGTGTCGGAGATGCGATCCGCCTCGGTCACGCGCTCGCGGAGTACAACCTCCGGTGGTACGAGGAACCCGTGGCGCCGGAGCACATCGCCGGCTATCGGGAAGTGCGCAGCCGCGTGACGATGCCCGTGGCAGGCGGGGAGAACGAGCATACGCTCTACGGCTTCCGCGATTTTCTCGGGGCCGGTGCCGTCGACATCGCGCAGCCGGATCTCTGTTCCGTCGGCGGGTTCACGGCGTGTCGGCATGTCATGGCCCTCACGCAGGCCCATGGTGTGCAGGTGAACCCGCATGTGTGGGGCTCGGCCATCGCCCAGGCCGCGTCGCTCCAGCTCATCGCCGCGGTGCCCGTCGCGCATCACTCGGTCTTCGCCGAGGAGCCGATCTTCGAGTACGACCGTTCCTCGCATCCCTTCCGTCAGCATCTCGTGCGTGAGCCGGCTGCGCAGGTGGAAGGGTGGATCGACATTCCCACGCGGCCCGGTCTCGGCGTCGAGGTCGATCGCGCGGTGCTCAATCGCTACCGGGTGTCGTGAACGGCCTGCTTTTGGTGCGATTGCCTGGGAAGCGCACAGCAGCGGGGCCGCTGAGATGGGTCGGGTGATGTCCAGCCCTTTGATTCGAAAAGGATGATTTGATGGCACGCGCGTTGCAATAACTGCTCTCGGTGACTGACGGTGCTCCTTGTGGAAGCCGCTGGTCCACCGAGATCCTCCGTGACTTTCGGCCCGCCGTTCGGCGGGCCGTTTTTTTTCGGTTGCCGACGGTCCTCTCGTGATCGCTCGGACGCGGCAGGTCAGTCGCCTATAATCCGGCCGCCCCTCTCAAGGATCTCCACGCCGACAGCATGATCGAACGCCTATTCGAACGCGTCCTCTGGAACAGCAGATTCGTCGTCGTGGTCGCCGTCGTGGCGAGCATGGCCGCGGCGATCGCCGTCTTCTACATCACGACGGTGGATGTCTGGTACGCCATCGCGCACATCATCCACTACGCCGATCCGTCGCTCGAGGCCGAGGCCCGCAAGGCGTTGCACGACGACACGGTCACGCACATCGTCGAGGTCGTCGACGGCTACCTCCTGGCAACCGTGATGCTCATCTTCGCCCTCGGTCTCTACGAGCTGTTCGTGAGCGACATCGACGACGCCCATGGCTCGCGGGCCTCGAGCAAGATTCTCGTGATCGAGACGCTTGACGATCTGAAGACGCGGCTCGCCAAGGTGATCCTGATGATCCTGATCGTGAAGCTGTTCGAGCATGCCGTGAAGCTGAAGCTCACGAGTGTCCTCGACCTGCTGTATCTGGGCGGCTCGATCGCACTCGTCGGTCTGGCCTTGTACCTGACGCACGCATCCGAGGCCCACGGCGAGTCGCCGTCCGGAAGCGCCGACGGCGGTGGGCCGAAGTCTCACTAGAATCTCGGGCGTCGATCCTCAGCGTGGGGGTGTTCTGGGTGCGTCGGCAGGTGTGGTGTCGGCGGGCTGCGGCGGTGCAGGGGCAGCCGGTTTGCGCGCCGACTCGCGGCGTTCCCGCTCGTAGTATTCGATCCAGTTCTTGACGTTGCCCTCCTGGACGGCCTCCGCGGCGTCCTTCGGCCGGATGGCGGGTTCGGCGGCCAGCGCGATCGATCCGGTCGCGAGGGCGGTCGAGAAAACGAGTTGTGCGATTGTGGGCGTCTTCATGGACCGCATTGTAGCCGCGGCCATCGTGGAGGACCTGATGTCCAACGGGAGGGGCAGGCGATGATCCTGAGTGTGCGAGGGGCCGTGCAGCCCTATGTGACCCGCGACGGGTCCGTGATCCGCGAACTGATGCATCCGACCGTCCAGGGCAACCGCGCGCAGAGCCTGGCCGAGGCCACGGTGGCGCCCGGACAGGTGACGGTCATGCACCGCCATGCCGTCACCGAAGAGCTCTACCACTTCACCGCCGGCAGCGGCGTGATGATCCTGGGCGGCGAGCGGTTCGCCGTGCACTCCGGCGACACGATCTGCATCCCTCCCGGCACGCCGCATTGCGTCGAGAACACCGGTGCCGAACCCCTCGTGATCCTGTGCGCCTGCAGCCCCCCGTACGCCCACGAGGACACCGAACTGCTCGGCGACTGACAGACCGCGCCCGGGCGCCCATCGCATCGGTGCCCCGAGGCGCCGTACCGACGACCCATCCAGGACCACACCCATGCATGATCTCCTCATCGCGAACGCCCTCATCATCGATGGCACCGGAGCCGCGGCTTACCATGGTGATCTCGCCGTCACCGGCGGCCGCATCACCGGCATAGGCCGGGAACTCGGCGCCGCGAAGACGCGCATCGATGCCGACGGCCTCGCCCTCGCGCCCGGCATCATCGACACGCATACGCACTACGACGCCCAGATCACGTGGGATCCGTTCGCGTCGCCATCACCCGCGCTCGGCGTGACGACGGTGATCGTCGGCAACTGCGGGTTCACGATCGCGCCGTGCCGTCCCGAGGACCGCGACATCACGATCCGCAATCTGACCCACGTCGAGGGGATGTCGCTCGCGGCGCTGGAGCAGGGCATCCGGTGGGAGTTCGAGACCTTTCCCGAGTACATGGCCTTCCTCGAGCGCCGCGGCGTCGGCCCCAACGTGGCGGCATTCGTCGGCCACTCGTCGTTGCGCACCTGGGCGTTGAAGGGGGACGCTGCGAAGCGTGCAGCGACGCCCGACGAGGTCGAGCGCATGCGTGCCGCCGTCGTCGAGGCGATGGAGGCCGGTGCCATCGGTTTCTCCACGAGCACCTCCGGTCAGCACAACGGCGAGGGCGGCAAGCCGATGCCGTCGCGCCTCGCCGACGAAGCCGAGATGCTCGCGCTCACGGGCGCGCTGCGCGAGTCCGGGCGCGGCGTGCTGATGATCACGAAGGACGCCACGCAGGCCGTCCCCCGCTTCGAGACGTGGTCTGCCGCGGCTGGCCGCCCGTTCATCATCGCTGCGCTCCTGCACAGCAACGTCACGCCCGAGGCGGTGTTCGAGGATCTCGATGCGATGCGGGCGGCGCAGGCGCGCGGCGTCCACCTCCGCGGTGCCGTGTCGCCGTGCCCGCTCACCATGGAGTTCACGCTCCACTCGCCCTACGTGTTCGAAGGCCTGAAGGCGTGGCAGCCGGCGATGGCGCTCCCCCACGACGGGCCCGAGTACCGCGCCCTGCTCGCGAGCCCGGCCTTCCGCGAATCGCTCCGCGAGGAGCTGTCCCGGCCGGTTCGCCGTCTCTTCAACGGCCAGTGGGACCGCGTTGTCGTGCTGAAGGTCCGAGATGCTGCCAACGCGCATCTCGAGGGCATGACGATCGCTGCGGCTGCGGCCCGCGACGGCAAGCCGCCCTTCGACTGGTTGCTCGACCTCGGACTCTCCGAAGACCTCGACACCTACTTCATCGCGACGCTCCTCAACAACGACGAGGAGGCCGTGGGCCGCATGCTCTGCGATCCCGTGTCGCTCGTCACGCTTTCCGACGCGGGCGCCCACCTCGAGTTCTTCTGCGACGCCGGCTTCGGTCTGCACATGTTGGGTCACTGGGTCCGCGAGCGAGGCGTGATGTCCATCGAGCGTGCCGTGCACCGCATGACGGGCGAAGCGGCCGATCTCTACGGCATCCCCGACCGTGGCCGGCTCGCGCCGGGCGCGTGGGCGGATCTTCTCCTGTTCGACCCCGCGACGGTGGGGCGGCTACCCGCGCAGCGCGTGCACGATCTTCCCTCCGGCGCGGCGCGCCTGGTGACGCCGGGCATCGGCGTCCACGGCGTCTGGGTGAATGGCGTACGGATCGCCGACGCCGACGGCATCGTGCCCTCTCCGCCCACCCCAGGCCGCGTCCTGCGCGAGTTCCACGCGTGACGGCTGCGCCGGCCCCGGACGCTGAACAGCCCGCCGCGGGGCCGCTCGCCGGGGTCCGTGTCCTCGAGACGGGCACGCTCATCGCCGGGCCGTTCTGCGCGCGGATCCTCGCGGAGTTCGGCGCCGAGGTCGTCAAGATCGAATCGCCCGCCGGCGGGGATCCGCTGCGCACGTGGCGCAAGCTGCACCAGGGCACGTCGCTCTGGTGGCTCGCGCAGGCACGCAACAAGAAGTCGGTCGCCGTGGATCTCAAGACGTCCGAGGGACAGGAGATCGTCCGCCGCCTCGCCGTCGACACCGACATCGTCGTGGAGAACTTCCGCCCCGGCACCCTCGAGGGCTGGGGCATCGGATGGCCGCAGCTCTCGGCGATCAACCCGGGGCTGGTGATGGTCCGGTTGTCAGGCTACGGACAGACCGGGCCCTACAGCGACCGGCCGGGCTTCGGCGCGATCGGCGAGGCCATGGGCGGCCTTCGGCACCTCACCGGGCATCCCGACCGGCCACCGGTCCGCACCGGCGTCTCCATCGGGGATTCCATCGCGGCGCTCTACGGCGCGCTCGGTGGATTGATGGCGCTGCGGCATCGCGAGGTCCATGGCGGTCGGGGGCAGGTCGTCGACGTCGCGCTCTACGAGGCGGTTTTCGCGCTCATGGAAAGCCTGCTCCCGGAGTACGACGTCTTCGGCGAGATCCGCGGGCGCACGGGCACGGCGCTGCAGGGCATCGTCCCGTCCAACACCTACGCCACCCGCGATGGTGCCTACCTCGTGATCGGGGCCAACAACGACAGCATCTTCCGGCGGATGATGCGGGCGATCGGTCGTCCGGACCTCGCGGACGATCCGGCGCTCGCGAGCAACGCCGGACGCGTTCCGCGCACCGAGGAGATCGACGGCGTCATCGGCCGATGGGCGGCCGGGCTCGATCTGCCCGCCGCGCTTGCCGTCCTGGAGCAGGCCGCGGTGCCGGCCGGGAAGATCTACGACATCGCGGACATCGCGCGCGATCCGCAATACCTGGCCCGGGGCATGATCCAGGGCTTTGCGCTGCCCGGCGGCGGCACCGTGCGCCTGCCGGGGATCGTCCCGAAACTGGTCGACACGCCCGGTGACACCGCGTGGCTCGGGCCGGCCCTGGGCGAACACACCCGCGAAGTCCTGTCGGCGCTCGGCTACGAGAGCGCCACGATCGATGCACTGGCCGCCCGCGCCATCGTGAGGTGCGCGCCCCCCCTAGACGGAGCCGACCCCCGACCATGAGCCGCGTGAGCCTCCACCTGAACGATGGCGTCCGGCCCCGCGAGGTATGGGCCTGGGCCTCGTACGACTTCGCGAACTCCGGCTACACGACCGTCGTGATCACCGCGATCTTCAACGCCTACTTCGTGAGCGTCGTCGCGGGGCGCGCGGCCTGGGCGACCTTCGCCTGGACCCTCGTCCTGTCGGTCTCCTACGCGCTGATCGTCGTCACCGCGCCGTTGATCGGCGCCTGGGCCGACACCCACGCTGCCAAGAAGAAGGTGCTGGTGGTGAGCACCCTGGGCTGCGTGCTCGGCACCGCCGCGCTCTCCTTTGCCGGTCCCGGGGACATCGCCATCGCCGTGATCGCGCTGGTCATCTCCAACTTCTTCTTCGGCACGGGCGAGAACGTAATCGCCGCCTTCCTCCCCGAGCTGGGGAAGAGCGAGTCCCTGGGCAAGATTTCGGGCTGGGGATGGGCTTTCGGCTACATCGGGGGGCTGGTGTCGCTGGGCGCGTGCCTGGCCTATGTGACGTGGGCGCAGGGCCGGGGTGACGCTGCCGAGCAGTTCGTGCCCGTGACGATGCTGATCACCAGCGGCCTCTTCGTCCTGGCGAGCCTCCCGACCTTCCTCCTGCTGAAGGAACGCGCGGTGCCGCAGATGCGGGCCTCCGGTGCCGGCTACGAAGGTGCGTTCGCCCGGCTCCAGTCCACCGTCCGCCATGCGGCGCGCTTTCGCGACCTCGCGTGGTTCCTGGTGTGCATCCTGCTCTACCAGGCGGGCGTGCAGACCGTCATCTCCATCGCGGCGATCTACGCGCAGGAAGCGATGGGCTTCGGGACCACCCAGACGTTGGTGATGGTGCTGGTGGTCAACGTGACCGCGAGCGTCGGCGCCTTCGCCTTCGGTTACCTGCAGGACAGGCTGGGGCACGTGAAGAGCGTCGCGCTGACCCTGGTGGGCTGGTGCGTCACGACGCTCGTGGCGTGGCAGGCCCGGGACGCCTCGGTGTTCTGGGTGGCCGCGAACCTGGCGGGGCTCTGCATGGGGGCAAGCCAGTCGGCGGGCAGGGCGCTGGTGGGATACCTGAGCCCGGAGGCACGGCGGGCCGAGTTCTTCGGGTTGTGGGGGCTGGCGGTCAAGCTCTCGTCGATCCTCGGGCCGCTCACCTATGGCGCGATCAGCTGGATGTCCGGCGGGGACCATCGTCAGGCCATGCTGTTCACCGGTGCGTTCTTCGTGGCCGGGCTGACGGTGCTGACGGCGGTGAACGTCGAGCGCGGGCGGCGTGCGGCGCTGGCTGCCGACCGGGGTTGATGTCCGGTCCGTGACGGATTTCATGAATGCGGGGGCGCCGATGCGGCGCGTCCGACGGCGGCCATGCGCGCCGTTTGCAAGGGTGACGACGAAATGCTCGCTTGGTTGAGATCCTCGGAAGATGCAGTGCATCCCCTGGCGGACCCGAAGACGGCCCGCGGGGTGCTCGATGCCGCGACGTCCCAGCAGCCCGTCCTCGCCCTGGAACTGCTCACCGGGCACCTCGACTCCGTCCGGGAAACGGCGGGCCTGACGGCGAGTCGCCTCCTCGAGATCGTCGATCTGATCGACGCCGCCGCCAAACCGATCACCCGCCACCTCGGCACCGAGTTTCTGCGGCCCACCAGCGAAGCGCGCGGCAGCGCCGCCCGGATCGGCCATGTGGTCGGCGCGTTCTGGAACGCCCTGGCCACGGCCTATCGGATGCTTCTCGAGATGCACGAGACAGGCGATCCCAGCGCGGCACCGCTGCGGCCGCGGCTCGCGCTCATCGCAGCACGGGCGATCCGAGCGTTCAACCTGCACCTTCACTGGCGCCTGTTGCGCTACGCCCCCGTCGAACTCCGGCTATGGGGCAGCCTTGCCAGAGTCTGGGCCGTCGGCGAGCAGCGCGGCATCTCGCGGCAGAAGGTGGTCATCTATCCGGGCGCCTGGGGGGAGTCTTCGGTCGAGCGCGAGTTCCTCAAGGTGCTGATGCTGGCGGTGTCGTCCACCGACAGCCTGCCCAAGGCGCAGATCGCGATCGTCGAACGCATCTGTGCGCAGTTCTCGGAGTTCTTCGCCATGCAGTCGGCGCCGTCGACCGGCGTTCACTTCCAGTTCGACACCGAGTCCGATATCGCGCCCGCGCGACACGCGGGCGACGGCGGGCCCGGCATGCGTTACTTCGGGCCCAGTGCGGCTTCAACGCACCTGAAGAAGCTGGCCGACGACGTGCGGGTCGCGGGGATGGTCCCGGCCACGGTGAATCTGGGCAGCGATTACCCGGCCCACGACGTCATCGAGGTGCTGGAGCATCTGGCGCGCTACTGGTCGCCCGTGCCGCCTTCGCGGCGGGAGGTCCGGCGCACCTCCGAGGAACGGGTGCAGGTGGTGCACGGATTCGATGCCATCCTGGCCGCCGTCGATGCCGACGAGTTCGGGTGGGACTTCGACGACCGCGTCGTCGAGGACTGGAGCGCGGCCAACGAGAGCGCTGCCGGTTTCGGCATGTACGTGCCTCCGGGGCACAGCGAATGGGTTGCGCTCGGTGAACTGATCGGAGTGAAGTACGAGGAGGAGGGGGCTGCCTGGGGCGTCGGTGTCATCCGGCGCCTGACGCAGACCGGCGGTGGGCAGCGCTACGTGGGGATAGAACTCCACTCGAGAGGCGCCATGCGCGTGCTGCTGCACGCCCTGCGCGCCGATGGCAGCCACCATTCCGGCCCCGATCTATCGGTGAACGCGCTGCTGCTGCCGTCCTCGTCCGACAACAGCCTGGGGCGGCTCACCGTGAACCTCCTGCTGCGTCACGGTTCGTTCGTGATGCGCGATTCGTACGGCCTCACGCTCTACGGGATGGACTACCTGCTCGTTCCGAAGAACACCATCGATGCCGGCGACGACTACGTCATCATGTCCTACCGTCTGTTGCAGCGGGCGGCGGACTGAGGTCGCCTAGGAGCCTGTCGGACTCGGGATGATTCGGCTGCAACGGTGGGAGAGCGGTCCATATTCCGCCGCTTTCTCCTCACGTGTTGCCGATACGTTCGTCGAAATCGCCAGAATATGGACCGCTCTCCCGACGTTTCGCTATCGACCACCCAAGTCCGACAGGCTCCTAGCCCGGCTTACGGAGGGCCGACTTCGGCCGGAACACCTTGCACACCTCCGGGCGGCTCTCGAGGTAGGGGCCGCCGATGAGGTCGATGCAGTAGGGCACGGCGGCGAAGATGCCCGGCACGATCTGCGCGCCATCTTCGCCCTTCAGTCCCTCGAGGGTCTCCCGGATCGACTTCGGCTGCCCCGGCAGATTGATGATGAGTGCCCCGCCCCGGATCACCGCCACCTGGCGCGAGAGAATCGCGGTGGGCACGAAGCGCAGGCTGATCTGGCGCATCTGCTCGCCGAAGCCCGGCATCACCTTGTCGGCCACGGCGAGCGTGGCCTCGGGCGTCACGTCCCGCTTCGCCGGGCCGGTGCCGCCGGTGGTCAGGACGAGATGGCACCCGGCCTCATCGACAAGCGCCCGCAGCGTGGCCTCGATCACGGGCTGCTCGTCCGGGATGAGACGTTCCTCGTAGGTCACCGGGTTCACGAGTGCGGCGCCCAGCCACTCCTTGAGGGCCGGCAGCCCGGCGTCCTGGTACACGCCGGTGGAGGCGCGATCGCTGATGGAGACCAGACCGATCCTGGCGGCATCTGCACTCATGGGTTCTCTTCGTCTTCTTCGGTGAGGGATTCGTCTGCCCGACGCGCATCGGTCGCACCGACACCGGGCTGCGGAATGAGTTTGCGCAGGACCTGGAAGATCTCGCGGTACGCGCGTGGTATCCGGCCCAGCGCCTTCTCGCGCTGCGAGGTCTCGATGAGCGTGCGGAGTTGTGGATGACTGGCGTCCGGATACTCCGCCACCAGGGCATTCAGCGCGGTGTCCTCGGAGAGCAGTCGATGGCGCCAGTGCTCGATCTTGTGGGTCCAGGCCGTCTGCGCGCGGGACGTCCCTTCCAGCGCGTCGAGCTGGGCCCGGATCGGCGCCGGATCGAGCTGCCGCATCACCTTCCCGATGTACTTCAGCTGCCGGCGCCGGGCACCGAAGCTCTTGATGCGCTTCGCTTCGAGCACGGCGGCGCGGAGGTCCTCGGGGAGGTCCATGCGCTTGATGCGATCTTCGGAGAGGCCCGTGAGGGCCTCGCCCATGTCCTCGAGTTCGGCCATGTCGCGCTTGCGCTGCGACTTGCTCGGTGTCCCGGGGGTGTCGTCGATTTCATCCGACGGGGAAATGGAGGGTTCGCTCATATCGGTTGCTATCATAAGGAAGCCGTCCCGATACCGCGACCCGCGCGTGCATCGGATGCATCACACCCGCCCCGGCCCTCCATCGAGCCCACCCACCGAGCCCACCCCGACGTGAATACGAACGACCGCTTCTCGAACGACCTTGGCCACCTCAAGTCCATCGCCTCCAACCTCCTCGACATCGCCGCCCGGTCCGGTGCGACCGCCGCGGAAGTGGATCTCAGCGAGGGATTCGGCCAGTCCGTGACCGTCCGCCGCGGGGAGGTCGAGACCATCGAGTACAACCGCGACAAGGCGCTCGGCATCACCGTCTACATCGGCCATCGCCGCGGCCACGCGTCGAGCGCAGACTTCTCCCGCAAGGCCCTCGAAGACACGGTACGCGCCGCACTGTCCATCGCGAGCCACACCGCCGACGACGAATACTCGGGCCTCGCCGACGCCGATCTCCTGGCGCGCGACATCCCCGATCTCGATCTGTACCACCCCTGGGACCTCCCGGTCGAACAGGCGATCGAGCTGGCGCGGGCATGCGAAGCGGCAGCCCTCGCAGTGGACCCCCGCATAGGCAACACCGAGGGCGCGTCGGTCTACACGCAGGAATCGCAGTTCATCTACGCCAACTCGCTCGGCTTCCTGGCGGGGTTCCCCGCCTCGCGGCACAGCCTGTCGTGCTCCGTGATCGCGGGGCAGGGCGACGACATGCAGCGCGACGACTGGTATTCCGTGGCCCGCGCGGCCGTTGACCTCGATGACCCGGTGGCGGTGGGCGAGCGCGCGGGCCAGCGCAGCATTGCCCGCCTCGGCAGCCGCAAGCTCGCAACGACGAAGGTCCCGGTGCTCTACGAAGCCCCGGTCGCCGCGTCGCTGCTCGGCCACTTCGCGGCGGCGGCGAGCGGCGGCAGCCTGTACCGCAAGTCGTCGTTCCTGCTGGACGCGCTGGGCCAGACCGTGTTCTCGCCCATCGTGCAGATCCGCGACGCGGCGCGCGTCCCCCGCGGGCTCGCGAGCAGTCCGTTCGACGACGAGGGCGTCGCCACGCAGGATCGCGACATCGTCGTGGACGGCGTCCTCAACGGCTATTTCCTCGGCAGCTACTCGGCGCGCAAGCTCGGGATGAAGTCCACCGGCAACGCTGGCGGCACGCACAACCTCACGCTGGCTTCCACGGGCCAGGATTTCGAGACGCTCCTGCGCGAGATGGGCACGGGGCTGCTCGTGACCGAACTGCTGGGCCAGGGCGTGAACATGGTGACGGGCGACTACTCGCGCGGCGCGGCCGGCTTCTGGGTCGAGAACGGCGCGATCGCCTATCCGGTGGAAGAGATCACCGTCGCCGGCAACCTGAAGGACATGTTCCGCGGCATCGTGGCCGTGGGCAGCGACGTCTTGTATCGCGGCTCCCGCCAGTGCGGATCGATCCTCGTCGACCGGATGGCCGTCGCCGGCGAGTGACCATCAGGCCCTCCCGGAGAGCGTGCGCATGAGGCGGCCGGAACTCGTGTGGTTCGGTATCGGGGGTGTGCCGCCGAACGATTCACCCGAGGCCTACGTCTGGGAGCAGCGCCTGCACTGGGTCATGATGGGCGTGGCCCTGATGTCCATCCCGGCGCTCTACCTCGAGGAGCTGTCCGATGCGCGTCCGGCGCGCATGCTCGGGGCGGCGGTGGAGGTGTTCATCCTGCTCGCCTTCACGGCCGAGCTCGTCTGGATGCTGCGCCTCACGCAGCAGCGCGTCGCCTATCTGATGCGCAACTGGCTCGACCTGCTGGTGATCGTGTTCACCATCGCCGGGCTTGCAGGCTTCGGCTCCGAGTGGGTGGCCCTCGTACGTCTGACGCGCGCCATGGTCGTCGGTCTGCTGCTCGTCCGCGCGATGGCGGCCAGTCGGCGCCTCTTCCGCCGGGGCGGACTCCCCTACGTGCTGGTCTTCGCCTTCGTTGCCATGCTGCTCGCCGGATTCGGATTCTTCTGGCTGGAGCCCACGGTCCGAAGCTACGGCGAAGGGCTCTGGCTCGCGATCGTCACGGGCACCACGATCGGCTACGGGGACTTCGTGCCGACGACCACGGCCGCGCGCACGTTCGCCGTCTTCATCGCCGTGCTGGGTGTGGCGACCATGTCGATGGTGACGGCCAGCATCGCGGCGCTCATGGTGGGCGAGGACGAGAGCCGCATGCGACACGAGATGCACGAGGACATCCGCCAGATGCGGCTGGAGATCAGCCAGCTCATCGACGAGGAGGAGCGCAGCGTCATCCGTGAACTGCACCTCGACGTACGCGAACTTCGCGAGGACATCGCGAAGCTGCGGGAGGATGTCAGGAAGGCGTTGGCGGCTCGGGAGTGACGATGGGCCGTTTGCAGATCAGCAGCAGCGGTTGATGCCGCTCCACTTCCTGTCCTGCTCGGAGGCGAAGAATTCCTTCTCCGTGAGCGGCGGGACTTCGGGATGCGTTTCCCGATGCCGGGTGAGATATCGCTCGTAGGCGTCGTCGCCCGTGACCTCGCGCATGAAGTCCCAGAGTTTCTTGAGGTCGTCGCGCATGTGGGAGTCGGGGGCCGGGGATTAGGGGCTCGGGGCTAGAGGAAGCCAGGAGGCGCACCCTCCGTTCGCGCGGGCGAACGAAGCCGTGATGCCACCCATCGTTGCCTTTGAATCACACCGAGCGCCGGGCCGCCCCAAGCTCGGTGTGCAAGCTGGCAGTTCAAGCGGAAAGCCTCGTCGCATCGCGACGAGGCTTTCCGCCTCTCGTCGTCGCGCACGTGCATCGCAACGCGATGCGTACGCGACGACGAAACCATCTACGCCAATTGCGTCGCCACGTGCGGCGATTCCGACAGCGGCTGCACGCTCTGGCCCTTGAGGTAGCGTCGGGCCATCCGCAGCATGTCGGCGATGACGATCCAGAGGATCGCCGCGAACAGCAGGGCCAGCGCTGCATCGATGCGCTGGGCCAGGATCAGCGACGGCGCCCCCGCCGCCTTCGCCGGGGCCAGGGTGCCGGCGGCGAGATCCGCGGCCAGCTTGTTCGCGCCCGCGAGGAAGCCCACGGCCGGATTGCTGCTGAAGACCTTCTCGATCGCTGCGCTCGTACACACGATAGCGAGCCACGTCAGCGGCAGACCCGTGACCCACGCGTACCGGACCTTGCCCATCTTGATGATGATGCCGGTGGCGACGGTCAGCGCGATGCCCGCGAGGAGCTGGTTGGAGATGCCGAAGAGCGGCCAGAGGATGTTCACCCCGCCCAACGGATCCTTCACGCCCTGCACGAGGAAGTAGCCCCAAGCACCCACGAAAATCGCGCTCGAGATCACCGTCGCAGGATAGGAGGAGACGTTGCCCAGCGCCGGGGACACGTGCTTGATGAGGTCCTGCAGCATGAACCGGCCGACGCGGGTGCCCGCGTCGAGCGTCGTCAGGATGAATAGCACCTCGAACATGATCGCGAAGTGGTACCACATGTCGAGGAGCTGGCCGCCGAACGTGTTGCTGAAGATCGTGGCCATGCCCACGGCCAGCGACGGCGCACCGCCGACGCGACCGAAGAGGGTGTCCTCACCCATGCCCTTCGCGAGCGCCGCCATCTGATCGACCGTCACCGGAAAGCCCCAGGAGGTGATCATCGCGACGGCGTCGGCGGCTTCCTTGCCGACCACGCCGGGCGGGCTGTTGATCGCGAAGTAGATGCCTGGCTCCATCACCGTCGCGGCGATCACGGCCATGATGGCCACGAACGACTCGAGGGCCATGCTGCCGTAGCCGATCATGCGGATCTCCTTCTCGTTCGCCAGCAGCTTCGGCGTGGTGCCGGACGAGACGAGCGAGTGGAAGCCGGAGATCGCGCCGCAGGCGATGGTGATGAAGACGAACGGGAAGAGGGTGCCCTTGAAGATCGGGCCGGTGCCGTCGACGAACTGGGTCAGCGCCGGCATCTTCACCATGGGCGCCCAGATCAGGATGGCCGCGGCGAGCATGAAGACCACGCCCAGCTTCAGGAACGTCGAAAGGTAGTCGCGCGGCGCGAGAAGCAGCCAGACCGGCAGTGCGGCGGCGGCGAAGCCGTAGATCATCACGAACCAGGCGCAGGTCATGTCGTCCCAGTCGAACATGCCGCGGAGCGACTCGGACCCGTTGATGTAGCCGCCGCCCCACACGCACACGAGCAGCAGCGAGATGCCGATGAGCGAGCCTTCGAGCACGCGTCCGGGGCGGATGCCGCGCATGTAGATGCCGATCAGCATCGCCACGGGGATCGTGCCCAGCACGGTCGCCGTGGCCCACGGGCTGTGCTTCATCGCCTTCACGATCACGAGGCCCAGCACGGCGATCAGGATCACGATGATCATCAGCGAGCCGATCAGCGCGGCCCAGCCGCCGACCGGTCCGAGTTCGTCGCGTGCCATCTGGCCGAGCGAGCGGCCGTCGCGGCGCACCGAGCAGAACATCGTCACCATGTCCTGCACGCAACCGCCCAGCACCGAGCCGGCGAGAATCCAGAGCGTGCCCGGCAGGTAGCCGAACTGCATCGCGAGCGTCGGTCCGATCAGCGGTCCGGGGCCGGCGATGGCGGCGAAGTGGTGACCGAAGGCCACCCACTTGTTCGTCGGGATGAAGTCGCGGCCGTTGTTGAAGCGTTCGGCCGGCGTGGCGCGGGTCTCGTCGAGGACCAGGACCTTTGCGCAGATCCACGCGCTGTAGAAGCGGTAGCCGATCAGGTAGGTGCAGACCGCCGCTGCGATGAACCAGAGGGCGTTGATCTGCTCTCCGCGGTGCAGGGCGATGCCGCCGATGGCCGAGGCGCCGACCAGTGCGATGACGACCCAGACCAGTTTGGACAGGATGTTGGGCATTGCGATGGTTCCTCGTGTTGTATTCGTCGCCCGGCAGCCGCCGCCCCGCAGGGTGACGTCTCCTCCGAACGGTCTCCGGGGGGGTGAACCCCTGGAGCCGCCGCCGGGTGGTGGCGCAAGCGCGGCCGATCATACGTCAAGCCCCCCCGGCGGGCGAAGCACGCAGCGCCAAGCGCCTCTGGGCAAAGGCCTTTTGCAGGCGTCCCGGGGCGCCCGGATGGTAGACTCCGCGTCCCCCGCACTCCCCTCTGTCGCCCCGCCATGTTCAGCACCCAAGACACCATCGCCTCGTTCGATCCGGAACTCGCCGCCGCCATGGGCGCCGAGCGCACCCGCCAGGAAGACCACATCGAGCTGATCGCCTCCGAGAACTACGCGAGCCCGCGCGTGCTCGAGGCCCAGGGGTCCGTGCTGACCAACAAGTACGCCGAGGGCTACCCCGGCAAGCGCTATTACGGCGGCTGCGAACACGTCGATGTCGCCGAGCAGCTCGCCATCGACCGTGCGAAACAGCTCTTCGGCGCCGAGTACGCCAACGTCCAGCCCCACTCCGGATCCCAGGCCAACCAGGCGGTCTACACCGCGATCCTCAAGGCGGGCGACACGCTCCTCGGGATGTCGCTCGCGCACGGGGGGCACCTGACCCACGGCTCCCCGGTCAACCTGTCGGGCAAGCTGTACCACGCGGTCTCGTACGGGCTCGACGCCGACGAGGTCATCGACTACGCCGCCCTCGAGCGCATCGCCCACGAGCATCGCCCGAAGGTCATCGTGGCCGGCGCTTCGGCGTACTCCCTGCGCATCGATTTTCAGCGCTTCCGCGAAGTGGCCGACGCCGTCGGGGCGCATCTGCTCGTCGACATGGCCCACTACGCCGGCCTCGTGGCTGCCGGGCTGTATCCCTCGCCCGTCGGCATCGCCGATTTCGTGACGAGCACCACCCACAAGACGCTGCGCGGTCCGCGCGGCGGCATCATCCTGTCGCAGTCCGGGCACGAGAAGATCCTGAACTCGGCGATCTTCCCCGGCATCCAGGGCGGCCCGCTGATGCACGTGATCGCTGCCAAGGCGGTTGCCTTCAAGGAAGCGATGACCCCCGAGTTCCGGGCCTACCAGGCGCAGGTCCTCACGAACGCATCGACCATGGCCCGCGTGCTGACGGAGCGCGGCCTGCGCATCGTCTCCGGGCGCACCGAATCGCACGTCTTCCTGCTCGATCTCCGCGCGAAGCGCATCACCGGCAAGGATGCCGAGATCGCCCTCGGCAAGGCGCACATCACGGTCAACAAGAACGCCATCCCGAACGATCCCGAGAAGCCGTTCGTGACGAGCGGCATCCGCATCGGATCGCCCGCCATGACCACGCGCGGCTTCGGCGACGCCGAGGCGGTGCAACTCGCGCATCTCATCGCCGACGTGCTGGAGGCGCCGCAGGACGACAAGGTGCTCGCCCGCGTGGCGGACGACGTGACGGCCATGTGCGCGCGCTTCCCGGTGTACGGCGCCTGAGCGTCGCCGTCACCTCGATCCATCCCCCCCGCCGACGATGAAGTGTCCCTTCTGCGGTCACGCCGACACCCAGGTGGTGGACTCCCGCGTGGGCGAGGAGGGCGACACCGTGCGCCGGCGGCGTCGCTGCCTCGCGTGCGACAAGCGCTTCACCACCTACGAGACGGTGGAGCTGCGCATGCCGCAGATCGTGAAGACGAGCGGCAGTCGTGCGGAGTTCGACGAGGCCAAGCTGCGGATCAGCTTCACCCGGGCCCTGCACAAGCGTCCGGTTCCCACGGAACTGGTCGATGCCGCGATCCAGCGCATCACGCAGCGCCTGCTCGCGCTGGGCGAGCGCGAGGTGGCGTCCCGCGCGCTCGGGCAGATGGTGATGAAGGAGCTGTACAAGCTCGACAAGGTCGCCTACATCCGCTTCGCATCGGTGTACCGCGACTTCAAGGATGTCGACGATTTCCGCGACGTGATCGACGAGGTCGCCAAGCCGGCACCCCGCCGCGGACGCACGGCGGCGCGCTGATGACCTTCGACGCCGATGACCACCGCTGGATGGCGCGGGCGCTTCGGCTTGCCGCGCGGGGCCTCACCACCACGACGCCCAATCCGCGCGTCGGCTGCCTGCTGGTGCGCGAGGGCAAGGTGGTCGGCGAGGGCTGGCACGAGCGCGCCGGCGAACCCCACGCCGAGGTGCACGCCCTGCGCGCCGCCGGCGATGCCGCCGCCGGCGCCACCGCCTACGTCACGCTCGAACCCTGCAACCATCACGGTCGGACGCCCCCCTGCGTCGACGCGCTCCTCGCTGCCCGGGTGGGCCGCGTCGTCGCGGCGATGGAGGACCCCGATCCCCGCACTGCCGGGCAGGGCGCATCGCGACTTCGGGCGGCCGGCGTCCCGGTGGACACGGGGCTCATGGAAGCCCAGGCCCGCGAACTCAACACCGGTTTCGTATCGCGACTCACGCGCGGTCGACCGTGGCTCCGCGTGAAGATCGCTGCGACGCTGGACGGCAGGACCGGCCTGCCCAACGGGGCGAGCCAATGGATCACCGGGCCCGACGCCCGCCGCGACGGTCATCGCTGGCGCGCGCGGTCGTGCGTCGTGATGACCGGCATCGGCACGCTGAAGGACGACGATCCGCGCCTCACCGTGCGCGACATACCATCGGAACGCCAGCCCGTGCGCGTCGTGGTGGACAGCCGGTTGCGCATCCCCGTGGATGCACGCATCCTCGACGGCGGCCGGGTGATCGTGGCTTCAGCCCGAGAAGACGCCGCGAAGACCGCCGCGCTCGCCGACCGTGGTGCGGAGGTCTGGCACCTGCCCGACGCCGAGGGCAAGGTGGACCTCCCGGCGCTGGCGCGGCAGCTCGCCGCCCATCAGTTCAACGAAGTCCTGGCCGAGGCCGGGATCAACCTGCACAGCGCGCTGCTCGCGGCCGGCGTCGTGGACGAACTGCTCGTCTATCTCGCGCCGAAGCTCCTCGGGGCGTCGTCGCGCGGCATGCTGCAACTGCCCGGCTTCGAGAAGGTCGACGAAGCGGTGCAGCTCGAAATCACCGATCTGCGCCGGTTCGGTCCGGACCTGCGGATCCTCGCGCGGCCCGTGCCGCGCCAGACTGTCTGAGGCGCACGGCGCCTCATCCCCTTTTCGGAGAAGCGAATGTTCACCGGAATCGTTCAGGCGCTGGGACGCGTCGCCGCCCTCGACGGCAACGCTCTCGGCGCGCGCCTGCGCATCGACGCGGGGGGCCTCGACATGGGCGATGTCGCCCTCGGCGACAGCATCGCCGTCGACGGCTGCTGCCTCACGGTCGTCGCGTTCGACGCCGCGGGGTTCGCGGCCGACGTGTCGCGCGAGACGTTCGATTGCACCGCCGGCTTCACGGCCGGTGCCCGCGTCAATCTCGAGAAGGCGTTGCGGGCCGGAGACCGGCTCGGCGGGCATCTCGTCACGGGGCACGTCGACGGGGTCGGCGATGTCGTGTCGATCACGCAGGACGGCGACAGCCGGCGGTTCGAGTTCCGGATGCCGGCCGACCTGGCGAAGTACGTCGCGCGGAAGGGATCCGTCACCGTGAACGGCGTGAGCCTCACAGTGAATGCGAGCGGGCCCGACCGCTTCCAGGTGAACCTGATCCCGCACACGCTCTCCGTCACGAATCTCGGCGCCCTGCGCGCCGGCGATCGCGTCAACCTGGAGGTCGATCTGATCGCCCGCTACGTGGAGCGCATGCTGACCGGCGACCCGCAGGAGCTGCCGCGATGACCATCAGCACCACACCGAAGATCGTCGACGAGATCCGCGCCGGCCGGATGGTCGTGCTGGTGGACGAGGAGGACCGCGAGAACGAGGGCGATCTCGTGATGGCGGCCGAGTTCGTCACGCCCGAGGCCATCAACTTCATGGCGCGTTTCGGGCGCGGGCTCATCTGTCTCACGCTCACCGAGGCCCGCTGCCGGCAGCTCAATCTCGGGCCGATGGTCACCGCGAACCGTTCTTCCATGGGCACCAACTTCACGGTCTCGATCGAAGCGGCGCAGGGCGTCACCACCGGCATCTCGGCAGCCGACCGGGCGCGTACCGTGCAGGCCGCGGTCCGTCGCGACGCGCGCCCCGCGGACATCGTGCAGCCCGGCCACATCTTCCCGCTGATGGCGCAGGCGGGTGGCGTCCTGGTGCGTGCCGGTCACACCGAGGCCGGTTGCGATCTCGCGAAGCTCGCCGGGCTGGAGCCCGCCGCCGTGATCTGCGAGATCCTGAAGGACGACGGCGAGATGGCACGCCTGCCCGACCTCGAGATCTTCGCGAAGGAGCATGGCCTCGCCATCGGCACCATCGCCGATCTCATCCATCACCGCAGCCGGACCGAGTCGCTGGTCCGCCGCGCCCACGAGCGCGAGATCACGACCGCCCACGGCGTCTTCCGCCTCGTCGCCTACATCGACGACACGAACCACGAGACCCACCTTGCGCTGGTGCGCGGCGACGTCTCCGGTGATGCGCCGGTCCTGGTCCGGGTGCACGAGCCGCTGTCGGTGCTCGACATGCTCGATGCCGGCGATCGCAGCCATTCCTGGAATCTGCACGATGCCCTGGAGACGATCGCGCAGGCGGGGCGCGGGGTGGTAGTGCTGCTGCATCGGACGGAGACCGGCGCCGATCTCCTTGCGCGGCTCGGTGCGCCGGACGCCGCGACGTCGCGGCGGAAATGGGATTTGCGGACCTACGGCATCGGTGCCCAGATCCTGCGCGACCTCGGCGTCGCGCGGATGCTGCTGATGGCACTGCCGCTGCGTCTGCCGAGCATGGCCGGCTTCGACCTCGAGGTCGCGGGCCATCTGGAGCCGGGCCAGGTGCCCGGCGTCACGATTCGATGAGGGTGCCCATGGCGCACGTGGATGACATTTACGAGATCGAGCCCGACCTGTCGGGGGAGGGCCTGACCGTGGGCGTGGTGGTGAGCCGGTTCAACCAGCCGGTGTGCGAGGCACTGCTCGCGGCCTGCCTGGCGGAGCTGGAGCGCCTGGGCGTCTCGCGGGACGACATGTCGGTCGTGAGCGTGCCGGGTGCTCTGGAGATACCGCCCGCGCTGCGCAAGCTCGCCGGCACCGGACAGTTCCGCGCGCTCGTCGCGCTGGGTGCGGTGATCCGGGGCGAGACGTATCACTTCGAGGTCGTGTCCGACCAGTCGGCCCAGGGCATCATGCGCGTGCAGTTGGATAGCGGCGTGCCCATCGCGAATGGCGTGCTCACCACCGAGAACGACGAGCAGGCCGAGGCCCGCATGCACGTGAAGGGCGCCGAGGCCGCGCGCGTTGCCGTCGAGATGGCCAACCTCTTCCAGGCGATCGAAGATGAGCGAGACTGAAGCACCGCCGCCGGCAGAGACGCCACGGCCCAAGAATGCCCGGCGCCTCACGCGGGAGCGCGCGGTGCAGACGATCTACAGCTGGTTGCTGAATCCGGGCGAAGCCCGCGACATCAAGCGCGATGCCCGCCTGGAGGAGGATTTCCCCAGGCTCGACGCGAAGCTCTTCGACCGGCTGGTGGACGGTGTCACCGCCGGGGCCACCGGGCTGCGCGCGCGCATCGCGCCGCTCATCGATCGCAAGGTCGAGGAGCTGTCCCCGGTGGAGCACGCGATCCTGCTGATGGGTGCGCTCGAACTCACCGCCCACGTCGAGACGCCCTATCGCGTGATCATCAACGAGGCGGTGGAGATCGCGAAGGTGTTCGGCGGCACCGACGGGCATCGCTACATAAACGGCGTGCTGGATCGTCTGGCCCAGCAGGTGCGTCCCGACGAGGCCGTCAGGCGCTGAGGCGGGTCCGCGGCGACGAGAGGTCGGGCAGGGCGGGTGACAGCGTCGCGGTCGCAGTGCGCTCGAGCATCCAGGCCTCGAATCGGTCCGCCGGCATCGGCTTCGCAATCAGGTAGCCCTGCACCTGGTCGCAACCGAAGGCCTTCAGCAGCGCGAGGGAGGGCTCGTCCTCGATACCCTCTGCCACCACCTCCAGCCCCAGGTTGTGCCCGAGTTCGATGGTGGTGCGCACGAGTGTGGCGTCGTTCGCGTCGTCCGCCATGTGCATCACGAATGAACGATCGATCTTCAGTTCCTGGACCGGGAGCTTCTTGAGGTACGCGAGGGAGGAGTAGCCGGTGCCGAAGTCGTCCACCGAGAGCCGGATGCCGAGGGCGTGGATGCGATCGAGCGTCGCGAGTGCCCGCGCGGGGTCCTCCATCACGCCGCTCTCCGTGACTTCGAAGCAGAGCAGTCCCGGCGGCGTCCCCCCGCGGGCCATCGCCCGCTCGACCTCGGGGACCAGGTCGTCGCTCATCAGATCGCGCGTGGAGATGTTCACCGACACCCGGACCTCGAGGCCGCGCGCGCGCCACTCGTCGACCTGGCGGATCACCCGCGCCACGACCCAGCGCGTGAGCTCGCGGATGTAGCCGGTCTGCTCGGCGAAGGGGATGAACTCTCCCGGGGACACGAATCCGCGTTCCGGGTGGATCCATCGCACGAGGGCCTCGGCGTGGTGGATGCCGCCGGTCCGCAGGTCCAGCTTGGGCTGGTAGTGGACCGACAGCTCGTCGCGCTCCACCGCGCGGCGCAGTTCGCCGAGCAGGGAGAGGTGATGGCGCCGGCCGTCCTCGTTGCGGACGTCGTAGGTGGCGCAGCCGGCGTGCCCGCGCTTGGCGTCGTACATCGCGACATCCGCGCGCAGCATCAGGAGATCGGGATCGTCCCCGTGCGTCGGGTGGTAGGCGATGCCGATGCTGGCGCCCACGTCCACCGGCTGTCCGTCGAGGTCGATGGGTTCCCGCAGCCGCGCGAAGATGCGCTCGGTGACCTCCTTCACGTGCTCTCCGACGCCCCCGTGCAGCAGGATCGCGAACTCGTCGCCGCCGAGGCGGGCCACCATGTCGTCCTCCGCGATGGTCTCGCGCAGCCGGCACGCCACGATGCGCAGCACCTCGTCACCGGCGGGATGGCCGAGCGAATCGTTGATCGCCTTGAAGCGGTCGAGGTCGAGGATCAGGACGCTCAGCGCCCCACTGGTCCGCCGCGCGGTGACCAGCCCGTCGCGCACGGCCTCGCGGAAGCGGGCGCGGTTCGGCAGACCGGTCAGGGAATCCTCGTAGGCGAGGCGCAGGATCTTGCTCTCGCGTCCGACGATGCCGTCCAGCATGTGGTTGAAGCTGTCGGCGAGGCCGCCGATCTCGTCCTGGGTCTCGACCTTCACCTTCTGGGTGTAGTCGCCGTCGCGGATTCCGCGGGCGGCTTCGGCGAGCCGGCTCACCGGCCGGCTGATGCCGCGGGCGATGATCACGCTCCCCAGCACGGTGAACACCAGGCTCGCGAGACCCAGCCCCGAGAGGATCGCGCGCACGCGGTCGAACGGCTCCAGCGCCTCGCGCTTCGAGCGCTGCAAGAGCGCGACGACGCGACCCTCCGGGCTCTCGCCGAGCACGGGGACCAGCGTCTGGTACTCCTCGTCGACCAGCGTCATCGACGAGAGCCGCGACATCCCCTCCAGCTCCCCGCGCCGGGAGGCGAGGCGACCACGGATCTGCGGCGGAAGCGTCGACGCGTGCAGCGTCCAGCGGCCGTCGGCAGTGCGCGACAGGAACGAGACCTCGAGCGCGGCCACCGACTGCAGGTCCGCGGCGGTGCGGTCGTCGATCGCGAACCCCATCGCGACCCAGGCGATCGGCGTCGGCGCGAGCACCGGCACGACGACGACCTGATACGGGCGCCCGTCCAGCAGCACGATGCCCGATGCGCGGCCGCTGGCGCGGGCCGTGTCGAGCATCGACGGCAGCGGGAAGACGGGATCACGCGTCGTGCTGCCCCAGAGCGTGTCGGCAATGAGACCGCCATCGAGGGACGCAAGCATCACGACACTGGCATCGATCCGCCGCCCGTGATTCGCGAGCGCGGAGGCGATGGTGGCCACGTCGTGCGTCGCCACGGCGGTACGGAAACCGAAGTCGGAGGCCAGGAGCCGGGCCGCGTCGGCGAGCCGGTTCGTGCTCTGGACCACCAGCCGCTCGAAGATCCGTTCGCCGGTGACCAGCTCGTCGCCGATCACCTGCTCGGCGACGCGGCGACCGCTCACGCTGACGAGCACGAACAGGACCGCCTGCACGGTCACCAGCAGCATCACGAAGAAGACGATGATCCGCGCGCGGAGGCTGTGGATCTTCATGGGCGCCCCCGCTGTGGGTGCGTACGTTCCGGTGCGGCGATGCGATCGTGGAGGGACACTGGCGTGCGGTCAGCGCTTGTCGTGGGTGATGGCGGGCGGCGGTGTCAGCGCAATGCGGAACGCGGTCGCGAGGTCGCCCGCAGCCTCTGCCTTGATCCGGACCGGCGCCGGCTCGTCCTTCATCCAGGGATGCCAGACCTTCACGAGGTACTCGCCCGCCGGCAGGTCGATGCCGCCCTTGCCGTCCTTGCCGGTCTTCGTGAACCAGGGGCCCTCGACGACGTAGAGATGGCCCACCATCCAGTCGTGGATGTTGCAGCCGAGCGTCACCGGGCCGGGCTTGTCGAACACGACGGGCTTCGCCGAAGTCCCGGAGTAGAGCTTCAGCTCGAACGTCTTCGCCGGCGAGAAGGAGTAGACGTGGTGCCGGATGTTGTCCTTGTTCGGGAACGTGACGGCTGCTCCCATCTGCACGGGCTGCACGAACGGCACGAACTCCTTGTCCACCTGATCCATCTGCGCTGCCTTCGGCGGCGTCGCCGGCAGTTTGCCGCTCACCGGCATGGCGTGGATGACGACCTGCGGAACGGGCGTCCCGTCGGCTGCCGTCACCGTTGCAACGAGCGTGGCTGCCAGCGGGCAGCCGCTGCCCGTGAGCACCGCGCACAGCGCTACGGTCCAGCAGAGCAGGCGCCGCCGGGCGGTTGGCCCGTGCCGTCGGGTCATCGCGTCACCACATCGCGCTTGAACGGCGCGAGGATCGCGAGCAGTTCGTTCTTCTCGCGGACGGCGACGCCGTTCCGATCGAGGATGACCACCAGGTGCTCGACGAGGCGATGGAAGTCCGTCTCCGTGATCGGGATGCCCGCATGCGTCGTCTTCATGTCGTCGCCGTCGAACGCGCAGGGCCCGCCGGTGAGCATGCAGATCTGTTCGGCGATCTTCATCTTCAGGCGCTTGTGGTTCACCTTCCGGAAGATGTGGCCCGACACGGGGTCGGTGCGCATGATCTCCACGAGCTCCGATACGACCGCGACGACTCCGGGCTCCCCTCCGAGCCGGTCGTAGAGGCTGGATCCGGCGTGCACCGGCAGGCACCACATCCCCAGTGCCATGCCGACGGCGATGAGGTGTTGCGAGCATCGGTGACGGGTGTGTGTGCGTGGGTTCGACATCGGGCGCGGACGGTGGACCGGGGTCCGGAGGCTAACGACCTCGACCCCGGCAACTTGACCCTATCAAGGGGCCGTCCCGGGCGTCGATACGCCCGTTCATGAAGATCGCCTCCCTCACCCTCCTCGTCGCGCTCGGCGGCACTGTCTCCGCTGCCGGGCTGCCGGAGCCCGGTTCCCGCCTTCCTGCCACCGGCGGGGTGTCCCAGATCGAAGGCGCTGCCGGCGGCGGACTCACCCCGTGGGCGCTCATCACCGGCTACGGCAGTCGCGACCAGGTGGGCTTCACCGCCTTCCACACGCGCGCCGATCCGACCGACTTCAGCCTGAGCGCGACCGGTGTGGCCGTGGGCATCCGGGATCGGGTCGAGTTGTCGTACGCGCATCAGCGGCTGGGGCTCGGCAGCACGGTGCCCGGCCAGTCGATCTCGCAGGACATCCTCGGACTCAAGGTGAAGCTCACCGGGGACGCCGTCTTCGACCAGGACCGATGGATGCCGCAACTCGCCTTCGGCCTCCAGTACAAACGCAACGCCGACATGACCGTGCCCAGGGCCCTCGGGGCACGGCACGACGACGGAGTCGACTTCTACCTCGCGGCCACCAAGGTCTGGCTGGCCGCCGTGTTCGGCCGCAACCTGTTGCTGAACGGCACGGTGCGGGCCACGAAGGCGAACCAGATGGGGTTGCTCGGCTTCGGTGGCGATCGCCGCGACGCGTATCGCTACCTGCCGGAGGTTTCCGTGGGCGTCTTCCTAACCGACCGAATCGTGCTGGGCGCGGAGGCGCGTCGGAAGCCGGACAACCTCTCGGTGTTCCGCGAAGAGACGTTCAAGGATGTCTTCGTGGCGTGGTTCCCGTCGAAGCGCATATCGGTCACCGCCGCATGGCTCGACCTCGGCCAGATCGCCGATCGGCGGGAGCAGCGCGCCTTCTACCTGTCGGGCCAGCTCGCTTTTTGATCCGGCCGAGGGTCCGTCGGGGACCCCGGGCCGGATAGAATCGGGCGATGCCTTCAGAGTTCGATCTCATCCGGCGTCATTTTTCGCCCCCCGCGACGCACACGCTGCTCGCCGGCGGGGACGACGCCGCGCTCCTAGTCCCCACGCCGGGCCATGTGGTCGCCGTCTCCACCGACATGCTCGTCGAGGGCACCCACTTCCTGCCGGGTACCGACCCGCGCCGCCTCGGACACAAGACGCTCGCCGTGAACCTCTCGGATCTCGCCGCGATGGGCGCACGGCCGCGCTGGGCCTTTCTCGCGATGGCGCTGCCGCGGGTGGACGAGGCCTGGTTGGCGGCCTTCTCGGCGGGCTTCCTCGCGCTGGCGGCGGTCCATCGTGTCGATCTGGCGGGCGGCGATACCACCCGCGGCCCGCTCAGTCTTTGCGTCACCGTGATCGGCGAAGTGATGGCCGGGCACGCACTGCGTCGCGACGGTGCGGGGCCGGGCGACGACGTGTGGTTGTCCGGTTGCACCGGCGAGGCGGCGATCGGACTCGCCGCCCTTCGTGGAACCGCCGCGTTCGACGGGATCGACGAAGCCCGTTGCCGCGAGCGTCTCGAACAGCCGCAACCGCGCGTCGGTCTCGGCTTGGCACTCGCCGGTCTCGCGTCGGCTGCGATCGACGTGTCGGATGGTCTCGCGGCCGACCTCGGGCACCTCGCCAACCGGTCCGCGTGCGGCATCGACGTGCACTGGGAGCGGTTGCCGCAGTCGTCGGCGCTCGCGGGCGTCGACCGGAAGCGCCGTGCCGCGGCGATCCTCGCAGGGGGCGACGACTACGAGCTGGCGTTCACCGCATCACCGACGAACCGCGACGCGGTGCTGGCCGCGGCGCGGGAGGCCGGCGTCGCCGTGACACGCATCGGGGCGACGGTGGCCGGGCCGCCGGGCGTCCGCGTCCTCGATCAGCGTGGGTTCGACATGACGCCGGCTCGCGGAGGATTCGATCATTTCGGCTGAACCACTGCCCCGGCGCCCGGATCTGCGCTTTCTCGTCGCGCATCCGGCCCACTTCCTCGCGCTCGGATTCGGCTCCGGGTTGTCCCGCGTGGCGCCAGGCACCATGGGCACGCTCGTGGCCCTGCCGCTCTTCGCGTATCTGCATCCGCGCCTGTCTGACGGCTGGTTCGCGCTGCTGCTCGTCGCGCTCTACCTCGTCGGAATCATCACGGCCGAGCGCACGAGCCGCGCGCTCGGCGTGCACGACCACGGCGGCATCGTCATCGACGAGATCGTCGCGTTCATGATCGTGCTCTTCGTGATCCCGCGCGAGCCCGTGTGGCAGGGCTTCGGCTTCCTGCTGTTCCGTCTCTTCGACATCCTGAAGCCGCTCCACATCCGCATCCTCGACCGGACGGTCAAGGGCGGCTTCGGCATCATGCTCGACGATCTGGTGGCGGCGTTCTACACGCTGCTCGTGCTGGCAACCTGGAAGGCGATCTTCTGACATGGACGAGGAACTGCACGAACTTTCCCTGCGCACCGGCGAGGCCCTCGCCCAGTCGGGTCGGATGCTCGTCACGGCGGAGTCCTGCACGGGGGGCGGCATCGGCGCGACGGTGACGATGGTCGCCGGCAGTTCCCGCTGGTACGAAGGCGGTTTCGTGACCTACAGCAACGCGGCGAAGCAGGCCCTGCTGGGTGTCCCGCCCGAGACGCTGTTGCGGCACGGCGCCGTGTCCGAGGCGACGGTCGTCGCCATGGTGGACGGCGCGCTCCTGCGCACGGAGGCAGGCATGGCCGTCGCGGTGAGTGGTGTCGCAGGCCCAGGCGGCGGGACGCTGACGAAGCCGGTGGGCATGGTGTGCATCGCCTGGGGGCTTGCGGACGGATTCCGCGAGGCGCGCACGTATCGATTCCCGGGCGATCGCGAGGCGGTGCGACGACAGACGATTCTGGAGGCCCTCGCCGGTGTCATCCGATTGAGCGAGGGGCCGGTGCCGGCGTGATCGCAACGGAGCGCTGCGGGTTCAGCGCTCGAAGCAGCGGCCGCAGGCGGTGTGGCGGCTCCACTTCCGGTCGAGTTCCCGGTCATAGATCGCGCGCCGCGCCCGCCGTGAGCGGGCGGGCGAATCGGTCGCGGACGGCGGCTCCAGGGTCATGTGCCGCTCGAAGGCGTCGTCGCCACTCATCACCCGCAGCGCGCGCCAGGCGTGGGCCCCGCACCACCACAGGAAGTCCCTCAGCAGCGTCAGCATGGTGATCTCCCGCGAAAGGGGTCAGCCGGTCCGGCTCGACGTCGTGACGGTATACCGCATCTCGATCGCGCCTTCCATGTCGGGGCGGTCGCCGAACGTGAGCGTCCCGGTGCCGGTGAGGGTCGCCTCCTCGCCGCAGAGCCGCGTGAAGGTGTCCGATCCGTTCTGGATGTAGGTGCCGTTCGCGCTGAGGTCGCAGAGCACGAAGCGGCCATCGCGGGATTCGATCCGCGCATGGCTGCGGGACGCACGCTTGGTGGCGAGGACCACCTGGTTGGCGGCGTCCCGACCGATCGTGATCGCCCCGCGTTCCACGCGCCACGACAGCGTGCCCATGCGCAGCTCGAGCACGGGCGAGGCGGGCATCGATTTCAGTGCGACCGTGCCTCCGACGACGGTGAGGTCCGCGGCGAGGTCCCAGACGATCTCGTGCAGGCGCACTTCCGTGGCGCGCCCCCGCACGGCGGCATGACCGAGGGTCCGCAGCCCGAACCGGAGGTAGGAGGGCAGGGATTCGCTCGCCGTGTCGCCGAGCAGGATCTGTCCCGAGGAGGCCATGCCGACGATCCGCGCAGCGACGTTCACCGTGTCGCCGAAGACGTCGCCGTCCCGTCGCAGCACGGGGCCGGACTGGTATCCGATCCGGAGCGCCATGGGCGCGTCGCCCGCCTGCGGCAACCCGTGTACCCCCGACTGCATGGCGCACGCCGCGAGGGTGGCCGCCCCGCTGTTCGGGAACAGGCACATCAACTCGTCGCCGATGGTCTTGATCACTTCGCCGTCGTTCGCGAGGACGGCCTCCTTCGCGACGGCGAGGCACTCGCCCACGCGACGCAAAGCTTCCTTGTCGCCGCAGCGCTCGTACAGGCGAGTGCTGCCGGCCACGTCGGCGAACAGGACAGTCAGGTTCGTCGCTTCGTTCATGGCGTTCGTGTGGTCGGGGCGGACTTCCGAGTCATGCATTCTGGGAGCGGATCGCGAGCACGGCCTGGTTGCGCAGGGTCTTCAGCATCGACAGTTCCTCGGAGGTGAACCGCAGACCGCGGGCGTCCGAGCTGTCGCCGTAGAAGAGGGCGACGGGTTTCTTGTTCAGCATCACCGGGAACAACGCCAGCGATCTCGAAGGCAGCGCCTTGCGGTACCAGTCGGGGATCGTGTTGCGGATGTTCTCGCCATCGACGTTCTCGATATGGATGTCGACGCCCTGCGAGAGCGCCGCGTGGAATACGTCCTTCGCGGGTGTCATGCTGATCGAGAAGCCGCGCCGCAGAAGATCGTCCACGCCCTTGCCGAACCCCAGGCGCGCCTTCAGCGCGTTGTTCGCGGGGTCGCGCACGAACAGCAGGACCCGGCCGAAGCCGATGCCGCGATACATGGCCTCGACGATCATGCGCAGGACGTCGTTCAGCTGGAAGGTGGTCACGAGGGCATTCGTGATGTCCTGGATGCCGGCCGTCAGCACGGCTTTGCGCTCGTCCGTGGTCGGACCCCCGCTGGCGCTGCTTTCGGTCTTCACCGTCGGGACGCTCGTACCCGCCAGCGTCTCGTGCAGCGCATCGGTGATCTTCTCGCCGGAGAACTCCTCGGACCACGAGACGGCCCGGGCGAAGAACGGGCTGGTCGCCGTGCTGAGACCCAGTGCTTCCGCGTCGGAAGCGAGGTTGGTCACGGCCTTGTTGACCGCCGCCAGGATCTGGCCTTGCGAGATGGCGAGGGGCTCGCCGAAGCGCTTCTCGATCTTGAGCAGGCGAGGCGCGCGCTCCTCGTCGCTCGCATAGCGGATCACGTCGGTCACCCCCCGCGCGAGGGTCGCGACGAGTCGCATGCTGTCGGTGTCGGAGGTCGGCGGCATGGGCTGGAGTTCGAGCACGGGCCGCATGGTCGCCACGATCCGGTCGGGGAACTTCCAAGTTTTGGCGATCCCCATCCCGAGTTCGTCCATCGGCGCCCCGAGGGTCGATGCCGCCACCTTGCGCTCGTCCTGCCCGGTGCGCACTAGCTTCTGGATCTCGGCGTACTCCTCGTGGAAGTAGAACGCCGTCAGCAGCCGCCCGAGGTTGTGGAACATCGCGCAGACGAAGGCTTCCTCGGCGTCGCGCAGTCCGCTGGCGGCGAGCATCGATCGGGCGAGCAGCCCGTTGAAGTAGGTGGCGATGATCTCTTCGCGCAGGGCGAGAGCCTGGGACTTGTTCTGGAGGTGCTCGAACAGCAGCAGGCCCACGGCGATGGACCGGACCTGATCGAAGCCGATGACCATGATGGCCCGCGAGACCGTCGTCACACCGCGTCCCACCGAGCCGTAGTGCGCGGAGTTCACGAGCTTCATGAGCTTGTTGGTGACGGCGAAGTCCTTGAGGATCGCGGCCGCCAGCGTCGCCACGCCCTGCTTGTCGGATCCCATGGCCTTCGTGACCGTGGTGATCGTGTCGGTGAGCGCGGGGAAGTCGCTGCGCAGACGGATCCGCCGGAGCAGGAACTCCATGGTCGCGTCGCTGACTGGCTCGATCGCCTCGCCGGAATCGTCCGGGCGAAGGTATCGCTCGAGCGCCTCGGCCATCTCGGCGGCGGAGGCATAGCGGTTCTCGGGTTCCTTCGTGAGCGCGCGCATCACGATGCCGTCCAGCGCCTCGTCGATCCCCTGGGCGAGTTTCGAGGCCGGCTGGAACGGCACGTTCGCGATCTTGTGGAGCACTTCGAACACGGTGCTGCCGGTGACGGCCGGTTCGCCGGTGAGCATCTCGTAGAGCACCATCCCGACGGAGAAGACGTCCGACCGTGGCGAGAACTCGCGGTTGGTCACGTACTCGGGGGCGGTGTACGCCGGGGTGCCGTGGAATCCGGTGTCGGACGGGTCCGCACCCGACATGAGCGAGGCGATCCCGAAATCCATGACCCGCGCCATGCCGTCGGTCGTGATCATGATGTTCCCGGGTTTGATGTCCCGGTGGACGACACCCTTCTGGTGGGCGAAGTCGATGCCCTTCAGCATCTGGAGCGTGTACTCGACCGCCTGGATCGGCGCCATCGCCCCGTTCTCCCGGAGGGCTGCTGCCAGGGTCGTGCCGGGAACGAACTCGAAGACCAGATAGGGGCGATCCTGATCCCGTCCGGCGTCGAATAGGGTCACGACATTCGGGTGGACCAGGCGGCTCGCCATCACGGCTTCGTCGAGCAGGGTGCGGACGGCGGCGGGGTTCGACCGGGCATCGACGTCGATGGTCTTGATCGCGACGTCGCGTTGAAGGTCCGGATCGTGGGCGAGCCATACGCTGCCCTGGGTGCCCTTGCCGAGGGGTTTCACGACCTCGAATCGGCCGATGCGCTGTGCGGTCTGGGGAAGGGATGCCATGGCTGCTCCTACGGCAAACGGCGGCGCTTCTTTATCCTTTGGCAGGCCGCCTGGCAAGCCTGGCGGGTGGGTCCAGGTGCTTGAAAAAAAGGGGAATTGCGTAGGCATGGCGGGAGAGGTGCGTATGCCATAATCCAGGCCTTCCGAGACGCGGATTCCCACATAGAGCACCATGGACGACAACAAGACGAAGGCACTGGCGGCGGCCCTATCCCAGATCGAGAAGCAGTTCGGCAAGGGTTCGATCATGCGGCTCGGCGAGAACGACGTGAGCCAGGACATCCAGGTGGTTTCCACCGGTTCCCTCGGCCTCGATCTCGCCCTCGGCATCGGTGGCCTCCCCCGCGGCCGGATCGTCGAGATCTACGGTCCGGAATCGTCCGGCAAGACGACGCTCACGCTGCAGGTCATCGCAGAAGCCCAGGCCCTCGGCGGCATCGCGGCCTTCATCGACGCGGAACACGCGCTCGATCCGCAGTACGCCAGGAAGCTCGGTGTGCGTACCGAGGACCTCCTGATCTCCCAGCCCGACAACGGTGAGCAGGCCCTCGAGATCGCCGACATGCTCGTGCGGTCCGGTTCGGTCGACGTCGTGGTGGTCGACTCCGTGGCGGCGCTCACGCCCAAGGCCGAGATCGAGGGCGAGATGGGCGACCAGCTCCCCGGACTGCAGGCCCGGCTCATGAGCCAGGCGCTGCGCAAGCTGACGGCGAACATCAAGCGCTCCAACACGCTGGTCATCTTCATCAACCAGATCCGCATGAAGATCGGCGTGATGTTCGGCAACCCGGAAACCACCACGGGCGGCAACGCGCTGAAGTTCTACGCCTCCGTCCGCATCGACATCCGTCGGATCGGTTCCATCAAGAAAGGCGAAGAGGTCATCGGCAGCGAGACCCGCGTCAAGGTGGTCAAGAACAAGACCGCGCCGCCCTTCCGCAACGCGGAGTTCGACATCCTCTACGGCGAAGGCATCTCCCGCGAGGGCGAGGTCATCGAACTGGGTGTGGCCAACAACATCGTCGACAAGTCCGGCGCCTGGTATGCGTACAACGGCGAGAAGATCGGCCAGGGCAAGGACAACGCCCGGGAGTTCCTCAAGGAGCATCCCGAGATGGCCCGCGAGATCGAGCAGAAGATCCGGGCGGCCGTCGGCGTCACGCCGCTGCCCGAGGTGGCCGAGGAAGATTGACCGCCGGATTCCTTTCCCGGAGGGCCGCTCTTGGCTGAAGGCCCGTCGCTCCGGGCCCGCGCCTTCGCCATCCTGGCCCGGCGGGACCACGGACGGGTGGAACTGGGGCGCAAGCTCGCCCGCCATGCCGACGAGGCGGACGACATCCCGGCGCTGCTCGACGACCTCGAACGATCGGGTTACCTGTCCGACGAGCGTGTCGCCGAGCAGATCGCGCGTCGGCATGCCGGTCGGCATGGTCCGCTCCGGGTCGCCCGGGATCTCGAAGCGCGCGGGGTCCGCGCGGCAGACATCGAAACCGTGGTGTCGGCGGCGCGCGAAGCCGAACCGGCACAGGCGCTCCAGGTCCTGCGCCGGAGATTCCCCGAGCCCCCCGAAGACGCGACCAGCTATGCCCGTCAGGGGCGCTATCTCGCCAACCGCGGCTTCTCTCCCGAGGTCATTCGACGCGTGCTGCGGGTCGGCTCCGAACCTGAGGACTGACCGCCCGGCCCGTCCGCACAGGACGCCCGCCTTCCGGAGCAACCGGTTGCCGAAAATCCCCTCCCAGGCGCTATGCTTCGGGCTCCCTAGAATGTCCCGCCTCCCAGACCGACCATGAAAAGCAGCGAAATCCGCCATCGATTCCTCGAGTACTTCCGCCGGAACGGCCATACCGTCGTGTCTTCCTCGCCGCTCGTGCCCGGCAATGACCCGACGCTGTTGTTCACGAATGCCGGCATGGTGCAGTTCAAGGATGTCTTTCTCGGTCAGGATCGGCGCCCGTACTCCCGGGCGACGACCTCGCAACGTTGCGTGCGCGCCGGCGGCAAGCACAACGACCTGGAGAACGTGGGCTACACGGCCCGGCACCACACGTTCTTCGAGATGCTGGGTAACTTCAGCTTCGGCGACTACTTCAAGCGCGAGGCCATCCAGCTCGCCTGGGGGTTCCTCACCGAGGAACTGGGCCTCCCGAAGAGCAAGCTCTGGGTGACGGTGCACGCCGACGACGATGGCGCCGAGAAGATCTGGCTGGAGGACATGCAGGTCCCGGCGGACCGGGTGGTTCGCATCGCGACGAACGACAACTTCTGGCAGATGGGCGACACCGGCCCCTGCGGCTACTGCACCGAGATCTTCTTCGACCACGGCCCGGGAGTGGCGGGTGGTCCGCCGGGATCCCCGGATGCCGACGGCGATCGCTACATCGAGATCTGGAACCTCGTGTTCATGCAGTTCAACCGGGACGACAAGGGCGTGCTGCATCCGCTGCCCAAGCCCTCGGTCGACACCGGGATGGGTCTGGAGCGCGTCAGCGCCGTGATGCAGGGCGTCCATTCCAACTACGACATCGATCTCTTCCAGGAACTCATCGTCGCCGCCGCGCGCGCCACGGGTTCGGAAGACCTCGAGAACAACTCGCTGAAGGTGATCGCGGACCACATCCGTGCCTGCAGCTTCCTCATCACCGACGGCGTGATCCCGGGCAACGAAGGTCGCGGCTACGTCCTGCGCCGGATCATCCGACGGGCCATCCGTCACGGCTACAAGCTGGGCTGCAAGCGTCCGTTCTTCCACACGCTCGTGGCCGCGCTGTCCCGCGCGATGGGCGAGGCGTATCCCGAACTGGTCGCGGCGCAGGCGAAGGTCGAGCAGGTGCTCAAGCAGGAGGAGGAGCGCTTCGCCGAGACCCTCGAGCACGGCATGGCCGTCCTGGAAGGTGCGATGCAGAAGGAGGACCGCATGCTCGACGGGTCCACCGTGTTCAAGCTGTACGACACCTTCGGATTTCCGCTCGACCTCACGGCCGACATCGCCCGCGAGCGCGGCTTCACCGTCGATTTCGCCGGTTTCGAGGCCGAGATGGAGCAGCAGCGCAGTCGTGCCCGTGCCGCCTCCCGCTTTCAGGTGCAGACGGGCGTCGAGTACACCGGCCAGCCTACCGAGTTCCGCGGGTACGAGACCCTGGAGGACGATGCCGAGGTGCTCGCGCTGTATCGCGACGGCAGTTCCGTCACGCAGGTCGAGGCGGGCGAGAGCGCCGTGGTGGTGCTCGACCGGACACCGTTCTACGCCGAGTCCGGCGGCCAGGCGGGCGATGCCGGCGAACTCGTGGCGGGGTCCGGCACCTTCACCGTGGCCGACACCCTGAAGATCCAGGCCACCGTCTTCGGACACCACGGCAAGATGGCCACCGGGCGCCTGTCCGTGGGGGACACCGTCACCGCACGGGTCGACGGCACGCGGCGCCATCGCGCCGCATTCAACCACTCCGCCACCCATCTGATGCACGCGGCGCTCCGCAAGGTGCTGGGCCCGCACGTCACCCAGAAGGGTTCCCTGGTCGATGCGCACCACACGCGTTTCGACTTCAGCCATTCGCAGCCCGTCACCCCCGACGAACTGGCGCACGTCGAGGATCTCGTGAATCGCGAGATCCGCCGCAACGTGCCCGTCGAGGCGCGGGTCATGAAGTACGACGAGGCGTTGAAGGCCGGCGCCATGGCACTCTTCGGCGAGAAGTACGGCGACGAGGTGCGCGTCATCGGCATGGGCGACTTCTCGACCGAACTCTGCGGCGGCACCCACGTGAAGCGCAGCGGCGACATCGGATTCTTCAAGATCGTCGGGGAGACGGGTGTCGCTGCCGGCATCCGCCGCATCGAGGCCGTCACGGCCGACGGAGCCCTCGCCCATGCCCGCAACCAGGAACGCCAGCTCGCCGAGATCGCCGGCATGCTGCGCGCCCCGGCCCAGGAGATCGGCGCGAAGCTCGCGCAGACGCTCGACACGGTGAAGTCGCTCGAGAAGGAACTGGCCCGCCTGAAGGGCAAGCTCGCCTCCTCGCAAGGCGACGATCTCGCCGGATCGGCCAGCGACGTGAAGGGCATCAAGGTCCTCGCCGCGAAGGTGGAGGGGGCGGACGCCAAGGCCCTGCGCGAGACCATCGACAAGCTTCGCGACAAGCTCGGGTCGTCGGTCGTGGTGCTGGGCAGTGCGGAGGGCGCCGACAAGCTCACGCTGATCGCGGGCGTGTCGAAGGACCTCACCGGCAAGGTGAAGGCCGGAGAGCTGGTCGGCTTCGTGGCGGGGCAGGTGGGCGGCAAGGGTGGCGGCAAACCCGATCTCGCGCAGGGCGGCGGTACCAACGTCGCCGGTCTCGATGCGGCGCTCGCTTCGGTCGTGGGCTGGGTCGACGCCAAGATTTGAACCGGTCGGCCCCTGGGCACCGGAGCCCCGGGGGCCGGCTCCATCATCGGCGTGCCGGAGACCGGTCGCCGGGACACGAGGAGAAGGCGATGCAACGCACGACGATGTGGCTGGCCGGGATGGTGATGGCGGCGATGCCGGCCCTGGGCTTCGCGCAGGCGAAGGAAGTGACGACGACGCAGTCGATCCGCATCAAGGGGTCCGCCGAGGAAGTCTGGACCTACGTGGGCGATTTCGGCGGGCTCGCGAAGTGGTTCCCGTCGGCGGAATCGAGCCGGCTCGTGCTGAAGTCGCGGAGCGAGGAAGGCGCGATCCGCGAACTGCTGCGCCGGAACGGGACGCGCGTCACGGAGAAGCTCACCGAGTACGATCCGACCAACATGCGGATCACGTACACGTATGCCGACGGCGCGGTGATGGCGAGCGACTATTTCGCGACGATCCAGGTGACGGATGTCGGCAACGGCGAGACGGAGGTCGTGTGGAGCGGCCGCTTCACGCGGCTCGCCTACTGGCAGGATCCGCCCCCCGCCGGTCAGGACGACGATTCCCTGCGGACGTTCTTCACCAACGCCTACAAGGCCGGTCTGGGTGCGCTGAAGGCGGCGGTCGAAGCGCCCTGATCCTCGGTCCGTTCGCGGGTGCGGTGCCCCTTGGTCAGGGCGCCGCGTCGGCGATGCTGTTGGCCCACTCGATCGCACCCACGTAGGCCTCGCCGACCCGCATGGCATTCAGCCCATCGATGCGTTCGATCTGCCGTTCGATGCCAGGAACGTCCGACAACTCCACCTGCTCTGCGAGATCGAGAAGGTCACCGAGCCGGCCCTCGCGTCTCAGCACCGCGGCGCGCACCGGCTCCGGCACGGCGAGCGAGGCGAGGATCTCCTCGATGGGACGCCCGAGCAGGGCGCCCACCAGCGACAGGATGCCCGCCAGGAACGCGTCGTCCGACTGCCGGGTGCTGCCCGTGGCGGACGACATGAGTTCCATGAGCTTGCCGCGGGTGGCGGCCAGCATCAGGAGCGGTGTCGGGAACTGGGCGCCGGGTGCGGCGGCCGTCGCGAACATAAGCAGCTGCAGCCACCGCTGGAGCTGACGCCGACCCAGGACGGCGATCGCCTCCTTCAGCGAATGGATGCGTGCCTTGGCGCCCGTCGACACCGAATTCACCAGTCGGAGCAGATTGATCGTGAGGTCGGGGTTCTGCTTGAATATCTTCTCGATCTCGGTGGTATCCGCATCGGAGACCACGAGGCCGACCAGCTGCATGATCGCGGACTCCGTGTGGGACAACCGCTTGCCCTCGAGCACGGTGGGCTTCGCGAAGTAGTAGCCCTGGAAGAGCTCGTAGCCCAGCGCCAGGCAGAGGTCCACCTGCTCGCGGGTGTCCACCTTTTCCGCCAGCAGGCGGACCGGCCAGCGCCGGAGTCGCGCGGTGGTCTCGGCAAGCTCCGCCTCGCTGTGCCCGGGGATCTCGACCTTCACCACATCGATGAGATCCAGGATCCCCGCGTAGCGCTCCGTGTCGCCCGCGAAGTCGTCGAGCGCCAGACGAAAGCCCGCGGCGCGCAGCTCGCGCAGCCGTGCGACCAGCGCGTCGTTGATCTCCACGGTCTCCAGCACCTCGAGCACCACCCGCTCCTTCGGCAGCAGCTCGATGACCTCGCTCATCAGGAGGGATGCCGACAGATTGATGTACCCCGTGAAGTGCCCGAGCACGGCCTCGACACCCAGTTCGGAGAAGGCGTGGTTGATGACCGTGGCCGTGGCCAGCAGGTCGTCGTCGATGTGTGCACCGTTCGCCTGGCTGGACCGGAAGAGCAGCTCGAAGGCGACGAGGTTGCCCTGACGGTCCAGGATGGGCTGGCGTCCGAGGAACAGGTTGTTCGCGTCCACGACGCCGTTCAGAAGGGAAGGGTCACGTGCGGTGCGACAGCGAGGATGGCGCGGCGGAAGGCTTCCTGGATACGGGCGAGCGCCGCGGCGTTGTCTCCCTCGAATCTGAGCACCACCACGGGCGTGGTGTTGGAGGACCGCGCGAGACCGAAGCCGTCCGGATATTCCGCGCGCACGCCGTCGATGGTCAGGATGTCGGTGGCGCCTTCGAACCGCGCCTCCCGCTGCAGCTTGTCTATGAGCGCGAAGTTCTCGCCTTCGGCGAGCTTGATCTGCAGCTCCGGCGTGTTCACGGAATCGGGCAGGGATTCGAGCGGGACGCTGACGTCCGCCACCCGCGAGAGGATCTCCAGCAGGCGTGCCCCCGCATACACGCCATCGTCGAAGCCGTACCAGCGTTCCTTGAAGAAGACGTGGCCGCTCATCTCGCCCGCGAGCGGCGAACCGGTCTCGCGGAGCTTCGCCTTGATGAGCGAGTGCCCGGTCTTCCACATGAGCGGACGACCGCCGCGCTCGCGGATCCAGGGGAACAGCGCCCGCGTGCACTTCACGTCGAAAATGATCTCGGCGCCGGGATTGCGGGTGAGGACGTCCTCGGCGAACAGCATGAGTTGCCGATCGGGATAGATGATGCGGCCGCGCTTCGTCACGACCCCGAGCCGGTCGCCGTCGCCGTCGAAGGCGAAGCCCAGCTCGCCGCCCTCCCGCAGTGCCTCGATGAGATCCTCGAGATTCTCGGGCTGGGACGGGTCGGGATGGTGATTCGGGAACGTGCCGTCCACATCGCAGAACAGTTCGGTGACGCGGCAACCGAGACGGCGGTACAGCTCCGGGGCGAAGCCGCCGGCGACGCCGTTGCCGGCGTCCACGACGAGGTCGATCGGACGCGAGAGCTTCACGTCGCCGACGACGCGGGCGATGTAGGCCTCGGCGACATCTGCGCTCGTGTAGCCGCCGTTCCCCGTCGTGAAGTCGTTCTTCTCGATCCGCCGGCGAAGGTCCTGGATGGCCTCGCCTGCGATCGCCTCATCGGCCATGACCATCTTCAGCCCGTTGTACTCGGGCGGGTTGTGGCTGCCGGTGACCATGATCCCGGACCGCGTGCCGAGATGGTGGGCGGCGAAATAGAGCATGGGCGTGGTGACGAGACCGACGTCGACCACGTCGCAGCCCGCTGCCCGGAGCCCTGTGGCGAGCGCGTCGGCCAGCATCGGCCCCGACAGCCGGCCGTCGCGGCCGACAGCCACGCGCGGGGTGCCACGGGCCAGCGCCTCGCTGCCGAAGGCCCGACCGATGGCTTCCACTGCGGCGGGTGTGAGGGCGGTCTCGACGATGCCGCGGATGTCGTAGGCCTTGAAGATTTCGGGAGCGATGGAAGGCATGGTCCTGGGAGGATGAAGTGAATCGGTGGATTATCGCCGCCTGTCCTGAGGCATTCCAGCTTCGCGGCCGACTGTGGATGCAATTCAGTTGCCGGATTCGCGCGGCAGGTGGTCGATCGTGCGCCGCCGGTGCAGCCTTCGACACGCGGCGCGCTGACTTGAAGTGATTCGCGGAACGCCTGCACATCGCCCAGGGGCGGAACGTGCCGTCATGGTCGATCAGATCGCACGGAATCGGTGAAGAAGCGGCACAGGCGCACGGGAAGCCAGCGCAGGTTCCCCGGAAACGGACCGCTCACGAACCCCACGTGGCCACCCGAGCGCGGCTGCTCCAGCGTGACGAACGGCGAGCTCGCGGTCGGATCCGGGAGATGGCGTGCCGGCAGGAACGGGTCGTTCCGCGCATTGAGGACGAGGGTCGGGACCTGGATGCGGGGGAGGTCGGGCAGGCTGCTCGCGCGCGTCCAGTAGTCGGTCACGTCGCGATACCCATGGAGCGGGGCCGTGAAGGCGTCGTCGAACTCCTCGAAATCGCGGGCGCCGGCCACGCGGGCCCGATCGGCGAGGCCCGGGAATCGTTCGATCTGCGCCAGGGCCTTCGGACGCAGGGTGCGCAGGAACTCGGCGGTGTAGACCCGGTTGAAGCCCCGTCCGAGCACCGTGCCCGCGGCCATGAGGTCGAGCGGCGCGCTCACCGCGGCGGCGGCGGCCACCTGAAAACGAGCCGCGGAACCCTCGCGCGCGAGCCACTTGAGCAGGGCGTTGCCCCCGAGGGAGACACCGGCCGCGAAGACCGCCCGGCCGGCGATCCCGCGGAACCGTTCCAGGATCCAGCCGATCTCCTCGGCGTCCCCGGAGTGATAGGCGCGGGGCGCGAGGTTGGGGGTTCCGCCGCAGCCGCGGAAGTGGGGCACGGCACCCCGCCAGCCGAGGCTCGCGACCTGCGACATCATCGCGGCGGCGTAGGGACTCCCGGAATTGCCCTCCAGTCCGTGAAACATGACGACGAACGGTGCGTCTTCCGGGCCGTCGACACGGTCGACGTCGATGCGGTCACCGTCCGGTGTGTTCCAGTGTTCCCGCCGGTAGCGGGGCGGGCGCGGCCGCAGCACCAGCGCCGGGTAGACCGTCTGAAGATGACGTCCGGGCAGCCACCAGGGGGCTCGGTACGACACGGCGGAGCGGGGCCTCAGTGGAGGGTCGGGGCCGGAGTGTCGACCGATTCGGACGCCAGGTCGCCACCGGGATTGCTACCGTGATGCATCCACATCCGCCAGCCAGCCGCGGTCCGGACGAAGACGTTCGTGACGCACACCCGGGCCGTCATGCGTGCGGCACCGGCCACGGAGATCTCTTCCATCACGCTGTGCACGCGGACGTCCGGCCGGTCGAGGACGATGCCTTCGGTCCGTCGGAAGGTGAGCTTCGCCCCACCGCCGAAGATCCGGCGCCAGGACTCCCGCACGTCGGCGGGCCCCACGAGCCGGTCGCTGCCGGGGTGGATGCACACGATGTCGTCGGCGTCGGCCCAGGTGGCCATCAGGGCCTCGAGATCGGCCTGCTCGAAGGCGCGGTAGAAGGCGTCCTCCGCGTCCGCGGGAGTGTTGAATTCCGGTGCGCTCACAGAGCGCCCCCCACGGCAGCCAGCGTTTCGGCGAGAACGGACTCCACGGACAGATCCTCCATGCAGGCGAAGTGACCCAATGGACACTCGCGGCGGAAACAGGGACTGCAGGGTACCGGATGGCGCACGATGCGGGCCACGTCGGAGAGCGGCGGCGTGTAGTCGGGCGAACTCGATCCGAACAGGGCCACCACCGGGACGCCGACCGCGGCGGCCACGTGCATGAGCCCGGAATCGTTGCTGACCACCACCGAGGCGCACGCGAGGAGGTCGGTGGCCTCTCCGAGATCCGTGCGTCCCGCGACGGATTCGCAGGCGCCGTCCGAGGCGACCCGGATGGCCTCGGCCACCGGGGCGTCCTTCGCCGACCCGAGCAGCCACACGGCGAAACCGCGGTCCGCGAGACGGCGTGCGAGGGATGCGAAGTGCCGGACCGGCCAGCGCTTGGCGGGGCCGTACTCCGCGCCCGGGCAGAGGCAGGCCACCGCCTTGTCGAGCGCGAGACCGAGGCGGTCCGCCAGCACCGCCCGGGCGCCAGCCGCACTCTGCAGGTGCGGTCTCGGCGTCACGCCGGGGCCCTCGCCCAGCAGCAGGAAGCGGTCGACAAGTCGCGGGACAGCGGCGGGATCGAACGACCGGATGTCGTTCAGCAGCCCTCGGCGCTGTTCACCGAGGAAGCCGGTCCGCCGGGGAATGCCCGCGAACCAGGGTATGAGTGCCGACTTGAGCGAGTTCGGGAGCACCACCGCCTGCCGATAGCCGCGGGATCGCAGGCTGCGGGCGGTGCCCCAACGCTTGCCGAGGGCAAGCTCACCGTGGGCGAACGGGCTGTCGATCGCCTCCGCCACCCCGGGCATGCGGCGGACGATCGGGAGAACCCAGCCCGGCGCGAAGACATCCACGGCGGCACCGGCCACACTCGCTTGCAGTCGTTCGATCAGCGGTTGCGCCATCACCATGTCGCCGACCCAGCTCGGGCCCACCACCAGGATCCGGTCGGTCACGATCCGGTCCGCAGGCAGATGCGTCAGTGGCCCTTCGGTGCCGGGCCCGTCAGCGTGTAGTGCGTCCCGCAGTAGGGGCAGAGCGCCTCGCCGGTGGTCTCGATCGGCAGGAAGACGCGCGGGTGGGAGTTCCAGAGCGCCATCGCGGGCGTGGGGCAATGCAGCGGCAGATCCGCGGCCACCACCTCCACGCGTCGCGATTTCGGGTCCGGCTTGCCGGGTTGCATGGGGAACCTCGTCAGACGAAGGAGAGCCAGGACAGGCGCTTCTCGTCCCGGGCGTTGACCACGTCGAAGAACATCGACTGGAGCTTGGCGGTGATCTCGCCGCGGGTGCCGCTGCCGATGGTGCGGTTGTCCAGTTCACGGATGGGGGTCACCTCGGCTGCCGTGCCGGTGAAGAACGCCTCGTCCGCGATATAGATGTCGTCCCGCGTCATGCGCTTGGACGTCACTTCCAGGCCGATATCGCGCGCCAGCTGGATCACGGTGTCGCGGGTGATCCCGATCAGGGCGGAGGTGAGTTCCGGTTCGTAGAGCCTGCCGTTCTTGATCACGAACAGGTTCTCGCCCGCGCCTTCCGCGACGTAGCCGTCCACATCGAGGAGGAGGGCCTCGTCGTAGCCGTCCTGGGTGGCTTCGAGGTTGGCGAGAATGGAGTTGGCGTAGGTGGCGGCGAACTTCGCGCGCGCCATGGTGACGTTGATGTGGTGCCGGGCGAACGAGGAGGTCTTCACCCGGATGCCTTTCTCGATGCCGTCGGCGCCGAGGTAGGCGCCCCAGGGCCACGCCGCGATCGCCACGTGCACCGTGGCCCCCCGGGGCGAGACCCCCATCTTCTCGGAACCGTAGAAGGCGATCGGCCGCACGTAGCAGGAGTCGAGCTTGTTGGCGCGCACCACTTCCCGACTGGCCTCCATGAGCGTCTGACGGTCATACGGCATCTTCATCATGTAGATGTGTGCCGAGTTGAACATCCGGTCGATGTGTTCCTCCAGGCGGAAGATCGCTGTGCCCTTGACCGTGTTGTAGGCCCGCAAGCCCTCGAAAACGGCGAGGCCGTAGTGGAGGGAGTGGGTCAGCACGTGGGTATTGGCGTCCCGCCAGGGCACGAGCTTGCCGTCGTACCAGATGAACCCGTCGCGGTCGGCCATGGACATGCTGAATCTCTCCTTTGGTAAAGGCGGGATTGTAGCCGAAGACCCCTGGCCGGCCGCACGTACAGCGGGTGCGAAAGCTCGGCAGTACAGCGTCATCGCGGGCGTCGAAGTTGCTTGCCCGTCCGCGGATCCATCACCTACCCTCGGCCGGTGCCGAGTTTCCGGTACCCATCGTCCCGCCCGCACGGATGTCACCGTCCCCCAGTTCCCCCACCCGGCCCGACGAAGCCCCACCCGTCTCGTGGCGGCAGCGCGTGGCCCAGGCCGCGTTCCGGCCCGAGGACGACGCCGACGCGCGCCTGCGCAAGTCGTTTCTCCTCCTCACGGCCGCGATCACGAATGTCGCGGCCGCCGCTTGGCTGGCGCTCTACTGGATCCTCGGGATCCGGCTGCCGAGCACGCTGCCCCTCGCCTACCAGATCGCCTCGGCGGCGCTGTTTGTCTATTTCCTGCGGTCCCGGAATTTCGCCCGCTACCGGTTCGCCCAGCTGGCCCTGTTCCTGTTCGTACCCTTCGCCGTCCAATGGTCGATGGGGAGCTTCGTGGTGTCGTCGGGCATCGTGCTGTTCGCGCTCCTGGCACCCATCGGTGCGCTGGTGGCCTGCGGGGCGCGGGAGTCCATGCCGTGGTTCGTCGCGTTCCTCGTGCTGACGGTGGCCTCCGGCATGGTCGACTTCGTCCTGGCCGATGCCGCGCCCGGCGTTCCGTCGCAGACGGTGGCGGTCTTCTTCGCGCTCAACGTGACGATGCTCTCGGCGATCGTCTACCTCCTCCTGAGGCACTTCCTGCTCCAGCGGGAGGAGGCGCAGGTGGCCCTGTCGAGGGAGCACGAACTGCTGGGCGAGGAACGCGAGAAGTCCGAGGCGCTGCTCGCCTCGATGCTGCCCCGCTGGGTGGCGGAACGGCTGAAGCGCGACCCGTCCACGATCGCCGAGGGGCACGCCGACTGCTGCGTGATGTTCGCCGACATCGTGGACTTCACGCGGCTGTCCGGTCGCCTGGAGCCCCGGCGGGTGGTGGGCTTCCTCAACCATGTCTTCACCCTGCTGGACGATCTCTGCCATCGGTACGGTCTGGAGAAGATCAAGACGGTCGGCGACGCCTACATGGTCGTGGGTGGCATGGGTGCGGGGAATCCGCGCTACGTGGAAGCGGTGGCCGACATGGCGCTCCAACTCCAGGCGCTCGTCGAAACCGACGCCCTGATGCGGGAGCACGGCATCCGGTTCCATGTCGGGATTGCCACCGGGCCGGCCGTGGCCGGCGTCATCGGGACCACCCGCCGAAGCTTCGATGTCTGGGGCGACACCGTGAACCTCGCGGCCCGGATCACCGAGGACTGCGCCCCGGGTGCCGTGCTCGTGGATCGGGCGACGTACGTGCGCCTTGCCGAAATCTTCCGGTTCGACGAGCCCCGGGAGGCGATCTACAAGGGGAAGGGTCGGACGCTCGTGTTCCGCCTCGTCGGGCGGCAACGCGTCGATCAGTCGCCGAGCACCGTCGTCCAGAGTGCGAGGACCACCGACCGCTCCTCCGCGAGTTCCTCCGGCGCCACCCGCGCGTAGCGCTCGCCCCGCAGCCTCAGCCCGTGCTGACGGCGCCGATACGCCCGGTAGGCATCCGCCGCGGCCGTTCCGACGCCCGGTGGCAGAAGTCCGAGCGACTCGGTGATCCGCAGCAGCGCGATGTTCCCGACGTTGCCGGTCAGGACGTCGTGGTCGGCCGAGTGCGCGAGCACCAGGAACTGCACGGCGAACTCCACGTCCACGATGCCGCCCGGATCATGCTTCACATCGAAGAGACCGCTGGTGTTCGGGTGTCCGTCGCGCATCTTCTGTCGCATCGCCCGGACCTCCGCACGCAGGGTCTCCTTCTGTCTCGGCATCCGCAGGATCTCCGTCCGGAGTGCCTCGAATCGTGCCCCGAGCCCCGTGTCGCCGGCGACGAATCGCGCGCGCGTCAGCGCCTGGTGCTCCCAGGGCCAGGCCGCGGTGCGCTGGTAGGTCTCGAAGGCCTCGATGCGGCTCACGAGCAGGCCGCTCGCCCCGTCCGGCCGCAGGCGGAGGTCGGTCTCGTAGAGGAGCCCGGCCCCGGTGTGGCTGGTGAGCGCGCCGTTCATCCGCTGGGCGAGGCGTGCGTAGTTCTCGGAGGCCTCCGGTGCCTCGTCGTCGTAGAGGAAGATGATGTCGAGGTCGCTGTCGTAGCCCAGCTCCTTGCCGCCCAGCTTGCCGTAAGCCACGACCGCGAACCGTGCGGTCTCCCGATGCCGGCTCGGCATGCGTCCCCAGGTGATCCGGAGCACCTGCCGGAGCAGCATCGTCGCGAGGTCCGAGAGGTGATCGGACAGGCGTTCGAGCGTGAGGCTGCCGGCGAGGTCGAGCGCGAGCAGGCGGAACGTCTGCGTGTGGCGGCAGTGCCGGAGCAGGTCGAGCTGCACCTCGTGGTTGCCGTCGGCGGCGGTGAGGTCCAGGACGAGCCTCTCCTCGACGGCGGTCCAGTCGGGCTCCTGCAACTGCTGCACGTCGATCAGCTCATCGAGCAGCATCGGATGTCGCGCGAGGTAGTCGCAGGCCCACGGCGACTGCGACACCAGTCGCGCCACCGAGGTGAGTGCCTGCGGGTACTCCACCAGCAGGGCGATGTACGACTCGCGGCGCCCGATGCTCTCCACGATCCGCAGCAGGCGATCGAGCGTCTCGTCCGGGGAAGGATGCCGGGCCGCGGCCCGCACCATGCGCGGCAGGAGCTGGTCGACGCGCGCCTGCGCCTGCCCGCCCATGCGCTGGAACCGCACGCCGCCACGCAGTGACCGGATGCGATCGAGGGATGCGCTGCCGTCCCGGTAACCGAGTCCCGCCAAGACGGCCTCGGCTTCGCCGTTGCCGTCGCCCCGGATCGCGATGTCCAGGGGATCCCCCTCGCCCTGATCCGCCCCGGCGAAGATGGCGCCGAAATGCCGCGAGACGCGCGCGCGGTACTCGTCCAGGCGGGCAAGGAGGGCCGCGTAGTCCGCGCAACCCATCGACTCCGCGATGCGGGCGCGGTCCCCGTCGTCCTGGGGGAGTGCCTGGGTCTGCTGGTCGTCGAGGTATTGGAGCCGGTGCTCGAGATCCCGCAGGAAGCGGTAGGCATCGAGCAATTCCTCCACGGCATCGACCGGGAGCAGGCCGCGCTCCGCGAGGGCGCGCAGCGCGGTCCTGGTGGGCCGGACCCGCAGGCCGGCGTCGCGTCCCCCGCGGATGAGCTGGAACACCTGTGCCGTGAACTCGATCTCGCGGATGCCGCCGGGTCCCAGCTTGATGTTGTCGGCGATGTCGCGTCGCCGGACCTCCGCCGCGACCTGGCCGTGCAGTTCGCGCATCGACTGGATCGCACTGAAATCCAGATGCCGCCGGTAGACGAAGGGGCGGACCAGCGCGTCGAGTTCCGCGATGCGGTCGCCCGTGAGTGCCCGCGCCTTCACCCACGCGTAGCGCTCCCAGGCGCGACCCTGCGCCGTGAAGTACTCCTCGAGCATGTCGAGGCTCACGGCGAGCGGCCCGCTCTCGCCGTACGGGCGCAGGCGCATGTCCACCCGGAACACGAAACCGTCCTCGGTGACCTCGCTCAGGGCGCCGATCAGCTTCCGACCGAGGCGGGTGAAGTATTCGTGCGCCGAGATGACGCGGCCACCCCGGGTCTCGCCGTCCTCCGGATAGACGTAGATGAGGTCCACGTCGGACGACACGTTGAGTTCGCCGCCCCCCAGCTTGCCCATGCCGATCACCATCAGGCGCTGGCGGTGGCCGAGGCGGTCGACCGGGACGCCGTAGGTGTCGGCCTGCCAGTCGTCGAGACGTTCGAGGGCGAAGGCGATGGTCGTCTGCGCCAGCGTCGTCATCGCGCCGACGACATCGTCGAGGTGCCCCGGGCCGGCGAGGTCCCGGGCGATCGTGTGGAGCATCACGCGGCTGCGCAGCCGCCGGAGGGCGCGCTTCATGCCGCCTTCGTCGGTGGGGGCGGCGGCTTCCAGCTCGGACCGCATCCGTGCTGCGTCGAACGTCTGCGCCAGGAGTTCCGGCTCGAGGAGATCCGGACTTCGGTCGAGCAGGCGGCGGACGTAACGCGAGAGGCGGGCTGCGCCTTCGAAGGCTGCGGTGGGGATCATGGCAAGGTACACTGATTCGTGACGGAATGTGCGACAGCGAGGCGGGCGAAGGGTAGCGCGGAACATGGCTGCGGGGGTGTCGATGCGGCTGCGGTCCCGCGGCGGCCCGGCGCTTGGTGGTCGGGGATCGGTTCCGCCATCGTACGCACCCTGGCCCTCGCACCCGCGCCGTCCCCGACCGTCGCGAATTCGTTCGCGTCGCCGTCCCTCCCCACCGCCCCTCCTACGATCCCAGCGTGCTGCGCGTAGTCCACCTTCGTTTCCTGTGGCGCCTGCTGCGTCGCGGCCTGCGACTCCTTGGCCGGCTCGCGGTCGTGGCCGTGATCGCCTTCGCACTGGTGGTCCTCACTCTGCGCTACGTCGTTCTGCCGCGCATCGACGGCTTCCGCGACTCGGTGGAAAGCGCCGCCACCCGCTCGCTGGGGCGGCCCGTGACGATCGGGCGGATGGAGGGGCACTGGTCCGGTCTCCACCCGCGCCTCACGCTGTTCGACGTGACGGTGCACGACGAACAGAAGCGCCCCGCGCTGCAGCTCTCCAGCGTCGATGCCGTGCTCGCCTGGCGATCCGTGCTGGTCGGGGCCGTGCGGTTGAAATCCCTCGTCATCGAACGCCCGGATCTCGTGGTGCGGCAGGACCGTGCCGGCGACCTCTTCGTGGCCGGCCTTCCCGTCCGGACGGACGGACCCGACAGCCGCGTGGGTGACTGGGTGCTCGCCCAGGCGCTCATCCAGATCCGCGATGCACGACTCGTCTGGATCGACGAGCAACGCGGTGCGCCGCCGCTCGTCCTGACCGATGTCGTGTTCCAGCTCGAGAACCGGCGTGCCCAGCACCGGTTCGCGCTCCGGGCCCGTCCGGCCAGCGAGGTCGGCACCCTCATCGACGCGCGCGGCGACTTCCGGGCGAGGCGCGCCAGCGGTCTGGCGGCCGCGCGCGGCCGGGTGTACCTCAGCACGCCCTATCTCAATCTGGGAGCCATCCGCCGTTGGGTGGATCTTCCGGTGACCCTGGAGTCCGGTGCCGGTGCCGTGGAGGGCTGGCTCGAATTCGCGAACGGCGGCGCGCAGAGCGCAACCCTCGACGTCCGCGTGGCCGGTGCGGTGGCGCGGTTCGATCCGGACATCGAGCCGCTCGACCTGCCGGCGGTGCAGGGGCGCCTCACCTGGCTGCGCACGCCAGATGGTTTCGAGGCGTCGGCGCGGCGCCTCACGATCGGCATGGGCACGGGGGCAGTGCTGCCGCCGGCCGATGTCGTGGTGCACAGGCGGACGGCCGCGCCCGGGCGGACGCCGCGGTGGCAGGTGGAATCCGATCGCGTCGACATCGCGCCGCTCGTGTACGTGGCCAGCCGGTTGCCCCTGGCGGCGCCGCTGCGCGAGGCACTGCAGCGGCACGCCCCCGCCGGCCGGGTCGCGCTGTTCGCGCTCACCGTCGAACCCGGCCCTGACGGCCGCCAGCGCTTCGAGGTCGCGACGCGGTTCGAGAAACTGTCGATCGCGGGAGGCGGCAGCATTCCGGGCGTGACGGGCATCTCCGGGAGCATCCGCGCGGATCAGACGAGCGGGCAGCTCGAACTCGACTCCGCGGCTGTCGTGATCGATGCGCCACGCGTGTTCTCGGCGCCGCTGCGTTTCGATGCGCTGCGCGGCCTGCTCGAATGGCGCATGGATGGCGAGCGTCCGGCTTTCCGTCTGCACCGCCTTGCCTTCGAGAACATCGATGTCTCGGGCGGCGCGCAGGGCACCCTCCGGTTCGATCCAGCGTTGGGCAGCGTGATCGATCTCCAGGGGGCCATCGTCCGGGCATCCGTGCCGGCCGTGCCCGGTTACCTGCCCGCGGTGCTCGGCGAGGCCACGACCGGATGGCTGCGCAGTGCGCTTCTGTCGGGCGCGGTCCGGGATGCCACCGTGCGTGTAGCCGGACCCCTGCGCGCCTTCCCCTTTCCCAGGGGTGTGGAGGGGCGCTTCGAGGTGCGCGTGCCGGTGAGCGGCGTGGAACTGCGGTATGGGGATGCCTGGCCGACACTCACGAACGTGACGGGCACTGTGGCGCTCGATGGTGCCGGGATGCGCGTCGAAGCCACCGCGGACACCCTGGGCGCGCGCGTGACGTCGGCTGTCGTCGGCATCGACGACCTTGCGGCGGGCGATGTGATGCTCGAGGTCAAGGGCGAGGCCCAGGGGCCCGCCGCGGCGTTCCTGCAGTTTCTCGAGAAGAGCCCGATGGGCGAAGTGATCGGGCAGATCCACCGCGGTGTGACGATGGACGGAGCGGGGCGCCTGCGGCTGGCGCTCACGGTCCCGCTCACCCATGGTCGCGACACCCGGGTGTCGGGGACCTACCAGTTCCTGGGTAACCAGGTCGACGGGCTCGTCGGCCTGCCACCGCTCGGGCGGGTCGCGGGATCCCTCGATTTCACGGACCGCGGCGCGCGCATGCCCGCAGCCACGGCCGAGTTCCTCGGCATGCCGGTGCGCTTCGGGGTCGAAGTGAAGGCCGACGGCGCCGTGATGGTCGACGCCCGCGGCCGGGCGCGCATCGACCGGCTCCGGGATCGGTTTCCCCATCCCCTCGCAGCCCGCGTGACCGGCGAAGCCGACTGGCGTGCCCTGGCGTCGGTGAAGGGGGACCGCGGAGAGGTCACGGTCGACAGCGATCTGCGCGGTGTCGCGGCCGATTTCCCCAGTCCGCTAGGGAAAGCCGCTCCGGACGCGGTGGTCGCCCGGTATCAGCGACGCTGGCGGGAAGGCAACCTCTTCCAGACATTGACCGTGGCGGACCGCATTGCCGCGTCCACGGCCGGCAGCGAGGGGGATGCGCCCGGGGCTTTCCGCCGCGCCGGCATCGACATCGGCGGCGGCACGCCGCGGTTGCCCGACCGCCCCGGGATCCTCGTCACGGGCGGGCTGCCGCGCCTCGACCTCGATTCCTGGCTCGCGCTGATCGACACCCTCCCACCGCCATCGGCCGGCGAGCCGGTCACGACCGCGCCGGTCGCCATCGCGACGGATGTGCAGTTCGGGACGCTCTCGATCCTGGAGCGCGAGTTCCACGAAGTGACGCTCCGCCTGCAGCGTCGGGGCACCGGGACGCTGTGGGATGGGACGGTCGCCAGCCGCGAGGTGAAGGGGCGTCTCGACTGGCTGCCGGCCAACCGTGGACGGCTCGTGGCCCGGCTCGAACGGTTGCACCTGCCGGACGCTGCGCCTTCGGTCGCCGTGACGCCGGGCGAGGCCATGACCGGCCACGATCTTCCCGGCCTCGACATCACCGCCGACAGTTTCCGTTTCGGAACGCTGGACCTCGGTGCCCTCGTGCTCCGCGCGATGCCCGAGGGGCGCAAATGGGAGATCGAGAAGCTGGCGCTGAGCAGCCCGGACGGACGCCTCGAGGCCCAGGGCGGATGGTCGTCGGTGCGGGGCCGGCCGCGCACCAATCTCGACTTCCGCATCGAGGCCTCGGACATCGGCAAGGTGCTGAAGCGGTTCAACCGGCCCGAGGGCGTGGCGGGCGGCACCGCGACCCTATGGGGATCCGTCGAGTGGGACGGGAGCCCGCAGCGCCCCGATCTCCCGAGCCTGTCGGGTCGCATCTCGCTCGAAGCGAAGCGCGGCCGGTTCACCCAGCTGGACCCGGGCATCGGCAAGCTGTTCGGCATTCTCAGCCTGCAGGCGCTTCCGCGCCGGGTCACGCTCGACTTCCGGGACGTCTTCAGCCAGGGCTTCGTGTTCGACGAGATCACCGGCGAGGGCACCATCCAGACCGGCGTGCTGCATACCGACAACCTGCGCATGCTCGGCTCCAGCGCGAGCGTGCTCATGAAGGGCGACATCGACCTCGCCCGCGAGAAGCAGAATCTCGAGGTCACGATCGTGCCGTCGATAACCGACAGCCTCGCGATCGGCGCGGCGATCGTCAATCCGGTGGCGGGCCTGGCCGCACTGCTCCTCGGCAAGGCACTCAACAATCCGATCGATCGGATCATCGCTTTCGAGTACCGCGTGACCGGCACCTGGACGGACCCCGTCGTGAGCAAGGGTAACCGCCCGGCGCCCCAGACACCCCCCGCACGCAGATAGAATCCGACCACCTGCCGATTCGAGACACCCCTTGACCGACGTACCCATCGCTTCCTTCCGCGTCGCCGCCCTGCAAACGGTCTCCGGACCCGATGTGACTGCCAATCTCGTCGCCGCCGGCGCGCTGGCCGAGGAGGCGGCTGCGGCAGGCGCTAAGATCGTCGCTCTTCCCGAGTATTTCGGGATCATGGGTCTGCGGGACACCGACAAGCTGGCCGCGCGCGAGCGGCCGGGGGCGGGGCCGATCCAGGACTTCCTGGCGAACACGGCGCACCGGCTGGGATTGTGGCTCGTGGGTGGTTCGGTGCCTCTCGACGCGGGGCGCGACGACCGCGTGTACAACAGCAGTCTCGTCTACGATCCGCAGGGTCGGCTTGCGGCGCGCTACGACAAGATCCACCTCTTCGGACTCGAGCTCGGTGCCGAGAAGTTCAGCGAGGCCCGCACCATCCTGCCCGGCGCCACGATCACCACGGTCGACACGCCGTTCGGCCGCCTGGGCCTGTCGGTCTGCTACGACCTGCGGTTTCCCGAGCTGTACCGCGCCATGGGGACTGTCGATCTCATCCTCGTGCCATCCGCGTTCACTGCGACGACCGGGGACGCGCACTGGGAGGTGCTGCTCCGGGCGCGCGCCATCGAGAATCAGACCTGCGTGCTGGCGCCGGCCCAGGGTGGCGTGCACCCGAGCGGCCGGCGGACCCACGGTCACACCATGGTGGTCGATGCGTGGGGCCGTGTTCTCGCCGAGCGCGCGAACGATGGCCCGGGCGTGGTCCTCGCCGATATCGATCCTGCAGCCACCGAGTCGGTGCGTCGCAGTCTGCCTGCCCTGGAACATCGGACGCTCCGCGGCGTCTGACCCGTTCAACGAAGTTCGTCACCCATCCTCAGCGCGAGCCCATCCATGACCGTATCCGTCCTCGAATCCTCCGTCGCCGCGCCCATGGCGCTCGCCACCGAGACCCTGCTCGCACCCTACGGACTCGATCGGGGCGCCCTCGACGGCATCTTCGGGCGGATCATGACCCGCGCTGCCGACCACGCCGATCTCTACTTCCAGTACACCCGAAGCGAAGGCTGGAGCCTCGAGGAAGGTCAGGTGAAGGCCGGGAGCTTCTCCATCGACCAGGGCGTCGGAGTCCGGGTGGTGAGCGGCGAGAAGACGGCTTTCGCCTACTCCGACGACATCAGCCTTCCCGCCCTCGAGGCTGCAGCGAACGCCACGCGTGCCATCGCGCGACAGGGGGGCGATGCCTCGACGCCGATCGCCCGCACGGGGGATGTACTGAGTCTCTACGCGCCGATGGATCCGTTGAAGAGCCTGGCCGACCGCGACAAGGTTGCGCTGCTCGAACGGCTCGAGCGTTACGCGCGCGCCGTGGATCCCCGTGTGAAGCAGGTGATGGCAAGTCTCGCGGGAGAGTACGAGGTGATCCTGGTCGCGCGGAGCGACGGGTTGTCCGCTGCCGATGTGCGCCCGCTCGTGCGCCTCTCGCTGCAGGTGATCGCCGAGGAGGACGGGCGGCGCGAACAGGGTTCGGCCGGCGGCGGTGGGCGTTTCGATTTCGCGTATTTCACGGATGCCATCCTGAAGGAGTACGCGGAGAAGGCCGTGCATCAGGCCGTGGTGAATCTCGCCGCGCGTCCGGCGCCGGCGGGGACGATGACCGTCGTGCTCGGCGCGGGCTGGCCGGGCATCCTGCTCCACGAGGCGATCGGCCACGGACTCGAGGGCGACTTCAACCGGAAGGGCACGTCGGCCTTCAGCGGGCGCATCGGTGAACGCGTCGGTGCACCGGGAGTGACCGTGGTGGACGACGGCACGATCCCGTTGCGCCGCGGATCCCTCAACGTCGACGACGAGGGCAATGCCACGCGCCGGACCGTGCTGATCGAGGACGGCATCCTGAAAGGCTATCTGCAGGACAGTCTCAATGCCCGACTGATGGGTACGGCGCTCACCGGGAACGGCCGACGCGAGTCCTACGCGCACGTCCCGATGCCGCGGATGACGAACACCTGCATGCTGAACGGCGATCGTGATCCCGAGGAGATCATCCGCTCGGTGAAGCACGGCCTCTACGCCGTGAACTTCGGTGGCGGGCAGGTGGACATCGTGAGCGGCAAGTTCGTGTTCAGCGCGGCCGAGGCCTTCATGATCGAGGACGGCAAGGTCACCTATCCGGTCAAGGGCGCGACGCTGATCGGCAACGGGCCGGATGTGCTGAAGCGCGTCTCGATGATCGGCAACGACATGCGCCTCGACCCCGGCGTGGGGACGTGCGGCAAGGATGGTCAGAGCGTGCCTGTGGGCGTCGGGCAGCCCACGCTCCGCGTCGACGGTCTCACGGTCGGCGGGACTGCCTGAGACGCAACGATTGTCGGGTCGCGGGTTGCCTGCGGCCCGCATGAATGTTTCATAATCGCGGCTGGCCGCCCGATGGGCGCTTCGTACTCGATGAAGGGAGTGCCGCTCGTGCAGACCGCGCCGACCGTGGACCAGGACACCGGGGAACCGCCGCAGCACAATCAGTCGCTCAGAGCGCTTTCGCATCTCGGTTCCGGGCACGGTGTCTCGCAGCAGATCTTCGAGATGATCGGCCACTCGCGCTTCTTTTCCGATTTCACCCGCAGCGACATCGAGTTGCTCGCCCGCGGCATGCAGATCTACCGGGCCGAGGCCGGACAGGCGCTGATCCGGGAGGGCGAGATCGACGACTACATGCTGCTCATCATCGAAGGGCAGGTGGAGATCGTGAAGCGGGATCGTCGCGACATGCTGCAACCGATGACGCGCGTCGGGCCCGGTGCAACGCTGGGCGAGATGTCGATGATCGACGGGGAACCTCGCTTCGCCACGTGTACGGCGGTGGTGCCGACGACGTTCGCCGCGCTCTCCCGTGACGGCATGGTGAAGCTGATCCTGGAGGAGCCCAGCCTGGGGGCGAAGATCCTCATCAAGCTCGTGACGTTGCTCTCCGCGCGCCTTCGCCAGACGAGTCACAACCTCTTGCATTACATGGAGCAGCGCTGATTCCAGGCGGCGCGCGGTCGCGAGGCAGGCCTCCGTGCTGCCGCCCAGTTCCGGCAGTCAGATCTTCAGACACTTCCCCGATGCGAGCACCGGACCCGACGGGCGGCCGGTCGGCGAGCCACCTTCCGGTTCCAGGCTCATGGCCATCCCCGCCGCCTTGTTGAGCTGATGACGCAGTTCCTCCGGCACCTCCACCCACTGGGTCTCGTGCGTGTTGATGAAGCCGAGCGAGCGTGGTGGCTGGTTGCCCTCCGGGAGGGCCCACAGTTCCCAGGCCGTGCCGGGCGCCATCTCTGCGTGTCCGATCACCCGGATCCGAAGCTTGGGCTTGCCCCGACCCTCCGGGGACCAGGCGACGCTGATCGAGGGATTCCGCGTCTCGGGGTCTTCCATCACGACCACCATCGCTTCCTCGGGTCCAGCGACGTCCGATGGCCCGGTGCTCACCACAACGAACGCGAGGAGCACGCTTGCGAGACCTGCGGAGGCGAAGGACGTCCAGCGCCAGAAGGCGAGGCTGCCGAGCCATGTGGTCTTCTCCGCCGCTGCCGCTTCGCGTGATGGATTGATCCGTGCCTCGATGCTTTTCCAGACGGCAGGGCCCGGTTGCACCGCCGGGAGCGTGTCGCAAAGCGGGTTCAGCCGGGCCTCCCAACGGCCCACCTCGCGGCGGAGCGCGGGATCACTCTTCATCCAATGCTCGAAGCGGCGTCGCGCCTGGCCATGCAGGGTGCCGAGCACGTACTCGGCGGCCAGGATCGATCGGGTTTCGGGGTTCTGCGGTTTCATCGCGATGTTCAGGTTCAGGCCGACGTGGCGTCCATGCACCCGCGCAGACGTTCCAGGCCGCGGCGCACCCAGGTCTTGATGGTGCCGAGCGGTTGGCCGAGGTGCTCCGCCATCTCGCTGTGCGACAGACCGTGCAGGTACGCGAGCGCGATCGACTGGCGCTGCTGCCCCGAGAGCGTCCCGAGGCATTCCGCGAGTGCGCTGCTGTCGGCGGCGTTGCGAAGCCGGTCGAGCGGACCCGGCGCATCGTCGGCCCAGTTCTCGACGATGCCGTCGAGTTCCTCGTCGGAGGTCTCGTGCTTCGGCCGCCGCACCCAGTCGAGCGCCCGGTTCCGCACGATGGTGGTCATCCAGGTCATCGGGGCGCTCCTGACGCGATCGAAGTGGGACACGTGATTCCAGATGTTGACGAAGCTCTCCTGCAGGATCTCCTCGGCCCAGTCGCGCCGGCGGACCACCCGCAGCGCGACCGCGAGCAACCGTCCCGAGGTCTGTCGATAAAGTTCGGCGAAAGCGCGCTGGTCGCGCATCGCGCACCGGGCCATCAGATCGTCAAGGGCGTCCATGCAGTCTCCCACCGCTTGATACGGGAGGCGCGATCATTCGGATGCAGCGTCCGGTGACGCCGTGCGCCGTCCCTTGTCCCAGTGCACATCCTGCCGGCCCGCGGCGCGATTGAGCACGCGGGACAGCACGAACATCAGATCGGACAGGCGGTTGAGGTATTGCCGGGGCAGGGGAGACACGGTCTCCTCGACGCCCAGTTGCACCACGCGACGCTCGGCGCGACGGCACACGGTGCGGCAGACATGCGCCAGCGCTGAAGTACGCGCACCTCCGGGGAGGATGAACTCCTTCAGAGGGGCAAGCGTCCCGTTGTAGCGCTCGAGCGCCGCCTCCAGCGAGGCCACGTGGGATTCCTTCAGCGCGATATAGCCTGGAATGCTCAGTTCGCCACCGAGATCGAAGAGATCGTGCTGGACGTCGGTGAGGAGCGAACGGACATCCTCGGGCAGGGATTCGGCCAGCAGCACACCGATCGAGCTGTTCAGCTCGTCGACGTCCCCGATGGCCTCGATGCGCGGGGCGACCTTGCTGGTGCGGCTGCCGTCGCCGAGGCCGGTCGTGCCGTCGTCGCCGGTGCGCGTGTAGATCTTGGAGAGACGATTGCCCAAGGCGATGTATCCGGTAGGGGAGGCGCCGATTATAGGCGGCGGGTCGTCCTCAGCGCGCCAGATCTTCAAGCTCGAGCTGGAGATAGCGGCCGAGCACGTTCTTGCGATGCACGGTCTCGTAGCCCGACCACCCGGCGTAATCGGGCAGTGTCCCCTGCTCGACGGCCTCCATGAGGCTCGCACCGCCGTCGAAGAGTTCGCGGACGCGGCGGTCCAGTGCGAGGAGGTAGTCCCGGGTGAGCCTTGCCCCGGTCGACGGCAGTGGCGCTCCGTAGCCCGGGACCAACAAGGATGCGCCGAAGGCGTCGAAGGCTTCCAGTGCCGCGACCCAGTCGGCGAAGCGGCCGTCGCGCAGTTCGGGGATCCGCCCGTTCACGACGACGCCCCCCGTGAACATCACGCCCGTGGCGCGATCGAGCACCATGAGGTCCCCGGGGGTGCTTGCCCAGCCCGGATGGATGAGCGACAACTGCCGGCCGGCGACCTGGATTTCCGCGCTTGCGGGCACCGTATCGGTCGGCACGATGAGCCGCGTCCCGGCCATCTCGTCGTCGCCCAGGATGAGTCGCAGGTTCTCGAGACAGTGTTCACAGCGCTCCCGCATGAGGGCAGCGCTTTTCTCGTGGCACAGCAGAGGCACGGACTCGGCGGCGAACACCGTCGTGCCGTACAGGAATTCCTGGACTGCATGGGTCACGATCACCAGGGCCACCGGCAGATTGCTCACCTCCCGGATGGCGGCGCGCAGATCGAGTCCGTGCCGGTGGGAAACGCCCGTGTCGACGACGATGATCCCGGTGTCGCCCACGATGAATCCCGAGTTGCCGATCCGGCCGCGATTCCCGGGCGCGATGTCCCCGGGCAGACCGATGAAGGCGTAGACGCGATCGGCGACACGCACGGGACGGAGGTCGTCGGCGTGGGCCAGCGGGGCGGCCAGACAGAGCCACAGGATCAGGAGACGTTGCAGCATCGCCGGGACGATACCGGGTGCCGGTGCGGGCCGGCAAGGAAGGTCGACATCCGGATCGAGCCGCCGGCCGTATGATGCCCAGGCACGTGGCAGGCAAATGGCGGGCACACGGCAGGCACGCGGAGGACGGATCGGTGAGAAGAACGGGATGGGCAGTGGGGTGCATCGCCGGATGGTTCCTGGCAACGGCAGTGCTGGCCGTGGAGATCAAGCTGGAGGAGGTCGCGCCGGGGCACTTCGTGCATCGCGGCTCGATGGAGGACCGCAACGCCGAGAACCTCGGGGACCAGGCCAACATCGGCTTCGTCGTGGGCGAGCGCTGCGTGGCGGTGGTCGATCCCGGCGGCTCGTTCGCCGTCGGGAAGGCGTTGAAGGCTGCGATGCGCAGGGTCACCGACAAGCCTGTCTGCCATGTGGTCATCACGCATTTCCACCCCGACCATTTCTTCGGCGCTGCGGCGTTCCGCGAGCCCGGCGTCCAGTTCGTGGCCCACGCGGGCTACGCGCGCACGATGGCCGTGCGCTCGCGTCCCTACGTGAATGCGCTGCGCCGCGATCTCGGAGCGGCTGCCGACGGCAGCGAGGTCATCGCACCGACGATGGTGGTCGACAAGGTGGCCACCCTAGATCTCGGTGGCCGCACCCTCGAACTGCGCGCCTGGAATGTCGCCCACACCGACAACGATCTCACGGTCTTCGACGCGTCCACCGGAACCCTGTGGCTGGGCGATCTGCTCTTCGTGGATCACACGCCCGTCGTCGACGGGTCGATACGCGGATTCCTGGAGGTGCTGGACGAGCTGGCCCGCCTGCCGGCGCGGGTGTACGTCCCCGGCCATGGCCGCACCGACGCGCCCTGGCCCGACGGGCTGATCCCGGAACGCGACTATCTGAGACTGGTCCTTGCCGAGACCCGCGCAGCCCTGAAGCGCAAGCGGACGATCGAGCAGGCCGTCGACGAGGTGGGAACGACCGAGGCGTCCCGCTGGGTCAACTTCGACGCGTTTCATCGCCGCAACGTCACGACGACCTATACCGAACTCGAGTGGGAAGAGTGAGCCGGACGGGCGTAACATCCGGCGAGAGATGCGGCGGGGGAGCCGCGGTGGGAAATCGAAATCATCCAGGAGTCGACATGATGACGAAGTGGACATCACGGTTCGCCGTGGCAATGATCGCCCTGCTGGCTGTGACCGGCATGGCTGTGAAGAGCGCTGGCGCCAACGAGAAGGCCGAGCCGGATCCGCACAAGAGCCAGTACTGGACTCCGATCCGCCAGATGATGTTCGGCGATCGCGAGATCCTCGATGGCAAGGACATCCTGAAGGTCTATCTGAACACGCGTGCGGACGACGCCGCGACGGTACCCGTGTCGGTGAAGGCCCAGATCGACCAGACGCCCGAGCGCTACATCAAGACCGTCTATCTGATCGTCGAGCGCAATCCCTCGCCTGCGGCAGGCGTCTTCCAGTTCAGTCCGGAGAGCGGTCGCGCCCAGGTCGAGACGCGCCTGAGATTCGAGGAATACTCGTTCGTCCGTGCCGTGGCCGAGATGAGTGACGGCAAGTTGTACATGGGAACGAAGTGGGTGAAGGCGGCAGGCGGTTGTTCGGCACCAGGCGGCGCCAACCGGATCCCTGCGCATCTCGTGGGCCAGATGAAGTTCCGGTTCGCGGACGACACGCTCGAGTACAAGAAGCCCGCGCTCGTGCAGTTGATGATCCGCCATCCCAACGAGTCGGCGCTCTCCTCGGACTTCGATGCGGACAAGGTGCCCCAGTTCGTGCGGAGCGTTTCCGTGACGTACGCAGGCAAGCCCGTGCTCTCCGCCGAGGTGGATTTCTCGCTGTCGGACAACCCGAGCTTCCGGTTCTTCTTCGTGCCAGAAGGCGAGGGCGAGCTCCGGGCGGTGGTCGAGGACACCCACGACAAGCAATACACCCATCGGATGACGATCACGGAGGGCGTGCCTCTTCCAGGCAGCTGATCCGTCGCGCGGCCCAGCGGGCGTTGACCGGCAGGCAGCGCCTCCCGCACAATTGCGGGGTTTCTCAACCCGCACCAAGAACTCCATTCCAATGAAAAACATGCGCTTTGCAGCCATCGCGGCCCTGGCGGTCCTGGGCGCCGCGGGCACGCAGGTCTGGGCAGCGGACGGCAGTGCCGAGGCCGGCAAGAAGAAGACCCAGATGTGCGCGGGTTGTCACGGTCTCGAAGGTTTCCGCACTGCCTACCCCGTGGTCTACAGCGTGCCCAAGTTGGGTGGCCAGAACGCGAACTACATCGTGGCCGCGCTCAAGGCCTACAAGTCCGGGGACCGCAACCACCCCTCGATGCGCGGGATCGCCGGCAGCCTGTCCGATCAGGACATGGCCGACCTCGCCGCCTACTACTCCGCCGTCGGCCAGTAGGCCGGGGCAGCGGACGCAAGGATGCACATGAAGACGACGATCGCATTGGCAATGGCGGTGCTGGTACTTTCCGCGGGAAGTGCCTGGGCGCGCGGCGATGCCGCCGCAGGCGCGAAGAAGGCTGCGGAAGTGTGCGCCGCCTGCCACGGTGAAGGTGGTGCGAAGCCCGCAACGCCCGATTATCCGATCCTGGCTGGTCAGCCGCAGGATTACCTCGAGCACACGCTGAAGTCCTACAAGTCCGGCAAGCGCAAGAACGCCATCATGTCCGGCATGGCGGCGGCGCTGTCGAAAGAGGAGATCGCCGACCTCGCGGCCTACTTCTCGAAGCAGAAGGGCCTCGCCTACAAGTACTGATACGGCACGGCGTCCCGGTACCGCGTCCCGGGCGAAGAATCACGAAACGGCATCCGACATCGGGTGCCGTTTCCGCTTTGGCGGACGACGATAGTGCGTCCCTCGTCGTTCGACAGGCTTCTAGCGGCCCACAGGTCCGCCCGGGCCGTGCTTCAGGCAGTCGAGGTAGGCGACGACGTCGAAGGACGTCCGCCGGTGCTGCACCTCCCAGATCCGCTCTGCGAGGCACTGCATGACCGCATGCCGGCCCTCGTGGACCGACCCGCGGCGTCGGACGAGTTCGCCGGCCGCGGCGCGGATCCCCGGGGGCTGGTCGATCGACACCTGTTCCTCCACCGCGAGATGGAGCGAGAGGTGCAGGAACGGATTCGTCCCGCCGTCCTCCGGCGGGAAGTCCTGCTCGATGAATCGTTCCGGGGCCCCGAGCATCGCGTGGTATTCGGGATGCAGCAGCAGGATGCCGATCACGGTCTGCTCCAGGCCGGCGAGCGGTTCCCCAGAGCGGTGCTTGCGCCAGGTCTCGAAGAAGAACAGGCGCGCTTCGTCCCGGGTGGGTTCGAACACGGATCAACCCTCCCGCTTCGTTGTGGACCCGCGACCGCGCGGCAGCTTCGAGTGCGCCGGCAGCGGCGCCTCGGTCTTGTCGCGGTAGTCGCAGAGATCGCGGATGCTGCAGGTGTGGCACACCGGCTTTCGCGCGATGCAGGTATACCGCCCATGCAGGATCAGCCAGTGATGGGCGTGCATCCGGAACTCGGCGGGCACCACTTTCAGTAGCTTCTGTTCCACGGCGTCGGGCGTTCGCCCCGGCGCCAGGCCGGTCCGGTTCGAGACGCGGAAGATGTGCGTGTCGACGGCGATGGTCGGTTCGCCGAACGCGATGTTCATCACCACGTTCGCCGTCTTGCGACCGACACCCGGTAGCGCCTGCAGGGATTCGCGATCGCGAGGCACTTCCCCGCCATGGTGCTCCACCAGCAGTCCGCACAGCGCGATCACATTCTTCGCCTTCGTGCGATACAGGCCGATCGTGCGGATGTACTGCTCCAGCCCTTCCACGCCGAGCGCGGCGATCGCGGCAGGGGTGTTGGCGACGGGAAACAATCTCGCGGTCGCCTGGTTCACGCCGCGGTCGGTCGCCTGGGCGGAAAGCACCACGGCCACCAGCAGTTCGAAGGGCGACGAGTACTGCAGATCCGATCGGGGTTCCGGATTCGCTGCCTGCAGACGTCGGAAGATCTCGTGGCGTTTCGCGGCGTTCACGGGTTCTCCCCCGCGGTGTCGGGGCCGCGACGGGCCCGCGCCCGGGCGAGTGCCGCCTCGATGATCGCGCGCTTGCGATCGATCTCGACGCCGTCCGGTGGCGCCCTGAAGATCGATGCATCTCCGGCTGCGACCGCTGCAAGTTTTTCGTGGGCCTTCGCTTCCAGCCGGGCAGCGGTTTCGGATTGCGCGCGCGATAGGCGGCGTGTCCGTGCGTGGAGTCTGTCGCGCGCCCGATCCGACCTGGCCTGCCATGCCCCGGCGGGACGATCCGGGACATCGAAGCCGTCGGCGCGGAGCGTGGCGAGCGGAATCATCTCGATGCAATCCACGGGGCAGGGCGGCACGCACAGTTCGCACCCCGTGCATTCGTCGAGCAGCACGGTGTGCATGCGCTTTCCCGCCCCCACGATCGCATCCACCGGGCAGGCATGCAGGCAGAGCGTGCATCCGATGCAGGCGGCTTCATCGATGACGGCGAGCCGCAACGGCCCTTCGGCGCCGCACGACGGATCGAGCGGGACCACTGGACGGCCGGCGAGCTTCGCGAGGCGCACCACGCCTGCAGTGCCGCCGGGCGGGCAGCGGTTGATCTCCGCTTCCCCCCGGGCGAGCGCCTCCGCGTACGGGCGACAGCCGGCGAAACCGCACTGCGTGCACTGGGTCTGCGGCAGCAGCGCGTCGAACTCGTCGGCCGTCGGCATGGGGCTCGTGGCGGCGCGTGGTCGATGGATCAGGCCGTCGGCGTGCGCAGGCCGCTCTTCACCATCGCACGGGCGATCCACTGGGCCGTCACCTTCTCGGCGAGCGAGTTCTGTCCGAGGCGTGCGTTGAGCCCTGCCCAGTCGACGCGGTCCAGCGGCTGGTCCTGGTTGAAGCACGAGAACACGACGCTCTTCTCGCCGGTGACGGGGTCGATCTGCGGCTGGAGACACTGCGCGCAGATCTCCTTCATCATGCATTGCATCGGCGAGTTGATCGACCCGATCGCGAAGTGGTGCGGCTTCAGGTGCGCGGCCAGCACACCGTGGCGTGCTCCGGCCACCGCGGCCATCATGCGGTCCGACCCGATCGCGACGACGCGGTCGGTGTCGGCGAAGTCGATCATGGCCTCGCCGAGTTCGCCCTCGGCGTAGGCCCGCATCGCCTGCACGATGTTGCCGACGTAGGTGCGGTCCTGCGGGCGCGTCGGCGCGAAGCCCGGTGCTTCGTCGCAGCACCAGATCACGACGTCCGCCGCGGCCTCGATCTCCGCCACCTTGTAGCGGTCGATGATCTTCTTGTAGCCCGCGAAGTACAGGACCTTCGATCCGGCGCGGCGCAGCCCCTGCCCGATGGAGAAGAGCACCGCGTTGCCGAGCCCGCCGCCGACGAGCGTGACGGTCTCACCGCCGACGATCTCGGTCGGCGCCCCCGTCGGGCCCATGAGCACCACGGGTTCACCGGGTTTCAGCACCGCGCAGAGATCCGACGAACCGCCCATCTCGAGGACGATCGTCGAGACGAGACCGCGTTCGGGATCGACCCATGCCCCCGTCAGCGCGAGCCCTTCCATGGCGAGTCGGGTGTCGTCGACGATCTGGGCGCGCGTCTCGTAGTTCTGCAGGCGATAGAACTGCCCCGGTTCGAAACGGCGAGCGGCAAAGGGCGCGTGCAGCACGATCTCGATGATGTTCGGCGTGAGGCGGATGACCTCGTGCACCGTGGCACGCAGACCGTCGTCGAGGCGCGCCACGAACGCGGCGTCGTCGAGCGGCGAGGCGGGCGGGACGGTCGCCAGCGCCCGGCTCACCACCGGATAGCCGCGCTTGGCGCTGCCCATGGCTTTCACGACGTTGCCGAAGAACGAGGGGTGCAGGTCGCCGAAGAAGCTGATGGCGCGACCGTCCGGTTCGCGGGCGAGGAGGACGTAGGTCTCGCCCGGCTTCGCGCTGCGCTCCGGCTGCACGGGTTCGCCGGCATCGTTCACCGCACGGAAGTACTTGCCGTCCAGCTGGAAGTGATCCGGGTCTTCGCGGGCGGCCACCGTGTTGGGTTGCGTGCCCGCTGCGACCAGGATCGTGCGGGCCGGCAGTTCGACCGTCGCCGTCGTCTCGGTGCCGTCGGCTGCCGTGCGCTTCGACTTCACGACGAGCGAGCGTGCGTGCCCGAAGCCATCGACCTCGACCGCCACCGGCGTGAGGTTCTCCGCGAACGAGATGCCTTCCTCCAGGGCCTTCTCGACCTCCTCGTGGTTCAGCGTGTAGGCCGGGCTCTCGGCGAGGCGCCGACGATAGGCGATCGTCACGCCCCCCCAGGACTGCAGCAACTCTGCGATGCGCGCATCGCGACCCTCGGCAGCGGCGGCGACCCGCTCCGCGCGGATGGCCCGGGCGTGCGCGAGAAACTCTTCGCCGATCTCCGTCTCTTCCGGGCTCCAGCGCGCCCGCACGGCGCTCTCGCCGGACTCCGCCACGAGCGTCTCGTAGCGGCGCAGGAACTTCTCCACCTGCAGCGGGTAGTAGGCCATCGACTCCGTGCCGGTGTCGATGGCGGTGAGTCCGCCGCCCACAACCACCACCGGCAGGCGGATCTGCATGTTCGCCACCGAGTCGGGCTTCGCGGCGCCGGTCAACTGCAGTGCCATCAGGAAGTCGGACGCCGTGCGCACACCGCGGGCGAGGCCGTTCGGCATGTCGAGGATCGTGGGCCTGCCCGCGCCCGCGCAGAGCGCGATGTGGTCGAAGCCCATCGCGAACGCGTCGTCGACGGTGATCGTGCCGCCGAAGCGCACGCCGCCGTACAGCGAGAACTCTCCGCGGCGTTCCAGCAGCAGGCGGATCAGCTTCAGGAAGTTCTTGTCCCAGCGCACCGTGATGCCGTACTCGGCCACGCCGCCGAAGCCCGCCATGACGCGTTCGCCGAGGGGCTCCTGCAGGGTCGTCACGTCACGCACCGGCGTGAACGGCACGCGTTCGCCCGAAACGTCGATGCCGGAAAGCGCCGGTGGCAGCGGTTCGATCTTGAGACCGTCGATGGCGACCACGAGATGGCCATCGTTGACGAGATGGTGCGACAGCGTGAACCCGGCCGGGCCGGTACCCACCACCAGCACCCGGCGGCCGGTCCGTTCGCGGGGCAGGGGGCGGCGCAGATTCAACGGATTCCAGCGCGTCAGCAGCGAGTACACCTCGAAACCCCATGGCAGTTCCAGGACGTCCTTCAGCGTGCGCGTCTCGGCCTGCGGGATGTCGACGGGATTCTGCTTCTGGTAGATGCACGACTTCATGCAGTCGTTGCAGATCCGGTGTCCGGTGGCCGCCGCCATCGGGTTGTCCACCACGATCATGGCGAGGGCCGCGATAGGGAACCCTTCGCTCTTCAGCTTCTGGAACTCGGAGATGCGCTCCTCCAGCGGGCAGCCGGCGAGGGACACGCCGAAGGGGGACTTCTTGAAGCCGGGCGTCGGCGCCTTCTCGGCGAGGCCGCGCGAGCAGGAGTCCTTGCCCTGTTCATGGCACCAGATGCAGTAGTGGGTCTGGTCGAGGGCACCGGTGAGATCCATGCCCTGGTCGGTGAGGCCGAAGCCTTCTCGGCGGCGCAGGTGATGCAGGCGGTGCACCGTCACGCCGTTCTCGTCGCGCGTGTCGAGTGGCACGAGGTGCTCGAAGTCGAGCTTCTTCGGCGCCTTGAACATGACGCCGTCCGCGTGGAATGCCTGACCCGCAGCCGTGTGCGCACCCCAGGCGGCGTACTTCAGGGCGATCTCGAGGGCCGCGGCGTTGCCGGCTTCGTCCTGCTGCCATCGCTGCACGGCCCGGGCGAACGCGAGTTCCGAGAACGGCTCGCCCATGCGATTCGTGAGGTCCGTGCGCAGCGCGTCGCCATCGAACCCCGCTGCTTCGTCGGCCTTGTGCTTGTTCATCGCCTTGCGCTGCACGAATAGCCGCTTCACGGCGAACAGCGGGGCGAGATCGTGGTGCTTCGCCGCCAGTGCCTCGGCTTCGTCGGCGATGCCGAAGAGGTCGGCGAGGAAATGCTCCAGATAGGGCGCTACTTCCAGCAGTAGGGCGGCTTCCGCCTTGCGGTCGAGACTGTCGGGGTCGAGCCGGGCTTCGGCCAGCCGGAAGGCGAGCGCGGGGTCATCGCGGGCGACGCGCTGGATGAACGTCTGGTCGAGCTGTTCGAGGCCGTCGCGGCGATGCAGGTCTGCGAAGGAGAGTCCGAAGGCGGGGGCGAGAGTCTGGGTGGCGGGCATGGACGGGGCAGGAAGGATGGAGCCCGGCGTGTTCGCATGCGGGTGAAGGCAGGCGCGCCGGGCGGGTCGCTGAGCAGGACGTCGGATTATAGCGGTGGCCGTCCGCGCCGGGCATGCCGGACGCGTCGCTCGTGATGGCTGGCGGCGCCATTCCTCCCTGTGAGGATGGCCATCCGTCGAGCGGCGGCGCTATTGTGAATTCTGAATTCAGAATGCTAATATTCCGCGAACGGATGCACTGGCGCAACCGTGGTTTCCGCGGTCCGGTGTGGGCTCGCGATGCGCGCCCGATCGTCGCGATGGTGCTTCCCCAAGGCTTCTTCAACCCCTCGGCCCCGCTCGTCGGCCGCAAGGCAATGCGAACCCTCTCTCCCCAGCGCACGCTCGTCGAACAGGTCTACGAGGCGATCCTCTCCGAGATCTCGGCAGGCAAGTTCGGCCCGGACCAGCGCCTCATCCAGGAGGAACTGGCGGACTCGCTCGGGGTGTCGCGGCAGCCCGTGCAGCAGGCCCTGCTGCTCCTGCGCAGTCATGGACTGCTCTGCGATGCGCCGGGCCGCGGCCTCATGGTCGCGCCGCTCGACACGGAGTACGTCCGCAATCTCTACGAGGTGCGCGCAGTGCTCGACGGTCTCGGCAGCGCCAAGGCGGCCGAACGTGGCAGCGAGACGGCCCGCAAGGAGGGCGCCGGGTTCATCGCCCGCGGCCGGGCGGCGGTCGCGAGCCGCTCCATCGCCCGCATGATCACGACGGACATGGATTTCCATTTCTTCCTCTACGGCCTGTCCGGCAATCCGCTCGTGGCGGAATCGTCCGCGGCGCACTGGAGCTACCTGCGGCGGGTCATGGGCGAGGTGCTGCTGCGCGGCGAGACGCCGGGGCAGATCTGGGATCAGCACGAGGCCATCCTCGCTGCCGTGAGCGCGGCAGATCCCGCCGAGGCCGAGAGGCTCGCGCGTGCGCACATCTCGCACGCGTCCGACGCGCTCGCCGGGCGGCTCGTCGACCAGCCGGCGGCCGAAAGCGCCCCGAAGTCATCCACCCGTCGCGCGAAAGCACGACGCTGAAACCTCGCGCGAAGACGCGACGACCCTGATCCCTGCGCACCCCTTCCCGACCATGGACCTGCTCGAACTCGGCACGCTTCACGACACCCTCCTGAGCACCGTCCGCCGGTACGGCGACCGCCCCGCCTACGCCGTCCCGCCCATGCCCGGGCGCGACTACCACCCCGATGGCTGGGAGATCACCTGGCACCAGACGCTGGAAGGCGTCGAGCGCATGCGGGAGATCTACGCACGCGCGGGCTACGGGCTCGGCCACCGCATCTCGATCCTCTTCGCGCAGCGTCCCGAGTTCTTCTTCCACTGGTACGCGCTGAACGCGCTCGGCGTGAGCGTCGTCACGATCAATCCCGACTATCGCCGCGACGAGATCCGCTACGTCGTCGAGCACTCGGAATCCAGCCTGCTGGTCGGCGTCGACTGTCGGCGCGAGGACCTGCAGGCCGTGGTGGATGAGATCGGCGGCGGACTGTCGCTGGTGTCGTTCGATCGCTTTCCCGACGTGCTTCCCCGGCCGTCGACCGCACCGCGCACCGGCATGCCCGACGGCACCACCGAGGCGGGTCTGCTCTACACGTCGGGGACGACCGGACGTCCGAAGGGCTGCATTCTCACGAACGAGTACTTCCACACCTTCGGTACCTGCTATCTCGAACTCGGCGGTCGCCTCACGATGCGCCCCGGCGAGGAGCGCATGTACAACCCGCTGCCGCTGCACCACGCCAACTGCCTCTCGGTGTCGGCGCCGGCGATGCTGCTCTCCGGCGGCTGCCTGATCTTCCCCGACCGCTTCCACGCCGGGACGTGGTGGCGCGATCTCGTGGCCACGCGCGCCACCATCGCGCAGTTCCAGGGGATCATCCCGAACATCCTGTTGAAGCTGCCGCCGTGCCCCGAGGAAACGGCGCATGGCGTCCGCTTCTCTCTGTGCGCCGGTGTCGAGCCGAGCCAGCACGAGGTCTTCGAGAAGCGCTTCGGCTTCCCCGTCGTCGAGATGTGGGCGATGACGGAGACCGGGCGGCTCATCAGCGACTGCCACGAACCGCGATCCATCCACACCCGCGCCTTCGGCCGGCCGAACGCGTGGGTCGAGGCGCGAGCCGTCGACGACAACGGCGTCGAGCAGCCTCCCGGCGTCCCCGGCGAGTTCGTGATCCGCCACAGCGAGGCGACGCCCCGCAAGGGCTTCTTCTCGGGCTATCTCAAGAACGACGAGGCGACCGACGAAGCGTGGCGCGACGGCTGGTTCCATACGGGCGACGTCGTGGTGCGCGACGCGTCCGGCCTCTTCTCGTTCGTCGATCGCAAGAAGAACATCATCCGCCGCTCCGGCGAGAACATCGCGGCGGCGGAGGTCGAGGCGTGCATCACCGCGCACGACCGCGTGAAGCAGGTCGCCGTGATCGCAGCGCCCGATGAGGTCCGCGAGGAGGAGATCATGGCTTGCGTGATCGTGAAGCCGGGTGTCGACGTCGGTGACCCTGCCGCCCGCGAGGCGCTGGCGAAGGACATCTTCGCCTGGTGCCACGAACGCATGGCCTACTTCAAGGCGCCGGGCTGGATCCTCTTCGTCGACAGTCTGCCGATGGGCACGTCGGCGAAGGTCCAGAAGATCCACATCTTCCCGCCCGGGGTCGATCCGCGCGCCGCGCCCGGCGCCATCGATCTGCGCACGTCGAAAAAACAGAAACCCGGCGTGCCGCGCTGAAATCCATTCCGAGGATCCCGATCATGACCCCACCCCCGCTCACCGCCGACTGCGCCGCCGGCGTCATCGCGCGCTTTCTCGCAGCCCGCGGCGTCGATCGCATCTTCGCGCTCTGCGGCGGTCACATCATGCCGATCTGGATGCGCGCCGACGCCGAAGGCATCCGGATCATCGACGTCCGCGATGAGCGTGCCGCGGTCTACATGGCGCACGCGCACAGCGAACTCACCGGCGGGCTCGGGGTGGCACTGGTCACGGCCGGCCCCGGCCTCACGAATGCGATGACGGGCATCGCCAACGCGCACATCGCGCGCGCATCCGTGCTCGTGCTGTCGGGCGGTCCGCCGCGCGCGCAGGAGAACCGTGGCGGCCTGCAGGATCTTCCTCACACCGATCTCGTGCGGCCGATCACGCGCTATGCGCGGACGGTGCGCGAGCCGGCGCTCGTGCTCCAGGAACTGGACGAGGCGGTGTCCCGCGCGATGGGGCAGGGCGGCGAGCCCGGACCCGTCTATCTCGATTTCCCCACCGATACGCTGCGTGGCGACGTGCCGCGCGCCGTGCAGCTCGGGGAGCATTTCCGCGCGAAGCCTCGGCCAGTGCTGCAGCCGGCGGCTGCCGATATCGCCGCGGCCGTGGAGATGCTGTGGTCCGCGAAGCGTCCGCTGGTGATCACCGGGCGCGGTGTGCGCGGGGCCGGCGCAGAACTGCGCGCGTTCCTCGATCGGCTCGGTGCGCCCTGCCTCGACACCGGCGAGAGTCGGGGCGTGCTGCCGGACGATCATCCGTCGGTCGTCGCCGCCATGCGCGGCGCGATCATGGGCGAGGCCGATGTCGTCGTGACGATCGGTCGTCGCCTCGACTTCCAACTCGCCTACGGATCGCCGGCGGTGTTCGGCGCGGCCCGTTTTCTCCGCATCGGCGATGCGCCCTCCGAACTCCGGGACAACCGTCGTGGCGAGGTCGAGATATTCGCCCAGCCTGCGGCGACGCTGGCAGCCATCGTTGCACGGGCCGGTGACCGTGCGTCGTCGGTGGATCGCGAATGGGCCGACGGCATGCGCCGCAAGCACGAGGAGCGCGCACGGAAGCTCCGCACTTCCATGCAGAACGCGGCGTCCGATGCCGACGGTCGCATCCACCCGAACCGCGTGCTCGCCGAACTGCAGAAGCAGTTGCGCCCGGATGCCGTGGTGGTGGCCGATGGCGGCGACTTCCTCAGCTTCGCGCGCGTGGGGCTGTCGAGCGCGACGTACCTGGATCCGGGATCGCTCGGCTGTATCGGTATCGGCACGCCCTTCGGGATCGCCGCGAGCCTGGCCTTCCCCGAGAAGCAAGTGGTGGTGGCCACCGGCGACGGCGCGTTCGGATTCAATGCGATGGAGATCGACACCGCAGTGCGCCACAAGGCGCCGCTGCTGGTCGTGGTCGCGAACAACGGCGCGTGGCAGATCGAGGTCCACGACCAGACCGACACGCACGGCAAGGTGGTGGGCACGCGGCTGCAGTTCTCCGATCATGCGGCGATGGCGCGGGCGTTCGGCATGCACGGCGAACGGGTCGAGCGCGTGGAGGATCTCCCCGGCGCGATCGAGCGTGCGCTGGCGAATCGCCCGGCGCTCCTGGATGTCGTGGTCTCGCCGGAGGCGCGGTCCTCCGACGGAAAGTCGGGGCTCGCATGGGTGCCGGATCTGCAGCCGCTCGCAGCGTGGGACGATGCCGAGCGGGCGTGGCGCGCCGGCGAACCGAAGCACCGATAGCTGCGGTGGTCAGCGAAGTGCGTGGATCGCTTCGCCGACGAGCGCCGGGCCCCGGTAGATGAGGCCGGAGTAGATCTGCACGAGGGTGGCGCCCGCATCGATCTTCTCGCGGGCGTCGGCGCCGCTCAGGATGCCGCCCGCGGCGATGATCGGGAGTCGCCCGTCGAGTCGCTTCGCAAGGCCGCGCACCACGGCGGTGGATTTCTCGCGCACCGGCGCGCCGCTGAGGCCGCCGGCTTCGTCTCCGTGCGGAAGACCTGCGACGGCATCGCGCGCGAGCGTCGTGTTGGTGGCGATCACTGCATCCATGCCGGTCGAGACGAGGACGTCGGCGATGGCATCCAGCTGCGATTCGTCGAGGTCGGGCGCGATCTTCACCGCGAGCGGCACGCGCTTGCCGTGCTTCGCCGCGAGCGCGATCTGTTCGTCCTTCAGCGCGCGCAGCAGGGCGAGCAGGGCGTCGCCTTCCTGCAGCGAACGGAGGTTCTTCGTGTTCGGCGAGGAGATGTTCACCGTCACGTAGTCGGCCCGCGCGTAGACCTTGCGAAGACAGGCGAGGTAGTCGTCTGCGGCCCGCTCGATGGGCGTGTCGAAGTTCTTCCCGATGTTGATGCCGAGGATGCCGCGATAGCGGATCCCGGCGGCATGGGCGAGGAGCCCGTCGACGCCGCCGTTGTTGAACCCCATGCGATTGATGATGGCCTGCGCCTCGGGCAGCCGGAACAGGCGCGGGCGCGGATTGCCCGGCTGCGGGCGCGGCGTCACCGTGCCCACCTCGAGGAAACCGAAGCCGAAGCTCGCGAGGCCGTCGACGTGGGCGGCGTTCTTGTCGAGTCCGGCGGCGAGCCCCACGGGGTTCGGAAACGCGAGTCCCATGCATTCGACGGCGCGACCCGGCAGCGCTTCCGGCGCGCGGGTGAGGCCGAGGCGCACGGCGATGTCGAGCAGGCGGAAGGTCAGGTCGTGGGCAGTCTCGCCATCGAGCCGGAAAAGCAGCGGCCGCAGCAGCGGGTAAAGCGCGCTCATCGGCCCGTGAACCGGCCGGGGCGGCGCTCGATGAAGGCGCGCATGCCCTCCGAAGCGTCCTCGGTGCGGAGGAGTCGCTGCATTTCCGGCATGAGGCGCGGGATCTCGGCGAGCTCGCCTTCGGCCCGGGCCTTCCGCGCGGACGACAGCGTGGCGGCGACGCCCTGCGGTGCCTGGCGCGCGATGGTCGTCGCGATCGCCATGGCCCGATCGAGCTGGGTGCCGTCGGGGACGATCTCCTGCACGAGCCCGATGCGCTGGGCCTCGGCAGCATCGAAGGGGTCGCCCGTCAGGAGCCAGCGCATGGCGTTGCCCCATCCCGCTTCCTGGACGAACCGGATCGTCGCGCCGCCGATCGGGTAGATGCCGCGCAGGATCTCGATCTGGGCGAAGCGCGTGCCCGCGGCGGCGATGCGGATGTCCGCCGCCAGCAGCAGTTCGATGCCGATCGTCAGGCAGTGGCCCTGGACCGCCATCACCAGCGGCTTCGTGAGGATGCGGTCGGCGTCCAGGCCCAGGGGATCGATGCCGCCCTCGGGCAGCGGCGGGCGCCGGTTGTCGGCGAAGTGTGGCGTCCACTGCGGGAGGTCGATGCCGCCGGTGAAGTGGTCGCCATGGGCGAAGAGCACGCCGCAGCGGAGTTCGGGATCGCGCTGGAGTTCGCCGAGGGCGGCGGACAACGCCAGGTACATGTCGACGTCGACGGCGTTGCGCTTGGCGACGCGGTCGAGGCCGATCATCAGGACGCCGTCGCGGCGTTCCGTGGAGACATTTCCGTTCATGGGTTTGCGCTGGAGAGTGGCGCGTCTCAGGTTTCGGTCGCGTCGAGGCGTTGCCACGCGCCGCCCACCAGGCCTTCGATGGGACGGAAATTCACCTTGTAGGCCATCTTGCGGCTCTCGGCGATCCAGTAGCCGAGGTACAGGTGCGGCAGGCCGAGCTGCCGGCAGAGTTCGATCTGCCAGAGCACGTTGTACGTGCCCAGGCTGGCACCCGGGCGATCCGGTTCGAAGAACGTGTACACCGACGAGATGCCGTCTTCCAGCCGGTCGATGATGCTCACCATGCAGAGCTCGCCCTGATCGCGGAACTCCACGAGATTCGACCGCACGTTGCTCTGCAGGAGGAAATGGCGGTATTGCTCGCGGGAGTCGTGGTCCATGCCGCCCCCGAAGTGCCGCGCGGACTGGTAGCGGAGGTACAGGGCGTAGTGCTCAGGACTGTACTTGAGCTCGAGGATGCGGGCGTCGAGACCTGCGTGACGCTGGCGGGCCCGACGCTGCGACCGCGTGGACGCGAACTCGTCGACCAGGATCCGGACCGGGACGCACGCGCGGCAGTTGTCGCAGTAGGGCCGGTACGTGAACGCCCCGCTGCGGCGGAAGCCGGCTCGGACCAGCTCGCTGTAGACGTGGGCGTCGATGGCGTGGCTGGGTGTGGCCACCTGGGAGCGCGCGAGCCGGTCGGCGAGATAGCTGCACGGATAGGGCGCCGTGGCGTAGAACTGCAGCACCGAGAAGGGCAGATCGTTCAGCTGGGTCATGGGCTCGCCTCGAACGCCGCTGCCGGTGTCTCCCAGCGCTGCGGCTCCGGGCCGGAGTTTACCAATTCCGCAATGCGCGCCGAGAACTCCTCGCGCGGAATCGGGCGCGCGCCGAGCGACGCCAGATGGCTGGTCTCCATCTGGCAGTCGATCAGTTCGAACCCGTTCGCCCGCGCATGGCGCACGAGATGCGCGAGGGCGATCTTCGATGCGTCGCGGACGCGGGTGAACATCGACTCGCCGAAGATGACGCGCCCGACGGCCATGCCGTAGAGGCCACCGGCCAGCGCACCGTCGATCCAGGTCTCGACGCTGTGGGCATGACCGAGTTCGTGCATCCGGACGTACGCATCGATCATCGAACCGGTGATCCAGGTGCCGTCCTGCCCTTCTCGGGGGGCGGCACACGCCTCCATGACGGCGCGGAAGGATGTATCGACGCGTACTTCGTACCGGGCGTTGCGCAGGGTCTTGGCGAACGACCGGGTGACACGGAATTCGCCGGGCACGAGCACCATGCGCGGGTCAGGCGACCACCAGAGGATCGGGTCGCCCTCGGCGAACCACGGGTAGATGCCGAGACGGTAGGCCGCGAGGAGCCGTGTCGGCGAGAGATCCCCACCCGCGGCCAGCAGACCGTTCGGGGCGTGCAAAGCCCTGGAAACCGGCGGGAACGGGGTCTCCGGACCGAGCCAGGGGATCAAGCGAGGCGCGCGGAGAAGTGGGGCATCTCCGGACCTTCGCCTGCAAGGGCGGACCGCCGATGCATGGTCAGCGCCCCTTGCTGACGAGGCCGCAGGCGAGACGCTTGCCGGAGTTTCCCGCCGGTTGCGAGCGGAGGTCGTCCGCGTCCGCATGGATGATCAGCGCGCGGCCGATGATGCTGGCAGGGTCCGCCCCGAGGGACAGCCCCTCCACGTCGAAGCTGAAGTCGGCGATCCCTTCGGCGTCGGCGGTCACGTTGCCGAGATCCCCGGCGTGGCGGACGGCCTCGTCCGGGCTGGAGTGGGGATGCCCGCCCGGATTGAAGTGCGCCCCCGCGCTGGAGGCATCGGGCGCTGTGCAATCGCCCTTCACGTGGACGTGCATGCCGTGGGGGCCCGGCGTCAGACCGGTGATGCGCCCGGCCACCGACACGACCTTGCCACGACGTGCCGGCGTGAACGTCACGGTGCCTCGGACTTCGCTGCCCCGGGTCGGAATCAGGGTCACCGTGGCCGCGGGACCGCTGACGATCTTCTTCACTGGCGCGCATCCCGGCGACGCCAGCATGAGACATGCGAGGGCGAGGGGCAGCGTTTTCATCGGGACCTCGAGGCTTCGGACATCGCAAGGTATCGCAACCCGCGAGGGTCGGACAATGGTTTTTGGCAGCGACGCGATCTCCCTGCCCTCCGCCTCAGGCCGCGCGCGGTTCGACTCGCCTGCCTGCGGGTGGGCGCGCATAATTCGCCGGTGTGCACGCATCGACTTTTCCAGTGACTGACAGCCCCAGAGCGATCGATCCGCGGGAACTCGAAGCCGCCTTCTCCCTTTTCAACGAGGCCTCGACCCAGCTCGCCACCGCCTACCAGGACCTGCAGGGGCGGGTCGACCGCCTCGCGGCCGAACTCGCCGTGGCCAATGGTGAGCTGAAGCGCCAGTTCCTCGAGAAGGAAGCGCTGTCCGAGCGCCTCGAACTCCTGCTCGACGCCTTGCCCGGCGGTGTGCTCGTACTGGACGGCGACTCGCGGATCGTCAAGGCGAATCCGGCGGCGCGACATTGGCTTGGCGGCGATCCGGTGGGCGCCGAATGGCCCGCCCTGATGGCGTCCCGCCTGGTCGCACCGCCCGGGGCGCGGGAGGCGTCGTTCCAGACATCCGATGGCCAGCGCTGGCTCGCCCTTTCGGAGAGCCCCTTCGACGCCTCCGGAGGGCGCATCCTGCTGCTGAACGACGTCACCGAATCCACCCGGCTGCAGCAGCAGCTGGAACACCACAAGCGGCTGTCAGCCATGGGCGAGATGGCCGCGGGGCTCGCCCATCAGCTGCGCACGCCGCTCGCGTCGGCGCTGCTCCACGCGGCCAATCTTTCCCGCCCGGATCTCGACGACGCCGACCGGACCCGGTTCAGCGAGCGCGTCCGCGAACGCCTCAAGCACCTCGAACGGATGATCCAGGACATGTTGATGTTCGTGCGCAGCCAGCCGCTGGGTGACGAGGTCTTCCCGCTCGACGCCGTTCTGCGGGAGGTGACCCAGATCCTCGAACCGCAGATGGCAGGGCGGGGTCTGGATTTCGTCCTCGAAGGCGGCGACACCGACGCCCGCCTCCGGGGGAGTCGCAAGGCCATCACCGGAGTGCTCGTGAATCTTCTGGAGAATGCAATGCAGGCCACCGAGCCTGGCGGCAGCGTCACGCTCAGCGCGTCCGCCTCGGGTATGTCGGCCACCATTGCGGTGCACGACACCGGACGCGGGATCGACCCCGGCATCCACGAGCGCCTCTTCGAGCCCTTCTTCACCACGCGGCAGGAGGGCACCGGACTCGGCCTCGCGATCGTCCGCAACGTCGTGGAAGCGCATGGCGGCGCGGTGTCCGTCACCTCCTCGCCGGGCGCCGGCAGCGTCTTCACGGTGAATCTTCCGGTCACGCTCGAAGCGGTGGCCGCATGAGCGGGGTCGCAAAGTCCGGCGTGAGGCCCCTGCCCATCCTGATCGTCGAGGACGACGCCGCGCTGCGCGAGGCGCTCGTCGACACCGTGCGGCTCGCCCGCTACGACGTCCTCGAAGCCGTCGACGGCGAGGACGCCCTGGCGATCCTCGAGAAGACGCGGGTCGGCATGGTGGTGAGCGACGTCCAGATGAAGCCGATGGACGGCCATACGCTGCTCGCGGAAGTGAAGCGGCGCCAGCCCTACGTGCCGGTCCTCCTGATGACCGCGTACGGCGTGATCGATCGCGCCGTGGCCGCCATGCGCCTCGGTGCCTGCGACTACATCACCAAACCCTTCGAGCCGGATGTCCTGCTGCAGCAGATCGTCAGGCACATGCTGCCGGCAGCGTACGGCGAGGATGACCAGGTGATCGCGGCCGATCCGGTGACGCGGGAAGTGCTCGAGCTGGTCAGGCGCGTCGCCGTCACGGACGCCACCGTTCTGATCACCGGCGAAAGCGGGACAGGCAAGGAGGTGCTCGCCCGGACCCTGCACCGGCTGTCGCACCGGTCTGCGAAGCCGTTCGTCGCGATCAACTGCGCGGCGATTCCCGAGAACCTCCTCGAGTCGACGCTGTTCGGGCACGAGAAGGGCGCTTTCACGGGCGCTCTGAGCGCGGCCACAGGCAAGTTCGAACAGGCCGACGGGGGCACGCTGCTCCTCGACGAAGTCTCCGAGATGCCGCTGGCGCTGCAGGCGAAGCTGTTGCGGGTGCTCCAGGAGCGCGAGGTCGAGCGGGTCGGCGGGCGCAAGCCGGTTCCCGTCGACATACGCGTACTCGCGACATCGAACCGCGACATGGCGGCCGAGGCGGCGGCGGGACGCTTCCGCGAGGACCTCTACTACCGGCTGAACGTGTTCCCGCTCCACAACCCTCCGCTGCGCGAGCGTCGCGGGGACATCGTGCCCCTCGCGCGTCGCATCCTTGCCCGTGGCATCGGGGGTGGCCAGACTTCGTATTCGCTCTCGCCCGAGGCGGAGGCTTCGTTGACCACCTATAGGTGGCCCGGTAACATCCGCGAGCTGGAAAATGTCATGCAACGCGCGATGATCCTCGCATCCGGACCGTCGATCGAGACACGACATCTGGTGCTTCCGAAAGTGCAGACCGACGCACCGGTCGTGCCCTCGGCAGCAAGCCTCCCCCGGTCAGCCGGTGGCGTGCAGGAAGCCGAGCCCACCGACATACGCAGCCTCGAGCGTCGCCACATCCTCGACACTCTCGCGGCCGCGCACGGTGTGCGGCGGGCCGCGGCAAGCACGCTCGGCATGAGCGAGCGCACATTGCGACACAAGCTTCAGCAGTACCGCCGGGAAGGTTACCCGGTGCCGGCAGTGGGCGGGGGTGACGACTTCGCCGACTGACCGTGGCAAGGCATGGCGCAGGCGACCGACACGGCACGCAGTTTGCCTGAGTGCCCGGGACGGAGTGTTGATTCACAGGGCGCACGGGACTTCGCGGTCCGCAGATGCGGCGCTTCTCCGATGGTTCTTCACCCAGGGCGGTTAACCGGACTCACATGAACACGCAAGGCATCGATCAACTTCTCGGGGAATTGCGCCAGGCGGCGGCAAAGGCATCCGGCCAGGAGCCGGCAGCTTCGTCCGCCGGGGCGGCAAATTTTGCCGACCTGTTGAAGGCCTCGCTCGATCAAGTGAATGCGGTACAGCAGGAAGGCACGCAGATGCAGCAGGCCTTCGACGCCAACGACCCGAACGTCAACCTGCAGGACGTCATGGTCCAGCTCCAGAAGGCGAGCCTGTCCTTCCAGACCATGGTGCAGGTTCGCAACCGCCTCGTCTCCGCGTATCAGGAAATCATGAGCATGCAAGTCTGAGCTGACGGCTCGTTCCGCTCATGGCACAGACTCCCCGCGAAACCCTGCTCGCCCTGACGCGGGGCTTCAATCAGCTGAGCAACGGTCGGAAGATCGGTCTGATCGCCGGCGTCGCGGGTGTCATCGCCCTCGTGGTGGTGCTTCTGATCACTGCGGGTCGCCAGGAATACAAGGTTCTCTTCGCCAACATCGCCGAGAAGGACGGCGGTGCCATCCTCTCCCAGCTTTCCCAGATGAACGTCCCGTACCGCATCGCGGAGGGGGGCGGCGCCATCCTGGTCCCGTCGGAAATGGTCTACAAGGTCCGCCTGCAGCTGGCGGCACAGGGCCTTCCGAAGAGCGGTGGCGTGGGCTTCGAACTGATGGAGTCCCAGAAATTCGGGGTGAGTCAGTTCGTCGAGCAGGTGAACTACCAGCGGGCGCTGGAGGGGCACCTCGCCCGCACGATCCAGGCGATGCCCGAGATCGAGGAGGCGCGTGTCCACCTCGCGATTCCGCGACCCTCCGTGTTCGTCCGGGAGTCCCAGAAGCCGAGCGCGGCGATCCTCGTGCAGCTTCGTCCCGGCCGGGTGCTCGATCCGGGCCAGGTGGCCGGTGTCGTGCATCTCGTGTCCTCGGCGATTCCCGAGCTGTCCCCCCGCCAGGTCACCGTGGTGGATCAGCGGGGCAATCTCCTGTCCGGGGCGGCTGACGAAACCGGTGTGGCGGGGCTCGATCGCAAGCAGCTCGAGTACCTCCATCAGGTGGAGAACAGCATCGTCCGGCGCATCGAAAGCATCCTGAAGCCGATCACCGGTCCGGACAACGTGCGCGCTCAGGTGGCTGCAACGCTCGACTTCTCCGAGGTCGAGCAGACATCCGAATCGTTCAAGCCGAACAGCGATGCGAAGGACCAGGCGATCCGGAGTCAGCAGTCCACCGACAATCAGAGCAGCACACCCCAACCCCCACAGGGTGTGCCGGGCGCCTTGTCGAACACGCCGCCGGGTGCCGCGGCAGCCCCCTTGGTCGCGCCGCAGGCTGGTGCACAGCCTCCAGGCACCCCCCTGCCCATGGCGACCACGGCGCAGAAGGACAGCACGATCAATTTCGAGTTGGACAAGACGATCCGCCACACCAAGGGCGAGGTGGGCGCCGTGAAGCGACTCTCCGTCGCTGTGGTGGTCAATCACAAGAAGCTCGTCGAGGATGGAAAGTCGAAGCTGCAACCCTTCTCGGACGCCGAGATGGCGCAGATCACGAACCTGGTCCGCGAGGCCATGGGCTACACGAAGGAGCGCGGCGACACGGTGAACGTCGTGAATGCGCCGTTCCGGGTCGGTGTCGAGGAGGACGATGTGCCCTTCTGGAAGGATCCGGCCAACATCCCGCTCGCGATGGAGGGTGGCAAGTGGCTGGTTCTCCTGGGACTGGGGCTGACGTTCCTCCTGATCGTTCGCGCCGGCGTGCGCGATGTCGTGAAGCTCGCCCAGCCGCCCGAACCCGTGACGGAGGGCGCGGGCGCTGACGGGGGCGGCGGATCGGTAGTGGGCGAGGGGGAAGCCGGCGGCGAGGGCGGTGTCGGTGGCGAAGGTGGCAGCCCTGCGGACGCCACCCCGGAAACGCCCCGCGAGGAGACCGAGCAGGAGCGCGAACTGCGGCTCATGCGCGCGATCGCCAAGGAGAATCCACGCCTGGCGGCACAGATCATCAAGAACTGGGTGACCGGAGATGGCTGAGGACGGTATCAATCGAGCCGCGGTGCTGCTCATGTCGATGGGCGAAGAGGCCGCCGTCGAGGTCTTCAAGTTCCTGGGGCCGAAGGAAGTCCAGAAGCTCGGAACCGAGATGGCGAAGATCACGACGATCGGGCACGAGCGCATCAGCGCCGTGTGCCGCGATTTCCTCGCCGAGGCGGAATCGCAGGCGGGGATGTCCACCGACTCCGACGAGTACCTGCGCAGCGTGCTGACGAAGGCGCTCGGCAACGAGAAGGCCGGCGCGCTGATCGATCGTATCCTCCAGGTGAACGACAACGCGGGCATCGAAAGCCTGAAGTGGATGGATGCCGTGTCGGTGGCCGAGCTGATCAAGAACGAGCACCCGCAGATCATCGCCACCATCCTGGTTCACCTCGATCCGGATCAGGCGAGCGAGATCCTCCGCAACTTCACCGAGCGTTCGCGCAACGACGTGATGCTGCGTATCGCAACGCTGGAGGGCGTGCAGCCCACGGCCCTGCGCGATCTGAACGACGTGCTCTCACAGTTGCTCTCGGGCGGCGAACGCGTGAAGAAGGGTTCGCTGGGCGGGGTCGATGTCGCGGCGGAGATCCTCAACTTCATGGGCGGGACGTTCGAGGCGTCGATCACGGAGTTCATCAAGGAGAGCGACGCCGAGCTGGCCCAGAAGATCCAGGACAAGATGTTCGTCTTCGAGAATCTGCTCGACCTCGACGATCGCAGCATCCAGTTGCTCCTGCGCGAAGTGCAGTCCGAGACGCTGGTCGTTGCTCTGAAGGGCACCTCCGAGCCTCTCAAGGAGAAGATCTTCAAGAACATGTCCTCGCGGGCGTCCGAGATGCTGCGCGAGGATCTCGAGTCGAAGGGCCCGGTCCGGCTCTCCGAGGTGGAGTCCGAGCAGAAGGAGATCCTGAAGGTCGTCCGCCGCCTGGCCGACGAAGGCCAGATCCAGCTCGGCGGCAAGGGGGACGAGGGGCTTGTCTCGTAGCCGGATCATCCGGGCCGATCGGGCCTCCGGCCTCAGCGGCTGGGCGCTCGGGGATTTCGCCGCGCCGGCTTCCGAGCCCCTCGGGGACGACCCAGCCGAACCCGCGATCGTGCCGGATGACCTTCCGTCGCCGGCTTCGAGCGCCGCGCACGAGTCCGAGGCGATGCCGGTGCCGGCACTGGCCGAGGATCCGGAGGCGGTACTACGCGCGGAGCTGGAGGCTGCCCGGGCCGAAGCCCGCCAGGCCGGCTTCGAGGCCGGCCGACAGGTGGGTTACGCCACCGGGGAGGCCGAGGTTGCGTCCCTCCGGCTCCTGGTCGGTCACCTCCGCGATCTGGTCGAGGATCTCGAGCAGGGCATCGCCAACGACGTGCTGTCACTCGCTCTCGAACTCGCCAAGCAGATCGTGCGAACGTCCCTCCGGGTCCGGCCGGACCTCGTGATGGCGGTGATCCGCGAAGTTTCCAAGGGCTTCCAGGGGCTGGGGGAATCGCCGAAGCTCATCCTGAACCCGGCCGATGCGGTGTTGGTCAGGCAGGCCATCGAGATCGATCAGGCCGGGGAATGGCCCTGGACCATCCTCGAGGACGGTGCCATCGAGCGCGGCGGGTGCAAGTTCCAGACGGGCGCGAGCGAGGTCGATGCGACGCTGGAGACGCGCTGGCGGCGCGTGGTCGCGAGTCTGGGTCGGGACGACGCATGGCTCGATCTGAATCTCTGATGCCTGCCTGCCGGCGGCGCATCTCCGGGAGCCCGGGATGAGTCGCATCCGCCGCTGGCAGAAGTATTTCCAGGACTGCCACGCGGCCGCGGCCAACGTTGCACCGTGGACGGTGAGCGGCCGCCTCACCCGGGTGGCGGGTCTCGTGATGGAGGCCGTCGGACTCAAGCTCCCGGTCGGCAACTCCTGCTACGTCATCGCGCCGTCGGGACAACGCGTCGATGCCGAGGTGGTCGGGTTCTCGGGCGATCGTCTCTACCTGATGCCGGCCACCGACGTGTACGGTCTCGAACCCGGCGCCCTCGTCCTGCCGGTGGAGGCCGGTGCCGTGCGCACGCCCCGCCTGGGGGTGGACTTCATCCCGCGCCGGCGCGCCGAGGACCGGGCCCGCCAGGTGGGCGTCGGCTGGTCGCTGCTCGGTCGCGTGCTCGACGGCACCGGGCGGCCCCTCGACAACCGCGGCCCGGTCACCTTCGATCGCCAGGTTCCCCTGTACAGCCGCCCGCTGAATCCGATGTCCCGAGCGCCGATCCGCGCGCCGCTCGACGTCGGCGTACGCGCGATCAACGCGCTGCTGACGGTCGGACGCGGGCAGCGCCTCGGCCTGTTCGCTGGAAGCGGTGTCGGCAAGAGCGTCCTGCTCGGGATGATGGCGCGCTACACGGAGGCCGATGTCGTGGTGGTGGGCCTGATCGGCGAACGCGGGCGCGAGGTGAAGGAGTTCATCGAGAACATTCTCGGGCCCGAAGGGCTTTCGCGGTCCGTCGTGGTGGCGGCACCGGCGGACAGTCCTCCGCTGTTGCGCATCCACGGCGCGGCCTACGCAACCGCGCTGGCGGAACACTTCCGGGAGGAAGGGCGCAACGTGCTGCTCATCATGGATTCGCTCACGCGGTATGCGATGGCGCAGCGCGAGATCGCGCTGGCGATCGGCGAGCCGCCGGCGACGAAGGGCTACACACCGTCGGTCTTCGCGAAGCTGCCGCAACTGGTCGAGCGGGCCGGCAACGGCGACAGCGGTGGGGGCTCCATCACGGCCTTCTACACCGTGCTCACCGAGGGCGATGACCAGCAGGATCCCGTGGCCGACAGCGCGCGGGCGATCCTCGACGGCCACATCGTGCTGGCACGGGATCTCGCGGAGCAGGGGCACTATCCGGCGATCGATATCGAGGCCTCCATCAGCCGTGCCATGAACGACATCGTCACGTCCGACGAGATGCGGATCGCCCGGCGTTTCAAGCAGCTCTATTCCGCGTATCGCCGCAGTCGGGATCTCATCAACGTGGGCGCCTACGTCCGCGGCGCCGATCCGGACATCGACGAGGCGCTGCGCCTGCGCGAGCAGTTCCTGGCCTTCCTCCGGCAGGACGTCGGTGAACGCTCCGACTACCCGGCTTCGCGCCTCGCCCTCGCGGCAGCCCTGGGCGGAGAGCCCTGAGCGTGGCGCGTCCGTTTCCGCTTCAAGCGGCTCGCGAACTTGCGAAACGCCGGCTCGACGATGCGGCGGCCGCGCTTCGAGGGCATGCGGGGCGACTGCGCAACTCCGAACTCAAGCTGGCGGAACTCGAGGGATTCCGCGGCGAATACGAGATGCAGCGGGACGCCGAGCTTGCCGCTGGCATCGAGGCAGGCAGGCTGCGCGGATTCGAAGCGTTCCTCGGGCGACTCGCCCAGGCGATCGATGCCCAGCGGGTGGACTGCGGCCGTCAGCGGGCGATGTGGGAGGGCGCGCGCGAGGCGTGGGTGGCCGCCTACAGTCGCGTACAGGCCATGGATGCGCTGGCGCAGCGGCATGCCGAGTCCGAGCAGGCACGGGAGGCCAAGGCCGAGCGCAAGCGCGAGGACGAGTTCTCGGTGCGGGTCGCTGCCATCAAGGCGCAGCAGTCCGGGTGAGGGGGGCGGGACAACGTCATCCTGGATGGCATGGCGATTGCCATTGAGGGTCCACACCGATCACCAGACGGAGTTCTGCCATGACGACCAACACCATCTTGCCGCCTTCGCCGACCAAGCCGGCCGAAATTGCCGCCCCGCCCACGCAGGAGACCGCTCCCGCTGCCGACGCGGGCGCGGCCGACGGAGCACCGAGCTTCGGGCAGGTGCTGAAGTCGCAGATGGACAAGTCGGCCCCGGAGAAACCGGCCAGTGCGGACTCGACCGCCGAAGACGCCGAAGGCATGCCGGTCGACGGGACGGCATCTCCGGCGCTCCCTGCCGCCGATCTCATCGGCCTGCTGGGCCCGGGCCAGGATGCCAGGCGGCAACAGCCCCTTGATCTGGCATCCCTGGCTGCCCGTGCGATGGGCGCGGCGACGTCCGGTCCGGAGAGCGACGATGCGGCGCCGGTCCGCGCGACGAGCACGTTCGCGGGGCGCGCAGCCTTCAATGCAGCGGACCGCAGTGCCCTTGCGGGTGCACGGACCGACAGGGCCGGAGATGTTGCCGAAGCGGCCACGAAGTTCCAGGCCGACGAGCCCGGTGCCACTCGCCGAGGCGGTCCAGTGTTCAAGGTCCAGCGGGACGACCTCGCATCCGCGGAAAAGGGGCCCGGCGCGCTGAGCTCATCCGAGGTGCCCACCTCGGTCGTGCCGACAGCCGGCAGCGCCGAGTCCAGGCGTGCGTCGGACCCCTCGGCGTTGCGGTTGACCGTCTCGCAGCCGCTCGGCGCCACCGGTTGGGGCGAGGCGGTGGCTGACCGCGTCACCTGGCTGGGGCAGGCCCGCCAGCCCTCGGCCGAGCTTCATCTCAACCCGCCGAATCTCGGGCCGGTCGAGGTCCACGTCAGCATGCAGGGCGAGCAGGCCACGGTATCGTTCTTCTCGGCTCACGCGCCCGTCCGCGAAGCCTTGCAGGCTGCGGCGCCTAGACTCTCCGAAGCCTTCGCGGCGGCGGGTCTCTCCCTGGGCAACGTCTCCGTCGGTGCCGATTCCAACTCCGGGCGGGACAACCGCGGTCAGGAACAGGGGCGCGCGCGCCGGGGACCCGACGACGTGTCGTCCGTCGCCGGGGCGGGTGCGACGTCCGGTCGCTGGACCGGCGCCGTGGGCGGCATGCGAGCTGTCGACCTGTTCGCCTGACGCCCCGCCGAATCCTCTCCTCCTCGGGCCGATTCCGTCGGCCCCATCGCCCGCGCCAGCGCCCGCTGCCGCGGGCGTTTTTTTCGCGCGAAGCGGTGCAACTCGCAGTTTTTCTTGCAATTTCTTCGACTGCGAGTTACAAAGCACCTAAAGTTTCAGCGCAAATCCCTTGTTTATAAATAGAAAGATTCTCGTTTCTGCCTTTTTCGTGCTGTTGTCGAGGCACTGGTCTCGATAATGGCGGCGGCAAGCCGATGACATGTGCGTCCCAATGTGTCAACGATAGAGGCAAAACATGTCCGGAAAGGCAGCAGCAGCCCCCGCAGACGGCGAGGGCGGTGGTGGTGGAAAGAAGAAGAAGCTCCTGATCATCGTCGTCGCCCTCGTGGTGGTGCTGGCGCTGGCGGGTGGCGGCGCAGCCTGGTTCCTCCTGGGCGGCAAGAAGAAGGCCAAGGGGCACGCCAAACCGGCGGATGAGCATGCCGAGCAGGCGGAGGATGCAGGGGGTGGGCATGATGACGAAGACGAAGCCGAGGACGACAGCAAGAAGAAGCCCCCGGTGTTCGTTTCTCTGGAGCCGTTCACGGTGAATCTCTCGTCGGAAGCGTCGGATCGCTATCTTCAGGTCGGCATCGATCTGAAGGTGTCGACGCCGGATATCGCCGACAAGATCAAGATGCACCTGCCGGAGATTCGCAACGGCATCCTGCTCATCCTGACCAGCAAGAAGGTCGATGAATTGAACAAGGTCGAAGGGAAGAATCGCCTGCGCGTCGAGATCCGCGACGCGGTGAACAAGCCCATCGGGCTCTACAAGTCGCCCCCCGAGCACGCCGATGCGCTCAAGTGGAAGCCCAAGAAAGGGGCTGTGGACGTGCTACTGACCTCCTTTGTAATTCAATAGGCGGATGGCAGAAGACATCCTCTCCCAGGAAGAAGTCGATGCGCTCCTGCGTGGCGTCACGGGTGAAACCGAGGAAGCCTCCACGGAACAGGATGCGGGCGGCATTCGCTCGTACGACATCGGCCGGCAGGAGAGGATCGTCCGCGGGCGCATGCCCACGCTCGAACTCATTCACGAGCGTTTCGCGCGGTTGTTCCGGATCGGGCTGTACAACTTCATGCGCCGGTCGGCCGAGATCTCGATCAATCCCATCAAGGTCCAGAAGTACAGCGACTTCATCCGCAATCTGGTCGTCCCCACGAACCTGAACGTCGTGCATGCGAATCCGCTTCGCGGCTCGGGGCTCATCATCATCGAGCCGACGCTCGTCTTCCAGGTGGTCGATCATCTCTTCGGCGGGAACGGTCAGATCCACACGCGGATCGAGGGGCGGGATTTCACCCCCACGGAGCAGCGCGTGATCATGCGCATCCTGGATGTCGTCTTCACGGAGTTCGAGAAGGCGTGGTCCACCGTGTATCCGCTCAAGTACGAGTACGTCCGGTCGGAGATGAACACCCAGTTCGCGAACATCTGCACGCCCACCGAGGTGGTGGTCACGGCAAGTTTCACCGTCGATCTGGGTAGCGGTGGCGGCGACATCCACGTGTGCCTTCCGTACTCGCTGCTGGAGCCCATCCGCGACACCATCTACAGCAGCTTCCAGGCGGATCGCGCCGAGTCGGATCTCCGCTGGGTGCGGCTCATGACCGAACAGGTCCAGGATGCCAAGCTCGAACTCGTGGCGAAGTTGGCCGAGGCGAGCGTGACGCTCCGCGATCTGACGGAACTGAAGGTGGGGGACGTCATCTCCCTGGCCGTACCCGAGACCCTCGAAGCCACGGTGAACGGAATCCCGGTCCTCGAGTGCAAGTACGGGGTTTCCAATGGACAGTACGCACTGAAGGTGGAGCGGGTCCGCGTGCCCTCGCCGCCCGATCAAGGAGGACCGAATGGCTGACGAGGACAAGGACGACATCTCCGCCGACGACTGGGCGGCGGCGCTGGCGGAACAGCAGGCCACCGCCCCTGAACCTGCGATGCCGGCCGAAGCACCCGCCGTTCGTTCCTCGGGGGTGTTCCAGGAATTGAAGGCCGATGCGCTCGCGGGGGTCTCGACGCAGCGCATCGACATGATCCTCGACATCCCCGTCACCCTGACCGTGGAACTCGGCCGCACCAAGATCGCGATCCGGAACCTGCTGCAGCTTGCGCAGGGATCGGTCGTCGAACTCGATGCCCTGGCGGGCGAACCCATGGACGTGCTGGTGAATGGCTGCCTCATCGCCCAGGGCGAAGTCGTGGTGGTCAACGACAAGTTCGGCATCCGGCTCACGGACATCATCACGCCCGAAGAGAGGCTGCGCGGCCTCAACCGATGAGACTGCGCATCCCCGTCAGCCTGCTGTTGGTCTGCGCGGCTGCCGCGGCCCGCGCGGCCGACGCGACCGCGCAGGCCACACCCGGTGCGACATCGACCCTCCTGCAGGTTGTCTTCGGACTCGCGGTCGTGCTTCTGGTCATCGGCGGCGCAGCGTGGCTGGCGCGCCGCTATCTGCCCGCCGCCGGCGCCGGCGGGGGGCCGGCGCGCATCGTCGGTGGCGTCATGGTCGGGCCGAAGGAGCGGGTCGTCGTCGTCGAGGTTGCGGACACGTGGATCGTCGCCGGGGTCACGAGCCAGAACGTGAACGCGTTGTGCACGATGCCCCGCCCGCCGCATGACCGGGCGGATGCCTCGGGGATCGTTCCGGCGGACCGCAACTTCTCCACGTGGCTCGCCAAGGCGCTCAAGGGACAGGGTCACTGAGCACGGATTGCGGGCCCCCGCCCGTATAATCCGCCGCATGAATTTCGCATCCCGCGCGCTCGCGCTCATCGTCCTGTCGGTCGTCGCGTCGAGTGCCGCGGCGCAGGCGGGCCTGCCAGCGATCACGTCGGCTCCCGGCCCCGGCGGCACACAGACCTATTCGCTGTCGCTGCAGGCGTTGATCTTCCTGACGGCGCTGTCCTTCCTGCCGGCGCTGCTGCTGATGATGACGAGCTTCACACGCATCATCATCGTGCTGTCCCTGTTGCGGCAGGCGCTCGGCACCATCCAGACGCCGCCCAATCAGGTGCTCGTCGGGCTCTCGATCTTCCTCACTTTCTTCGTCATGGCGCCGGTCTTCGACCGCATCTACACGGAGGCGTACAAGCCGCTCTCCGAAGAGAAGATGAAGTTCGACGAGGCGATCGAGAAAGGCGCGGTGCCGTTGCGTACGTTCATGCTCCGCCAGACGCGCGAGGCGGATCTCGCTCTCTTCATGAAGCTCTCGGAAACGCCCGCCGTGAAGACCCCCGAGGAGGTGCCCATGAAGGTGCTGGTGCCGGCCTACGTTATCTCGGAGTTGAAGACGGCGTTCCAGATCGGGTTCGTCGTCTTCATTCCGTTCCTCATCATCGACCTCGTGGTGTCGAGCGTGCTCATGTCGATGGGCATGATGATGCTGTCGCCGGTGATCATCTCGCTGCCGTTCAAGATCATGCTGTTCGTGCTGGTGGATGGCTGGAACCTGCTCATCGGGTCCCTCGTCCGCAGCTTCTACGTCTAGCCGGAGACTCCCCCATGACGCCCCAGTCCGTCATCACGCTGATCCAGCAGGCGCTGCAGATGCTCGTGCTGATCTCGGCGCCGTTGCTGCTCACCGCCCTCGTCGTGGGCCTGATCGTCAGCATCTTCCAGGCAGCCACGCAGATCAACGAGATGACCCTGTCGTTCATCCCCAAGCTGCTTGCGATGTTCGCCGTGTTTCTGCTGGCGGGCCCCTGGATGCTCGGCACGCTCATCGATTTCACTCGGCAGCTCTTCTCCTCGATTCCCCAGATCATCGGCTGATCCGGACCCGGGAGGCGCGGCCTTGATCGAGCTCTCCGTCGCGCGCTTCGCCGAATTGCTGGCCGTGGTCGGCTGGCCGTTCGTCCGGATCCTTTCCTTCATCGCTGCCGAGCCGGTCCTGGGCAACCGAACGGTACCGATGCGGGTGAAGGTCCTGCTCGCACTGATGCTCGCCATGGTCGTCTCGCCCACGCTGCCGCCTCCGCCCGCGGTGGATCCTGCCTCGGCCGCGGGGCTGCTGATCCTCGCGCAACAGGTCATCATCGGGGTGGCCATGGGATTCACGGCGCGTATCGTCGTGGCCTCGGCGGAGATGGCGGGGCAACTGGCAGGCCTTCAGGTCGGTCTCGGTTTCGCGGTCTTCTTCGATCCCCAGGGATCCGGGCAGACCCCGATCGTCGCGCAGTTCTACGGCCTGATCGCGATCCTGACGCTGCTCGCCATGGACGGGCATCATCTGCTGCTGACGGCGCTCGCGGAGAGCTTCCGGACGCTGCCGGTGTCGCTCGAGCCCGTGGGCTCGCCCGGGCTGCGCGTGGTCGTGGCGTGGGGCGGCGAGATCTTCCGTGCCGGTCTGATGATGTCGCTCCCGGTCGTCGGAGCGCTCCTGGTGGCGAACGTGGCGCTCGGCGTGCTGACCCGGGCAGCGCCTCAGCTCAACATCTTTGCCGTCGGTTTTCCGGTCACCCTTGCCCTGGGCTTCATGATGTTCTACCTGTCCGTGCCGCTGGTCGTTCCCATGATCGAAAGTCTTTCGCAGCAAGGTGTCGCGGCGATGATGCGCGCACTCGAACAGATGCGTCCCGTGCCATGAGTGCTTCGTGTGGAGGGTCGATGCGTGCCGCGGCGTCTCCCTGGATCCGCCGCTGGTCGCGCGTCGTGGCGCCGGGTGTCGACGTCCTCGATCTCGCCTGCGGAGGCGGTCGGCACAGCCGCTGGTTCGCATCCCGCGGACATCCCGTGATGGCCGTGGATCGAGACGTTGCGATCACCGTATGGGCGGGGATGGAGGCGCTGGTGACACCGCAGGTCACGGATCTGGAAACCGGGACCTGGCCGCTCGGTCAACGCACATTCGGTGTCGTCGTAGTGACGAACTACCTCCATCGGCCGCTGTTTCCGCATATCGTCGGGGCCGTCGCGCCCGGCGGCTGGTTGCTCTACGAAACGTTCGCCGCCGGCAACGAGCGTTTCGGCCGTCCGTCCAATCCGGATTTTCTGTTGCGGCCCGCAGAACTGCTGGAGGCGGTGGCGGGTCAACTCCGCGTCGTGGCCTACGAGGATCGTCGGGTGGATCGTCCCGCCCCGGCGCTGGTCCAGCGGATCGCCGCCGTCCGGGGCAGCGTCCCGGGCTGGTGAGCTGTATGCCCTGGAGGGCGTCTGCCAGGTCGTTCGGTTAGAATTCCGCCTTTCACGGGGGATGCAAGATGCTCACTGGGAGTTTCGTCGCGATCGCGACGCCCATGCACGACGATGGCAGTCTGGATCTCGAACGCTTCCGCCAGCTCATCGATTTCCACGTGGCCGAAGGGACGAGCGGCATCGTGGTCGTCGGCACCACCGGGGAATCCCCCACGGTCGATTACGACGAGCACTGCCAGCTCATCCGGACCGCCATCGAGCACAACCGCGGCCGGGTACCCATCATTGCGGGAACCGGCGCCAATGCCACGCGAGAGGCCATCGAACTGCAGCGCTTTGCGTACGACGCCGGTGCCGACATGGCGCTGTCGGTCGTCCCGTACTACAACAAGCCCGGTCAGGAAGGTCTCTATCGCCATTTCGCCGCGATCGCCGGGGCTTCGCCGCTGCCCACCATCCTCTACAACGTTCCCGGCCGCACGGTCGCCGATCTGCACAACGACACCGTGATCCGGTTGGCATCCGTCCCGAACATCGTGGGCATCAAGGACGCCACCGGCAACCTCGAGCGCGGGGCAGACCTCCTCAAGCGCCTGCCACGACAGTTCGCCGTATACAGCGGCGACGATGGTTCCGGTCTCGCGCTGATGCTGATGGGCGGCCACGGCGTGATTTCGGTCACCGCGAACGTGGCCCCGCGCCTCATGCGCGAGATGTGCGATGCGGCGTTCGCCGGAGACAACGTCCGTGCCCGCAGCATCAATGACCGGCTGCAGGGGCTGCACCGGCATCTCTTCGTGGAAGCGAATCCGATTCCCGTGAAATGGGTCCTGGCCCAGATGGGGCTCGTCGGGGAAGGCATCCGCCTTCCGCTGACCCCGCTTTCCTCCCAGCACTTTGATGTTCTGCGCGGCGCGATGGACCAGGCAGGCGTTTCCCGCGCGGTACAGGCAGCTTGAACAACGGAGCACATGTGACGATCGGTGAAAGCAAGTGGATGGCATGGGGGTGTCCGGGCGCCGGCATGATCGCGGCGCTGGTGGCCGCAGCGGTTCTTGCCGGCTGCGGCAGCGTCTTCGAGGGCAAGAAGATCGACTACAAGTCCGCCGGCAAGCTGCCCCCTCTGGAAGTGCCGCCTGACCTCGCGTCACCGCCCACGGGATCGCGCTATTCGGTTCCCGATACGGACCAGAAGAACACGTTTTCGCAGTACGAGCAGTCGCGTGGCACGCCCTCGACGAGTGCAGCGCCCGTCGCAGTCCTGCCGCCGATCGAGCGAGTCCAGATGCAACGCGGCGGGATCCAGCGATGGCTTGCGGTCAAGGCGCCACCCGATGCCGTCTGGCCGATCGTCCGGGACTTCTGGCAGGAGAACGGATTTCTCATCGATACCGAGGATGTGCGGGCTGGCTGGATGGAAACCGACTGGGCCGAGAATCGCGCGAAGATCCCCGTCGGCGGTCTGACCGGGATCATCAACAGGGCCCTCGATGGGGTGGTCTCCCTGCCGGAGCGCGATAAATTCCGGACGCGCCTGGAACGTGGCGCCGATGGGTTCACTGAGGTTTATGTGAGCCACAAGGGCATGGCCGAAGTCCATGTGCGTGAGCACGACAACAATACGCGCTGGCAGGTACGGCCGACGGATACCGAGCTCGAAGCGCTCATGCTGTCCCGCCTCGCCCAGCGCATGGGTCTCGATGAACCGCAGGCCAAGGCGGTGGCTCGCGCTGCCGATGTGACTCCGCCGCAGGCCTCGTTGGTCACGTCGGGCGATGGCACGGCGGTGGCCTTGCCCGATGCGTTCGACCGCGCCTGGCGCCGCGTCGGACTGGCACTCGATCGCGTCGGCTTCATGGTCGAAGACCGCAACCGGGCCGATGGTGTCTACTTCGTGAAGTACCAGGATCCCGATGCAGCGCCCATCAAGCGGACGGGCGTTTCCAAGCTCGCCTTCTGGCGGAGCGACGAAAAGCCGGGACCGGTCCAATACCGGGTTCGCGTGGCGGGGCAGCCCGGCAGCGGCACGGAGGTGAGGGTTCTCGGGAAGGATGGCGAGCCGGAGAAGTCCGAAACGGCCAAGCGCATCCTCGGCCTTCTCGTCGAGCAGTTGAAGTAGTCGTCCGGGTCCCCACGGTCCGTCTGAAGAACGGCAACACCGCCAGTGCGTTTCGCGTATCTGGGCAGTGGCAGCCGGGGCAACGGCCTGGTCGTGCAGGTCGGTGCGACCACGCTTCTGCTGGATTGCGGGTTTCCGGTGGCCGACGCCGTGCGTCGCCTCGCGCGCCTGGGGTTGTCGCCCGCTGACCTCACGGGGATCCTCGTCACACACGAGCATTCCGACCATATCGGCGGCGTCCCGGCATTCGCGCGGCGCTTCGCCCTGCCGGTCTGGTTGTCACAAGGCACGCTTCGAGGCACCGGCCTCGTTTTCCACGGCGTTCGTGTCGAGATCCTCGAGGGCTTCAAGGCGTTCTCCGTCGGCGATGTGAATGTCGAACCCTACCCGGTTCCGCACGACGCCCGAGAGCCCGTCCAGTACGTGTTCGCGGACGGACGGGCGCGCTTCGGCGTATTGACCGACGTCGGTTCGGCGACCGCGCACATCCGTTCGATGCTCACCGGGTGCGACGCGATTGCCCTGGAATGCAATCACGACGTCGGGATGCTTCAGACCGGGCCCTATCCTCCGGGCCTGAAGCGCCGGGTCGCCAGCGACTTCGGACACCTCTCGAATGCCGCCGCAGCCGATCTGCTCGCCAGCCTCGATCGCTCCCGACTCAGGCATCTCATCGCCGTGCACCTGTCACTGAAGAACAATACCGTCGACCTGGCCCGGGAGGCACTCGCCCGCGTCGTGGGCTGCGAGCCTGCGTGGATCGGGGTGGCGGATCAGTTCGCGGGCCTGGACTGGCGCGAGATCGGTCCCGGCTGACCGGCGCTGGTGGGCGGGGTTCGAGGTGCACGCGTCGCGAAATCTCAACAAAAAAAAAGCCGACCCCTGAGGGTCGGCTTCTCTCCACGCTGGCGGATAGCCAGCGCAGGATTACTTCTTCTCTTCTTCCTTGGGTGCATCGGCGGGCGCTGCTGCATCGGCAGCGGGAGCAGCACCGTCGGCGGGTGCGGCCGGGGCGGCTGCATCGGCCGGTGCCGGAGCTTCGGGGGCGGGAGCGGGCGCCGGGGCAGGTTCGGCAGCCGGCGCCGGGGCGGGCGCGGGTTCTTCCGTCTTGCCGCAGGCAGCGAGGGTCAGAGCGAGAACGGCGGCGGCGATAAGGGCACGAGTCATAGTAGTTCCTTGAAATGGGCGGTTGTGAACTGAAATTGTTCGTTCGGGCAGGGACTTACTGCACTCGACCCAAACGATGAGTGCGATTGTAACAGGCTCTTACAAAGTATTACCAGTGGTGAAAACCGTTTTCTTTCAAAGGCCCAAGGTCGTTCCCGACAGACCAGGGTCGGATGCTGCCCAGATCTGGTCGAATCGCTGAATCCGGCTTTGGGCGCTCTCCGGATCGTCGATCGCCAGCAGGCCCCGCGGCAGGTCGGCGTGGAACCGATGGACGAAATGCCGGCCGTCCACGATCACCAGGGGGTCTTCTGCCCGTCGGGCCTCGTCGCGGGTCTTGTGCACTGCCATCACGTGCGCGCACTGCGCGAGCAGCGTGCGGAGTCTTGGTGTGTTCCTGACCATGGACTCCGGATCGTGCAGCGCGATCCGCAGCAGATGCGTGGGGCTGCCCAGGCAGAGGCGCCGAAGACACGCCACACGCTGCGGACTGTCCCAGCGCGTATCGAGCGATCGATCGAAGATGAAAACGTGGCGCCTTGCACGCAACAGCACCTCGTCCAGCGCCAGTTGATGGTCGCTTTCCGATGACAGCGGGCGACGGATCGCCGCTGTCGATTCCTCCTCTTCATGCATCGTCATCCTCCTCGGCGGTGGACCGCGCTGTCAGGAAGCCATCCGCGAACCACGCGCGCAGCAGCCGGACCACCGCCCCGGGGACGTCGCTGGTGGTGAGCGCTCGTCGATCGGCGAGTTCCATGAGCGCCTTCGGGACGCCGCGCGGGAATCTTATGCACTCGCCGTTCAGGTACACGGCCTTGGGCCCGTACAGGAGGATGCTCCTGCGGTCGAGGGCAACGCCTCGACGCGCGAGCAGTCTTGCGAAGGTCGCAGGCGATGGCACCTTCTCGGGCGGATCGAAGAAGACGTGCGCCTTCGGTTCCGAAAGGTACACGCCGAGAAAGTCCGCGATGTCGGATCGATTCCAGCGCACGGCGGATATCGCATCCGCGGTCGCATCGATCATCGGGGCGGGAAGACGGCCGGCCGCGCGGGTCGCGGGCTGTCCTGGGTCGGCGTAGCGTCCCGGGAGATCGATACGCGTGGCCAGATCCGAGAAGAACTCGCCGGCCAACTCCGTGCGGGACGGGGCACGGAATCCGATCGAGTAGGTGAAGCATTCGTCGAGCGCGACGCCGTCGTGGGCGTAGTCGGGCGGCAGGTAGAGCATGTCCCCCGGTTCCAGCACCCATTCGTGCTCGTGCACGAAGCGTTGGAGGATCTTGAGCGGTACGCCGGGGCGCAGCTCATGGGACGGCTGGCGGCCGACGCGCCAGCGTCGTCGCCCCGGTCCCTGCAGCAGGAAGACGTCGTAGGAGTCGAAGTGCGCCCCGACGCCTCCTCCCGGGACTGCGTAGCTGACCATCAGATCGTCGAGCCGCGCGGCGGGTACGAAGTCGAACCGGTGCAGAAGGCGGTCGGCGGCGTCGAGGTGAAGGTTCACGCCCTGGACCAGCACCGTCCAGTTGCCCGCCGGCAGCCGGGCGAAATCCTTCATCGAGAACGGGCCGTGTTCGAGGTGCCAGCGACGGCCTTCCCGCACCACCAGCCGCGACTCGACATCCGGATCGCACGCAAGTCCCAGGATCCCGTTCCGGTCCAGCAGGCCCGTGAAATCGGGAATGGCCTGGCGGATCAACTGTGCGTCCCGGTGCCACGAATCGCGCATGAAGCGTGTCGGCGACAATGCGCCCAGAGGGGATGGGGTACTCATCGAGAAGCTTGTTCCGTGACGGCATCGCGGGTGGCGGGAAGGGCGGTCGCGCAAGGGAATTCAGTTAGAATCGGCCGCGCAGTGCCGGGGAAGTCGAAGGTGTTGAGGGGGTTCGATTTCATGCTGAACGTAGGAGATGCCGCACCACGTTTCGATCTGCCTGATGCAGAGATGGAAATGGTGAGCCTCGACGAATTCCTCGGCAAGTACAACGTGGTGCTGTACTTCTATCCTAAGGACGACACACCGGGCTGCACCATCGAGGCCATCGATTTCAGCGATCTCGACGATCAGTTCCGCAAGGCGGGCGCGGTCGTCGTGGGTGTGAGCATGGACGACTGCCTCTCGCATGGTGACTTCCGCGACAAGCACGGGTTGGCGATCGTGCTGCTGTCCGACGAGGACGGCGAAGTCTGCGCGAAGTACGGGGTCCTCAACGAGAAGGAATACGAAGGTCGGCGCAGGCGGTGCGTGCAGCGCTCCACCTTCATCATCGATCGCACCGGATCGCTCGCGTGCGTGATGTATGGGGTGACCCCCAGGGGGCATGCAGCCGAGATACTCAATCTGGTGAAGGGGATGGCATGAGCTTGACGATCGAGAAGAACACCGTGGTGTCGCTGCAGTACGAATTGTTCGACGAGGCAGGCGCGCTCATCGAGAAGACCGACGCTCCCATCACCTATCTGCACGGCGGCTACGACGGCATCTTCCCGCGCGTCGAGGCCGAGTTGAACGGCAAGCAGTCCGGACACGCTTGCGTGATTCCTCTGACGCCCGACGAGGCTTTCGGGGACTACGACAAGGCGCTGATCCGCTCCGAGCCGCGCAACCTGTTTCCGAAGAACGTCGCGGTCGGGATGCAGTTCCAGGGGACGGCGCAGGGATCCGATCACATCGCGGTGTATACCGTGACCGAGGTGGGCACCGACAGCGTGGTGGTCGACGCCAATCATCCGCTCGCAGGCAAGACCGTGAAGTTCTCGTGCACCGTCACCGAAGTGCGCAAGGCCACCCCGGAAGAGGTGACCCATGGCCACGTCCACGGTGCCGGTGGACACCACCACTGACGACGCTTCGTAGTCCCGTACTCACGCCGGGGACGGCGGGCCATGCCCGTCGTCCCCGGTCGCGTTTCAGGCGGTCGTCACGGGCGGTTGCTCACCCGCCGCGAGCGCGCGGGAGTTGCGATCGTCCCGGAACACGATCGGTTTCGTGTTGGCGGGCAGCTGCGGTCGCTGGGCCTTCTCCACCTGTTCGGTGATCAGATGGTGGTGGGGCGACAGATCGCAGACAGGGTCCGCGTTCGTGGCGTCGCCCGTGAGCATGAAGGCCTGGCAGCGGCAACCGCCGAAATCCTTCTCCTTCTCGGGGCAGCTGCGGCAGGGCTCCTGCATCCAGGTGTCGCCGCGGTACGTTCCGAAGGCGGGGGATTCGTTCCAGATCCACTTCAGATCATGGTCGCGCACATTCGGGAACTCGATGCCCGGCAGCATCCGGGCTTCGTGACACGGCAGCGCCACGCCGTCGGCGGCGACGTTGAGGAAGATGGACCCCCATCCGTTCATGCAGGCCTTCGGCCGCGTCTCGTAGTAGTCCGGATGCACGAAGTAGATCTTCATCTTGTCGCCCACGCGCTCCCGGAACGCGTTGGTCACCGCCTCTGCGCGCTGCAACTGGTCCCGAGTGGGCATGAGCTGGTCGCGGTTCTTCATCGCCCAGGCGTAGAACTGCGTGTTGGCGAGTTCCACGTACTCTGCGCCGAGCGTCTCGGCCATCTCCAGGATCTCTTTCGTGTGATCCAGGTTGTGGCGATGCATCACGCAGTTGAACACCATCGGGTAGTCGTACTTCTGGATGAGTTCCGCCGCACGCTTCTTCAGTTCGAAGGTCTTGGTGCTGGAGAGCCAGTCGTTCATCTCCCGCGTGGAGTCCTGGAACGAGAGCTGGATGTGGTTCAGCCCGCCCTCCTTGAACGCGGCGATGCGCTTCTCGGTGAGCCCGATGCCCGATGTGATCAGGTTCGTGTAGTACCCGAGGCGCCCGGCCTCCGCGACGATGATCTCGAGGTCGTCGCGCATGAGCGGTTCGCCGCCCGACAGGCCGAGCTGCACCAGGCCCAGTTCGCGTCCCTGCTGCAGCACCCGGATCCAATCGTCGGTCGAGAGTTCCGGGCCGAACTTCGCGTAGTCGATCGGGTTGTAGCAGAACACGCAGTGCAGCGGGCACTTGTACGTGAGTTCGGCATTGAGCCAGTGCGGCTTAGGCACCGGCGCTCGTACGGATCCAGCCGTTTCCATGAGCCACCTCCAAGAAATCCACCACGTCGGCGCGCAGGCTGCCCGCCTCGGGGTAGGCCTGTTCGAGTTCGGCGACGATCGCGTTCAGACTGCGCGCGCCGTCGATGCGCTTGAAGATCTCGCCCCCACTGCCGGGCAGTTGCACCATGCCCTCGGGGAACAGGAGTACGTGGCACTCCTGCGCCGGCTCCCACTGGAACCGGTAGTACTTCGCAATCGCGATGGGGGTGTCGTGATCGAACGGAACGCGCTTCGGGGTTGCCATCGTCAGCCGACCTTCGTTTCGCCGATGCCGTAGTTCACCATCATCGCATCGCACATGGTCCACAGGACGTCGAGCTTGAACTGCAGGATGTCCAGCGCGCGCTGCTGCTGCTCCGGCGTGCGGAAATGTTCGAGGGTCACGCGCAGGCCGTGATCCACATCGCGGCGGGCCTCCGACAGGCGCTTGCGGAAGTAGGCGTAACCCGCCTGGTCGATCCACGGATAGTGCTGGGGCCAGTTCGCCAGGCGTTCCTTGTGGATCTCCGGCGCGAAGAGCTCGGTGAGCGAAGAGCAGACCGCCTCCTGCCAGGGTCGAGTGCGCGCGAAGTTGATGTACGCGTCGACCGCGAACCGCACGCCCGGCAGCACGTGCTTCAGCGACGTCACCTCGGCGCGATCCAGCCCGACGGCGTCGGCCAGCGTGAGCCACGCCTCGATGCCGCCTTCGTCGCCCTGGGTTCCGTCGTGATCGATGATGCGCTGGATCCAGAGACGCCGATGATCCCGGTCGGGCATGTTCGACATCACTGCGGCGTCCTTCACGGGGATCGCCAACTGGTAGTAGAAGCGATTGCAGACCCAGCCGCGGATCTGCGCCTGCGTCAGCTTTCCGCTGTTCATCGCGACGTGGTACGGATGATAGATGTGGTATCGGTCGCCCTTCGCACGAAGCTTTTGCTCGAACTCTTCGCGATTCCACGGCAGATTCTCGGCGATGCCCATGTGGTGTGCCTCCGTGCCTACAGTTCGATGTCCATCCCGTCAAACGCGACCTCGATGCCGACGCGGGCCAGTTCGGCACGTTCCGGGGAGTCCTCGTTCAGGATCGGGTTGGTGTTGTTGATGTGGATGAGCACCTTGCGCGATGCGCGCAGCGGCTTCAGCACCTCGATCATTCCGCCGGGTCCCGACTGCGGCAGGTGGCCGATGTCCCGGGCGCGCTTGCTGGAGATGCCCAACGTCACCATCTCGTCGTTCGTCCAGAATGTGCCGTCCACCATCACGCAGTCGGCCTCCTCGAGGTACGCGACCACGTGCGGCTCGATCTCACCCAGACCCGGCGAATAGAACAGCACCTTGCCCGTCCGCGTGTCGCGGATCCGCATGCCGATGTTGTCGCCGATATGCGGATTCTCCCGGTGCGGGGAGTAGGGCGGCGCCTTGCTTTTCAGGGGGACGGACGTGAACTCCAGATGCTCACCACCGACCACCGAGAACCGGTTGTCGGGCTCGATGGGCAGCCTGTGCCAGTTCACGCCGCAGTAGTGGCCCAGGATGTTGAAGAGCGGGTTCCCGGTGGTCATGTCCTCCCGGACCATGTCCGTGCAGAACAACTCGAGCGGTTTGCCTTCGCGTAGCATCAGGAGGCCGGTCGTGTGGTCGATCTGGCCATCCATGAGGACCACCGACCGGATGCCCGTATCGCGGAGCGCCCGCGCCGGCTGAAGCGCCGGGAATCCGCGGATCTGCGCGAGGATGTCCGGCGATGCGTTGAAGAGCACCCAGTCGACGCCATTGCCGCTCACCGCAATCGAGGACTGGGTACGCGCCCGCGCATTCACCGTTCCCTTCCGCAACCCATCGCAGTTCGGGCAGTTGCAATTCCATTGCGGGAAACCTCCGCCGGCGGCGGCTCCGAGTACGCGAATCTTCATCGTGATGGCTGGGTCCGTTGGATGCTGCAGGTCAGGACGAATGCGAGGGTGCGGCGGCTGTACCGATTGCCTGCGTGTACTTGGGACGTTGCGCCTTGGACCACTCCGTGAAGCCGCTCGGCGCGGGCGGCGTCATGGGCAGGTTCCCGATACGCAAAGGCCCCGACACGCGGGGCCTTTGCGATCTCGTCAATCCGCGTTCAGCGGCTGGCGATGTACATCGTCACTTCGAAACCGAAACGCATTTCCGTGTACGCGGGCTTGCTCCACATGGCAACCTCCAGATGATAGAGTTCTTCGAATTCGCACAGGAGATTCCCCCGTGCGCTCAATCCGGATGCATCGCTTCCTGCTGTGCGCCACCGATCTCGGAGGGCGGGTCGTTGCCGGCCCTGCTTCCGAATCCCGACAGCGCATCATCGCTGCATCACTGGTCGTTAGTGTCTTGGATGCGCTCTCCCGTTCACACGAAAAAATCATCAAACTGCGCTCATGATTTTCATGAGATCGGAACGCCGTGAGTGATGTCACGCGTGGCGCCCCCACGGTGTCGTCGGCCCGGGTCGTCGCCGTGGAATCCCCTGGGGCCGCTGCGCGATGGTCGGATGATCATCCGTTCCTGCTTGCACTCGTCCTCTCCCTCGTGGCGCACGTGCTCTTCTTCGTTTTCGGACCTGCGGTGAAGGTGCCTGTACCGGCGCCGCGATCCGTGCTCGAGGTGAAGCTGATCGAGCCGCCGCGCAAGCCCCCGCCCCCGCCGCCACCCGTCGTCGTCCCCGATCCGCCGAAGCCGGTGCCCGTGAAGAGCGCCCGTGCGACGGCGGCCGCGAAGCCTGCAGCCGCGAAGAGCCGCGTGGTCGTCGCACCGCGCCTCGCCGCACAGGTCGCGCCGCCATCCCAGCCGCTGCCGTCGGTGCAGCGGGATTCGCAAGAACAGCCCCGGACGAGGGTGCAGGCCGAGGTTCCGGCGGCGATACGGGCCGACGCGCCGACGCTGCCGCGGCTCGAAGCCCGGGCCGACATCGCGCCGCGGCCGGTCGCGGATCTCGCCGTGCCGCGCACCGAGTCCAGACCTCGCGTCGACGCGGTACCGCGCCCCGAGCTTGCGCCCGTGGTCCGCGCAGACACCCGGGCGGAGGTGCCCAAGCTGGAGGCGAGGGCGCCCGGCGTCGTCGATGTGCAACCGATCACCCGTCGTGACGTGCCGGCGGAGCCGAGGCGCGACGTGGCGGTGCCGCGCCCCGACCTCGCGCCCGTGGTCCGTGCAGACACCCGGGCGGAGGTGCCGAGGCTGGAGGCGAGGGCGCCCGGTTCCGCCGATGTGCAACCGATCACCCGTCGTGACGTGCCGGCGGAGCCGAGGCGCGACGTCGCAGTGCCGCGCCCCGACCTGGCGCCGGTGGTCCGCGTAGACACCCGGGCGGAGGTGCCGAAGCTGGAGGCGAGGGCGCCCGGTTCCGCCGAGGTGCAGCCGGTCACGCGTCGTGACGTGCCGGCGGAGCCACGGCGTGAGGTGATCGCCGCCGCCCCGCGCCCCGACCTCGGCGTTCGTCCGCAGGTCGCTCCGCCTCCCGCAGCCACCGTCCGAGGCGATGTTGCCGGTGACACGATGCCCCAGCCCGCGTCGGTCCGTCCGACAGCGCCGACCCCGCGTCCCGAACCGGCCACCGAACCCCGCCGGGATGTCGCCGCGCAGAGTCCGCCGCCTCCGATACAAGGCGGTCCGGTCGGTTCCGAGGTCAAGGTGGAGTCCGCTGCCCTGCCTTCCGCGGCCCCCGTTCGCGCCGCGACTGCGCGCGCGGAGCCGAGGCCGGACCCGCGACCGGATCCGGCGGCGGCATCGCGTCCGCGCCTGCCGGACGGGCCCGACGCGGCGAGTTCCCCGGTGATCCGCGACGATCCGGGTGCCCTGCGGCCTTCGCTCACCGCGGCACCCCCGGTGGCGGAAATCCGTCGGGAGCCGCCGCCCGCACCGAGGCCGCCTACGGATCGGCCGACGATCGCCCCGGTGCCGCTGTCGCCGTCTGCCCCGGTGGCGCGTGCAACGCCGGCGCCGACTGTCTCGGGGCCGGCCATCGACCCGAGACGGGATGCGGCGCCACGCATCGGCGGGCCGCAGGGTGCCGTTGTCGCCGGTGCACGGCCGACGCTGGGTGGCGTGCCCCGTGGCGATGGCTACGATCGCGCGGCGGCCGTGAAGTACGCCGAGAGCGTGGCCAGCGAGATCCAGAAGCGCATCCGCTATCCGCGCATGGCCGAGCGCGCCGGTCTGCAGGGGACGGTGGAACTCGTGCTCACGTACGATGCGCGCGGCAAGTTCGTCGAAGCCCGGGTGCGGAAGTCCAGCGGGCACAAGTCCCTTGACGATGCTGCGCTCGACGCCGCCGTCGCTGCCATGAGCCGGTTGGGGCGCGCCCCGGAGCGCACGCCCGAGCTGTCCATCCCCTACAACTTCAAGATCGAAGACCGCTGACCATGCCCGACACGCAGGCCTCGCCGCTGTACCCGCCGCTCGCAGCGAACTTCGAAGGGCATCTCGATCGTCCGGGTGGTCATCGCGTGTACTTCGAGGAGAGCGGGCGGCGCGATGGCGTTCCGGTGCTCTTCCTGCACGGTGGCCCGGGCAGCAGCACGAAGCCGGACCATCGGCGCTATTTCGACCCTGCCCACTATCGCATCGTGCTTTTCGACCAGCGCGGTTGCGGACGCAGCCTGCCGCTCGGTGGCCTGGCCGAGAACTCGACTGCGCAACTGGTCGGTGACATCGAGGCGCTGCGAGAGCAGCTGGGCATCGAGCGCTGGATGCTCTTCGGCGGCTCCTGGGGCAGCACGCTCGCGCTCGCTTACGCCGAGACGCATCCCGAGCGGGTGTCGAGGTTCGTGCTGCGCGGCATCTTCCTCGCCTCGCACAGCGAACTCGAGTGGTACTTCGTCGGCCTGCGCCAGTTCATCCCGGAAGCGTGGGAGCGTCTGTATGAGATCGCTCCGGGCGCTTCGTGGCCGGCGCTCGTCCGGACCTACGATTCGGCGTTAAATCATCCGGACGCCGCCGTGGCGGCAGCCGCTGCCGCCCGGTGGAATGCCTACGAGACCGCCATCATGTCGATCGGCGAGGCACAGCCGATGGCACCGGCGACCACCGATGCGCCCGGTGCCGTCGCCCGTGCCCGGGTCCAGGTGCACTATCTCGCGCACGACTGTTTTCTGCGTGACCGTGAACTGCTCGACAACGTGCACCGCATCGCCCATCTGCCTGCGACGCTCCTGCACGGGCGCATGGATTTCGTGTGCCCGCCCATCACCGCCTGGGAGCTTGCCGGCCGATGGCCCGCCGCACGCCTCACGTACGTCGAGTCGGCGAAGCACGCGTCCTCGCATCCGGCACTCGAGCGGGCGCTGGTGGCCGCAGCCGATGCCGCGCGCGCGCCCGGCTGACCTTCCGGACGGTGCCCCGTGAGCCTGCGTTTCCGCATCAACCTGCTGCTCACCGTCTTCACGGTGCTGTTCACCGTGACCGTCGTGAAGATCGTCATCGACGACACGCGTCGCGCCATCCGCGAGGAGATGGAAGGCGCCAACCGCGTCACGATGCAGCTCCTCACCACGGTCGTGCGGGACTCCGGCACCATCGCCCGCGATGGGGATGCCGACGATCTGCTCCTCGAGTTCCTGCGCGAACTCGGTCGCGTGCGGGCGCACGATCTCCAGTTCTTCGACAGCGACGACAAGCTGCTCTACGTGTCGCCGCCGTCGGTCTACAAGGTGGGGCGCGAGGCGCCTGCGTGGTTCGTGGCGCTCGTGCGGCCGCAGCTCCCGGTCATCAATCTGCCGGTGCGCGGCGGGAATCTCACGGTCACCGTGGATCCCTCCCGGGCGGTCCTCGACGCCTGGGACGACATCAAGAACCTCGTGGCTGCGGTGGCCACCTTTCTCGTCGCGACCAATGTCCTGGTGTTCGTCCTGATCGGACGGTCCCTACGACCGGTCGGCGCGGTGCTGGACGGTCTGCAGCGCATGGAGCGCGGTGAGCTGCACGTCCGCCTTCCGCGCTTTCCCGTGCCGGAGTTCCAGTCCATCAGCCACACCTTCAATGGCATGGCCGACGCGCTGGAGCAGAGTCAGGCCGAGAACCGTCGCCTCGCGCTCATCGCCCAGCAATCGAGCGACGCGATCATGATCCACGACGTCGACGGGCGGGTCTCGTACTGGAACCCGGCGGCCGAGCGACTCTTCGGCTTCCCCGCAGCCGACATCGTCGGTCAGTCCGTGCGGCTCATCACGCCGCCGGAGCGCGAGCCGGAACTGGCGGCGCAGTCCGAACGCCTGCAGGCAAGGGGCGTCATCGACCATCTCGAAACCCGCCGCCGCACGCGCGATGGTCGCGAGCTGGACATCGCGCTCGCAGCGGCACCGCTCGTGGATCCCGTCTCGGGTGACGTCATCGGCGAAATCTCCACGATGCGCGACATCACCCAGCTGAAGCGCGCGCGCGAAGCCGAGGCCGAGCTTGCGCAGAACCGCCGCCTTACCCAGATCATCCAGGCCAGCCTGGAAGAGGAGCGCCGGGTCATCGCGCGGGAACTCCACGACGAACTGGGCCAATGCGTCACGGCCGTGCGCACGATCGGCACGGTCATCGCCCAGCGGACCGAGGGTACCGACCCCGACATCCATCGCAGTGCGCGCACCATCGTCGAGGTGGCCGGGCACATCTACGACACCGTGCATGGCATCATCCGCCAGCTTCGTCCCAGTGCGCTCGACCATCTCGGCCTGAGCGATGCGCTGGAGGAGGCCGTGGGTCGATGGCGCGAACTGCACCCCGACATGATCTTCACGCTCGACGTCGAGGGCGACGTCTCGGCACTGGGCGAGACCGTCAACATCACCGTCTATCGCATCGTCCAGGAATGCCTCACCAACATCGTCAAGCATGCCCGCGCGCGTCGCGCCGAAGTCCAGGTCCGCCGCATCGATCGCCGGCTGCTGGTGGAGGTGCGGGACGATGGCCGCGGCCTCACCGAACCCGAGGCCCAGCGCGCGACGCGGTTCGGGCTCCTCGGCATGCGCGAGCGGGCAGAGGCACTGGGTGGCCAGTTCACGCTCGATGGTGCGCCGGGGCAAGGTCTGCGGGTCCGTGTCGAGCTACCCCTGAACCCAGCGGTCGTTCCACCGGGCGAGGCCACAGCGTGAACGGGTACAGGGAGCATCCATGAGCGAGCCGATTTCAGTGATGCTGGTCGACGACCACGCCGTCGTCCGCATGGGGTTCCGTCTCCTCCTGGAAGGCTCGCCGGACATCCGGGTCGTGGCCGAGGCCGAGAGCGGCGAAGATGCGGTACGTCGCGTTCAGGAAGTGAAGCCGCAGGTCGTGGTGATGGATCTCTCGATGCCGGGGATAGGCGGGTTGGAGGCGCTCTCCCGGATCCTCGCCCGCGATCCGGCCGCGAAGATCCTGGTGCTGACGGCCCACGAGGACGCCATGCACGCCAAGCGCGTGCTGAAGGCCGGGGCGCTCGGCTATCTGTCCAAGCGCAGCGCGCCCGAGGCGCTGATCCAGGCGATCCGCCAGGTCATGCAGGGGCGCACCTTCCTGGAGCCCGCGATCGCGCAGGAACTCGCCGTGCAGCAGGTGACGGGCGAGCGCACCCCGGTCGACATGCTGTCCGAGAAGGAATTCAAGGTGTTCCTGGCGCTCGCCAAGGGGCAGAGCGTCGCCGACATCGCGGAGGTGATGAGTCTCAGCCCGCGGACCATCGGCACGCACCTCTACAACATCAAGCAGAAGCTGGGTGCGTCCAACTCGGCGGAACTGGCGATCATCGCCATGCGGCACGGCCTCATGGACCCCCAGTGGCGGTGACCGGGGCGAGTCTCATGAAAATCATGAGGCGCCTTTCAGTGATTTGCGATGGTGCCGGGTGGCTGGATGCGGAGAATACGCATCTGACCGGACGCGGTCGTGCCTGAACTGAAACCCAACCCAAAAGGAAACGATCATGTGGACGAAGCCCGCTTACACCGAAATGCGTTTTGGTTTTGAAGTCACGATGTACATCGCCAACCGCTAATCGCGGCTGGTGGTGGCGCGGCGCCGCGGAAGCGGCGTCGCGAGTCGGAGGCCGCTGAAGGCGGCCTTCGGCGTTTGTTGGCCCGCATGGATCCCGGCCGGAGTCGGGAGCCCCGCGGCGCGGAGGCCGGTACGCATGCGTACCGGCCTTTCCTTGTTGATCCTTCACAACACCGCCCTGCGCTTTCCCCAGAGAAAGCCACCCACCGGAGATCAGGACCATGCAGGCCCCCCGTACCCTCCCGCCCCTTGCCCGTTTCCCGCTGCACTGCGTAGCTGCTGCCGTCGCCTGTGTGTGCGGTGATCTTGCGGCCGCCGCCGACACGGTCCGTACTGCACCCGTCGTGATCACGGCCACGCGGGTCGAGCAATCCAGCCTCGATGTCCCCGCCGCCATCGATTCGATCGACAGCCGCGATCTCACCGAGGCCCGCCTGCAGGCGAACATCTCCGAGACGATGCAGCGTGTTCCCGGGACGTACGTGCAAAGCCGCGAGACCTTCGCGCAAGAACAGCAGATCACGGTGCGGGGTTTCGGGGCGCGCTCGCAGTTCGGCACGCGGGGCGTGCGGCTCTACGTGGACGGAATCCCGGCCAGCACGCCGGACGGGCAGGGCGGAAGCGGCCTTTTCGACTACAGCTCCGCGAAGAGCATCGAAGTGCTGCGCGGTCCCTTCTCCGCGCTCTACGGCAACCACTCCGGCGGTGTCGTCCAGATCCTCACGGAAGATGGCCCGCAGACCCCGACCGCCAGCGGCAGCTTCTCCATCGGCAGCTACGGCACGCAGCGCTACGGCCTCAAGTTCGGTGGGCAGTACGGAGCGGTGAACGCCGTGGCCAGCGGCAGCTATCTCACCACCGACGGCTATCGGGATCGCAGCTCATCAGAGCGGTACCTGTTCAACTCGAAGTTCGGAATCAAGCTCGATGACCGGGCCACGCTGACGATCACGGCGAACTATCTCGACCAGCCACTCGATCAGGATCCGCTCACGCTGACGGCCGCGCAGGTGGCGCAGAACCGTCGGCAGGCGAATCCCAACGCCGCGACCTTCAACACCCGTCGTAGCCTCGACAACAAGCAGGTCGGTGTGGTCTACGAGCGGCAGCTCACGGGCGAGGATTCGATCCGTGTTCTGGCCTACGGCGGGCAGCGGAACAACATCGGTTACTTGGCCGTTCGCGGTGGCGCCGCTGTGCCGTTCAGTTCGGGTGGCGTTTCCTCCATATCCCGCGACTATGCGGGTCTCGGCGGTCGCTGGACCCGCAACACGACGCTTTTCGGGAATCAACCGCTGACGGTGACCGCCGGCGCCGACTACGACGTCGCGCTGGAGGATCGAAAGGGTTACGAGAACCTGAACGGCAACATCGGCATCCTGAAGCGCAACGAATTCAATCGCGTCAAGAGCTGGGGCAGCTACGGCCAGGCCGAGTGGACTCCCATCCAGACCGTCACCGGTTTCGTGGGGCTCCGCTACACCCAGGTCAGCTTCCAGTCGTCCGACTTCTTCACGTCCCTGAACCCGGACGACAGCGGTGGCGCCCGCTTCTCCGCGTGGACGCCGGTGATCGGTGCACTGGTGCGCGTCACGCCGCTCACCAACATCTACATGAACGCGGGTCGCAGCTTCGAGACTCCGACGCTCATCGAGGTCGCGTATCAGAACGTGGGTAGCGGTCTCAACCTGGGCATCCGTCCGTCGACCAGCAATCACTACGAGATCGGCGTGAAGAGCCTGGTCGCCGACAACATCCGGGTGAACGCCGCGATCTTCCAGATCTATACGAAGGACGAGATCGTCGTCGATGGGACGCCGTTCGTGGGTCGGACGACTTTCAAGAACGCCGGCCGGACCGAACGCCAGGGTCTCGAACTGTCCGCGACCGGTGACCTCGGTCTCGGGTTCGGTCTGCATGGGGCCTACACCTATCTGAAGGCCACTTTCGCGGAGGCGTTCACCGGTGGTTCCGGCAATGTCGCTTCGGGCTCACAGATCCCCGGCATCCCGAGGAGCTTCGTCTACTTCGACTTCACATGGCGTGCGCAGAACGATTCGGGACTGTTTGCCGGCCTAGAGCATCGCCGTGCCACCAAGGTGTACGCGAACGACATCAATGCCGACTTCGCTGCCGGGTACAAGACGACCGATCTGCGCGTCGGCGTGAATCGCAATCTCGATCCGTTCGTGGTGCAGCTGTTCGCGCGCGTCAACAACATCTTCAGCGAGGAGTACATCGGCGCAGTCGCAGTCAACGGCGCCAATGGCCAGTTCTACGCCCCCGCCCCAGAGCGCAACTACCTCGCCGGCGTTTCCGCCTCGATGAAGTTCTGACCGCTCACGCGGTCGGCAACGAAAAACGGGAGCGCATGCGCTCCCGTTTTTCGTTGGTGCGACCAGACGGTCAGCCCGGCGTGCGCTTCGGCGTGCGTCCGATCTCATAGCGCACGCCCACCCACAGACCGCGCGGTGCGCCGACGCCGTAGAAGGGCTCCGAGAACGCCGATCCCGGCGTGTAGACGCCGCCCGGGAAGAAGTTCTCGCCCAGGATCCCGAAGTTCTCGAACTTGCGATCGAGCGCGTTGTTCACGCGCACGAACACCTGCCACTGGCTGTCGATCTGGTACCGCGCATCGAGGTTCACCAGCATGTAGCCCTTCAGCTTCCCGTTGACGTCCTGGTTGTTCTCGTCGCCGCGGGCATACACGCCCGAGTTCAGGATGACGTTGCTGCCGACGGAGAAGGCATCGCTCACCGCGTAGTCGACGCGAAGCTTCACCGAATGCTCCGGGATGTTCGGGATGCGGTTGCCGCGGTTCACCTGGATCTCACCCGCGACGGTGTCGCCGTTCAGGTCGGCTGCCGAAGAGTTGTTCGGGCTGTTGACCACGAAGGGTGTCTCGAACGTCGCTTTCAGGTACGTGTAGAAGGCGCCCAGCTGGAGGTTGCCGAAGCGATACCGCCCGCCCATCTCCAGACCCTGGCGCCGCGTGTTGCCGACGTTGTCGAAATAGCCGCGCTGGATGTTCTGCGACGAGATGAACTGGATGTCGTCGCGCAGATCCGTGCGGAACAGTGCCGCGTTCCAAGAGAACGCCGCGTTGTCTCCACCGCGCGCGCCGATCTCGTACGTGCGGCTCACGACAGGCTTCAGCGGCGGATCCGCGAGGAACGCGTTGGGCAGCGGGCACGGGGCGTTCTCGTCCGCACACGTGAGTTCGACCGGCGTGGGTGCGCGCATCCCTTCGCTGTAGTTCACGTAACTCGTGTAGCCCGCGTTCGGGCTGTACGTGGCACCGATGGCCGGGTTGAAGCGGATGAACGTGTGGTCGCCGTTCACCGCGGGCTTGTTGCCGAGGCGGTCCTCCACCTTCACCGACGCGCGATTGAAGCGTCCCGACGCGGTGATCGCGATCTGGTCGGTCAACGAGAGGGTGTCTGTCGCGTAGAGACCCAGCGTGCGCGTGGAGCCCTTGATGGTCGTCTCGGCCTCGAACACGTCCAGCGGGATGTTCGTGCCGCGCGTGATGTCGAAGTCGGCTTCCTGCTCCTCCTGGCGGAAGGTGATGCCGGAGAGGTCGGCACTCGCGCCCACCGCAAGCTGGTTGCGCAGCCCGGCGAGATCGCCGAGGAAGGACATCTGTGCCGTCGTGCCGTAGGAGTTCTGCTTCAGATTGGACGTCTCGTTCGAACCCTGCGCCTCCTTGCCGCCCGTGCCGGGTGCCTGCAGGCAGGCAACATCGGTCGGGGAATCCGCGCACTCGTCGTTCACGTTGCTCGCGAAGGTGTCCTGCTTCCTCTGCCGGTAGTAGACGTTCCCCGAGAAGAGCATCGTGTCCGTGAGGAAGTGGCTGAGCCGCGCGTTGATCATCGCCAGCTCGTTCTTCGTGCGATCGGGCCAGCTGTACGGCTGCCGGCGGTTGCCGAGGAACGATCGCGGCAGCGCCTGGGTGCCTTCGAGACGGTTGTCGGCGAGCGAGAACGACAGATCGAAGTCGGTCGCACCGTCCTGGTAGCCGACCTTCCCGAAGAGGTTCCGCAGCTTGCTCGGCGAGTAGTCGCGCCATCCGTCTTCCTGCAGCGCATTGCCCGTGAGGAACCAGTCCCATTTCTCGCCGTGGCCGCCCCACTCGAAAGAACCCGTGCGGCGTCCGAACGAGCCGCCAGTCACCGTCGCCGAGAAGCCGGGATGCTGGAAGCCGGACTTGGTCATCACGGCCAGCGACCCGCCCAGCGTGTTGAGACCGAACTGCGGGTTCGAGCCCGGCATCACGGTGATGCTCGAGATGGCCGACTGCGGGATGAGATCCCAGTTCACGGTGTCGCCGAACGATTCGTTCACGCGTACCCCGTCGACGAAGACGGAGAGTCCCTGGGGCAGCCCGAGCAGGTGCGAGGCCGTGAAGCCGCGGAAGCTCACGTCCGGCTGGAAGGTGTTGCCCTGTGCCGAGTTGAGCGTGACGCTGCCTGCGTTGTTGTCGAAGAACTCCGTGAGGTCCGCGGACCGCTGCGGATTCATCTCGGATCCGCGCAGGATCTGGATGTTGGCCGGCACCTTGGACTTCGGCAGCCCGAGGCTGGGCAGTGGCGTGGTGCCGACGACCTCGACCTTGGGGGCCTCGAGGGCGGTGGCGGCGTTGTCGGCGAGCACGCTGGCAGGCAGCAGTGCAGCGCTGATCGCCAGCAGGTGGCGTGGCGTTGGCAGTCGCATGGAACTCTCTCCCGGAATCCTGTTGACCATGGCCGGCCTCCGGCGTGGGGGCGCGGCGGGCGACGGAGTGTAGTCCGTGACCATGACGTGACGAGGGGTCCTGCGAAGAATAGGAATTATTCCTAGCGTGCCTGGGAGAGGCTGCTGTGCATCAAAAGCAGATAGCCGGATTCAGACTGTGAACGTGCAAAGCCGCGTGGCCGCAAGATGCACGCCGAGTTCCTGGCCGATGGCGGTCGAGTGATCCGCGGGGACGTGGACGAGCACCTGTTCGCCACCCGGGATATCCACTGTGCAGAGCTGCATGGCACCGCGGAAACGGCGGGCGGTCAGCCTGCCGCGGCACGGGGCCGAAGCATCGACGATCAGGTCTTCGGGACGCACGAGCACTTCGACTTCGCCATCCGGCGGTGCAGGATCGACGCGCGCGACGCCGAGGGCGGTGCGGACACCGTCCGGTCCTGCGATGCCGCGCAAGAACGTTCCTTCGCCCACGAAGCCGGCGACGAACCGGGTCGCTGGATGGTGGAAGAGGGCGTAGGGCGTATCCCACTGCGCGAGGCGGCCGCCGTCCATGACGCCCACGCGATCGGCGAAGGCGAAGGCCTCGTGCTGGTCGTGGGTGACGAGTATGGCGCCCGCACCCTCGTGGCGGAGCACGTCGCGGACCTCCGCCGCCAGCTGTTCGCGAAGGCCCACGTCGAGACTCGAGAAAGGTTCGTCCAGCAGGACGAGCGGCGGTCGCGGCGCGAGCGCGCGCGCCAGGGCCACCCGCTGCTGCTGTCCGCCGGAGAGTTCGTGCGGATACCGCCTGCCCGCGCCAGGCAATCCGACGAGATCCAGGAGCGCATCGACGCGGCGGGCGCGATCGGATCGCGCCATGGCGCCGAGTCCGAAGGCGATGTTGCCGGCGACCGTGAGATGCGGAAAGAGCGCGAAGTCCTGGAACACCATCCCGAGCTGGCGGCGCTCGGGGGGCAGGTGGTGCGCGGCATCGGAGACCACGATGCCGTTCAGCCGGATCGTGCCCTGCTGCACGGATTCGAAGCCCGCGATCAGGCGCAGGAGCGTGGTCTTGCCACAACCGGAGGGGCCGAGCAGGGCGGCAGCCTCACCCGCGGCCAGGGTGAGATCCACGGCGTCGAGGACGCGTTGCGTGCCGAAGGCATGGGACACGCGCTCGACGCGCAGCAGGGGAGGAGAGAGGGTCGACACGGGGCGGGATTATAGGTGGCGCGGCCGGTAGAATCGGGCGCCTCGTTCCCGGACTTCATCCGCATGCGCTTTGCCCTCCGGCCCGCCACCGTGTTGCCCGTGATCGTCGCGGCGCTGGTGGCGATCCCGATCGCCGGACTCTTCACCCATCTGTTCGGCGGCGATGCCGGCGTCACGTGGGCGCATCTGGTCGGGACAGGGCTCGGCACTTACGCAGCGACCAGCGGCTGGCTCGCGCTCTACGTGGTCGTCGGTGTCGTGCTCGTGGGGGCCACCTGCGGCTGGCTGATCGCCGGGTACCGCTTTCCCGGAAGCCGTGCCTTCGGTTTCCTCCTCGTGCTGCCGCTCGCGATGCCGAGCTATGTGATCGCCTACGCCTACACCGACCTGCTGCAGTTCTCCGGCCCCGTGCAGACCTGGCTCCGGACCGAATGGGGCCTGCGTCCGCGGCAGTACTGGTTCCCGGAGATCCGCAGCGTGGGCGGCGCGGCGTTCGTCTTCGTGATGGTGCTGTTTCCCTACGTGTATCTGCCGGCGCGCGCGGCATTCGGCAATCTGCCGCGGAGCCTCGTCGAGGCGGCACGCTCGTCCGGGGCGACGCCCGTTTCGGTGCTCCGCCGCGTGGTGCTCCCGCTTGCGTGGCCGGCCATCGCTGCCGGCGCGCTGCTCACGGTCATGGAGACCATGGCGGATTTCGGCGCCGTGTCGCACTTCGCCGTCGATACCTTCACCGTCGGCATCTACAAGGCGTGGCTCGGCTACGGAGACCGGTCCGCAGCGGTGCAACTCGCCCTCGTGCTGCTCGTGCTGGTCATGGTGGTGCTGGCGGGCGAGCGGGCATTGCGCGGGCGCAGGCGGTTCGCGACGCGCAACGAGCTTGCAACGCCACGCGACCCCGTACCGCTGCGCGGCGCCGTCGCGTGGGGCGCGTCGTTGGTGTGCGCAACACCGGTGCTGCTCGGATTCGTGCTCCCGGTCGGCGTCCTGATCCGCCTCGCCTGGCGCGAGGGCGAGGTGCATGCGTGGGGACGCTACGTCGACGCTGCCATGACGACCTTCGCCACGAGCGCGGCCGCCGCGGTGATCGTGATGGTCGTGGCGCTCGCGCTCGCGGCGTCGGCTCGGCTTGCCGGCGGGCGGTGGATTCAACGGCTGGTGCGATTCGCAGCGCTGGGCTATGCGGTGCCGGGTGCAGTGCTCGCCATCGGCATCCTGATTCCGCTCGCGCGCTTCGACAACTGGCTGGACGCGTGGACGGAGCGCGCCTTCGGCATCGACCTCGGCCTGCTCCTGACGGGCAGCGTGACGGCGCTGCTGTACGCGTATCTCGTGCGGTTCCTCGCGATCGGCCTGAACCTGTCGGAGGCCGGCTACCAGCGTGTCACGCCATCGATGGACGATGCAGCGCGGGCGCTCGGCGTCGGTGGGTGGCGTCTGGCGTGGCGGGTTCACGCGCCACTGCTGCGCGGGCCGATGCTGGTCGGGGCGCTGCTCGTGTTCGTCGACGCGCTGAAGGAACTGCCGGCCACGATCGCGCTGCGCCCGTTCGACTTCCACACCCTCGCCACCCAGGCCTATGACCTCGCGCGGGACGAGCGCCTCGGAGAGGCCGCGGTCCCGTCGCTCGCGATCGTCTCGGTGGCGATCCTGCCCGCACTGCTCGCGAGCAGGACGCTCGGACGCCGTTAGAGGCAAGACGCCAGTTGTTCAACGCCAGCCGGCGCGATCGACGATCTTCTGCGCGAGGGGCGTGCGGGTTGCGATCTCCATGATCGGGAGGCGGTCCGCCTTGAAAGTCCCGAGCGATTCCAGTTCAGGATTCTTCGCGACCGCGGACTTCACCACGGGCCACTCGTTGTTGCCGTTCGCGAAGTAGGCCTGTGCCTCGTCGCTCGCGAGGTACTCGAGGAACTTCACCGCGGATTCCTTGTTGGGCGCCGTGCGCACCATGCCGCCGCCCGAGATGTTCACGTGCGTGCCCCACGTCGCCTGGTTCGGCCAGATCGCGACCACCTTGTCCAGGACCTCGCGGTCCTCGGGCTTCTTCGAGCGCATCAGCCGGACGAAGTAGTACGAGTTCGTCAGCGCGATCGCGCATTCCCCCGAGGCGACGGCCCGGATCTGGTCGGTGTCCCCACCGCGCGGCGGGCGCGCCATGTTGGCAACCGTGGCGCGCGCCCACGCCTCGGCCTGCGCTTCGCCATCGTGGGCGGCGACTGCGGCCACCAGCGACAGCATGTAGGGGTGGCTGCCGGGTCGGGTGCAGACGCGTCCACGGTTCCGCGGCGCGGCGAGGTCTTCGTAGGTCTGGACATCCTTCACCGGCACCGAATCCTTCGCCACCACGATGATCCGGGCGCGGCTCGAGAACGCGTACCAGTGGCCCGCGGGGCTCCTCAGGTCAGCCGGGATCCGCTTGTCGAGATAGGCGGACTTCACCGGTGCGAAGAGTCCGCCCTGTTCCGCGGCGTGGAGGCGCGCGGCATCGACGATGAGCAACACATCGGCCGGGCTGTTGGCGCCCTCGTTGCGCAACCGCTCCAGGAGCGCCTCATCGCCCAGTTCGATCCGGTTCACCCGGATGCCGGTGGTCTTGGTGAAGTTGGTGTAGAGCGCCTCGTCCGTGTCGTAGTGGCGGGACGAGTAGAGGTTGAGCACCTTCTCCTGGGCCTGGGTGGCGCCGCAGAGCAGCAGTATCGAGGCGCCGATCAGGGCGCGGGTGGTGGGACGCATGGAGAGACTCCTCTTGGTCGTTGGGGCCGGACGCATGGATGAGCGCCCGGGCCGTGGGTTGGATGACACGCCTGCTGCGGGCCGTTCAGGCCACCGCCGTACGGGTTGGTTCCGGTTCTCGCCGGTCCGTCCAAGCACCGGACGATGGCCGGAGAGTCGCACGTTCCGAAGTGCCTCAGTGCGGTTCCGTCGAGCCTGCTTGTCGTCGTAGATGCGAATCATTATCATTCGCATATCTAAACCGACAAGGAAGGCCCATGAACGCGGTTCTCATCGGGGCGGATCGCCTTGGCAACATCCCGGAGCGCCTGGCAGCACTCGGCATCCAGATCGTGCGGCACGTGTCGGGTCGCAACGTCAGTCATCAGCGCCGGCTGCCGGCGTTGCCCGCCGACGTGCAGCTGCTCATCCTCTTCACGGACTTCCTCGGCCACAACGTCATGAAGAGCTTCCGTGCGCAGGCGCAGTCGGAGGGCGTGCGGGTGGTGGCATGCCGCCGGTCGGCGAGTTGCCTGGAGGAGGAGCTGGGTCGCTGCATGGGCCTGCGCGAGGCCGACCGGTGCGTCGAATGTCCCGCGGGTCGTCGGTCGGACCGCTGACCGCGGCGGTCCGACCGGGCCCCGATGGTCAGAAATCCCAGCGCAGACCGGCCTGGATGAGTCGCGGCGCACCCGGCAGGATGCCGCGCGTGCGATCGACGATGTAGACCTTGTCGGTCAGGTTCTTCACCGCCAGGAACACCGTCACGCCGTACTGGCGGATCTGGTAGTTCGCCGTGGCGTTGAAGATCGTGAACGCGTCGATCCGGCCGAACTGACCGCTCGTGTCCGAGTTCGGATCCTGGATGTTGGCGAAGTCGGCGTACTGCGCGCCGACGTGGACGGCCTCGAGATTCACGTCCAGCCCCTCGGCGGTCGCGTAGCCGACGCCGATCGTGGCCGTCGTCTTCGGTGCGTAGGGCATCCGCTTGCCCCCGACCGAGCCCCCGATGGCCGCGCCCGTGTCGACGCGGGTGAAGGCCGTCGATTGCTCCGCCGTCGGCAGCCAGGTGATCGCGGCGGTGGAGTACAGCCCCGAGGCGTGCCCGTAGCGGCTGCCCAGTTCGATCCCCTGGAAGAGCGCTTCGCCCTGCGACAGATTGATGCTCCCGCCCGCGATGCTGCCCACCGCGATGAGCCGCTGGAAATCGTTGCGGAAATACGTGGCCTGAATGCCCAGTTCCTTCGTCACCTGGCTGCGCGTGCCCAGCTCGAAATTCCAGCTGCGTTCGGCGCCGACATTGGTGAACGTGGCCACCGGGCCGATGCCCGTCTGGATGATGTCCTCCACCCGCGGCGGCGCGAAGCCCCGGTGCACGCCTGCGAAGACGGTCGTCCCTTCCTGCACCTTGTACGTGGCAGCAAGACTCGGAATGAACGCACTGAGCGACTCGGAACCGCTGTTGCCGCCGGCCCGACGATCCGTGCGGCTGACGTCGATGTACTCGTACCGCAGTCCTGGCGTGATCGAGAAGTCGCCGTAGAGAAGCCGGTTGTGCGCAAAGGCGGCAAAGGCGTTCGTGTCGCGCTCGTTGTCTTCGGAGACGGAGCCCGCGCGCCCGAGCGGCGACGAGGCATTGACCTGCCGTCGCTCCTGCTTCTCGTGATGCAGTCGCACGCCCGTTTCCAGTTCGGATGGCGTGCCGAACCACGTGTGCGTGGTGCGCAGGCGTGGCTCGATGCCGAACTGGTAGTAGTCGCGCAGGCGGCCCTGCGCGGAATTGCAGCCGTCGACATTGACCGCCTGACCGGCGATACGGGCATCACGGAAGGTGGTGCCGCACTGCGTATCCGTGGTCGTGCTGCTCTGCCGCCACCAGTCCCGGTTGAAGGCCGACCAGTACACGTTGGTGAGCAGGCTGGTGTCTGCGGACAGCGCGATCTGGTGCGTGCCGGACAGCCCCATGCGCCGGGTCTCGAAGAAGTCGTTCTTGAACGGGTTGTAGCGCGCACCGAAGTTCCGGAACTCGGCGTTGGTCAGGCCGGAATAGGTGACCTGGGAGTCCTCGGTGTAGTAGTTCCCGCGCAGGGTGAAGCCCTGGCGATCGTCGATCTTGAAGACCTTCTTGATGTTGATGTCTCCGATCTCGGAGCGGATGTTGTCGCGGGCGCCGTCCCCTTGCTTCTGCATCACGTCGAGCAGGAAGCCCCCGCCGGACAGGCGCGCGTGGGCGTTCATGTAGTCGCGATTGCCACCGGCGATGGAGATGCCGCCGCTGAAGTCTTCCGTCGGATTCGGGGTGATGTAGTTGATCACGCCGCCGATGGTCTGGGGGCCGTAGAGTGTCTGGCCGGCGCCACGCAGCACTTCGACCCGCTCGAAGCGTTCGATCGGCGGATGGTAGTAGCTGGCGTTGTCGCCGTACGGCGCGTAGGCGAGGGGGATTCCGTCCTCGAGCAGCGTGACCTTCGTGCTGCGGGTCGGATTCAGTCCGCGAATGCCGATGTTGGGCCGGAGTCCGAAACCCTCCTCGTCCCGGACGTTGATGCCCGGCACCTTGCGCAGCGCCTCGTTCACGGTGAAGACGCGGGTCGACTCGAGGGCATCGCGATCGATGATGTCGCCCGACCCCGAAACCTTGTCGAGGTTGTCGCGCTTTCCGATGATGTCCACCCGGGGGGCGGTCATGGACGGCGCCTTCTGCGCGTGGGCGGCGCTGCCGAACATCGCCAGGCAGGCAATGGCGCACCACGACAGGCGGGAGGGGGCGAGGTCGGACATGAAGTCTGTCTCCGTGGTCTGGCCGCTGGAGCGGCGTTCTGTGGTTTCGGGACGTCATGCGCTGGATGCGCCTGAACGACCGGAAAGTTAACACGAATTATTCTCATTAGTAAAAGCGTCGCGACCGATCTCTTGGGTCGATCACACGGGTTTCGCTAGAAAGTACATTAAAACAAATATTTATGCGTATCCCTCTGCGCGGGAGGCGGCATGACTGCTCTAGACGGGTGGCAAATCGTGTCGCGTTGCAATATTGACAATCATTCTCATTCGTAGTCGAATGCTCCCGTCAGATCGAGAGGAGGCGAGGAGATGTACGTCTGCATCTGCCAGGAAGTGACCGATCGTCAGATCCGCCAAGCGGTGGAGGAAGGGGCATCCACCATGCGCCATCTCCGCAAGGACCTCGGCGTGGCCGCGTGCTGCGGGCGTTGTGCCCCGCACGCGAAAGCACTTCTCGACGAAGTCCGTCAGGAAAACCGGGCCGCCTGCATGTCCGCGGCGTGCGCCTGACGCCCGCGAGTCCTCTCCGCAATCCCTCCCCCTGCCTCGCTGTCCCCGGTCATTCCTCGCAGCCTCGCCGCATGGGCGCGCGAAGCGCTCACACACCGCGTTTTCATTCCCATTCTTGTTTCACACCCTCGGAAAGTCCGACGCTCCGGATCGCACGGGCCACCTATACTTCGCGCCTCCCTGAGTACGCGAGGTTCACGATGAAAGGCGACAAGAAAGTCATCCAGCTCCTGAACAAGGTGCTGTTGAATGAACTGACTGCGATCAACCAGTACTTCCTGCACTCCCGTATGTTCGGCAACTGGGGTCTGGAAAAGCTCGAGAAGTACGAGTACCACGAGTCCATCGACGAGATGAAGCACGCCGACAAGCTGATCGAGCGCATCCTCTTCCTCGAAGGGCTTCCCAACATGCAGGACCTCGGCAAGCTGCTGATCGGCGAGAACGTCGAGGAATGCCTCAAGTGCGATCTGCAGCTCGAGATGATCGCGCTGCCCGACCTGAAGGCCGGGGTTGCCTACTGCGAGAGCGTCGGCGACTACGTCTCCCGCGAGGTCTTCGAGGACATCCTCGAGAGCGAGGAGGAACATGTCGACTGGATCGAGACCCAGATCGACCTTATCGGCAAGGTGGGAATCCAGAACTACCTGCAGAGCCAGATGGGCTCCGCATCCTGACCGGTATCCCGTCCGGCAGGGCAGCATCGACGGGCCGCGATCGCGGCCCGTTTTCGTTTCGGTCGCTGCAGCGCTAACCTCCGCTGTCGCGATTCCCCGCTTCACCGCCCCCTTCTCGAAAGCTGGTCGCCATGCGTGTCGCCACGTCGTTCCTCTCTCTTGCACTTGTCGCCGCGCTCGGCGGTTGCACCACACCGAAGCCCATCTCGACGTCGCCCGAAGTCCCGATCCGTGGTCCCGAGGTGGTCCGAGCGGAGCCGGTGGTCGTTCCGCCGCTCCCGGAGATCGTCATTCCGCCGCCCCGGATCGCTCTCGTGCTCGGCGGAGGCGCGGCGCGCGGATTCGCCCACGTCGGTGTCATCAAGGTGCTGGAGGCGCAGGGGTTCGTTCCCGATATCGTCGTCGGGACGAGTGCCGGCAGCGTGGTGGGTGCGCTCTACGCGGGCGGCAGCACGGGGTTCGATCTGCAGCGACGGGCGCTGGCGCTCGACGAGAAGGCGATGAGCGACTGGGCGCTGCCGAATCGCGGCTTCATCAAGGGCGAGTCCCTGCAGAACTACATCAACGAGGCGGTGAAGCAGTTGCCGATCGAACGGCTGTCGAAGCCGCTCGGCATCGTCGCGACCGATCTGCATTCCGGCGAGCAGATGGTCTTCCGGCGCGGCAACACCGGCATGGCCGTGCGTGCCTCCAGCAGCGTACCCGGCGTGTTCCGCCCCGTGACCATCGATGGCCGGGAGTTCGTCGACGGGGGCCTCACCAGCCCGGTCCCGGTGAAGGCGGCGCGCGACATGGGCGCGGATCTCGTGGTCGCGGTCGATATCGCGAAGGAACCGCAGCGCGCGAAGGTGAGCGACACCATCGACATCCTGCTGCAGACATTCCTGATCATGGGGCGCGCCATCGCAGCCCAGGAACTGCTCGGGGCCGATGTCGTGATCCTCCCTGCCACGCACGAACTCACCACGGCCAGCTTCGAGAGCCGGCATCTGGCGATCCTCGAAGGTGAAAAGGCTGCGCTGGCCGCGATCCCCAAGCTGCGGCAACGTATCGCGGAACGGGAAGCGCGACTCCGCAAGGCGGCATTGGACGCGCGTGCCGCCGCTTCGGTCAGGGCGCCTGCGGCAGTGTCGGGCAACTAGGGATTCGCCTGCGCTTGGAGCAACGCCTGGTGGGTCGAGCTCTGCTCGACCCATGCGTTCCTGGATTCGCAGAGGTGCCCAACCCCGCGCAGCGTCGAGCTGCAGCTCGACCCACGAAGGGGCTTCGCGACTGGATGCGTAGTCGCCGCAAACAATCGCCGTGGGTCGGGCTCCGCCCGACGCCCGCGTTCCGGGATTCGTCGTGGTGCCCAAGCCATCGCCGCGTCGAGCGGTGCTCGACCCACGACATTCCTCGCCAATGGATGCCTCGGCGCCGATAAAAACTCCGTGGGTCGGGCTCCGCCCGACGCCTGCGTTCCTGGATTCTACGTGGTGCCCAAGCCATCGCCGCGTCGAGCTGCAACTCGACCCACGAAAGGCCTCGTCAATCGGACTCGTCCGTCCTGACGGAACGCTCGACCGCTCAGCGGTGCCCTGAGTCGGGCGGTGCGAGGCTCTTCTTCCGCTTGTCGAGCCACCAGCCGTACTGCACCGGCCACGACGCGAACTCGTTGTCGATGCCGAGTGCGGCCTCGGCGTGCAGCGGCCAGTGGGGATCCGAGAGGACTTCGCGTCCGATGGCGATGAGGTCGGCCTCGCCGTTCTGCAGAATCTCCTCGGCCTGATGCGCTTCGAGGATCAGCCCGACGGTCATCGTCGTCATGCCCGTCCCGCGTTTCACGGCGGCCGCGTATGGCACCTGGAAGCCTGGGTAGCGCTTCACGCGCGCCGCCGTGGCGGAACCCATGAGTCCGCCCGAGGAGCAATCCATCACGTCGACGCCGACATCCTTCAGGCGCTTCGCGAGCGCGATCGAATCGTCGAGGGTCCAGCCGCCATCGACGCCGTCGACGGACGAGATCCGGAAGAAGAGCGGCAGGTTGTCCGGCCACACCGTGCGGACGTCCCCGGCAATCTCCAGGGCGAGACGGATGCGATTGTCGAAGCTGCCGCCGTAAGCGTCCTCGCGCTTGTTCGAGAGCGGGGAAAGGAACTCGTGCAGCAGGTAGCCATGCGCGCCGTGGACTTCCGCTGCTTCGAAGCCCGCATCCAGCGCCCGCTTCGCCGCCGACCGGAAGTCGGCACGCAGCCTCGCGATGTCCGCGAGGCTCATCGCCTTCGGTTCGAGCCAGCCCTGGTCCATCGGAATCGCGCTGGGGGCGGAAACCGGCCAGACATCTTCTCCGCGGGCGCGGTCGGTGTCATCGAGCGGACCGTTGCCATGCCACGGGCGCTGCATCGAGGCCTTGCGACCGGCATGCGCGAGCTGGACCGCGGGGATGGCCCCCTGGGACTTCATGAAGCGGTTGATCCGCGCGAGCGGCTCCACGTGCGCCTCCGACCAGAGGCCCATATCGCCGTGCGTGATGCGGCCATCGCGCGCCACCGCCGCCGCCTCGATGAAGACCATGCCGGCGCCGCCGCGAGCAAGGCTGCCCAGGTGAACCATGTGCCAGTCGTTGGCGATGCCCTCGTGCGCGGAGTACTGGCACATCGGCGACACGATGATGCGGTTGCGCAGCGTGAGGCTGCGGAGCTGGAAGGGGGTGAAGAGCAGCGGTTGGGTCATCGATGGATCCGGAGGGAGTCGCGGGCGGCGCGCGCCCGGGGGGTGGGTCAGGAGGGGGATCAGGCTATGCAGAGGCTACCTAGGTACGCGGGCGGCTGTGCACATGATGGTGGTGGCCGTCGTGCCGGACGAACTCCACGGGTACGAGGTTGAGCCGGCCGTGCCGCACCTGCGGCTCCGCCATGAGCGCATTCGCGAAGTCCTGCACGTCGCGTGTGGGGCCGCGCAGCATGACGGTCTCGAGGCAGTTGTCGTGATCGAGATGGACGTGCATCGATGACAGCACGAGGTCGTGGTGCTCGTGCTGCAGCGTGGTGAGCCGCTCCGCGAGATCCCGCGCATGGTGGTCATACACGTACGACAGACTGGCCACGCAGAACGGAGCCTCCTGACGGTCCACCGACTCGGCGCTCAGCATGCTGCGAAGGATGTCGCGCACGGCCTCCGAGCGATTCTGGTAGCCCTTCCGGTGGATGAGTTCGTCGAAGGCCTGGGCGAGGTCCTCGCTGAGGGAGATGGTGAATCGCTCCACGGTGTCCTCTGCCGCCGCTGGTGGGCGTCTCGTTGGAAAGATCGGTAGTGTGCCGCCTCGGCGATCCATGGTCGAGCCGCGGCATCCTCACTTCGCCGTTGCGCGCAGGTCGGATTCTTGGGTATCTTAAGAACGAAAGATTCTTCATACGCGCGCGCCGATCGACGCCGCTGGCGGTCTGCCATCACGGTGCGTGTTCCGGCCGGATGCGCAGGGCGGGTGGCGGCGTCGTCGATCACGATTCCTAAAGACCATGAAAGACGGCGCGCCGACGAAAGGGCAAGCGCCGTCACCGGGAGCCTGAAATGCATCGACCCCGCTGGCCGCAGCCACGGCGCCGCACTGTTGCCCTCCTTTCGTTGCTGATGGCGCCATCTCTCCAGGCGCACCAGGACGTGAAGGCACCTTCCGTGAACGTGATCGGTCACTACGAGACGGCGGTCGGCAGCTCCGATGCCGCGAGCGAGGGCGGCGTCACTTCGAAGCGGATCGAGACCCGGCCGCTGCTGCGCACCGGTGAGGTGATCGAACTGGTGCCGGGGATGATCGTCACGCAGCACAGCGGCGACGGGAAGGCCAACCAGTACTTCCTGCGCGGCTACAACCTCGACCACGGCACCGACTTCGCGATCTGGGTCGACGGCATGCCGGTCAACATGCCCACCCACGGCCACGGCCAGGGCTATGCCGACATCAACTTCATGATCCCGGAGCTGATCTCGAAACTGGGCTTCCGCAAGGGGCCGTACTACGCGGAGGAGGGCGACTTCTCCTCGGCAGGCGTTGCGCGCATCCGCTATTTCGACAAGCTGCCGGCGAGCATCGCGAACGTGACGCTCGGATCGAACAACTTCAAGCGCGGCGTGTTCGCGAACTCTTCCGATCTCGGGCCCGGGACCCTGCTGTATGCGCTCGAGGCGGCGACGGCGAACGGCCCGTGGGATCTCGAACAGAAGCTGAAGAAGCTGAACGGTGTCCTGCGCTACACGCGGGGCACCGAACGGGAAGGCTTCAACGTCGCGCTGATGGGCTACGACTCGCAGTGGAACGCCACCGACCAGATTCCGCAGCGTGCCGTCGACCAGGGGTTGATCGGTCGCTACGGGAATCTCGATCCGACGAATGGCGGCAGGACCTCGCGCTACAGCCTGTCGTTCTCGGGGCGCACGCCGTGGCGCAGCGGCGGGCTGCAGGCCGATGTCTACATGATCCGGTACGCGCTCGACCTCTGGTCCAACTTCACCTACTTCCTCGACAACCCCGTCAACGGCGATCAGTTCCAGCAGTCCGATCGGCGCACGGTCTACGGCTTCAACCCGAGCTACGCCTTCGCGACGCCGTTCGCCGGTCTCGACAGCATCACGACGGTCGGCATGCAGACGCGCCATGACGCCATCGATCGCGTGGGCCTGTACAGCACGGAGGCGCGACAGCTGCTCTCGACCACCCGCCAGGACAAGGTGAGCCAGACCAGCATCGGGCTCTACGTGCAGAACTCGACGCAGTGGTTGCCCTGGTTCCGCACACTGCTGGGCGCGCGTACCGACCACTATCGCTTCGACGTGAACAGCAACATCGCGGACAACTCTGGCAAGCGCACGGACACGATGGTGTCGCCCAAGATGTCGCTCATCTTCGGCCCGTGGGCGAAGACGGAATTCTTCGTCAATGCCGGCCGGGGTTTCCACAGCAACGACGCCCGCGGCACCACGATTCGCGTCGACCCCACCAATACGTCGCTGCCGGTCGATCGCGTGAATCCGCTCGTGCGTACCCGGGGCGCCGAGCTTGGAATGCGCACGGAGATCATCGACAACATCCAGAGTTCGATCGCCTTTTGGACGCTCAAGCAGGATTCCGAGCTGCTGTTCATCGGCGACGCCGGCACGACGGAAGCGAGCCGCCCCAGCCAGCGCACCGGGATCGAGTGGATCAACTACGCGCGCCCGACGGAATGGCTGCTGATCGATGCCGAACTGTCCGTCACGCGGGCGCGGTTCTCTAACGATGATCCGGCGGGGAACCGCATCCCCGGCGCGGTGGATCGCGTGGCCACGCTGGGCTTCACGGTCGACGGTCTCGGCCCGTGGTTCGGTGCGCTGCAGTTCCGCCATTTCGGACCCCGCCCGCTCATCGAGGACAACTCGGTGCGATCGCAGTCCACCACGGTCGCCAACCTGCGCACCGGCTACCAGATCGACAAGAACCTGCGCGTGCACCTCGACATCCTGAACCTGCTCAACAGCCGGCGCGACGACATCACGTACTACTACGCTTCGTGCATGCGGAACGAGGTGGGCGTGCTGCCGGAATGCTCCGGCGGTGATGGTGTGAACGATCGCCATTTCCACCCGGTGGAGTCGCGCCAGCTCCGGGTGTCGTTGATCGGGCGCTTCTGATCCGCGCGATGTTCAGCGATGGGCGAGCGCCCGCGCCATGCGCGTGAGCGCCTCGTCGAGCATCGCGGGCGGGCAGGCGAAGTTGAGGCGCACGAAGCCCGGCGCGCCGAAGTCCGCACCGTCGTACAGCCCGACGCCGGCCGCTTCGAACGCGGCGAGCGGGTTCGCGAGTCCGCAGCCGCGGCAGTCGATCCAGGCGAGATACGTCGCTTCGAGGGTCGCCATGCGCAGGCCCGGCATGGCGGCGATCCGCGCCTGCACCGTCTGCAGATTGGTCCGCAGGGCGTCCACGAGCGCGAGGCGCCAGGGCTCCCCGTCCCGGTACGCCGCGTACGTGGCGCGGACACCGAATCCGATCGGACGGTGGATCAGACCTTTCATCACCCGGTGGATCCGGCGCCGCAACTCCGGGTCTGCCACGATGGCGAAGGCCGTGCCGAGGCCCGGCAGGTTGAAGGTCTTCGAGGCGGCCATCAGCGTGATGGTGCGGCGTGCGGCATCCTCGCCCAACGAGGCGAACGGCACGTGGCGACGGTCCGGATCGAGGACGAGCCCGCAATGGATCTCGTCCGAGCACACGACGAGATCGCGCCTCCCGCACACCTCGGCGAGCGCAGTCAGTTCCTCGCGCGTGTAGACGCGCCCGACCGGGTTGTGCGGATTGCACAGCAGGAAGAGCCGGCTGCGTGGCCCGACGGCGGCATCGAGTGACTCGGCCGGGAAGGTCCAGTAGCCGGCGGTCTCCGTCAGCGGTACGCGAACGCATCGTCGCTCCGCATTCACCGGTGCCGACAGGAAGGGCGGGTAGATCGGCACGCCGGTCAGCACGTCGTCCCCGGGTTCGCCCACCGCGCGGCACACGATGTTGAGACCTGACACCAGCCCCGGCATCCAGACGAACCACTCCGGCAGCGGCGCCCAGCCGTACGAGGCGTCCAGTCGCGCGACGATCGTCTCGATGACCTCGGGCCCCGGTTCGACGTAGCCGAAGATGCCGTGCGCCACGCCTTCGTGCAGGTTCGCGATCACCTCGGGCGCCGTGCGGTAGTCCATGTCGGCCACCCACATCGGGATCACGTCGCGGCCGGCGAAGCGGTCCCATTTGAGGCTCCACGTGCCGTGGCGATCGATGGGGGAGGTGAAGTCGTAGTGCGGATCGCTCACGGTGGACTCCTGTTCATCGGCGGTTCGGGACAGCGGGGGGCGGCGGCCGGGCTTCCACCGGTGCGGCGAGGTCCTTGAGGATCTCGCGCACGCGCACCACACGCATCGCGACCTCGGAGAGCTTCGTCTCGATGCGCAGCTTCTCCGGCCCGGCGAGTTTCCAACCCTTGCGGGTCTGCACGAGCTGGATGATGCGTGCGGGTTCGACGGGCGGATTCGGCTTGAAGCCGAGCACGATGGCTTCGGGCGAAGCATCGATGCGGATGATCCCGAGCGGCGCGGAGAGGATCCGCAGACGATGGGTCTCGACCATCGCGCGCGCGGCATCGGGCAGGCGGCCGAAACGATCGACCAGTTCCTCGGTCATCTTCTCGAGGTGATCGGCCGTCTCGCAGCTCGCGAGCCGTTTGTACAGCACCAGCCGCTCGTGGATGTCGGGGCAATAGTCCTCGGGCAGCAGCGCGGAGGTGTGCAGGTTGATCTCGATCGTCGCGTTGAGCGGCCCTTCGAGATCGGGTTCCTTGCCGGCCTTCAGCGAACGCACCGCGTGGTTCAGCAGGTCGATGTAGAGACTGAAGCCGATCTCCTGCAGCTCGCCGCTCTGCGATTCGCCGAGAACCTCGCCGGCACCGCGGATCTCGAGATCGTGCATCGCGAGGTAGAAGCCGGCGCCCAGCTCTTCCATCATCTGGATCGCTTCGAGGCGCTTGCGGGCCTGGGCGGTCAGCGCGTCGGTGTCGGGGGTCAGGAGGTAGGCGTACGCCTGGTGGTGCGAGCGACCGACGCGACCGCGCAGCTGGTGCAGCTGCGCGAGCCCGAAGCGGTCGGCGCGGTTGATGATGATCGTGTTGGCGGTGGGCACGTCGATGCCCGTCTCGATGATCGTCGTGCACAGGAGTACGTTGAACCGCGCCTGGTAGAAGTCGCGCATGGCGAGTTCCAGTTCGCGCTCCGGCATCTGGCCGTGCGCGACGCGGATGCGGGCCTCGGGCAGCAGGGCCGCGAGCTTCGCTTCCCAGTTGCCGATCGTTTCGACCTCGTTGTGGAGGAAGTACACCTGGCCGCCGCGCTTCAGTTCCCGCAGTACGGCCTCGCGCACCAGCCCTTCGGAGTAGCGCGAGACGAACGTCTTGATGGCGAGACGCTTCTGCGGGGCCGTCGCGATCACCGAGAAATCGCGCAGGCCTTCGAGCGACATCGCGAGCGTGCGCGGGATCGGCGTCGCGGTGAGCGTCAGGACGTCGACCTCGGCGCGGAGCTGCTTCAGCAACTCCTTCTGCCGCACGCCGAACCGATGCTCCTCGTCGATGATGACGAGGCCGAGGTTCTTGAAGCGGACATCCTTCGAGAGCAGCTTGTGCGTGCCGATCGCGATGTCGACCGAGCCTTCCTCGATGCCCTTCAGCGCCGCGACCGTCTCCTTCGACGTGCGGAACCGCGACAGTTCCACGAGCCGCACGGGCCACTCGGCGAACCGGTCCGAGAAGTTGTGGAAGTGCTGTTCCGCGAGCAGCGTCGTGGGCACCAGGACGGCCACCTGCTTGCCGTCGGCCACCGCCACGAATGCGGCGCGCAGCGCGACCTCGGTCTTGCCGAAGCCCACGTCCCCGCAGATGAGGCGGTCCATCGGCTTTCCGGACTGCAGATCCTCGATCACCGACTGGATGGCGAGCGCCTGATCCGCGGTCTCCTCGAAGGCGAAACCGGCGCGGAACGCTTCGTAGTCGTGGTGCTTCAGCGTGAACGCGTGGCCCTGTCTGGCAGCACGCTTCGCGTAGAGGTGGAGGAGTTCGGCAGCCGTGTCGCGCACCTGCTTCGCGGCGCGCTTGCGGGCCTTCTGCCAGTCGCCGCTGCCGAGTTTGTGGAGGCCCACGGACTCCGGCGAGGCACCCGCGTATCGGCTGATGGCCTGCAGCTGCGAGACCGGTACGTACAGCTTGTCCCCGCCGTCGTACTCGAGATGCAGGAACTCCGCGGGGCCGTCGCCGAGATCCATCGACACGAGCCCGAGATAGCGTCCGATGCCATGGGCCTCGTGCACGACCGGATCGCCGACCTTCACCTCGGACAGATCGCGCAGCACGTTCTCGGCGGAGGTGCGCCGTTCGCGGTCGCGGCCGTGGCGCGCTCGTGGCGTCGCTGCGTACAGCTCGGTCTCGGTGATGATCGCCACGCCGGTGTCCGGCAGCAGGAACCCGTCGTACATCGGCGCCACGGCGAGGGACAGCTTCGCGTCGCCGGCGACGAACTGCGCGAAGTCGTCGACCGGCGTCGGTGCGAGTTCGTAGTCGGTCAGGAACTCCATCATCGTCTCGCGCCGGCCGAGGCTCTCCGCCGCCAGCAGCACGCGGCCGTCGAAGGTCGCGACGAAGCGGCGCAGCGCATCGATCGGGTCGGTCGCGCGGCGGTCGACGGCAAGCGGCGGCAGCGCGATGGCCGTCTTCCCGGTCGACCGGCCGTTGCCGGCGCGGACCAGTTCGATCCGCGAGAACGGCTTCACGGCACCGAAGAACTCGTCCTCTCGGAGGTACAGGTCGGCGGGCGGAAGCAGCGGCTGGTTCGCGTCGCCGCGCAGCAGGTCGTAGCGCGACTGCGTGTCGCGCCAGAACTGCGCGGTCGCCTCGGCCACGCCGTCGTGCATGACCACGAGGGCGCCCTCGGGCAGGTAGTCCGACAGGACGGCGGTGTCGTCGAAGAAGAGCGGCAGGTAGTACTCGACGCCCGCCGGGATCACGCCGTTGCCCATGTCCTTGTAGACGCGCCGCTTGGAAGGGTCGCCCTCGAACTCCTCGCGGAACCGTCGGCGGAACTGGGTGCGGCCGGCCTCGTCGACGGGAAATTCCCGCGCCGGCAGGAGCCGGACTTCGGCGACCTGGTAGATGCTCCGTTGCGTGTCGACGTCGAACGTGCGGATCGATTCGATCTCGTCGTCGAAGAGATCGATCCGGTAGGGCACGACGGAGCCCATCGGGAAGAGGTCGATCAGGCCGCCGCGATAGCTGTACTCGCCCGGGGCCACGACCTGCGAGACGTTCGTGTACCCCGCCATCGTGAGCTGCTCGCGGAAGGTCTCGGGATCCAGCTTCTCGCCCTGTCTGAAGAAGAACGTGTATGCCGACAGGTAGCTTCGCGGCGGGAGCCGCATGAGTGCCGTGGTCACGGGGACGATCACGACGTCGACGCCATCGTGGCTCATGAGGTGCAAGGTCTCGAGCCGCTCCGACACGAGGTCCTGGTGCGGCGAGAAGTGATCGTAGGGCAGCGTCTCCCAGTCCGGCAGCAGGTGCACGCGCAGCGTGGGGGCGAACCAGCGGACCTCGGCGAGGAGGCGTTGCGCATCGGTCGCGGTGGCGGTGACCACGGCCACCGGCTTGTGGGTCGCGGCGAGGCCGGCGATGGCGAGGGCATCGGCCGAGCCGGGCATCGGATCGGCGACGTGACGTTGGCCCCGGGGCGGGACGGATGGGACGAGCAGCATGGGGACCGGACGGGCGGATCGGGCGCGGATTATAGAGCGGTGCCCCGGCGCCGCGGCTGCGCATGCGCTGCCGATCCTGCCTCGACGCATCACCGTGGAGCGGGTAAGGTCCCGGCGGCCATGGGCGAATCGGTCGATGGCAGGGCAAGCCCGGCGGGCCGCTCGCGCGACGTCCGACCAGACGACAACTTCAGAGAGGAGCAGATCGCATGACCCAGGACCCGCTGTTTTCCGTCGAAGGCCAGGTGGTGCTCGCCATCGGGGCGAGCCGGGGTATCGGCAAGGCGCTCGCTGCCGGCTTCGCCGATCGCGGTGCCCGCGTCGTCATCGCCGGGCGCGAGCAGGGGACCATCGATGCGACGGCGCGGGAACTGTCGAAGCACGGCGTGGCCGAGGCCCGTGTGTGCGACGTCTCGAAGGCCGGGGACGTCACGGCCCTCGTGCAGCGCGTGATGGCCGATCACGGTCGCGTCGACACTTTGCTGAACGTGGCCGGCATGAACATCCGCAAGCGGGTCGAGAACTACACGATGGACGAGTACGACCGCATCATCGACACCAACCTGCGCGGGCTCTTCATGGCCGCGCAGGCCGTGGGGCGGTGCATGCTGGGCCAGGGCGGCGGCTCGATCGTGAACATCGATTCCCTGAACACCTATGCCCCGCTCACGGGGGTCACGCCCTACGCGATGAGCAAGGCGGGGCTGTCGATGATGACCCGCGGCATGGCGCAGGAGTGGGGGCCGCGGGGCGTGCGCGTGAACGCGATCGCCCCTGGGTTCTTCCCGACCGATCTATCCAAGAAGCTGTGGGCGGAGCCGCGCATGAAGGAGTGGGCCGACCAGGTAACGCCGCTGCGGCGGCTGGGTGACACCGAGGAACTCGTGGGTGCCGCTCTCTTCCTCGCCTCGAAGGCGGCGTCGTACGTGACCGGGCAGGTGATCCGGGTCGACGGTGGCGTGAGTGCCGGGCTCAACTGGCCGATCCCGCTGGACTGATCCCGACCCCTGTGGTGTTCAGATCCCCATTCCCATGCCGTTACGCGTGAGGTTTCAGACGAAAATTCATTGACAACCTATTGACAGCGCAATGAACATTCGACCTCTCGGGGTGCGGGTGACTTGCGGAGGGGCTGCCGGCCATGGCCAAGATCGCGGTCTTCAACCAGAAGGGGGGCGTCGGCAAGACGACGACATCCCTCAATGTCTCGGCGGCACTCGCCCGTCGCGGCTTCCGCCCGCTGAGCATCGACCTCGATCCCCAGTCGCACCTGTCGCAGATCTGCGGTACGGCGGCCGACGCCGCGGATCAGAGCATCTTCTCCTTCTACGAACGCGCCCGCCCGCTCGGAGAACTGATCCGCGTCGGCAACGGTGGCTGGGAGGTCATCCCGGCTCACGTGGAATTGTCGAAGGTGGATTCCCAGTACGGCAAGGGGCACAACGTCCTGAACCGGTTGAACTCGGGGATCCTCAAGGAGCAGTTGAACACCGGGCGCCCCATCGTCATCGACTGTTGCCCGCTGCTGGGCGTGCTGTCCCTCAACGCGATCTTCGCCGCCGACCGCATTCTGGTACCCGTCTCGGCCGACTACCTGGCTGTGAAGGGCGTGATGCAGGTCGAGCGGACTTTGAAGGCCCTCGAACACGTGTTGCGGAAGCGGCTGCCGCGCCGGTACGTGATGACCCGGTTCGACGGGCGCCGGAAGATGTCGTGGGACATCTACAACAGCATCACGGAACGCTTCGGTGACGAGCTCTGCGAGACCCGGATCAGCGAATCGGTGAGCGTCGCCGAGAGCCCGGCAGCGAATCAGGATGTCTTCAGTCACGCGCCGGGCAGCCGGGGTGCCAACGACTACGAGGCGCTGATCTCCGAACTGGAGTCCACCGGTTTCCTCTCCTGATTCGTCTACCGAGGACGACAGGCGGTCAGTCCTGCCGGGAGATGAGCGAGATGATCCCGCCGAGGTCGAGGTTCTCCTCGCGACCGGTGCTCGGGGCGGACTCGCTGCATTCGAGGACCGTGCATCCCACGTACATCTGGAAGAGCTTGCGCTCGGCGTCCGCGCGATCCCTGCCCTGAATGAACAGCGCCTCGACCGTGAGACCGTTCTTCGTGCGGATCTTGAACTGGTACTTGATCATCGCCCCCTCCCGCGAGTGCGCCCGAGGATACTCCGTGCGACGGGGGTGGAGATAGCATCCGACGACTCCGCCGTCGCGGATTCCCGACGGCGCTCTGCGGGCACGCTCAGTCCGCGGCCCTGAGTTGTTCGCGGTACAGCGCGATCTTCTTCACGTAGTTGTCGGCGTTCCACTGGATCATCGCGATCTCTTCGTCGGTGACCTCACGGATGATCTTCCCCGGTGCCCCCATCACTAGGGACCGGTCGGGAATCTCCTTCCCTTCGGTGATCAAGGAATTGGCACCGATAATGCAATGCCGCCCGATCTTCGCCCGATTCATGATCACGCTCTTGATGCCGACCAGGGTGCAGTCGCCGACGCTACAGCCGTGGAGCATCACCAAGTGCCCCACCGTGACATCCTGGCCGAGGGTGAGCGCGAGACCGTCGTCGGTGTGGAGCACGGCGCCATCCTGGACGTTGCTGCGGGCGCCGATGGTGATGCGGTCGTTGTCGCCGCGGATCACCGCGTTGAACCAGACACTCGCCTGGTCCTCGAGGACGACATCGCCGATCACCGCGGCGTTGGGCGCCACGTACGCGGAACTGCGGCACTGCACGTGCTTGTCGCCGAGACTGAATTTCATGGGCGGTCCTCGTAGTCGTCCAGTGCCGGCGGGTGCCGGCGAAGGGGCCGGATTATAGGCGGGACCCTCGTGCCCGGGCGCTTCGTGCGGCCCGGGATCGCTTTATCCAGCCGGACGTTCCGTCATTGTCCGTGGCGTGGTGCCACACGATAATGTCGGCCGCCGTTTTCGAAGACCTAGATTCCTGGAGGATCGCAGCATGACTGACATCGCCGGCCTGTTGGGCGCCCACGCCGAAAGCCTTTTGAACCACGTGTCCAAGGCCATCCCGAAAGAGAGCCTGCATCTGCCGGGCCCCGATTTCGTGGACCGCGTGGTGGCGTCGAGCGACCGCTCGCCAGCCGTCATGCGCAGCCTCCAGCAGATGTTCGATCATGGCCGTCTCGGGCGCACGGGCTACCTGTCGATCCTCCCGGTGGATCAGGGCATCGAGCACAGCGCGGGTGCCTCCTTCGCGAAGAATCCCATCTACTTCGACCCCGAGAACATCGTGAAGCTCGCGATGGAGGGTGGCTGCAACGCAGTGGCCTCCACGCTCGGTGTCCTGGGCGCCGTGGCCCGGAAGTACGCCCACCGCATCCCGTTCATGCTGAAGTTCAACCACAACGAGTTCCTGACCTACCCGAACAAGTTCGACCAGATCTGCTTCGCGCGGATCAAGCAGGCGAAGGACATGGGGGCGGTGTCGGTGGGGGCCACGATCTACTTCGGTTCCGCGGAATCGTCGCGGCAGATCGTCGAGGTGAGCGAAGCCTTCCAGATGGCCCATGAACTCGGGCTCGCGACCATCCTGTGGTGCTATCTGCGCAATCCGGATTTCAAGCGCGACAAGGACTACCACGTGGCCGCCGACCTGACCGGTCAGGCCAACCATCTCGGCGTGACGATCGAGGCGGACATCATCAAGCAGAAGCTGCCCGAGAACAACGGCGGCTTCCTCGCGCTCAACTCGAAGGACAACCCGTACGGAAAGTCCGACAAGCGCATGTACTCCGACCTTGCCACCGACCACCCGATCGACCTCACGCGATACCAGATCGCGAACTGCTACATGGGGCGTGCGGGCCTGATCAACTCGGGCGGTGCCTCCGGCGACAACGACCTCGCGGATGCCGTACGCACGGCGGTCATCAACAAGCGCGCCGGCGGGATGGGGCTCATCTCCGGTCGCAAGGCGTTTCAGAAACCGATCCGCGATGGTGTCGAGATCCTCAACGCCATCCAGGACGTCTACCTGGCGAAGGACGTCACGATCGCCTGATCGATCGGCCTGTCCCGTGGCCTCCGCGGCGCAGCCCGCCGCGGAGGCCACGGAAGTCTCTCCGTACGATGACGCGTGCTGCCGCGTTGGCCCGCCACCACCGATCGGGTCGCGGATTGTCGCCGTTTGTCGAAGGTGTTGCACGAGGTAGCGAGTGAGCGAGAATCGATGGGGTCGAGCCCAACTCCCGGGAGCCTCATCCCATGCGCCCTCCGATGTATCGAATCCTGTGCTTCCTCATCCCTGCCGTCACGTCCGCGCCTCCCGTCCACGCCGAGGATGACGCGCAGGCGCTCGTCCGCCTGAAAGCGGAGATCACACAGGTCGTCGGTGACGGTCGCTGCGGCAACGTGTCGTTCTGTCGCATCCTGCCCATGGGGTACGATGCCTGCGGAAATCCGACCGCGTGGATCGCCTACAACAACGCGCCGGACATCAAGGAAATCCTCGAGACGAAGGCGTCGGAAGTGACCTTCGTCGAGGAAGATCGAATGCGGGGCAAGCCGAAGCCCGCCGACTGCAAACCCGTCAGGGCACCCAAGCTCGCCTGCATCAACGGGCGCTGCGTCGTGGGTGACCTGAGCTACTGAACGGAACATCGTGCCTGCAGCCTCCCCCAACCGCCTCAAGAAGCTCGTTCCCAGCCTCGGCGTCGCCGACCTCCGTCGCTCGATCGCGTTCTATCGCGATTTCTTCGGGTTCACGCTCGTCGATGCCTACGAGGACGAAGCCGGTGCGCCCGTCTGGTGCTGGCTCCGCTCCGGACTGGCCGAATTGATGTTGCAGCAACTCTCGACCGACCAGCAGATCGCACTCGAGCCGGCCCTCGGCCAGAGCTGGGTGCTCTATCTGAGGCCCGCGAACCTCGAGGAGACCCACGGCGCGCTGCGTGCGGCGGATGTCGAGGTCACGGATATCGCGGAGACGAGCTACGGTGCTCGCGAGTGCTTCGCCACCGACCCCGACGGGTACGAACTCTGGCTTTCGGAACCGGAGTCCGGCAGCGGTCCGGACGATGAGGACGACGACGAGGAGGACGACGAAGACGACGAGGACGACGACATCGCGGATCCCGCCAGCGGGCCGCTGCACTGAGCGGGACGCGGGCGGTGGCCGCGCCAGGGGACGAGGCACTCGGCACTGCCCGCGGACGACGTAGCCGTGCGCTGCTGCCGCCTTCCCCGCGCAGGGCATCGGTGCGCGAGCCGACGTGTCCCGGCAACGAATCCACCGACTGACCTGCGTCCGTGCTCGCGGGGATGCGCGGTTCCGCACGGCTTGATGCTCATCTTCTCCCGTAGCGCCGTGATGGTGCGCACGGGGATGGCCCTGGTTCCCGGACCAGAAGCCTGGCGTCGAGCGATCGCCGAGATTTCGAGGCATGCCCCGCGTCTGTCGTCATTGGCCGACGATGGGGGCGCGTGCGGACGAGGCAGTGCCCGCCGTGGGTCGCATGGGGGGTTCGCCGGCACTTTGCGCCGATCCGTCGAGTGCCTTCGCCTCCGAGGGAAGTGCCGTCCCGCGCAGGGAGGCTGTCGATCGCTCAGCGGGCGAGGAGATCCCGCAGGGCGGAGTCGAGATAGGACATCTCTTCCGGAAAGCGGCCCGGCGCGCCGGCACAGTGTCCGAAGGCCGACCGGAAGGGCCGCAACTCGGCATCCGGAATCAAGGCCATCTCCCGCAGGCTCTCCTCGAGCGTGAAGTACATGTCCTGGTCGCAGGGCATCACGATCGTCTTCGCGCGGATGCTGGACAGCGCCCGTTCGAAATTGCCCCGGTACATGTCGTTGGCGGATGCATCGCCGTGCTGCCAGGTCCAGAGCATCGCCAGCAGGTCATTGGCGTCGCAGGCCAGGTGATCGTCCTCCCACGAGACGAGGAATTCCTCCAGCGTCCCGAAGCCGAGTGCCTTGTACAGGCGGTTCCGGTAGAAATCGGCGGAGTAGGCCCATCCCGCGTAGGCACGTCCGAAGGCCCGGAGGCCGGCTTCGGGGGGGGCAGCGTAGTCCCCGTCGCGGAACATCGAATCGGCTCTCAACGCTGCCTTCACGCCTTCTAGGAACACATGGTTGATCGGCGAGCAGCGGGCCGCGCCACAGAACGGAAGCAGACGCTCCACCATGTCGGGGAACAGCGCCGCCCAGTGATAGGCCTGCATCGCCCCCATCGACCAGCCCGTGGCGAGCGCGATGCGCTTCACACCCAGATGCCGGGTGAGGAGCCGGTACTGGCAGAGCACGTTGTCGAAGATGGTGACGCGTGGAAAGCGTGCCCCGCCGCGAAGTCCGCGGGTGTTGCTGGGAGACGACGAAAGGCCGTTGCCGAACATGTCCGGCACGACGATGAACCAGTCGGAAGGGTCCAAGGCGCGTCCGGGACCGATCATCCGCGCATTCGAACGATGCGTACCGGTGTAGTACGTGGGGAAGAGGATGCAGTTGTCGCCCGTGGCGTTGAGCCTGCCCCACGTCCGGAACGTGAGGCGCGCGTCGGGTAGCGTGTCGCCGCTACGCAGTCGCACGTCGCCGAGGGGATAGATATCGAAGTCGAGAGTCATCGGCGCATTCACGACGGCACGTCCGCAGAGTGGCAGGGGCTGCGTTGCGCGGGACCCACGGGCCCCGCCGTTTCGCGCGGTGATACCTAGCGAAACCCGGTCCAGGGCAGCGTGTGCGTGGGGGCTCCCGCGGTGGAGACTTGTCTGCACCGTGCCGGTGCCAGCGATGCACTGCAAGTCCGTAAGCGGCAGCGTGCCGACGCGCACGGGCTCGCGGAAACGACAACGGCTCCCGAAGGAGCCGCTGTCGTTGTTGCCGGTGGAGCGTGTCGATCAGAGGAGCGGCACGATCAGCAGGGCGACGATGTTGATGATCTTGATGAGCGGGTTCACCGCCGGGCCGGCGGTGTCCTTGTAGGGGTCACCCACGGTGTCACCGGTCACGGCCGCCTTGTGCGCGTCCGAACCCTTGCCGCCGTGATGGCCGTCCTCGATGTACTTTTTCGCGTTGTCCCACGCGCCACCACCGGTGGTCATCGAGATCGCGACGAAGAGACCGGTGACGATCGTCCCCATGAGGAGACCGCCGAGGGCCGCGGGTCCGAGGACCAGGCCCACGATGATCGGCACGAGCACGGGAAGCAGCGACGGGATCATCATCTCCTTGATCGCCGCCGTCGTCAGCATGTCGACGGCGCGACCGTACTCCGGCTTCGCCGTGCCTTCCATGATGCCCTTGATGTCGCGGAACTGGCGACGTACTTCCTCGACCACCGCGCCGGCTGCGCGCCCGACCGCTTCCATCGCCATGGCGCCGAAGAGGTAGGGGATCAGACCGCCGATGAAGAGACCGACGATCACGAGCGGGTTGGAGAGATCGAACACGATGCTCTTGCCGGCGGCTTCCAGCGCATGCGTGTAGTCGGCGAAGAGCACGAGGGCGGCGAGGCCGGCGGAACCGATCGCGTAACCCTTCGTCACGGCCTTTGTCGTGTTGCCCACGGCGTCGAGCGGATCGGTGATCGCGCGGACGCTGGGGGGCATCTCGGCCATCTCGGCGATACCGCCGGCGTTGTCCGTGATCGGGCCGTAGGCGTCGAGCGCCACGACGATGCCGGCCATCGACAGCATGGCGGTGGCTGCGATCGCGATGCCGTAGAGGCCCGCGAGCGCATGCGACGCCAGGATGGCTGCGCACACTGCCAGCACCGGCCAGGCGCACGACTTCATCGACACGCCGATGCCCGCGATGATGTTGGTCGCGTGGCCCGTCGTGGACGCCTGCGCCACGTGCTTCACCGGGGCGAAATCGGTGCCCGTGTAGTACTCGGTGATGTACACGAGGGCGCCGGTGAGGATGATGCCGACGACGGAGGCGCCGAACAGCGCCATGGTCGTGACCTTGCCGTCCGTGGCTTCGGCCACGCCGCCCATGATCCAGTTGGTCACGAAGAAGAAGGCGACGAGCGAGATCACGGCCGAGACCGCGAGGCCGCGGTAGAGCGCGTTCATGATCTTGCCGCCCGGCCGCGCCTTCACGAAGTAGCATCCGATGATGGAGGCGATGATCGACACGCCGCCCAGCACCAGGGGATACACGACCGCGGCGTCGCCCATGTTCGCGAATGCGAGCGCGCCCACCAGCATCGTCGCGATGATCGTGACCGCGTACGTCTCGAACAGGTCGGCGGCCATGCCCGCGCAGTCACCCACGTTGTCACCGACGTTGTCGGCGATCACCGCCGGGTTGCGCGGATCGTCCTCGGGGATGCCGGCTTCGACCTTGCCCACGAGGTCGGCGCCGACGTCCGCGCCCTTCGTGAAGATGCCGCCGCCCAGTCGCGCGAAGATCGAGATCAGCGAGGATCCGAACGCGAGACCCACCATCGGGTGCAGAAGATCGATCAGGCTGGCTTCCCCGCCCGTCGCCTTAAGGATCACGTAGTAGCCCGCCACACCCAGCATGCCGAGCCCGACGACGAGCATGCCGGTGATCGCGCCGCCGCGGAAGGCCACGTCCAGCGCCTCGTTCAGGCCGATGGTCGCTGCCTGGGCCGTGCGCACGTTGGCGCGCACGGACACGTTCATGCCGATGAATCCGGCAAGGCCCGACAGGATGGCGCCGATCGCGAAACCGATCGCAGTGGACAGCCCGAGACCCGGTACGACCGCGATGACGACGAACAGGACGACGCCCACGATGGCGATCGTCTTGTACTGGCGCGACAGATAGGCTTGCGCGCCCTGTTGCACCGCGAGGGCGATTTCCTGCATGCGGGCGTTGCCCGCGGGCCGCGCGAGGATCCACTGGATCGAGATGATCCCGTAGAGCACGGCGGCGGCGCCGCACGCAAGAGCCAGGATGAGACCTGAAGACATGAGTCCCCCAATAGTTGCCGGATGAAGTACGACGAATGATCCGCCATCGAAAGTGTGGCGGGCTTGACTACTCCGAAGCCTCTTGACGGGCCACTTCTGGACTGCACGAACACTTTGCCGAAGGCCGCCTGAACGGGCCGGCGAGCCTGAGTACCCTGCTGCGTCTGCACTGCCACATCTGCGCTGCTGCATCCGACGTACGACGCCGACACTGCCGGCCGAACCCGGCATCGCCCCGTCTTTCGACCTGTCGGTTGCCCTGTCGGTTGCCCTGTCGGTTGCCCACAATCGCGCGGTCTTCTTGGAACCCCCCTTGCAGAGAAGACGCAAAGCGTGAGACGTGTAACACGGCAAGACCACGACCGAGTCGGGCTCTCACCTAACTCGCGATTCTAGCGGTGGATTTTTGTCATGGGCAACCCGAATTTACGGCGAGTGCCATGGGGGAAGCCGCCTGGGCGTGCGCCGGTTGATCAGGTGCGCGTGGATGGGGAGTCCGTCGCGAAAGGGCGGCCATGATTCGCCGGTGACGAGCGGCAAGAGATAGGTGCGGCAGGCCGGTGTGATGTGACAGCGGTCCGCGGCGATGAACTCGTGCGGCAGCCGCCGCTCGAGGGTGGCCACCGAGTCGAGGTCGGTCATGCCGATGCGCCATCGATAGGGGTTGTCCGATTCGCGCACGATCACCGGCATGGTGCCGTTGTGTCCGTCGAGTGCGAAGTTCACCGCGGCCTGACCGACCGCCTCGGCGTGGGCGAGGTCGGTGGCGGAGGCGAGGTGGCGTGCCGCCCGTTGCAGATAGTCGGCCGTCGCCCAATGGCACTTGTAGCCGAGGCGGTCGTGCACGAGGCGTGCGAGATATGGTGCGACGCCGCCGAACTGCTCCTCCCCTGCATGCGGACCCGGGAGCGCCGACACCGGACTGCCGGACGCATCGGAGAGTCCCTCCGACGCGCCGATCACGCAGTAGCCGAAGCGCTCGACGCTCGCGTGGACGCGGGCGAGGAAATCCGCCGGGTCGAACGGGATCTCCGCGAACAGCAGAAGGTGCGGGGGATGGTGATCGGCATCCGCTGCGAGGCCCATGGCGGCCACCATCCACCCCGCGTGCCGGCCCATGGCTTCGAGAATGAACACCTTCGTCGAGGAAGCCACCATCGACGCGACATCGGCCGCGGCCTCGCGCAGGCTCACCGCGAGGTACTTCGCCGCCGATCCGAAGCCGGGCGAGCAGTCGGTCACGGCGAGATCGTTGTCCACGGTCTTGGGCACGTGCACGCAGGTGATCGGATAGTCGAACCGCTCGCGGAACTGGGCGAGGCTGCGCGCCGTGTCGGCGGAGCCGTTCCCGCCGTTGTAGAACACGTACCGGATGTCGTGGGCTGCGAAGACCGCGTGCAGGCGGTCCCAGGTGCGGCGATCCGCCTCGAAGCTGCCGAGACGGAATCGTGCGGATCCGAACGCGCCGCCGGGCGTGTGGCGCAGCGCGCGCAGGGTCTCCGACGTTTCGTACGAGGTGTCGATGAGGTCCTCGGCAAGGACGCCGAGGATGCCGTTCGATCCGGCGAAGACCTTGCCGATGCGGTGCGGATGGCCGCGGCAGGTCTCGATGACCGCCGCAGCGGTGGCGTTGATCACCGCGGTGACGCCGCCCGCCTGACAGTAGAGAGCGTTGGGCGGCGGGGGCGCCACGGGCCTTCGCGCTGTCAGGCCAGGGCCGCGAACACCTTCTCGCGGATCTGGTCGACGGTGCCGACCCCCGCGACGCGCGCGTACTTCGGTGCACCGGCGACACCGCTCCTGGCCCAAGTCAGGTAGTAGTCCACCAGCGGGCGCGTCTGGTTCTGGTACACCTCGAGCCGCTTCCGCACGACCTCCTCGCGATCGTCGTCGCGCAGCACGAGATCCTCGCCCGTGATGTCGTCCTTGCCGGCCACCTTCGGCGGGTTGAACACGAGGTGATACGTGCGGCCCGACGCGGGATGGACCCGGCGCCCCGACATGCGGCCGATGATCTCCGCGTTGTCGACATCGATCTCGACCACGTGATCGAGGACGACGCCGGCGGCCTTCATGGCGTCCGCCTGGGGAATGGTGCGCGGGAAGCCGTCGAACAGGAATCCGTTCGCACAGTCACCCTGGCGGATCCGTTCCGCGACCAGGCCGATGATCACCTCGTCGGGCACGAGCGCGCCGGCATCCATGTGCTTCTTCGCCTCCACGCCGAGCGGCGTGCCGGCCTTCACCGCAGCGCGCAGCATGTCGCCGGTGGAGATCTGGGGAATGCCGAACTTCTCGACGATGAAGGCGGCCTGGGTGCCCTTGCCAGCGCCCGGGGCGCCCAAAAGGATCAATCGCATGACGTGTCCGATAGTGAGAGAGGGATGCGGATGCGGGCGTCGATGGCGGCTCTCACGGCTGCCTGTCCGGCGCTCCGCGGACGGGGGGGATTATAGCGACGCGGTTCCGGGTCCCGAGGCAAACAGTGCGCGGACGCGTTCGAGGTCTTCGGGCGTGTCGACGCCGGCCTCCGGTGCGTGCGGTGTCACCCCCACGGCAATGCGGTGTCCGTGCCAGAGCGCACGCAGCTGCTCGAGCGCTTCGTACTGTTCGATGGGCGCGGGTTCGAGCGAAGCATAGGCACGCAGGAAGCCGCGGCGGTACGCGTAGATGCCGATGTGGCGGAAGACGGGCATCCCGGGGGGCAGGGTGCGCGAATCGCGGAACCAGTCCCGCGCGTACGGGATCGTGGCGCGACTGAAGTACAGCGCGTAGCCGGCGCGATCGGAGACCACCTTCACGATGTTCGGATCGAAGAGGTCCTCGTTGCGTTCGATGGGATGACAGGCGGTGGCGATGGCGGCGTCGGGATGGCTCGCGAGAAGATCGGCCATCTCTCGGATCAGCGACGGCGCGATCCGCGGCTCGTCGCCCTGCACGTTCACCACCACCGTGTCATCGGACCATCCGCGGGCATCGGCGACTTCCGCGATGCGGTCGGTGCCGCTCGGGTGGTCGGGTCGGGTCATCAATGCCCGGAAACCGAACTGGCGCGCTGCGGCTTCGACCGCCGGATGATCGGTGGCGATCCAGACCTCGCGCGCACCGCTTTCCACCGCGCGCTCGGCGACGTGCACGACCATCGGCTTGCCTGCGATGTCGGCCAGTGGTTTGCCGGGGAGGCGTGTGGACGCGAAGCGGGCGGGGACGACGGCGACGAAGCCGGCGCCCGCGGGGGTGGGGGCTGCCACGGATCAGCGACGCTTGCGCCAGGCGTCGAGCTCTTCGTCGGTCAGCCGACGGGCCTCGTCCTCGAGCATCACGGGGATGTCGTCCCGCACGGGGTAGGCGAGTCCGCTCTCGACGGAGATGAGTTCGGCGCGCTCGCGGTCGTACAGGAGCGGCGCCTTCGTGAGGGGGTCGACGAGGATGTCCAGAAGCTTGGAGTCAAGAGCCATGGTGCGATGTCCGCAGTGTCTGGAGGATGCGATCGGCGACCGATGCATCGAGGATGGCGTCGACCGGCAGGACCCACATGCGAGCCGTCGCGAAGGCCGCGCATTTTACGGCATCCTTCTCCGTCATCGCGATCGGCGCATCGTCCGCGAAAGCCAGGTCGCCCGCCTGGTAGGCGTGATGGTCCGGGAACGCGTGCGGGACGACGTCGACGCCCAGCGCGGTCAGCGTCGCGAAGAACTGCTCCGGGACGCCGATCCCCGCCACCGCATGCACGCGTCGACCGGCGAATGCCGTACCGTCGAGTGTCACCGTGGGGTCGTCCAGGCGCTGCCAGCGTCCGGGTGCGAGGCCCATCGTCACGGCACCGGCTGGCAGGGCCAGACTCGCGTCACGCGGGGCTTTCACGACGACGATGTCGCATCGGGCCAGCCGCGACACGGGCTCGCGCAGCGGACCCGCAGGCAGAAGCAATCCGTTGCCGAAGCCGCGGGTGCCGTCCACGACGGCGATCTCGAAGTTGCGGGCGAGACGATGGTGCTGGAGTCCGTCGTCGCTCACGATCACGTCGCACTGCGGATGCGTGGCGAGCAGCGCGCGCGCAGCGGCGGCACGATCGCGACCCCGCCACACGGGGCAACCGGCGCGTCGTGCAAGCAATACGGGTTCGTCGCCGCAGAGTGCGGGGTCACTGCCTGCGGTCACGGGTGCCGGTTCCGGACCGGTGCCCCCGTAGCCGCGCGTCACGATGCCCGGGTGCCGTCCGCGCCTTCGGAGTTCCGCGGCCAGCCAGAGCACGAGCGGTGTCTTGCCGGTCCCACCGGCAGTGACGTTGCCCACCACCACCACGGGCACCGGGAGCGATTCGACGCGAAGGATGCCGAGGCGGAAAAGCGAGCGGTGCAGCGCCGCCGCGAGTCCGAACACGGCAGCGAGCGGCATCAGCGCCAGGGCCAACGGTCCGCGGCGGTGCCAGTGGGCAGGAGCGTTCACGGGGCGGAGTCTGCGGGCGTGCCGATGGGCGCGATGCCTGCAGTCGGCTACTTCTTGGTCTGCTGGGTCGCGAAGGTCACGCGGCCGAACCCCGCGAAGCGCGCGGCCTCCAGAACGTGGATCACCGACTGGTGACTCGCGGTGGCATCGGCGTTGATCACGATCATCGGATCGGGGTTGCTGCCGGCGGCGCGCTTCAGTTCGTTGGCGAAGGCCTCGGCGCTGGAGAAGACGACAGGGGACCGGTTGACCACGTAGCGCCCCGCAGGCGTCACGGCGACATCGATCTGCTGCGGGCGGTCGGCCGACGGTGGCGCGTCCGCGGTGGGGAGGTCGATCTGCAGTTCGGAGTAGCGCGAGTAGGTGGTGGTGACCATGAGAAAGATCAGGATCACCATCAGCACGTCGATGAGCGGGACCAGGTTCATCTCGGGTTCCTCGCGCACCGACCCGCGGCGGAAATTCATCAGCGGCGCTCTCCGTGGAGGATCTCCACGAGCTTCACGGCCTGCTGCTCCATCTCGACCACCAGCGAGTCCGCGCGGCTGCGGAAATGGCGGTAGAAGATCATGCTCGGGATTGCCACGATCAGACCGAAGGCCGTGTTGTAGAGCGCCACGGAGATGCCGTGCGCCAGTTGCGCCGGACTGTTGCCGCCCGGCGCCTGCGATCCGAAGATCTCGATCATCCCGATGACTGTGCCGAGCAGGCCCATGATCGGCGAGATGGATGCGATGGTGCCGAGGGGAGGCAGAAACCGGCCGAGCTCGTGCGCTGCAGCGCGCCCGGCTTCCTCGATGGCTTCCTTGGTGACTTCGCGCGTGCTCTTCACGTTGGCGAGTCCGGCCGCGAAGACGCGCCCGAGCAGGGAGTCCTGGGCTAGACGATCGAGCATCGCCTGCGACACGCCCTGCGTGCGGAACTCCTCGGTGACCCGGGATAGGAGGTCTCGTGGTGCAACCAGGTTGCGGCGCAGTGACCAGCTCCGTTCACCGATGATGCCCAGGGCGATGATGGATGCTGCGATGATCGGCCAGATGGGCCAGCCTGCCGCTTCGATGATGGCCAGCACGTGTGATTCTCTCCGTCAGCAAACCGGGTGACTGTAGCTTGCGCGGGCGGGGCGCGCAACCGAGCATCTCGCGGTCGGCGGGTGCACCGGAATCTTGAATTGTTTTCCACAAACCCTGTGGATAAGGGTGTGAACAGGTTGTCGAAATCTTCGCTAAGTGGCGAACGCGGAAAGGCTTTTGGTCTGCCGCTCAAAATTTGGTCACGAAAAATTCATATGACGAACATGTACTTGGCGCAAGGCTCCCTCTGGCAAGAAACCGCGATCCTGGCCGACTTCCGGGGCTTCCGATGAGCGGCGGATTCGGCGCTGCGGGCGATGTGCAGGTCCTCACCGTCGCCCAGTTCAATGCCCGGGCACGCGCCCTGATCGAGGGCGGTCTCGCGGTCGGATGGGTGACCGGCGAGATCTCCAACTTCATGCGCGCCGCGTCGGGGCACTGCTACTTCTCCCTGAAGGACGAATCCGCACAGGTGAGGTGCGTGCTGTTCCGGCATCGCGCGCAACTGGTCGATGCTCCGCTCGCGAACGGTGCCCGCGTCGAGATCCGCGCCGTGCCCACGCTCTACGAGGCGCGGGGCGAGTTCCAGCTCACGGTCGAGTACGTGCGACGGGCCGGCGTGGGCTCGCTCTTCGAGGCGTTCGAGCGCACGAAGCGGAAGCTCGAGGCCGAGGGCCTGTTCGCCACCGAACGCAAGCGGCCGTTGCCGGCGTATCCGCGCGTCGTCGGAATCGTGACATCGCCCCAGGCTGCCGCGTTGCGCGACGTGCTCACGACGTTGAAGCGCCGCATGCCGTCGGTCGGCGCGATCGTCTATCCGACGCTGGTGCAGGGGGACGGTGCGCCGGAGCGCATCGCCAACGCCATCGCGACGGCGTCGCGGCGCGCGGAGGTCGACGTGTTGATCGTCTGTCGCGGTGGCGGCAGCACGGAGGATCTCTGGGCCTTCAACGACGAACGCGTCGCGCGTGCGATCGCGGCCTCGCCCGTGCCTGTGGTCACGGGCGTCGGCCACGAGACCGACTTCACGATCGCCGACTTCGTCTCGGACATGCGCGCGCCGACGCCGACCGCTGCCGCGACCGCCGTCGTGCCGGATCGGGTCGTGTTGCTGCGACGCATCGGCGTCCAGGCGAACGCCATCGCACGAAGCGCCATGCGGCATCTGGAACGTCGGGCCCAGCGGCTCGATCACCTGGCATCGCGACTGCAGCATCCCGGCGAACGCATCGCGCTGCGCCGCGAGCGCCTCGCGAACCTGCAGGCGCGTCTCTCGAATGCGATGGGGCGTGTCCAGGACATGCGCCTGCAGCGCGTGGCGCGTGTCGGTGACCGCTTCACCGCGGCGGCGCCTGACCTCGGGCGCTTGCGCACGCGGCTGAAAGCCATCGGCGAGCGTCTTCCCAGGGCTGGTGCGACCGGCATGCTGTCGCGAACGGCCAAGCTCGACCGGCTCGCGGCGAGCCTGCTGCACCTCGATCCCACGGCTGTGCTGGACCGTGGCTACGCGATCGTGCGGGATGCGGAGGGCAGGGTTCTCCGGTCGGCCTCGTCCGTGGCAACGGGCGACGCCATCGCCATCGCCGTGTCGGACGGCGGTATCGATGCGGTGGTCTCGAGCGTGCGCCGTGATTGAACCTCGGGGGATCGAGGGCGTATCGTTCGTCGTTCGGACACACACCGCACTCACAACCACCAACGCAGGAGGAGTCGAAGCATGAGATCCCTGAGAATCCGCATTGCGGCAGCGCTCGTCGCGGTGTTCGGCGCGATGGCGTTCGGTGCCATGTCGTCCGGGGCACTCGCCCAGGTCGTGGACAAGAAGGCGCTGACGCTCGATGGCGCGAAGAAGATCGCGGCGGCCGCCGAAGCCGAGGCCGTGAAGAACAAGTGGAACGTCGTGATTGCCGTGGTCGACGAGGGTGGCCAGATCCTTTATCTCCAGCGCATGGACGGCACGCAGTACGGCAGCGTCGATGTGGCGATCAAGAAGGCGCGCACGTCGTCAGCATTCAAGCGGCCCACGAAGGTCTTCGAGGACGCCGTCGCAGGCGGGCGCAACGCACTTCTCGCGCTGGACGGCGCGTTGCCGCTGGAAGGCGGTCTGCCCCTCGCAGTCGGCGGCCAGATCGTCGGCGCGATCGGCGTGTCGGGCGTGACGTCCCAGCAGGACGGTCAGATCGCGAAGGCCGGCGTGGACGCGCTCGGCGGGCAGTGACGACGTTCCGGGCCGGTCGGACGATTCGATCGGGCGGCGTCCGGCCCGGGCGCCGCGGCCTCAGCAGTCGGCGAGTCGCGCGCCCACCACGTCGGCGACCGTCCCGGCCACGTCCGGATCCAGGCAGTCGAAGCGTTCCACGTCGGGCGTGGAACGCAGCCAGGTGAGCTGCCGTTTCGCGAGTTGTCGCGTCGCGATCACGGCGGTCTCCCGCAGGCGCGCCAGTCCGAACTCGCCGTCGAGGTACTGCCACACCTGGCGATAGCCCACGCATCGCATCGAGGGCAGTTCCGGCGTGAGGTCGTAGTCGCGACGCAGCCTCTCCACCTCGCCGATCAGGCCCAGCTCCAGCATCACTTCGAAGCGGGTCGCGATGCGTTCGTGCAGCACTGCACGATCGCCGGGTTCCAGCGAGACCTGCACCCACCGGAAGGGCGGTGCTTCGCGCGCACTCTCCTCCAGCAGTTCCGACATGGGCCGCCCGGCCACCCAGCAGACTTCCAGGGCGCGCTGGATGCGCTGCGAATCCGTCGGGTCGAGGCGCGCGGCCGTCACGGGGTCCAGCCCGGCCAGCGTCTCGTGCAGCGCCGGCCAGCCGAGCGTTTCCGCCATGTCGTCGATCACGGCACGCGTGGCCGGATCCGCCTGGGGCAGGTCCGACAGACCCTCGCGCAGGGCCTTGAAGTAGAGCATGGTGCCGCCGCAGAGCAGCGGGATGCGATCGCGGGCGGCGATGCTGCGGATGCAGTCCGCGGCGTCTTCGGCGAAGCGCGCTGCGGAGTAGCGCTCCGTCGGATCGATGAGATCCAGCAGATGGTGCCGGACCTGCCCGCGCTCCGCGGCGTCGGGCTTGGCCGTGCCGATGTCCATGTCGCGGTAGACCAGTGCGGAATCCACGCTGACGATCTCCACCGGCAGCCGGCGCGCGAGTTCGAGGGCGACCCGGGTCTTGCCGGCGGCCGTCGGGCCCATGAGGGCGATGACGACCGGGCGCTCGTCGTGAACAGTCATCGACGCAACCTGCTCAGCGGCCGCGCATGAAGAGGCGATCGAGATCCGCCATCGACAGCTGGGTCCAGGTGGGGCGCCCGTGATTGCACTGCCCGGAGCGTTCGGTCTCCTCCATGTCGCGCAGCAGCGCATTCATCTCGGGCAGTGTGAGCGAACGGTTCGCGCGGACCGCGCCGTGGCAGGCGAGCGTCGCGAGCATCTCGTCGCGGCGGTCCTCCAGGACGTGGCTCACGCCGACCTCGGCGATCTCGCGCAGCGTGTCGCGGGCGAGCGCCGCGGCGTCGGCGTTGCGCAGCAGGACCGGTACGGATCGCACGGCGACCGTCGTCGGCGACAGCACCGCCATCTCGAACCCCAGCCGCGACAGGAGGTCCGCGTGCTCCTCCACCGTGGCCACCTCCAGCGCACTGGCCACGAGCGTGGCGGGGATCAGGAGCGGTTGCGTCGGGACGCCGGAGGCTGCGAGCGCGACCTTCAACCGCTCGTAGACGATGCGTTCGTGCGCTGCATGCATGTCGATGATGACGAGGCCGGCATGGTTCTGCGCGAGCACGTAGACGCCGGCCAGCTGGGCGATCGCGAATCCGAGCGGCGGCCCGTCGGATGGGGTGGCGGACGGCGGCGGGGCGAGTGTCGTCGTGGCCGCATCCGTGCCGTCGCCCGTAGGTGCGCGGCCGAACAGCCGGTCGTAGAAGGCCATCGATTCGCCGGCGGCGAGCGGCATCGCGGATTGCCGCGGCGGGTAGCCCGCGGTCGGACCGCTCGACCACCCCATGCCGGAAGGCGCGCGGACCGCCTGGTCCGGTGGCGTCATCGAGGTCGTCGCGCCCCCTGGCCTGGACGCGGCGAGCGTCCGTTCGAGGATGCTCCGTACGAACGGATGGATGCTGCGGCTCTCGCGGAACCGGACTTCCGTCTTCGTCGGGTGCACGTTCACGTCGACCAGCTCCGGCGGCATGTCGAGGAAGATCGCGAAGGCCGGATGGCGGTCGTGGTGGAGGATGTCCCGATACGCTTCGCGGATGGCGTGGGCGAGCAGGCGGTCGCGGACGAACCGCCCGTTCACGAACACGAACTGCGCATCGCGCTGGCCGCGGGCCGCGGCGGGAAGCCCGGCGAAGCCGCGCAACGCCATGGGGCCGGCCCGCTCGTCGAACGCGATGGCGGACTGCATGAAGTCCTCGCCGAGCACCGCAGCCACCCGCTCGGCCAGCGACTGGGAAGCCAGCCGCCAACGCGCCCTGCCGTCGCTCGTGAGGCGCATCGAGACATCGGGGCGCGCGAGGGCGATGCGCGTGAACCAGTCGTCCGCGTGGGCGTACTCGGTGGCTTCGGTGCGGAGGAACTTCCGGCGGGCGGGGGTGTTGTAGTAGAGATCGAGCACGTCGATCGTGGTGCCGGGTTCGCACTGCGCCGGGATGGCTTCCGAGAGCGTCCCGCCATGGCTTTCGATCTGCCAGCCGTGCCTCTCGTCCGCAGTCCGGCTGGTCAGGGTGAGATGCGACACCGAGGCGATGCTGGCGAGCGCCTCGCCCCGGAAGCCCAGCGTGCCGACGCGCTCGAGATCCTCGAACGATGCGATCTTGCTGGTGGCGTGCCGGGCGAGTGCCAGCGGCAGTTCGTCGCGTGCGATGCCCCGCCCGTCGTCCTGCACGCGGATCTGCCGGATCCCGCCATCCTTCAGCGTCACGGCGATGTCGGTGGCGCCCGCGTCGAGACTGTTCTCGAGCATTTCCTTCAGGGCGGCGGCGGGGCGTTCGACGACTTCGCCGGCAGCAATCTGGTTGACGAGGTGATCGGGCAGGACTTGGATCGAAGGCATTCGGGGAGCGGGGCTTTATGTTGGAATCGGCATGAGAGAACTGCCGGAGCGGCATATCCGAGCCGCGAGCCGGCCCACTATAATGCTAGGCTTCTCAGGCTCGTGGCGAAAACGCGGGCATCATCGGGATCCGCGCCCTGGTCGGTGTTTTCGTGCCGATCGGCGGCAGGCGTCCCTGACAAGTGGACCGGTGGCGCAAGTTCGTCCCCGGCCATGACCCAAATCTTGGAGGTGATCTAGGCATGCAGATCGGGATACCCGCGGAGACCCGTGCGGGTGAGACGCGCGTTGCTGCCACACCGGAGACGGTGAAGAAACTGGCCGCGGGCGGTCATCACAAGCTGATCGTACAGGCGGGAGCAGGGCTCGCCTCCAACTATGCCGACGCCGACTACGCTGCGGCAGGGGCAACCGTGGTGGGGGCTGCTGCCGAGGTGTACGCCACGGCCGATCTCGTGCTGAAGGTGCGAGGGCCGGAGCCGGCGGAGCTGGCGTCGATGCGGAAGGGCCAGATGCTGATCGGCCTGCTCGCGCCCCACAAGCGCGAGGGCCTGGAGGCGATCGCGGCCCAGGGTGTCACGGCGTTCGCGATGGAATGGCTCCCTCGGATCTCCCGCGCACAGAGCATGGACGTCCTCTCCTCGCAGGCCAACCTCGCCGGCTACAAGGCCGTGATGATCGCCGCGAACACGTACGGACGCCTGATGCCGATGATGATGACGGCGGCCGGCACGGTGAAGGCCGCCCGCGTCGTGATCATGGGGGTGGGCGTCGCGGGCCTGCAGGCCATCGCGACGGCCAAGCGGCTGGGCGCGGTGGTGGAGGCCACGGACGTCCGGCCCGATACCAAGGAGCAGGTGGAGTCGCTGGGCGCCAAGTTCATCGATGTCCCCCTGACCGACGCCGAGAAGGAACTGGCGAAGGGCCAGGGCGGCTACGCGAAGGAGATGGGCGAGGACTACAAGAAGCGCCAGGCGGCTCTGATCGCCGAGCGCATCAAGCAGGCCGATATCGTCATCACCACGGCGCTCATCCCCGGCCGGCCCGCCCCGGTGCTGGTCACCGAGGACATGGTGAAGACCATGAAGCCCGGGTCCGTCATCGTCGACATGGCGGTGGAGCAGGGCGGCAACTGCCCGCTGTCCGAACTGGATCGCACGGTCGTGAAGCACGGCGTGAATCTGGTCGGCATCGCGAACCTCCCGGCGCTGGTACCGGCCGACGCCAGTGCCCTGTACGCCCGCAACCTCGTGAACTTCCTCGCGCTCATGCTCGACCCCAAGACCGGTGCGTTCAAGCTGGATCGCGAGGACGAAATCATCGCCGGCACGCTCGCCGCCATCGACGGCGCGCTCGTGCGCACCTGACCGTTCGCCACGGAGACCATTCGGTGGAAACCCTCAATCCGACAGTCATCAACCTCATCATCTTCGTGCTCGCGGTGTACGTGGGCTACCACGTCGTGTGGAACGTCACGCCCGCGCTGCACACGCCGCTCATGGCCGTCACCAACGCCATCTCGGCGATCGTCATCGTGGGCGCCATGCTCGCGGCGGCGCTCACCGAGACGACGCTCGGCAAGACGATGGGCGTCCTCGCCGTGGCACTCGCGGCCGTCAACGTCTTCGGCGGCTTCCTCGTGACGCGGCGCATGCTCGAGATGTTCAAGAAGAAGGATCGGCCGGCCGCGGGAGGGAGCAAGCCATGAGTCTCAACGTCGTCACGCTGCTCTACCTCGTCGCGTCGATCTGCTTCATCCAGGCGCTGAAGGGTCTGTCGCATCCGACCACGTCGCGTATCGGCAACGGTTTCGGCATGGCAGGCATGGCCATCGCGGTCGTCACGACCGCCGCGCTCGTCGCCAAGCTCGCCGAGAATCCCGCTGCAGGACTCGCCTACGTGCTGGGCGGGCTCGTCGTCGGGGGTGGTCTCGGCGCCATCATGGCGAAGCGCGTCGAGATGACCAAGATGCCCGAGCTGGTCGCCTTCATGCACAGCATGATCGGCCTCGCCGCGGTGTTCATCGCGGTCGCGGCGGTCGTCGAGCCGTACGCCTTCGGCATCACGCAGAAGGGGGACCCGATCCCCTACGGCAACCGGCTCGAACTGTTCCTCGGCGCAGCCATCGGCGCGATCACCTTCAGCGGTTCCGTGATCGCATTCGGCAAGCTTTCGGGGAAGTACAAGTTCCGCCTCTTCCAGGGTGCGCCCGTCGTGTTCCAGGGCCAGCACATGCTGAACCTGGTGCTCGGCATCGCGACGATCGTCCTCGGCCTGGGCTTCGTCTTCGCCGGGAACTTCGGCGCATTCCTCGCCATGCTGGCGTTGTCGTTCGTGGTGGGTGTGCTGATCATCATCCCGATCGGCGGTGCCGACATGCCCGTCGTGGTGTCGATGCTCAACTCCTATTCCGGGTGGGCGGCGGCCGGCATCGGTTTCTCGCTCAACAACCCGATGCTGATCATCGCCGGGTCGCTGGTCGGTTCCTCCGGCGCGATCCTGTCGTACATCATGTGCAAGGCGATGAACCGGTCGTTCTTCAACGTCATCCTCGGCGGTTTCGGTGGCGAGGCGGCCACCTCCGGCGGCGCGCAGCAGCAACGCTCGGTGCGCTCGGGCAGTGCCGACGACGTCGCGTTCGTTCTCGGCAATGCCGACAGCGTGATCATCGTTCCGGGGTACGGTCTCGCCGTCGCGCGGGCGCAGCACGCCGTGAAGGAAATGGCGCACAAGTTGACCGCCAAGGGCATCCAGGTCCGGTATGCCATTCACCCGGTGGCGGGCCGCATGCCGGGGCACATGAACGTCCTGCTGGCGGAAGCGGAGATCCCCTACGACCAGGTGCTGGAGATGGAGGACATCAACAGCGACTTCGGCACCACCGACGTCGTGCTGGTGCTCGGTGCGAACGACGTCGTGAACCCGCTGGCGCACGAGAAGGGGAGCCCCATCTACGGGATGCCTATCCTCGAGGCGCACAAGGCGCGTACCGTCATCGTCAACAAACGGTCGATGGCCGCGGGCTACGCGGGTCTCGACAACCCGCTCTTCTACCTCGACAAGACCATGATGGTGTTCGGGGACGCGAAGAAGGTGATCGAGGATATCGTCAAGGGTCTCGACTGACCGGGGGGCGACCCGGCCCGGTTGCTGCTCCGCGAGAGAGCCAGACCGGCCGGCCAGGCCCCTATAATCGAAGGGTCGGGGGTCGATTTCGCCACCTGGCGTGGCGGATAGCGTTCCTGCGTCCCGAAGCCGAGTCGTGCGGCTCAGGGCCCTGCCACGGGACACTGTGCCGTTCCTCGAGGCTTTGATGGACAAGACCATTCTCTACGCGAAGACGGGCAAGGGCCTCCTCGAGGTCAAGAACAAGTCCAGGGCTTTGTCCAAGGACCTGTTCCGCCTGCTGAGCCTCGTCGACGGTCGCTCGAACATGGTCGACCTGCACGCGAAGATGGCGCCCATCTCGGAGCGCGATCTCACCCTGCAACTGCGCCAGCTCTCGGATCTCGGATTCGTGAAGGAGATGGCGGCGCCCGCCAGCCAGATGCCGGCCTCCTCCAGGGGCATGACCGTCAGCGACGATCTCGATTTCACCTCGATGTTGGGAGGCGGCGAGGCCACGCGGGGCTTCTACAGCAACTCGGAGCTGGAGCGGAAATCCCGGGACGAGGCGGCGCGCCGGGAAGCCGAGTCCCGGGCGACCAAGGCCCGCGAGGAAGCCGAACGTCAGAATCAGGACGAAGCCCGGATCAGGGCCCACGAGGATGCGAAGCGCCGTGCCCAGGTCGAAGCGCAGATCCGGGCCCGCGCCGAAGCCGAGCGGAAGGCCCGGGAGCAGGCCGATGCGCTGGTCCGTCAGGAAGCGGAGATGCGTGCCCGGCTAACGGAAGAAGCGACGGCGCGTATCGAGGCGGAGCGGCTCGCGCGTGAGGAAGCCGAGCGCAAAGCGCGCGAGGAATCCGAGCGCCGCGCACGGCTCGAGGAGGAAGCCCAGAAGCGGCTGCTCGAGGAACGGCGCCGCATGGATGAAGAGCGCAAGCGTCTCGCCGCGGCAGCCCAGCTCCTGAAGGAGGAGACGGAGCGCGCGGCTCGCGAGGAGGCCACCCGGCGCGTTCAGGCCGAGCTACAGCGCAAGGTGGACGAAGAGGCGCGGAGAGTTCGCGAGGAGGCGGAGCGCAAGACCCAGGAGGAAGTGCAGCGACGTCTCGAGGCCGAGACGAAGCGTCTGCGCGAAGAGGCCGAGAAGCGCGTGCAGGAGGAAACCCGACGGCGCGTCGAGGAGGAGGCGCGAAGGCTTCGCGAGGAGGCCGAGCGGGAGGCAGGCGAGAGGGCGCGTATCCAGCTCGAAGCCGAGACGCGCCGGCTCCGCGAGGAAGCCGAACTGCGAGCGAAGGAAGAGGCAGCGCGCCGGGTCGAGGAGGAGGCGCGCCGTGCCAGGGAGGAGGCTGAGCGCGCGGCCCGTGCAGAGGCCGAGCGCCTGCTCGAGGAGGAGCGTGAGCGCCTGCGGCTCGAGGCGGACGCCGCCATGCGGCGTCGCGAGGAGGAGGAAGCCCGCAAACGACGCGAGCTCGAGGAACGTCTGCAGCGGGAGATCGAGGAGCGTGAGCGCCGCGTGGCCGAGCTGAAGCGATTGCACGAGGAAGAACTGCAGCGTCAGGCCGAGGAAGCGCAGCGCCGGGAAGCGGCACGCCTCGCCGAGGAAGCCCGCCTGGCCGAGGAAGCCCGCCTCGCTGAGGAAGCCCGCCTGGCCGAGGAAGCCCGCCTGGCCGAGGAAGCCCGCCTGGCCGAGGAAGCCCGCCTCGCTGAGGAAGCCCGCCTGGCCGAGGAAGCCCGCCTCGCTGAGGAAGCCCGCCTGGCCGAGGAAGCCCGCCTCGCCGAGGAAGCCCGCCTCGCCGAGGAAGCACGCCTGGCCGAGGAAGCACGCCTGGCCGAGGAAGCCCGCCTGGCCGAGGAAGCCCGCCTCGCCGAGGAAGCCCGCCTCGCCGAGGAAGCCCGCCTCGCTGAGGAAGCCCGCCTGGCCGAGGAAGCCCGCCTCGCCGAGGAAGCCCGCCTCGCCGAGGAAGCCCGTCTCGCCGAGGAAGCCCGCCTGGCCGAGGAAGCCCGCCTCGCTGAGGAAGCCCGCCTGGCCGAGGAAGCCCGCCTGGCCGAGGAAGCCCGTCTCGCCGAGGAAGCTCGCCTGACCGAGGTGGCGCGGCTGGCCGAGGTGTCGCGGCTCGCTGAAGAGGCAAGGTTGCGTCGCGAGGCCGAGGAGCGTGCGATCCGGGAGGCGGAAGAGGCCCTCAAGGCGCGGGTCGAGGCCGAGCGTCTCGAGCAGCAGCGTCAGCGCCGAGCGGCCGAGGAGGCGGCGCTACGCGAGCGTGAGGAGGCACTGAAAGCTGCGGAGGCGCGTCGCCGGCGCGAAGAGGAGGACGAGCGGCGTCGTGTCGAGGACGAGCGCCGGCGCGAGGAGGACGATCGCCGACGGTCCGAGGAGGCCCGTGCTCGACGCGAAGCCGAAGAGGCCCGCTTCGCCATCGTGCCGCCCCGCGATGCGGTGCCGGATCTCGTGTCTGCGTTGCCCGACATCGGTGTCGGCGACATCGCCGAGACTCCCGCAGACGCGCGGAAGCGCGCCGATCTCGAGGCCCAGCTGTTTGCCGAACTGGGCATTGCTCCGGGAGCCTCCCTGCCGGGGCCGGACTCCGCGGCCGACCCGTCCATTCCCGTCCTGGGTCTCGACGATCTGGCCGATGCATCGCCGGTGCCCGTGGATGAATCCGGGCTGCTCGCGCCGATCGACCTTCCTTCGCTCGATCTCGGGGACGCCGAGATCCCGGGGCAGCCGCCGGTGGCCGAACCGCAGTTCGCCAACATCGACAGCGAGTTCGAGGCCACCCAGCGGCAGCGGAAGGCGTTCGAGGACGAGGCGCGCATGGCCATGGAGCGCGCCGAGCGCGAGGCCCGGGAGCGTGAGCTGGCCGAGCATGTCGCCCGCGAAGAGGCGGAACTGCGCATCCGCGCCGAGGAGGAGCAGCGCGCCCGCGAGGAGGCCGTGATCCGTGCGCGCCAGGAAGCGGAGAAGCGCCAGCGGGAGAAGGAGGAGCGCCGGCAGAAGGAGGAGGAGGCCAAGCGAAGGGCGGATCTCGTGCGCCACGACGCCGAGCGCAACCTCCGGGAACAGGCCCTGGCGAAACAGCGGGCCGAGCAGGAAGAAAAGTACCGTCAGCAATCCGCGCGCAAGGCATTGTTGGAGGCGGGCCGGAAGTCGCTCTGGACCCGCGTCCGTCCGGTGGCACTGGGCATCGCCGCCGTGCTGGCCCTGGCCCTGGCGCTGCTGCATCTCGTCCCGGTTTCGTTCTACGCACCCGCCGTCGCGCAGATCGCCGCGAAGCGCATCGGGGAACCGGTGGCGATCGGGGCATTGCGGCTCGCGGTTTTCCCTACTCCGGTGCTCACCATGGAGGATGTCAGGGTCGGCGCGCAGTTCGATGTCCGGGCGGCGACCGTCGCGATGGAGCCCGACGTCGTATCGCTGCTTTCCTCGGGGATCCGCGTGAAACGCCTCGTGGTCGAGAGCATGACGGCGTCTGCGGATGCGCTACCCAGAATCGCGGCCTGGGCGCGCGCCGGCGGGAGCCAACCGGCGATCGAAGTCCGCCGGATCGTCTTCAAGGGTGCGAAGCTCTCGGTGCCCGACGTGACCGTCCCGAGTCTCGACGCCGACCTCCTGCTCGCGCCCGACGGTACGTTCCGCGGGGGGGACCTGCGATTCTCCGACGGAACGCTGGCAGCCGAATTCACGCCCAGCGACGACACCGTGGTCGTGACGGTCAAGGGGCGCAACTGGAAGCCCTCGTACGGACCGGGCATCGTGGTGGACGAATTGACCGCCAAGGGTCTCGTCACCGGTAGCACCGTCAAGCTCGAATCCGTGGATGCCCAGTTGTACGGAGGCATGGCGAAGGGCTCCGCGGTACTCGAGTGGAACACCGCGTGGACCCTGCGCGGCGAGCTGTCAATGGAGCGGGTGCAGCTCTACTCGTTCATGGAGGGCGTGACGCGCGATGCGCGTACGTCGGGGGATCTCGAGGCGAGGGTGAAGTTCTCGATGTCGTCCCCCGACTTCTCGAGGCTCTACTCGGCGCCGCAGGTACAGGCGTCCTTCACCGTGCGGAAGGGGACGCTCGACGGGGTCGACATGGTGCGTGCGCTGCAGACGCCCAAGACCGAGGGTGTGTTCGGCGGCAAGACGCGCTTCGACGATCTCACCGGCAACCTGACCGTCTCCGGCGGGCGATATCAGTACCGCGATCTTCGGATGAAGTCCGGTGTGATGCTGGCCACCGGCTCGCTGGACATCGGTCCTCAGCAGGACGTGGGTGGGCGCCTCCTGCTGCAGCTCGAGGGTCCGTCGAATCCGATCCGCAGCACCTACTCCGTGGCCGGCAAACTCAAGTCCGTGGCCCTGAAGCCCTGAGCGCGGGCCGACCGGGGCAGCACGTCCCCGACGGGATGGGTTCAGCGGGAGGGCGTCACCGCCGTCAGGAGTCTCTCGGCATCGTCCCGGGTGTCCACATCGGCATGGATCCCGAGGTCGTCCACGGGGACCTCCACGACCGCGTCCCGATGTTCGAAAAGGATGCGGCGGGCCCCTTCATCTCCTGCCAGCTTCTGCAGCGACGCGCCGTGCCTCGCACTGAATCCGACCGGATGCCCGCGTCGCCCGCCACAGGTCGGCACGACGATCGATGCGCCCGCGTCGAGGCGGGCAAGGACCGAGCGCACGGTCGACGGCGCAAGCAGCGGCATGTCGCCGAGGGCGACGATCCAGCCGTCGGCATCCGGCGCGGCCCGAATGCCGCAGGCGATGCTGCGGCCCATGCCCTCGCGAGCATCCGCGCACAGGGCGATGTCGGCGCCGACATCTTCGAAAAGCGCTCGCACGGCGAGATCGTCCTCGCGTACCACGACCACGGTTTCCGGCAGCGCTTCGCGCAGATGTCGCCACGCGACCACCGCCAGCGCTTCTCCGGCGGGACCGCAGGGATGCAGGAGTTTCCCGCCACCGAACCGGCTGCCTTGTCCTGCAGCGAGCAGTACGCCCTTCACGGCCATGGCTGGTTTCCTGGGAGACTGTCGGACTTCGGATGATTCGGCTGCTGGGAGAGCGGTCCATACTCCGCGGCCTTGTCCTCACGTATTCCCGATACGTTCGTCGAAATCGTCAAGATCTGTCCTCGCTCTCCTGCCGTTTCGCTATCGACCACCCAAGTCCGACAGCCTCCGGGGGCCTGTTCCCACGGGTGCCAGCAGCGTGCGCAGGCCCTGATCCGCCGTCAGCGCCGCGAGGGCCGGGCGACCGGGCCGGGCGGGCAGGGGCGACGATTGGTCTTTCGTACATCGACCCGGCATCCGGGCGTCGATCCGGCCGTGGCACCGACCACTGCAGGCTTCCCCGCCACCGCCGATCGACCCAGGGGCGGACGGTTCTCGCCACGCGGCGGCATCGCCCGCGGGGGGCGGTCGTTCATGGCGGTGGCGTCGAACACGGCGAACTGCATGCCCGTCGCTGCCGCCGTCACGGCCCGACCGCGTCCCCCCGCATCTGCGGATTCCGCGAGCGGCGGGAGCGGGTCCGGAGTGTCGGAGCGCGCGAGGTGCGCGCGGGCCAACGGTGGATTGCGCGCGAAGTACCGCTTGATGCCGCCGGCGATGGCGCGGGCGAGCTTCTCCTGATAGACCTCGTCGGTGAGGCGTGCCTCCTCCTCGGGATTGCTGATGAACGCGGTCTCGACGAGGATCGACGGCATGTCCGGTGCCTTCAGGACGGCGAAGCCCGCCTGCTCCACACGGGACTTGTGCAACGAGTTCACGGCACCCAGTTCGCCCAGCACGGCGCGTCCGAGCTTCAGGCTGTCGTTGATGGTGGCGGTCTGGGAGAGATCGAGCAGCACTTTCTTCAGGAACGGATCCGGCACATCGATGTTCACGCCACCGATGAGGTCGGCATCGTTCTCGCGCTTGGCGATCCAGCGTGCCGCCGCCGACGTGGCGCCCCGCTCCGAGAGAGCGAACACGGAGGATCCGCGGGCGTTGGGTTTCACGAAGGCGTCTGCATGGATCGACACGAAGAGGTCCGCCTGGACCGACCGCGCCTTCACCACGCGGGCCTGCAGCGGCACGAAGTAATCGGCATCGCGAACGAGCACCGCACGCATGTTGGGCATGCCGTCCACCACCTCCTTCAGCTTCCGGGCGATGGCGAGCGTGACGTGTTTCTCGAAGGTCCCGTTGTGGCCCTTCGCACCCGGATCCTCGCCGCCATGGCCGGCGTCGACCGCGACAGTGACGAGCCGCTCCACACGCTGTTCGACAACGGGTGGTTCGACCGCGGAGGGCTTGGCTGCGACGGGTGTTGCCGCCGGCTTCGCCTGTGCCTTGTCGGGTGCGGGCTCCGCGGGCTTGTCGTTCTTCCTCGCAACGGTGGGCGCCGGGGGTTCCGGAACGACATCGGGTGTCCGGGCAGACGATGGCGGTGTTTCGGAGGGCACCGTACCGGCAGGCCCACGGTCCGGGGAGGGCGCGCGGTCGATCGTGGGCTCAGGCATCGCAGGTGCGCCGGGGGGCGCGACCAGGGGGGCCTTGGACTCCAGGAGCGCCATCACGGCATCCTTCCGCTCCCGCGGCAGGAGTTCGAGGAGCATCCGATGCGGCGCAGCGCGGCCCTCGGGTTTCTGCTGGGTCGACTTCGGTTGCGCATCGACCTTCAGGTCGATCACGACCCGCAGGATCCCCGGACGGAAACGGCCGACGCGGACGGCCTTCACGACGGGATCGCCCGCGTTCACCTGGGCGGCGAGGCCCTCGAGTACACGGAAATCCTCGGTCGATTCGATGTCGACCACCACCCTGGCAGGATCGGCGATCGTGAACATCCGGTAGCTAAGAGGGGTGCCCGACTCGAAGGTCAGCCGGGTGGCGTCGGCGCCGGACACGACCCGAGCCGTGGTGATCGATGGCGCGGCGAACATGGTTCCGGGAAGGCAGAGCACAGCGAGCAGCAGCGCCGTGCCGAGGCGTCCGAGCCCGGAGAACATCATGTCAGTGTCTGATCCAGCCAATGCTCACCTCGTTTCGAACGCGCCACCAGCACAGCGGATCTGCCGCCGTCATCCAGCGGCGAAAGATCGATCTCGAGATCCGGTGGCGGCAACTGCGGACCTGCTTTCTCCGGCCATTCGACGATGCAGATCGATGGGCCGTCGAAGTGTTCGAGGAGCCCGGAATCGCGCAATTCGGCGGGTTCGTCGAATCTATAAAAATCAAAGTGGTACAAGGATAAACTAGAAAACTCGTAAGGTTCAACCAGAGAAAAGGTCGGACTCTTCACCCGCCCCTCGAATCCGAGGGCCCGGAGCAGGCCCCTGACCAGGGTGGTCTTGCCCGCACCGAGATCGCCGTGGAGGTACAGGCGGGACGAGGGAGAGACTCCCCGCGCGAGCCGGCGACCCAGGTCCAGGGTGTCCGACTCGTCCGGCAGCCTCAGCGTGCGTGGCGCACGGTCCTGCGTCATCGCCTGCTCCCCAGAGGATGCTTCACGACATAGGCAGCGACCACCTCGAGGAACATCTGGAGCGTCGGCAGATCGTCGCCACGGCGCCACGCGAGTCCGACCTCCGTGAGTGGGCTCTTTTCCACGAGGTGCCGGTACACGACCCCGGTGCGCCCCATGTGTTCCATGGAAGCGGGAATGAGTGCCACGCCGATCTCGGCCGAGACGAGACTCACGATCGTCTGCATCTGGATGGCCTCCTGCTCCAGCCGCGGGCTGAAGCCGACGCGGCGGCAGAACGCGAGGATGTCGTCGTGCAGTCCGGGCGACATGCGCCGCGGCGTGAAGATGAAGGGTGCGTCGGCGAGCGCCGCGAGCCGGATCGGCCCGGGCGTGGCGGCCAGGGGATGACGCGCTGGCAGTGCTGCGACCAGCGGCTCGCGATGCACGGCCCGGACGTCCAGCGATGCCACGTCGATGGGTGGAAGGACGAACGCGAGGTCGATGCGACCGTCGGCGAGGTCGTGCACCAGCAGGTCCGTCGTCGCCTCGCGCAGGGTGAGACGCACGCCCGGGGCGCGCACGCGGAAGTCGTGGAGCAGTGGCGGCAGCACGTTGTAGTCGGCGACGCTGACGAACCCCAGGGCCAGTTCCCCGGATTCGCCCCGGCTCGCCCGCTGCGCGGCGAGGACGGCATCGGCCGTGCGCTCGAGGATCTGTCGCGCCTCGCGGAGGAACACCTCGCCGGCCTTCGTGAGCGCCACCTTCCGCTGCGTGCGCTCGAGCAGCCGCGCACCCACCGTCTCCTCCAGCGCGCGGATCTGCATCGACAGCGGAGGTTGGGAGATGTGGAGGCGCACTGCGGCGCGACCGAAGTGGAGTTCCTCCGCCACGGCCACGAAGTACCGGAGGTGGCGCAGTTCCAGATTCATAGCCAGAAAGTATCGAAACGCGATCGACAATATATTAGACGCCTGATCGCCGGGGGCCGCAAACTGCGCGGCTGCGTCGATCGACACCGGTTGGCGCCCAATCCAAGACGACCACAAGGCGGAGGTGTTCCATGGCGGACAACTGGCGTTCCAGACTGATCACGGGCGGCATCAACCGTTCCCCGAACCGCGCGATGCTCCGGGCCGTCGGCTTCGGTGACGACGATTTCCAGAAGCCGATCGTGGGCGTGGCGAACGGCCACTCCAACATGAACCCCTGCAATGCCGGCATCCAGCCGCTCGTCGACCGCGCCATGGCGGCGCTGCGAGACGCCGGGGCGATGCCCCAGGTGTTCGGCGTGCCGACCGTCACGGACGGCATCGGCATGGGCACGGAGGGGATGAAGTACTCGCTCGTGTCGCGCGAGGTGATCGCCGATGCGATCGAGACCTCCACCAACGGCCAGATGATGGACGGCGTTCTCGTGGTCGGTGCGTGCGACAAGAACATGCCCGGCGGCATGATGGCCATCGCGCGCATGAACGTGCCGGCCATCTACGTGTACGGCGGCACCATCAAGCCGGGCAAGTGGAAGGGCCAGGACCTCACGATCGTCAGCGCCTTCGAGGCCGTGGGCGCCTTCACCGCCGGCAAGATGTCGCAGGAAGACTACGACGGTATCGAGCGCAATGCCTGTCCGACCGTCGGCGCGTGCGGCGGCATGTACACCGCCAACACGATGTCGTCGTCGTTCGAGGCTCTGGGCATGAGCCTGCTGGGCTCGTCGCAGATGGCGTCCCCCGACCCCGAGAAGGCCGACTCCGCCGAGGCTTCCGCCCGGGTGCTGGTCGAGGCCGTCAGGAAGGGTCTGAAGCCGCGCGACATCATCACGCGGAAGTCCATCGAGAACGCCGTGTCGCTGATCATGGCGACGGGCGGGTCCACCAATGCAGTGCTGCATTTCCTGGCGATCGCCTCGGCCGCCGAAGTCGATTGGTCGATCGACGACTTCGAGCGCGTGCGGAAGGTGACGCCGGTGCTGTGCGACCTGAAGCCGTCGGGCCGTTTCGTCGCCACCGACTTCCATCGTGCGGGTGGTGTGCCCGTGGTGCTGAAGATGCTGCTCGACCATGGCCTGCTGCACGGTGACTGCATGACGATCACCGGCCGCACCATCGGCGAGGAACTGCGCGCGATGAACCCGGTGCGCCGCGACGACCAGGAGGTGATCCGCGCCTGGGACAACCCGATGTACAAGCAGGGTCACCTGGCGATCCTGAAGGGCAACCTCGCCACCGAAGGTTGCGTCGCGAAGATCACCGGTCTGAAGAACCCGGCGATCACCGGTCCGGCCCGCGTCTACGACTCCGAGAACGAGACGATGGAAGCGATCGTCGCCGGCAAAGTCAAGGCGGGCGATGTGGTCGTGATCCGGTACGAAGGCCCGAAGGGCGGACCCGGCATGCAGGAGATGCTGGCACCGACGTCCGCGCTCATCGGTCAGGGCCTCGGGGAGTCCGTGGGTCTCATCACCGATGGCCGCTTCTCCGGCGCGACCTGGGGCATGGTCGTGGGTCACGTCGCGCCCGAAGCCTTCGTGGGCGGCAATATCGCGCTCGTGAAGGACGGCGATTCCATCACGATCGACGCGCACAAGCTCCTCATCCAGGTGAACATCTCCGACGAGGAACTCGCGAAGCGCCGCGCCGAATGGAAGCAGCCGGAACCGCGCTACAAGCGTGGCCTGATGGGCAAGTTCATCAAGCTCGTGTCGACGGCCTCGAAGGGCGCGGTCACGGACCAGTTCTGATCCCGACGCTCCAGTCGGCCGGAACCCCCCATCGCTGTCGGGCGCCTCGCGCATCCCGGCGGCGTGGGGGGTTTCGTTTTCCGGTGAGCCCGACTTCGTGAAGCATCTTCCCCCCTCCCTGCTCGGCGTGCTCGCGGCGGTCGCCTCGAGCACGCTGGGCGGCTCGGCCATCGTGGCCACCCGCTTCGTCGTGCCGGAAGCGGGTGTGCTTCCGACCATCTTCCTGCGGTTCGCCGGCGCCGCGCTGATCATGCTGGCCATCACGCTCCCCCGCATGCGGCTCGAGGTGAAGGCCCGGGATCTCCCGATCGTGTGCGGCCTCGCCCTCATGCAGTTCGTGCTCTTTCCGTGGTGCTTCACGCAGAGCCTCACGTACATCCCGGCAGCGCGCGGGGCCCTGGTGCTGTCGACCCAACCGCTGATCACGCTCGCTTTCGCGGCCATGGCGGGGCGGGAGCGGATCACGCTCACGAAGGTGGCCGGCGGTCTTCTGGCGCTGGTGGCGGTGGTCTTCGCACTGGGCGACCGCGTGGAGGCGGGTGGCGGGGACGCCTGGCGCGGCGATCTCTTCATGTTCGGTGCGGCACTCTCGGGGTCGGTCTACAACGTGGCCGCGAGCTATGCGCTCAGGAAGTATCGGGCGCTCGTGGCGGCGTCGGTGATGTTGCCCACCGGTGCGATGGCGATCGCGGCCATGCTCGTCTGGCAGGGGGACTATTCGGGATTCGCGCGGATCGATGCTGACGGCTGGACGGCCGTGGTGTGGCTGATGACGTTCGGGGGGGCGGGGACGTTCTTTCTCTGGATCTGGGCGCTGGAGCACACGGCGCCATCCCAGGTGGCGCTTGCGGTGACGTTCAATCCGCTGGCCGCTGCCATCCTCGGCGCATTCGTCCTGCAGGAGCCCGTGACCTGGCGGCTGGCCGTGGGGCTGGCCGGCATCATCGGATCACTGCTTCTCGTGAACGGTGCGGCCCTCAGGGCCTCGTTGCGGCGGGACAAAGGCTCGGGCTGAGCCGCGCCTCGGGATTCAGAACAACTCGATGTCGCCCGAATCCATGTCGGTCTGCGCCACGCTCTTGTGGGACACCGACTGGAACAGCACTTCGGCGTCCGTGTGCATCGACGAGAGGGCGTCGCGTAGCGAAAGCGGATCGTTGCAGTGCTCCACGGCGACCGAGAGGCGGGTGACGAGCTCGTGGAGTACGGCCTTCCGGCGGCGCACGTGCTCGATCAGCTGACTCGCCATGTCTTCGAACTGCAGCGTCGAGATGCCCGTCGAGAAGTGCTCCCTCAACAGGAGCCCGGTGTCGTCGTCCGCGAGGGTGTGGGGTTCGATGCCGGCGAAGCTGTTGGAAAGCGCCGTGACCGTGCTGGTGATGATCCCCCGGAGCTGGTCCAGTTCGGTGTCGAGTTCGGCGAACTGATCCTGCAGTCCGCGCAGTGTGGCCGACGCGATCGGTGCACTCGCCTGCATTGCGCTGTATCCCATGCATCTCCCCTGTTGTCAGCGTCTGCCGTTCGTGGCTTATCGGATACCCGACGCCGGGGTTGAGGCATCACCAGTAGTACCAATAGGGCAGGGGTCCCCGGAAGCCTGGATAGGGGAAGGGGGGGCCCCAACCCCCCCAGCCGCCTCCCCAGCCGCCCCAGTACAGACCCTGGTACCGCATGCGCGCGTCGAATTCCACCGCACCGAGGTAGGCCTGCTGGAGATGGTCCAGCACGTCGTCCGGCACACCCTGTTCGCGCAGCCTGGCGAACTCGGACCCCGTCAACGGGAGCACGGTGCGGGTATCGCGCAGGCGCTGGATGATGTCGGACGACGGTGTTTCCGCTTTCACGAGGCGGACGATGTCGTCGGTCGTCAGAGGATCCGGCCGCTTCAGCGCGCCTGCGCAACCCGAGAGGACGGCCAGCGCCACGGAGGCAATCAAGGCCCGGCGGATCCGGCCGGGGCGGTCAGGGGGCGGCATCGACCGCCGGTGGAAGCTCGGCATCATCGGGTCTCCTCGCGAGGGTGTGGGCGGTCCGCAGCGCATACGCTGCCAGCACCGCGTGGGGAAGGATGTTCGACGGACTTGGTGGTGCCCCGAGAGACATCAACCCGGCCAGGAGCAACTCCGAACCAGCGAAGAACCACAGGAACAGGATCATCGGACCCGTGCCGTTTCCCCTCGACGGTGGCCCGGGAAACCAGCGCCTGGCGAGGGAACCCGTCCCGAGCGGGACGAGCAGGGCCAGAAGGCAGAAGGGTGCGAAGAAGACGCCCGTCACGCCGCCCACGCCGGCGCCGGCCTGCCAGCTGGTCCAGAGGAATCCGAGCGCGACGACCGCGACGTGCGTACCGACGGCGAGGGCCGTCGAGGTGAAGAGCAGGAGGGATACGGCGGGCGGCGTGGTGGCGATGCTGGGCATGGGGATCGTCGATGTGTCTCGGCTGGTTGGAGTGCGCGGCGGATCACCGGTTCATCGTCACGGCACTGCGTCGCGGGCTTACACTCGAAAGAGTCCCGTCGGGTCGGGGCATCGAAACCTGGAGCCGATCATGCGTCAGAAATCCATCCTTCCCGCAGTGCGCGTCCGTGCCATCCTCGGCGCTGCGCTCCTCTCAGGTGGCGCGCTGTTTTCCGGTGTCACCACAGCCGGAGATCTCGGCCGGGGTCAGGCCCTCCACGACACCTTCTGCGTCGCCTGTCACGCGCCCGCGCTGTACCAGCGCGAGGACCGTCTCGCGAACACCTATCTCGAGATCCGTCAGCAGGTGGAGCGCTGGCAGGCGAACGCCCGGTTGCGGTGGAGCCCGCAGGACATCGAGAGTGTTGCCGAGTTTCTGGCGAACCGGCATTACAAGATCCCGTACTGATCGCGTCCCGTCCCGCGGGCGGTCGTCGCGCCGCTCGCGCCCACCTCCCGGATCAGGCCCGGTCGTCGGGTGCCAGTTGCCGCTCCAGCCATACGATCTGATCCTTCAGCAGCAGCTTGCGACGTTTCAGGCGTCGCACCTGGAGTTCGTCCTGCAGCGGAGATTCGACCATCCTGGCGATCGCCTCGTCGAGATCGCGATGTTCCACCTTCAGTGCAGCCAACTGGTGGAGGATGGCCTCGTAGGCCTCCGGTTCTCCTTCCATCATCTCTCCCGTTGCAGCAGGGCGTGGCCCAGCACGATGTCGAAACGCCCCGTCATCGGCGCGGTGCCGTCCGTCGGACCCTCGAGCGCCACGATCAGCAGATCGCGTTCCCGGGCGTCCCGCACGCGCGTCAGCAGGAAATCGGTCGCGTTCTCAGGGGCACCGGCGAGGTACATCTGGGTGTGGAACGGTCCGAATCCGCGGCCCTTCAGAGCGAAGTGGATGTGTGGTGCCCGACCCGGATACGGCAGGGGCCGGATCGTGCGGAAACGATAGCTGCCATCCCGGGCCGTCACCGTGCGCCCGAACCCCTGGAAGTACGGATCGACCGGCAGATCGCTGTCGTCGTCGGGGTGGTGGTACCGCCCGTACCCGTTCACCTGCCAGATCTCGATGGCAACGTCGGCCACCGCCTGCCCGCGCAGATCGATGACCACGCCCCCGATGTCCGTGATCACGCCTTTCGCGCGCCCCGAGCGCCCGCGTACCTGCGTGAGATCGTTGTCCTGGTCCGGTGGCAGAACCAGAGGATAGAAGGGGCCCTGCATCTGGGCCGGTGTGGCCGGGGCACCCGGCCCGGCGGCTGCGGCGAGCGCGAGCGCGGGGGTCAGCGCAAGGGCTGCGCCGGCGCCGAGAAGTCGGCGGCGGGGGAGGCCACTCTCCTGCGATGGTACGGAGAGGCGGCGCATTGTCTGGGTGGGGATCGGCGGCATCAGTAGCGGTTGTAGATCTCGATCGCCTTCAGGATCGACTTCTTCTCCTGGATGATCGGCAGCATCCGCGCTTCCTTGTCGGCGTACTGCCCCAGAAACTCCACGACCCGGTCCGCCGCACCCTGCGGCACGACGACCACGCCATCGGCGTCAGCGACGAGATAGTCCCCGGGATGGACTTCGATCCCGCCGCACATCACCGGGATCTGCTTGTCGACGCTCACCATGCGCCCCACCGAGGTTGCGGGGCTCACGCGCCGTGACCACACGGGAAGGCCGATCTGGCGGATCTCCGTGATGTCGCGCACGGCGCCGTCGATCACCACACCGGCGAGTCCGCGGACTTTCGCGGTCGTCGCCATCAGGTTGCCCATCGCCGCGATGTCGGGGGCGTCCTGCATCACGTAGACGAGCACGGTCCCGGGTTCCGCCTGATCGAGGATCTCGAGATGGTGGTTCGGGTACTTGCGACCGTCGTTCCGGAGCACCGGCCGCATCAGCGCCGTGGCGGCGCGTCCCACCATCTTCGTGTCGAGGATCGGCTTCATGTCGGAATTCATCCAACCCCGGGCGCCGGTGGCCTCCTCGACGGCGTCGGCGACGTTCCCGGTGCTGTGAACCGGATCCTTCAGGACCGCGATGATCTCGTCGGGCGTGAGGGCGTGGACCGAGGCCGAAACGAGCGTCAGCAAGAGGGCGAGGCCGAACCGTCTGCGCATGGGGCAGGACTCCGTGGAGGACGAACAGGAGGGGGATGATACGACGCGTGCGTCGGCGGGCGGCGCCCGGCCGGTCGAACGCTGTCCGGGCAGCCACCGGTATCCTTCCGCTTCGTTGCTCCATCCCGTTTCCGGAGATCGCCGCGGTGCCCCACCCCGACCACCCGCATGGCATCTATCCGATGCTCTACGCCTTCTTTCGCGCGGACGGCAGTCTCGATCGTGACGCCATGCGTCGGCAGGTCCGGGCGGCCTTGGCGGGCGGGGCCCATGGCGTCGCTGTCCTCGGCCTCGCCACCGAGGTCGGCAAGCTTTCGCCCGACGAGCGCGCACGTCTGGTGGACTGGGTGGCGGAAGATCTCGCGGGGGACCTGCCGCTCGCCGTGACGATCGCGCCCGGCAGCGTCGATGAACAGGTCGTTGCCGGCAAAGCCGCTGCGGCAGCAGGCGCCGACTGGGTGATCCTCCAGCCGCCTCCCGAACGGGGGGAATCCGAAGCGCACTACGCCCGGCACTTCGGCGCGGTCATGGCGGCCCTCGATCGGCCGGTCGCGATCCAGAATGCCCCCGAGTACACCGGCGTCGGTCTGTCGGCAGCGGCCATCGCGGCACTGGCCCGAGCGCATCCGAACTTCCGGGTGCTGAAGGGCGAGGGGCCGGTCACCGTCGTGCAGGCCGCGATCGAGGCGACCCTCGGGACGGTGGCGGTGTTCAACGGCCGCAACGGTCAGGAGTTGCCGGACAACCTCCGGGCCGGGTGCGCCGGGATGATCCCGGCCATCGACACCTTCGATATCCAGGTGCGGATCTACGAGGCGATGCGGGCGGGCCGGGAAGAAGAGGCGGAGTCGCTCTATCGGGAAGTGCTGCCGGCCATCGTGTTCGGGATGCAGTCGCTCGATGCGCTGATCTGCTACGGCAAGCGGATGGCGGCGCTGCGGCTGGGGCTCGGTGAGGTGGTCGACCGGTCCCCGGCGATGGTGCCGACGGCTTTCGGCCTGGAGTGCGCCCGTCGGTTCGCCAGCCGATCGGGGCCGCTCGGGCCCTAGCTCGCCGCGTGCCTGGAGCCTCGGCCGGCGGTCGCCAGCGCGGCATCCCGGTAACGCTTGTAGTAGGCCAGCACCTTCGGTACGTAGTTGCGCGTTTCGGCGTAGGGCGGGATGGTGCCGTAGCGCTGCACGGCACCTTCGCCGGCGTTGTAGGCTGCGATGGCGAGCTTGAGGTCGTTGCCGAACATCGCCATGAGGTCCTTCAGGTAGCGCGTGCCGGCATCGATGTTCTGTTTCGGGTCGAGGAGGTTGGTGGCGCCGTAGCGCGCCCCCGTCTCCGGGATCAACTGCATCAGGCCGCGCGCGCCCTTGGTGGAACGCGCCAGCGGGTTGTAGGCGGATTCCGCGGAGATCACGGCGTGGATCAGCGCCGGGTCCACCTGATGCTCGCGGGCGGCGGCCTGCACGTGCTCCTCGTAACGTTCGCGGGTGACCTTGCCGATCCGGCGCGCCGAGCGGTCGAGGACCAGCGCCGCCACCGGATCGGGCGCCGCATTCTTCGCCTTGATGACGACCATGCAGCGCCGGTCGTTCGGAATGTTCGTGAAGAGCGGAACACCATCCTCGCCCGTGCAGCGGTAGATGTCGGCCTGCGCCGCGGCGGCCAGGGTCAGCAGGATGCCGCCCAGGGACAGCTGCAACAGGCTTCGATTCGGCACGAGGCGCATGGGGTTCCGTCGATTCGTCAGCGGGTTGAGTCGGGAAACCGACCTGGCAGGCCGGTGCCGGGAGGGCTCGATGGGGTGAGGTGCAACAAGTCTGCCACCGCGATCATGACCCGCTAACGGTCGACCGTCGCGCCGGCTTGAGCCGGTGTCGCCCGACCCGGGACCAGCACCGTTGCCAGCGCCGCGATCACCAGGATCATCGCCCCCAGGTCTGCCAGGCCCGGCCGTTCCCCGAGGATGAGCATCCCGCTCGTGATGCCCACCACCGGAATCATCAACGTACCGAGCGCCGAGACGCCGGCCGGTGCCAGCGTGACGATCCGGAACCACAGCCAGTAGCAGAGCAGGAAGGCGATGAAGATGTTGTAGAGCAGTGCGCCCGTCGCCGCGTCGCTCATGGGGCGCAGCGAGATGCCCTCCAGAAGTGCGGTCCCGACGGCCAGCGGCAGGCCGCCGATCACCAGGCTCCACGCGGTGAACGCACTGGTCGACAGGGTGGACGGATACCGCTTCATCAGCACCGTGCCGCAGGCCCAGGAGACCGCCGCCAGCAGGACCATCACCGATCCGAAGGGCGCCTCGCCGAGGACCTTCAACGAATCCCCCAGCAGCACGGCAAGGCCGGCCATCCCGAGCGCCACACCGGTGATCTTCCGGCGCGTGAGCCGCTCCCGCAGCACGAACGCCGAAATGAGCACGGTCCACACCGGCATCGTGAAGGCCAGGATCACCGCCCGTCCGGCAGGCAGGGCGCGCACCCCGTAGCCCACGAACACGTTCCAGAGCGTGACGTTGAAGAGCGCGGTGATGACGAGCATCCGCAGTTCGTCCTTCGGAATCCGGAGCCTGTGGCCGGCGAGGCGCGCCACGACGAACATCGCGACGCCACCGCCCGCCACGCTCAGGCAGCGGAAGGTCCAGACCGGGATCTCCGCGAGGGCGATCTTCATCATGGGCCAGTTCATGCCCCAGCCGAGGGTGAGGGCGGCGAGGAGCCACCAGGTGGTGCGCGGCAGCGTGCTCTGGTCTCGGGACATGGGAGCCTTCGGATCGGCGAAGGGCCGATGTTAGCTGCCGGTCGCGTGCGAAGGGGAACGATCGCGACCCTGCAAGCGCGCGGCCGATACCCTTGTGGACGGCGCCGTCGTCCGCACATACTGGGCAGGCGGCAGTCCGCCGCGCCTTCACGAATCCCGGGAGCGGGGTTCGTCCCTCCCGCGATGGCCGTCTACGAACACGATCCCCCGCCGCCGTCCCGCGCCTGGCTCGCCGGCATCCAGCGGTTCCTCATCTTCTGGGGGCTGGAGATCATCATCCTGTGGGTGGCCTCGTCGATCCTCGACAGTGTGCGCATCGACGGGATCGAGGCGCTGCTGCTGTCGGGGCTTGTCTTCGGCGTCGCCAATACGGTTTTGAAGCCCGTCCTGCTCCTGCTCACGCTCCCGATCACCGTCCTCACGCTCGGCCTCTTCGTGCCGGTGCTGAACGCGATGATCCTGTACTTCGTCGAGTGGGTCGTGCCGGGCTTCCACGTGGGCACCTTCTGGCAGACCATCGGCGCGGCGCTCTTCATCTCGTTCTGCAGCTTCGTCCTCAACCTGCTCGTGAAGGGCCCGCGCGTGCGGGTGACGGTTCGATAGCCCTCCGCCCGTCGCGGTGTACCGGGACACGCGACCCGCTTCGGCTTATCCTCGGGTCGTCGGGCGATGTACCGGATCCACGGTGCCGCCGAGCGGTGAGTGCGCCGAATCGACGGCGCCCCGCACGACGTCCGAATACGGACACCAGAACCACAGGGAGAGAGGATCCATGAAGCACATCTTCGCCGGAGCCGCCGTGCTCCTTTCCGCCATTGCCGCGTCGGCACAGGCCGCCGATGGCTGGCAGGCGCCGACCGCCGACCAGCGTTGCCCGTCGCAGTGGGGGGCGGCCGATGAGCGGGGTGCTGCCAATCACATGACCCCGGCGCGCGTGCTGCAGGCCACGCGGCTCGTGAAGACCGGCGAGATCGTCGAACTGGGCCGAGTCCTCGAATCGGGCATGCCGCTTTTCGGGACGCGCAAGTTCGAGGTCCTCACGAAGCGCACCGGGCCGTCGCTGGGCGCCAACAAGCGCCGCAGCAACGAGGAACTCGTGATCACCGAGATCGGCCAGGTGGGCACGCAGTTCGACATGTTCTCCCACCAGACCATCGGCAACTCGCTCTACAACTGCATCGACTCCGACGAGATCGGCACGCGCAACGGCTTCACCAAGCTGGGCGTCGAGAAGATCGGCATGCTCTTCACGCGCGGGGTGTTGCTGGACGTCGCAGCGATGAAGGGTGTCGACATGCTGGACGGTGGTTACGAGATCACCGTCGCCGACCTCGAGGCCACGGCCGCCCGCCAGGGCGTGACCATCGGCGCCGGCGATGCCGTGCTGATCCACTCCGGCTACGGCCGGCTCTGGGGCGTCGACAACGCGAAGTACAACGGCAGCACGCCGGGCATCGGTGCTCCGGCGGCGGAATGGCTCGCGAAGAAGAACGTGATGCTCTTCGGTGCGGACACCTTCGGGGTCGAGGTGACGCCCAACCCGGACAAGTCGCTGAGCCTGCCCGTTCACCAGATCGCGCTCGTCGTGCACGGCATCTTCCTGCTCGAGAACATGAAGCTGGACGAGCTGGCCGCGAGCCGCACCTACGAGTTCGCGTTCGCCGTGCAGCCGCTCAAGATCAAGGGCGGGACGGGTTCCACCGTGGCGCCTGTCGCGATCCGCTGAACGCCGTCGAGGCCGGGGTCAGGACGCCCCCGGCCCGTCCGTCGCGATCCGATGGTGGAGGCGGCGCAGACCGAACCACGTGACGCCGCACACGATCGGCATCAGGATGCCCAGCGTCGCATCGACCTCCACCCGCAGTCCGAAGAACTTCCCCGCCTTCAGCACGTAGCCTGCGAGGCCCACCACGTAGTAGGTGATGGCCACCACCGACAAGCCCTCGACGGCGTGCTGCAGCTGGAGTTGAAGCTGCGCATTGCGATTCATCTGTTCGAGGATGTGCTGGTTGTGCTGTTCCTGCGCGAGCGACACCCCCGTCCGGAGCAGATCATTGGTGCGGCCGACCTTCGCGGCGAGGGTCTCCTGCCGGTTCGCGGCCGACACGCAGGTCTCCAGCGCCGGCGCGAGCCTCCGGTCCATGAACTCGCCTATCGTCGGGACACCCTCGATGCGGGTCTCGCGCAGCGCCTCGATGCGCGCCTTCACGATGCGGTAGTACGCCTGCGCCGCGCTGAAGCGATAGTTCGTCCGCAGGGACAGCGCCTCCACCCGCGCGGCGAGGCTGGACAGCCGGGCGAGCAGCGTGGCGTCGGACAGCCGGTGCCCGGGCTGCATCATGCCGGCCGAGAGTTCGGTCAGTTCCTCCTCCATCGCGCCCAGGGTCTGCGCGCTGTCCCGCGCAATCGGCAGCGCCAGCAGCGCCATCATCCGGTAGGTCTCGATCTCGCAGAGGCGTTGCACGAGCCGCCCCGTCTGGGTCTCGCGGAGACGGATGTTGCGCAACAGGAATCGCGAGAAGCCGCTCGGCCCCACCTGGAAGTCGGTCCAGACCTCGCCGCCTGTCAGGACCTGACTGCCGACCAGCGGCGGGGCCGGGAAGATCCGCTGGAGGCGGGCACTGCGGAAGTCGAGTGCTTCGCCGATCTCCACGGCGATGTGGCATGCCACCAGCACCGAACCCGCGAGCATCTCCAGCCAGTCGGCGGGCGCGTGCCGGATCGCAGGCTCTGCGAACGGGTCGTCCGCGGGGAGGCCCGGCTCGATGAAGGTGCAGGTGCAGAACTCCGCGTGCCGTTCCCACTTCAACCGCAGGTGACCGAAGTCGTGGACGAAATGCTGGGCGCCGTCGGCCGGCGGCGCGACGCCGAAGCGTGCGCAGTACGCGGCGATGATCTGGTGCGGACGTTCGCGGTCGTGGCCCACGTGAATCGCCAGATGCGAGACGCGGGCGGGCGCCTCGAGCGACAGGAACGGGCGCGCGTGGACTTCGCTCGCCAGGGCGAGCCGCTGCGGATGATTCAAGGATGTGGCCAGGGTCATGGGCAGCCGGCAGGGGACGAGACGCGGTCGATGGTATCGCATGGCCCCGCGCGAGTGCGCCCAGGCACCCGCGCCGCCGGTATCATCGACCCATGAACGAGATCTTCGTCCACGACCAGCCGGTGCGCTTCGCGCACTGCGATCCTGCGGGCATCGTGTACTTCCCGCGATTCTTCGACATGGCCCACTCCGTGAAGGAGGACTGGATCACCCAGGCGCTGGGCGTGCCCATGGCCGTCATGATCCGCGAGCGCCGCGTCGGTACGCCCACCGTCCATATCCGCTGCGATTTCGCGAAGCCGCTCCGCCACGGCGACACCCTGCGCTTCGAGCTACGGGTGGCGCGGATGGGGCGGTCGTCCGTCGACCTCGACTACACCGGCCTCAAGGATGGCGAACTGCATCTGCGCATCCTGCAGACCATCGTTTTCATGGACCTCGACACGGTGACCGCGGTGCCGATCCCGGAGGATCTGCGGCCGAACGTCGAACGCTACCTCGTCTCGCCCTGACGCCGCAGCTGCGTCAGACCCAGACCTGCAGCACGTAGTCGAAGGCCGCCTGCGCGTTGGTCATGTCGACGCGCTGATGGCGGATCCGCAGGCCGTCCGGCGTGAGCACCAGCGTGTGGAGATACCGACCCGCGAAATGGCGCGCGTCGTCGCGCCGCAACTCCATCATGTGGAACCGCGAGCGTGCGACCACGACGCCGGCCGCCTCGTCGACGCTCTGGACCGTGACGTTGCCGACGATGTGATTCGTGCCCCACAGCGGCCGCTGCGACCAGGCGTCCGGATGCAGCACGCGCTTCATCCGCACCGTCATCAGGTCGCGGTCCTCCGCGAAGATCGACGGTACGCCGTCCCAGGTGGTGTGCTCGGGGCGCGCGGGCATCCAGTAGATGCCGTCCTCCGTGAAGAGGTCGATCCAGTCCTGCCAGCGTTTCTCGTCCAGCAGTTCCGCCTGGGCGTACAGGAACTGCTCCACCTCGTGCTGGAGCGCGAGGTGGAGCGAAGGGGCCTGCGTGGTGTCTGTCATCGTCGTCGTCCTTGCACGCGGCTCAGGCAGCGCGGGTCATGAACTCGACCCACGCCTTCATCTGGTTGCGCATGGGGGCCTCGGAGGTCCCCATGCCGTCGGCGGTCTCGGTGATCCCCGGGCGTTCGATGTCACGGCCGAAATGCCGATGGAAGCTCACCCAGTCGCCGCCGTCCGAGGCGAGACCCTGCTGGCACTTCCAGAAGTTCTCGAGATCGTCCGCGTTGATGAGCGTCGAAGGCGAGTTCACGAGGTTGTAGTACGCGAGCGCGCGGCGGTAGATGGGCTCCGGCGCGCCCTTCAGCCGGAAGTGCCAGATCTCGGTGAGGGTGCGGTCCACCCCGAGCGGACGCACGACACGCAACTGCTGCAGCGGCGACTGCACCGACAGCCCCGGGTAGATCAGCACGTGATGGATGTCGGTGGAGAGGATCGCTTCCTTGCGCGCCTCGCCCACCGCAGCCGCGAGCGCGGCCTCGTACTCGAGCGTGTCGGGGTCCTTTGGACGCAGCCCCATGTACCCCGTCAGGATGCAGTGCCCGTGCGGGTAGTTGAGCGTGCGGAAGTTGTCCCACTTGTCGATGGTCACCGTCGAGAACGCGGAGAGCATGTGGTACGCGAGCGGCGCCTTGCCGGTGCGCTTCTCGATCTCCGTCTCCACGTCGCGCGCGGCGCGCCCCGTGGACTGGTGCGTCACGGACGGATGCAGCGCGTCGAGCTGGTTCTCGAGGAAGATCTTCCAGTTCGAGCGCTGGATCACGCGGAAGCAGTGCGGAACGATCTCCACCTCCCCGCCGGGCGCGCGGTCGCACATGTCGTCGAACGCGATCTTCGACTCCCCGAGGAAATCCTCCAGCGTGGGGCCGTCCGCCGCCAGCGACGCGAACACGAAGCCGCGATACGAAGCCACACGCGCCGCCGCCTTCATCCGGCAGTCGGGGTTGTCGCGGTTCCAGTTCGTGCCGGCGTAGCCGGAATCCATCATCGGGATGTTCTTCAGGCTGCCGTCGTGGTGGAAGGTCCACGCGTGATAAGAGCAGCGGAAGAACTCGCCGGTGTTGCCCGTGTGGTCGCCGCAGATCATCGCGCCGCGATGCGGGCAGCGGTTGTGCAGCACGCGCACGCCGTCCGCGGTCCGGACCATCACCATGGGCTGCCGGCCGATCTGCAGCGTCACGTAGTCGCCGGGATTCGGCACCTGCGATTCGTGCCCGCAGTAGATCCACACCCTTTCGTGGATGCGCTCCATCTCGAGGGCGAAGATCGCCGGGTCGCTGTAGACCTCGCGGCGGACGCGATCGGGTTCGACGTAGGTCGACAGGTCGGGTGAGGGTGGCAGCATGCGTGGCTCCGTCGAGGTCATCGGATTCAATGGGCGTTCCGGCTGGCGGGGTTGGCGAGGTTCGCGCGCACCTGTTGCAACGCCCAGCGCAGCACGCCTTCCATGCCCTCGGGAAGGCCTGCCACCGCCGCGCGGTTCAGTGCGTCGATGCGTGGGGCGATCTCGTCGAAGAGACGCCGGCCCGGCGGCGTCAGGGCAAGACGCACGATGCGGAGATCGCGCTCGTCGGCCAGGCGTACCACCAGATCGTCGTCGACCATGCGGTCCACAGTGCGGGAGAGCGTGCTGCGCTCCAGCGCCGTCAGTTCCGCCAGTTCGTTCATCGTGCAGCGGTCGCGGGCCCGAAGCGATGCGAGCGTGCGCCACGCCGGCACACGCAAACCGTGGGCTTCGAGCGCCTCGGCCACCTGCAGGTCGCGCAGCGCCTGGACCTGCGTCACCCAGAAGAACAGGTGGCCGTCTAGATCGAAGCTGGCAGTGGATGTGTCCCGCTGGCGCGGCATCAAAACGATTCCGGATCCGATTTCCGAGAGCGTAGGACTGGATGCGTGAAAACGCAAACATGTTGTCGCTGCTGCGCGCCCGGTCATCCATAGAGGAGCGCGAGGTGAATGTGCGAACGCACATTACGTCAGGGCTGGCGCCGAGCGCGCCGCAGCGTACCATTCCCGTCTCCCGAGGAGCCCATCCATGCCCCCCCGCCCCCTGCTCGAGTGGTACTTCGATCCCATCTCGCCCTTCGCCTATCTGCAGTGCGAGCGCCTGCCCGAGATCGAGGCCGTCGCCGACGTGCGCCGAATTCCGGTCCTCTTCGCGGGTCTGCTCGGCCACTGGGGGCAGAAGGGACCGGCGGAGATCGGGCCCAAGCGCCGCTTCACGTATCGATTCGCGGTGTGGCGGGCCCAGGTGCTGGGCGTGCCGATGCGCCTGCCGCCGGCGCATCCGTTCGATCCGCTCAAGCTGCTGCGCCTCGCCATGGCGCTCGATGGGCGCCCCGATGCGGTCAGCGCCATCTGCCGGTTCGTCTGGGCCGAGGGGCGGTCGACCACGGACTCGGCCGATTGGGCTGCACTGTGCGCATCGCTGGGCGTCGCTGACGGGGATGGGCTCGTCTCGCGCGACGATGTGAAGGCAGGCCTGCGTGCCGCCACGGAGCGCGCGGTGGCGCTCGGCGTGTTCGGAGTCCCCACGTTGCGGATGCCCGACGGGGAACTCTTCTGGGGCGAGGACGCCACCGACATGGCGCTCGACCATCTGCGCGGGGTGCCCATCTTTCGCGACGCGCAGATGCTGCGTGCCGATGACATCCCCGTGGGGAAGGCGCGTGCGGGCATGGCGCCCGGCGGAGGCTGACCCTCCAGCCCCCTCGCGTGCTGCCGTTAGAGGGGGCTATCCCCTTCGACCGGTCCGCGATGCCGTCCCTCCGCCGTCTACTCACCTGGCTGCCCGTTGCAGCGCTTCTCGCAGGCTGCGACGACTACCGTGCGGAATCCACCCGCCGCGAGATCTACAAGCTCGCGTTCCGGACTGCACAGTTCCAGGAGGCGCTGGAGCGCTGCGAGGCCGATCCGAAGGTGCTTGCGAAGCACGACACGGCCTGGCGCGAAATCTTCGATGCAGCCGTACCTTGGCTAGAGATGGAGCGCGCCGACATCACCGCGCGGCAGGATGCCGGGCGCCAGGGCCTCTCCGACGATGCCGAACTGGGCTGCGAGATCGTCCTGAAGGCGACGAGGATCTCCTTCGCGGCCGCCGACCGTTGGGCCACCCGGATCGCCGAAGAGGAGTACTGCGGGATCATGGACTGCGAGTGATCCCGCAGGACGTCAGCGCAGGTTCACGACCTCGGCACCTTCCGGATGCGCCCGCCTGCGGAGCGGATCGCGGATCCTCGTGCGCACTTCCCGCAACACCTTCTCGGTGCGCTCCCAGTCGAGGCATGCGTCGGTGACCGACACCCCGTAGCGCAGTTGCGAGAGATCCGCCGGGATCGACTGATTGCCGAAGCCGATGTTGCTCTCGAGCATCACGCCCACGATCGACCGGTTGCCCTCGGCGATCTGCGCCGCGATGTCGTGCATCACGAGCGGCTGGAGCGCAGCGTCCTTGTTCGAGTTCGCGTGGCTCGCGTCGACGATGATGTTGCACGGCAGCTGGTTCTTCGTGAGCGCCTGCTCGACGAGCGCGATGGTCACGGAGTCGTAGTTCGGTCCCTTCGATCCACCCCGGAGGACGATGTGCCCGTAGCGATTTCCGCCCGTGCGGATGATCGCGACGGCGCCTTCAGAGTTGATGCCGAGGAAGCTGTGCGGCCGAGAGACCGACAGCAGCGCGTTGATCGCGACCTGCAGCCCGCCGTCGGTGCCGTTCTTGAACCCCACGGGAGTCGACAGGCCGCTGGCCATCTCGCGGTGCGTCTGGGATTCCGTGGTGCGGGCGCCGATCGCGCTCCAGCTCACGAGGTCGCCGAGGTACTGGGGGCTGATGGGGTCGAGCGCCTCCGTGCCGGCGGGCAGACCCAGTTCGTTGATGTCGAGCAGCACCTTCCGCGCGAGCTGGAGGCCGTGCTCGATGTCGAACGAGTCGTTCATGTGCGGGTCGTTGATGAGCCCCTTCCAGCCGGTGGTGGTGCGGGGCTTCTCGAAGTAGACGCGCATCACGAGGTACAGCGAATCGCTCACTTCGTCGGCGAGGGTCTTCAGCCGGCGCGCGTAGTCGATGGCGGCCACGGGATCGTGGATGGAGCACGGACCCACCACCACGAGCAGGCGATGATCCGTGCGATCGAGGATGCGTTCCATCGTGGCGCGGCCTTCCACGACGGTCTCGCTGGCGCGCTCCGTCAATGGAACGCGGCGTCGGATCTCTTCCGGGGTCGCGAGGACATCCTGCGCGACGACGTTGGTGTTCTGGATCTTGTGTTCCTGCATGACGGCTTCCCCGGGGACGAAAACAGCCGCCTGCACCGGCGGCGGAGGGCGCTGATTCTACGGGAGGTCGCGGAGGCGGCGAAGCCGGCGGCAAGGCGACAACCTCAATCACTGCAGGCGCACGCCGTTATGCCTCCCGATCCGCCCCGACACAGCGCCCATGAAACGACTCCTCCTGCTCTGCCCCCTGCTATTGCCGATGGCCGCTCCCGCAGCCGACTGGATCACGATCACCCGCCTGCCAGATGTGACGATCGAGTTCGACAAGGACAGCGCCATCCGCGATGGCGAGGTGGCCCGCGGATGGGATCGGGCCACCCATGCAGCGGAACAGGGCGGGCCCGGCAGTGGGGACGTCGCGTTCCGCATCGCGAAGACGCTCGTCAGGTACGACTGCGTCCGGCGGACGGTCGTCCCGCTCGTGCGGGTCTTCGCCCGCGCCGACGGTGTCGAGATCCAGCGCCTGTACCTCGAAGGGGCCGAACTTCCGCAGCCCGTGGTGCCCGACACGCCGCGCGAGGGCATGCTGGCGATCGCGTGCAAGGCCCGCGGTCCCGCGCCGGCGCAGACGGCGCCGATCAAGACGAGCGTGATGGCAGCCGATGGCGTCGCGCAGCCGCCCGAGGGCGCCAAGCCGAAGCCGGACAAGCCGGTGGCCAAGCCCGTCTCCAAGCCGGAGGGCGATGCTGCGAAGAAGCCCGAGGACGCGGCGAGGACCGACCCCACCAAGACCGAACCACCCAAGACGGATGCGGCCAAGGCCGCTCCGGAGAAGGCGCCAGTCAAGCCGGCCGCGCCGGCTGCGGATCCCAAGGCCAAGCCGGCCCCGGAGAAAGCCGCCGTCGCCGCGAAGGCGGAGGCGCACGGAAAGCCCACCGAGGCGGCCAAACCCGACGCACACGGCAAGTCCGACAAGCATGGCGCGAAACCGGACGCTGAGAAGGACGCGTCCGACAAGGGCGAAAAGGGCGAGAAGCCCGCGCAGCCGGCACGCTGGACCTACGCAGGGCCGACCGGGGCGGTCAACTGGCACAAGCTCTCCCCCGATTACGCCCTGTGCGGGCACGGCCAGCGGCAGTCCCCCATCGATATCAAGGATGGCATCCGCGTGACGCTCGACGGCATCAAGTTCGACTACAAGCCGTCCGCGTTGAAGGTCCTCAACAACGGTCACACGGTCCAGGTGGCCTACGATCCGGGCAGTTCGATCACCGTGGGCGGGACGACCTTCGAACTGATCAACTTCCACTTCCATCGGCCCGCGGAGGAGCGGGTCAACGGTCGGCCCTTCGACATGGTGGCGCACCTGGTCCACAAGTCGAAGGAAGGGGCGATCGCCGAGGTTGCCGTGCTCATGATGGCGGGCGACGAGAACCCCTTCATCAAGAACCTCTGGAACCATCTGCCGCTCGACGTCGGGATGGAGGAAGCGCCTGCCGGCGTCACGATCGACGTGATGCAGTTGCTGCCGAAGATCCGTGGGTATTTCACCTACATGGGTTCGATGACCACGCCGCCGTGCTCGGAGGGCGTCCGGTGGATCGTGATGCGCACGCCGGTGCAGGTGTCCCGCGCGCAGGTGAACGTCTTCGGTCGCCTGTACGAGAACAATGCCCGACCGATCCAGCCCGCCCACGCCCGCCTGGTGAAGGAGGTCCATTGAGCGTCCGCCGGACGCGACAGACCCGACGGAGTGGCTGCGCAGCCACCCCGGTACATGACTACTTCACCTTCGAGTAGCTCGTCGGCTGCAGGAAGTAGTTGGTGATCTTTGCGACGATCGGACCGTTCTTCTCGGTCTCGGCGCGCTTCTCGATCCATTCGGGATCGGCCATGAAGCCGCCCCACACGCGCTCCCGTTCCGCCATGTCCTGCCATTCGAGCAGGTAGTAGAGGTCCACGTTCGAATCGCCCACGAGCACGGTCCAGAAGCCGGCCTGGCGGATGCCGTGCCGCTCCCAGATCTTCAGCGTGATGGTTTCGAAGCGACGGTTGAGTTCGGGCAGCTTGCCGGGCAGGCAGTGGTAGATGCGCAGTTCGTGGATCATGCGGAGAGGTTCCTGGAAGGGGTGGTTCTGAGCGGGTGGTGGTTCAGAGGGCGCGCACGGCAAAGTGGCGCAAGGGCTCGGCAGGCTTGCCGAGGGTGTTGCGCAGCGGCCGGCCGAAGCCGTCCGCCGAGATCTCGAAGACGTCGCCCGGCGCCGTCTGCACGTTCTGCGTGAAGCTGCCGGTGGCGGCGCCGAAGTAGTGCACGTGGACGTCGCCGGGGGTGCGGAACTGGCGATAGCGGAAATGATGGTGCTCGAGGTTCGCGACCGAGTGACACATGTTGTCCTCACCCGACAGCCATTCGGAGGACCAGAGCACCTCGCCATCGCGCAGCAGCCGCGCATGTCCGCGGACGGACGCCGGCAGCGGCCCCGTGCGCAGTTCCGGGCCGAAGCTGCTCTCGCGCAACTTCGAGTGGGCGAGGTAGAGGTAGTTGCGGCGCTCGGTGACGTGATCGGAGTACTCGTTGCCGAGCGCGAAACCGAGCCGCACCGGCGAGCCGTCGTCCGCGATCACGTAGAGGCCGGCGACCTCCACTTCCTCGCCACCATCGGCTGCGAAGGCCGGCAGTTCCAGTGCGCCGCCCGGCGGCACGACCCAGCGACCGTCGCCCTTGTAGAACCACTCGGGTGCCGTCCCGATCTCGCCAGTGGCCGGCTTCCCGCCTTCGATTCCCCATTTGAACATTTTCATGGAGTCGGTGAGCGCATCGTCCGACTGCTGCAGCTTCGCGTGCATCGAATCGCGCGCGGCGGCGCTGCCGAGGTGGGAGAGTCCGGTGCCCGTCACGAGGCAGCGTGCGGGATCGGGATGATCCAGCGGCGGCAGCAGGCGATGCTCCGCGACGATGGCGTCGTAGTCCTCGCGGCGCCCGGAGGCGCGGGCCGCCGCGATCGCTTCCAGTGAGCGCCCGGTGCGGAGTGCCTCGAGCGCGAGCCGGTAGACGCGATCGATGCCGTCGAGCGGTTCGATGGCATCGTCGTCGGTGACCCGCCCGACGTGTCGTTGGCCATCTCGGCCGGTGTATTGAACGAGCCTCAAGATCCTCCCCCCGGGCGCTGTGCCGCGCCACTGTTCTGGAGCGTCGAGGATCCCCCGAAGGCGCGCGGCCGGTCAAGCCACGTCGCCATCACCTCCTGTACTCTCGCGGCGATCGGCGACGACACGTCCGAAGACACGAGGAGAACGCGCATGCAGGTCACTGCCAACGGCATCCGGATCGAATACAGCGTCGCGGGCGAGGGCCCGTGGCTCGTCCTGAGTCATTCACTCGCTTGCGCTGGCGCCATGTGGGCGCCGCAGGTGGCGGCGCTGCGGGATCGGTTTCGCGTGCTCGCGTTCGACACCCGCGGACACGGTGGCACCGAGGCGACTGCGGGTGCGTACACGCTCGACCTCCTGGCCGACGATCTCGAGGAGATGCTGACCGCGCTCGGCATCGGTCGGTGCCACTACATGGGCCTGTCGATGGGCGGCATGATCGGGATGACCCACGCGTTGCGGCATCCCGGGCGCTTCGAGAGTCTTGCGCTGTGCGACACCACCAGCCGCATCGGACCGGAGGCGCGCCCGATCTGGTCGCAGCGCATCGCGACCGTCGAGGCGCAGGGCATGGCGCCGATCGTGGAGCCGACGCTTGCGCGGTGGTTCACGCCGGCGTTCCACCGGACGCATCCCGACGTCCTCGCGGGTGTCGGTGCGATGATCCGCGCGACGCCTCCTGCCGGATACACGGGGTGCTGCCACGCGATCCAGGCGCTCGACCTCACCGACCGGCTCGGCGGCATCGACGTGCCGACGCTGGTGGTCGTCGGCGATCAGGATGTCGGGACACCCGTCGAGGCATCGCGCGCGATCCATCTGGCGATCCCCGGTGCGCAGTTGGCGGTGATTCCGTCGGCTTCGCATCTCTCGAATCTCGAGCAGCCCGAGACCTTCAACCATCTCGTCTCCACGTTCCTTCGACGCCTTCCGCGGTCTTGAGGCCGCGGGCGGCGCGCGATCCGTTCCGCACGCGGGCCGTGGCGATGCGACCCGGTGCCATAATCGGCGCCCTGTTTTCCCTGGAGTGTTCCGATGTTCTCTCGCGGTCTTCAGCGTTGGCGTGTGTCTGTCGCGATCGCGTTCGTCCCGATCGCGTTCGCCGCCATGTCCCTCTGTGCTCACGCGCACAGCGATTCGGATCACGACGATGCGGCCGACGTCGGCTTCTTCGACTGCGAGCATCTGCCCGCCGGGGCATCGACGTCGCTCCCGACCCCGCTCGACGGTTGGGCGAAACTCGAATGCACGGCCGCAGGCCAGAAGCTCGTCGCGAAGTTGCCCTGGCGGTGGCGTTTCCCGGGAAGCTGGCTGAACCGGCCGGAACTGCCTGCCTGGGCGCCAGCTGCATCCTTCACGCTCCCCGGACCGAAGCACTTCGTGAAGATGGAGATCGTCGAGCTCGACGCCCAGGGCATCGACGCCGGGCACGAGAAGCTGATGCGCGACTCCGCGACGTATCGCTTCCACGTCGAGACCCGCCCGATCGCGATGCACCGGATGACGGTGCTGAACAGTCTCGGTCACGTCATGGATGTCTACTTTCCCACCGTCTCGGACGACCTTCGCTGGGCCATCCCCTGCGTGCCCGACTGCCGTCCCGAGTACGCCTTCCTCATCGAGCGCGCACCGCGCTGACCCGGAGTCCCCATGCAGCTTTCGGCAGAAAGAATTCTTCCCGACGACACCGACGACGCCCTCCTGGTGGGCCGTGCCTGGGTTCCGGGACCGCTCGCCGGACCGAGCCCCGTCGTGGTCCGCAAAGGGCAGGTGCTGGACGTCTCGCACATCGCCCCGACCACTTCCGATCTGCTCGCCGCGGATGATCTCGTGCCGCGCCTTCACCGCGCACTCGACGACGGCCGCACCCGGCCGCTGGGCGACGTCGCGTCGCTCATCGCCAACAGCCACGCCGATCGACGCGATCCGAATCGTCCGTACCTGCTCGCGCCCTGCGATCTGCAGGCGGTACGCGCCTGCGGCGTGACGTTCGTCGCGAGCATGCTGGAGCGCGTGATCGAGGAACACGCGAAGGGTGACGCCGCGCAGGCCGACGAGATCCGTGCGACGCTCGGACGCGAGATCGGCGCGTCGCTGTCGAGCGTGAAGCCCGGCTCCCCGGGGGCCCAGCGCGTGAAGGCGCTGCTCGTCGAGCGCGGACTCTGGTCGCAGTACCTCGAAGTGGGCATCGGACCGGACGCCGAGGTGTTCAACAAGGCCCAGCCGTTGTCGGCGGTGGGACTGGGCGCGGAGATCGGGATTCTCGACGCATCTTCGTGGAACAACCCCGAGCCGGAACTGGTGCTCGCGGTGAATCCGCGCGGCGAGGTCGTCGGTGCGGCGCTCGGCAACGACGTGAACCTCCGCGACTTCGAAGGCCGCAGCGCGCTGCTGCTCGGCCGCGCGAAGGACAACAACGCGAGTTGCGCCATCGGCCCGTTCATCCGCCTGCTCGACGAGCGTTTCGGCGTCCAGGATCTCCGACGCATCGAGATCGAGACCCGGGTCGACGGGCCGGAAGGCTTCACCGTCGAGGGGCGCTATGCGCTCACGCAGATCAGTCGGGATCCGCTGGAGCTCGTCCGGCACGCGATGGGCACGCATCATCAGTATCCGGACGGGATGATGCTGTTTCTCGGGACGGCTTTCGCGCCCACGCAGGACCGCGAGGCGCCCGGGCGCGGCTTCACGCACCGGCTGGGTGACGTCGTGTCGATCCGCGCGAAGCCGCTCGGTACCCTTGTGAATCGCGTGAACCACTGCCATCGCATCCCGCCGTGGACCTTCGGCGTGACGGCACTGATGCGCAATCTCTCGGAGCGCGGCCTCATCTGACGCGCGGCGGGGTGCGCCACGGTCCCCGTCCCGTTCGATCCTCACGAAACACGCCCCTCGATCCAGGAGCTTTCTTGGACGCCTCACGTCCTCCGGTTGATCTCGCGGCCACCGCGGAGCCTCGCGCTGGCGCGACGGTGTGGCGGCCCATCGTCGGGCCGGCTGCGCCGCGCGATCTCTGCACCGACTGCGGCATCTCGCGCACCGACGATGCCAGGCGCTGCGGCCGCGCGTGCCAGTTCATCAAGCCCGACCACGCCGGTCTCGAGGCGCGGGTGCATGGGCGCAGCCGCGACCTCTCGAAGCCCGACGAAGTCCATTTCGGACCCTTCCGCCGGATGCTGCGTGCAGGTCTCGCGAACCCGCTGCCCGGCGCGCAGTGGACGGGCATCACGACGCGCATCGCGGAGCGCCTGCTGGAGACCGGTGCTGTGGATGCCGTGCTCGCGATGGCGCCTGATCCGGAGGACCGCTGGCGGCCCGTGCCGGTGCTCGTGACCTCCGCGGCAGGCATGGCGCAGTGCCGCGGCATGCGCATGGGCTACGCGCCGCTGCTGGCGCTGCTGGCGCCGGCGCGGGCGCAGGGCTACAAGCGGCTCGCGGTGGTCGGCATCCCGTGTCAGGTCTACGCATTGCGCGCGCTGGAGGCCGAGCTGGGGTTCGAGCGGTTGTACGTGATCGGCACGCCGTGCTCGGACAACACCACCACCGAGAACTTCCACCGGTTCCTCGAACTGCTCGCGGCGGATCCCGACACGATCACCTACCTCGAATTCCGCGCCGACTATCACGTGGAGCTGCGTTTCACGGACGGCCGCGTCCAGGCGATCCCGTTCCTGCAGCTGCCGCTGTCGCAACTGCCGAACGATTTCTTCCCGCTGACCTGCAGGACGTGCGTCGACTACACCAACGTGCTCGCCGACATCACCGTGGGCTACATGGGTGGGCAGGGCGAGCAATGGCTGCTCGTGCGCAACGCCCGCGGCGAGGAACTCCTCGAATTGCTGGGCGACGAGATTCGCACGTCGACGCCCGGGAGCGCCGGCAACCGCCGCGCGCCGGTGAAGGGGTTCCTCGGCAACATCCAGCGCGCGGCCGGGGGGCTGCCGCTGCGCCGGATGCCGGAATGGCTGCGCCCCATCGTCGGCTGGCTCATGCCACGCATCGGCCCGCGCGGCATCGAGTTCGCGCGTGCGCGGGTGGAGATGAAGGCGCTGGAGACCGTCGTGCACCTTCGACGAGAACGCCCGCGTCTCCTGAAGCACATGATGCCGAAGCATCTGTGGTCGCTGGTACGGCCCTACGGGCTGGAACCCACGGACGACGAGCAACTCTGAGCCCGCAGGGCCCGGTTCAGAGCGCGTCGAAGTCCTTTGCGATGCGCGCGCGCAGGGCCGCATCCGGCATGCGACCCGTGCCGGCCAGCATGTTCTGCACGGTGTGCGTGGCCTTGCTCGACGCGGGAATCGCGCAGTTCACGGCCGGGTGGGACACGATCCATTTCAGGAACACCTGCGCCCAGCTCGCGCAGTCGATGTCCGCCGCCCAGGCCGGCAGGGCCTTGCCCTTCACGCGCGAGAAGAGCGCGCCCTGTGCGAAGGGCCGGTTGGCGATCACTGCCACACCGAGTTCGGCCGCGAGCGGCAGCATGCGTTCGGCCGCCGCGGGCTCGGCCAGCGAGTAGTTGAGCTGCACGAAGTCCCAGCGCCGGGCACGCAGCACCTTTTCGAGTTCGCCGTACGCACCTTCGTGGTAGTGCGTGATGCCCGTGTAGCGGATGCGGCCGTCGGTCTTCCAGAGGTCCAGCGTCTCGGCGTGCGTGCGCCAGTCCTGGAGGTTGTGCACCTGCATGAGATCCATCCGGTCGGTGCGCATCCGACGGAACGACTCCTCCATCTGCCGGATGCCGCTCTCGCGCCCGGTGGTCCAGACCTTCGTCGCGAGGAATACCCTGGATCGCGCCGCCAGTGTCGCCACCAGATCGCCGGCGACGCTCTCGGCACGGCCGTACATCGGGGAGCTGTCGATGAGGTTGCCGCCGTGATCGGTGAGGGCACGCACGACGTCGAGAAGCGGTGCCTGCTCGGCCGCGCCGCTGCCGACGTCCAGCGCCTGATAGGTGCCGAGTCCGATCACGGGCAACTGCTCGCCGGAAGACGGGATGCTCCGCCGCAGCACCTGCGGTGTCGTGCTTCCGGCACTCCGGGCCTGCTCAGTCATCGCCGCGAGCGGCAGCAGCCCCATGGCGGCCGTCCAGCGGCGGCGTGCCGGGTCCGGTACCGATCCGGTCTGCGGGTTGTATCGGGTCATGATGTTCCTCCTCGTGGATCGGGATCGTCGGGTGTCGGGCGAGGCGCCAGCCCGTGGCGGCGCCGAGGAGCGCGACGGGCACGGCCGCCAATGCCAGCGGCGCTCCGACGACGGCCATCGCTCTTGCGGCCTCCACCAGCCAGCTGCTGGCGGCATCGGCACCGCGCACGACCGCCGTATCGAGAAAATTCTTGGCCTTGTACTTCACGTTCCTTGGCAGCACGGTGAAGACCATCTCCCGGGCCGGCCGCGCGATCGCGTACTCCCCGGCCCGCCGCACCACGCCGACCGCGACGAGCACCGCGAGCGTGGGGGCCAGGCCGAGTGCGCTGAAACCGATCGCGGACAGCATCGGCAGCAGCGCCAGTGCGAAAGCGAGCCCGAAGCGTCGCACGAGCGCGCCGGTGCCGACGGCCTGGGTGACGACCGTGAGGATGTTCACCACGAGATCGATCCGTGCGAAGAAGCTCGTGCGTGCCTCCGCCGTGGCGAAGGCGGCAGCCGCCAGCCGGGTCTGTTCGAAGTAGAGCACCGTCCCGAGCAGTGCATGCAGCATGAGGTAGACGCAGAAGAGCCTGAGCACCGGGGAGCGCGCGATCAGTGCCAGGCCCTCCCAAGCCGTGCCGCCCACTGCCGGCGCATCGGACGCCGTCCGCTCGGTGGCGGCGCCCGGGATCTCGACGCGGATGAGGCGGATCGCACAACCGACGGCGCCGACCAGCAACGCCATGGAGACGAGCGGCAGGCGCGCGACGCCGAGGGGCTCCGCGAGGAATGCCGTCAGGCTGGGTCCGACGATGGCGCCGAGACTGCCGCCCACCGAGATCGGACCGAAGAGCCGTTCCGCCGCATCGAGTCCGAAGCGGTCGGTCAGGAGACTCCAGAAGACCGATACGGCGAACACGTTGAAGATGCTGATCCAGACGAAGAACACCGCGGACCCGGCGAGTCCGAAGCTCGTTCCTTGCATCGCAACATTGAAGAGCGCGAGCTGCACGGCGAAGAACCCGAAGACGCCGGGTACCAGTCTCGCAGGGCGGATCCGGGCCGCACACCATCCGAAGAGTGGTGCGGCGCACAGCATCCCGATGAACGTGGCGGAGAACAGCAGGCCGAGACGGGAGGTGCCGACCCGCACGGCCATCTCGTCGCGCAGCGGCCGCAGGACATAGTACGCAGCGAGCAGCAGGAAGAAGGTGGCGGAGGCCCATGCGGCAGCGCGTCGATCGCTCGCTGCAGTGCGAAAGAGAGGGTGGGCGAGGGCTTTCAATGGGGGGCTTTCTCGACTTCGATCGAGGGCTTGGAAGACCCTTCGTCGAGGCATTCAAAAATGCTTGCGTACTCGATATGGCGGGGTATCATTCGCGCGTGTTTTGGGGTCAGGTAGTCGGCGGTACGGGAGTGCCAAGCACGGTCTTGCCACCCAAACATGAGCGCGGGTGGCAGCCCGAGAAAAAGACACAGGAGATACTAATGGCAACCGGTACCGTGAAGTGGTTCAACGACTCGAAGGGGTTCGGTTTCATCACCCCGGATGACAAGAGCGAAGACGTGTTTGCGCACTTCTCCGCCATCAAGATGAACGGTTTCAAGACCCTGAAGGAAGGCCAGCGCGTCAGCTTCGAGGTGACGAGCGGCCCGAAGGGCAAGCAGGCTTCCAACATTCAGTCACTTTGATTTCGAGGGCTGCCAGCAGCGCCTGACAAAACCCGCTTCGGCGGGTTTTTTTGTATGTAGTCCCGCTTCGGCGGGTTTTTTATTATGTGGTCTCGCTTCGGCGGGTGCTTCCGTGTCCCGTGCCTCGCCTTTTCAGCGTATGGGCTGGTTTCACCGGCGTTGCCGGCCCTTCCGTTTCGTGTCGATGCTTTCCACGTCATTCTGCGAGGATACCTTCGCAACCGACGCTGGCGCCATGCGGTGTTGCAATGTCGCGGGGCGTCCGGGAGCCGCTCTTTCTCGTTGTCGGGTTGCCCTGCGCAGTCCGGATGCGCGACACTAAGTGATGAACAAAAATCGAACTATGAACGTCGTTCACATGACGCCCCCATCCCTGCGATCCCGTGGCGTCCGGAGCCCGGCGTGGCGCTGACTCTCGACGATGTCCGCGCGGCGGCGCGAGTGATCGAGGGCCAGGTGGTCGTCACGCCTTGCCTGCAGTCGCGCACGCTGTCGGCCATTGTCGGTGCCGAGGTCTGGTTGAAATTCGAGAACCATCAGTTCACGGCGTCGTTCAAGGAGCGCGGGGCGCTCGCGAAGCTGGCCTCCCTCGACGCGGATCAGCGGGCCGCCGGCGTCATCGCCGTCTCCGCCGGCAATCACGCGCAGGGCGTCGCGTTCCACGCGAGGCGGCTGGGGATTCCGGCGGTGATCGTGATGCCGCGCCACACGCCGCACGTGAAGGTGGAACACACGCGGGTGCACGGCGCCGAGGTGATCCTCGTGGGGGACGATTTCGACGAGGCCAAGGCCCAGGCGCTGCGCATCGCGGGCGAACGAAGACTGACCCTGGTGCATCCCTACGACGATCCACTCGTGATGGCGGGGCAGGGCACCATCGCCCTGGAGATGCTCGCAGCGGCACCGGCGCTGGACACGCTCGTCGTGCCCGTCGGCGGTGGCGGCATGATCGCTGGCATCGCCACGGCGGCGAGGGCGCTGCGGCCCGACATCGAGATCATCGGCGCCGAGGCCGAGCGCTTTCCCTCGATGCGCTACGCGCTCGACGGCAGCACGCCGGTGTTCGGACCCAGCACGCTCGCGGAGGGGATCGCCGTCAAGGTCCCCGGCGTCCTGACGCTCGAGGTCGTCCGTCGCCTCGTTTCGGACATCCTCCTCGTGGGGGAGGGCGATATCGAACGCGCCATCCTGCTGCTTCTGGAGATCGAGAAGACCGTCGCCGAGGGTGCCGGCGCCGTCGGCCTCGCAACGCTCATGCGGCATCGCGAGCGCTTCACCGGGCGGCGCGTGGGCATCGTGATCTGTGGCGGCAACATCGATCCGCTGACGCTCGCCGACGTCATTCAGCGGGGCATGGTCCGGACCGGACGCCTCGCCCGGCTCACGGTGCGGTTGCGCGATCTGCCGGGATCGCTGGCGCGTGTCACGGCGGCCATCGGCGAGGCGAACGCGAACATCGAGGAGGTGCACCACCAGCGGGCCTTCACGAACCTGCCGCTGCAGGACGCCGAAGTGCAGTTCGTACTCGAGACGCGCGGATTCGAGCATGCCCGGCAGGTGGCGGCGACCATCGAAGCCGCGGGATTCCCGGTCGACCTCGACAGCGCAGGGCAGCCGGACGCGCCCTGATCCTGGGGCGGGACAACCAGGTCTCAAGGCCGGACCGTCGCTGCCGACAAAGGCGCGTGACGGCGCTGCCGTATCAGGCAGATCCGCATCCGGTCCCAGGAGGCCCCAACACGATGTCCACCGAAGAACTGCGCGGCCGCGCGGCCCGCATGAGTGCCACCATCACCCAGGTCGAACGCGAGCTTTCTGCCCACCGACCGATCGTCACCAAGACCGACCTGAAGGGCAAGATCACCTACGCCAACCCGGCGTTCGTCGAGATCAGCGGCTTCACGCACGAAGAGCTGATCGGGCAGCCCCACAACGTCGTCCGCCATCCCGACATGCCGCGCGAGGCATTCGCCGATCTCTGGAACACCGTGCGGGCCGGGGTGCCGTGGCGGGGGCGCGTGAAGAATCGGGCCCGGAACGGTGACTTCTACTGGGTCGACGCCTACGTCTCCCCGCTCACCGAGAACGGTCGGCACACGGGGTACATGTCGGTCCGGACCCGCCCCTCGCAGGCGCAGAAGGACGAAGCCGAGCGGCTGTATGCGGAGATCCGCGCCGGTCGCGCCAAGCTTCCTCCCACGCCGATCCGGGCCGGCCGCTCCCTCGGCGTGAAGATGGGGGCATTCTTCGCGATCTTCGCGGTGACGAACGTTGCGGCAACCTTCCTGCCTTCGCCATGGGGTTGGATTGCCGGTGCGACCGGGGTGCTTGCCGCGGCGGGTGGCTACTTCTGGTTGCGGCACGAGATCGCCACCCCGCTCGCCGACATGCGGTCTGCGCTCGTACGGCTCTCCGAAGGCGATTTCCGCGGCGATGTCGCCATGACGGGCAGTGCGGAGTTCGCCGAGGTGCTGGCCGGTCTGCAGACCATGCAGGTGAATCTGCGGGCGATCATGAGCGACGTCGTCGCGGCATCCGTGTCGGTCCAGGCCGATGCCGCCCGACTGCAGGCGAGCGCCGCCGAACTGCTGGATCGATCGAACCACCAGGCCGACGGGATCAACGGGGTCGCGAGCGCCCTCGAGGAGCTGACGACCTCCATGTCCGAAATCTCGGAGGCCACCGGCCGCAGCTCCCAGCATGCCCAGACCACCATCGAGGTGGTCGACCAGGGCGTGACCAACATCGCGAGATCGGCAGCGGCCACCGAGGAGGTGGTCGGTGTGGTGGACGCCGCGCGCACCCGCATCGAGAGCCTGGGTGCTGCGGTGGAGAAGATCTCCTCCGTGACCCGCACCATCCAGGAGATCGCTGACCAGACCAATCTGCTTGCGCTCAACGCCGCCATCGAGGCGGCGCGGGCCGGCGAGCAGGGTCGCGGCTTCGCCGTCGTGGCCGACGAGGTCAGGCAACTGGCCGAGCGCACCCGCGCCAGCACCGTCGACATCGCTGCCACGGTGCGCGAGGTCCAGGCCGGTACCGCGGATGCGACCCGGACGATGGACGCTGCCGTCCAGGAGGTGCACCGCGGGACCGACCTGATCCGCGCCTCCAGCGACAGCCTCGGGTCGATCACCGAGGCGAGCCGCGGCGTGGCCTCCTCGGCGCGCGACATCGCGGCCATGCTCCAGCAGCAGTCCCAGGCCTCGCAGGAGGTCGCCACGAGCATGGAGCGCATGAACGCGATGAACGAGAACAACGTCCAGAGCATCCGGGACGTCGCGTCGGCCTCCACGGAACTGGCCGCGACGTCGCAGGCGCTGCATCGCCTGGTGGAGCACTTCGCGGCCCGGATGTAGCGCGCCGCCTCGCGGGGCGGCGGATCAGCCGGCGTCCAGGCTCTGCCGACCGCTCCATTCCATGCCGGCAGCGAGCGCGATCGGGTGGGCGACCGCGGCGGCCTCCACGCACAACATGCGACGGAAGCCGTCGGGCGGCATGTCCGCGAGCGCGCCGCACTTCTGTTCCCAAGGGTTCCACACCACGACATCCGGGAAGCCGTCCCGACTGATCGTGAGCACACCGGCCCCGCTGACGAGGCGTTGTGCCTCCGCCGGTCTCTCGTAGATGCGGTCGACCTCGGCCGAAACCCGTAGGACGTCGTCTCGGTCCTCGCGCCGCCGATGGTGGTCCGTCTGATCGCGATATCGGGCATCGCAGAGCCCTTCGAGCGTGGCCAGCTCGACGTCCGGAACCCGGCAGTACGTGTGCAGCGCCGCCGTGAAATCGAAGGTGCCGGTGCCGGTGTTCTCGACGGAAAGCTCGACGTCGATGCGGTCGCCCTCCAGCAGAACCGTCAACTCCGCCGTGAAACCGAAGGGCCAGATCCGGTGCGTCTCCGGGGTGTCGGTGAGTCGCCAGGTCGCCCGCACGAAATCCCCGCCGTCGTGGGTCTCGGCCTGCACCCAGTTCATCACCCTCCCGAACCCGTGCCGCGGGAGCGGACCCTCCGGGCCGAACTGGGGAAAGATCACGGGGATGCCACCGCGGATCGGCCGCCCGTTGCCGTAGGGCGACCGGTCGCTCAGGTACAGTCGTTCCCCGCCGCGCGCCGGTTGCCACGAAGCGACGTGGGCACCGTAGTCCGTGACGATCGCAGTGGCACCGTCGCGGCCTGTGATGCGCAGCGCGGGCAGGCCGTGGAATTCGATTCGTTCGAAGGGTGTGTTCATGGGGGTAGTGTAGCGAGGGGGCAGGCGTCCGAAGCTTCGGAATCGGTGTTTCGAGATGCCACCCTGCGATCAGGCCTCTCCCATCGAATCCTCCAACGCGGTCCGCTTTTGGAGCAACAGGGAAAGATGGCTTGTCTCGCAGCTCGGGGTTGTTCGTCCATCTTCTCGTTCCCGCGACGGCAGCGGTTCGGGATCAACCAGCGCGCTCCTGCGATCGCCGACGCGTCGTGGGCCGCCGGGTTTGCCATATGACCGACGCGGGCCGTCTCCGTCTTCTGCTCGTCCTCGGCATGCTGACCGCGTTCGGTCCGATGTCGATCGACATGTACCTCCCCGCGCTCCCCGCGCTCGCCCGGAATCTCGGATCCGACGCCGCGGCCGTCCAGCTCACGCTCTCCTCGTTCTTCATCGGGCTCTCGCTCGGTCAGCTTGCCTACGGTCCGCTCGCCGACCGCATCGGCCGTCGCCCTCCATTGATCGCCGGCATCGCGCTCTTCGTCATGGCGAGTGCAGGATGCGCCATGGCCGCCAGCCTGGGTTCCCTCATCGCATGGCGCGCGCTGCAGGCGGCCGGCGCCTGTGCCGGCATGGTGATCTCCCGCGCCGTGGTCCGCGACCGGCATGCGCCCGAGGAGGCCGCGCGCGTGCTGTCCCTGCTCATGCTGGTCATGGGTCTCGCCCCCATCCTCGCGCCGCTCGCGGGCGGCTGGGTGCTGGAGCGTGCCGGCTGGCGTGCCATCTTCTGGGTCCTCGTGGTGTTCGGAATCGCCTGTCTGGCAGCCGTGCTGGCCTGGCTCCCGGAGACGCGACCAGCCCTGCCCGCCCGGGGCGCCCACGACGCGCCTCGGTTGGCTTGGTACCGGCTGCTCGCGGATCGCCGATTCCTCCGGCCGGCGCTCGGCGGCGCCCTCGCGCAGGCCGGGATGTTCGCCTACATCTCGGCGTCCCCGTTCGTGTTCATCGAGGTCTACGGCGTGCCGGCAGGCGCCTATGGCTGGCTCTTCGGCAGCAACGCGCTCGGGCTGATCGCCGCGTCGCAGTGGAATCGTCGTCTGCTCTCCCGGGGAACGATGGAACCGGTCCTGAGGCGCGCCCACGCGGTCAACGCCCTCTGCGGCGTGATGCTGGTGGCCGTCGCAGCGAGCGGGGTCGGAGGCCTCCCGCTGCTCATGGTCCCGCTCTTCGGCTACATCGCTTCGCTGGGACTCACCTTCCCGAACTCGGCGGCTGCCGCGATGGCATCGTTCCCCCGGCAGGCCGCGACGGCGTCGTCGCTCTTCGGCACGATCCAGTTCGCGCTCGCCGCCGTCGCCGGCACGCTCGCGGGCCGTCTCCACGACGGCACGGCATTGCCCATGGCAGCCATCGTCGCGGCGTGCGGCGCGTCGGCAGTCGCCGTGCGGTGGCTCTTCGCGAGGCCACGCGGATCGGTATCCGTGTAGGGGGGCAGGCCCTTGTGGGAGGGGCCCATGGCGGGTGGCGTATCCACGGCCCCTGTAGGAGCGGCCCATGGCTTTGTAGGAGGGGGCCATGCCCCCGAAAGCAGTGAGCGCACGGAACCGCTTCGACCGAAACCATCGCTTTCGCGGGCATGGCCCGCTCCTACAAGAAGCGCGGTCCGATCCCATGGCGGGTGGCGCATCCACGGCCCCTGTAGGAGCGGCCCATGGCTTTGTAGGAGGGGGCCATGCCCCCGAAAGCAGTGAGCGCACGGAACCGCTTCGACCGAAACCATCGCTTTCGCGGGCATGGCCCGCTCCTACAA
>JALHMS010000004.1:268209-354707 GCA_022843925.1 Burkholderiales bacterium
GGCCCCTGTAGGAGCGGCCCATGGCTTTGTAGGAGGGGGCCATGCCCCCGAAAGCAGTGAGCGCACGGAACCGCTTCGACCGAAACCATCGCTTTCGCGGGCATGGCCCGCTCCTACAAAACCCCGGCCCACAGCGCCTGGCGCGACCAAACCGTTCACCCCCGCCGGCTCACCATCGCGATGCCGGCGCCCACCAGGATCACCGCGACGAGGAATGCCAACGTGACGGGTTCATCGAGCAGCACGACGCCGAACGCGACACCGAAGAGCGGCGTGAGGAAGGTGAACACGGCGAGCTGGCTGCCGAGGTATCGCGTGAGGAGCCAGAACCACGCGAGATAGCTGGCGAACGCGACCACGATGCCCTGGAACGCCAGGCTGGCGATCGCCATGGCCGAGATGCGGACCACGCCGGGTTCGCCCATGGCGATCGAAAGCACCGGCAGCAGCAGCCCCGACACCGCGAGCTGGTAGAAGAGCACCTTCGCCGCACTGATGTTCGAGAGTCGGGTGGCTCGGATGAACACGGTCGTCGCCGCCCAGAGCACCGCCGCGGCGACGCCGAAGAGGTCGCCCATGAGCGACGTCTTCGCCGTCGTGAAGCTGTCGCCGAACGCCGCGATGATCCCCGCGAACGCGAGGGCCACGCCGCCCCACTGCCATGGCCGCAGGCGCTCCCCGGGGACGAAGATGTGGAGCCCCAATGCGGTGAGGCAGGGCGCCACGTAGAGGAACACGACCAGCCTGGACGCCCCCGTGCGGGCCAGCCCCGCGAACACGAACGCGAACTCGCCCGCGAACATGAGGCCGGCGACGATCCCCGCGACGAGCGTACCGTCGCGCCCGAAGAGTGGTGTCCCGCGGACGCGCGCCCAGATGAACAGCAAGACCGCCGCCAGCGCGGACCGCAGGCCACCCTGCATCACCTCCGAGATGTCGGGCGCCGCGACCTTCGTCGTGACGTGCGTGAACCCCCAGAGCGAGCACAGGAAGGCCATCAGCAGCGCGATGCGGGTGTCCACGGGACTGCGGATGTCGGGCATGGGAGGCGAAGCGGAGGGCAGGGGACCGCGGAGCTTACGTCATCGCCTGCGCTCGGCCACGATCACGAATGATTTCGCAGATCTGGTCGACCAGCGACATCCGCACGGAGGAGGGGGCCTGCCCTCGGTGCGCGAGGCGTGCGCGCGACTACCCGGCCAGGCGATCCAGCACCCAGGTGGGTCGCTGTGCCTCGGGTACCGACGCCATGTCTTCCAGGCTCACCCCCAGGGTGAGCAGCGCCGAGTCGATCCCGGCCGCGATGGCGCCGGCGATGTCCGTCTCGATCTGATCGCCGAACATCACCGCGTTGCGCGTGCCGGCGAGGGCGAGCGCGTGTTCGTAGAGGTGCGGTTCCGGCTTGCCGAGGCGGACGAAGGTCAGATCGCTGCGCTGCGGATAGCGTCGCGCGAGGGCGGCCTCGAACATCAGTGCCACGCTGCCCGCCGCGAACCCGAACGCGTTCGTGCCGTTCGGATACAGGATGTCGGGGTTGGGAAGCAGGAGGTGCGGCGTCCGACCGGCGTCGATCAGCCGGACGAGCATGGTGAGCGTCGCATCCATCGATTCGAGGAACGGGAAGCCCGACTCGTCGGCGATCACCAGCACGTCGAAGGGCTCGCCCATGCCGACGGGGACGCCGCCCGCACGCGCCACGTACGCCACGCCGTCGGGCGGACCCAGCACGGCGCAGCGCGCGCCGCGGAGGTCCTGTGTCTCGAACCATGGCCGCAGCAGCATCCCCGAGGTGACGATCCGTGCCGGGTCCAGCGACAGCCCCCGTTGCAGGTATCGCGCAGCCGCGTTGGCCGGCAACGTCGAGGCGTCGTTCGTGACCACGTACCACGGCTTGCCGGAGCGTTCGAGCGCGGCCACCGTCTCCACGGCACCCGGCATGACACCGGTGCCGTGGACGAGGACGCCATAGGCATCGAAGAGCAGCGCGTCGTAGCGATCGAGGAGATCCTCGAACCGCGCCGGTCGCGCCTTGGCAGACATCACGGACACCGCCAGAGCCTGGTCAGTGATCCCAGGGGTTCGCGCGCTCGGTCGCGAGGCCGTACTTGTCGATGGCCTGCTTCACCACCGCGGGCTTCACGCTGCCTTCGTCCATCAGCGCCCGCAGCGTCGCAACGACCACGTGATGGCGGTCCACCTCGAAGAAGTCGCGCAGCGCGGCGCGCGTGTCGCTGCGACCGAAGCCGTCGGTGCCGAGCGTCACGTACTTGCGCGGGACCCACGTGCGGATCGAATCGGCCACGGCACGCATGTAGTCGGTGGCGGCGATGACCGGGCCCTGCGTGTCGTCGAGACACTGCTCGACCCAGGTCTTCTTCGCGGGGGCTTCGGGATGGAAGCGGTTGTCGCGTTCCACGGCCAGACCGTCGCGTCGCAACTCCGTGAAACTCGTGACGCTCCAGACGTCGCTCGCGACGCCCCAGTCCTGCTCGAGGAGGTCCGCAGCCGCGATGACTTCGCGGAGGATGGTGCCGGATCCCAGCAACTGCGCTCGGGGCTTCGCGCCCTTGCCCTTCTTCCCTTCGTCCGCACCGGCACGCAGCTTGTACATGCCCTCGAGGATGCCGGTCTCCGCGCCCGCCGGCATGGCCGGGTGCGCGTAGTTCTCGTTCATCACGGTGACGTAATAGAAGACATCCTCCTGCGCCTCCAGCATCCGGCGCGCGCCGTCCTGGATGATCAGCGCCACTTCGTAGCCGAACGCCGGGTCGTACGCCACGCAGTTCGGGACGGTGGAGAAGAGCAGGTGACTGGAGCCGTCCTCGTGCTGCAGCCCTTCGCCGGAGAGTGTCGTGCGGCCGGCCGTCGCGCCGAGCAGGAAACCGCGGGAGCGCGAGTCGCCGGCAGCCCACACGAGGTCGCCGATGCGCTGGAAGCCGAAGCACGAGTAGAAGATGTAGAACGGCAGCATCGGGACGCCGTGCGCGCTGTAGCTCGTTGCCGCCGCGATCCAGGACGACAGCGCGCCGGCCTCGCTGATGCCTTCCTCGAGGATCTGTCCGTCCTTCGATTCCTTGTAGTACAGAAGTTCGTCCTTGTCCTCGGGATCGTAGAGCTGGCCCACCGACGAGTAGATCGCGACCTGGCGGAAGAGCGCCTGCATGCCGAACGTGCGGGCCTCGTCGGCGACGATCGGGACGATGTGCTTGCCGATGGCCGGGTCCTTCAGCCATTGCGTCAGGATCTGCACGAAGACCATCGTCGTCGACAGTTCGCGGCCGTTCGTGCCGTCGAGGATCTTCTGCAGCGATTCCACCGACGGCACCGGCAGCGTCGTGCTCCTGCCGATGCGCGTCGGCAGGTAGCCGCCGAGTTCCTCGCGCCGGGCGTGGAGGTACTTCATCTCCGGGCTGTCGGCGGGCGGGCGGTGGAACTCGATCTTCGTGACCTGCTCGTCCGTGAGCGGCAGCGAGAAGCGGTCGCGGAACGCGATGAGCGCCTCGTCGTCCAGCTTCTTCTGCTGGTGCGTGGTCATCTTGCCCTGGCCCCAGTGGCCCATGCCGTAGCCCTTCTTCGTCTGGGCGAGGATCACGGTGGGCTGGCCCTTGTGGTGCATCGCCGCGTGGTACGCCGCGTAGATCTTCACGGGGTCGTGGCCGCCGCGGCGCAGGCGGTCGATGTCGGCGTCGGACATGCCCTGCACGAGCGCCTGCAACTCGGGGTACTTGTTGAAGAACTGCTCGCGGTTGAAGCGGCCGTCGGTGGCTGCGTACTTCTGGAACTCGCCGTCGACCGTCTCGTGCAGGCGTTTCACGATCACGTTGTCGTGGTCGCGGGCGAAGAGCGGATCCCAGTCCGAGCCCCACAGCAGCTTGATGACGTTCCAGCCGGCGCCGGCGAACAGGCCCTCGAGCTCCTGCACCACGCTGCCGTTGCCGCGGACCGGGCCGTCGAGGCGCTGCAGGTTGCAGTTCACGACGAAGACGAGGTTGTCGAGGTTCTCGCGCGCCGCGAGCGACAGGCCGGCCAGCGACTCGGGCTCGTCCATTTCGCCGTCACCGGGGAACGACCACACCTTGCGGCCTTCGGTCTTCAGGATGCCGCGGTTCTCCAGGTACCTCATGAAGCGCGCCTGGTAGATCGCGTTCAGCGGGCCGAGGCCCATGGAGCCTGTGGGGAACTGCCAGAACTCCGGCATGAGGTACGGATGGCAGTAGGACGAGAGCCCCTTGCCGGCCGTCTCGCGCCGATAGTTGTCGATGTGGCTTTCCTGCAGCCGACCCTCGAGGTAAGCGCGCGAGTACACGCCCGGCGCCGAGTGCGGCTGGAAGTAGATGAGGTCGCCCTGCTGCCCGGCGCGGAAGAAGTGGTTGAAGCCCACTTCGAAGAGTTCGGCGGCGGACGCGTAGCTCGCGATGTGGCCGCCCAGTTCGGCGTGCGCCTTGTTGGCCCGGACCACCATCGCCAGTGCGTTCCAGCGCACCAGTGCGATCAGGCGCTGCTCGGTCTCGAGGTTGCCGGGGAACTGCGGCTGCTCCGCCAGAGGGATCGTGTTGCGGTAGGGCGTGTTCAGGACCGGCGGCATCGGCACGCGGGCGTCGCGCGCGTGGTCGAGCAGCTTGCGCAGCAGGTACGTGGCCCGTTCCCGACCTTCGCTCCGGATCACGGCATCGAGCGATTCCAGCCATTCGCGGGTTTCGACGGGGTCCATGTCCTTCGGCAGGACGCGCCAGAAGGCGGACCAGTCCAGTTGGCGGACGTCGGAAAGATCGGTCATGTGGGTGCACTCCAGCCTGTGATCGGTGGGGCGGCGACGCCGCCCGGCAGAAGCGGAATCGTAGCGCGGACGTCCGCGCATGGGGTTCCGAAACTGTTGTCGGAGTACCCTTCAAGAAGCAGAAACCTCGGTGTTCAGGCGCGATGTCGGAAGGTTGTGCTGCGATGTGCCTTTTCCGTGGCCGGTCCGTATCGTGTCCGGGAGCGGAATCCCGGGGTCGGGCCCGCGGCGACCGACGACGGAAAAGGCGGACTCGCGCCATGGTTCCTTCCGGGCGCGAGTCGTGCAAGCATCTGCGCCCGGGACCGCCACGTCCCGAGTCCCAGGTTCCTACCGAGGCGTTCCCTTGGCCTGTCGCGCGTTGCCATGAAAGTGTTGCTCGTGGATGACCATCCGGTGTTCCGCTCCGGGCTGGCCCGACTCATCGAGACGGTGTTCTCCCGTCCTCTTCTGCTGCAGGCCGGTGACGGCACCCAGGGTCTTGCGATGATCCGTGGCCACGGGGACATCGCGCTCGCGCTGGTGGACCTCGGACTGCCGGGCGATCCGGATGGCCTCGGTCTGGTGCGCGAAGTGCAGCGGCTGAGGCCGAAGCTGCCGGTGGTGGTCATCTCCGGTTCGGAAGGCGACGACATCGTGCGGTCGGTGAAGGCGGCGGGGGCGTCCGCTTTCCTGCCGAAGTCGGCAAGCGCGGCCCTGATGATCGACACCCTGAAGCGGCACATGCCTGCGGAGGCCTTTCCCCCCGACGCCCCGTCCGAGCGCGGAGTCGCCCCCGGGTACGTCGACACCGAAGGCCTCACCACCCGTCAGATCGAGGTGCTCGCGCTCGTGTGCGAGGGTCGCAGCAACAAGGAGATCTGCGCGACGCTCGGCCTCGCCGAGCAGACGGTCAAGGCGCACGTCAGCGCGATCTTCCGCGCGTTGCGGGTGACCAGCCGCACCCAGGCGGTGCTCGCGGCGACGAAGCTCGGACTGCTGCCGCCGCCGTAGCTTCCCGCTAACCCCGCCCCAGCAGGGCTGCCATCGACGCGAGCAATCGGTCTGGCTCGATCGGCTTGTGCATCAGCGTGAGGCCGGCGGCCTGGGCCTCGCGCAGCCGGTCTGCCGCGATGTCGCCCGAGATCACCATTGCGGGGATGTCGCGGTTGAACTCCTCCCGCAGCGCCGCGATGGCATCCACCCCGGACCTGTCGTCCGCGAGCCGGTAGTCCGACAGGATGATGTCGGGCACGGCGCCACGCATCGCGTTCTCCGACAGGAACACCTCCAGCGACGGCGCGACCAGCACCTTGCAGTGCCAGCTCTCCAGCAGCATCTGCATGCCGCGGAGGATGTGCGGTTCGTCGTCGATGACCAGGGCCAGCACACCGTCGAGGCGCACTTCGCCGATGTCGAGCGTCTCCATCGCCCGATGATCCCGCGCCGATCCGGCCGGCAATGTCAGCGTGAAGGTGGTGCCGCATCCCACCTCGGACCGCAGTGCGAGTGGATGCCCCAGCAGCTTCGTCAGGCGATCGACGATGGCAAGGCCCAGCCCGAGACCCTGGGTACGATCGCGCTGCGGATTGCCGAGCTGGTAGAACTCCGCGAACACGGCGGTGTGCTTGTCGGGGGGGATCCCGATGCCGCTGTCGCGCACCTCGATGCGCACCTGCCCCGGGCCGTGCCACCGGCAGCCGAGGACGATGCCGCCGACGTACGTGTAGCGCACGCTGTTCGCGACCAGGTTCCGGAGGACGCGCTCGACGAGGATCGGATCGCTCACCACGTACCGGCGCGTGGGGGCCACGGCGAATCGCAGTCCCTTGGCCTCGGCGGCCGGGCCGAACTCGATCGCGATGCGCTGGAACAGCGGCGCGAGCGGGAAGGTCACGATGTTCGGCGTGACCACGCCCGCGTCGAGCCGGGAGATGTCGAGCAGCGCATTGAACAGACCGTCGAGCGCGCCGATGGAGGTCGCCATGTCCTCGACGATGGCGCGCTCGGGCGCGGGGAGGTCGCGTCGGCGCAGCGTCTCGTTGAAGAGCGTCAACGCCTGCAAGGGTTGCCGGAGATCGTGACTCGCGGCAGCGAGGAAGCTCGACTTCGCGCGGTTGGCCTGCTCCGCGGCGTCCTTCTGATGCCGCAGTTCCTGCACGAGTTCGAGATTCTCGAAGCGCAGCACCACCGACTCCCGCAACGTCTTGCGGAATCCGAGTGCGAGCCAGGACACGGCGACGATGAAGAGCACGCACATCCCGCCCAGCGCGAAGTGGAGCGGGCCACCCTCGGCGAACAGGCGGATGCAGAAGGGGACGGTGGCCGGGTAGAAATACGTGAAGACCGTCGACAGATGCGAGCCACCGGAGAACACGGCGCCCATCGCCAGCCCGATCTGCACCGCGAGCAGCAGCAACTGGAGGTCGAGCCGGCCCGGCACGAAGAGCGCGATGCTTCCCACGCCCCACGCGATGCCTGCCCAGGTGGTCCCCATCGTCGCGAGCCGCACCCAGCGGTGGGCCTCTGCCGGCGTCCGTTCGCGCTGCCGATAGCGATGCCAGACCAGCGTCCGGATGGGCACCTGCAGCAGCGTGAAGGCGAGCCAGGGTGCGAGCACCACCAGCGGCACCGAGTCGCGCAGGACGATCGCAACCAGCACCGGCACCAACAGGTGTGTCGCGAGCGCGGCCGGCATGTTGCGGAACAGGAAAGCGACGAGCGCCGCGTTGGTCTCGTCGGCACGCTGCCCGCCGTGCGGGTCGGGGGCGAGGCCGAGGCGCACGAGCAGAGCTGGGGGGGGTGATGGCGTGGGGTCCATGCGGCTAGTGTATGTCGCGACACCGGCCTTCACTTACCATCCGGGTCCGGACAAGCGAGGGGAAGGGCATGGCGGACCTGCGGGATCTCGACGCGATCGACTGGAAGATCCTGGACGTGCTGCAGAAGGATGCGCGGATCACGAACGTGGATCTCGCGCGCGCCATCAACCTGTCGCCCTCGCCGTGTCTCGCCCGCGTGCGTGCGCTCGAGAAGGCAGGGTACATCGCCGGCTACGTCACGCTGCTGGATCCGCTGCGGCTCGGGCTGCAGGTGAGCGTCTTCATCCAGGTGCGGCTGGAGCGCCAGGTGGAGACGGCCCTCGACCGCTTCGAGCGCGCGATGCAGGAACGCCCCGAGGTGATGGAGTGCTACCTGATGACCGGCGACGCCGATTACCTGCTGCGCGTGGTGGTGAACGACATCCAGGCGCTGCAGGACTTCATCGTGAACTTCCTGTCGCGCGTGCCGGGCGTGGGCAACATCCAGTCGAGCTTCGCGCTGAAACAGGTGAAGTACCAGACCGCACTGCCCCTCGCGGGGCTCTGAACCGCAGCGCTGCCGCTCGCAGGTCTTTCAGGGCCGATGCCGCCAGGGTCCACCCGTATAATCCGGCGCTTTCCCGCCTCGGGGCCATGCACGGCCCCACCGAACCCGATCCATGCCGGTCTTCGCTCTCGTCGCCGCGGCGCTCGTCGTCCTGGCACTCGTCTTCCTGCTGCCGCCTCTCCTGCGGCGCGCCCCCACCGCGGGCGTCACGACCGATGCCGCCAACATCTCCGTCTACCGTGACCAGCTCGCCGAGCTGGAAGCGGACGTGCGCCGCGGCGTCATCACCGAGGCGCAGAGCGCGCAGGCCCGTCTGGAGATCGAACGGCGCCTGGCCGAGGACCTCGGCACTTCTTCCCAGGCCGCGCCGGCCGCCCGGCCTTCGCGCGCCGCGGCGATCGTCCTCGCCGTCGCGGTTCCGCTGATCGCCATCGGTGCCTATGGGCTCCTCGGCAAGCCCGAGGCGCTCGATCCCGAGACCCGCCTCGGCATGACGGTCGAGCAGGCCGCCGGCCGCACCAAGATGCTGGAGATGACCGCGAAGCTCGCCACGCGGGCCAAGGAGAATCCCGATGACCCGGTCGGCTGGGCAATGCTGGGGCGCGCGTACCGCATGCTCGGCAAGGTGCCCGAGGCCGCCCGCGCGTATGGCCGATCGGTCCGGTTGAAGGGCGACGACCCCGAGATCCTGGTCGAGTACGCCGAGTCGCTCGGCATGGCCCAGGGGGGACGCTTCGAAGGCGAACCGCTCGCGTTCGCGAAGCGCGCCCTCGCGCTGGATCCGAAGAGCGACAAGGCGCTCGCCCTGCTCGGCACGGTCGCCTTCGAGGCGGGCGACTTTCGCGCTGCCGTCGACTACTGGGAGCGACTCCTCGCGCTCGCCGAGCCGGGGACGGACTTCGCCAAGGCGGTGGAAGGCGGTCTCGCCGAAGCGCGCGCCGGCCTGGAGGCCGCGAAGTCCGCCCCTGCATCGCGCATCACCGGCAAGGTGTCCATCGCCCCCGCGCTGGCCGCGGCCGCGCCGCCGGACGCGGTCGTCTTCGTCTTCGCCCGCGCTGCCCAAGGTCCGCGCATGCCGCTCGCCGTGCAGCGCCTGCGCGTGAAGGATCTCCCCGCGGCGTTCGCGCTCGACGATTCCACCGCGATGGCCCCGGGGATGAAGATCTCCGCCTTCGAAAGCGTCGTGATCGGCGCCCGCGTGTCGATCTCCGGGAGTGCGACCCCGCAGTCCGGCGACCTGGAGGGCACGACCGCTGCGGTGAAGCCCGGCGCGGGCGGGCTCGATCTCGTCATCGATCGCAAGACGCCGTGACCTGCCGGCGGCAGGTCCTCGCGTGGCTTGCTGCGACCGGTCTCCCGGTCCGGGCCGCGGAGCCTCCGGGCCTGCTGAGACCCGACCTGGCGGACTTCGCGCAACAGACGGCCGCGCGGCGCGGGATCGAGATCGACTGGATCACCGAGGTGCTGCTGGACGCGCGCCTCCAGTTCGGCGTGCTCCGCGCGATGGCGGCGCCCGGAACTGCTCGCCCCTGGCGGGTCTTCCGCAAGGATTACGTGCATCGCACCCGCATCGACGGCGGCGTGCGTTTCTGGCGCGAGAACGCCGTGCAACTCGGCGCCGTGAGCGCACGATTCGGCGTGCCCGAGGAGGTGGTGGTCGCCATCGTCGGCGTCGAGACCGTGTACGGCCGGCAGACCGGCAGCTTCCGCGTGCTCGATGCGCTGGTGACGCTGGGTTTCCAGGGTCAGAACCGCGCGCCGTTCTTCCAGACCGAGCTGGAGGAGTTCCTGCAGCTCGCGCGCGACGGCGTGGTCGACCCCTTCAAGGCGAGAGGTTCCTACGCCGGCGCGATGGGCTGGCCCCAGTTCATGCCGTCCAGCCTGCGCCGCTGGGGCCACGATTTCGACGGCGATGGCCGCATCGATCTGTGGACCAGCATCCCCGACATCACCGGCAGCGTCGGCAACTACTTCCGGTCGTTCGGCTGGCAGACGGGCGGCGACGTCGTCCTGCCGTTCCGCGTGACGGATGTCGCCGCAGCCGACGTGCTGGTGGCGATGGGCGTGGAGCCGCAGATCCCGCCGGAACGCCTGGCGACTGCCGGCGTCGTGGATGGTCGCCCGTTGCGTCCGGACGAACGCGCGGCGCTGCTGCGGTTCGAGGGGGAGTCGGGCGCCGAGTATTGGCTGGGCATGCCCAATTTCCGGGTGATCACGCGGTACAACCGCAGCCAGAATTACGCGCTTGCCGTGTGGCAACTGGCCCAGGCGATCGGAAGGGCGTATCGGGCGGGGTGAAGGCCCCGCCGCGCGAGACGGAAGCGACAGTTGTCTTAGGAGGGGCCCATGGCCTTGTAGGAGGGGCCCATGGCCCCGAAAGCGGTAAGCGCAAGGAAACGCTTCAACCGGAACGATCGCGTTCGCGGGCATGGCCCGCTCCTACAGAAAGCGTAGCCATGTCCGCGGTCGGTGGTGCTCCACCGCCGTTGTAGGAGCGGCCCATGGCCTTGTAGGAGGGGCCCATGGCCCCGAAAGCGGCGAACGCTGTGGAAGCGCCTCGACCGGCATGAGCGCGTTCGCGGGCATGGCCTGCTCCTACAGAAAGCGTAGCCATGTCCGCGGTCGGTGGTGCGCCACCGCCGTTGTAGGAGCGGCCCATGGCCTTGTAGGAGGGGCCCATGGCCCCGAAAGCGGCGAACGCTGTGGAAGCGCCTCGACCGGCATGAGCGCGTTCGCGGGCATGGCCCGCTCCTACAGCGACCATGCCCCGCTCCTCCAGAGATGCGCGCCCCGTTTCCAAGACCGCGGGCGCCTCGACCGCACTTGTGCTCTCGCGACGACCACCACCATTCCGCCGCCCCGACGCTTCGGGGTACATTGTTCCTGCGCCTGCTCGCCGCCCCGAACCACGTCGCAACCCGATGCACCCGGAGGACTTCCCATGCCCCGCCAGATCCTGAAATCGTCGAAGCTCTACACGCCGAAGTTCCGCTACAGCCCGTGCGTCAAGACAGGCCCGTGGTACTCGATGTCCGGGATGGTCGCGTTGGACCCTGCGACCAACCAGCTCGTCGGCACCGGCGCCTATGTCGAGGCCCGGCAGATCATGCAGCTCATGGTCGCGGCGCTGCCGGACTGGGGCCTCACGCTCGAGAACATCGCGTCCGCGCGCATCTACACCACGCGCATGGACCAGTTCCCCGAGATCAACCGGGCGTGGGAGGAGGTCTTCGTGCCGTCCGTCGAGCCGCCTGCCAGAACATCCATCGGCGTCGCCGCGTTACCCCTCGGTGCGAGCGTCGAGATCGAGTTCATGCTCTACAAGGAAGACTGACGCTGTCAGGCGTCCGCCGAAAACAACGAGGCCCGCACAAGCGGGCCTCGTTGTTTCGGGACAGGGCCGACACCGTCGGCCGTGCATCGAGCGATGGCGACGATCAGGCGAGATCCGTCGACTGGATCCGTCCGACGCCCTTCGCGACCATCTCCTTCCACGCCGCTTCCAGGCCCGTGCCACCCAGGTTGATGCCGCGGCAGGCGTCCTCGATGACGGCCGCCTTGAAGCCGGCAGCCCGCGCGTCGATCGCGCTCCAGCCCACGCAGAAGTCCGTCGCGAGACCCGCCAGGTAGGCGCGCTTGATGCCGCGGGCCTTCAGGTAGCCGGTGAGGCCGGTGGGCGTCTTCTTGTCGGCCTCCAGGAACGTCGAGTAGCTGTCGACGTCGCGGTGGTACCCCTTGCGGATCACGAGCGTGGCGTGCGGGATGTCGAGCCCTGGCGCGAACTCAGCACCCTCGGTGCCCTGCACGCAATGGTCCGGCCACAGCACCTGCGTGCCGTACGCGAGTTGCACGGTCTCGAAGGGCTTCTTGCCTTCGTGCTGCGATGCGAACGACACGTGGTCGGCGGTGTGCCAGTCCTGCGTCATCACGACGTTCTCGAACTTCTTCGCGATCGCGTTGATGAGCGGGACGATCTCGTCGCCCTTCTCGACGGCGAGCGACCCGCCGGGGATGAAGCACTTCTGCACGTCGACGACGATGAAGACATCCTTCGGCCCGGGCGTGATCTTGCCTTGGGCCAACGCCTCGGCGAGATGGCCGGCGCCACCGGTCGCAAGGGCGGCGCCGGAGGCGAATTTCAGGAAACTGCGACGATCGATTCCGGACATGTGGGCTCCCCAATCTGTTGTGAAGACGACGGTGGATGAGTGGCAGCTCGGTCACGGGATCCCTCCGCGCCGGCCGCATCGATTCTGGTCTCTCGTCAGCGGGTGCGCAACGGGCAGCGCCGCGGCGCGATCGTACTGGTCAGGCGTGGTCGCGGGTTCGACCGACCGACGATCGCTCCGCCCGTGCGTGCGCCGTGGCTGTCGTGTCCACGGTGCCGTCGGCGGTGACGATCACCGCGAAGCGCGCCTTCGCCTCGTCGACCGTGTAGTAGCCGCGGGCGATGTCCCGGGCGACGAGCGCCGGATCCCGGCGGAGAGCGTCTCCGTATCCACCGCCACCCGGCGTGGAGACGGTGACGGTGTCGCCTGCGGCCATCGCGATGTCCTGGTCCTTCGACAGGTGGGGCGGCACGTAACCCTGGCCGTTCAGCGTGACGTGCACCCGGTTGGTCCCGCCGTTCCCGCCGCCCAGGGCACCCTGCGGACCGAAGCGGCCGTGGTCCATGACCATCGACGCTCGCGCCGTTCCACGCCGCAGCGTCACGCCGTAGGTCACGCCGAAACCGCCGCGGTGCTCGCCGGCGCCGCCGGAGCCTTCGTGCAGTTCGAAGCGGTCGAAGAGCACGGGATAGCGCTGCTCCATCACTTCGATGGGCGTCGTCTTCGAGATGCCGATGGTCGAGCAGCCGTTGGAGATGCCGTCGCCCGAGGGCGAGCCGCCGTAGCCGCCGCCCGAGATCACGTACATCACGTAGGGACGACCCCGTTCCGGATCGAAGCCGCCGAGCGCGAAATTGCCCGACGTGCCGGCCGGTGCGGCGAACAGGCGATCGGGGAGGGCGGTCACGAGGGCGTCGAACACGGCTTCCGCGATGCGCTGGCTCACCTCGGCCGCGCAGCCCGAGACGGGGCGCGGGTACTTCGCGTAGAGGAACGTGCCTTCGGGGTCGACGATGTGCAGCGGCTCGAACGTACCCGCGTTGATCGGCACCTCCGGGAAGATGTGTTTCACGGCGAGGTAGATCGACGAGCGCGTCGTGGCGATCACGCTGTTCATCGGGCCGCGGCAGGGCGGCGACGAGCCGGTCATGTCGAACGAGAGCGTCTCGCCCGATTTCGTGACGGCCATCGCGATGCGCAGCGGATCGGGGTCCACGCCGTCGGAGTCGACCCACGCCTCGCCGTGGTAGACGCCGTCGGGGATCGTCGCGATCTTCGCGCGCATCTGCCGGGCGGCGCGCGCCTTCAGTTCCACGATCGCGGCATCGACGGTGTCGGCGCCGTAGCGATCGAGCAGGTCGGTGAGGCGCTTCTCTCCGACCGCCAGCGCTGCGGCCTGCGCCTGGATGTCGCCGATGCGCTGGTCCGCCAGTCGGATGTTCGAAAGGATGATCGACAGGATCTCCTCATCGAGAACGCCGCGCTTGAACAGCTTCACGGGCGGCAGCCGCAGGCCTTCCTGTTCCACCTCGGTCGCGTTGGCGGAGAACCCGCCCGGCACCATCCCGCCGGTGTCCGGCCAGTGCCCGGTGTTGGCGAGCCAGCACCAGAGGCGGTCCCGGTAGAAGAAGGGCTTCACGAACTTCACGTCCATGAGATGCGTGCCGCCGAGATACGGATCGTTGACGATGTAGACGTCGCCCGGCGAGAGATCCCGCGCCCGCTCGATCACGGCCTGCGTCGAGTACTGCATCGTGCCGACGAACACCGGGAGGCCGAGGTCCCCCTGGGCGATGAGTTCACCGGTGTCGCGGTGGTAGATGCCGTCCGAGCGGTCGAGGGCCTCGGCGATGACCGGGCTGAACGCCGACCGCACGAACGCGAGGTCCATCTCGTTGCAGACCTGCTGGAGCCCGCTCTGGAGGACGGTCAGGGTGACGGGGTCGAGGGACGGGAGGGTGGATGCCATGGCGGTGGATGCGAGGGGGCGATGCGCCGACGATAGCACCGCCCGGCAGCGCGGGGCGCTGCCGGGCGCTCCGCCACGCCGCAACCATCCTGTCGCGAAGCCTTCACAGCCGTGTCATCCCCGGCGACCACCATCCGCCATCCCGACGAGCACGGAGCGCTTCCCATGCGCCGCGACGCACTCACCCTGATGGACCGTCTGGACCAGAAGGTCTTCGACGCGATCTACTCGCGCTCGCTGGTCTACAACACGTGCTGGGAGGATCCCGCCGTGGACCGCGAGGCGCTCGCCATCCAGCCCGACGACGTCATGCTCGTCATCACGAGCGCCGGCTGCAATGTCCTCGACTACGCGCTGTCGGCCCCGCGCTGCATCCATGCGGTCGACGCGAATCCCCGGCAGACGGCCCTGCTCGAACTGAAGCTCGCCGCGATCCGCCGTCTGCAGCATCCGGATTTCTTCGCCATCTTCGGCGACGGGCGGCACCCCCGCTTTGCCGAGCTTTACCGCGACAGCCTGCGCGCCGAACTCTCGCCCTTCGCGCAGACGTGGTGGGATCGCCGTCAGCACTGGTTCATGCATGCGGATGACCGCGGCAGCTTCTATTTCCACGGCCTGTCGGGTCTCGTCGCGCGCGGCTTCCGCAGCTATCTGCACTGGCGGCCCGACGCGCGTCGCGCCGTCGAAGCGATGATCGCCGCGCCGGATCTCCAGACGCAGCGCGACATCTACGAATCGGCCCTGCGGCCGAGGCTCTGGAACGGCGCGACGCGATGGGTGCTGTCCCGTCAGCTCACGCTCTCGCTCCTCGGGGTTCCCCATCCGCAGCGGCGAGAGGTCCAGGCCCAGCACGCGGACGGTGTGGCCGGTTACGTGGTGGGGGCCATCGACTACGTGGCGCGGAACTTCCCGCTGGCGACCAACCACTTCTGGCGCGTATACCTCACGGGACGCTACGCGCCGGGATGCAGCCCGCGGTATCTCGAACCAACGGGCTTCGAGCGGTTGAAGGCGGGTCTCGCCGACCGCATCGTGCCGCACACGTGCACGGTCACGGACTTCCTCCGGCACGCACCGGAGGCGCCTTCCAAGATCGTGCTGCTCGATCACATGGACTGGATGTCCGGTTACTACCCCGAGGCCCTCGCCGAGGAATGGAGCCTGCTCCTCGATCGCGCCCGTCCCGGGGCGCGGGCGATCTTCCGCAGCGCCCACGCCCGCCCGCACTATCTCGACGGGATCCCCGTGCAGCACGGAAGCGCGCGCAAACCGTTGCGCGATCTCCTCGTCTTCCACCACGAACGGGCCCGCGCGCTCACCCGGCAGGACCGCGTGCACACGTATGCCGGATTCCACATCGCCGACCTGCCCGGGGTCCCCGCGTGACGCTTCTCCTGGAACCCCGGGTGCTGTGGCGCCTGCTGCGCGGGATTCCACGGCATGGCACCCCGGCACAGCGACTTGCGAAGTTCTACGGCCCCCAGGCGGATCGTTACGACGCGACGCGGGAGTCGCTGTTGCGCGGGCGGCGGCCGATGCTGGAACTGCTGGACCTCCCCCCGGGCGGGCATCTCGTCGAACTCGGTGCCGGGACCGGGGCGATCCTCGATCGCCTGGGCAGCCGCGCCAACGGCCTCGGGCGCATCTCGCTCGTGGACGTGTGTGCGCCGCTCCTCGCAGTGGCCCGCCGCCGCGCGGCCGGACGCCCGAACGTGGCGGTCGTCGAGGCCGATGCCGCCAGCTGGCAGCCCGACGAACCGGTCGACGCCGTGGTGCTCTCGTACGCCCTGACGATGATCCCGGACTGGTTCCGCGCCGTGGACAACGCCTGCGCGATGCTGAAGCCTGGCGGCGTCATCGGCGTCACCGACTTCCACGTGTCGCGCCGCGATCCGCCGGTGGGTCTGGAGCGACACGGCTTTGCCACCCGGATGTTCTGGCCGCTCTGGTTCGGTCACGACGGCGTGCGCCCGAATCCGGACCACCTGCCGTATCTGCTGCATCGCTTCGACCCCGGCGTGGTGCTCGAGCGCAAGGCGCCGATCCCCGGACTCGCGGGCCTGCGGGCGCCCTTCTACGTGTTCATCGGGCGGCGACGGAAGGGGCTCGGCCAGGCGGGGTGAGGGCGGCGGTTCCCGTGGGTCGAGCACCAGCTCGACGCCGCGATGGCGTGGGCACCGCGGCGAATCCAGGAACGCAGGCGTCGGGCGAAGCCCGACCCACGGGGGTTGGTCCCAGAGTCGAGGATTCCAGCGGCGAAGACTTCCGTGGGTCGAGCATCGCTCGACCCCGCGCTGGCGTGGGCAAAGCGGCGAATCCAGGCACGCAGGCCTCGGGCGAAGCCCGACCCGCGGGGGTTGATCCCATAGTCGAGGATTCCAGCGGCGAAGACTTCCGTGGGTCGAGCATCGCTCGACCCCGCGCTGGCGTGGGCAAAGCTGCGAATCCCGTCACGCAGGCGTCGGGCGAAGCCCGACCCACGGGGGTTGGTCTCAGCGCCAGGGGATCCCGATGCGATGCCCTTCGTAGGTCGAGCATCGCTCGACGCCGCGCCGGCGAGGGCGACGAACCCCGAATCGCTACCGCTTCCGCGGCCTCAGGCTCCGGCACGCGATCGTGATCACCGTCGCGTTCAGCAAGTGCCACAGCCAGTGGGTGCCGTAGGGAAACGCATCGCATACCGCGAGATCCACCGTCCTGCACGTGATCGCGACGGAGAACACGACCACCACCGCAGTGGCGAACGGCGCCGCCGGATGGCGTTGTCGCCGGGCCCACCACGCCATGCCGAGCATGGCGGCCAGCACCGGCGCATAGATGATCGAACCGTTCAGCAGTCCTTTCGGAGCCATCAGGAAGACGCCGACGATCGCAACGGCCAGCGCGAGCACACCCACGCTGGCGAGCCCACCGCCGAGCCCGACGATCCGTGCGAGCCAACGGTGGAAGAACGTCAGCACGAAGATGGCGATGAAGACCTGATCGAGGATCGCGGTCGCGCGTGTGGCGAACATGTGGAAGACCAGGCTGCCTGCGCCCACGAGTGCTGCCAGCGTCACCAGCACCCACTCGTCGATCTGTGCGCGCCCTTCGCGTCGGAGTCGCAGGGCGAGCCAGAACGCTGCCACGAAGAAGCCGAGATTGCCGAGCGTGTTGAGCGGTTCTCCCAGCAGGCCCGGAGCGGTCCGCTCGCAGTAGAGGTCGATGTAATCCGATGGCATGCGTTGGACCCTCCGCGTTGCCCGAGCGCGGGGCACGCAGAGGCGGTACCGATTGTCGCTTGCCAATGCCGCCGCGGGAAGCCAACCTGCGGACTGCCGCGTGCGACCGGTATCCGGCCACTTCCACAGGCACGGAGGCCCGGCAGCCGACCGCAGTCCCGACCGTTCCGGAATCCCAACGATGATCGACTTCGACACCGCTCCGCTCACCCCTCTCGAGATCCGCGTGCTCGGCGTGCTCGTCGAGAAGCAGTTCGTCACCCCCGACGCTTATCCGCTCACCGTGAATTCGATCACGGCAGGCTGCAATCAGAAGACCAGCCGTCATCCGGTGATGGAGGTCACCGAGCGCGATGTCACCGCCACGATGGACGGGCTGAAGCAGCGGTCGATGGTCATCGAGACCTACGGTGCCTCCGGGCGCGTACTGCGCTACGCCCACAACATCGGCAAGGTGCTGGGCATCGGCCCGCCCATGCAGGCGCTCCTCGCGTCGCTGATGCTGCGTGGGCCGCTCACCCCGGGCGAACTGCGCAGCGCCTGCGATCGCCTCTATAAGTTCGCGGATATCTCCAGTGTCGAGGCTTACCTGGAAGACATGATCCCCCGCGCGGTCGTGCCCCTCGTGGTGAAGCTGCCGAGGCAATACGGGGCGCGGGAGCAACGCTGGGCTCACCTGGTGGGCGGGCCGGTGGCGATCGACGAGGAAACGGCGCCCGCACCGTCCGAAGGCGGCAGCAGCCGGGCCGATCTCCGGGCGGAGGTCGCGGCCCTGCGCGACGAAGTGGCCGAGTTGCGGGAGCGACTCGCGCGGCTGGAGGTGGCGCTTGGAGGGGACGGAGGCGGCTGATTCTGATACCCCCCATGGGTGCACCGCGAGGCGTGGCCATGGGCGGGCTTTTTGTAGGAGCGGGCCATGCCCGCGAAAGCGATCGTTCCGGTTGAAGCGGTTCCTGGCGCTCACCGTTTTCGGGGCCATGGGCCCCTCCTACAAGGCCATGGGCTGCTCCTACAAGGCCATCCGCGCCGCGCTTCGGTGTAGATTCCGCTCGGGACGCCGCTGCCGCGGCGACCGGACCAGAAGGGGCAGGGGAAATGACGTCATGAACGCCGCGTTGGAGGTGCGGCAACCGGGAACAGGCGGGTCCGCGACCGCCGTCATCATCGCGGACGATCACGATCTCGTGCGCATCGGCATGGCGCAGCTGCTGGCCGTCCGCGATCCGTCGGTGACGATCGGCGAGGCCGCCGACGGGCCGGCGCTCGAGGCATTGCTCGACGCGCGTCGACACTGGGATCTCATGCTGCTCGACCTGTCGATGCCGGGATTCGGGGGGGAGCAGGCCGTGCGCGATCTGCTGGTGCGCTTCCCCGAGATTCCGATCCTGGTGGTCTCCGGGACCTCGGACGCCGCGATGATGGTCCGGCTGCTGGATGCGGGCGTCGCGGGCTTCCTGCCGAAATCGCTCGATGGCCAACTCATGCTGAAGGCGATCGATCTCGTGCTCGCCGGTGGGCGCTACGTGCCGCCGGATGTCCTCCGCGCTATCCGCGGTGTCCAGGGTACGGTGCCGGTGGCGGGGGATTTGCAGACCGACACCACCGAGGTCACACCCAGGCAGCGCGAGATCCTGGCGCTGCTCACGCAGGGGCTGCCGAACAAGGTCATCGCCGCGCGGCTCGGGATCGCCGAAGCGACGGTGAAGATGCACGTAACGGCGCTGCTGCGCGCCTACGGGGTGCAGTCGCGCTCGGAACTGCTGGTCCGGCTGCGCTGACGTGCCACCGGGCCTTCGGCGGCCCGCGCAGTCCTCCAACCCATCTACGACCCGAGCCGCTGCAAGGCTTCGCGCAACCGCTCCGGCGCGACGGGCTTGTAGAGCACCTCCAGTCCCGATCCCACGACCGCCCGCAGGTCGTCGGGCGCCGTGTCACCGGTGACGATGAGGCAAGCGGGAGGCCTCGCGCACCGGCCCCGCAAGGTTTCCGCCAGTGAGAGGCCGTCGCCGTCGGGCAGATGCCGGTCGAGCAGCAGCACTCTCGGCTCCCAGCCGTCGTCCAGGCGGGCAGCCGCTTCCCGGGCGCTGCCCGCGAGACGCACCTCGAAGCCCCAGGTCCGCAGCAGGTGATCGAGCGCCCCGAGGATGGCCGGGTCGTCGTCCACGGCGAGCACCCGGCAGCCCGTTGCTTGCCAGGCGACGGCGGCCGGCGCCTCGGGCACCGCGGTTTCCGGAAGGTCGATGATGCCGGTCGGGAGGATCGCCTCGGTCGGGAAAACGATGCCGAACACGCTGCCCCGTCCCGGCGCGGACCGCAGGATCACCTGTGCGCCCTGCAGTTGCGCGAGGCGTTTCACCGTCGCCAGACCCAGTCCGAGCCCCCGGTCCCGCTGACTCGACGGCCCCGGCAGGCGATGGAACTCCCGGAAGACGGCATCGTGATCGGCCGCCGCGATGCCGCGTCCGCTGTCGCGGACTTCGAGCGTCCGGCCCTGCGCCCGCCACGCCACGAGCACCCCGCCCTGGTCCGTCGCGGCCAGCGCGTTGGTCACGAGGTTGGAGGCGATCCGCCAGAGCGCGAGCGCATCCGTGCGGACGACACCCGTCGTCGGGCGGCAGCGCAGCCACAGCCCCCGCGCCTGGGCCTGGGCCTGGAACTGCCCCTCGATCTGATCGAAGAGCAAGGCCAGAGACACCGGTTCGGCGACCACGGGGCGCGTGCCCGCATCGAGCTGCGCCTGATCGAGCAGGGCGTCGAACATCGACGAGAGTTGTCGGGTGCACTCCCGGGCCCGGTCCACGTGGCCCTGTCCCGGGGAGGTCGAAGTGCCCTTCGGCAAGGTCTCCAGCGTGAGGGAAAGCGCGTGCAGCGGCTGCCGAAGATCGTGGGTGGCGGCCGCCAGGAAGCGGGCCTTCGCGCGGTTCGCCTCCTCGGCTTCGCGACGGGCCTCCTCGGCGCGTTCGGTCTGACGGGCGAGACGCCGGGCCAGCTCCTCGTTCTCGTAGCCCACGCGGATCGCCTGCCGGAGCGCGCCCGCCTGCACCTTGGCGAAGGGAATGAGCGCGAAGTAGAAGAGCAGCGAGCCTCCGGCGATCGCCAGCGACCCGCTCGTGCCGATCATCACATGGAGCGTGACCAGAGGCGCGATCACGGTCCCCCCGGAGATGACGTACGAGGCGGGCGAGATCATCGCGTTCGAGGCGTAGATCCCCGCGAAGTAGATCAGCACCAGCGTGGTGTTGAGGTAGAGCAGCTCGGGCGTGGGCGAGAAGAGCCAGGGCATGAAGCCGGCCGCCGACACGGACACCACATTCGACACGAGCAGATGCGAGAGACGCCATCCCGGCGAACCGACATGCTCTCGATCCTGCCGGCGGTGAACGCCATAGAAACCGAGATAGACGGAGTTGGCCAGGAACCAGGCGAGAACCCATCCGAACAGCGTGGCCCGGTTGCCGGTGCTCCAGTGCAACCACGCGACGAGCCCGGCCGCGCAATAGTTGGTGATGATCCCGGGCAAGTCCTGCTCGTGCAGGCGGCGGGTGAGTTCCGCGTCGACGCGGGCGGCGAGATCTCCGGCGGCATCGGCAGGCGTGGGGGTGGGTTGTGCCATGGCCGCGGGGATCGTCGGGGATGCAGGGGACGGGCGCAAGTGGCTTCTGAGTTCCGAAACAGCCGTGATTCCGGCACCTCGACCACGCTGCGGTCGGCAAGGCCAGACTTTCGTCGGTACCTCCATACCTCGGCGGCCTTGCCGGGGTCGGTCGGCCGTCATTAACCTCTCAATACGGAAATTTCGGATGCCCTCGGCCCGGTGGACGAGAACCCCCGCGCGCCGGGTGTCCGGAAGCTCCCCGGCAGGACCGCGGGTGTCGGGCAATGAGACGGCCGCCACGAGGTCGCGCAATCGACGCGCCCGCGGACAAGAAGATTCAGGAGACCACCGTGACCGCACAACGCCGCGCGCCGCATCTGCGCGCCCGTATCGCTTCCCACGTCGGCAGTCTGTTCGACCGATTCCGCACGCAGGCCCACGGCGACGTGCCCCCCTTCCGGAAGCGGGCCCTCTTCGAGCAACTCGAGAGCCGCCTGCTGCTGTCGGCCAGTCCGATGCTGCCGGACGCGGTGCTGCCCTCGGTGGAATCGGAGGCGAGTGGGCAGACTCAGGCGCCCGTCGCCGCGCCCCTCACGCAGTGGTTCGTCGTCGACCTCGACGGCGCCGCTGATGTGGACTACCACGGCCCGGTCACCGTCGAGGACATCGACGTCCCGGCCTTCGCGGCGCCCGAGCATCTCCGCGGCCGCGAGGCCGAGATCATCCAGGCGATGCTCGACGCGCTCGCCGGCTTCTACGCGGATGACCACATCACCTTCAGCCTCTTCGCGCCAGCCGACGGTGGCGTCTTCTCGACGATCCACGTCGGCGGCGACGGCCGCGAGTTCTCGCAGTGGGGCGAGTACCTCGGGCTCGCGCAGCAGATCGACACCGGTAACGCCGACCCCGACGACATCGGCCTCGTGTTCAGCGACCGGATCGACGGCGTGGGTCTCGACGCAATGGCCTACGGCCGCCTCCTCGCCGGTTACGTGGGGCACGAGGCGGGGCATCTGCTGGGGTTCGATCATCTCTACGACGCGCCGCACGGAGACGATCCCCTGGCTGCCGTGGCCTACAAGCCGTACACGCACGCGCAGATCGCGCAGGACGTCCGCGCCGACCTGCTCGCGGACGACAACGGCGACGGTCAGCCCGACGGCGAGCTCACCATCGGCGGCCGCGCCTACCGCCTGCATCCGAAGATCTTCGCGGCATTGCGGGACCATCCGTCCTCCTACTTCGCCGGCACCGTCGGCCCGGACGGCTTTCCCGACCTCGTCACCGGGCAGGGGATCATCCACCCGGAGAAGACCGCGACGTGGCTGACACGGATCCTCGACATGGCGTGGCAGGCGCAGTCGGACGCCAGCTACAGCGACGTCGAGAAGTCGCAGATCCTCGCGTGGTCGTTCGGCTTCCTCACACACGTGGCCGGCGACCACTGGGCGCACTCCCTGGTGAACCAGTTCGCCGAGGGCGTGTTCCCGGACGTGGGCGACATCGTCGACCCGACCAATCCCACCAATACGCGTGACATCGCCAACGCCATCCGCCACGTGCTCGTGGAGAGCTATCTGGCCGACGCGACGCCCGGTTTCGACGGCAGCCCGAACCGGACCGAGGTCACCTTCGGCGGCGTGCGCGACGTCACCGACGACAGCACGCCCGCGGTTCCCCTGAGCGCGCCGACCCGCTTCATCTACGAAACGCTGATGCGCGCCGTCCCGTTCGACCCGACCCATGCGGCCGATACGGAGGCGGCCGTGATCCGTGTCCAGGAGAGCGAGGGGCAGTGGAAGTTCGTCCGTACCGACGGCAAAAGTTTCAAGGCCCAGGGCTTCGAGGTCGGCCGCCGGATCGAGGTCAGCGGGTTCGCGGCGAACAACGGCGCCTACACCATCGCGGGCTTCAACGACGACTGGGAGAGAGGCGACGAGGACTGGATCCGCGTCACGGAGACCCTGCAGGCGAACCCCGATGACACGCGGACCGCAGGCGACCGCCGGATCGTCATGCCCGTCGCCGCGACGGGGCCGATCCGCATCGACATCGACGTGACGGAGCGGAGGTTCCGACGTACCGACGGCGGCAGCTTCGTCGCCGACGGGTTCAAGGAGGGGCAGCGGTTGTCCGCGACGGGCTTCGGCGCCCGGGACGGCGACTACACCGTGATCGAGGTGGCCGCGACGACGTTGAAGATCGCCGAGACCTTCACGCCGGGCGACGGCACGGGCAGCGGCGACGAGCGTCTGGACGGCCTGGGCAGTCGCGGCAAGGCGCTCGACTTCTTCCTGAACCTGCGGGCTCAGCTGGTCAAGTTGAACACACCGAAGCCCCCCGAAGGCCTCGGTGCGCTGATCTCGCAGGCGATCGATGCGGTGACGGAGGGGCGGTCGCTTGCCCCGCAGTTCGCGATCGACCTTTACCACGCGTACCTCGACAACTGGGTGAAGAGCATCGACCAGGGCCTGCGCCACTGGCCCGAGCTGGGTCTGTACGTGAGCCAGGCCTTCTTCGATCCGCAGGCGCGGCGCGATCTGCAGAACAAGATCGGTTCGCGGTTCAGTTCGACGGACGCGCTGCCGACCGTCGAGACCGACGGCACGGTGGTTCCCGGGCTGCGCGGCGACAAGGAGAACGACGTCGGCCTGCTCGACGTCATCTTCGATCGGCTCGACGATCCCAACCGCGACGGCAAGTTCAACGACTCGTGGATCAACACGTACCTCATGCCGATGTTCGGGCTGCCGCCCGAGCTGTCGCTGGTGCGCGGGATCCTGCTGGCCTTCGGGGATGCGCTGCACCGCGACGTCCTGGCGCCGCTGCAGGTCGCGTTCAATCCGCTCGCCGCGATCGCGCGCCCGGTGAAGGAATTCGTCAGCGACCTGATGAAGGACTTCGTGCGCGACCGGTTCGGCATCGACATCGAACTGCTGGAGTTCCTGGGCAGTGCCGGCGGCAAGCTCGACCTCGCCACCATCAAGATCGACGGGAAGGTGATCCCGGTGTTCAAGCCCGGCGATCGCGAACGCATGGACGCCATGCTCGGGCTGGAGGCCACGGACCATCTGCCGCTTCCGGGCAGCTCCGAGACCGGGCGGGCACCGAAGTTCGAGGCCACGTTCTACAGCGGCGCCCTCGGGCGGCTGAAGGACGACGCCACCTTCGACAAGAACACCTTCCTCGCGTACGCCAACGCCGTCACGATGTCGAAGATGCTGCTGCTGGTCGAGAACCCGGTGGACGGCTCGACGGTCGGCGCCAACGGCCTCACCGATCTCTTCACGCATCAGCTCCAGGCGATCACGCCGAGTCGCACGGTGCCGTACGACGTCGACAAGCTCAATCTGAACGGTGCGCACGGCGGGAACATCTTCACCATCACACTGCCCGGCGTGAACGACGGACTGCCGTGGCTCACGACCATCGACGGCGATCAGGTGTACCGGCAGGACAGCCAGACCACGACGACCATGCTGTTCCGCGTGGGCGTGGGCGCGGATGCGAAGGCGCAATGGACGACCACCGTGACGCCGGGGCGCTACCAGGTGCAGGCCTCGTGGCTGGTGAACGTTTCGCGCGAGGTGCCGGTGCCCGGCGATCCGGTGACCCAGGCGGATCGCACGATCCGTCCCACGGCCAGGGCGACCTATCGCATCTACGACGGTACCCGCATGCTGCGCGAGGTTGTCCGCGACCAGAACCGCTATTCGGCCGACGCCGAGGACGGGCTGATCGCGTTCTCCGACCTCGGCACGTTCGACGTCACCGGCTCGTCCCTGCGCGTCGAACTCACAAACCCGGACGGCACCGTCAGCGAGCTGGTGTCGGGGCCGATACGGCTCGTGCCCGTGGTGGCCGGCGCGCCGCAGCCCACGATGGCGCGGCGCATCCAGATGGACCGCGACGTCGAGACGCTGGCGATCCGTCCATCGGGATACACGGAGACGCAGGGCCAGTGGCTCGACATGGCCTACGAGACCGGCGGCGGCAACTTCCCGCTGTGGGAGAGCGAGATCCTGCGCCCGGTGTTCCGGCGTCTGTTCGACGACCCGCTCAATCCGGGCCTCGACTTCCCGGCGCTCGGCGACGCCACGTCGCCCGATCCGACCACCACGCCCTCGCTCGTGGCGGATCCGCTGCCTTCGCACGCGACGACGTTCAGCGCGGTGGTGCCCGACCAGAAGCTCGGCATTCCCATCACGCGCGCGGTCAAGGACCTCATCGTCGGCGGCATCCGCTGGATCAAGACGAGCCTCGGCAGCATCGGCGGGCAGAGCGGGAACGCAACACCTGGCACGCCTCCGGCACCGCCCGCCGAGGCCCAGCGCACCGCTCTCCCGCCGGCCCCCGGGGCCGCGACCGCGGCCGCGCTGGACGTCTTCAACGTGCCGCTGCCCGGCATCGGCAAATCGCTCGCGCAACTGGTCGACCTGCCCGGGCTCATCGACCGCCAGTACCTGCAGCCGATCGAGCGGTTCTTTGCCACGGATACGACGCCGACGATCGGGGAACTGCTGGCCCTCGACATCCCCGGATTGCGGCCGCTGCTCGACGCGACCAGGAACGGCATCGAGTTCGAGCTGGACCTCAAGAAGGTGTTCACGACCGCGCTCCCGCTCGATCTCGGGCTCGACGCCGGGATCGTCCTGGCCGCGGGCGCGCAGACCAATGTCGCGGTCACGCTGGGCTTCGTCGACCGCGACGACATCACCCTGCCCAAGCTCGTGCTCGGCATCGACTTCGCCGAAGGCCTCGATGCCGACGAGCGTTTCTACCTGCGCGCCGACCGTGCGACGGTGGACGTCCGCGTGAACATCGCCGACCTCGACGCGTCCGCGCGGCTGGGCTTCCTCGGTGCCGCCGTGGAGAACGGCACTCTGGTGCTCGACGCGTCGGTCTCGATGCTGTTCAACGATCCGGACGGCGACGGGCGCATCACGGTGGCCGAGATCGGTGCGACGCCGCTCACTTCGCTGATCGCCTTCACCGCGACCGGAGCGATGAGCGCCGCGCTGCCGATCCGCCTCTCCGCCGGGCTCGGTCTCGCCGCAACGGTCGGCACCGCGCGCATCGCGGCCACCGACATCTTCGACACGGCGACGTACTCGGCGACGTTCGATTCGAATCTCGAGGCGTTCGCCGACTTCCGCAACATGGATGCGGGGACCTTCGTCGGTCTGCTCGGTCAGCTCACCGGCTGGCTGGACGAGTTCCAGCGCTCCGACGCCTTCACCGTCGACCTGCCGCTCGTGGGCGATGCCCTGCGCGGCGTGCTCGCGTTGTCGGACCTCGTGCGCGACACGCTGCTGTACGACGACCGCGACACGCCCACCACGTCCGACGACGTGGCGAAGCTCGTCGATGCGTCGAACCGCGCCACGTTCTCCACCGTCCAGGAACTCGCGCAGAAGCTCGACCAGATCCTCGGGACGCAGGGCGCGCTCACCTATGATCCGCAACGCAGGTCACTGCTGCTCACCCTGGCCGTGTCACAGGCGTTCGTCGGCGTCGACGCGCCTTTCGACTTCAACGTGGATCTCGGCGGGCTCGCCGGACTCACCGGTCGTGGCGGCCTGCGGGTGTCGGCCGACGGCGCAGCGACGCTCACGCTCGGCATCTACGTGGGCGACGAGGGCGGCACGCCGCTCGCCGAGACGCGGCGCCTGTCCACGCTGCCCGGCGGGACCGATGCCTTCAGTCGCGATCTCGCGATCGAGGCCCCGGCGGAGATCGCATCGGACTTGGGCGTGCTCCCGGCCGACGCCCGCTTCCGCGTACTGCTCGACGGCATCGGCGGCGCTGCCGGCGTGGAGGTGGTCGTGACGAGCGCGTCGACCACTGGCAACCGGACCATCGTGGACCTCGTCGACGATGTTCAGCGCGCCATCGACAGCGCAGCGGGGCTGCGCGGCAAGGTCGCAGTGAGTTCGCTGGGGCGAAACTTGGTGTTCACCACCGTCGGGGCGGCGACGCAGTTCTCGATGACGGCCGGCGCGGGCGATCCGGCCGTGACGCAGCTGGGTCTCGCCACCGCCCTCACCGGGACCTCCGCCGACATCAAGGTGACCGTCCGGGACGGCTCGGTGTACTTCGTCTCGTTCGACGGCCTCGCCGCGGATCCCACACTGGGCGACGTGATGCGTGCCATCGAGGACCAGACGGCCGGCAAGGTGCGTGTCTCGTTCAGCGGCGACGGCACGCGCCTGCGGTTCACGAACGACGTCGGGCCCGACACCGGCGCGAACTTCCGCATCGAGAACACCGGTGGCACGCTCGCGGCCACGCTGCTGGGGATCCTCGGCTCCGACGTGTCGAACCCGTCCGATGCCTCCCAGCTTCGCGACTACCGCTTCGAGGGCCGCGCCCTTGGCGGCGTGGCACTCGAGGATCGTCTGTTCATCGAGAACGCGAGCCTCACGCTCGACTTCGACGCGCTGACCCCGGCCGGCGGCGTCGACATCGACGGCCGGTTCGGCTTCGCGACGGTGGCGCTCGACGCGAACGGCGCGCTGCAGGGGCAGCTCTCGCTGGCGCTGCGCGATCCGGACCCGACGAATCCCGACGGACGCATCACGCTGCGCGAGCTCATGACCGGGCTCACCGACATCACGACCCTCGTCGGCGCACCGACGCTCACCGGCAGCGGCCGGGTGGAGTTCGGCGTCGACGTCGTGCCTTCGCTCGGGCTGATCCAGCCCGGCAACGCGCCGAAGGTCGTCATCGACATCGTCGACATCGGCGATCCGTTCTCGGGCCGGGCGCCGGTCGTCACGACCACCACCTCCGGACTGGGCGATCTCGCCGCCTTCGAGGACATCGGATTCGCCGACATCGTGGAAGCGCTGCGAGCGCTGTCCGACTTCCTCGGACAGTTCGAGAGCTTCGGATTCCTCAACGAGAAAATCCCGCTGATCGACGTGAGCGTGAACGAGATGCTCGCGTTCACCGACGATTTCGCGGCCGCGCTCGATGCCCTGGAGCGGGACCCCGCGGGCTCGCTGCAGAGCCTCGAGGCGAAGATCCGCCAGGCACTCCAGATCCCGGCCAACTCGACCGCGCTGCGCCTGTCGCTCGTGCGCGACGGGACGGAGCGCATCCTCCGCTTCGACCTCGAGGCCGGCCCTCAGCCGTTCTCCAGGTCACTGCCGGTGGGCTTCGAACTCGGGGACGGCTTCGCGGTGCAGGGCAACGCCAATCTGCTTACCAACGGCAGCCTCGACATCGACCTGTCGATGGGGCTGGACCTGTCGGACCCCACCCGCATCTTCGTCTTCGACAGCACGGGTATCCGCGGCACGATCCAGGCGGCGGCGCAGGACGTGGATTTCGCGATCGGTCTGGGCGATCCCGACGGCGGACCCTTCGTGGGCGGGCGCATCGCCGACGGTGATCTCTCGCTCGCGGGCAACTTCGAGCTGGCCCTCGGCAATGCCGCGATGGCGGGCACGGGTGCCGACCGGCGCATCCTGCTCGCGGACCTCCTGGCGTCCCTCGGCGACTCGGTCTCGGCCAGCGGCGCGATCACCCTCGCGGGCGCGTTGCCCGTGTACTTCCCGACGGCCTCGCTGTATCGCGGGGAGATCGCGATCGGCGGCATCGCCGGCGTGTCCCTCGACGGCTTCGAGGTGACCGGCACGGTCGGGCCGCAGGGCGACGCGTTCATCCACGTCCCCGACAGCATCCTCGACTTCGACTTCGGGAGCCTGTCCGCCGTCGACAACCTCCTGCTCATCGTCGACGGCGTCGATGGCTTCCTCGCCGTGCTCCAGGATTTCCTCGACGGCGAGGTCGGCGGTCTGCGGCTGCCGATCATCGGCGATCAGCTCGCCCAGGGCGCGACCTTCATCCAGGACTTCCGCGACGAGTTCATCGACGGGCTCCGCTCGGTGGTGTCGTCCTCGGCGAGCCCCACGGCGAACTTCGTCTCGCTGCAGCTCTTCACGCTGTTGAACGACCGGCTTCGCATCCTGAACGACCGCAACGGCGATGGCGCGGTCACCGTGGCCGACATCGGTCTCACCACGAACGTGGACCTGGCGGGTGTGCCTCTCGCCGAGCTGTTCATGGAGTGGGACCTCTCACTGGGCGGGCGCCTGGTCAATGCCGGCGCGGGCCTGGAGGCGGATATCGGGCTGCCGGCACTCGGGCTGGAGTCGCGCGGCGACGTCCGACTCACGATCGACTGGGACGTGGATTTCGGTTTCGGCATCGGCGGTGGCAAGGGCTTCTACCTCGATCTCTCGGATCCCGACGAACTGATGATCGAGGCGGAGGTGACGCTGCCCGGCGCGGGCATCACCGGTCGGCTGGGGCCCCTGCAGTTCGACGCGAACGATCGTGGCGACACGCGCCTCGGGGTGGCGATCGCGCTAGACCTGCACGTCGGCGCGGGCGACGCGCGCCGCGTCGGTCTGACGGACCTCGGCAACATCCGGCTGGACGGCAAGATCGCCGCGGATGCGATCGTGGACCTCGCCATGGCGTTGTCGCTGAACAGCGAACTGCTGCCCGATGCGCAGACCGTGTTCCCGAAGCTGTCCGCCGGCTTCTTCCTCGAATGGAAGCTCGGCGACCGCGCCACGCGGCAGTTCGTGCCTTTCTCGAGCCTCGACGGCGACGCGCTGCAGAAGGGTCTGCGGGTCGTGAAGTTCGACGACATCGGCATCGACCTCGGCAGCGCCCTGTCGAAGTACGTGCGTCCCATCGTCGTCGAGCTGCGCAAGCTGACCGAGCCGATCCAGCCGGTGATCGACGTCCTCGTGAAGCCCATCCCCGTCATCAGCGACCTCGCGGGCCGGCCCATCTCGCTCCTCGACCTCGCGCAGCGGCTCCCCGGCAACGAGGAGTCGTCGTGGGGCCTCATCCGCGACATCGCGACGCTGGCCGACACGATCAACCGCATTCCGGTCGAGGCGGGCGAACTGAAGCTCTCGTTCGGCGAGCTGCGCATCTACGACAGCGGCGGCAACGACACCAACCTGCAGCGGCGTCTGACGGACGCGACACAGAAGCTCGCCGACGTGTTCCAGCTCCCGTTGCCGACCTTCGATCTCGACCAGGCGCTGAACGGCCTCGCGAACGACAACCCGGATCTGCGCGGCGTGATCGACGCCACGCGCGATCTCGCGGCAGGCGGGGGCCAGAGCGGGAAGCTCTTCTCCGTGCCGTTCCTCGAGAATCCGACGGTGCTCTTCGGTCTGCTGACTGGGCGGCGCGACATCGAACTCGTGCGCATCGATCCCGAGCCCCTGCGCTTCGATCGTCGATACCACCAGATCTTCCCGGTGTTCGGCCCGCTGGCCGTGATGATCGACGGCAGGTTCACGGCGAATCTCGACTTCGCCTTCGGGTACGACACGCAGGGCCTGTTCGACTTCGCCGACAGCGGATGGCGCAATCCGGAGTTGCTGTTCAACGGGTTCTTCGCGGAGGACCTCAAGGATGCCCAGGGCAACGACCGGCCCGAGGTCCGACTCGATGCGTCGCTCGTGGCGGGTGCCGTGGTGGCGGCTGGCATCACCGCGGGCGTGGCCGGCGGGGTCTACATCAACGTCAACGCCGACCTTCACGATCCCGACGGCGACGGCAAGGTGAGGCTCGGTGAGATCGCCGCGAACTTCCTGAACGAGGCGAAGTTCGGCAGCCCGCTGCTCGCGCCGCTCGCGGTGTTCGACGTGAACGGCAAGGCGACGGCGCGACTCTTCGCGTTCGTCGACGCCGGAATCCGCTTCTCGGCGGACATCGTGAAGCCCGTCACGCTGCTCGACTTCGACGTGCCCTTCACGCGAAAGCCGATGCTCGCAAAGGAGCTCGCGGGCGGCGTGCTGCAACTCAACATCGGCAAGTTCGCCGAGGACCGACTGGAAGGCGACACCTCGGATCTCGCCGAGGAGATCTTCGTCGCCCAGCAGGGCAGCGGGTTCGTGAAGGTCTGGTCGCCGACGTTCGGCATCGACGAGGCGCGCGCGCAGGTCTACCGGGCTTCGACGCGCATCCTCGCGCTCGGGGGCGAAGGCGACGACGTCATCGATCTGTCGCGCGTCAGCGACGTGGGGATCCGCTTCGACATCGAAGGCGGCGCGGGGGACGATCTCATCCGCCTCGGTGCGGGGCCGGGCACCGTCCGTGGCGGGGCGGGCGACGACCGCATCCACGGTTCGGAAAGCGCTGATCTGCTGTGGGGCGATGCCGGGGCCGACTGGATCGACGGCCGCGGCGGCAACGATGTGATCTTCGGGGACAGCGGCCGGATCTCCGACGACGGACTGGTGATATCCGTCACCGCGAGCGGGCTGGATCGCGACGATGTGCTCATCGGCGGCGCCGGCAGCGATCTCATCCTCGGTGGCGGCGGGGCGGACCGGATCGGCGGCGACGGCGATCCCGCGGATGTCGCGTTCTCCTCGTCCGGCAACGACTGGCTGGTCGGCGATGGCGGCACCGTCACGCTGTCGGCGCCGGGATCCTTCTCGAGCATCGTGAGCGTCGAGGGGACCGACCGCGCCGCGGGTGGTGACGACGTGCTGGCCGGTCAGGGCGGCAACGACCGCCTGTGGGGCGGACGGGGCAACGACACCCTGAACGGCGGGGCCGGTAACGACGCTCTGTCGGGTGGATCCGGCAACGACGTCGCGGACGGCGGTGCGGGCGACGACACGATCGTCGGGGACGCGGGCGACGACACGCTGACGGGCGGCACCGGCAACGACACGGTCGACGGTGGCGAGGGGCAGGACTTGATCCGCGGCGGAACGGGTCGCGACACGCTGCGCGGCGGCGCGGGCGCGGACCGCGTGTTCGGCGAGCAGGACGACGATGTGCTCGAAGGTGGGGATGGCGAGGACGCGCTGTTCGGCGGCGGCGGGGCCGACGTGGTGCGTGGGGGTGGCGGCAACGACCTCCTGTACGGCGACGATGCCGACGGTGAGAACTCCGGGGCCGCGGGGGACGACGTGCTCGTGGGCGGTGTCGGCGATGAGGTGTTCCACGGCCAGGGCGGGAACGACCGCATCGACACCGGAGACGGCAACGACATCGTCTACGGCGGTGGTGGGCGCGACATCATCACGACGGGTACGGGCAACCACCGCATCCACGGCGACGGTGTCGTCGTCGCGAATGTCTTCTCGGTCAGCATCGACGGCAACAACGACATCATCACGGTGGGCCCGGGATCGAGCCGGGTCTTCGGTGAACTCGGCCAGGACACCATCACGCTGGCGGACGGCGATCACTTCGTGCTGGGCGGTGCCGGTAACGACGTGATCGTGGCCGGGGTGGGGCGCAGCGTCATCCGGGGTAACGCAGGTGCGGACCGCATCACCGTGGCCGGCGGTGACAACGTGCTCGTCGGCGATGGCGACGAGACGGATGGCACGCTGGTGGACGAACGTGCCGTCGCGAGGAACGGCGACACCGATGCGGCCGACGACGGCGCCGATCACATCGTCGGCGGTGCCGGCAACGATCTCGTCCTCGGCCACGGCGGCGACGACCGCCTGTTCGGCGGTGGAGGGGACGACGACATACGCGGCGGGGATGGTGCCGACGTGCTGCATGGCGGCGAGGGTCGCGACCATCTTCTGGGTGGCGCAGGTGATGACGTCCTGTACGGCAACGCGGGCGACGATCGCCTCGAGGGCGGCGCGGGGCGCGACCTCCTGTTGGGTGGCGCGGGCGGCGACATCCTTCACGGCCATGGCGTCGACGAGACCGGCGACGATGACGCAGTCGACACGCTGTATGGGGATTTCGGGGCAGGTCATCTTCTCGGCGAGACGGCCACCGCAGGCAACGACGGTGCGGACTTCCTGTACGGGCAGGGCGGCGACGACATCCTGCGTGGCGAGGAAGGCCCGGACACGATCGAGGGCGGCCGCGGCGCCGACGACATCGACGGTGGTGCAGGGGACGACCGCCTCTTCGGCGGCGTGGGCGACGACCGCATCCTCGGCAACACCGGCAACGACCATGTCGAAGCGGGCGACGGTGCCGACCACGTGGAGGGCGGCGACGGCGCTGACACGCTGTCCGGCAACGCCGGCAACGACACGATCCTCGGCAATGCCGGGAACGACCACGCGGACGGCGGCATCGGCGACGATCTGATCGAGGGCGGCGATGGTCAGGACCACCTGGTCGGCGGCGACGGCGACGATCGCCTCTTCGGCAACGCAGGCGACGACCTCGTCGAAGCGGGCGATGGTGCTGACCACGTCGAGGGTGGCGACGGCGACGACACCCTGCATGGCAACGCGGGCGACGATCGCGTCTTCGGCAACGCGGGATATGACCTCGTGCTCGCCGGTGACGGCGCCGACCACGTGGAAGGTGGCGACGGCGACGATCGCCTCTACGGCGAAGCGGGCAACGACCGGATCCTCGGCAATGCCGGCAACGATCTCGCGCTCGGCGGCGCGGGCGAGGACGTGATCGAGGGCGGCGACGGTGCGGACAACCTCTACGGCGGCGCCGGCAACGATACCGTCGACGGCGGGGCGGGCGACGACCTCATGCAGGGCGACGAAGGCGACGACGTCCTGTTCGGCCGCGCGGGCAACGATCGTGGCGCCGGCGGCGCCGGCAACGACCAGATCCACGGCGACGACGGCGACGACCATCTCCTCGGCGACGAGGGCGACGACGTGTTGGTCGGCGACACCGGGTTCGACCGCCTCGAAGGCGGCCACGGTGCCGACACGCTGCGGGGTGGCGCGCAGGACGACGTCCTCATCGCCGGCACCGGCCTCGGCAAGCGGCTCTTCGGCGAGGACGGCGACGATCTGATCCTCGGATCGGACGACGGCACCGACGACCCGGACTTCACCGATGCGGTGTTCTTCGGCGACCTCATCGAGGGCGGTCGTGGCAACGATCGCATCTTCGGTCTCGGCGGCGCGGACCGCATCGATGCCGGCGAAGGTGACGACCACGTATCGGGTGGCCTGCACGGCGATCTGATCCTGGCGGGGGCCGGTCGCGACACCGTGTCGGGCGGCGCGGGGAACGACGTCGTCCACGGCGGTGACGATTCCGACACGATCGATGGCGGCGCGGGCGCCGATCGCATCTTCGGCGAAGGCGGGAACGATCGGCTATCCGCGGGGACCGGCGCCGGCGATCACGTCGACGGCGGCGCGGGCGACGACGAAATCGACGGGTCCGACGAAGGGGATGACGTGCTCGTGGGCGGCGCAGGTGGAGACCGGCTCCGGGGGCGCGCGGGCAACGACCGTCTGCTGGGCGGCACAGGCGACGACATCCTCGAAGGTGGCGACGGCGACGACGTGCTCGAAGGCGACACGGGCATCGACGTGCTGATCGGCGGCGCGCACCACGACACGCTGTACGGCCATCTCGCGGGCGGCGCCGGGGACGACGGCGCCGTCGACTATCTGTACGGGGATTTCGGCACCGGGCTCGATGAAGCCGGTGCCGGCAACGATCGCCTCTTCGGTCAGGGCGGCAACGATCTGCTGTTCGGCGAGGGCGGGGACGATCTCATCGAAGCGCCCGGCAACGGGATGGCGGTTGCAGAGGCCGGCGGCGGCAGCGGCAACGTAGTGGACTTCGGAAGCGGCGAGGGTGCCAGCCCGTCGGCGTTCGTGGTGCCTGCCGCGACGGCCTCGCCCGTGCCGGGGCCCGCGATCGCGGACGCCGACGCCGGGTACTCGGGCCCCGTGGGCGCGGACGTGCGCGGCCCGTGGGGCGAACTCGGCGGGTCCGCGAGCGGCCTCGGCGTGTCGGCGTCCGCGCACGCGACGCAGCCGTCGGTGGCCGTGGACGCCGCAGGGCGCGCGCACGTCGCGTGGGTCGATGCGCGCAACGGCAACCTCGAGATCTACGTCCTGCGGCACGACGGCACGACCTGGCACACGCTCGGCACGAGCGCCTCCGGCGGCGGCGTGTCCGCGTCGGCAACGGCTTCGACGCGGCCGGTCGTCGCGTTCGATGCGTCGGGTGCGCCGACGGTGGCGTGGGTCGAGGTCGACGGTGGCCGCGGCAGCGTGCGCATGGCGCGGTTCGACGCGGGGACGGGCGCATGGCGCAGCGTCGACACCGCGGCCCTGGCCGGCGCCGGCAGCGTGCGCGAACTGCAACTCGTCGCGACAGGTGCGTCCCAGGTGCTGGTGTGGCTGGAAGACGCAACGGCGGGCGCCACATTGCGGGCGAGCCGCTGGGACGGCAGCGCCTGGTCCGCCGTCGGCACCGGCGTGGTGGCAACGGCGCCCGGGATGGGTGGGTTCGCGGTGGCCACGGATGGCGCGCGCGTGGCGGTGGCGTGGTCCCATGGTGGATCCGGGGTGAGCCGCGTGCATGTGTCGGAGTTCGACGGGGTGCAGTGGACCGCGCGAGGCACGACGGCCGGAAGCTCCGCGATCGTCGAGGCTGCAGGCGAGAGTGCGCTGCCCGCGATCGTCTATCGGCAGGGCACGTTGTTCCTCGGCTGGCGCCATCTCGAGGATGGCTTGCAGAGCCTGCAGTTGCGGCGTTTCGAGGCGGGTGCCTGGATCGACGCCGGGAGTCTGCCGGCATCGCCTGCGGCCCAGGTGCGCGAGCTGCGCCTGGCTGCGGCGGGCGATGCGCTGCGCGTGCTGTGGGTGGACGAGGACACGCGTCGTGGCGGACAGCCGCTCGCACTCTACGGTCGGGTCTGGAACGGCAGCGCGTTCGAGGAGGCGCTCCCGGGTGACGCGTCGGGCACCGGCCTGTCGGATACCGGGGCGCACTACGCGGGCCTCTCGGCCGCGATCGGTGCGGACGGGCGCGCCTACGTGGCGTGGTCGGGCTCCGGCACCGGACCGGGGGCCGACGCGGCGTCGAACGTCTTCCTCCGGGTCGATGCGACGCGTACCGACCGCGTCTTCCGCGTGGCGGACAGCGCCGCACTCGCGACCCTGCTCGCCAACGAGGACCTCGGCGCGGATGACGTGATCCTGCTCGCCGCCGGCACTTACGCGGGCTTCACGATCGACGCGGGCGATGCCGGGGTCACGCTGCTCGGTGCGGCCGGGTTCGCGTCGCGCGTGTCCGGGCCGGTGGTCGTGCAGGGCGCGAACGTGGCGCTGGTGGGTCTCGACGTGCAGGGCACGGTCGCGAGCGGAGCCGACGGGCTCACGCTGCGGCGCAGCCGTGCGGACGGCCTTGTCCTGAACGGTGGCGCGGACGTGATCGTGGTGGACAACCGCTTCGGCGCAGCGGGCGTGCGCGTGGCCGCCGCCACCGCGGGCGTGATCTCGCGCAACGTGCTGACCGGCACCCTCGACATCGCCGCGGCGTTCACGGGCGAGATCTTCCGCAACGAGATACGCGGTGCGTCGGTCGGCGTCCGCTACGGCGCTGCCGCGACGCTCTGGGACAACCGCATCCACGGCAACGCCGTCGGTGTGGTGGCGACGGTGGACAGCGCCACGACCGGCTTCGGCTTCGTCGGTGCGGCATCGGCGCGCGGTAACGACATCGTGGACAACGATGTCGGCGTGCAGCTCGCGGGCCGCATGCAGCACCAGACGGTCCGTGGGAGCCGCATCGGTGTCACAGGCAGCGGCACGCTGGGCGGTGGATCGCTGGACGCCGCCAACCGCATCGAGGACAACGCGGCCGGTGTCGCGAACTTCAGCGGTTCGATCCAGTACAACCGCATCGCACGAAACGGCATCGGCGTCACTGCGACGAACGGCCAGGTGGTGCATCACAACCTCCTCTACCGGAACACGACGGCGGCCATCGACGTGGCAGCGGTGAGCCGTGTCGGCATCTACCAGAACACGCTTTACGCGCCGACCGGTGACAACGTCCGCGTGCGCAGCGGCGCCCGGGAAGTGGAGGTGATCGGCAACATCCTCTGGGCCGAGTCGGGCTACGACCTCTTCGTCGCCAATGATGCCCAGTCGGGCTTCTTCAGCGATCACAACGTGCTCTACGCGAGCGGCACCGGAAAGGTCGGGTATTGGACGAAGGACTTCACCGACGTCCTCGACTGGCAGGCCGACATCGCGCGCTTCGACCTCCATTCGATCGGGGCGACGCGGGTCAATCCCGAGTGGGCCCGCCCGCGGTTCGTGGATCTCGGGACCGATGACTATCGCGTCGCCGCGCCGGTGGCAGGTCTGCGCTTCACGAGCCCCTCGGTCGACGCGGCGGATGTGCGCCTCGATCGCGGGGCGGAATCCCCGACCGCCAACATGCTGACGAACCCGGGCTTCGAGAACGGTGTGTCTGGCTGGACCGTGAATCCGGGGGCCGGGGCGGCGACCGGGGTGGCGTGGGACGGCGTCTCCCGGTTCCGCGCGGGCAGCGTCGAGGGCGGATTCGCGCAGCAGACGGTGAATCTGTTGGCGGCCGGCCACACGGCGACGCAGATCGACGCGGGGACGCTCGATGTCGTCTTCGGCGGGCGCGTGCGCCGTGCCGATGACGGCTCGCGGGATGCGGGCACGGTCCTCGTGCGCTTTCTCGACGGGGCCGGCAACGTGCTCGCCGATTCGGTGGCGGACGGCACCACGCCCGCCGACCGCTGGGCGCTCGCGGGCGGACGCGCTGCCATCCCGGTGGGCACGCGGAGCATCATGTTCCGTTTCGAGGCGCAGCGCGTCGCCGGCGACAGCGTCAACGACGCGTGGCTCGACGGCGCGTTCCTGCGCGCCACGTCCGAGGCGTGGGTCCCCGACGCGGGCGCCTACGGCTTCGGCGCGCACGAGTCGGCGCCCGAGACCGCGCGGCGCATCGCGCTGCGGTTCCCCGATCTCTACACCGACTGGGAGCGCGGCGAGCCGCTCGCGATCCGCTGGGAGACCGTGGGCAACACCACGTTCTCGCCCGTGCGCATCGACCTGCTGCAGGACACCGCCGATGGTCCCGCGCTCTTCCGAACCATCGCCGCGTCGACGCCCGACGACGGCGAGTTCGTGTGGATTCCCGAGGTGAGCGGCGTGGACTTCGGCACCCGCGGCCTGCGCATCCAGGTGTCGCTCGCCGACGCGCCGGAGGTGCTCGACCGCAGTCAGGAGACCTTCGCCGTGCCCGAGGACGGTATCACGTTCTGGGTGGACGACGCGTCCGACGTGGGCGACGAGTTCACCGTCGGCGCCACCGGCTCGAACCGGAACACCGGCAGGAGCGCGGCATCGCCGAAGCCGAACCCCACCAATCTGCTGCGCTCGTACACGTTGGGCGCGGACGCGGTGCTGCGCATCGACACGGGCGACTACCCCCTCATCGACGCGCTCACCCTCTCCGGCACGGTCGACCGCGGTCTCGGGCTCGACGAAGGGTTCACGATCACCGGTCCGACCGATACCTCGCGCATCGCGCGGCTCCTGCCGGCCATACCGGGGGCGCAGTTCGCGGGCCTCATCGAGTTGCAGGACGCCGATTTCGTCGCCATCCGGCATCTCACACTCGCCAACAGCGGGCGCGGGCTGTTCGTGCATACGGGCTCGGAGAGTTTCTCGGCGTCCGACGTCACCGCGATCGGGCACACACTGGACGGCATGTCGATCGAGACGACAGCCCCGTTCTCCGACTTCGCGCGGCTGTCCGCGTCGGGCAACTTGCGCTGGGGCATCGACATCCGCGGCGCGATCCGGTCGATGACCGACGCGCGGGTGACGAACAACGAGAACGGCCTGCAGATCACGGGGCCGGTCGAGCGTGTGACGGGCAACGAGGTGTCGCGCAACAACCGGCAGGGCATGCAGCTCTCGCAGTCGGGCAGCGCCGTGATCCGGCGCAACGTCGTGTCCGGCAACCAGTGGGGCGTGAGCCTGTCGGCGTCGGGGGGCTCGGTCGTGTTCGGCGACGAGGACCTCTCCACGGGCAACGGCAACCGCGTGTCCGACAACCGCGCCAACGGCCTCGACGTGAGCGGAAACGTGCTGGTCGCGGGCAACGTCTTCACCGGCAACGCCGGCGTCGGCGTGGCGGCGAGCGGAGCGACCGTACGGGCCAATCTCGTCTCGGACAACGGGACCGGGGTGAGAGCGAGCGGCGGCGTCGTCGACCGGAACCGGATCTACGGCAACAGCGAGTTCGGAATCGATGCCACGTTCGCGCTTCTCACCGGCAACGTCGTGTACAGCTCGCCCATCGGCATCCGGCTCGCGTCGAGCGCGAGCCAGGCGCGGGGCAATGTCGTCTACGGTACCGGCGCGCGGGGGATCTCCGTCACGGCTGCCGGCAGCGAGGTGGCGGGCAACACGGTCTACGCGCCGACGGGCGATGCGCTGGTGGTGAGCGGCGCGACGGGCGTGGCAGTGGGCAACAACATCCTCGTCACCGGCGCCGGGACGGCGATCTCGGTGGCGTCCGACAGCTTCTCGGGCTTCCGGTCCGACTACAACCTGTTCCAGGTGCTCGCCGGCGGCGCCGTGGGTGTGTGGCAAGCGCAGAGTCGCGCAACGCTGGCCGCCTGGCAGAGCGCGACCAGCGCGGACGCCAACAGCCTGGTGGCGGACCCCCTGTTCGTGGACGTCGACGGTGCGGATGGCGTGCTCGGCTTCGTCGATGCGGTTCGCGACGGACGCGACGACGACTTCCACCTGCGCAGCGCGTTCGGCACGTTCGCCGGCGGCTCTCTGGTTCCGGTGCGCGATGCGATCACGGGGCTTCCGGTGGCGGTGTCTGCCGTCACGCCAGTCATCTTCGCGGAGTCGTCGCCTGCCATCGACCGTGGCCGTCCGGGCGACGCGTTTGCGCTCGAACCGCAACCCAACGGCGGGTTCCGGAATCTCGGGGCTTACGGCAATACGGCCCAGGCATCGCTGAGCCCCGAGCGCTACGTGACGATCTTCTCGCCCAACGGCGGGGAACGCGTCGCGCAGGATCGCGACGTCGACGTGCGCTGGCGGGCCTCGGGGTTCACGGGCACGGTCGACATCGCCTATCGCGGACCTTCCACCGGTGGGGCGTTCGTGGCGCTCGCCTCGGGCGAGGCCAACGACGGCGCGTACAGCTGGCGTGTGTCCCAGGCCAGCTTCCCCGTCGGTCAGTACACCCTCCGCGTATCGGCGTCGTCCGACGCTTCGCTGTTCGACACGTCGGACACCGCCTTCGATGTCATCGCCCCCATCGCCTTCTACTACGTGAACGACGGAGCGACTGCGGGCGACGTGTTCACGACCACGGCCGGCGCGATCGGCAACGACGGACTGTCGCCGGATCGGCCCATGGCGAGCCTCGCCGACCTCATCGCGCGCTACGACCTCGGTCCGGGCGACACGGTCCTCGTCGATGCCGGCACCTACGCGATCACCACGAACCTCGTGTTGACGGCCCAGGACAGCGGAGTGCGGATCGTAGGTGCGGGACGTGACCTGACGGTTCTGGACCGTGGGAACCGGTCGTTCGGGTCGGTGGTGCTGCAGTTGGCGGGTGCGGACGATGTACGGGTGGAGTCCTTGTCGTTGACGGGCGGGTACCACGGCGTGCTGGCGTCGAGCGCAGCGGACTCCGACGCGGTGGTGCTGAGCGACGTGCGGGCGTTCGGTCACGCGCAGGCGGGCGTGCGCATCGACGCGTCGAACGACGGCTGGGTGCTGGTGGGATCGCGGTTCGATGCGAACGAGTCCGACGGCGTGAACGGAAGCGGATTCGGGCTGCGGGTGGAGGGCAACGAATTCGTGAACAACCGCGGCTACGGGCTGAGCCTGGGCACCGGACAGGGCGCGGTGGTACGCGGCAACGTGGTGACGGGCAACCAGAGCTACGGCCTGTACGTGAACGCGAACCTGAACGGCAACGAAGCGAACCGGGCGCTGGTGGAAGACAACGCCTCGAGCGGCAACCGCAACGACGGGCTGTACCTGAGCGGAGACGCGGTGACGGGGCGGAACAACCGTGCGTGGGGCAACGGCGGGGTCGGGCTGTACGCGAGCGGTGGCGCGCTGGCGGAGGGCAACGAGGCCTGGGACAACGGCAGGGGGATCGAGACCAGTGGCGCCACCGCGCGCGGTAACGTCGCATGGGGAAACCGGGGTGCCGGGATCGAGACGACCGCGTCGCTGGTGGAGGGCAACCGCGTCTACGGCAACACGGGTGTCGGCATCCACGTGCGCAGCGGCGTGATCCGTGGCAACGCCGTTTGGGACAACGCAGGCGAGGCGGGGATCGTGGTGTCGGGGTCCGGGCCCACGCGGGTGGAGAACAACACCGTGCTCTCGCCCGTGGGCGAGGCCGTGTGGGTGCGTGGCTCGGGCGGCGTGGACGTACGCAACAACATCCTGTGGGTGGACAGCGGGCACGCGCTGCGGGTGGACGCGCAGTTCCAGGCGGGGTTCGTGTCGGACTACAACCTGTTCCGCCTGGGCGCGAACGGCAAGGTGGCGTTCTGGGAGGACCGGTCGTTCCTCACGCGCACCGACTGGGTGTACGGCGTGGGCCAGGACCGCAACAGCGTGACCGGCGATCCGCAGTTCGTCGACATCGACGGCGCGGACAAGCAGCACGGTGTCGTGGGCGGCGTGGACCGCGGCGGCGACGACGACTTCCGGCTGCGTGCGGGCTCGATCGCCATCGACCGCGGGGATCCCTCGACGCTGGCGCTGGGCGAAGCGATGCCGAGCGGCAACCGCGTGGACCTGGGCGCGTACGGCAACACCGCGCAGGCCACGGCAAGCGTCGAGCCGCAGATCCAGGTGCTGGGTCCGAACGGGCTGGAGAAGCTGGAGGTGGGTCAGCGGGCCATCATCGCGTGGCGCACGGCGGGCGTGCTGCCGGTGGACACGTTGCTGCGGGTGGACAGCGGCGACCCGCGCAGCGCGATCGCGGGCTGGCGCACCGACACGCTGCGCACCAACGGCTCGTGGTCGACGACCAGCACCGCGGTGACCACCGCGGGCGTGGCGAACGCCGGGCCGGCCGAGCTGTACCAGAGCTTCGCCACCGCCACGAGCAACGCGGGCAGCGGCGCGAGCTTCGTGGCGGGGAGCCTGCGCCACGCGGTGGCGGCGCCGGACGGGCAGTACCGTCTGCGGCTGCACTTCGCCGAGCCGAGCGTGGCGGTGGGACAGCGACTGTTCGACATCGAAGTGAACGGCCAGCGGGTGGATGAGAACGTCGACATCCGGGCGCGCGCGGGTGCCGTGAACCGGGCCTACGTCGCGGAGTACGACATCAGCGTCAGCGGCGGTGCGGGACTCGACCTGCGGCTCGTGAACCGCAGCACCAATGGGAACCTGGCGATCCTGAGCGGCTGGGAGATCCTGCGTGCGAACGCGCAGGCACCGGAGGCGGTGTCGGTGGAGCTGCAGGTGAGCGAGGACGACGGCGCGAGCTGGCGTGCGATCGCGAGCGGGCTCGGGCTCGACGCGCTGGGCGGCGGGCGCCACGAGTGGACCGTGGATGCGCAGCCGACCGCGGGGAACACGGCGCGGGTGCGTGCGGTGCTCACGGGCGTGATGGCCGGGACGGGCGCCTCGGTGCGCGCGAGCGACGCCTCGGACGAAGGGTTCCAGATCGCCAACGGAGGCACGTCGTACTACGTGAACGACGGGAGCCTCGCGGGGGACGTGCACACCACCGCGGTGGGGAACAACGCCAACAGCGGCAAGAGTGCGGATGCGCCGATGGCGAGCCTCGCAGCGCTGCTGGCGGCGTACGACCTGGACGCGGGCGACGTGTTGTACGTGGACGCGGGGACGTACGACCTCACCACGAACCTCGTGTTGACCTCCGAGGACAGCGGAGTGCGGATCGTAGGTGCGGGACGTGACCTGACGGTTCTGGACCGTGGGAACCGGTCGTTCGGGTCGGTGGTGCTGCAGTTGGCGGGTGCGGACGACGTACGGGTGGAGTCCTTGTCGGTGACGGGCGGGTACCACGGCGTGCTGGGGTCGAGCGGAGCGGACTCGGACGCGGTGGTGCTGAGCGACGTGCGGGCGTTCGGTCACGCGCAGGCGGGCGTGCGCGTCGACGCGTCGAACGACGGCTGGGTGCTGGTGGGATCGCGGTTCGATGCGAACGAGTCCGACGGCGTGAACGGAAGCGGATTCGGGCTGCGGGTGGAGGGCAACGAATTCGTGAACAACCGCGGCTACGGGCTGAGCCTGGGCACCGGACAGGGCGCGGTGGTACGCGGCAACGTGGTGACGGGCAACCAGAGCTACGGCCTGTACGTGAACGCGAACCTGAACGGCAACGAAGCGAACCGGGCGCTGGTGGAAGACAACGCCTCGAGCGGCAACCGCAACGACGGGCTGTACCTGAGCGGAGACGCGGTGACGGGGCGGAACAACCGTGCGTGGGGCAACGGCGGGGTCGGGCTGTACGCGAGCGGTGGCGCGCTGGCGGAGGGCAACGAGGCCTGGGACAACGGCAGGGGGATCGAGACCAGTGGCGCCACCGCGCGCGGTAACGTCGCATGGGGAAACCGGGGTGCCGGGATCGAGACGACCGCGTCGCTGGTGGAGGGCAACCGCGTCTACGGCAACACGGGTGTCGGCATCCACGTGCGCAGCGGCGTGATCCGTGGCAACGCCGTTTGGGACAACGCAGGCGAGGCGGGGATCGTGGTGTCGGGGTCCGGGCCCACGCGGGTGGAGAACAACACCGTGCTCTCGCCCGTGGGCGAGGCCGTGTGGGTGCGTGGCTCGGGCGGCGTGGACGTACGCAACAACATCCTGTGGGTGGACAGCGGGCACGCGCTGCGGGTGGACGCGCAGTTCCAGGCGGGGTTCGTGTCGGACTACAACCTGTTCCGCCTGGGCGCGAACGGCAAGGTGGCGTTCTGGGAGGACCGGTCGTTCCTCACGCGCACCGACTGGGTGTACGGCGTGGGCCAGGACCGCAACAGCGTGACCGGCGATCCGCAGTTCGTCGACATCGACGGCGCGGACAAGCAGCACGGTGTCGTGGGCGGCGTGGACCGCGGCGGCGACGACGACTTCCGGCTGCGTGCGGGCTCGATCGCCATCGACCGCGGGGATCCCTCGACGCTGGCGCTGGGCGAAGCGATGCCGAGCGGCAACCGCGTGGACCTGGGCGCGTACGGCAACACCGCGCAGGCCACGGCAAGCGTCGAGCCGCAGATCCAGGTGCTGGGTCCGAACGGGCTGGAGAAGCTGGAGGTGGGTCAGCGGGCCATCATCGCGTGGCGCACGGCGGGCGTGCTGCCGGTGGACACGTTGCTGCGGGTGGACAGCGGCGACCCGCGCAGCGCGATCGCGGGCTGGCGCACCGACACGCTGCGCACCAACGGCTCGTGGTCGACGACCAGCACCGCGGTGACCACCGCGGGCGTGGCGAACGCCGGGCCGGCCGAGCTGTACCAGAGCTTCGCCACCGCCACGAGCAACGCGGGCAGCGGCGCGAGCTTCGTGGCGGGGAGCCTGCGCCACGCGGTGGCGGCGCCGGACGGGCAGTACCGTCTGCGGCTGCACTTCGCCGAGCCGAGCGTGGCGGTGGGACAGCGACTGTTCGACATCGAAGTGAACGGCCAGCGGGTGGATGAGAACGTCGACATCCGGGCGCGCGCGGGTGCCGTGAACCGGGCCTACGTCGCGGAGTACGACATCAGCGTCAGCGGCGGTGCGGGACTCGACCTGCGGCTCGTGAACCGCAGCACCAATGGGAACCTGGCGATCCTGAGCGGCTGGGAGATCCTGCGTGCGAACGCGCAGGCACCGGAGGCGGTGTCGGTGGAGCTGCAGGTGAGCGAGGACGACGGCGCGAGCTGGCGTGCGATCGCGAGCGGGCTCGGGCTCGACGCGCTGGGCGGCGGGCGCCACGAGTGGACCGTGGATGCGCAGCCGACCGCGGGGAACACGGCGCGGGTGCGTGCGGTGCTCACGGGCGTGATGGCCGGGACGGGCGCCTCGGTGCGCGCGAGCGACGCCTCGGACGAAGGGTTCCAGATCGCCAACGGAGGCACGTCGTACTACGTGAACGACGGGAGCCTCGCGGGGGACGTGCACACCACCGCGGTGGGGAACAACGCCAACAGCGGCAAGAGTGCGGATGCGCCGATGGCGAGCCTCGCGGCGCTGCTGGCGGCGTACGACCTGGACGCGGGTGATGTGGTGTTCGTGGACGCTGGGACGTACGACCTCGCGACCAACCTCGTGTTGACGGCCCAGGACTCCGGCGTGCGGATCGTGGGGGCGGGCATGGGCGTCACCGTCCTCGATCGCGGCAACACCACCTTCGGCAGCCGCGTGTTCGACTTCCGCGATGCCGACGGCGTCACCGTCGAGGGCATGACGCTGCGCGGCGCGTACGACGGCGTCGCGGCGGGTTCCGGACAGGACGCCGACAACATCACCCTGCGCGCCGTCGAGGTCGTCGGCCACGCCAACATCGGCGTGAACGTGCAGTTCGGCAACGACGGCTGGGTGATCGAGGGCAGCCGCATCCACGCGAACGCTTCCCGCGGTGTGGACTTCGTGCAGGTGTCGGGGCGCATCCAGGGCAGCGAGATCTTCGCCAACCTGTCCACCGGCATCGTCGTGCGCGGCCTGCCGACAGCCGCGATCGTTGTCGCGGACAACATCGTCCGCGACAACAGCAGCTACGGCATCGACGCGAACACGAACGTCGAAGTCCGCGGCAACCGCGTCTTCAACCAGCGCTCGGGAGCCGGTACCGGCATCTATCTCTCCGCGGCATCGGCCGTCGGGAACGACGTCTTCGACAACCGTCTCGGCATCTACGTGTCGGGAGGCGGGCTCGCGCAGGGCAACGAGGTCCACTCGAACACGGTGGCCGGCATCGAGCTCTCGTCCGGCACGGCGAGCGGCAACCGCATCCACTCGAACCCCATCGGGATCGACGGCATCACCGCGGGGCGGATCGAGAACAACGTCATCTACGGCAACACGAATTTCGGCATCTTCGAGGACGGGTCCTCCGTGACACCGGCGAGGATCTTGAACAACACGATCCATCAGCCCGTCGGCGACGCGATCCGGCTGAGCAGTTCGAACGTGTCCGCCCACACGATCGCGAACAACATCCTGGCCGTCGGCGCCGGGGCCGGCATTCATGTGCAAGGGTCGGTGGCGACGGGATTCTCGTCGAATTTCAATCTGTTCGATCGGATGGCAGGCACGGCGTCTGTCGGCGTGTGGGGCGGTGCGGTGCGTGCGGATCTCGCTGCGTGGCGCAGCGCCAACGGTCAGGACGCGCGTTCCACGACGGGGTCCGCGGGCTTCCTCGACATCGACGGCGCGGACAACGTGCTGGGCGACGGCCTGGGCGCGCGCGACACGGGCCGCGACGACAACTTCGGCCTGCGTCGGCAGTCGCCCGCCATCGATGCTGCGAACGCCTATCTCGCGCCGGCCCTGGATGTGGAAGGCCGGCCGCGGCGCCAGGACGCCGGCACGGTGGACGCCGGTGAAGGCTGGCCGCTCTACGTGCCTGCGACGGCAGGCGCGAGCGATGCGGCACCGCGCGCGAGCGAGACGGCCCTCAACCTCCGCAGCAGCAACACCTGGTCCGAGCAGTCGCTGGGATTCGGCTTCACGCTCTACGGCCAGACCTACACGCGCGTTGCCGTCAACACGAACGGCTATCTGCACTTTGCCGGCCCGGATGGCCAATCGACGGATGCGAACGATCCGGCGGTGTTCCTCCGTAACGTGCGCATCGCCCCGCTCTGGGACAACCTCACGACTGCGCAGACCGGTGGCGACGTCTTCGTCGACCGCTCGGTCGCCAACCAGATCCGGTTCCGCTGGGCGGCACAGGTCGAGGGCGTGACGCCGGCGCTGGCGGCGAATTTCGCGGTCACGCTCTTCGCTGACGGGACGTTCCGCTTCGACTACGGCGCCGGCAACACCGGGCTCACGCCGACCGTCGGCGTCTCCGGCGGCAACGGTCTGGCCTTCGTGCTCGCGCCTGGATATGACGGCGTCTCCGGGCTCGGCGGCGCGCAGGCCCTGATCTGGACGCCTCGTCCGGACGTCACCTACTACGACATCGGTGCGTACGAGTTCCAGGGCGATTCGCGCGATGCCACGGCGCCCACGGTCGTGCGTGTCGAGAACCTACCGCCCTCGGGCGGAACGACGGCGGCCGCCTTCACGTCGCTGCGGGTCGCTTTCAGCGAGTCGCTCGACGGCGTGTCCGCACGCAGCGCCGCGAACTACACGCTGCTATCGGCGGGCGCGGACGACACGTTCCTGACGCCCGACGATGTACGGATCGCGTTGCGGCCGCTCTATTCGTTCCCCGAGACCGGCCTCACGCTGCAGCTGGTGGACGGCGTGCTCCCCGACGGACGCTACCGCCTGACGCTCTCGGGCACCGCGCCGCGCGGCATCTTCGACACGGCCGGCAACGCGCTCGACGGCGATGGCAACGGCACCCCTGGCGGCGACTACGTGCACGAGTTCCGGATCGATCGGCGCAGCAACATCGCCCCCGTGGCAGTGAGCGCGATCGAGTCGGTGGCCGAGGACGGGAGCGTGACGTTCACGCTCGGCGCCTCGGATGCGAATGGCGATGCACTGATCTTCTCGCTCGTGTCGGCTCCGGTACGCGGCGTCCTCACGACCTTCGACCCCGTCACCGGACAGATCACCTATCGACCCGAATCGGACTTCAACGGCACCGACAGTTTCCGCTTCCGCGCTGACGACGGCCGCCTCGGGGTGGGCGAGGGGACCATCACGCTCCGGGTCACGCCGGTGAACGACGCGCCTACCGGCGGCACGCTCGCACTCACGACCTCCGAGGACGTGCCGGTGACGGTGGTCCTCCCGGGCAGCGACCGCGAGACGTCCCGCGCTAACCTCCTGTTCGAACTGGTCACCGCGCCCGCCCACGGCCGTCTGACGCAGGCGCCGGGCGGATCGTGGCTCTACACGCCGGACGCGGACTTCGTGGGCGACGACGCGTTCACGTACCGCGTGCGCGATCGCGGCGACCCCGATGGTTCCGGCGGTGATGTGCGCGTCTCCGGACCGGGAACGGTGTCGCTGCGCGTGACCGCACGGAACGACGCGCCGCGCTTCGGCGATTTCGGCTCGTTGTCGGTGGACGAGGGCGGCACGCTCGCGTTCCTGCTGCCCGTCACCGATCCCGAGGCCGACGTGCTCACCTACGGCATCGTCGGCGAGGCCGGCGGCGCCACCGTGGACCCCATGACCGGTCGTTTCTCGTGGCGCGCCGTCGATGGGCCCGAGATCCGGCGCTTCATCGTGAGCGCGGCCGACGGACGACAGACGACCCAGGCGGAATTCACCGTCAACGTGCGCAATGTCGCGCCGCGCATCGACGTGACCGGGCCGGCGACCGTCAACATCGGCGAACGCTACGAGATCGCGTTCTCGGCGACCGATCCGGGCAACGACACGGTGTCCGGCTGGCGGGTGAACTGGGGCGATGGCCGCGTGACCGAACTGCCGGGCAGTGCGCGCGGCGCGAGCACCACCTTTGCCACCTCGGGTCCCGTGGCGATCGTGGTGACTGCCATCGACGAGGATGGCGAGTACCCGTCGGCGGCGCTGGCCGTCGCGGTGATCCGTCCGAACGTCGCGCCCCAGGCATTCGCGAACACGATCGCGACCGACGAGGACACCGCGATCGCCTTCGATCTCATCGGTTTCGATGCCGACGGCGATGCCCTCACGTACGAGATCGTGACGGCCCCCGTGCACGGCGTGGTGGAGGCGCTCTCGGCGGATGGGCGCCGACTCTCGTACCGTCCTTCCGCCGACTACAACGGCCCGGACACGCTGGTGTTCCGCGTGTCGGACGGCGTCGCGTGGTCTGCGTCGGCGACGGTGTCGTTCGATGTCGCGGCGGTGAACGATATCTGGCTCGACGCATCGACCGGGGAAGTCGAGGAGGGCGGGGTCGCGACGTACGTCTTCCGCCGCGAGGGCGATCTGTCACGGGCGAACACGGTCAGCTTCGAGCTGGCGCCGGGCACGGGTGCAGCAGCCTCGGCCGACGACGTGGCGGGCGGCTTCGGCAACGCGACGATCCGCTTCGACACCGGCGTGGACACCGCGACGCTGACGCGCGCGATCATCGACGACGCGGCGCGCGAGCCGGACGAGGCGTTCGAACTGCGGGTGCGCAGCGTCACCGGCGGGACCTTCCGTGGCGATCCGGTCGCGCGGACAGTGATCGTGGCAAGCGATGTGCCCCCTCCTGCGGAGGTGCGTCTGTCGATTGCGACGCTGGGCAGCGTGACGGAAGGCACGGTCGAGGACACGGGTGACCCGTCGCAGCCGGGGCGGGGCGGACGGTTCAACCTGAGTATCGAGCGCGGACCCGGCGACCTCGGCGAGTCGGCAGCGGTGTGGTTCACGCTCGGCGGGACGATCTCGCTGGCGGACGTGAAGGCGGTCGAAGGCGCGGATTTGGTATCGGAGTCCATCCTCGCTGGCAACGGCATCGACGCGTCGCGCCTGCCGTCCGATCGGCTCGGCGTGTACCGCGCGATCATCGGCGCGGGGCAGAACAGCGTGACCGTGACGATCACGCTCGCGGCCGACGCGATCGACGAACCTGACGAGACGCTGCGCGCGGACCTGGTCGGTGTGTCGAGCGGCGGCGTGCTCACGAGCAACGCGGCGATGCGCACGGCCACGGGCACCGTGCTGGACGACGACGAACCGCCGACATTCCGGGTGGTGTCCGCATCGCCGACGACGAGCGGCGTATCGGTGCGGTTCGACCGCGAGATCGATCCCTCGCAGTTGAACCTCTACGGCAACACTCCTGCGGACATCACTCTCGTCGGCGCCGTGACGGGTGCGGTACGTGGCTCGCTCGTCCTGGATGCCGACGGCCGTGGCGTGAGCTTCGTCAGGACCGGGGGGCCACTCGCCGCCGATACCTATACGTTACGGCTGCGTGCGGGCGCCGGCGGCTTCACCGATCTCGCCGGCAACGCCCTCGACGGCAATCGCGACAACATCGGCGGTGACGACTACGTCGGAGGCTTCACCGTTGCGCCGGCCACCGGCAGCCTCCTCGCGAGCATCGCGGACTTCATGCGCGGGCCCGGTCAGTCGGTCGTCGTTCCCAACAGCGCGGCGGCCACCGTCGCGCTGCCCATCCGGTTGTCGAACGGGAACGGCGTCCAGCGATTCGAGACCGACGTCCTCTTCGATGCGCGCCTCCTCGCCGTGCAGGACGTCCGCCTGCCGGCGGGCATCGCGGGCACGCTCACCCGCACCGCGATCGCCGGCGGTCTGCGCATCGAGGTCGTCCTCGCCGCGCCGCTCGGCGCCGGCGCGGTGAACCTCGTCGACCTCGTCGCCCGGGTCCCGGAGAGCGCGACGTACGGCGCTCAGCAGGCCATCGAACTGCGCAACCTCCGTATCGAGGATGCTGCCGGGGCCGTCCTCGGCAGTCGTGGGGATGTCGCCGTCCACACCGTCGGCTACTTCGGCGACGGTACCGGCGACGGCACCTATGCGCGTGCCGACGTCGATGCGCTGCAACGCATCGTCACCGGCGCGGACAACGGCTTCGCCGCGTGGCGCAACACCGATGCGGTGATCGTGGGCGACATCAACGCGAGCGGATCGCTGACGTCGCTGGATGCCTCGCGCCTGCTGGTGCACGTGAGCGGCGGTCCCCGACCGGAGATCCCCGCGGTGCCCGTCGTGCGTCCACCCGCACCCGCGTTGCCGCCGGCACCGACGAGGTCCGATGCTCCGGCGCCCATGCTCGTCGCGATGGCGGCGAGCGGACCCGCGGCAAATGCGGGCAACGTGGATTGGAGTGGGCGCTTGCCCGACGCCCCCTTGCCTTCGGCATCCGTGCCGCAGACAGCGGCCACACCGTCCGCGGACTCCGCCTGGAAAGCGACCGCGTGGGCGAAGGATCTCGGCGTACGTTTGAAGCAGGCGGATGGCGGGCCCTCGCTGAAGACGCTCCTGGGGCAGATGGGATCGAGGAACGGGAAGCGGTAAGGGAGGTTCTGCGTGGGTCGAGCATCGCTCGACGCGGCGATGGCGCGGGTACATAGGCGAATCTGGGCAGGCGGGCGTCGGGCGGAGCCCGACCCACGGGGGTTCTTCTCAGCGCCGAGGAATCCAGTCGCGACGCCTTTCGTGGGTCGAGCATCGCTCGACGCGGCGATGGCGTGGGCACAGCGGCGAATCCAGGCGCGCAGGCGTCGAGCAAAGCTCGACCCACGGGGGTTGTTTTCGGCGATCAGGCATCCAGTGGCGAGGGCCCTCGTGGGTCGAGCACTGCTCGACGCTGCGACGGCTTGGGCACAGCGGCGAATCCAGGCGCGCGGGCGTCGAGCGAAGCTCGACCCACGGGGGTTCTTCTCAGCGCCGACGAGTCCATTCGCGAGGTCCTTCGTGGGTCGAGCATCGCTCGACGCGGCGATGGTCTGGGCTCAACGGCGAATCCAGGAACACGGGCGTCGGGCGGAGCCCGACCCACGGGGGTTCTTCTCAGCGCCGACGAGTCCATTCGCGAGGTCCTTCGTGGGTCGAGCATCGCTCGACGCGGCGATGGCATGGGCTCAGCGGCGAATCCAGGAACGCGGGCGTCGGGCGGAGCCCGACCCACGGGGGTTCTTCTCAGCGCCGAGGAATCCAGTCGCGACGCCCTTCGTGGGTCGAGCATCGCTTGACGCGGCGATGGTCTGGGCTCAGCGGCGAATCCAGGAACGCGTGCGTCGGGCGGAGCCCGACCCACGGGGGTTCTTCTCAGCGCTGAGGAATCCAGTCGCGACGCCCTTCGTGGGTCGAGCATCGCTCGACGCGGCGACGGCTTGGGTATCACGACGAATCCAGGAACGCAGGCGTCGAGCGAAGCTCGACCCACGGGGGTTCTTCTCGGCTTCGAGGAATCCCGTGGCGAGGACCCTCGTGGGTCGAGCACCGCTCGACGCTGCGATGGCATGGGCACACGGGCGAGTCCAGGAACACGGGCGTCGGGCGGAGCCCGACCCACGGGGGTTCTTCTCAGCGCTGAGGAATCCAGTCGCGACGCCCTTCGTGGGTCGAGCATCGCTCGACGCGGCGCCGGCTTGGGTACCTCGGCGAGTCCAGGGATGGGGGGCGAGCAGAAGCTCGACACAGCGTTCCAATGGGCACCAGGACGAATCCAGGCCCCCATGCGCAGCGGCCTGACGCCCGACAGTGATGCATGCCCGGCGCACACGTCACCGGGCCCGTCTGGCTCGTTCCTGGTGACACGGTGTGGGCATCCGCGCGTCATCCCGGCGCCCCAATACGCAACGCTCGCGCACCTCGGCGGTGCCACCGAGGGCATCGGCTGGGCTGTGCTGGGCCGGGCCGCTCTCGTACGCAGGTCGCGCCTGTCCGTTGGAGCCGTTCTTGCATCCCGTGTTTCCCTCCGGTGAAGTGCGAGGGTTCCGTCATGGTCAACCTGGAGACGTTCAGCGACGCAGTCCTGCAGTTTCAGGCGATCGCGCAGGAGAAGGCGGTCGACCGGTTTCAGGAGGCTGCCCTTGACAGCCTGCAGAAGGTGCTGCCGTTCGACCGCGCGTGGTGGGGGATCATGTCCGCTCGCGGCGAGAGCTTCGATCTTCACTGTTCCCTGCCATTCGGACTGGCCGACACCTGGCTCCCGATGTGGGAGGAGCTGAAGCGCGACGACGCCGTCGCGCAGGCCGTGCGCAGCACGCCGCGGCAGACGGCGCACTTCGATGCGTCGCAGCTCTCAGCGGTGGCGGGGCTGCGGACGCTGACCCGCGAGCACGACATCGGCGAAGCGCTCTGCACGTCGATCTACCTGCCATCCGATCGCTCCTTCGTCTTCCTGTCTCTGTATCGCTCCTTCCGGTCCCCGGCCTTCGCTCCGGTTGAGCGCGAACTGAACCAGTACCTCATGCCGCACCTCTGTGCCTCGTGGACGGCGAACCGGCAGTTCCAGATGGAATGCATGAAGGCAAGCGCCGCGCAGGACGGTATCGCGCTCGCCCTCGTGGATCGGCACGGGCAGGTGCTCAACGCGGAATCCGGGTTCGTCGAGCGGATGCGCATCGAGTGGCCTGCCGGCAGCAACGACGTGCTTCCCGCGCGGGTCGCCGAGTGGTTCCGCTCGGGCGAGGAGGTGCTGAAGCTCGGAACCATCGTGCTGCACCGCTATCCGCTCGGCGAACTTGCGCTGATCGCTGTACGCGCCCGCACGGCGGCCGACTCGCTCTCCGGGCGCGAGCGGCAGATCGCACGCGCGTTCAGTCGGGGCGAAAGCTACAAGGAGATCGCGCGCACGATGGAGATCTCGCCTGCGACCGTGCGCCACCATCTCCGTGCCGTCTATCTGAAGCTCGAGGTGGGGGACAAGGCGGAGATGACGTCGCTGCTCCACGCGAGCGACTTCTTCCTCGAGAGCGAGGAACTTCTGCACCGCTACCGTTCGCTGCAACACAAGCCGTTCTTCTGAGCTTCGCGCCACGCGGCGCGCGTCCGATGCTCTCGCCAGCTTGACTCGATCGCGACCACCTGCCGCGCGTGACTCGTCTCCCGATCGTCTTACGAAATACGCCCGTCGTCCCACAAAGACTGTTCATTTGAACGATGTCGCGGCGCGCGACCACTCCCTAGACTGAATTCGAAGTCGTCCGGTGCGCTGCATGTGGCCGGACGTGCGCGAGCGGGCGTCTGTTCCGTGCCGTCGAGGCTGCCTCCGGGCAGTGGTCGCGGGCGATGGCAGCGACCGCCTTTCGACGATCGATTCGATACGGAGATGGACATGAACCAGTCGGTACGAGGCGGGATAACAACGCAATCGAAATGGCGGGGGTTGGCGCGACGCGCACTGTGCGGACTGGTCGCCGGTGCCGCAGTCCTTGCGGCTGGCGCGACGCGAGCGCAGGACATCGTCCTCTGCACCATCGACGATCTGTCCGGCGACTTCTCGATCATGGCGACGCCCAAGACGTACGGCTATCAGCTCGCGGTGAAAGAGATCAACGATGCGGGCGGCGTGCTCGGTCGGCAGGTGAAGCTCATCACGTACGACGGCCAGTCCGACGTGAAGCGTTACCAGGAACTCGCGCAGAAGTGCATCTTCGACGACAAGGCCAACGTCGTGATGGCCGGATACACCGGCGCCGAACGCGAGGCGGCGCGACGCGAGGTGGTCCGCAACAAGGTCATTTACTGGCACAACAACCAGGGAGAGGGCGGGATCGCCGACAAGTACTCGTTCTTCTCCGGCCCGACGCCCGAGCAGCAGGTGCTGCCCGCGTTGCAGTACATGATCAAGACGTACGGCCCGCGCATGATCTACATCGGCGCCGACTACAACTTCTGCCGAGCGATCGGGATGTGGACGCGCGTTGCCGCCAACCTGTACGGCGGAAAGGTGGAGATGGACGAGTACTTCCCGTTCGGCGTCTCGCAGTGGTCCTCGACGATCCAGAAGATCCAGAAGATCAAACCCGACTTCCAGGTGCACTGTCTGGTGGGCGGCGAGCAGGTGCAGTTCTACCCGCAGGCGCAGGCCGCCGGACTGAAGACCCCCATGTGGTCGAACGTGACCATCTCGGACGGTTACGAGCACAAGCGCTTCGCCGCACCGGCGCTGGAGAACATGGTTGTTCCGCCTGGCTACATCGAGGACGTGCCCGGCAAGAACAGCACCGAGTTCGTGAAGAAGATCCGCGCAATGTTCCCGAAGGTCACCTATGTGAACGAGCACGCGGGCTTCGGCTACGTGGCGGTGAAAGCCATGGCGGAGGCCTGGAAGAAGGCGGGGACCACTGACACGGATGCCGTCATCAAGGCGCTGGAATCCGACGTCGAAGTGAAGGAGGCGCCCGGCGGGAAGTGGGTGATGCGCGGCGACCAGCACCACGCGGCGATGCCGGCCTATCTCTACATGGTCGACAAGGACCACAAGCTGAAGTTGCTGACCGAGCTGCCCTACACCGAGCCCGCGTTCCTGAAGAACCTCGGCATCGACATGCGGAAGGGCAATCCCGGTCGGCAGTTCCTCCCGACCGACTACGCGCCCTGGCAGAAGTTCTTCCCCAAGTGATGTCGTGATGCGCACCGCCCGCCGCCATCCCGGGCGCGGGCGGGTCCTTGCCTCTCTCCATCGCGGACGTGCCGGATGATCAGCTTCGTCTACCAGTACTTCGACAACATCGGCTTCCTCGTGCTGGCCGCGGTCGGTCTCATCGTCATCTTCGGAATGATGGGTGTGATCAACATGGCGCACGGTGAGCTGATGATGATCGGCGCCTACATCACCGCCAATCTGTTCCATGCGGGTGTGCCGTCCCCCATTGCGATCCTCGTCGCGGGCCTCGGCGCGGCGGCGGTCGGTGTCCTCATCGAGCGGTTGATCATCCGCCACTTCTACAACCAACTGCTGTCGTCGCTGGTAGTGACCTGGGGCATCAGCCTCATCCTGAGTCAGGGGTTCCTCATCGCCTTCGGGCCCTCGACGCTGAACGTGCCCACACCCTTCGGGAGCTTCGCGGTGGGCGAGGACACCTACGGCGTCTATCGCATGGTGCTGTTCGGTGTCGCAGTGGCACTGATCGCGCTGGTGTGGATGATCTTTCGCTTCACGAAGTTCGGTGTGCTTGCCCGGGCGACGATGGAGAACCCGGGCATGGCCGACGCGCTCGGCGTGTCGACGACCGTCGTATACACCGCGACGTTCGGCATCGGGTCGTTCCTCGGTGGTGTCGCCGGTGGCATGTTTGCGCTCACCGCGACGATCTCCCCCTTCTTCGGCGGCAACTACACGCCGCTCGCCTTCATCACCATTGTCGTGGGGGGCGCCGCGAACCCCGTGACCGGCCTCGTCACGAGCGTGCTCGCGCTGGCCGGCGTGCAGACGATCGTGAACAACGTCTTCAACGTCTACATCGGCTATGTCGCGATCTTCGGCACGGCCATCGTGATCCTGCTTCTGCTGCCGCGCGGGATCTCCGACTGGCTCGAGCGCCGCAAGCTGCGGACGCTGAAGCGGGTGGCGTCGTGAGCGTTCTCCAGCGCGTCTTCGGCAGCCTGAACGGCCCGCAGACGCTGGGTCGTGGCCCTGTCTTCTGGGGGGCGTTCGTGCTGGCCGTCGCAGCGCTCGCGCTGAGCCCGCTCGTGCTGAGTCGATTCCAGATCATCAACTTCAGCAACTTCCTCGTCTTCGGGCTGCTCGCACTGAGCCTGTGTCTGATCTGGGGGTACGCCGGGATCCTCAGCCTCGGGCAGGCAGCGTTTCTCGGCATCGGCGGCTACGCGTTCGGGATCGTCGCGCTGAACTTCATCGCGGCGGACGGCAACACGAACCTGGCGGTGCTGGCCGGGGTGCTGGTACCGACGCTTGCTGCGGTGGCGATCGGTGCCGTGATGTTCTATGCACGGCTGAAGGGTGTGTACGTGGCGATCCTGATGCTCGTCACGGCACGCCTCTTCGAGATCTTCCTGTTGCAGACCGCCGACCCGAGCTATCGCATCGGCGCCGCCGCCCTGGGCGGGTTCAACGGTCTGCGGCCCGCATCGCCGATGGACCCGCTGTTGCCGAATCTCATCCTCGGCTTCGGCACGCATGTGATGGAGTTCGACGGGCGCAGCCTCGAGTTCTTCTACCTCGTCCTCGCGATCGTCGTGCTCGTGTACCTCGGCCTGCGATGGCTCCTCAACTCGACGTTCGGCTACATCCTCGTCGCGATCCGCGAGGACACGGACCGCACGGAGACCTTCGGCTACGACGTCCGCCTGATCCAGGTGATGGTGTTCGCCCTTGCCGCGGCGATCGCCGGTCTCGGCGGCGTGCTGTACGCCGCATGGGGCACGTACATCCATCCGAACTCCTTCGGCGTTGCGAACAACATCCTGCCCGTCATCTGGGTGGGCGTCGCTGGTCGCAAGGACCTCACCGCGGCGCTCGTCGGCGCCCTGGTCTTGCAGTGGCTCTCGCTGCTGCTCGCGGCACGGGGCGAGTACGCGCTGATCGTGATGGGCGCCATCCTCGTCGCGGGCATGTTGCTGGCGCCGGAAGGTGTCGTCACCGGTCTCGCCGATCGGCTGCGGCGTCGACGGACCTCCCCGACGCAGGGACAGGCCCCCGAGGCGGAGGCGGCATGACCTCGCCCGCGCCCGTCCCGATGCTGGCGGTCCGCGACGTCGTCAAGGCCTACGGCGGCGTGCGCGCGATCGACGGTCTGACACTTGCCGTGCAGCGCGGCGAGCTGCACAGCGTCATCGGGCCCAACGGTGCCGGCAAGAGCACGCTCTTCAAGCTCCTCATGGGTACGGAGCGGCCCGACCAGGGGAGCGTCGTCTTCGGCGGCATCGACATCACGAACGTGCCGTCCTTCCGCCGTGCGCGCCTGGGGATCACCGCGAAGTTCCAGAACGTGCCGATCTACCAGGAACTGACGGTCGGGCAGAACCTCTTCATCCCGCTCCGGCGTCATCACCGCCCGGCCGCGATTCCCCACGAGACCGACGTGCTGCTGGACCGTCTGCATCTCTCCGGCACTGCATCGCTCCCCGCACGCAGCCTTTCGCATGGGCAGCAGCAATGGCTTGCGATCGGGATGGCGCTCGCCGCCAAGCCCGAGGTCCTGCTGCTCGACGAGCCGGCGGCGGGGATGTCGCCCGACGAGACGCGCGACACCGGCGAGATCGTCCGCGCGCTGCACGCTGAAGGCGCCACGATCGTGGTGATCGAGCACGACATGGCGTTCATCCGCCAGTTGGAGGGCACCGTGAGCGTGCTGCACTACGGTCGCCTCCTTGCGCAGGGGTCGATGGACGCGATCGAGAGCAATGCGCAGGTGCGCGAGATTTACCTCGGCAGCGCGGCGCACTGAGTCCGGACCATGAGCATCCCCGATCCGATCCCGCTCCTCGAGACCCGCCAGCTCACCGCCGGCTACGGTCGCGTGCGCATCGTGCATCGCGTGTCGCTTGCCGTGCACGAGGGCGAGGTGCTCGCGGTCATCGGCCGCAACGGCGTGGGCAAGACGACGCTAATCAAGGCGCTGATGGGCATCCTGCCGGCCACCGATGGCTCGGTGCGTTTCGAGGGCAACGAGATCACCCGGGCGAAGCCGCACCAGCGCGCGCGTCTGGGTCTCGGTTACGTACCGCAGGGGCGTGGGATCTTCTCCAGCCTTTCGGTCACCGAGAACCTGTTCATGGGCGAGCGCATCGGCGAAGCGGCCGTCACGCCGAAGAACTACGAACGCATATACGGCTTCTTCCCGGTGCTGCGCGAGCGCGGTCACCAGATGGCGGGCTCGTTCAGCGGCGGCCAGCAGCAACAGCTGGCCCTGGGCCGTGCGCTCCTCGGCAGACCGCGGGTGCTGCTGCTCGACGAACCGTCCGAGGGCATCCAGCCGAACATCGTCCAGGAGATGGGGCGACTGATCCGACGCCTCGCCCGCGAGGAGCGTCTCACCGTCGTGGTGGTCGAGCAGAACCTCGACCTCATCCGGGCGATGGCCGACCGCTGCCTCGTGATCGAGAAGGGCGCGGTCGTCGCGGAGATTCTTCCCGCCGAGCTGGCGGACCCGGCGGTGGCTGCCCGGTACCTCGCCGTATGAACGCATCCCGGAGTCCTTGCACCCCACCGGCGCCGCCGCGCGCGCACCGGCTTTCCAACGCATCCGAAGAGGAGAGTGACCGATGAGACTGACGATACGGGAAGAGGAACGCGTCCAGATCTGGGCTATCGCGGAGATGGCGCGTCGACGACTGGCGCGCGGTGTCCGGCTGAACTATCCGGAGGCCACCGCTCTCATCTGCGACGAGATCATGGAGCGCGCCTGCGAGGGGGCCTGCGAGATGCTCGTGGACATGATGGAGTACGGCGCCACCATCCTGCACAAGGAGCACGTGATGGTCGGCGTGCCCGAGATCCTGAAGATCGTGCAGGTGGAGGCGGTGTTCCGAGACGGCACGAAGCTGGTGACGGTGATGAACCCCATCCGCTACTCCGGACGCGGTGCGACGCCGGAGACGTGGCAGGCGCCGCCGCCCATCCAGTCCGTCGTCACCGATGAGGCATTCCCCGTGGGCGAACCGGAAGGCGTCGGCCTCATCGACTTCGCCGAGGGCGACATCGAGATCAACGCGGGCCGCGACAGCATCGAGATCGTGATCGTCAACACCGGCGACCGACCGATCCAGGTCGGAGCGCACTACCACCTGTCGGAAGCGAACAAGTCGCTCGCATTCGATCGGGAGGCGGCCTTCGGCTACCGGCTGGACGTGCCGAGCGGCACGGCCGTGCGCTTCGAGCCCGGCCAGAGCCGGAAGGTGAAGCTCACTCGCTTCGTGGGGTTCGAGGTGGCCATGGGCATGAACGACATGACCAACGGCTCGCTGCGTAGCCCCGGCACTCGAAAGCTCACCGTGGATCGGCTCAGGCAGAACGGCTATCGCTTCGCCGGGGAGCACACCGACAACAAGCCGCGTCCAGACGTTGTGTTCGGCACACCTCCGGCCGATCTCGATTAGGTCCGCGCTTTCAACACCCACCGCACCTTCGAACGGATACTCCCATGACCACCTCAATTCCACGGCCAGAGTACGCGGCACAGTACGGACCGACCAAGGGCGACAAGTTGCACCTCGCCGACACCGGACTTGTTGCCGAGATCACCCACGACTACACGACTTACGGCGACGAGATGGTTTTCGGCGGCGGCAAGACGATCCGCGACGGGATGGGCCAGTGCTCGCGATTCAAGCGCAGCGATGGCGCGCTCGACATGGTCATCACCAACGCCGTGATCATCGATCCGTACCTCGGCGTCGTGAAGGGCGACATCGGCGTGCTCGACGGAAAAATCGTGGGCGTCGGCAAGTCCGGGAATCCGGACACCATGAACATCACCCCAGGCCTCATCGTCGGCCCGAACACGGACATCCTGTCTCTCGAGGGGCGGATCGTCACGCCAGGGTTCATCGACATCCACGTCCATTTCGATTCCGTGCAGCAACTCTACGAGTACGAAAGCGCAGGGTTCACCACCGTGATAGGCGGTGGCTCCGGCCCCAAGACGGTGGGTATCGAATGTCCGGGCGCGTGGAACCTGCAGAGGATGCTGGAGGCGATGGCCGATGTGCCGCTCAATTTCGGCAACTTCGGCAAGGGCAACTCCTCGGACAAGGGCTCGTTGATCGAGCAACTGCTGGGTGGCGCCACGGGCGTCAAGATCCACGAGGACTGGTCTTCCTCGCCGTCCGCGATCCGTACCTGCATGGCCGTGGCCGACGAGTACGACTTCCAGGTGCAGATCCACGCCGACACCCTCAACGAGACCGGCTACTACGAAGACACGATGGAGGCCATTGCAGGCCGTGTGATGCACATCTACCACTGCGAAGGCGCCGGGGGCGGCAACGCGCCGGACATCATGCGTTGCGTAGGTGAGCCGAACGTCCTGCCCAGTTCGACGAACCCGACGAATCCGTTCTCGATCAACACGTACGACGAAGAGATCGACATGTTGATCACCTGCCATAACCTGAACAAGTCGGTGCCCACGGACATGGCGTTCATCCAGGGGCGTGCCAGGGCGGAGACGATGCGGGCAGAGGATGTGCTGCACGACGTCGGCGCCATCAGCATGATCGGATCCGACAGCCAGGGTGTCGGGCGCGCTGCGGAAAGCGCGCAGCGGGCCTTCCAACTCGCGGCCGTGAACAAGATCCGCTTCGGACGCCTGGGCGGCGAGTCGGGCAACGACAACGAGCGGATCCTTCGCTACCTCGCGAAGGTCACCATCAATCCGGCCATCTGCTTCGGCGTCGACAGCTACGTGGGGTCGATCTCGCCCGGGAAGCTTGCCGATCTCGTGGTGTGGCGCCCGGACATGTTCATCGCGAAGCCGGAGCTGACGCTGAAGGGTGGTTTCATCACCTGGGGCTCGATGGGGTCGCCCGCGGCGTCGCTCATGACCTGCGAGCCGCACAAATACCGTCCGCAGTACGGACATCTCGGAAAGAACCCGCGGCGCCTCGCGTACTCGTTCGTGACGCAGGCCGCCATCGATGGCGGGCTCGCCAACCGCATCGACTGCCAGACCCTCGTGCCCACGAAGCGCTGCCGGACGATCTCCAAGCGCGACATGGTGCGCAACAACGCGCTGCCGAAGATCGCCATCGATCCGGAAACGTACAACGTCTACATGGACGGCCAGCGCATCACCGTCAAGCCCGCTCGCACGGTACCGCTCTCCCAACTCTACTACCTTCGTTGAGGCCGATCATGGTCATCGAGTCCGTATTGGGAAATCTGGAAAGTCTTGGGTCCCAGGTCACAACCGTCGACCCGATCGAGCTCACCGCCGACCTGCGCACGCGTCCGCACTTCCGCCGGACGGCGGCATCGGGCGCCGAGGTGACGGTGTCGCTTCCGCGCGGCGTGACGCTGGAGGAGGGCGACGTTCTCTCGTTGACCGACGGTGTCGCGGTGGTGGTACGGGCGGCGCCGGAGGACCTTCTCGAGGTGCGGCCGCGCACAGCCCTGGAGTGGGGCGTCACGGCCTACCAGCTCGGCAATCTGCATCGTGACGTCCGGTTCCGCGATGACTGCCTCCTCAGCCCGTACGAGGAGAGCACGGAGCAGGTGCTGCGAGCGAGCGGCGTCCCCTACGAGCGGGTGATGCGATCGTTCGCCGGGGCTCGCTACGGGGCCTACACGGGTCACCCCGAGCATCCGTCGCTCGTGGCGCAGCGGCATCGTCACACCCATGGCAGTCACAGTCACGCCGGCCATGAGCACGTCTGAGGGAGACGCGCTGCTGTACCTGCTGCAGGCCGCGACCGCTGCGTTCCCCACGGGTGCGTTCAGCCATTCCTACGGTTTCGAGACGCTGATCGACGACGGGACGATCACCGACGAGGTATCGCTCGACCGGCTCGCTAGGCTGTGGCTGCGGTATGGCGTTGCAACGGCCGATGCCGCTGTCTGCGCGTGGGCGTGGCTTGCGGTGGATGCCGGGGACGACGGCTTGCTCGCCGTGCTCGACGAGCAGCTTGGCGCCCTGCGGATCACGCGCGAGACGCGTCAGGCGAGTCTCTCGACCGGTCGGGCCTTCATGAATGCGGCGCGCGATGCTTTCGGTGGTGAGGGGCTCGCCCACTATCGGGAGTTGGTCGGATCGGGGGCGTGCACCGGGCACTACGCAACAGCCTTCGGTGTCGCTGCGCACGACGCGGGGATATCCCGCCACGGCGCGACGCTCGCGTTCCTGCACGGCAACCTCAGCAGTCTTGTGGGGGTGGCGGCCAGGATCATCCCGCTCGGTCAGATCTCGACCCAGCGGATCGTTTCCAACGCACGGCCGCTCATTGTCGAGTGCGCCCGCATTGCCCTCGGCACCGGGCTGACCGACCTGGGGACGTCCACAGGCTGGTTCGACCAGGCGTCCATGGCCCACGAGCGCGTGTATTCGCGGCTGTGCATTTCCTAGCGACGCAGTTCCAGGAGGGTGGCAAGCATGCGCAAACCAGTGCGGTTGGGTGTGGGTGGTCCGGTCGGGTCCGGGAAGACGGCCCTGATGCACCTGCTGTGTCAGGAGTTCTCGAAGCGTTACTCGGTCGCCGCGATCACCAACGACATCTTCACCAAGGAAGACGCCGAGTTCCTCGTGCGGCATCAGTCGCTGCCGGCCGACCGTATCGCGGGTGTCGAGACGGGCGGGTGCCCGCACACGGCCATCCGTGAGGACGTCTCGATGAATCTCCACGCTGTCGAGGACCTGAGCCGCAGGCATCCGGATCTCGAGTTGATGCTGATCGAGAGCGGCGGTGACAACCTCGCGGCGACATTCAGTCCGGACCTCGTTGATTCCCACATCTACGTGATCGACGTGTCCGCCGGCGACAAGATCCCACGCAAGGGCGGGCCGGGCATCACGAAGTCAGACCTGCTGATCATCAACAAGATAGACCTGGCACCGATGGTCGGCGCCTCTCTCGAAGTGATGGACCGCGACGCGAAGAAGCAACGTGGCGATCGGCCCTTCTACTTCACCTGCATGAAAACCGGAGTCGGACTCGACAAGGTGTACCAATGGATAGAGAGTCAGGTGCTGTTCTCGAGTGCAAAAGCCGCCTGAGTCTGCAGCCGGCGTTTCAGGCGCCGGTGGCCGGCTGGGAACTGGGTAAGCACGCACTGCTCGGCGTGGAAGCGGCCGTCCAGGACGGTCGCACCCAGCTGTGGCCCACCGTGCGCCGCACGCCCTATCAATGGCCGGGCGTCCTTCATTATCAGGACCACGACGACCAGCCGTTCATGCAGTTGCACAACTCGGGCGGTGGGTTCATCGAGGGCGACTTCGCGCAGTTCCGGCTGACGGCGGCAGCCGGCAGTCGAGTGCTTGTCACCACCACCGGCGCGAATCGCTTCTACAAGTGCGAGAGCGGCGGCCACTGCGAGGACCACGTGGAGGTGCTTCTCGGCGAGGATTGTCTGTTCGAGTACCTGCCAGACGAGGTGATTCCGTACCGGCGCAGCGCGTTCACCCGGAGCACGCGCATCTCGGGGGCCGCGAGCGCACGAATCTTCGTCAGCGACGTGATCACCGCCGGTCGTCAGTACCACGGCGCCGACGCGGGCGAGACTTTCGCTTTCGACGCGATGCGGTCGGAGACGGGTCTCGAGATCGATGGGCGTCTGGTGTGGCTGGATCGCCTGATCGCCGATACGCCGGAGACCGTCGGAGCGCTGGAATCGCTGTGGGGCGGCTACCGTTGCATGGCGACGGTGCTGGCCTACGCACCGGATCTCCCTCCAGACCTCTGCGATCTGGTGCAGGCACGCATCGCGACGTTCGGCTTCGGAAAGGCGGGCGTGACGCTGATCGACGGCAACGTGCTGTGCCTCCGACTGCTGACCGACGATGCCTGGCAGGCGCACGAGGCGATCTTCGCGATCTGGTCCGTGGTGCGGCCGTGCCTGGCGGGAAAGCCGGCGAGGGTGATCTCGAAGCCTTGATCCGGTACGCGGCGATTGGCGCGCGGGCGTCGCACAGTGCGCGACCCACGGGGGTTGTTTTCAGCGCCGACGTGTCCGGCAGCGAGGTCTTTCGTGGGTCGAGCACTGCTCGACGCTGCGATGGTCTGGGCTCAGCGGCGAATCCAGGAACGCGGGCGTCGGGCGGAGCCCGACCCACGGGGGTTGTTTTCGGCGATCAGGCATCCAGTGGCGAGGGCCCGTCGTGGGTCGAGCATCGCGCGACGCGGCGATGGCATGGGCACAGCGGCGAATCCAGGCGCGCAGGCGTCGAGCGAAGCTCGACCCACGGGGGTTGTTTTCGGCGATCAGGCATCCAGTGGCGAGCGCACGTCGTGGGTCGAGCATCGCTCGACGCGGCGATGGCGTGGGCACAGCGGCGAATCCAGGAACGCGGGCGTCGGGCGGAGCCCGACCCACGGGGGTTGTTTTCGGCGATCAGGCATCCAGTGGCGAGGGCCCGTCGTGGGTCGAGCATCGCTCGACGCGGCGATGGCATGGGCACAGCGGCGAATCCAGGCGCGCAGGCGTCGAGCGAAGCTCGACCCACGGGTGTGTTCAACGCGCTACGAATCCATCCCCGCCGTCTCCTCCCCCGCCAACTGCTGCAACTCGACGAGCCTTCGATACACGCCCCCCTCGATCTGCATCAACGCCTCGTGCGGTCCCAGTTCCGCGATCCGGCCGCGTTCCATCACGGCGATCCGGTCGGCGTCGCGGATCGTCGACAGGCGGTGCGCGATCGACACGATCGTGAGCGTGCCGCGTACCGATGCCAGTGCGCGCTGAACGACCTGTTCCGTCTCGGAATCGATGTGCGACGTCGCTTCATCCAGCAGCAGGATGCGCGGCTGGCCGGCCAGGGCGCGGGCGATCGCGATCAGCTGCTTTTCGCCCACGGCGAGGCGGGCGCCGCCTTCGCCCAGCAGCGTGTCGTAGCCTTTCTCCAGACGCTCGATGAACTCGTGGGCGCCGGCGGCCCGGGCCGCCGTCCGGATGGCCTCGTCCGTCAGGTCGCGACCCATCGCGATGTTCTCGCGCACGCTCGCAGCGAGGAGGAAAGGGTCCTGCGGGACGAGGCCAACGGCGTCGCGGAAGCGCGCTTCGTCGAGCGTGCGGATGGGCTGGCCGTCGATGCGCGCGGTGCCGTCGGGGACGGGATAGAAGCGCAGCAGCAGAGAGAGCAGCGTGCTCTTGCCGCTGCCGGTGGGGCCGACGATGCCGATGAACTCGCCCGGAGCGATATCGAGGGAGATGTCCTTCAGGATCGGATGACCTGGCGCGTAGGCGAAATCGAGGTGCGCGATCGAGATGGCGCCGTCGGTGACGACGCCGTCCGCGACGGGTCGGGGCGCCTCGGCCTCGTCGAGCAGCGTATTGACGCGCGCGGCGGACACGACCGATTGCTGGAACACGGAGAATTGCGTGGTGAGCTGGATGAGCGGCTCCGTGACGCGGCCGATGTAGCCCACGAACGCGTACAGCACGCCGACCTCCAGCGCGCCCATGGTGCCCATCGTGCCGATGGCATCCGCCGTTTCACGCATGCCGAAGACGACGATCACCGCGGCCAGCATCATCACGTTCAGCAGGTCGAGGGCGGGGCGCAGCAGCCATGCGTTCGCGCGCAGTTCGCCGCGGCGCGAGGCGTAGTGGGCTTCGTTCACACGGGCGTAGTGCTCGCCGTACGCGCGCGTGGCGCCGGTGGCCTGGAGCACCGGCATCCCGCCGATCGATTCCGCGGTCCGGACGTTGAGGTCGGCGCGCAGAGCGCGCGTGCGCGTCACGGCCGGGGCCGACAGCCGACGGTACAGAGCGACGATCACGAAGACGGCGGGGCCGAGCAGGGCGACCACCAGCATCAGCCGCCAGTCGAGGAACGCCATCGTGACGAGCAGCGTCGTGAGCATGATCACGCAGTCGAGCATCACGAAGAGCACCTGCACGTACAACTGCTTCACGGCCTCCGTGTCGTTGGTCACGCGGCTCACGAGCTGGCCGATGATGGCGCGATCGAAGAAGCTCATCGGCAGGCGCAGCACGTGGTCGTACACCGATTCGCGGATGCGCCGCACCGACCGCATTGCGACGCCCGCCAGTCGCGCAAGCTGGCCGTAGCGCAGCCAGCTCGCGGCGCATCCGGCGACGAGTGCACCGATCAGCAGGCCCGCGATGGCGCCGATCGCCGGATCGCGCGGCAGCAGATAGCGGTCGATGAATGCCTTGCCGAGCACGGGTCCCAGTGCATCGAGCGCGCCCGCGATCGCGAGCCAGAAGAAGCCGAGCCACAGTTGTCGAGCTTCCGGCTGCGCAGCGCGCCAGAGAAGGGCAGCGGCGCGGCGCCCCGGTTTCCCGGCAACGGTCGGCACGGGGGGCAGGGTCGCCACGGCTTCAGGCGGCATCGAGCGAAGCCTCCAGTTGCTGCACGCGCCACTGGTGCGCGTACCACCCGCCGTGCGTGCCGCGGGCCAGCAGTTCCTCGTGCGTGCCGATCTCGGTGAGGTGCCCGTGACGCAGGACGGCGATCCGGTCGGCGTCCGCCAGGGCCGAGAGACGATGGCTCACCACCACCACCGTGCGGCCGGTCCGTTCGCCGCGCAGATGGCCGAGGATGCGGTGCTCGGTCTCGGTGTCGACGGCCGACAGGGCGTCGTCGAGCAGCAGGAGCGGGGCATCGGTGAGCAGGGCACGGGCGATGGCCACGCGCTGTCGCTGCCCGCCCGACAGCGTCACGCCGCGCTCGCCGACCGGGGTGTCGTAGCCCTGCGGCAGGCGCGTGATGTCGTCGTGCACGTCGGCGAGCCGCGCCGCCGCGGCGATCTCGTCGCGCGTGGCCTCGGGCCGTGCGAGCGCGATGTTCTCGGCGACGGTCGCGGAGAAGAGAATGGGCTCCTGCGGAACCCACGCGATGCCTGCGCGAAGTGCCTCCAGCGTGTAGTCCGCGAGCGCCACGCCGTTCCACGACACGTGGCCTGCCTGCGGCATCCACTGGCGCAGCAGCAGGCGGATCAGCGTGCTCTTGCCCGACCCGGTGGGGCCGACGAGGCCGAGCGTGGTGCCCGCGGGAATCGTGAGGTCGAGACCGGCAAGCGCGGGCGAGGTCCCGCCCGGATACGTGAAGGTCATATCGCGCACGACGACCGGTCCGGGGCGGACGGGCGCGATCGTGCCGTCGTCCTCGATCGCGAGCGGCTCTTCGAGCACGGCGGATAGCCTGTCCCACGCAGCGCGGCCGCGTTCCCACAGCGAGAGTACCCAGCCCGCCGCGAACATCGGCCAGATGAGCTGGGCGAGGTACAGCCCGAAGCTCGTGAGCTGTCCGATGGAAAGTTCGTCGTGCCACACCAGCCAGCCGCCGAGGGCGAGCGAGAGCACCATCGCCGCGCTGAGCGCCGTGCCGACCGCAGGCTCGTAGAGCGCCTCCCAGCGCTGCGCCTGGAAGCTCGCTTCCGCGGCGGCCCCCGCGAGCGTCGAGAAGCGTGCGGACGAGAGCCCTTCGAGCCCGAGGGCCCGCAACGTGCGGACGCCGGAGATCGTCTCCTGCACGTGGTCATTGAGATCGCCGAAGCGGTCGAGTGCATCGCGCGAGCGCTCGTGCACCTTCCGCGACACGATCCAGAAGCCCAGCGCCATGAACGGGAACGGCAGCAGTGCCACCGCCGCGAGGCGCCAGTCGACGCCGATCGCCATGGCCAGCACCACCAGCACGAAGGTCTGCATGCCGTCGAAACCGGCGAGGACGGCTTCGCCGGCGGCCATCTCCACGGCGTCGACATCGTTGGTCGCGAGCGCCATGAGGTCCCCGGTGCGCCGCGTCTGGTAGAAGCGCGGTCCCTGCTGGGCAAGGCGGGCATAGAGCGCCTCGCGCAACTCGACCCCCATCCGGTACGCGGCGGAGTAGAGCTTCAGCCGCCACGCGACGCGCATGGCGTAGATCGCGACGCCCGCGGCGAGCAGCCACCCGACCTCCTGCCACATCTGCTCGGTGGTGAGCCGGTGCGCGACGAGCCCGTCGACCATGTGGCCGATCTGGCGGGGCAGCCAGGTGACGAGCAGTGCGATGCCGGCGAGCAGTGCGGCCGAGAGCAGATAGGCCGCGGCGTGACGGCGCACGAAGCGGCGGATGAGTTGCGGGAGGGTCATGCGGTGCGGCGGCGGGGCAGCGGGACTGCGATCGTAACCGCCGGACGTTGCCGCCGGTGGGGCTTCCTCAACCGGTGGTGCCCGTCATCGTCAGCAGCAGATTCCCGAGCGCATCCCGCGTCGCCGTGAAGCCGGGCTCCACGACGATCGTCGTGTCGAGTTGATCCACGATGGCCGGACCCGTGAAGCTGGCGCCGACCGGCAGGAGGTCCCGGCGATAGATCGGGGTGTCGCGCCAGCCGCCTTCGAACCACACCGACCGCGTCCCGGTGCGTGCCTCGGCCAGCGTCGCGGCGGGGTTGCCGCGACCGAGCGCTTCGAGCGGCAGCGTCCGGCGCACGCCGAGCACGGCGGTATGCACGTTCACCAGTACCGCGCGGATCTCCGGCAGGCGCACGTGGAAGCGGTGCCAGTACGCGGCCTCGAACGCCGCCTGGAGTTCGTCGCGCGTGACCGCGGGTGACGGCACGGGGATCGTCAGCAGATGGCTCTGCCCCTGGAACTGGAGATCGGCCTCGTGCAGGGCCTCGACGTGCTCGAACACTGCACCCTCGCGCTCGAGCATCGCGCGGCCCTCGGCGAGCTGACCTTCCAGCACTTCGCGGACTAAGTCGGGCGGGAGGGCGGCGAGCGGCACGTTCACGGTCCGGACGAAATCGTGGCGGAGGTCTGCCACCGCGCAGCCGAGCGCATTGCCGAGACCGGGCCGCGCCGGGATCAGCACGCGGGGAATCGCCAGCTCGCGGGCGAGGGCGCAGGCGTGGAGCGGGCCGGCGCCGCCGAAGGCGAAGAGCGCGAAGTCGCGGGGGTCGTGGCCGCGGGCGAGGCTCACCATGCGGATGGCACCGGCCATGCGGTCGTTCGCGATGCGCAGGATGGCGGCCGCGGCGGCATCGGTGTCGAGCCCCAGCGGCACGCCCACGTCGCGGGCGATGCAGTCGCGGACGTGGCCGACCGTGACCGCGTTGTCCACGGCGAGCAGGCGGTCGGGGTCGAGACGTCCCAGCGCCAGATTGGCGTCGGTGATCGTGGGGCGCGTGCCGCCGCGGCCGTAGCAGACGGGGCCGGGTCGTGCGCCGGCGCTCTCCGGGCCCACGCGCAGCAGCCCGGCTTCGTCGACGCGGGCTATGGACCCGCCGCCCGCGCCGATGGTGTGGACGTCCACCATGGGTACATGGATGGGCATCGCGTACTCGATCTCCAACTCGGCCGACAGGCGCGGCCGGCCGCCCTCGATCAGCGCGACGTCCGTGGACGTGCCGCCCATGTCGTAGCCGATGAGCCGTTCGATGCCGGCAGCGCGGCCCGTCGCCGCGGCGGCGATCACGCCCGACGCAGGCCCCGACATCACGGAACTCACGGCGAACTCGTGCGCGATGGCAGCGGACGTCGTGCCGCCGTTGCCCTGCATGACCATCAGTTCGCGTCCGAAGCCGCCGGCCGCCAGGCCGTCGCGCAGGCGTGCGAGGTATCGGTGCAGCACGGGCTGGACGGCGGCGTTGACGGCGGCCGCGACGCCCCGCTCGTACTCGCGGTACTCCGACAGCACCGCGTGGCCGAGGGTGATGTAGCCGTTGGGCCATACGTCGCGGGCGATCTCCCCGGCGCGGCGCTCGTGCCGCGGGTCACGGTAGCTGTGCAGGAAGTGGATGACGAGCGATTCGCAGCCGCGGTCGAGGAGCGTGCGCAGCGCCAGCCGCAGGCCGTCCTCGTCGAGCGGCTCGAGTTCCTCGCCGTCGGCCGTGATGCGGCCGGCGACCTCCATTCGAAGCTCGCGCGGGATCAGCGGGACGAAGGTGCCGGTGAGGCCGTACGGGGTGGGGCGGGTACGCCGCCCCAGTTCGAGGACGTCCCGGAAGCCGCGCGTGGTGACGAGCCCGACCTTCGGCAGCTTGCGCTCCAGCAGGGCGTTGGTCGTGGCCGTCGTCCCGTGAAGGATGGCGTCGAGCTGCGCGAGGTCGATGCCCGCGGCGGCGATGGCGGCGAGAACGCCGCCCGCCTGGTTCTCGGGGGTGGTCGGGACCTTCGCGACGCGCACCTCGCCGGTGGCGTCGTCGAAGAGGATGAGGTCGGTGAAGGTACCGCCTACATCGATGCCTGCAATTCTCATGGAACGATCGGATCCGTGATCTGCGGCGAAATGACCGCGACAGCGCCGAGTGTACGGATTCGTTGCTCCCGCCACATCCGGTTGGCGCATGGCCCTCCGTACGTCGGGGAATCTCGGGTCGCGGTCGAGGTGTGATGGGCCGAAAGCTCTATGCCGATGGAACTTTCGTACCGTTCCAAAAGGCGACACGTGACCCTATCATCCGGACGCGCATGTCGCCGTCCTCGATCGCGGAGTGCATCGGTGTCCTGGGCCCAGGTGGTGCGTCCTGGCCCCTCATGGTCTCTCCACGTTGCTCCTGGTCGCTCCCGGTCCCGGGACCACGATCGTCCGGGAGTCCGACATGGCCTGCATGCCCCCGATTGCCGAACTGATTCCAACAGGCCGCGCTTCGACGCGGCAGGAGACTCCCCGTGCCGTCACCCCATGTGCATCGTGCAACGCCCAACGCTCGCGTCGCGCCGTTTCCCCGTCGTCCCCTCCTGGAGCAACTCGAGCAGCGCCTTCTCCTGTCGGCGGACCTCGTGCCCGCATCGGGCGGACTCCTCACGGTGGCATTGGTCGATGCCGGGCGGACGCTCGAGGTGGAGAGCCTCGGACATGCAGCCGATGGGGGCGAGCGACTGCGGGTGCTGCTCGACGGGCAGTTCTGGCGTGACACCGGTGCCGAGGTGGGTGTCCGCGCCCTGTCGCTCGAGGGCAGCGCCGGGGACGACCGGTTCCTCGTCCGCGACACCGCGATCACGGTGACGATCGATGGCGGTGCCGGCGACGACACGCTGCTCGGCACCGCAGGCCAGGCCGCCTGGCGGATCACGGGGCAGGACGCCGGTGAGGTCGGGCGAGTCCGCTTCTCGAACGTGGAGAACCTCCAGGGGGCTGCCGGCAACGAGGACGTCTTCTCGTTCGAAGCCGCGGGCTGGCTGTCGGGGCTCGTCGAGGGCGGCGCGGGCGGATTCGACACCGTGCAACTGGATGGCGGAACGTTCCGGAACATCACCTTCGTCGCGACGTCGCCGGATGCCGGCTGGATCCATCGCGACGGCACCTCGATCCGGTACGCCGGCATGGAGCCGATCACCGACAACACGCAGACCGCGGACCGCGTGTTCGACGGCACCGCCATCGCCGACACCATCCGGCTGTCGCGGGATGCCTCCGGCAGACTGCTCATCGACAGCGACAACGATCTCGCTACGTTCGAGAGCATCGTGTTCGCCGATCCGACGGCATCCCTCACCATCCGCGCGGGTTTCAATGCGGCCGGCAGCACCGAGACCATCACCGTCGACAACATCGGCCGGTTCGCGGCCGACCTCGTCCTGGATGGCAGCGATGCGCCCGCCGACGGCAGCGACGTGATCGTGTTCAAGGGCACGCTCGATCTCGCGGGGCACGCCCTCACGGTCACCGGGGACACCATCACGCTCGAAGACGGTGCGGTCGTGTCGACGCGCACTATCGCTGCCGGGGCGGATGTGCGGACTGCCGCCTCGACGGGCGCCAGCGGCGCCGTGAGTTTCACCGGCGAGTCCATCAGCCTGAAGAACGGCTCGGCGCTGCTCGCCCACACGGGTGCCGGCAGCGGCTTCGCCGCGGGCAACGTGACGCTCACTGCCAGCATCCGCGAAGGCACGTCGAACATCCCGGTCGACGTCATCCCCTTCTTTCCGGACACCGGGATCACGCTGACCGGCGCCACCGTGACAGGGGCCGACATCACGCTCGCCGCCAGCCGGCAGAGCGACATCGCGAGTCCCATCCGGATCATCGGGGTGAACTCGAAGACGGCGCGGGTCGACATCACGGGCTCCGCCATCGACGGCGCCAACGTCACCCTGACCGCCGATGCCACGGACAATGCGCTCACCAACGAGCTGCCGACGCTCGTCAACAACCTCGTCATCAATCCGCTCGTCAGCTTCATCGCGGACGGCATCCTGCCGCCGGTGCCGTTCGGCGTGATGATCCGTGCGACGACCGCGGCCATCACGCTCACCGATGCTTCGATCACCAGCGCCGGCGATGTCTCCATCGGGGCCTCGTCCGTGGTGGATGCCTCCGTGGCCGCGCTCGCGCTGCGCGATGCGATCCCCGGGACCAGCAAGCTTTCGCAGGTCGCGCAGTTCGTCAACCAGTTCAGCGCCACCTATAGCCAGGCCACCGGCAACGCCGAGGTGCGGATCACCGGAACATCGGCCACCCAGGGCAGCGCGATCAGCGCCGGCGGTGACGTCTCGATCGAGGCGAACTCCGACACGACGGCCTCGGCGCAATCCCGCACCACCGCCAACATCTCGACCGACACCCCGGCCAACCGCAACATCGTCGCCGGCTCCTTCGCCGTGACGCGCGCGAACCTCTCCGCGAAGGCGAACGTCGGTCAGCACGTGACCATCGATGCGACCGGGAACGTGGCCGTCGAGGCGATCGGCAAGATGACGAACACGGGCAAGGCCGACGTGGCCGCGTACGTGGACGGTCTCGCGGGCGTCGCGGCCGCGCTCGGCTTCGACACGAGCGTGGTCGAGGCTGTGGTCGACGGTACCGTCACGGCCGGCGGCACGGCGCGGACCGGCACGATCCGCCTGCCCGTATCCGACGTGGACGGCGCGACCGACACGATCCGCATGGCGGATCACGGCCTGTCCACCGGAGACGAGATCACCTACCGGGCCGTCGATCCCGACGACAGTACCGAGACGGTCCGGACAGCCATCGGCGGGCTCTCGCACGACACGACCTACCGGGTCATCGTGATCGACAAGGACACCATCGCGCTGGCGCGCGCCGGCGGCATCGGTCTCGATTCGAGCCAGACGCTGGCCGGATCCCAGCACAGCTTCTCGCTCCGTCAGGCCGTGACGGTCGACACGCAGACGGCCGTGAGCGAGGCGGACGACACCGTGCGCCTGGACGGCGTCGCGTTCGCCCTGGGCCAGGAGGTCTCGTACGTCGTCGGGCAGAACGACACGCCCATCGGCGGGCTCGAGGGCGAGCGCCCCTACTTCGCCATCCCGGTGACGGGCTCGCCGGGGCTCATCCGTCTCGCCGACACCCGGGAGGATGCCCTCGCGGGACGCGCGATCGATCTCACGGACGTCGGCAGCGGCGCCACCCACGTGTTCGGCTACGAGGAGGCTGCAAAGACCTTCGCGGCGAGCGGCAGCGTGGACGCGACCACTGGGAACCTCACCCTGACCGGGCACGGATTCCAGACCGGCGATGCCGTCACGTACCGCACCGATGCGAGCGTCGATCGGGTCGCGACGGCCACGCGGCTGTCGACGTTCGATCCCGTGTCCCCGCAGGCGACGCTCGATGCCATGGGCGTCACCGCCGACAACCTGCCCGTGGTCGACGCGGACGCGGACGTGTTGCGATTCGAAGTCAACATGCCTTTCTTCACCGGCCAGCGGGTGCGCTATGGCACGGGCGGAGGGCAGGCGATCGGGGGTCTCGAGCACGATCGCGACTACTTCGCGATCCGCGTCGACAACGAGACCCTGGCGCTGGCGCGGACGCGCGCCGACGCGCTCGCCGGAACGCCGATCGACCTCTCGAGCGGGGGGACGGGGCCGGCCCATCGGCTGACGGGCACGATCCTCGATGACGCCGACGACCTCCTGACGGTGGCCGGGCACCGGTTCGACACGGGGCAGGCCATCGTCTACCGCGCGGGTGACCTGCCGGCCATCGACGGGCTCGTGGACGGCCGCACGTACTACGCGATCCGCGTGGCAGGCGACCTGCTGCAGCTGGCTGCCACCCGCGAAGATGCCTCCGCCCGCCGGGCCATCGCCATCGCGGCGGCCCCGGGGTCCCCCGCGCCCGGCAACCTCCAGGGCTTCTCCACCGACGTCGTGGTCGTGAACTTCGATCCCCGGCGCACCGTGGCGGCAGTGGATGTCGCGGCCGACACGATCGAGATTCCCGCGCACGGGCTCGTCACCGGCGAGGAGGTCACGTATCGCGCCCGCACCGGGGATCCCGTGGGCGGGCTCGTCGAGGGCACTCGCTACTTCGTCGTCGTGATCGACGCGGACCACGTGGCCCTGGCGGCCACGGCCGAGGATGCCGCCGAGACCGTCCCGGTGCTGGTCCCGCTCTCGGCCGGTGCCACGCTCGCCAACAACCTCCACGGTCTCGTGCGGGCCGACGGCACGGAGGTCGACTTCGATCCGACGCCCGAACCGGTCGTGCTCGATGCCGTCGATCGCATCCGGCTCTTCGGGCATGGGTTCGAGACTGGCGACCGGATCACCTATCTCACGGACGGCGGCACGGCGATCGGCGGGCTCGTCGACGGGCGCGAGTATCACGTCGTCCGCGCCGACGACGACACGTTCTCGCTCGCGCTGTCCAGGGCCGATGCCGACGCAGGCCGCATCGTCGCCATCGGAACCGGTGCGACGGGGGCCAACCACGGGTTCGAGCGGCGCTCGACCGTGCGTGTGGGCGACAACGAGATCCGCGGCCTCGAGAACGAGGGCATCTACTTCGTCATCGTGGTGGACCAGAACTCGATCCGGCTCGCCGAGAGCCAGCAGGACGCGCTCGCGGCCGCGAAGATCGATCTCGATCCGTCGGCTGCGTCGGGATTGTTCCACCAGTTCACGACCGACGCGTCGGGCGGGGTCCGGGTCACCGCGAATCTGGACGCGAAGAACAGGATCTCCACCGGTGCCGGTCTCGGCAGCGAGCCCAGCATCAAGGACCTCCTGACCAAGGGCGAACTGCAGAGTCCCGGCCTCAATGCCCTGCAGCCGAAGTCGTTCCTGAAGCCCAGTGGCAAGGGTCCTCTCTCGATCCTCACCAGCACGTCCAAGGACCTCTTCGCCGGCAAGGACGGCAAGGCCAACACGACGGGCACGCTCGCCGCCGCCTTCGGTCTCAACATCCTCGATCACGACGTGACCGCGCGCCTCGGCGGCACGGCACGCGTCGACTCCGGTCAGGATGTCGTGGTCGACGCCAAGGTGAAGCAGAAGGCGCAGGTCGCGGTCGAGGGCAAGGTGTCGCCTTCCGACAACCCGGACAAGACGGACAAGACCGCGAAGAAGTTCGCGATCGGCGCCGCCGTGGGTCTTGGCTTCTACGAGAACGCGGCACACGCGACCATCGAGAGCGGCGCGATCGTGGACGCCGCCGGCCGGGTGTCGGTGAACGCGAAGGTCGCGTATCCGCTGCTGATCGAGCCGATCGAACTGCTGCCTTTCGGCGGCTTCTGGAGCGGACCGAAGAACGACCCGCGCGAACTGGACATCATCAAGGAAGTGGCGACGCTGCTCGACGGCAAGCTGGGCCTGTCGCGGATCGTCAACAACTGGACGGTCTCGAAGGCGAAGGCGCTCACGCAGGCCGAGGTCGCCATCACCGGCTCGGTCTCGTTCGCGGAGTACACGAACGAGTCGCTGGCGCTGATCCGCTCGGGCGCGCGGATCAACCAGTCGCTGTCCCGGCCCCTCACGTCGCAGAGCGTCGCGGTGGGCGCCACGACCGAGATGCAGCTGATCAGCGCCGCCGGCGTGATCTCGCTCGACCTGAACGACAAGGGCATCATCAAGATGGTGCGCAACGGGAAGCTCGGCAAGGACGGCTTCCTGGGCGAACCGTTCTCCCTGTTGGGCAACAAGGCCAAGACGCTGGGCATCGGCGGTTCCGCCGTCGTGCAGCTCATGGACAACCGCACCGAGGCACGCGTCGAGGACAGCGTGCGGATCGCAGCGGGTGCCGACGGCAGCATCGACGTCAAGGCGAAGGAGGACGTGTTCTCGTTCGAACTCGCCCAGGCCGGTGGCGAGTCCGGCAAGGTCGGCCTGAGCGGCACGGTGTCGGTCGTCGACCACACCACCAGCGCGATCGCCCAGGTCGGCGACGGCGCGGTGCTGCAGGGCGGGGTGTTGCGCATCGAGGCCGACAGCCAGGTGAACAACATCGACCTGATGGGCGCCATCCAGCTCGCGAAGACCGTCGGCGCCGGCGCGTCGGTGGCGCTCAACACGCTCGATCGGCAGGTGGTCGCGGTCTTCGGAGCCGAGCAGCGGCAGTTCCGCAAGGGCGACGTCGACATCGCCGCGGACCGCATCCGCCTCGTGCGCCACGGCTTTGCCACCGGCGATGCCGTCGTGTATCGCAACTCCGACGATGCCGACACGGTGTCCGGCGGCCTCGTGCCGCGCACGACCTACTACGCGATCCGCGAGGACGACGACACGCTGAAGCTCGCGATCTCGCAGGCCGACGCCGTCGCGGGCCGCGCGATCGACCTCTCGGCCCTGGAAGGCCCGGTGCACCACAGCCTGGAACGCGCAGCCCCCGCGGCCTCCATCGTCGACGTGAAGGGCCTCGATCTCGACGCCATCGCGGGCGGGAGGATCTGGTCGATCTCGCTCGCCGGGGCGATCGTGTCCAACGCGCCGCCGGCCGATGCCAACGCGCAGAACGTTTCGGCGAACGCCGACGACGTGAAGGGCACCTCCGGCGTCGCGATCGCGGGCGACGCGGCGGTGAACACGATCACCGGTTACACCATGGCGTACGTGAACGACCCGGGCGTGTTCCGCCTGGGCGGGACCGGGGTCGTCACGGTCGATGCGATCGACACGTCCGCCATCGTCGCCGCCACCGGCGCGTTCGCGTTCAACCGGACATCCGAGGTGGGTGTGGGGCTCGCGGGATCGTTCGCGAAGAACGACGTGCTGATCGGCACGGCCGCCTTCCTGCGCGGCGCGACGATCTCGGACGCCGACGCCGTCCGGGTGCGTGCCGAGCGATCTGGGGATCTCATCGCGTTCTCCGCGGGCATCGGCGGCACGCTGAACGCGCGCATCGGGATCTCCATCGCCGGATCGGCGTCGCTGAACACCATCGACAACGCGACGCGCGCCTTCCTCGATGGCGTCTCGCTCGATGTCGCGCGCGCCGTCGACGTGACCGCGAGCGACACGTCGCGCATCCTCGCGATGGGCGGCGGCGGGGCCTTCGCCGTCAGCCAGGGGGGCGACAGCAGCGGCGGGGCCGGATCGATCGGTGTCGCCGTCGCGGTGAACCGGACGCGCGGCGACGTCCGCGCCCATGCGGCCGCCAGCACGGTCCGCTCGGGTGGACCGGTGCGGATCTACGCGACGGGCGGGATGAAGATCGAGTCGTACACGTTCGGCGCCGCGGTCTCGGCTTCCGTGGGCGGCCAGGGGGCGCGGCTCGACGGTGCCGGCGCAGGGGCGGGATCCGGCAACGAGATCGCCGCGAACATCGGGGCCTGGGTCTCCGGCGGCAGCATCACGGCGCGCGCCGCTGGGGGTGGGCAGGTGGAGGTGAAGGCGACCGACGGGTCGACGATCATCGCGGACGCCGGTGGCTTCTCGATCGCGATCGCCCAGACGCAGGGGGGCGGCGGCACGCTGTCGGTGGGCGTCTCGGCGGCGTCGAACCGGCTGACGTCGAACGTCGATGCGTGGGTCGGCGGTGGCGCGGTCGTCACCGGTGACACTTCGGTGGCCGTCACGGCCGTGTCCACCGCGGTGGTGCAGGCGCTCACCATGGGCGGGTCCCTCGCGGGGTCGGCGACGACCTCCGGCGGGCTGGCCCTGAGCGGCGCTGGTGCAGGCTCCCGCAACGTCATCACCAACAACGTCCGTTCCCGGGTCCTGGGAGGCAGCACGCTGCGCAGCCGCACCGCCGGCATCGCGGTCACGGCCAGCGACACCTCGACCATCGACGCCGACGCAGGCGGCGTCGCGATCGCCCTGCGCAAGGGCCAGAGCTTCGGCGGCACGGCCTCGGTCGGTGCATCCCTCGCGCTGAACGAAGTCACCAACATCACGCACGCACGGGTGACGGATTCGACGATCGATTCGGCGGGTGCCGCGGAGGTCTCGGTGATCGCCGTGCCGAAGATCGACGCGCTGACGATCGCCGGTGCGCTGTCGGGAACGCTGGGCGGCACGGGCCTCGCCATCGGCTTCGCCGGGGCCGGCACCGGGTCGGGCAACACGATCGACAACGCGATCGACGCGACGGTCACGAACAGCACCGTCACGTCGCGCGGCGCCGGAGACATCATCGTCCGGGCCACGGATACGTCCACCGTCACGGCGAACGCGGGGGCGGTCGCCCTGGCGCTCGGCATCAGCACGACCGGCGGCAGCAACCTCAACCTGTCGTTCGGGGTGTCCATCGCCGTCAACACCATCCGCAACGAGGTCGAGGCGGTGGTGTCCGGCGCAACCCTGACCTCCGCGCGCGGTGTGGTGCTGGAGGCGGTCTCCACGTCGACCATCACCGCGCTCTCGGTGGCCGGTGCCGGCGGCGGATCGATCAACACGTCACAGGGCGGCTTCGCGGTCAGCTTCGCCGGCGCCGGAACGGGTTCCGGCAATCACATCGACAACACCGTCGACGCCCGCATCCAGGGTGCGGGGACCATCACCACGGCCGGCGGCGGCGACATCCAGGTCACCGCCCGCGACATCGCGACGATCGACGCCCAGGCGTACGGCGGGGCGCTCTCGGTGAGCGTCGGCAACGGCGCGGCGGTGTCGATCGGCGTCGCGGTTGCGGACAACCGCATCACGAATCGTGCGCGGGCCCGCGTGCTGGGCGGGACGCTGACGAGCGACCGCGGAGTGACGCTGCTCGCGTACTCGCAGCCCACGATCAACACGCGATCCATCGGCATCGCGGTCAGTGGCGCCTTCACCAGCGGCAGCGTCGCCTTGTCCGGCGCCGGCGCCGGTGCGCTTTCGCAGAACACCATCGGCAACACGATCGAGGCATCGATCGCCACCGGGGCCACGGTTACCACGCGCAACGGCGGCAGCGTCTCGATCACGGCGCAGGACCTCGCCGGCATCGATTCGCACGCGACGGGCGGCAGTCTGGCGGTCTCGTTCTCGTCGAGTGGTGGGTCGGCCGCGGTCGCCGTCGGTGTCGGTCGCGCGCTCAACACCATCACCAACTCGCTGACGGCCGCGGTAACGGGCGGCTCCATCGACGCCGCCGGCGATGTCGCGCTGCTCGCCAGGTCGACAGCAACGTCGACGGCCGTGGCCGTCGGTGTCGCGGTCTCCGCAGCCCTCACCAACCCGAAGCAAGGCGTGAGCATCGCGCTCTCGGGGGCAGGTGCCGAAGCCAACAACACGGTGGGCAACACGATTCTCGCGGCGATCAGCGGCGGGACGGTGACGACGAATGGCAGCGTGTCGGTCACCGCCGAAGACCACGCGACGCTCACGTCCCGGGTGCCGGCCATCGCCGTCTCGATCGGTATCGGCGCGGCGGCCGTGGGGGTCTCGCTCAGCACGAACACGGTCAATACGACGGTCGACGCCGCCATCACGTCGGCGACGGTCACCGCGACCACTGGTGGCGTCACCGTCGCGGCGAACGGTAACGCCGGGGCCACCGCCACCACGACCCCGGTCACGCTGTCGATCGGCATCGGCGGGGCGGGCTCCGGCGCCAACGCCGTGAACCGCGTGAACGGGCGGGTGCTGGCCGAGATCGGCGCCGGCGCGAACGTGACGGCCAATGCGGGCACCGTGTCGGTGACGGCACACTCGACCGCCACGCCCACGTCCGAAGCGTTCGGCGGCGCCGGTGGGCTGCTCGCGGTCAACATCCTGTTCACGGAGGCCACCATCGGCCGGAGCACCGTGGCCCGCGTGGCCCCGGGCGCGACGGTGACCGCGGCGGCGCTGTCGGTGTCGTCGACGTCCATCCACACGGCGACGGCGAGGCAGACCGGCGTCGGGATCGGCGGTGTCGCGGGTTCCGGCGGCCGGGCCACGGCGACCGTCAGCGCGAACACGGAGGCCTACGTGGGCGCCGCGCACGGCGCAACCACCGGTGCGCCGGTCACGCTGACGCTCGGGAGCGGGGCCGCGCGCATCGTGGCGACTTCCACGAACACGGCGAACGCAGACGCCCGCGGCGGGTCTGGCGGTGCGGTGCCCATCGATGCCTATTTCGCGGACGGCACCGTCAGCGGGGCGACCCGCGCCTTCACCGGCGCCGGCACGATCCTGCGCGGCGGGAGCCTCACCGTGGACGCGCGTTCGAACAACCACGCCACCGGCACGATCTTCGTCATCAGCGTCGGGATCGTCGGCGGGAACGGCGGGCGCGCGAACGCCGGCGTGAGCGGCGACACCGAGGCTTACCTGGCGTCGGCCGCGGTCGTCCCGGGCGCGCAGAAGCCCCTGGACCTCTCCGGCGCGGTCAGCGTCAACGCGGTCTCGAACGAGACGATCCGGTCCGACGCCCAGGGCGGCTCCGGCGGCGGTATCACCGTGAGCGCGCTGTTCTCCGAGACCACCAGCACCGGGTCCACGAGCGCGCGGATCGCCGACGGCGCGGGCATCGCCGCGAACGGCGTCTCGCTTGATGCGCGCGTGACCAACCGCACGGCGACGGCCTTCATGCGCGTCGGCAATGCATCGATCGTCGGCGGTGCCGGCGGCAAGGGCACGGCGACGACGAGTGGCGACGTTTCGGCCGGCATCGGTGCCGGTGCCGCCGTGGACGGCCGCGGCGGCGCGGTCACGGTGACCGCCAGTTCCGCCCCCACGCGGGCGCACGTCGACGTGAACGGCGGTGCGGCGGGCGGCGTGCCGGTCGCGATCTTCGAGGGCACGGCCACCGTGGATGGCGACACGCGCGCATCCGTCGGTCGCGGCGCCAACGTGAGCGGAGGCAGCGTGTCGGTCATTGCATCCGGCGGCCACACGGCCGAGGGCGACATGGTCGCCTTCGGCATCGGCGTCGGCGCCGGTGCCACCGGCAACATCACGGCCGCGAGCAACGCCCAGGCGTCGGCCACCGTGGCGGAGGGCGCGACGATCACGGCCAGCGGCAACATCGACATCACCGCCACGTCCGCCCACAGGGCCGACGCCTATTCGAACGGTATCGCGGGTGGCGGCATCTCCGTCGGCCTGTTCACGTCGACCGGCACGCTCACCAGCGGGACCACGGCCGAGGTCGAACGCACGGCGTCCCTCACCTCGAACGTCGGCCACGTGACCATCCGGTCCACGTCGGGAAGCAACGCGAAATCGGAAGCCGAACGGCGCGGCGGCGGGATCGTCGACATCGCCAAAGCCACGTCCACGGTCACGGGGACGGACAACAGCACGGCGAAGATCGGCAGCGGTGCGAACCTCACGGCAGCAGTGGGCAACGTCACCGTCGAGGCTGCGCGGACCTCGACGATCAACGGCATCGCGAAGTCTTCCGCCGGGGGGCTGGGTGCCAACACCGACGCGGACGCGACCGCCACGCTCGCAGCCGCCAGCAACGTCGATGTCGCGGGCAATCTCACGGGCCGCATCGTCACCTTGAAGTCGGGCGCATCGGCGCTTACCGGTGATGCCACGTCGGAGTCCACCGCGAGCGCCCTCGGCGCCGAGTCCTACGCTACGTCGATCCTCTCGAGCAGCAACGCGACGAACGTCGCGCTCCGGACCGGTGCGGACCTTCGCGGCCAGGATCGCGTCGAACTGCTCGCCATGCAGGGCGGCATCGACACCGAGGCGAATTCGACCGCGACCACCCACGGTCTCGGCGCCAACACCATTCCGGAGTCGACGAACGGGCTGATGAGCACGCTGCACATCGACGGCGAGGCGGGGGCCGTGGTGCGCACCCGCAATTTCGTCACGGAGATCGCCGCGCAGACCCAGCCGCTGTCGGCAGCACCCGCCACGCAGAACGGCGCGGAACTCGACACGGGCGACGGCAAGGCCAAGTCGACGCGATCCTACTTACTCGATCGCGTGATCGAGTTCGACTCGCGCGTCGTGCTCGTCCCCCAGCCGGACCCGGACCTGTTCGTGAACGCCGCGGGGACCGTCGTGCGGTCCAACGTCGACGTGACGATCACCCCGGACGCGGTCACGGTGGGCGACATCATCGCCACGCCCGGCGGCGAGATCCGCTTCACGATCCTGCGGACGGTCATCGATGTGGTGCCCGCGTCGGTCGCGCAGCAGCTCTACGGCACGGTGACGAACACGCGGCGCATCGAAGGGTCGCCGATCCTGGAGTACAGCACCGGGTTCGACCGCATCACGATCGAGAACGCGTCGGTCCGCCGCCTCGTCATGCAGCGCATCGAGGCCGAGTTCGATCCGGCACTCGCCGGGCGCGTGCTCACCGTGGACGCCGGCGACGACACGAACTTCCGTCCCAGGACGGATACGCGTCCCGGGGCCACGACCATCGCCATCCTCCAGACCGGCGCGGCGGACATCGCGCTGACCGGGCTCATCCGCAACCCGTTCGGCACGACGTCGATCCGCGACACGGCGGGCAGCATTGCCGGCCGCGGCACCGCGACGGATGTCATCACCACGGCGCTGACGCTCGAGGCTTCGGTGCGCATCGGGAGCGCGGTGTCGCCGCTCCGGGTCGACACGACCGGACTCACGCTCGATGCAGGTGCCGATGCCTACGTGGAGGAGGTCGTCGGCGACCTCGTCGTGCGTCACGCCCGATCGGCCACGGGCCTGCTGAGTCTCGTCGCGGCCGGTTCCATCGTCGACGGCAGTCCCGGACAGGGCGTGCTGATCGAAGGTGAGCGGCTCCGGCTCGTGGCGCGCACCGGCACCGTCGGACGCGCCGACGACGAGATCGAGATCGACGCGCGTGCGACCGCGGGAGCGCTGACGGCCGAGGCCGCCGGCACGATCCGCGTGGCCGACGTGGCAGGGACTCTCTCGGTGGCGAGCGTCGCGGGGGCGGACGTCGTCCTGCGCGCCGACGCCGGACGCCTCGACGTGTCGCCCGCGGGTACCGTGCTCGCGCGTGCCGGTGCCGTTTCGATGCGGGCGCGCGACACCATCGTCGTGGGCAGCGGCGCCGCGGTGGAGGCCGCCCGTGACGTGACGCTCGTCGTGGCCGACCGCGCCGATGCCGGCCAGGACATCGTGCTGGAAGACGGCTCGGTGTTGTTGTCCGGGGCCGGCGCGATCGACGTGGGGGCCGGCGACGACATCGCGGTGCGTCCGACCGCGCGGATCGATGCTCGCGGCGCCGCCGGTGCCACGTTGCGGATCGATGCGGGCAGCCTCGACGCCTTCGTGGGCGGGACGGCGGAGCTGTACGGCGTGCTCGCCGGCACGCAGGTGCGCGTGCTCGGCGGTAACGACGACGACGTGGTGCTGCTGCGCAGGACCGAGAGTGCCACGCCGGTCACGATCGACACCGGTGCCGGCGTCGACGCCATCCACGTGGGAAGCCTCGCCGCGCCCGGGAGCAACACGGGCGGCTCGCTGAACGCCATCGCCGGCCGCGTCACGATCGTCGGCGGCGATCAGCCGGCCGGCCTGCGGGACTGGCTCGACCTCGACGCGAGCGGTCCGCAGGTCGGTCAGTCCGGCAGCGTCGCGGCCGACGAGATCACCGGTTTCGGGATGGCGGCCGGCATCGGCTACGCCGGCATCGAGGCCCTCACGCTCGAACTCGGGGCGGGCGACGACACGCTCGCCGTGATCGGTTCGGCCGCGATCGCGAACACGCTTCTCATGACCGGTGCCGGCAACGACCGCATCGACGTGGGCGATCCGGCCGCGGGCCTGAATCGCCTGATGGGCGGGGTGCAGATCGACGGCGGCGAAGGCATCGATGCGCTCGTCGCATCCGACGCCGCCGACTCGGTGGCGAACGCGGGGCGTCTCACCGCCGGCTCGCTGCGCGGCCTCGGCATGGGGTCCGCCGACCAGACCGCGATCCGCCAGGACGACTCGAGCGGGCTCCTCTTCGGACTCGTCGAAAGCGTCGAGGTGCGTCTAGGTTCGGGTGACGACACGTTCGAAGTCGTCTCGACCGGTGTGGCGACGCATGTGCGCATGGGCGGCGGGGGCGACACGCTGTCGATCGGCAGCGACATCGACGGGGACAGTCTCGCCGCGATCGGTGCCGACCTCCTGGCCGAAGGTGGCGGCCAGGCCTCGGACCGGTTGGTGGTGCGGTCGCGCGTGCAGAGCACGCTGTTCGTCGATGCGCCGACGGAGACGCTCGGTCGCATCACCGGCATCGGCGTGCCGGGGCGCATCGACTACCGCGGCTTCGACGTCGCGGAGTTGTCCCTCAGCGGCGAGTCCGACGAGGCCCAGGTGCTGGCGACGGCCTCGCGGTTGGCGATCCAGGGCGGCGAGGCGAACGATCGCTTCCGCATCGCCGGCAGCAGCCACGCCGTGGTCGTGGATGGCGGCGACGGTGACGACGTCACGTTCGTGGAGTGGGCCGGCGCCGCGGTGCGCGTGATCGGTGACACCACTGACGGCGTCGACACGCTGGCCGTGGATCGAAGCGCGCAGACCGCGGCGATCGCCGCGACGATGGTGCGCGGCGCGGTCGAATCGACGGTCGTGATGTCCGGCTTCACCGTCGGTGACATCACGGCCGAGAACCTCGACGACATCACGGGGCTCCTCGGCTGGGGCAACGACACCGTGACGCTCGACTACGCCCTGCCCGAGACGCGCGTGGCGCTGCTGGGCGGGCCGGGCGACGACCGCTTCCTCGTGAAGCGCCTCGGTGCCGGCTTCACGACGCTCTCGGGCAACGACCAGAAGGACACGGTCACGGCCATGATCGACGGACTGCCCGTGCGCGATCAGTTCGCGGCCCTGCGCCTCGACGTCGAGGATCTCATCGTCGACAACGGTTCGAACGCCGAGGGCGGCGTGCAGTGGACCCGCCGCAACGGTTCGGTTCTCGAGGCGTCGGTGGGCGGGCCGGCGTTCCCGGTGATCGCGACGGAGGGCATCCAGCGTGTCCACGTGATCGGCGGCAGCGGAAGCGACACGGTGAACGCGGTGAGCGAGTCGCCATCGGACATCTCCGGCTTCGTCGACGGCAATCACATCGAACTGCTCGAAGGCAGCGCGGTATTCGCCTTCGAGGCCGCCCGCGGCATCACGAACTACGGCACGGTGATGACCTTCGACGGCCTCGCGGCTTCCCAGACCGACTATCGGGAGGACGGACTCTCGCTGACCGGCAGCCTGACCCGGGTCGACATCACGAGCCCCGCCGCGCGTCTTGCCGGGAGCGTGCAACTGGTCGCCGTGGGCACCGCGATGGGCCTCTATTCCCTCGACATCGGCTACCAGGGTGCAGGTCAGCGCGACGTGCTGTTCAAGGCCGTGACGCTCAACGGGACGTCCGTCGAATTCGGGGCGACATTGACCGGCGGCGCGGGCATGCAGCGCGTGGTGCTGCCCGCGGCGTTCGCGGCAGTGTCCAGGGTGACGTGGGATGGGGCCGACCTCGTGGTCGACAACATCGTCGCGGCCGGCGCGTTCCCGACGGGCGAGCCGGGATTCACGGCCGCGGGGATTCCCACGGCGACCCTGTCCGGCCGATTCGTAGTCGACACGTCGTCCGCCACCGGCAATGTCCTGCAGGGCGAACTCGGCTCGTTCGGTGCCATCGACGTCGACGTGGACGGAAACGGGACGACGGACGTCCGGAGTCCGATTTTCAGCATACCCGGCCTCAGCGTGCCCTTCACCGGCGCCCAACTGAATGCTGTGGGTATCGGCGTCTCCGTGGTCGGCGGGGCGCTCCAGCTGCGCTTCCCCGGCAATCTCGTGGTGGCAGGTGACGCCCGCATCCGCGTCGTGGGGCCGAACGCACTGTCGCTTCTGGCGGGCAACGACGTATCGATCGCAGCCTCCGCCCAGATCAATGGTTCGGCTTCCGGCTCCACTGGTGGCGCGGGCGGCGGCAACGGCGGCAGCGGTGGCGCTGGTGCCATCGTGCAGACCTTCGCCGGCGCACCCGGCAGCGGTGGAAGCGGGGCGGCGGGGGCAGGCGGTGGTGGTGGTGGCGCCGGAGGCACGTCGGGTGGCACCTGGATCAACGGCGGCGCCCAGCGGGGTGGCGACAATGGTGTTACCGGCGGGACAGCCACGGCCGTGGGCACCGCCGGCCTCACAGGGAATCGCGGCAGCGACGGTACGAACGGCAACCCCGGGGTGAACGCTCCCGGCACCGGCGGGCTTCGCGGCACCGGGGGCCCTGGCGGCCCTGGTGGAGAGCCGCGGCGGACCGACGCAGCCGGCGGAACCCTGGGCCCCGGCGGCCCTGCGAACGACACGCCTTTCGGCAGCACCATCGGCGGCGGGACCACTACCGGCGGCGCTGGCCAACCGGGCGGTCCCGGGACGCCCGGCGGCAACGGGTTCACCGGGGAGGATGGCCGCACGGGTGGCGCCGGCGCTGCGGGTACCAACACTGGCAGCGGCCTCACGCTGTCGGGCGGCGGTGGCGGTGGCGGTGGCGGCGGCGGTGGCCAGGGTGGCGGCGGCGGTGGGGGACACGGCGGCGGCGGCGGCG
>JALHMS010000005.1 GCA_022843925.1 Burkholderiales bacterium
GCAACCGGCATGGGCGTCGGGCGGAGCCCGACCCACGGAGGGCGAAAGAGGCTCGAGCGCACGGAGGGCGAAAGAGGCTCGAGCGCACAGAGGGCGAAAGACGCTCGCGTGAACGGAGGTGACATCGCCCGCGATGACTGCATTGCGCGGCCTTTTCGTGGGTTGGGCTCCGCCCGACGCGGCCGCTCGGGGATGCGACTTCGCCGGCAACCGGCATGGGCGTCGGGCGGAGCCCGACCCACGGAGGGCGAAAGAGGCTCGAGCGCACGGAGGGCGAAAGAGGCTCGAGCGCACAGAGGGCGAAAGACGCTCGCGTGAACGGAGGCGACATCGCCCGCGATGACTGCATTGCGCGGCCTTTTCGTGGGTCGGGCTCCGCCCGACGCGGCCGCTCGGGGATGCGACTTCGCCGGCAACCGGCATGGGCGTCGGGCGGAGCCCGACCCACGGAGGGCGAAAGAGGCTCGAGCGCACGGAGGGCGAAAGACGCTCGAGCGAATGGAGGTGACATCGCCCGCGATGGCTGCATTGCGCGGCCTTTTCGTGGGTCGGGCTCCGCCCGACGCGGCCGCTCGGGGACGCGGTGTCGCCGGCAACCGGCATGGGCCTCGGGCGGAGCCCGACCCACGTATGGATCACGCCGCCGGTGCCAGGTCTCCACTCGATAGCAGTGGCCCCAGTTCGGTGACGAAGGCCAGCGCAGCGTCCGGGGCGGAGGCGAACCCCACGAAGTCGCCGCTCGGGCTGTGCTTCGCAACGATGTCGTTCGTGATCTCGGCGACCCCGGCGAAGCCCATGGTCCAGTCGTCGAAGAGCCGGTTCGCCGTGTGCCTGAAGTCGAGCAGCCGGATCTCGCAGTGGCGGCTATCCCGGAGGAGGCGGTAGAAGGTTTCGCAGACGGCCTCGGGCGGGCCTTCGAGCACCTGCAGGAACCGCCTGTCCGCATAGCAGAGCAGCCCCGTGATGCCGTCCTTCCGATTGCGGAAGCGGGCGACCTCGAGGATCTCCATCAGGTCTCGGCTGGAGACCGGTGCCGGGGTGAGGCTCGCGTAGACGAGGCGTGCGAGGGGCATGTGTTCATTCCGATGACGGCGATATCCTGGCGGGCGAGCCGGGTTGCAGCGCCAGCGGCCGCAGGCGTGTCCGCCCGACCAGTGTGGGGTAGAGTAACTCCAACCGCCCGCTGGGCTTCACGAGAAGCAACGAGCCATGTCCGACGACACCGATATCGCCACCCTTCGACGCATGCTTCACGACTGCCGCACCATCGCCGTCGTGGGTCTCTCCGCGAACTGGTACCGCCCCAGCTACTTCGCGGCGAAGTACATGCTCGATCACGGCTACACGATCATCCCCGTGAACCCGGCCTACCAGGAGGTCTTGGGGCAGAAATGCTACCCGTCCCTCAAGGACATTCCCGTTCGAGTCGATATGGTCGACTGCTTCCGCAAGAGCGAGGAGATCCCCGCCCTGGCGGCCGATGCCATCGCCATCGGCGCCCGCGTCCTCTGGATGCAGCTGGGGGTGGTGAACGAAGCCGCCAGGCGCACGGCCCGCGATGCCGGTCTCGAAGTCGTGATGGACCGCTGCGTGAAGATCGAACATGCCCGTCTGTTCGGCGGGCTCAACTGGATCGGAGTGAACACCAGGGTCATCTCCAGCAAGCGACCCCGCTGGCTGCCCTACTGACAAGGCGCGCGACGCACCCGAGCGGGGCTTCGCGGGCCCGCCCGGAGTGCCCTTCCTGACTGCCCAGAGATCCATCCGCCGACGGACGTCCGCTTCGCCATGAGCGCGCTCGAGGTATCACACGCCCTGCCGGCTTTCCTCGCCGCGCTGCTCGCCGTGGGCTGCGGCGTCGCTGTCATCGCCCGCGAGCGCTTCTCGAAGAGCGGGTGGCTGCATTTCCTCCTGGCCTCCGGTGTGGCCGCCTGGCAGCTCTGCGTGGCACAGATGCTCGGCGCGTCGAGCGTCACCGAGGCCGAGTACTGGGGCAGGGCGATGGCCGCCATGGCCATCCTCGTGCCGGCGATCCAGTTCCACTTCTCGTACTCGCTGGTCCGGGGCAGAGGCGAGCGGTTCGATGCCGTCACGCTCTCCTGGGTGGTCGCTGCGCTGTTCGAGATCTCCCTGGTCGCCACCGATGCGTTCGTGAGCCGTATCCAGATCCATCCCTGGGGCGCCTTCCCCCGCTACGGCATCGCCGGAGCGCTGTTCCTGGTCAGTTCCGCGGTGTCGGTGGTCGGCACCTGCCTCCTCTACCTCGATGTGATCCGACGGAATCCGGTGGGCGGCATCGCCTGGTGGCGGGCGCGGCTGCTGTTCGCGTCCCTCCTGTTCGGATCGCTCGGCGCCGTCGACTTCCTGCCGGCGTTCGGCATCGGCGTCTTCCCGTTCGGCGGCCTGCTGGTGGCCCTCGCGCTGGTGCTCAACATCTACACCACCATCCGGTTCCGGCTGGTGGAGATCACGCCGGCGCTCGCCGCCCAGCAGATGATGAACACGATGACCGACGGCGTGCTGCTGCTCGACCGGGACGGCATGGTGCGGCTCGTGAACCCGTCGGCCTGCGAGACGCTCGGCTATCCGGCGAACCAGTTGCTCCACGGTCTCCCGCCCCTTCCGGTCGCCGCGCTCCTCCACGGGGAAGCGCACGACACGCCGCGCTTCCCCGACGCGCCCATGACCCGGGTCGAGCGGACGTATCACCCCCCCACGGGCGGCGAGCGGACCCTGCTCCTGTCGATCTCCCACGTCGCGCCCGAGCCCGGGGATCCGCTCGCGGCCATCGTGACCCTCCACGACGAGACCGAGGCCCGTCGGGCGCGCGAGCAGATCCACCGCCTCGCGTACTACGACGCGCTCACCGGCCTCCCGAACCGCCTGCTACTGAAGGAGCGCTTCCAGCAGGCGATCGCGTGGGCGGAGCGCGCCGGCGGTCAGGCCGCCGTTCTCTTTCTCGATCTCGACCGCTTCAAGCAGGTGAACGACACGCTGGGACACGATGCCGGAGACCGCCTGCTGCAGATCGTGACCGAGCGGATTTCCAAGTGCGTGCGCGACTCCGACGTCGTCCTCCGCGGCGCGGGTGGGGCCGACGTCTCCACGCTCGCCCGTCTGGGCGGCGACGAGTTCGTGCTGCTGCTCGCGCCGATCGAGCGGGGCGAGGATGCCGGCAAGGTGGCGATGCGCATCCACCAGGCGCTCAGGGAACCGGTGCGGCTCGATGCCGGCGACGAGGTGGTCACCGGGGTCTCGATCGGCATCGCCCTCTATCCGGGAGATGGCCGCGACGCGGACACGTTGATGAAACGGGCCGACCTCGCGATGTACCACGCGAAGGAGACGGGCCGCAGCAACGCCAAGTTCTACGACGAGGCCCTCAACGTCGCGACGGTCCAGCGCCTGGGCATGGAGACCAGCCTGCGCCGCGCGCTGACGGGGCACGAGTTTCTCATCCACTATCAGCTCGTCGTCGGGTCCGACGACGGGCTGCCCGTCGCGCTCGACACCCAGCTCTTCTGGCGGCATCCCGAGCACGGCCTGCTGCCCGAGCGCGAGTTCGCCGAGGTGGCCCAGGACGCCGGCCTCGCGCTCAACCTGGGCGAATGGGTGATCCGCACGGCCTGTCACCAGATGCGCGCGTGGGTGAGCGGCGGCATGAAGCCGGTGCCGCTCATGGTGACGGCGAGTCCCGCGCTGATCGAGCGCGGCACGCTCGTCGATCTCCTGCGCGACATCCTGCAGGAGAGCGGCACGGATCCGCGGCAGCTCTGGGTCTGCGTGCGGTATCTGCGGTCGCGTACCGGCTCCGGCCCCATGACGGCGACGCTGCGATCGCTCGCGAAGCTCGGCGTGCGCATCGTGCTCGACGACTTCGACACGGGGCAGATGGCGGTGACCGATCTGATCGAGCATCCCGTCAGGACGGCGCGGCTGTCCGGGACGTGGCTGCGCAACGTCTCTTCGCTGGGTCAGGCGGCGGTTGCCGCGCGTGCGCTCGTCGGACTCGCGCGCGGGCTCGAGATGGAGGTCGTCGCGAGCGGTGTCGAGACGCCCGCGGCGGCGGTGCTGCTGCGGTCCCTGGGTTGCCAGTACCAGCTCGGGCCGGCCCACGGCGCGGCCGTGGAAGCCGAGGAGGTCCCGACGATGCTGGAGGCGGCGAGGCTGCGGCAGCCGGTCTGAGGCGTGCCCGCAGAAGCCTGCGGTACTGCGCGATGTGACGGCTACAATCGCCCCTTCTTCGCGTCCCCGCTTCGAGGTGTTTCCCATGTCCGACCGCGAGTTCGGCTTCGGCACGCTCTGCCTGCACGCCGGCCAGATCCCCGACCCCGCCACCGGCGCCCGCGCGGTGCCGATCTACCAGACCACCTCGTTCGTCTTCGATTCCGCCGAGCACGCGGCCAGCCTCTTCAACCTGCAGACGTTCGGCAACGTCTACTCGCGCCTTTCGAACCCCACGGTGGCGGTGTTCGAGGAACGCGTCGCCGCGCTCGAGAACGGGCGTGCCGCGCTGGCGCTTTCGTCGGGCCAGGCTGCGCAGGCGACCGCGCTGCTGACGCTGCTGGAGGCAGGGGACGAACTGGTGTCGGCGTCCACGCTGTACGGCGGGAGCTACTCGCAGTTCGACGTGAACTTCCGCCGCATGGGCATCGACACGAAGTTCGTGCATCCCGACGACCCCGAGAACTTCCGTCGCGCGATCACGAAGAAGACGAAGGCGCTCTACGCCGAGACGATGGGCAACCCGGGCATCAACGTGCTCGACATCGAGGCCGTGGCGGAGATCGCCCACGAGGCCGGCGTGCCGCTCGTCATCGACAACACCTTCGCCTCCCCCTACCTGTGCCGGCCCATCGACTTCGGCGCCGACATCGTCGTGCACTCCGCCACGAAATTCATGGGCGGGCACGGCACCACGATGGGCGGCGTGATCGTCGAGTCGGGCAAGTTCCCCTGGGACAACGGCAACTTCCCGGGCATGACCGAACCCTCCCGCGGCTATCACGGCGTGCGCTTCTTCGAGACCTTCGGCGACTTCGGCTACACGATGAAGTGCCGCATGGAGACGCTGCGCACGCTCGGCTCGTGTCTCTCGCCGATGAACGCCTTCCTGCTGCTGCAGGGTCTCGAGACGCTGCACGTGCGCATGGACCGCCACGTCTCGAACGCGAGCCGCGTGGCGGCCTATCTCGAAGCGCATCCGCAGGTGTCGTGGGTCAACTTTCCATCGCTGAATTCGAGCCGGTACTTCGATCTCGCGCAGAAGTACCTCCCCAAGGGCACCGGCTCGATCATGACGTTCGGCATCAAGGGCGGCGCGCAGGCGGGCGAGAAGTTCATCGACGCCTGTCAGTTCCTCTCGCACCTCGCCAACGTCGGCGACGCGAAGACGCTCGTGATCCACCCCGCGTCCACCACGCACCGCCAGATGTCGGAGGAAGACCAGCTGAAGGCCGGCGTCTCGCCCGACATGATCCGGCTGTCCGTGGGGATCGAGGACATCGACGACATCCTGTGGGACATCGGGCAGGCGCTGGAGAAGGCGAAGGGTTAGGCACGGCGCCCGCGGGCGTCTGGGACACATCCCCGGGGCATCGCCCCCGCCCCTGGAGGCGTTCTCCTCGAGAATCCATGTCCCCCCTCGTCGTCTCCGTTCTCGTCACGCTCGCCATCCAGGCGCTCGCGTCGATGGCCGTGTTCGCCCCGCCGGTCTTCGCGCCGGAAGCGTCGCGCGATCTCGCCATCGGGGCCGCGGCCGCAGGGATCTCGACGGCGATCATGTATGCCTCGGCCGTCGTGTCCGCCCTCGCGAGCGGCGGCTTCATCGCGCGCTTCGGACCGATGCGCGTGAGCCAGGCGAGTCTCGCGCTCGCGGGTGCAGGCATGCTGTCGATGGCGCTCGGGCACCTCGCCACCGTCGCCATCGGCGCGCTGCTCGTGGGCCTCGGTTATGGCTTCGTCACCCCGGCGTCGTCGGCGATCCTCAACGAGCGGACGCCGGCCCGCTGGCGCGCGCTCGTCTTCTCCGTCAAGCAGACCGGCGTGCCGGTCGGTGGTGCGCTCGCCGGTGCTCTGGTACCGACGCTCATGGTGCTGGGCGGATGGCGGGGCGCCTGCGTCGGGACAGGTGCAGCGTGTTTCGTGCTGATGGTGATGGTGCAGCCGTTCCGCGCCGATGCCGACGGCGGTGCGAACGCCACGGCGCGCCTCGGGCGCATCCGGCTGCGCGAACCGATGCGCCTAGTGTGGTCGTCCCGCGGGCTGCGCGACATGGCGCTGGCGTCGTTCACCTACTCGGGCATGCAGATGTGTCTCGGGTCCTACCTCGTCGTGTGCCTGCACGACGTCGCGGGGGCGAGTGTCAGCGCGGCCGGAGCAGCACTGTCGGTCGCGATGGCGGGCGGCATCATCGGCCGCATCGGCTGGGGCGTCGTGGCGGACCGCTTCGTCACGCCGCGCCACATGCTCGGGCTGCTCGGCGTGGGCATGTCGCTCGCGGCCTTCACCGTCCCTCTGCTCGGCAGCCAGTGGCCGTGGCTCGTCATCCTCGTCTTCTCGTTCGTCTTCGGCGCCACGGCGGTGGGATGGAACGGCGTCTACCTGTCACAGGTGGCGCTCGTCGCACCGCCTGGCCGGACGGCCGAGGCGACCGGCGCGTCGCTCGCGATGACGTATCTCGGGGTCGTCGTCACGCCGCTCGTCATCTGGAGCATCAACGCGCTGGGTCTCGGCTACGGCGCCGGCTTCGTCGCCGTCGGCGGCCTCTCGCTCTGGCGGGCGACCGCGTTCTTCCGCCGCTGACGCGGCGCCTCAGGCCGGCACGACGGCGTCGCCGGTGCCGAGCCGACCGCCCGCATCGATCTCGACGTAGATGCCCAGATCGCGATGCCCGAAGTGCTTCTCGATCGCCGCCGGCACGTCGAAGTCGCGGATCGCCGTCGCGGGATTCACACTCGTGGCGGGGCACCGCTGCGTGCGCAGGACCACCCGGCCCCGTACCGGACCCAGCGAGATCTCGCGGCCCACCCAGTCGTTCTCCTCGTAGGCAGAACCGCCATCGAAGTAGATGTTCGCGCGGAAGCGCATCGGATCGAGCATCACGCCCGTGGCCGCCTCGAGCGCCCGCACCGACGCGAGATTCACGAGGGACACCGCGTGCATCATCGATTCGGACACCACGCTCACGTCGGTGAACCTGTGCGAGGGATGCGACACCACTTTCGGCGCCCCGGCGCCGACGGCATCCCACAGGAAGTCCGAGAAGAACGCCTCGACGGCCGCGCGCCCCTCGGGCGTCTCGAGGGAAGCTTCCAGCGACGTGCCATCGGGGGCGTCGATCACCAGCTGCGACCGGGTGTCCGCGAACCGCGTACGGAGTGTGGCGAGGCGCTCGTGCAGCATCAACACCAGGAAGTCCGTCTTCGGCATCGGCGACGGGTGCGCCACGTCGAACACGGCCGTTCCGTTCGTGATGGCCCACGCCCGGTCCAGCGGAAAGCCGCGCCCCGGCGTGAGGGCGACGGCGTCCAGCGGTTGCGGCGAGAGACCCTTGAACGGATAGCGAAAGAGCGATCGGATCGTGCGGGCGGTGGTCATGGCGGAAGGCGCTTGTCGTGGCGGAGAGCCCGACTATAGAGAGCGATGCCGGGGCGCGACATCGGCGCACCTCGACGGCGCACGGTGCGGCATTGCGGTGCGGGTGGGTCGGGCGCCTCCTGCACGCCATTCTGGGCAGTGAATCTGTAGGAGCAGGCCATGGCCGCCTCTCGGGCCGCTGGCCCGCGGCGGCTTGGCCGCAGGGCGTACCAACAAGGGGAGGCCCCCTTGTATATCCCCCGTTGATGCGCCACCAGTCTTGGCAAAGGGTGCTGATTCTGTAGGAGCGGCCCATGGCCGCGAAAGCGACTGTCCCGGGTGAAGCGCGTCCTTGCATCGACCGCTTTCGGGGCCATGGCCGCCTCTCGGGCCGCTGGCCCGCGGCGGCTTGGCCGCAGGGCGTACCAACAAGGGGAGGCCCCCTTGTATATCCCCCGTTGATGCGCCACCAGTCTTGGCAAAGGGTGCTGATTCTGTAGGAGCGGCCCATGGCCGCGAAAGCGACTGTCCCGGGTGAAGCGCGTCCTTGCATCGACCGCTTTCGGGGCCATGGCCGCCTCTCGGGCCGCTGGCCCGCGGCGGCTTGGCCGCAGGGCGTACCAACAAGGGGAGGCCCCCTTGTATATCCCCCGTTGATGCGCCACCAGTCTTGGCAAAGGGTGCCGATTCTGTAGGAGCGGCCCATGGCCGCGAAAGCGGTCGACGCACGCAAACGCTTCACCCGGAACAGTCGCCTTCGCGGCCATGGGCCGCTCCTACAAGGGCGGTGGATGCGCCACCCGCCGTGGGGATGGACGAGCATTTGTAGGAGCGGGCCATGCCCGCGAGAGCGATGGTTCCGCTCGATACGTTTCCTTGAATCCACCGCTTTCGGGGCCATGGCCGCCTCTCGGGCCGCTGGCCCGCGGCGGCTTGGCCGCAGGGCGTACCAACAAGGGGAGGGCCCCTTGTACATCCCCCGTGGTCCGCCACCCGCTGCCGGAATGGGCCCCTCCTACAACGGCGCGCTGGGTGGACCTTGCAGGCGCGGTTCGTGACCTCGGGAGCGATGCCCTAACCTTTGCTCGCCAGCCTCGCGTTCGTGAACGTCAGCCGCTCCGCGAGCACGCGCAGCAGGGTGCGGGCGAGCTTCAGTTGCGTGCCGGGCGAGAGCTGGGCGATCAGTTCCGGCGTGAACTCCGCGACGAGCGTGTCGGTGAGGGTCTGCACGGTGGCGCTGCGGCGGGCTTCGGGGCCCTGGGCGTAGCCCATCTCCCCGAAACAGTCGCCGGTCCGCAGCACGTTCAGCATGCGGCCCTGCGTGGTCACGGCGGCTTCCCCGCGCGCGATGATGAGGAGGCTGTCGCCCGGGTCGCCCTCGCGCACGACGACCTCCTGCGGGCGGAGGCGGCGCCAACGTCCGTGGCGCACGGCGTCCCAGGCCTCGACGTCGTCGAACTCCCGGGTGAGGGACGACTCCCGGAGCGCGGTGAACTTCTCGCTGTCGGGCACGGCCATGTCGTAGATGCTGAGGCGGCCGGCGTCGGCCAGGGCCAGCGCCGCCTCTGCCCAGTTGGCGTAGCGCTCCTGCGGCCACTTGCGCAGGAAGCGGTCGAGGATCGCATCGAAGATCGGGGGGAGATCCGGGCGCAGTTGCGACGGCGGCACGTGGCTCTCCTGCAGGATGCTCTGCAGGCGCGCCTCGACCGTGTCGCCGCGGAACGGCTTCACGCCCGTGAGCAGCTCGTAGAGCGTGACGCCCAGCGAGAACATGTCGCCCTGGGCCGAGGGCGGCTCCTCGCGGATCTGCTCCGGTGGCGTGTAGGAGGGGGAGGACAGCTTGAAGCGTTCGGTGGTGCGCACGCCGCGCACGAAGGCGGCTCCGAAGTCCGCGAGCTTCATGTCGCCCGCGCCGTCCAGCAGGATGTTCGAGGGCTTGATGTCGCGGTGGACGATGCCGAGGCGCGACGCGTAGTCCAGCGCCCCGCAGCACTTGAACGCGATCTGCACGAGGTCGGCCACGGGCATCAGACGTTCCTTCGCGCTGTAGCGGACCAGGCTGCCGCCGGCCACGTACTCCATCGCCACGTAGCGCCGCCCGGGTTCCGCGACGGCGTCGACGATCGTCACGATGTGCGGGTGTTCCAGCCGGCCGGCGAGTGCCGCCTCGCTCACGAACTGCACGTCGGCGGTCATCGCGCGCTCGGCCGAGCTTTCGGGCAGATAGACCTTGAGCGCGAGATCCGCGTTGAGGAAATCGTCGAAGGCGAGATAGACGATGCTCGACGCGCCTCGCCCGATCTCGCTGCGCAACTGGTACTTCCCGACCCTTTCCTCCATGACTGCCGCCGCCTCCGATGAGCGAGGCCCATTGTACCGGCCGCACCGGGGACGCCCGGGCGCCGGAACCAGATATGCATGTGGCTTCCTCTTGCCCATGCGGCGCTTTCCACTATCCTCCGGAGCAAAGGGAGATTCCGGATGACATCCACGCAAACCGCGGCCGCGGCCGGCGTCCATCGCATCGTCGTCGTCGGTGGTGGCGCCGGCGGGCTGGAACTGGCCACCCAACTCGGTGACAAGCTCGGCCGTCGCGGCCGTGCGCAGATCACGCTCGTTGACCGGGCCCGCACGCATCTCTGGAAGCCGCTGTTGCACCAGGTGGCCGCGGGCTGCATGGACATGAACGACCACGCGCTCGACTATCTCGCCCAGGCGCGCTGGCACCACTTCCAGTTCCAGCTCGGGCACATGACCGGCCTGGACCGCGACGCGAAGTGCATCTGGCTCGCGCCGCTCATGGACCCCGAGTCGGGCGAGGAGGTCCTCCCCGCACGGCCGTTGCACTACGACACGCTCGTCATGTCCGTCGGCAGCCAGACCAACGACTTCGGCACCCCAGGCGCCCAGGCCCACGCGATCGCGCTCGACATGCCGGAGCAGGCGGAGCGGTTCCGGTCGCGGCTGCTGAACGCCTGCCTGCGGGCCAACGCCCAGGGCGGCCCCAAGGAACCCTGGCAACTGCACGTGGCGATCATCGGTGCCGGTGCGACCGGCGTCGAGCTTGCCGCGGAGCTGCACAACTCGACCCGCGAGCTGGTCTCATTCGGCCTGGACCACATCGACCCCGAGCGCGACCTGCGCATCAGCATCATCGAAGCGGCTCCCCGCGTGCTGCCGGCGCTGCCCGAACGACTCTCGCAGGCCACGCTGGCGCTGCTCGAGAAGCTGCACATCGAGGTGCTCACCAACGAGCGCGTGACCGAGGTCACCGCCCACGGCGTACGCACGCAGAGCGGCCGCGAGGTGCCTGCGGAGATCACCGTGTGGGCGGCCGGCATCAAGGCTCCGGAGTTCCTGCGCGATATCGCCGGGCTCGAGACCAACCGCCTCAACCAGCTCGTCGTGAACCAGACACTGCAGACGACACGGGACCCCTCGATCTTCGCGATGGGCGATTGCGCGGCCTGCCCCTGGCCCGAGAAGCAGGGATGGATCCCCCCGCGCGCCCAGTCTGCCCATCAGCAGGCCTCGCACCTGCTCGCCCACCTGCCCGGTCACATCGAGGGCCGCCCGGTCCCGCCGTGGAAGTACAAGGACTTCGGATCGCTCGTCTCGCTCGGCAGCTACAGCACCGTCGGCAGCCTGATGGGCAGCATCACCCGCGGCAGCCTGATGATCGAGGGCTACTTCGCGGGGATGATGTACGCGTCCCTGTACAAGATGCACGAGTACGCCCTGCACGGCTTCGCGAAGGTGTTCCTCGACACGCTGGCGCGGCTGATCATCCGGCGGACGGAGCCGCATGTGAAGTTGCATTGATCCGAGGGGCGCCTGCCCGGGCCACCCGGCACCCGCCGCCGCTTCCATGGGCACCGGCCCGCCACCCGGCTACACTCCGGCCGCCATGCCCAATACAACAATCACACGCATGGGCCGGTTCGCGTCGGGAGGGATCGCGATCCTGTGGCTCGCATGCGCCACCGGATGCGGCCGCGAGAGCTACCGGCCCAGCCCGCTGGAACCGGAGGCGACACACCTCGCCTACGAGGCGCGCACGCTCGACGCTGCCGATCTCCGGGAGGCGTTGCAGGCGCACGGCGAGGACGTCACCGTCTGGCCGCCGGCGGCGTGGAGCCTGCCGGCATTGACGGCCGTCGCGCTCCACCATCATCCCGAGATCGCACTCGCCCGCGCCCGTGCGAAGGTCGCCGGCGCCGAGAAGGCGACGTCCACGACGCGGGTGCCCTACACCCTCACCGGGCGTCCCGAGTACAACGGCAAGAGCGGTGACGACACCCCCTGGGGGCTCGGCGTCCTGGTCGGCTTCACCATCGACGTGGGAGGCAAGCGCGACATCCGGACCGAGCAGCTCGCGCGGCTGGAAGAGGCCGCGCAGCTCGAGATCGCCGTCACGTCGTGGCGGGTGCGAAGCCGCCTGCGCCGGCATTTCGTCGATCTCCACGTCGCGATCCGCACGGCCGAGGCGCTCGAGGCCGAGCAGGCGGAGCGCCTGCGCCTCGTCGCGCTCATGGAGAAGCGTGCGGCGGTCGGCTACGCGTCGTCGAACGAGGCGGGCGTGCTGCGGCTGCGCGCGGCCGAGGGGGATCTCGCGCTGGCCCGGGCGGCCGTGCGGCGCGACCAGGCGCTGGCGGGCGTCGCCGAGGCCATCGGGGTGCCGCTCGCCGTGCTCGAGACCGTGCGTTTCGACTTCGGGATCCTCGATCATCCGATGGCACCGCCCGAGGCCCGGGACGTGCGGCGCGTCGCGCTCCAGAACCGCATCGATCTGCGGCGCAAGCTGGCCGACTACGCGGCGGCGGAGGCAGCGGTCAAGCTCGAGGTGGCGCGGCAGTACCCCGATGTGACGGTGTTGCCCGGCTACTTCTGGGATGCGGACGAGAGCATCTGGTCGATCTCGTTCTTCGGCCTGCTGACACCCCAGGCCCGCGCGCGCGCGCTGATCCGCGAAGCCGAGGCGCGCCGCGAGGTCGAGGAGAAGGCCTTCAACGCGCTCCAGGCCGCGGTGATCGCGGAGGCCGCGGCGGCGGCATCGCGATACCGTCATGCGTTCGACGCCCACCGCGCCGCCCGCCAGCAGATCGAGGTGGCGCGTGGCCGTCACGACCGCGTCCGCCGGCAGTTCGACCGCGGTCACGCCGATCGCGTCGAGCTGGTCCAGGCGAAGCTCGAGATGGCGATGGCCGAGCGCACCGCCACCATCTCCATGCTCGAACTCCAGCAGGGACTCTCGGCGCTGGAGGACGCGCTGCAGCGCCCGCTCGACAATCCCGACCTCGCCACCACGCCCGCACCGACCGCCGCCCCGGCCGGTGCGCCCATCGATCCGGCGCTTCTCGACTATGACTGATTCCCGCAGCAGGACCTTCACGATGGCCGTGCTCGTGGCGCTGGTGATGGCGCTCGTCGCGGGCGTCATCTACCTCGGTCGCGACGAGTACCACCAGCTTTCCCGCGAGAACGGCGCGACGATCGGATCGCAGACGTCCGCCGACGAACTGGTCGGGCCCGGCCGCCTGAAGATCGGCGAGGCCGAGCGGCGTGCGAGCGGCATCGAGGTCGCACCGCTGGAAGCCGCCGAGGCTGACCAATTGGTCGACATACAGGGCGAGGTGGTCGATCTCCGTCCGCTCGTGGAGGCGCGTGCGCGGTACGCAACGCAGTCGGCGGAGATCCGCGCCCTGCGGAGCGCCGCCCTTGCGGCGAAGGCCGAGGCCGAGCGCGCCCGCGCGCTGTTCCGGGACGACCGCAACGTTTCGGAGCGGGCGATGCAGGTGGCCGAGGCCGAGTCGCGGGCGGCGGCGGAGCGACTTGCCGCGGCCGAGACGATGCTCCGGGGTCAGGTCGACACCCTGCGGGCCACCTGGGGGGCGACGCTCGCCGACATGGCCGTGAACGTGGAGAGCGCGGGCTTCGTGCCGCTGGCGAAGGGCGACGAGGTGCTCGTCCAGGTGACGCTGCCCTACGAGGCCGAGGCCGCCGCGGCGAACCGGCTGCTCACGCTCGCGCCCGTCGGCGGACAGGGCCGCAGCCGCGCGCGCCTGGTCTCCGCGGCGCCCATCGCCGGACTAGGGGGCGCCGTGGGCGCTGCGTACTTCTATCGCGCCCCGGCGGCGGGCTTGCGCGTCGGCAACCGCGTGGTGGGCCACCTGGCCAGCGCGGGTGGATCCGCCGCCGGGGTCGTCGTGCCCGAGCGCGCCGTCGTGTGGTTCGCGGCGCGTCCCTGGATCTACGTGCGCGACGAGAAGGAGGCGGATATCTTCGAACGCACCTCCGTGTCGGCGACCCGCCTCGTGCCGGGTGGCTGGTTCAACGCCGCAGGCCTCGAACCCGGACAGCAGGTCGTGGTCACGGGTGCGCAGCTCCTGCTTTCGGAGGAACTGGAGTTCCAGATCCGGAACGAGAATGAGGACTGAGTCCGCCGCGCCGTCCTGCATCGAGCGGGGCGCACGATGATCTCCGCGATCGTCCGCTTCTCGATCCGCTTCCCCGGTGTCGTCGTCGCCGTGGCGTTGATGCTCATCGCGTACGGCATCTTCACCCTCGGCCGCGCGCGGCTCGACGTGTTCCCGGAGTTCTCGCCCACCCAGGTCGTGATCCAGACCGAGGCGCCAGGGCTGTCCGCCGAGATCGTCGAGACGCAGGTCACGCAGCCCATCGAGAACGCGGTGTCCGGCGTTTCCGGGGTCGAGACGCTGCGGTCGCAATCCATCCCCGGCCTGTCGGTGGTGACGCTGCTCTTCGAGGAGGGCTCCGACATCCACCGGAACCGGCAGGTGGTCGCGGAGCGCATCACGTCGCTCGCGAGCCGCATGCCGGTGGGCGTGGCCGCACCGGCGATCACGCCGCTGACATCCTCCGCCAGCACGGTGATGGTCGTCGGCCTCACGGCAGCGGACCGTTCGCTCGCCGACGTGCGCACGCTCGCCGACACCGTGTTCCGGCCCCACCTGATGGCAGTCGAGGGGGTCGCCGAGGTCAACGTGTTCGGCGGCCGCGTGCGCGAGTGGCAGATCCGCGTGGATCCGCAGCGCCTCGTGCGGCACGGGCTCGCGCTCGCCGACGTGGTCGAGGCGGCGCGCAAGGCGACCGGCGTCGTGTCGGCGGGCTATCTGCCGGGTCCGAACCAGCGGATCGCGATCGTCACCGACGGGCAGCCCGGGAACGTCGCGGTGCTGGGTCGCGTGCTGCTCAGGCTGGAGGACGGCGGAGTCCTGCGGCTCGCGGACGTGGCCGACGTGGTCGAAGGCGAGGCCGCCCCCATCAGCGCGGCTGCGATCAACGGGACCCCGGGCGTCCTGCTGATGGTGCAGGGCCAGCTCGGCAGCAACACCCGCGCCGTGTCCGTCGGCCTGGAGCGCGCGCTCACCGATCTGGACGCGCTGGTCGCCCGCGAGAAGGTCGGCTTGCACCGCGGGCTGTTCCGCCCGGCCAAGTTCATCGACACGGCCATCTCGAACGTGCGATTCGACATCCTGGTCGGCTCGGCGCTCGTGATCGGTGTGCTGTTCCTCTTCCTGTACAACGCGCGTACCGCGTTCATCTGCGCGATGGCGATCCCCGTGTCGCTGCTGGGTGCGGTGGTGCTCCTCACCGCGTTCGACCAGCCGATCAACATCATGGTGCTGGGCGGCCTCGCGATTGCACTGGGCGAGGTGGTCGACGACGCGATCATCGACACCGAGAACATCTTCCGGCGCCTGCGCGAGAACCGCCTGGCGGGCAATCCGAAGTCCGCAGCCGAAGTGGCGCTCGACGCCTCCGTCGAGGTGCGCGGGTCGGTCGTGTATGCGACCTTCATCGTCGCGCTCGTGTTCGTGCCGCTGCTGACATTCGGCGGGATCGGCGGCAAGCTCTTCGCACCGCTCGGGGTCGCGTACATCCTCGCCATCCTGTCGTCGCTCGTCGTCGCGATGACGCTCACGCCGGCGCTCTGCCTGCTGTTGTTGTCGCGCGGTCGCCTTGCGGTCGAGGCCCCCCCGTTCGTCCGCCGGATGACGCCCCCGTACCTTGCGGTGCTCCGCCGCATCGAGCGTCGGCCCGCGGGGGTGCTCGCCGCCACCGCGATCGTGATCGCCGGTGGACTCTCGACGATCCCCTTGCTGTCGGGCGAGTTCGTGCCGTCGCTGAAGGAGGGCCATTACGTCGTGCACATGACCGCCGTCCCGGGCACCTCCGAGGACGAGACGCTGCGCATCGGCACGCAGCTCACCCGTGCACTGCTGAAGGTCGACGGCGTGCAGTCCGTGGCGCAGTGGGTCGGTCGCTCCCAGAACGGGGCCGACACGTTCGGGCCGCACTACAGCGAGTTCGAGGTCGAGGTGGGTGCCCTGGGCGGTCGCGAGCAGACCCGGGTGCTGCGCGAGGTCCGCGAGATCCTCGCCGGGCAGCGGGGCGCGTTCCCCGGGGTGACCTTCTCGGTGAACACGTTCCTCACCGAGCGCATCGAGGAGACCATCTCGGGATTCCCGGCGGCGCTCGCCGTCAACATCTTCGGTCCTGATCTCGACGCCCTCGATCGCGATGCCCGCGAGGTTGCCGAAGTGGTCGGCGCGGTGCCGGGCGCGCGGGACGTCCAGGTGCAGTCGCCGCCGGGGACCCCGCAGTTGTACGTGCGCCTCAAGCACGACCGCGTCGCCGCTTACGGGCTGACGCCTCGCGACGTGCTCGATGCCGTGCAGACCGCCTACGAGGGCACGCGCGTCGCCCAGGTCCAGACCGGCAACCACTTCGTCGATCTCACGGTGATCCTGACCCCCGAGCTGCGACGGGCGCCGGTGCAGGTGGAGGTCCTGCCGCTGCGGGCGGCCGACGGGACGATGGTCCGGCTGCGGGACGCGGCCGACATCGCCGTCGGCGCGGGCCGCTACAAGATCCTCCACGAGGGCAGCAAGCGCATCCAGTCGGTGACCGCGAACGTGGACGATCGCGACGCCGAGGACTTCGCCGAGGACGTGCGACAGGCCCTTGCGAAGCAGGTGAAGCTCTCCCCGGGCAACTATCTCGTGCTGACCGGCGAGGCCGAGGCGGCGGTGAATGCGCGCGAAACGCTGATCTTCCACTCGTTGCTCGCCGGGGCCGGCGTCTTCGTGTTCCTGTATCTCGCCTTCGCCAACCTGCGGAATCTGGCGCTTGCCTTCCTGAACCTGCCGTTCGCCCTCGTCGGCGGCGTCGCAGCCGTGCTGTTCACCGGTGGCTGGATGACGCTCGGGTCCCTTGTGGGCTTCGTCACGCTCTTCGGGATCACGCTGCGCAATTCGATCATGCTCGTGTCGCACTACCAGCATCTGGTGCAGACGGAAGGGCTGGCGTGGAACGCGGAGACGATGCTGCGCGGGGCCGCGGAACGCCTGCCGTCCATCCTCATGACCGCGCTCGTGACGGCGCTGGGTCTGATGCCGATCGCGCTCGGTTCGGGCGAGCCGGGTCGCGAGATCGAAGGTCCGATGGCGATGATCATCGTCGGTGGTCTCGTGACATCGACGGTGTTGAACCTGCTCATTCTTCCGGTGGTGATGTTGCGGTTCGGGCGGTTCGCGCCACCCGTCGCGTCGTCGGTGCGGCCGGAGGGCGATGGTTCGGCGCTGTGATTGCCGCGATGTTCACGCGGCGATGGACGTCGGGCGAAGCCCGACCCACGGGATAGCTTTCAGGGACCAGGCATCCAGTGGCGACGTTGATCGTGGGTCGAGCTGCCGCTCGACGCGGCGATGGCTTGGGCTCTTCGATGAGTCCAGGAACGCGGGCGTCGGGCGGAGCCCGACCCACGGGGGTTGTTTCCAGCGACCAGGCATCCAGTGGCGACGTCGTTCGTGGGTCGAGCTGCAGCTCGACGCGGCGATGGCTTGGGCTCCTCGATGAGTCCAGGAACGCGGGCGTCAAGCGGAGCCCGACCCACGGGGGTTGTTTCCAGCGACCAGGCATCCAGTAGCGACGTTGTTCGTGGGTCGAGCTGCAGCTCGACGCGGCGATGGCTTGGGCTCTTCGATGAGTCCAGGAACGCGGGCGTCGGGCGGAGCCCGACCCACGGGGGTTGTTTCCAGCGACCAGGCATCCAGTAGCGACGTTGTTCGTGGGTCGAGCTGCCGCTCGACGCGGCGATGGCTTGGGCTCTTCGATGAGTCCAGGAACGCGGGCGTCGGGCGGAGCCCGACCCACGGGGGTTGTTTCCAGCGACCAGGCATCCAGTAGTGACGTTGTTCGTGGGTCGAGCTACCGCTCGACGCGGCGATGGCTTGGGCGCATCGACGAATCCAGGAACGCGGGCGTCAGGCGAAGCCCGACCCACGGGGGTTGTTTCCAGCGACCAGGCATCCAGTAGCGACGTTGTTCGTGGGTAGAGCTGCAGCTCGACGCGGCGATGGCTCGGGCTCCTCGATGAGTCCAGGAACGCGGGCGTCAGGCGAAGCCCGACCCACGGGGGTTGTTTCCATCGCTGAGGCATCCAGTGGCGATTGCTCGACCCACGACGCTGCACACTCCCGGAGTGGCATCATCTATCCCCAGCCCCAGCCCCAGCCCCAGCCCCTACACCGAGGCCCCCATGATCGAACTCCACGACAAGCCCGCCACCGGCCCCACCATCCGTCTGCATCCGGCAGACAACGTCGTTGTCGCGCGCATCGATGTCGCCCTCGGCGCGCGGCTCGAGACGGAGGGCATCACGAGCCGCAGTCAGGTCCCGTCGGGGCACAAGATCGCCGCGCGTGCCATCGCGAAGGGTGAACCGATCCGGAAGTACAACGTGGTGATCGGGTTCGCCAGTGCGGACATCCCCGCGGGCACCTACGTGCACTCCCACAACATGGAGTTCCGCGAGTTCCAGCGCGACTACGCGCCGTCGCGCGACTACCGGCCGGTGGAGATGATCCCCGAGGCCGAGCGCGCCACGTTCCAGGGGATCGTCCGCGAGAACGGCGACGTCGGCACGCGCAACTACGTCGCGATCATCGCGACCGTGAACTGCTCCGCAACCGTCGTGCATCGCATCGCGGCTTGGTTCACGCCCGAACGCCTCGCGGCGTTCCCGAACGTCGACGGCGTCGTGGCCTTCGCCCACGGATCGGGTTGCGGCATGGAGCAGACGGGCGAGCCGATGGACCTTCTCCGCCGCACGCTCGCCGGCTATGCGACGCACGCGAATGTGGCGGCGTGTCTGGTGGTGGGCCTCGGCTGCGAGCGGAACCAGGTCGCCAAGCTGCTGGAGGCGCAGGGGCTCGCGGCCGGGGCGCGCTTGAAGACCTTCGTGATGCAGGACACCGGCGGCACCCGCAGGACGATCGAGGCCGGCGTCGCGGCCGTGCAGGAGCTGCTGCCCGAAGCGAACCGCGTGTCGCGATCCGAGGTGCCGGCGAGTCACATCACCGTGGGGTTGCAGTGCGGTGGTTCCGATGGCTTCTCGTCGATCACCGCCAACCCCGCGCTCGGCGCGGCGATGGACCTGCTGGTGCGCCACGGCGGCACGGCGGTGCTGTCCGAGACACCCGAGATCTACGGCGTCGAGCACACCCTCACCTGCCGCGCACGTACGCCCGAGGTCGCGCAGAAACTGATCGATCGCATCCGCTGGTGGAAGGAGGAGTACACCGTCGGTCGCGACACGCAGATCAACGGCAAGGTGAGCCCGGGCAATCAGTCGGGCGGCCTCGCGAACATCTTCGAGAAGTCGCTCGGATCCTCGATGAAGGGCGGCACCGGCCCGCTGATGGAGGTCTACCGCTACGCGGAGCGGATCACGCAGAAGGGCTTCGTGTTCATGGACACCCCGGGCTTCGACCCTTGTTCCGCCACCGGCCAGATCGCGGGCGGTGCGAACGTGATCCTGTTCACCACCGGTCGTGGCTCCATGTTCGGTGCCAAGCCCGTGCCCTCGGCGAAGCTCGCCACCAACACGCCGATGTACCTGCGCCTCGAGGAGGACATGGACATCAACTGCGGCGAGATCCTCGACGGGACCGCGTCGCTCGGCCAGATGGCCGAGAAGATCTTCCGCCACACGCTTCGCATCGCGTCGGGCGAACCGACGAAGAGCGAACTGCTCGGGCTCGGCGATCACGAGTTCGTGCCATGGAACATCGGCGTGGTCGGTTGACCCGCCGCGCCGTCATGCCCCACCACGCGGATGCACAACAACTTCGAACGAGGAGAATCTCTTGGTCCACGTCATTGCCACCATCGAGCTGAAGCCCGGCGTCCGCGATGCATTCCTGGCGGCATTCCGCGCGCTCATCCCCCTGGTGAAGAATGAAGCCGGCTGCATCGAGTACGGCGCCGCCGTCGACGTGGCGAGCGGCTCGCCGGCGCAGATTCCGATGCGTCCCGACGTCGTGACCGTCGTCGAAAAGTGGGCCGATCTCGATGCCCTGCGGGCGCACGCCGTGGCGCCGCACATGGGCGCCTATCGGGCGCAGGTGAAGGACCTCGTGGTCCGCACGACGCTGCAGGTGCTCGATCCGGCGTGAGTCAGGACGTCCTGGCGTACCGTCGACGATTGCGCCAGCGCTTCCACCCCGCCCACGGCAGCACGACCACCGGCACCAGCGCCGAGAACGCGAGTGTGCCGACGATGCCGTCCGGCAGTCCGGCGTCGGCGGGTGGGAGGTCCTGCAGCGATTCGGGGAAGGGCCATGGTTCGACGGGGATGATCTTCCAGTCCTTGCGGTCTGCCGGCACCCGCGCCATGTACTCGTCGAAGCTCGCGACCGGCTCGCGGCCGAACGCGCGGCTGGACGGATCTCGCGCCGCCGCCGTCGGCCGCGATCAGCGTCGCGAGCGCCTGCCCCGCGGGCAATGCCGACACCGGCAGCGATGCCGGGACGATGCGCTGATCTTCCGGCCACAGCGTGCGCGCGACGAAACGCCGGGTCCCGTCGGGCGCCTGCCGGGACTCGCCGCGCAGGCGCAACGGGCGGCCCGCGAAATGGCGCGTCGTGGAGGCGTCGTAGTAGGCCTGGTTCGTGGCGATGCGCGAGACGATGCCGAATGCGGCGCTGCTGCCGTCGGCGAACGAGAGTGGCGTGCCGTCTGCGGAAAGTCGCGCGCCGGTCGCGATGTGCGGGGCGCCTAGCCGGAGCAGGAAGGGCGGGCCTGCGAAATCGGCATCCGCCGTGCGGATCCAGCGGCCGATGTCCTCGCGGACGCCGTCGTGCGAGGGACGGGTCCCGGGCGGTGCGCCGGTCGTGGGCACGGCGACGGTCTCGTCGCGGAAGTAGAAGAGGGCCTGCGGGGCAACGGCGCAGTCCGAGCAACGTCCGTCGGCCCGCCGGAAGGCGCCGACCTCGTGCAGGCCGAGATGGCCCTCCGAGAGCGCCTCGCGTATCGGGGGAGATCCGATCGCCGGGGCTTGCTGGGCAAGGCAGCCGAGCACCAGGATCCGCCACAGGACGGCGGAGAGGGACGGCTGCCGGGTCGGCAGGGAAGCGCGGGTGGCGCCGCTGAAAACTGCGGCGCGTTCGGGCGCCGGTGTCGTGCATGGATGCGCTACGGGCATCGTGTTTCCTCCGGGGTGGTGGTGACACCACATTTCGGCGGCGAGACTATCGCGGCGCCCCGGGCGCGGGAAGACCATGAAAAAAGGGCGGTCGCGACCCGAGTCGCAACCGCCCCGCAGTGCCGGAACTGCGTTGCCGATTACTTCTTCTGGCGCATCTCCGATTCGATCGCGATGTCGATCGTGTCGGACGTGAGCGGCGCATACAGGCCGAGGTCGAAGTCGGTGCGGCGGATGCGCGTCCTGGCGGACCAGCCGAGGTAGTTCGCGCCGGCCAGGGCCTTCACGAAACCGGCCAGCGGGTGGTCACCCGAGTAGTTCAGGGTGCTGTCGAGCACGACGGGCATGGTCTTGCCCTTGATCGTGAGATTGCCGGTGATCTGGTACGTGTTCTTGCCGGTCTTGCGGACCTCCGTGCTCACGAACGTGGCCTTCGGAAACTTGGCGACGTTGAAGAAATCTTCGCCCTTGAAGTGGTCGTCGAGCGCCTTCCAGTCCGACGCGACGCTGGCCGGATCGATGGTGACGCTCACCTTGCTGTTCTCGGCCTTCTCGGCATCGAAGACGATGTCGCCATCGAAGCTCAGGAAGCGGGCCGACTGGTTCGACATGCCGACATGGTTCCAGGTGAAGACGATGCGGCTGTGGCTCTTGTCGAACGTGTAGGCGTCCGCGGCGAAGGCGCTGGAGAACGTGGTGGAGGCGGCAAGGGCGAGCATCGCGATGGATGCTCCGAGCATGCGACGGATCATGGATGTCTCCGGAGTGGGGTAAGGACCGCTGATTCTAGGCTTGCATCGTTGCAGGCGGAACATGCAAGATCGAGAAACAACCTTGCGTGAGTGCACGGCGGTCGCCACTCGCGACGCGCACGTTCGCCGCATCTGCCCATCCGACTCCCGCATCCCGCATGCTCGAATCCCGTGACCTGCAACTCGTGGCCGCACTGGTGCGGGGGCGGTCCATGCGAAAGGCGGCCGACCAGCTCGCCGTGCATCAGTCGACCGTCTTCCGGCGGCTCGAGCAGCTCGAGAGCGATCTGGGCGTCCGGCTGTTCGAGCGCCTGCGCGACGGCTACCTGCCGACGCCCGCAGGCGAGGAACTCTTCGCGCTCGCCCGCCGCACCGAGGACGAACTCCTGCAGATGGAGAGCCGCCTCCAGGGGCGCGACATGCGGCCGTCGGGCCTCGTCCGCGTCACCACCACCGATACCGTGCTCGCCGCCGTACTGGGCCCCGTGATCGCCGGCTTCCGTGCGCAGCACCCGGAGGTGGAACTCGAGATCGCCGTGTCCAACCAGCCCTTCGATCTGATGCGCCGCGATGCCGACGTGGCTGTCCGGCCGACGTCGACACCGCCCCAGAACGTCGTCGGCCGCCGCCTCGCCCCTCTGGGGTTCGCGGGCTACGCGGCGGTGGGGACGGCGCCCGCCGTGGCGCTCGGGTCCGCCTGGATCGGGTTCGATGCGAGCCTGGCGCACATCGGCCCCGCCCAATGGCTTGCGCAATTGCCGGAGGGGCCGCCGGCGGTGCGCGTGAACAGCCTTCTCGGCGCCTACCAGCTCGCCCGGGCCGGTCTCGGGTGCGCACTGATTCCCACCTACCTCGGGGACGGCGATCCCGGCCTCTTCCGCGCGGCGGGCCCGTTTCCGGAGATGGTGTCGGCCATCTGGCTGCTGACGCATCCCGACCTGCGTCGGGTGGCGCGGGTGAAGGTCTTCATGGATTTCGTCGCGGCCGCGCTGCAATCGGAAGCCCCGGGCCGCGCGGCGAGCCATGCCACCGGTGCGGCGGGGTCGGCCAGCCGACGTCCCCGCCGCAAGACCGGCTGATCCGCGGCAGCCCCGCGCAACTTTTTCCCGCTCCCGGGTTGCAGCGTCCGACGGCTGCCCCTATGTTCGCTCCTCAGGACCGGCGGGCGCCGCGTCGCGCGTTGCCCCGGTCCACCGATTCCTCTGCCAGGAGCCCTTGCATGGCCACCGTGAACCTCACCCGGGAGAACTTTGAGTCCGTCGTCACCGGGAACGACATCGTAGTAGTCGACTTCTGGGCACCCTGGTGCGGACCCTGCCGGCAGTTCGCTCCCACCTTCGAGAAGGCGTCCGAGAAGCACGAAGGCGTCGTCTTCGCCAAGGTGAACACCGAGGACGAACCCGAGATCGCGCAGCAGTTCTCGATCCGTGCGATCCCGACACTCATGGTCTTCCGCGAGAAGGTCATCCTGTACTCCGAGGCCGGCGCGATGTCCGGTGGGCAGTTCGACAGCCTGGTCGAGCAGGTGAAGGGTCTCGACATGGAGAAGGTGCATGCCGACATCGCCGCCGAGGCCAAGGCCGAGGCGGGCAGCGCCTCCGCCTGACCGCCCGATGGAAGCGATCCGCCGCCGCGCAGACCTCGATCGCCTCGTGGCGGCGGGCGGGTCGCTCGTGGTGTCCGTCGTGGACGGGGCCGACAGTGCAGCCATGGCGTTCACGGGCAACGTCAAGGCGGTGAGCGGGCGCTTACCGCGCATGACTGTAGCCGTCATCGACCGACTCGAGTCCCCCGATCTTCCCGCCCTGTTCGGGATCACGCAGGTTCCCGCGCTGGTGGTGTTCCGGGCCGGCGTGGGCCTCTTCGCCGGCCCCGCGCCGAGCACGGAAGCCCTGCTCGAAGCGCTCCTGCGGCGCGCGATGGCGCTCGACATGGATGCCGTGCGCACCGAGATGTCCCGCGAACGGGCCGAGACCGAAGGCACCATGGCGCACCGGGCCTGCCCGACCAGCCAGCGGGTTCCTCCCGAGGCGTGACCGCGCGCCGGTTGCCGTTCGCAGCCCGGTCCAGGGCCGCGCCAACGTCTCCGGGTGCACTCGTATGCCGTGAGCAGGGCCGAAATTCCAAATGACCGCCGGAAGGAACAGATTTATCATGTGGTCCGATAACTGACCCGCCAGTCAGCTAGCGACACACCGGCGTCGGGTTTCGAGCGCCGCACCCGGGGTTGCACGGGCGCACGGCGGGTCACCGGGCCCGAGGCGGAGACTGACGGCCCGGCTCCCATCACGTTTCCCGTTTCGCCCGAGGTCCGCCTTGAACAGTCTGCGCATTGCATTGGTCGCTCTGGCCGTTTTCCTTTCGCTCGCCGCCGGGTGCGGTTCGAAGTCCGAGAGCGAGGCGCCCGCCGCTGGCGGCAAGCCGGCCGATGCCAAGGATGCCAAGGCCCCCGGCGGCGGTGCACCCGGCGGAGGCAAACCGATGGGTCTGCCGGTGAAGGCGGTGCAGGTGTCGATGGGCGAGATGCTCCAGGAAGTGACGGCCGTGGGTTCGCTCATCGCCGACGAGAGCGTCATGATCCGGCCCGAGATCGACGGTCGGCTCGTCGGCATCCACTTCGAGGAAGGCCAGACGATCGCGAAGGGCGCAAAGCTCGTCACGCTCGATCCGGCCGAGCTGCAGGCACAACTCGCCCAGGCCCAGGCCCAGGCCCGCACCGAACTCCAGCGCTACGAGCGCGCCAAGGAACTCCTGGCGCAGCAGTTCGTGTCGCGCGAGGCCGTCGATCTCGCCAAGAACAACCTCGACCGCGCCGACGCCCTGCGTCGGGAAGCGGAGGCCCGTCTCAGCAAGACGGAGATCCGCGCACCGTTCTCCGGCACGGTGGGCCTGCGGTCCGTGAGCCCCGGGGCCTACGTCAAGAAGGGCGACGACATCGCGCGGCTCGAGAACCTCGGCGCCATCAAGGTCGACTTCCGGGTGCCCGAGGGTTACGTATCGAAGCTGCACGCGGGTCAGGAGATCGCCGTGCGTCTCGACGCCTTCCCCGGCGAGGCCTTCACCGGCCGCATCTTCGCCGTGGAACCAGTGGTCGACGAACGCACCCGCACCGTCGTCCTGCGGGGCCGCATCCGCAACGACGGCATGAAGCTGAAGCCCGGCATGTTCGTGCGCGTGGTCCTCGTCACCGACAAGCGGCAGAACGCCATCACCGTCCCGGAGCAGGCGATCTGGCCCATCGGGCAGGACAACTTCGTCTACCGGGTGCAGGATGGCAAGGCCATCCAGACCAAGATCGCGATCACGAGCCGCCGCCCCGGCAGCGTCGAGATCGGCACCGGGCTCTCGGCCGGCGACGTCGTCGTGACCGAAGGCCAGATGAAGCTGAAGGATGGCGCGCCGGTCATGGTCCTGCCCTCCGCACCGCCCGCACCGTCGGCCGCCGCCGACGCGCCGCAGAAGCAAGGGAGCTGACATGGTCCTCTCCGATCTTTCCGTCCGCCGTCCCGTCCTCGCGACGGTGATGAGCCTGCTGATCGTCCTGCTCGGATTCATCAGCTTCGGTCGACTGGCCGTCCGCGAGTATCCGAAGATCGACCCGCCCACGGTCTCGGTGCGCACCGTCTACAAGGGCGCCACGGCGCAGGTGGTCGAAAGCGTCATCACGACGCCCATCGAGGACGCGCTCTCGGGCATCGAAGGCATCAAGACGATCAAGTCGCAGAGCCGGGAGGAAGTGAGCCAGATCACGGTCACGTTCGTCACGGATCGCGATGTGGAGGCCGCGGCCAACGACGTCCGCGACCGCGTGGCGCGCGTGAAGGCGCAGCTGCCGCGCACGGCGCTGGACCCCGTGGTGAGCAAGATCGAGGCGGACGCCTGGCCGATCATGTGGATCGCGCTGATGAGCGATCGGCACACGCCGATGGAGCTGACCGACTACGCCGACCGCTATCTCACCGACCCGCTGAAGGCGCTGCCCGGCGTCGCCACGGTGGTCATCGGTGGTGAACGCAAGTACTCGATGCGCGTGTGGCTCGACCGCGAACGCCTTGCCGCCCAGGGCCTCACGGCCCAGGACGTCGAAGCGGCGCTGCTGCGCCAGAATCTCGACTCGGCAGGCGGCCGGATCGAGAGCAATGCGCGCGAGTTCACGGTGCTCGCCGAGACGACGCTGAAGAATCCCGAGCAGTTCAACGACATGATCATCCGCGAGTTGGGCGGCTATCCGATCCGACTGCGCGATGTGGGCTATGCGGCGCCGGGACCCTACGAGAACCGCAAGGTGGTGCGCATCAGCGGCCAGGAGGCCCTGGGTCTCGGCGTCGTCAAGCAGTCGGTGGGCAACACCCTCGAGATCGCGCGGGCCGTGAAGGGCGCCCTGCCGCGCTTGAGCCAGTCGCTGCCCGAAGGCATGTCGATGAAGGTAGCGGTCGACACCTCGCAGTTCATCGAAGCCTCGATCGACTCCGTGTACACCGTGCTCATCGAGGCGCTCGTACTCGTGGTGCTGGTCATCTTCGTCTTCCTGCGAAGCGTGCGCGCGACGTTGATCCCGGCCGTCACGATCCCGGTGTCGCTGATCGGCGCGTTCTTCTTCCTGTGGGTGCTCGGATTCTCGATCAACGTCCTGTCGCTGCTCGGTATCGTGCTCGCCGTCGGCCTCGTCGTCGACGACGCGATCGTGATGCTGGAGAACATCCATCGGCACATCGAAGAGGGCATGTCGCCCTACAAGGCGGCGCTGCTCGGATCGAAGGAGATCGGCTTCGCGGTCATCGCGATGACGATCACGCTGGCGGCGGTGTTCACGCCGCTCGTGTTCATGACCGGGCGCACGGGCCAGCTCTTCATCGAGTTCGCGTTGACCGTGGTGGCTGCGGTGATCGTGTCGGGATTCGTCGCACTGACGCTGACGCCCATGATGTGTTCCAAGGTGCTGAAGGCGCACACCACCCACGGGGCGGTGTACCGGCTGACCGAGCGGTTCTTCGAAGGCATGAACAACGGCTACAGCCGCATCCTCGCGGCGACGCTGCGGGCCCGCTGGGTCGTGGCGATCGTGTTCGCCGGGTCCATCGTCGCGCTGGGCTGGCTGTACACGCAGATGAAGCAGGAGCTCTCGCCGGTGGAAGATCGCGGGACGTTCATGGCGTTCGCGATCGCGCCCGAGGGCTCGACGATGGCGTACACGGACGGCTACATGCGCACCGTCGGCCAGATCATCGGCAAGATCCCGTCCGTCGAGACGGTGTTCGAGGTCGTGGCACCCGGTCTGGAGCGCCCCAATCCCGTGAACATCGGGATCGCCTTCGCGGTGCTGAAGCATTGGGACGCGCGTCCCGGCGTGAGCCAGCTCGCCATCACGAAGGAACTGACGCCGAAGCTCTTCGGCGGCCTGCCCGGCGTGCTGTCGTTCGCGAAGGACCCGCTGTCGCTCGGCGCCAACTTCCTCGCCAAGGACTTCGACTACGTCATCTACGGGAACAGCTACGAGGAGCTGCAGGGCAAGGTCGGCAAGATGATGGGTGAGCTCTCCAAGTACAAGGGCATCACCGGTCTCGACACCGACCTGAAGCTGAACAAGCCGCAGTTGAAGGTCGACATCGACCGCGACAAGGCGTCCGCCCTGGGTGTGTCGATGGAGGCCATCGGCCACACGCTGGAAACCCTGATGGGCGGTCGCGACGTCACGCGCTACAAGCGGGAAGGCAAGCAGTACGACGTCGTGGTGCAGGTCGAGGACGACAAGCGCCGCCAGCCGTCCGACCTCACGTCGATCTACGTGCGTGCCACGAGCGGTGAACTGGTCCAGCTCGACAACCTCGTGACCATCCGCGAGACCGTGGCCCCGAAGGAACTGAACCACTTCAACAAGCTCCGCGCCGCCATCATCAACGGCAACGTCGCGCCCGGTTACAGCCTGGGCGACGTCCTCACCCACATCGACACTGTCGTGGCCGAGCAGCTGCCCAAGGCCACCGGTACCGACCTCGACGGCAACGCCCGCGAGTTCCGCGAGACCGGCGAGGAGGCGCTCAAGGTGCTCGTGCTCGCGCTGATCTTCATCTACCTCGTGCTCGCTGCGCAGTTCGAGAGCTTCGTTGGCCCCGCGGTCATCATGCTGACCGTGCCGCTTGCCTGGACCGGTGCGCTGTTCGTGATGTGGATCAACGCGAAGAACGGCAACGGCGGCGCGCTCAACATCTACAGCCAGATCGGTCTGGTGATGCTGGTCGGCCTCATCACGAAGAACGGCATCCTGATCGTCGAGTTCGCGAACCAGCTCCGCGAGAAGGGCGTCGAGAAGTTCGAGGCCGTGCGCGAGGCAGCCACGCTGCGGTTGCGCCCGATCCTGATGACGAGCTTCGCGACCGTGCTCGGCGCCGTACCGCTGGCCCTTTCGCACGGCGCCGGTGCCGAGGCGCGGGCGGCCATCGGCTGGGTGGTGGTGGGCGGGATGCTCGTGGGCACGCTGCTCACGCTGTTCATCGTCCCGGCCTTCTACACGGTGTTCGTCCGCAAGGTGCGAAGGCACGACGAGGCGGACGAAGGTCCGGTCGTTCTGCCGCCGCTGGGGGAACAGCTTCCCTGAGTCTGCCGGTGCACGTATCGATGATCGAAACCCGGCCCTGCGCCGGGTTTCGACTTTGGGAGACCCCATGAACGAACGGATAGACCCCGCGCCGGCCACCGGTGTGGTTCCGCGCGAGGTGGCGCAGTCGATGAGCGGCCTCGACCTACTCGAGGGCTGGCTCGCCGGGCGTTTCCCGCCACCGCCGATCCAGGCGGTGTTCGACTTCCGCCTCGTCGAGGCGGCGCACGGCCGGGTCGTCTTCTCCGGCACGCCCGACGACCGCTATTTCAACCCGCTCGGCACGGTTCACGGCGGCTACGCCGCCACCCTTCTCGACTCATGCATGGGCTGCGCAGTGCACTCGGTGCTCGCACCCGGCCAGGGCTACACCACCCTCGAGATCAAGGTGAACTACGTGCGCGCCATGACGCCGCAGACCGGACCCGTGTTCGCCGAAGGGCGCGTGCTCCACGCCGGGCGCCAGGCCGCGACCGCCGAAGGGTTCCTGCGCGATGCCGCCGGGAAGCTCCTCGCGCACGGCACCACCACCTGCATCGTGTTCACGCCGTGACGTCGTCGCCCAGCCATCGCATCGCCACGCGCGATGATCTCCCGGCGATCGTCGCGATCTACAACGAGACGATCCCGTCGCGCATGGTGACGGCGGACCTCGAACCCGTCAGCGTGGAATCGCGCATCGCGTGGTTCGAGGCGCACGCGCCCGACCGGCATCCGATGTGGGTCGCCGAGCGGGATGGTGAAGTCGCCGCGTGGCTCAGCTACTCGAAGTTCCACCCCCGCGCCGCGTACGACGGCACCGCCGAGATCTCGCTCTACGTCGGCAGCCGGTTCCACCGCGCGGGGCTGGGAGGGCGGCTGCTCGCCGAGGCGATCGATGCCGCGCCCGGCCTCGGATTCCACACGCTGGTGGGGCTCGTCTTCGGCCACAACGCCCCGAGTCTCGCGCTCTTCGAGCGTTTCGGATTCGCCCGCTGGGGGCACATGCCGCGCGTGGCGATCCTCGACGGCGTCGATCGGGATCTCGTCTTCCTGGGGAGGCGTATCACCGGGTGAGTGGCGCGTCGGCGGGCGACACTCCCGGTATGCTGCGTCCCATGCTCTCGCTGCACGATCTCGCCCGCCGGTTTCCCGGCCCGCCGCCCCGCCCGCTCTTCGCAGGCGTGAACCTCGAACTGGCCAGCGGCGAGTTCGTGGCGATCATCGGAGATTCCGGCGTGGGCAAGAGCACGCTGCTCCACTGCATCGCCGGCCTCGATCGACCGGACGCCGGTCGCGTCGTGGTCGATGGCGTCGACCTCATGACCCTCGACGACGACGGGGCGACGATCCTGCGCCGGCAGAAGCTCGGGTTCGTCTTCCAGGCCTTCCACATCCTGCCGTGGCTGGACCTCGCAGCGAACGTGGCGCTGCCGCTGGGCCTGCTCGGCCACGGTGCCGCAGAGAGCCGCCGACAGGCGACCGCGATGCTCGATGCCGTCGGGCTCGGCGATCGCGCCGCGAGTCATCCGCGGGAATTGTCGGGCGGCGAACTCCAGCGCGTGGCCATCGCACGCGCGCTCGCGCATTCGCCGAAGCTGCTGCTGGCCGACGAGCCCACCGGCAACCTCGACCCCGACAACGCCTCGCGCGTGCTCGATCTGCTCGCCACGCAGGTCCGGCAGCGCGGCGCGGCGTGCATCCTGGTCACGCACTCCCGACGCGCCGCGGCCGTGGCGGACCGCGTGCTGCGTCTGACCGCCGTCGGTCTCGTCCCCGCCGGCTGACCGCGCTACTGCAGGAAGCCCGCCTTCACGTCCTTCGCCGTCAGCAGTTCGATGGGGACCGGGGACACCTTCCAGATGTCGTCGCAGTACTGCCGGATCGTGCGGTCCGACGAGAACTTGCCGCACCGCGCGGCGTTCAGGATCGACATGCGTGTCCAGTGCGCGGCATCGCCGAACGCGCGCCCCACGTCCGTCTGCGCGCGCGCGTAGTCGGGATAGTCCGCGAGGACGAGATAGGGGTCGTGGTACACGAGGTTGTCGATCAGGGGCTTGAAGAGCGCGGTGTCCCCGCGTGAGAAGAAGCCGGTCCGGATGAGGTCGATCACCTCGCGCAGTTCCGGCGCGGCGGCGAGGTGCTCCGCAGGTCGATAGCCGGCCATCTTCGCCGCTGCGACCTGCGGAGCGGTGAGCCCGAACAGGAAGAAGTTGTCGCCGCCCACCTCGTCACGGATCTCGATGTTGGCGCCGTCCAGCGTACCGATCGTGAGGGCGCCGTTCAGCGAGAACTTCATGTTGCCGGTGCCCGAGGCCTCCTTGCCGGCCGTGGAGATCTGCTCCGAGAGATCCGCCGCCGGATACACGTGGTGCCCGGTGCCCACGTTGTAGTCGGGCAGGAACACGACGCGCAGACGATCGCGCGCCGCCGGATCGCGGTCGAGGATGTCGCCCACCGCGGTGATGAGCCGGATGATCAGCTTCGCGAGGAAATAGCCCGGCGCCGCCTTCCCGCCGAAGATGAACGTGCGCGGCGGCGCGCCGTGGTCCACGCCGGCCTTCAGCCTCAGATAGCAGCCGATCACGTGCAGGATGTTGAGGTGCTGGCGCTTGTACTCGTGGATGCGCTTCACCTGCACGTCGAAGAGCGACGACGGATCGATGACCATGCCCGTGCGCCCCTGCACGAACTGCGCGAAGGATTCCTTGTTGGCGAGCTTGATCGCGCTCCATCGATCGCGGAACGCGGGGTCCGCGGCGAGGGGTTCGAGTTCGCGGAGGCGATCGAGGTCCGTGGGCCAGCCGGGTCCGAGCGTCTCGGTGATGAGCGTCGACAGATGCGGGTTCGACACCATCATCCAGCGGCGCGGCGTCACGCCGTTCGTCTTGTTGCTGAACTTCTGCGGCCAGAGTTCGAAGAAGTCCGCGAGCACGTCCTGCTTCAACAGTTCGGAATGCAGTTCCGCGACGCCGTTGATCGCGTGGCTGCCGACGCAGGCGAGATGCGCCATGCGCACGTAGCGCTCCCCCGATTCGTCGATGAGCGACATGCGCGAGATGCGGCCCTCATCGCCCAGGAAGCGGATCCGCACCTCCTCCAGGAACCGGCTGTTGATCTCGTAGATGATCTCGAGGTGCCGTGGCAGCAGCCGCCGGAAGAGATCGAGCGGCCAGCGTTCCAGGGCCTCGGGCAGCAGCGTGTGATTCGTGTACGCGAAGGTGGCCTGCGTGATGGTCCACGCTTCGTCCCAGTCGAGAAGCTGCTCGTCGACGAGCAGCCGCATCAGTTCCGCCACGGCGATGGCCGGATGCGTGTCGTTCAGCTGCACCGCGAACTTCTCGTGGAAGCGCGTCACCGGCACCTTCTGCCCGCGCATGATCCGGAGCATGTCCTGCAGTGCGCACGACACGAAGAAGAACTGCTGCTCGAGACGCAGCTCCTTGCCCTGGATCGCTTCGTCGTTCGGATAGAGGACCTTGGTCAGGTTCTCGGACACCACCTTGCGATTCACGGCGCCGTAGTAGTCGCCGCGGTTGAAGACGGCGAAGTCGAACGACTCGGGGGCCTCGGCCTTCCACAGGCGCAGCGTGTTCGCGGTGTTGGTGCGATAGCCGAGGATGGGGGTGTCGTACGGCTGGCCGATCACCATGCGCTCCGGCAGCCAGCGCGTGCGGAAGCGGCCCCGCTCGTCGGTGTACGACTCGGTCCGGCCGCCGAACCTGACCTCCACCGCCCACTCGGGCCGCGGGACGTCCCACGGCGTGCCGTTGCGCAGCCAGTTGTCGGTGCGCTCCACCTGCCAGCCGTCGACGATCTCCTGCCGGAAGATCCCGTATTCGTACCGGATGCCATAGCCGAGCGCGGGGATCTGCAGCGTGGCGAGGGAGTCGAGGAAGCACGCGGCGAGGCGGCCCAGGCCCCCATTGCCGAGCCCGGGTTCCTCCTCCTCCAGCAGCAGCGCGTCGAGGTCGAGACCGAGTTCGGCGGTCGCCTGGCGGACCTCGTCCTCGATGCCGAGGTTCACGAGGTTGTTGGCGAGGTGCGGACCGAGCAGGAACTCCGCGGAGAGATACGCCACCGTGCGGGAACCGCTGCGCGTGTACGCGGCCGCCGTGCTGATCCATCGCCGCAGCATGCGGTCGCGCACGAGGTACGCGAGCGCGAGGTAGTAGTCGCGCTGGTTCGCGAGTGCGGGGAACTTGCCCTGGCGGTGGAAGAGGTTGTCGAGGAAGGCCTGCTGGAGGTCCGCGGTCGCGGGGGTCGTCGCGTCATCCACCGTGGCCTCTGCCGGCGGCAGGGCCGGGGTCCTGGCGTCCATGGTCGCGTCTCCCTGGTGAGCGGTTCGGGCACTCCGGGTCGTGTCGCAAGATGTGTGCGGTGTGTCGCGGCGGAGCTCCGCGGCGCGCTCCGCCACGGGCAGCAGCACCGGTCCGTCGTCGGTGCGAAGATCGATGCACCATGTCGGGTCCGCACCGTCCGGCCGTGCGTCGCGAATGTGCGTCCCGAATTTGCGTTCCGACGGTGCGTCCCGACTGTGCGCCGACGAGGGTGTGCCGTGGCCGCACGGTGCAGTACCCTCGGGGCATGCCGTCCTCGTCGTTCGCCGCCATGCCCCTGTGGCTCGCACTGTTGCGCGGGCCGCTCCTCCAGCATCCCGCCCGGTTCGCGCTGTCGGTGCTCGCCATCGCGCTCGGCGTCGCGCTGGGTCTTGCGGTGCGCGTGATCAACGCGTCGGCCGTCGACGAGTTCGCCGCCGCCTCCCGCGCACTCTCGGGCGAGGCGGATCTCGTGGTGCGCGGCGCCCGCGAAGGCTTCGACGAGGCGCTCTATCCGGTGCTCGCGCGCACGCCGGGCGTGCGGCTCGCGAGTCCGGTGATCGAGGTCGACGCGCCGCTCGCCGATTCCCGCGAGGTGCTGCACGTCATGGGGATCGACCTCTTCCGCGCGCTTTCGCTCCAGCCGGGCCTGGTGGGCGAAGGCACCGACCGTCTCGATCTGCTGCGCCCCGACACCGTCTTCCTCTCGCCGATGGCCGCCGCGTCCCTCGGACTCTCCGTCGGGGGGACGCTCCGCGTGCAGGCCGGCGTCGCCGTGCGCGAACTGCGCGTCGTCGGCAGTGCCGGCGGGGACGCTGCGCGCGGTCGCTGGGCGATCATGGACATCGCCGCAGCGCAGACGCTCTTCGGGCGCGAAGGCCTCGTCTCCCGCGTGGATCTCCGGCTGGATCCGGAGACGGACGTGGCCACCGTGCTCGCCGCACTCGCCCTGCCCCCAGGCGTGGTGGCGGAGCGCCCCGACGCGGGCGCGCAGACGACCGCGAGGATGACGCGCGCGTATCGCGTGAACCTCGAAGTGCTCGCGCTGGTGGCCCTGTTCACCGGCGGGCTGCTGGTGCTGACGACGCAGGCGCTCGCCGTCGCCCAGCGGCGCGCGCAGATCGCGCTGCTGCGGGTCATCGGATTCACGCGTCGCCAGGTCGTGCTGCTGCTCGCCGCGGAAGGGTTGGTCGTGGGTATGCTGGGCGCACTGGCGGGGACGCTGATCGGGCTCGTCGCGGCCCGCCTCATCCTCGGCGCCTTCGGCGGCGACCTCGGCGCCGGCTTCTACGACGCAGCCTCGGCGCCGCTGCGCGTGGACGGTGGCGCCATCGCGCTCTTCGCCCTGCTGGGTGTCTGCGCGGCGTTGGCCGGCAGTCTGGCACCGGCGTTCGAGGTCGCGCGAGCTGCTCCCGCGCAGGCCCTGAAGAGCGGCGACGATCAGCGCGCGTTCTCGGCGCTGCGTCCCGCGTGGCCGGGGCTGCTCGCGATCGGGCTCGGCGTCGCGATGACGCGCCTGCCGCCGGTCGGCGGCCTGCCGGTCTTCGGGTATCTCGCCATCGTGGCGCTGCTGGGCGGCACCCTCGCGTTGCTGCCGAGGATCGCGCGACTCGTCGCGATCCGTCTGCCCATGACCGCCACCGACGCGGCGTCGCTCGCCGTCGCCCGGCTTCGCGCGTATCCGACCCAGGCCGCGCTCAGCGTCGCGGCGGTCGTGGCGGCGGTGAGTCTCGTGACCGCGATGGCGATCATGGTCGCGAGCTTCCGTCATTCGCTGGACGAGTGGCTCGGCGCGATGCTGCCGGCCGATCTGTACCTCCGCGCGGCGACCGATGGCGACGCCGCCTTCCTCTCACCGGAACTCCAGCAGGCGATCCGTGCGACGCCCGGCCTTGATCGCGTCGAGTTCCTGCGCTGGCAGCAGGTGCTGACGGATCCGGCCCTGCCGCGCACGACCGTGCTCGCGCGGGACGGTGTCGCGGGCGATGCGGCGTTGCGACTTCCACTCGTATCGGGGCCGGTGGCAGGCCCGAAGGATCTCCCGGAGGCGTGGCTGTCCGAGCCCGCCTCGACGCTTCTGAACCGCGTACCCGGTGACCGTCTGACGCTGCCGCTCGACGGGCGCGCACACGTGTTCCACGTCGCCGGGATCTGGCGCGACTACGCGCGGCAGAACGGCGCGGTACTCGTCGATCGCGACGTGTATCGGCGCCTCACGGGCGATGCAACGGCGAACGATGCCGGGCTGTGGATGGCCCCGGGCGTCGGCGCGGGCGAGATCATCGAGGCGATCCGCCGGCTGCCGGGCGTGGATCGCATGGTCTTCTCGACACCGCTCGACATCCGCGCGCTGTCGCTCTCGATCTTCGACCGGACGTTCGCCGTGACCTATGCGCTGGAGGCGGCGGCCGTCGTGATCGGACTGCTGGGTCTTTCGAGCGCGATCGGCGGGCAGGTGATCTCACGGCGCCGCGAGTTCGGAATGCTGCGACACCTCGGCGTGACGCGCCGGCAGATCGCGACGATGCTCGCGGCCGAGGGGCTGACCGCGACGGCGGCGGGATTGCTGGTGGGCTACGGGCTCGGCTTCGCGATCGGGCTGGTGCTGATCCACGTGGTGAACCGGCAGTCGTTCCACTGGGGGATGGAACTGCAGATGCCGTGGAGCACGCTGGCGATCTTCGGGATCGCGATGCTCGCGTCTGCGGCGATCACGTCCGTGGTGAGCGGACGACGGGCACTCGCGACGGACGCGGTGCGGGCGGTGCGGGAGGATTGGTGAGGGGCGGTTGGTGGTGTGGGTCGGGCTTCAGCCCGACGCGGCGTCTGAATTGGCACCGCGACGAATCCTGGAGCCAGGGCGTCGGGCGTAGCCCGACCCACGCCACTACCACCTACCCCGACAGCTTCGCCAGCTGCGGCTTCAGCCGCGCGAGCGTCGCTTCGAATCCTGCGAGGCGTTCACGCTCCTGCTCCACCACCTTCGCCGGCGCGCGGGCCACGAACGATTCGTTGCCGAGCTTCGCCTGCGCCTTCGTGATTTCGCCTTCGAGCCGCGCGATCTCCTTGCCGAGGCGCTCGCGTTCCGCTGCGACATCGACCTCCACGTGCAGCATCAGGCGGACTTCGCCCACCACCGCGACCGGCGCGTCGGCATCCGGCAGGTTGGCTTCGAGCTTGGTGTCCGACAGACGGGCGAGCGCGCGCAGGTAGGGGAAGTGCGGTTCGATCTGGGCCGTTTCACCGGCGGCGATGAGCGGGATGCGTTCACCGGGCCCGATGTTCATCTCGCCGCGCAGGTTCCGGCAGGCGTCGACCAGTGACTTCAGTTGGGTGACGTGGGCCTCGGCGGCAGCGTCGATCTTCTCGGGCTGGCTCTTCGGGAACGGCGCGATGCTGATGCTCTCGCCGGTCTTGCCGGCGAGCGGCGCGACGGAGTGCCACAGCTCCTCGGTGATGAATGGGATCACCGGATGCGCGAGCCGCAGCACGGCTTCGAGCACGCGCACGAGCGTGCGGCGCGTGCCGCGCTGCTGCGCCTCGTCGCCGCTCTGCAACTGCACCTTCGCGAGTTCCACGTACCAGTCGCAGTACTCGTCCCACACGAAGCGGTAGACGGCGGTGGCGACGTTGTCGAGGCGGTACTCCGCGAAGCCCTTCGCGACTTCCGCTTCGGTGCGCTGGAGCAGACTGACGATCCAGCGGTCCACCGGCGAGAGTTCTACCGGCAGCGACTCGTCGACGCCGCAGTCCTTGCCCTCGGTGTTCATCAGCACGAAGCGCGTGGCGTTCCACAGCTTGTTGCAGAAGTTGCGATAGCCCTCGCAGCGCTTCAGGTCGAAGTTGATGTTGCGGCCGAGCGTCGCGTAGGCGGCCATCGTGAAGCGCAGCGCGTCGGTGCCGAACGCGGGGATGCCGTCGGGGAACTCGCGGCGGGTCTTCGCTTCGATGCGCGGGGCGTCTTCCGGCTTGCGGAGGCCGGTGGTGCGCTTGACCAGCAGCTGGTCGAGGGCGATGCCGTCGATGAGGTCCACGGGGTCCAGCGTGTTGCCTTCGGACTTCGACATCTTCTTGCCTTCCGCGTCGCGGATGAGGCCGTGGATGTACACGTCGCGGAACGGCACGCGGCCCGTGAAGTGCGTCGTCATCATGATCATCCGGGCGACCCAGAAGAAGATGATGTCGAAGCCGGTGACGAGCACGGTCGACGGCAGGTAGAGGTCGTACGCGGAGACGTCATCGCCTTCGGGCTCGGGCCAGCCGAGCGTGGAGTGGCACACCAGCGCCGACGAGAACCACGTGTCGAGGACGTCCTCGTCGCGCGTGACCGCGGCGCCACCGGCCTGGGCCTTCGCCTCCTCCTCGGTGCGCGCGACATAGACGCGGCCCTCGGCGTCGTACCACGCGGGGATCCGGTGTCCCCACCAGAGCTGCCGCGAGATGCACCAGTCCTGGATGTTCGCGAGCCACTGGTTGTACGTGTTGACCCAGTTCTCGGGGTGGAACTTCACGTCGCCGCGGGCGACGACGTCGATGGCCACCTCGGCGATGGAGCGGCCCGGATGCATCGCATCGGCGGGCGCCGGCTTCGTCATCGCGACGAACCACTGGTCGGTGAGCATCGGCTCCACGGCGGCCCCGGTCCGGGCGCAGCGCGGGACCATCATCTTGTGCGGCTTGGCGGCCACCAGCAGGCCGAGCGCTTCGAGGTCGGCGACGATGCGCTTGCGGGCGTCGTAGCGGTCGAGGCCGCGGTACTTCTCGGGGCCGTTCTCGTTGATCTTCGCGTCGAGCGTGAGGACGTTGATCTGCGCGAGCGCATGGCGCTGGCCCACGGCGTAGTCGTTGAAGTCGTGTGCCGGCGTGATCTTCACGCAGCCCGTGCCGAACTCGCGATCGACGTAGTCGTCGGCGATGATCGGAATCGTGCGGCCGCACAGCGGCAGCGTGAGCTGTTTGCCGACGAGGTGCCGGTAGCGCTCGTCCTCCGGATGCACGGCGACGGCGGAGTCACCCAACAAGGTCTCCGGCCGCGTGGTCGCGACGACGAGACCCTTCACATCGCCCACGGGCCCGTCGGCGAACGGGTAGAGGATCTCCCAGATCCGGCCGTCCTCCTCCTCGCTCTCCACTTCGAGGTCCGAGACGGCGCTCTGGAGGACGGGGTCCCAGTTCACGAGCCGCTTGCCGCGGTAGATGAGGCCCTGCTCGTGGAGGCGCACGAAGGTCTCGGTGACCACCTTCGAGAGCTTCGCGTCCATCGTGAAGTATTCGCGGCCCCAGTCGCAGGAGTCGCCGATGCGACGCATCTGACCGGTGATCGTCGAGCCCGACTGCTCCTTCCACGCCCACACCTTCTCGGTGAAGGCCTCGCGCCCCATCTCGCGCCGCACGAGGCCCTGGGCCTCCAGCTGACGCTCCACGACGATCTGCGTCGCGATGCCTGCATGGTCGGTGCCGGGCAGCCACAGCGTGTTGTACCCGGCCATGCGGTGGTAGCGGGTGAGCGCATCCATGATGGTCTGGTTGAACGCGTGCCCCATGTGCAGGGTGCCCGTGACGTTCGGCGGAGGCAGTTGCACGCAGAAGGCGGGCTTCGACCGGTCGGTGCCGGCGGTGAAGTAGCCCTTCGATTCCCAGAACGGGTACCACCGGCGCTCGATCTCGGCCGGTTCGAAACTCTTCGGAAGGTCCATGGCGGGGCTGGGTGAGGCGGGAAAGCGGGCGATTATGCGGGAAACCGGGGCGCAGCCCGGAGATCAGCGTTCGGGCGGTGCGGCTCCGGGCTCCGCAGAATCACCGTCGGGGGATGCCTCGGCCGCGAGAGGCAGGCGGAGATTGCGCACTTGCTGGTGCAGCGTCTCCTCGATGGTCTCCCGCACGAGCTGCCGGAGGCTGCCCTTGATCTCGGTGGCCACCTGGGCGAGCGCATGGTCGAGCGAGACGGCGAGTTCGGGCATCACGCGACGCTCCAGGAGCGTACCCACCTCGTGGTCCAGGCGGTCGCCGAGGCGGCGGTAGACCTCGCGTTCGAGATCGTCGACGTTCGGCAGCGGGAGATCGTCCGCCCTGTCGGGTGGGGGCGGCGGGGCGGGGCGGACGGTGACAGGGCCCAGGCTCACGACGTCCGTCAGGATCGGGATCTCGCCCGGGGGAGACGGTGCGCGCACCGGGGCGACCGGTTGCGGCGCGGTCGGGACGACCGGAGCCACGAAGGTGGGCACCGACACCGCGGGCCGCAGCCGGGCCATCAGGGAATCGACGCTTCCGAGCACCGCGTCGTGGTCGTCTGCGGCGTCGTCACTGTCGACGGGAGGCTGGGTGTCGGGCATCGGGTCACCCGGGGGCCGTCTGGCCGAGATCGTGGAGGGTGATGTCGTAGCCCCGGTCGCGATAGAACCGATAGCGGACCCGGCCGGCCCGCGTGTCTTCTTCATCCTGTCCGACGATCTCGATCACGCGCTGGAAGCGGCTGAAGATGTCCGGTGTGTCGGGTCGGAGGTTCAGCAGCAGGTCGTCGCGTTCCACCGCGCCCGGATCGTGATCGACGACGATCGGCGTCACCGCCGCGAGGCGATGGCCGGCCCGCACATGGGGCAGGAAACCCACCGGTGGGTGGGTCCAGAGCAGGCGGTCCATGCGTTCCGTGGCCTCCGCGTCGGCCGTGAGCACGAGTACCCGCATCCGCCGCGCAACCGCCTTCCCGCACAGCGTGCAGGCGGTCTGGAGGCGGTCGGCGACCTTCGTGTAGAAGTCGATGCGGGTCATGGTCGGGTCGCGGCGGGAGCGGGAGGCGAGCGCTTCAGCGTTGCGTCCGGCGGATCAGGAACTCCGTCAGCAGCGGCACCGGGCGCCCGGTGGAGCCCTTCTCGCGCCCGGACTTCCACGCGATGCCGGCGATGTCGAGGTGGGCCCACGGGTACTTCTTCGCATAGCGCGCGAGGAAGCAGGCTGCCGTCACGCTGCCCGCCGGACGGCCGCCGATGTTCGCCATGTCGGCGAAGTTGCTCTTCAACTGCTCCTGGTAGTCGTCCCACAGCGGCATGCGCCACACGCGGTCCCACGAGGCGTGACCGGCGTCTTCCAGCGCCTTCGCGAGGTCATCGCGGTTCGCGTACATGCCCGTGGCCACGTTGCCCAGCGCGACGACGCAGGCGCCTGTGAGCGTCGCGATGTCGACCACCGCGGCGGGGTCGTAGCGCTCGGCGTAGGTGAGGGCGTCGCACAGGATGAGGCGGCCTTCGGCGTCGGTGTTGAGGATCTCGATCGTCTGGCCGGACATCGAGGTGACGATGTCACCCGGCTTGATCGCCGTGCCGCTCGGCATGTTCTCGCACGTCGGGATCAGGCCCACGAGGTTGACCGGCAGTGCCATGCCGACCACCGCGCGGAAGGTGCCAAGGACGCTGCCGGCGCCGGACATGTCGTACTTCATCTCGTCCATGCCCTCGCCGGGCTTCAGCGAGATGCCGCCCGTGTCGAACGTGATGCCCTTGCCGACGAGCACCACGGGCTTTTCCTTCTTGGTGCCGCCCGAGTACTCCATCACGATGAACTTCGGTGGCTCGGCCGTGCCCTTGGTGACGGAGAGGAAGGACCCCATGCCGAGCTTGAGTATGTCCTTGTACTCCAGCACGGTGACCTTGAACTTGTGCGCCTTGCCCAGATCGCGTGCCGTCGATGCGAGGTAGCCCGGTGTGCAGACGTTGCTGGGAAGGTTGCCGAGATCCTTGGCGAGCGCCACGCCCGCCGCGAGCGCCGTGCCCTGCTGGAGGGCGCGTTCCTCCGCGGCCGTCGGGCGGGAGGACACGCCCAGCGCGAGCTTGGCGAGACCGCCCCGCGCCGGTTCCTTGATGCTCTTCAGGCTGTCGAAGCGATAGGCGCATTCCGCCGCGACCTCGACCGCGTGGCGCGTGCGATCGGTGACGCTGGTGCCGTCGACTTCCCACTCGGTGCAATAGATCAACGCTTCCCGGGCGCCACCACTGCCGGCGGCGCGGACCGCGGCGGAAACGGCATCGCGATAGCCCTTCAGGGTGAGACTGCCGGCGGCGCCGAGGCCGACGACGACGACGCGCGTGGCAGCGATGCCGTCCACTGCGTGGAGGAGGGTGCACGAGCCGGCCTTCGCGGGAAGATCGTCGCGCTTCGCGAGCTGCGTGAGGTATCCGGAGGAGGCCTTGTCGAGCGCCTGACCGGCGGGCGAGAACTTGCCGCCCTCTTGAAGCCCCACGATGACGCAGGCGCTACGCGCACGTTCCGGCTGGCTCTGCTTCAGGCTGAATTCCACGGACTCTCCTGTTAGTATCGATTGAGGTGCTGTCGAATGATGTGGTGGCGCGTGATGTACTTCCGCACGAGGTACTTCCGCATGATGTACTACTGAATCACGTGCTGCCGAATGAAGTGATACCGACTGACGCTGCGGGGGGTGAGCGCCCGAAAATTATCCCCGCCCGATCCGAGAAAAGTCAAAAGCCGTGATCTTCCAGCGGTCCCTCCTGCGAGAGTTCGCGAACACCGGTCTCGTGGTGTTCGTGGTCCTGCTGATGATCACGATCACCACCCAGCTCATCCGCATGCTGGGCTGGGCCGCACAGGGCGTCATCCCGCCCGACGGCGTGCTGATCCTGCTGGGCCTCGCTGCGTTGCGTTATACCCCGATCCTGCTTTCCCTCACCGTTTTCATTGCGGTGCTGATGGCGCTCACCCGCAGCTATCGCGATTCCGAGATGGTGGTGTGGTTCGCCTCCGGCCGCAGCCTGCTCTCGTGGATCCGTCCCGTCCTCACCTTCGCACTGCCTCTCGTGTTCACGATCGGACTGTTGTCCTTCGCGCTGTCGCCCTGGGCCGTGCAGAAGTCCGAGGAGTTCCGGCAGCAGCTGGAGAGCCGTGACGACGTCTCGGCCGTGTCGCCCGGCGTGTTCAAGGAATCGAAGCAGGCCGACCGCGTCTATTTCGTCGAGAAGCTCACGACCGATCTTTCCATGGTGGCGAACATCTTCGTGCACTCCAAGCAGAACGGCCGCGACGGCGTGATGGTGGCGGAACGGGGTTTCTCCGAGACCGCGGAGAACGGCGATCGATTCCTGGTGCTCCAGAACGGTCGCCGCTACGAAGGTGAGCCCGGTTCGGCCGAGTATCGCGTCACCGAGTTCGAGCGCTACGCCCTGCGCATCGAGGCGAAGGAGGCGGGCAAGCTCATGACATCGATCAGCGCCGTGCCGTCCCTCGATCTGCTGCGCGATCCCACGCGCGAGCATCAGGCGGAACTCATCTGGCGCACCGGCATTCCGCTCTCGGCCCTCGTGCTGTCGCTGCTAGCGGTGCCCATGAGCTTCGTGAATCCGCGCGCCGGAAGGTCGCTCAATCTGGTGCTCGCGGTGCTGCTCTACATGGTCTACAGCAATCTGCTGTCGATCTTCCAGTCGTGGGTCGGGCAGGGCCGCGTCGTGCCTGCCGTCGGCTGGCTCACCGTGCACGGACTCATGCTCGGCCTGCTCGCGTTCATGCTCTGGCGCCGGATGTCGGTCGTGCCGCTCGTTCGCTGGCGACGCGGATGAAGACGCTCCGGCGCTACGTGGGCCGCCAGATCCTGGGCGCCACGGTCCTCGTGATCGTGGCGTTGCTCATGCTGTTCTCGTTCTTCGATCTCATCCAGGAGCTGGGTGATGTCGGCAAGGGGCGGTACCGGCTGTCGCTCGCGCTCCTGAAGGTGACCCTTGCCATTCCGAGCCACGTGTACGAGCTGTTTCCCGTGGCCGCCCTGCTCGGCACCCTCTTCGCCCTGGCGCAGATGGTGGCCCACTCGGAATACACGGTGATGCGGGTGTCCGGCGTGTCGGCGCGATCGATGCTGTCGATCATCCTGCCGCTCGGGCTCTCGTTCGCCGCCTTCACGTTCGTCATCGGCGAGTTCGTCACGCCGCTCTCCGAGAACGCCGCCCAGCGTCTGCTGCTGAAGGCCACGAACACCGGCGTGGTGGCGCAGGAGTTCCGGTCCGGGCTCTGGGTGAAGGACGACCGGAGTTTCGTGAACGTCACCCAGGTGAGCACCGATGCGGATCTCACCGGCGTGCGCATCTACGAGTTCGACGACCGGTCGCGTCTCGTGTCGATCAGTTCGGCCCTGAGCGGCGAGTTCCGGGGCAGCGATCGATGGAAGCTGAGGGATGTCTCGAAGACGGAGTTCCTGCCGGAGGGCACGCGCGCCACGCGCGAAGCGGAGGTCGACTGGCGATCGGTCCTCAACCCGGCGATCCTTTCCGTGCTGATGGTCGTGCCGGAGCGGATGTCGGTGGCCGATCTCTACAATTACATCGGGCACCTCCGCGACAACCGGCAGGCCACCGAACGCCACGAGATCGCGCTCTATTCGAAGATCACCTACCCGGTGGCCGTGATCGTGATGATGATCATCGCCCTGCCGTTCGCGTACTCCCGGTCACGGGAGGGGGGCATCAGCGCCAAGCTGTTCATCGGGATCATGCTGGGGCTCGGGTTCCACCTCGCGTCGCGCCTCTTCGGCCACCTCGGTCTGCTGAACGCTTGGCCACCGCTCTTCAGTGCGGCGTTCCCCACGGCGCTCTTCATGCTGGGCGGGTTCGGAATGCTGTGGTGGGTGGAGCGCCGCTGACCGGGCGCAGCGCCGGGCCGATCAGGCGGGTCAGAACGGGGCGCGGAGGATGCGCGTACCCATCAGCCGGTCGTGCAGGAACTGGCGATCCCGATCGACGAGGGCCCAGAGGAACCCCGCACCGATGCACAGCAGGCCTGCCACGGCGAGCACGTAGCGGCCGACGGCGACCGGCAGGGTCAGCGGCTGTCCGTCGGCACGCCGCAGCCGGAGCCCCCAGGTCTTCATCGCGAGGGTCTGGCCGCTCAGGCGCCAGCAGTAGATGAAGTAGATCCCGAACACGGCGAGCAGATAGCCGCGGTAGGCGGCGAGGGTCGCTCCGCCCGCCGCATCGCCCAGCAGCGGGACCACGACCCACGATGCGATGAACGACACGCCGAAGAGCAGCACCGATTCGTAGACGAATGCCCCGAAGCGTGGCCACAGCTGGGCGATCTGGAGTGGGGCGTCCTGCAGCGGGGCTTCCGGCGTGCTCACTTGCGCTCCCGTGCTGCGCGCAGGGCGTCCTTCAGCGCAGACGGGAACTGTTCGTACTCCGACCACTTCTGGAGGATCTCCCGCCGCCGCTCGGGCGGGAGCTGCTGGATCTGCTTGTAGAGCTCCTTCACTTCGGCCCGCTGCGCCGGCGACAGTGCCGCCCAGTGCTTCATGCGTTGGTGGACGCGATCCTGCTGGTCTGGGGGGAGGGTTGGATACTTCCGGGCGATGGCGATCCAGCGTTCCCGACGATCCGGTTCGAGGCTGTCCCATTCCTTTGCGAGGGGCTGCAGGATCTCGCGCTGCGAGGCGGAGAGCTGGTTCCATGTCAACGCGTCGTCCGCCCGTGCGCAGGCCGGAGCGAAGACGAGAAGGGCGGCGAGCAGGGCGGTGACAAGCCCGACCCTCGCCACTACCGCTGCATGGCGGGGGTGATCCACTGCTGGAAACCTTTGTCGAGGTAGGCGTTGATCGGAAGTTCGTCGCCGAGGAGTTCCAGCTCCTCGCCGTCGTTGGCGGAGGTCCCCGCGCCCTGCCAGAGGTAGATGGTGACGAGACCCAGCAGGAGAACAGCCGCCGGCAGGAACAGCCGGTGGCGGAAGGCGCCCGTCAACGGGCCCGGCATTCGGGCGGTGCCACCCGCGGTGGCCAGGGCCGCGACGGGCTCGCGCAGATGCTCCATCGCCAGCTCGCGGCCGGCCTCGAGTCGACGCAGGACGCGCGGATCGAGGTTGTCGACGCAGGGGTCGAGGCGGCGGGCGAGCCGCTGACCCAGTTCGGTGTCGTTCACGGTGTGATTCCCCTTCTGCGCAGATAGGCCGCAATGGTGTGGGTGGCTCGCGAGCAGTGCGTCTTGACGCTGCCCTCCGAGCATCCCATTGCCTGCGCTGTCTCGGCCACGTCGAATTCCTCCCAGTAACGGAGCAGGAAAGCCTCTTGTTGACGCTTGGGCAGCCGCGTCACGGCATCCCCGATCAGCGCCGCGATCTGCGCACGCTCGGCCTGATCCTCCGGAGTGCCCTCGTTGTCCTCGACCCGGATCCGTTCGAGGGGATCGCTCTCCTCGCCGTCATCGGGAGACAGCGAGGACAGCAGCGTCGTCCATAGATTCCGGACCTTCTGCCGCCGATAGTGATCACGGATTGTATTCTGAAGGATGCGGTGGAAGAGCAGCGGAAGTTCCTCGGGCGGCTTGTCCGAGTACTTCTCCGTGAGGCGCAGCATCGATTCCTGCACGAGATCGAGGGCGAGGTGCTCATCCCGCAGCGCGAACATCGCATGCCGGTAGGCGCGGCGCTCGACTTCGGCGAGAAAACGGGCGATTTCCTGCTCGGTGGCCAGGGTGCGGACCTCGTGGACTGGGCGCGCCGCCGCGGGCGGTGCAGACCTCGTGGGATGGGGCGTCGCCGTGGGATCGGCGCCACGCTTCGTGAGAGGGCCGGATGGTAGCATCGGCGCATTCCCGTCCCGACGCGTCGACCGATGCATCATGCCGCCCGGGAGTGCCGATCGCCGTGCCGATCGGCGCCTGTCCCGCCGCTGTAAGGGCTAAAATCCGGTCCGGAGCGAACCCATGCAGACCGTCGATCTCACCCATCATTTCCTCATCGCCATGCCCGGCATGGTCGATCCGAACTTCGCCCGCACGCTCACGTACATCTGCGAGCACAACGAGCAGGGAGCGCTGGGTGTCGTCGTCAACCGGCCCATCGACATGACGCTGGGCGACCTCTTCGGTCGCGTCGGTCTCTCGCTCCACGACCCGGCGCTCGCCGCGCATCCCGTGTACTTCGGCGGTCCGGTCCAGGTGGACCGGGGGTTCGTGCTGCACCGGCCGCTGGGCGAGTGGAGTTCCACGCTCGTCGTCCGCGACGGGGTCGGATTCACGACTTCCAAGGACATCCTCGAAGCGGTCGCCGCCGGCGGCGGACCCGGGAACCTGCTCGTGTCCCTCGGGTACGCCGGCTGGGCGCCGGGGCAGATCGAGGAAGAGCTGCTGCAGAACGCCTGGCTGACGGTGGCCGCCGAGGCCAGCGTGATCTTCGACCTGCCGAGCGAGGATCGTTTCGATGCCGCCATGCGCATCCTCGGCGTGAATCCGGCGAGCCTCTCCGAGGCCGCGGGTCACGCGTGACCATCGCCACCCAGGCAGCCCGCTCCCCACCCGCGACCGGCACGGTGCTCGCACTGGACTTCGGTCTTCGCCGGACAGGGGTTGCCGTGGGCGAGATGGCGCTCGGCATCGCGCATCCGCTCAAGCTCGTCGACACGCCGGATCCCGAGGTGCGCCTGTCCCGCGTCGGCGAATACGTGAAGGAGTGGCAACCTGCCTTGCTCGTGATCGGCTGGCCCGTGCGCGACGACGGCGCCGAGCATCCGATGGCCGCGGCGGTGGGAGCCTTCCAGCAGGCGCTCGAGGATCGGTTCGGTCTGCCCGTGCGTCGCGTGGACGAACGCTTCAGTTCCCACGCGGCGAGCCAGGCCCTCGGCGAGGCCGGGGTGCGGGGGCGCCGCCAGAAGGCACACCTCGACAGCGTCGCCGCCAGCGAAATACTTCAAGGGTTCTTCGATGCCTACACCGCCGACTCTGCCTGACGCAGAGCTATCGCTCGACCATCTCGTCAGCCGCATGCGAGGCGCCATCGGCGCCGACACCGCGCTGGTGGGCATCCACACCGGAGGCGTGTGGGTCGCGGAACGCCTGCACGCCGCGCTCGGGCTTCCGACGCCGCTCGGGACCCTCGACGTGGCCTTCTACCGGGACGACTTCCGCCAGCGCGGGTTGAAGCCGGATGTCCGGCCGTCCGACCTCCCGTTCGAGATCCCGGGCCGCGACATCGTGCTCGTGGACGACGTCCTCTACACCGGCCGCACCGTGCGTGCCGCCGTGAACCTGCTGTTCGACTACGGCCGGCCGGGCCGGGTGCGGCTCGCCGCCCTGCTCGATCGCGGCGGCCGCCAGTTGCCCATCGCGGCCGAGTGGGTCGGCGATGTCGTCGACGTGCCCGCCGACCGCGGCATGATCGTGCTCGAACGCGACGCCTCCGGCAGGCTGTCGCTCACCATGGAGGAAGCCGGTGGCGGCGCATAACCCCCAGCTGGGCCCGGACGGCGAACTGCGGCATCTGCTCTCGATCGAGGGTCTGCCGCGGGCGACGTTGATGCAGATCCTCGACACCGCCCGCTCGTTCGTCTCGGTCACCGAGCGCGAGATCAAGAAGGTCCCGCTGCTGCGCGGCAAGTCGGTGTTCAACCTGTTCTTCGAATCGTCCACGCGCACCCGCACGACCTTCGAGATCGCGGCGAAGCGGCTTTCGGCCGACGTCGTCAATCTCAACATCGCGACCTCGTCGCAGAGCAAGGGCGAGACGCTGCTCGACACCGTCGCGAACCTCTCGGCCATGCACGCCGACATGTTCGTGGTGCGGCACGCGTCCAGCGGCGCACCGCACCTCATCGCACGGCACGTCGGCCCCGAGATCCACGTGATCAACGCCGGTGACGGCCGGCATGCGCATCCGACGCAGGGTCTGCTCGACGTATACACGATCCGCCACTACAAGACGGATTTCACCGACCTCACGGTCGCGATCGTGGGCGATCTGCTGCATTCGCGCGTGGCGCGCTCCGAGATCCATGCACTCACGACCCTCGGGGTCCCGGAGGTCCGGGTGGTCGGGCCGCGCACGCTGATGCCGCCCGACATCGAGAAGCTCGGGGTGCGCGTCTTTCACGACATGCGCGAGGGCTTGCGGGGGGTGGACGTGGTGATGATGCTGCGCCTGCAGAACGAGCGCATGAGCGGTGCGCTCCTGCCTTCGTCGCAGGAGTACTTCCGCAGCTACGGGCTCACACCCGCGCGGCTCGCACTGGCGAAGCCGGACGCCATCGTGATGCACCCGGGGCCGATGAACCGCGGGGTCGAGATCGACTCCGCGGTGGCCGACGGGCCGCAGTCGGTGATCCTGCCGCAGGTGACCTTCGGCATCGCGGTCCGCATGGCCGTGATGGCCATCCTCGCCGGGAACGGGTGACGCCATGAAACTGCATATCCGATCCGGTCGCCTGGTCGACCCGACGCTCGGCACCGACGCCATGGCGGACCTCTTCATCGCCGATGGCCTGATCGCCGCCGTGGGCGCCCCGCCGCCGGGATTCGTCGCCGACCGCGTCATCGAGGCGGCCGGCCAGGTCGTCTGCCCGGGCCTCGTGGATCTCTCGGTGCGCCTGCGTGAACCGGGCTTCGAGTTCCGCGCAACGCTCGACAGCGAACTCGCGGCCGCCGTCTCGGGCGGCATCACCCGCATCGTCTGCCCGCCGGACACCGACCCGCCGCTCGACGAGCCCGGGCTCGTCGAGATGTTGACCCGGCGTGCGTCCAGTCTTGCGCTCGCCCGCGTCCATCCGCTCGGGGCCCTGACCCACGGACTCGGCGGCGACCGCCTCACAGGCATGGTCGAGCTGTCGGAGGCCGGCTGCGTCGGCTTCTCGCAGGGCGATGCCCCCCTTCCCGACCAGCAGGTGCTCATGCGGGCGATGGCCTACGCGTCCACCTTCGATCTGCCCGTCTGGCTGCGTCCGCAGGAGGAAAGCCTGGCGCGCGGCGGCGTCGCGCACGACGGCGAGGTCGCGACGCGGCTGGGCCTGCCCGGCATCCCCGCCGTCGCGGAGACGGTGGCCCTGGCGGGCATCCTCCTACTCGCGCGGGCCACGGGCGTGCGGGTGCACATCTGCCGGCTGTCCACCGCCGAAGGCGTCGATATGGTCCGGCGCGCGCGGTCGGACGGCATGCGGATCACGTGCGACGTGTCCGCCCTGCACGTGCATCTGAGCGAAATGGACATCGGCTATTTCGATGCGCGATGCCGCCTGACGCCGCCCCTGCGCAGCGGACGGGACCGCGCGGCCCTCGCCCGTGGGCTGCAGGACGGCACGATCGATGCCATGTGCTCCGACCACACGCCCGTGGACGACGACGGCAAGCAGGTCCCATTCGCCGAGGCCGCAAACGGTGCGACCGGCGTCGAGACGCTGCTCTCCCTGGCGCTGCGAGCAGGCGACGACGGCAGCCTCGCGCAGGCGCTCGCGCCGGTGACCACCGGCCCGAGCCGCGCGCTGGGGTTGCCGGCGCCGACGCTGGCGCCGGGCGCCACCGCAGACCTGTGCATCTTCGATCCGGAGCTCTGGTGGAAACCCTCGCTGGCCGCGCTGGTCAGTTCGGGCAAGAGCACGCCGTTCGCCGACTACGAACTGCGCGGACGGACCGTCCACACCATCATCGACGGCCGTCCGGTGTTCGACGCCGGCACGCGCGCCTGACACCCAACGCCGACCCCCAACCCTGACACGCCAACCCACCTCTTCCCGGAAACGCCACCCGATGAATCCCCTGCTCGATTTCTCCGGCCTGCCGCGGTTCGCGGAATTCCAGCCGGCGTTCGTGACGCCCGCCGTCGATCAATTGCTCGCCGAGAACCGTGCCCTCGTGGCGCGCATCGCCGCGGACGCCGCCGAGCCCGACTGGGACGGCTTCGCCCAGCCGCTCGACGACGCGAACGAGCGCCTGTACCGCGCCTGGGGGCAGGTCTCCCACATGAATGCGGTCATGAACAGCCCGGCGCTGCGCGAGGTCTACAACGCGAACCTGCCGAAGATCTCGCAGTACGGCACCGAGATCTCGCAGCACGAGGGTCTGTACCGCAAGTACCGCGCGCTGCGGTCGGGTCCGGTGTTCGAGACGCTCTCACCCACCCGGCAGCGGATCGTCGAGAACCGGTTGCGGGATTTCCGGCTGGGCGGCGCGGAACTCTCCGACGATCGCAAGGCGCGCTTCAAGGCCGTGGCCGAGCGGCTCGCCGAGCTGTCCTCGAAGTTCAGCGACAACGTCCTCGACGCGACGAACGCCTTCGCCCACTACGTCGAGGCGGAGCCCGAGTTGCGCGGACTGCCGGCCGACGTGATCTCCGCCGCGCGGTCCGCCGCGGAGGCCGACGGGAAGACGGGGTGGAAGTTCACGCTGCACATGCCCTCGTATCTTCCGGTGCTGCAGTACGCAGAGCACCGGCCGCTGCGCGAAGTGCTCTACCGCGCGTACGCCACGCGGGCATCCGAATTCGGTCCCGCCGATCTGGACAACACCGGCCCGATGGCCGAGATCCTCGCGCTCCGCCGCGAGGAGGCTTCGCTCCTCGGTTACGCCAACTTCGCGGAACTGTCGCTCGTGCCGAAGATGGCCGAGACGCCGGCGCAGGTCATCGCCTTCCTGCGCGACATCGCGGGTCGCGCCAGGCCGTTCGCGGAGCGCGATCTCGTCGACCTGCAGGCCTTCGCCCGGGACCAGCTCGGGCTGGAGAAGATGGAGCCGTGGGACATCACGTGGGCGAGCGAGAAGCTGCGCGGCGCGCGATACAGCTTCTCGGAGCAGGAGGTGAAGCAGTACTTCCCCGAGCAGCGGGTCATCGACGGCATGTTCAAGGTGGTCGAGACCCTCTTCGGCCTCGTGATCGAGACCGAGGACGCTACGGTGTGGCATCCGGACGTGCGCTTCCATCGCATCACCGATCGCAACGGCCAGGTGGTCGGTCGGTTCTACATGGATCTCTACGCGCGGAGTTCCAAGCGCGGCGGGGCATGGATGGACGACGCCATGGGGCGCCGTCGCATCCCGTCCGGCATCCAGACACCGGTGGCCTACCTCAACTGCAATTTCTCGGGTCCGGTCGACGGCAAGCCGGCCCTCTTCACCCACGACGAGGTGATCACGCTCTTCCACGAGTTCGGCCATGGCCTGCATCATCTGCTGACGCGCGTGGAGGATCTCCCCGTATCCGGCATCAACGGTGTCGAGTGGGATGCCGTCGAACTGCCGAGCCAGTTCATGGAGAACTTCTGCTGGGAGTGGGACGTCCTGCGCCACATGACCGCGCACGTGGAAACCGGGGAACCGCTGCCGCGCGCGCTCTACGACCGCATGGTCGCCGCCCGCAATTTCCAGAGCGGCATGCAGACCGTCCGCCAGCTCGAGTTCGCGCTCTTCGACATGCGCGTCCACAGCGATTTCGAGCCGGGCGGCAAGCAGGGCGTCATGGACCTGCTGGCCGAGGTCCGTCGGGAGGTCGCGGTGGTCATCCCGCCGCCGTTCAACCGGTTCCCCCACAGCTTCTCGCACATCTTCGCGGGGGGATACGGGGCGGGCTACTACAGCTACAAGTGGGCCGAGGTGCTCTCTGCCGACGCGTACAGCCTGTTCGAGGAGCGCGGTGTACTCGACGCGGCCACCGGCCGGCGGTTCCGCGAGGAGATCCTGGGCACCGGTGGCAGCCGTCCCGCGATGGAATCGTTCGTCGCATTCCGCGGCCGCGAACCGTCCATCGACGCGCTCCTGCGGCACAATGGGATGGTCGCTGCCTGAACCTGACGGGTGGTGCGAGCAAGGAGGGCGATCGTGAATGCGAATGGGATCCTGGCTCTGTGCATGACGGCGTGCTTCGTGGTGGCGGGAGCGGATGCGGACCAGAAGCTGTATCGGTGGACCGATGCGAACGGGCGGATCTTCTACACCGACACGCCGCCACCGGCCGATGCCCGCAACGTCGAACGGAAGAGTCTCGGCGACCGCGCCGGTTCGGGACCGCTGCCGTATGCCACGCAGATGGCGGCGAAGAGTTTCCCGGTCACCCTCTATACGTCCGATTGCGGTGAGGCGTGCGACGACGGTCGCAAGCTCCTGGAGGCGCGCGGTGTCCCGTTCGCCGAGAAAGCGGCCCGCGACCAGAACGTCCAGGCCGAACTGCTGAAGCTGACGGGTGGGACGTCCGTCGAGGTGCCGGTGCTGGTCGTCGGGCGGACGATCGTGCGCGGGTGGGAAGCCACGCAATGGCATTCGACGCTCGATGCGGCCGGCTACCCGAAGTCGTCGCCCGTCCGCCGGCCCGTGGCGGGCCCCGCCCGGAAGAGCGCGTCCGGCACGTCCTCGGAGCTGTCACGCAACGCGGGTGAGCGCGCAGTTCCCCAGCCCGTAGTTCCCCGGCCAGAGCCCGACGACAAGCCCTGACCCGCAGATCCGCGCGGGTCGCCTGCGCATCACCCCGATCGCTTCTCGCCGCCCCCCGACGTCGACCGGCTGCAGGCGCGGTCTGGCGGGGCCAGCAGCGCGCGAACGGACGACATCGAGACCTGACCGACGATGACACTGCCGCGCCGAACGGCGAGCGGATCGGTGCGACCTACCAGCCGGTGCAGCACCTGCTCGATCGAGGCGTCGGCGTCGACGGCGTCCGTGGTATTCCCTGGGGCCGGCATCGGCAGATCGGCCGGCCAGGGTGCCAACGCCGAACCGATGGCGAGTGCCCGGGCCCGGTTCACGTGGCGGGCGAAGTCGGCCGTCGGGTCGTCCGCCGGCCGGGTCAGCACCTCCCACGGCGTGCCCACTTGCACCACTGCCCCGTCGCACAGGATCGCGAGGCGGCTGCCCAGGCGCAGCGCCTCGTCCAGGTCATGGGTGACGAACACCACCGTCCGACCCTGCTCGGCCTGCAGGGCGAGCAGCTCCTGCTGCAACTGCGCCCGGATCGGCGGATCGAGCGCCGAGAAGGGTTCGTCCATCAGGACGATGTCGGTCTCGCTGGCGAGCGCGCGGGCGAGCCCGACCCTTTGCCGCATGCCGCCGGACAACTGCTCCGGCAGGTGCTGTTCGTAGCCTGACAGGCCGACACGCTCGATCCACTGCATGGCGCGGGTCCGGCGCTCCCGTTGACCCACGCCGCGCAGTTCGAGACCGAGCGCCACGTTGTCGACGACACTGCGATGGTCCAGCAGCCCGAAGCCCTGGAACACCATGGCCATCCGCCTGCGGCGAAGCGCGACGAGTTCGCGAGGACCCAGTGCCATGACGTCCGTCCCGTCGACGAACACCCGACCCGCGGTGGGTTCTATCAAGCGGTTGATGTGGCGCAACAGCGTCGATTTTCCGGACCCCGACGGACCCATCACCACGAAGATCTCGCCCGCGCGGATGTCGAGATCGACATCGTCCAGCCCCAGCGTATGGCCGCTGGCGAGCAACGCCGCCTTGTCCAATCCCGAGCGCAGCTTCCGCAGGGCCGTGGGCGGCGCCGGGCCGAAGATCGTGGTGACCCCGCGGATCTCGATCAGCGCCATGGGGCGATCCAGGAGGAGCGAACCGGCCGGCGCGGCTGAAGACGAACGCCGCAAGCCTGCAGCAGACGGTCGAGCAGGATCGCCAGGATCACGATGGCCAGCCCGCCCACCAGTCCCATCCCGGGGTCGTTGCGCTGAAGGCCCACCAGCACGGTCTCGCCCACACCGCGCGCGCCGATCATCGAGGCGATCACGACCATGGCGAGGGCCATCATCGTCGTCTGGTTGATGCCCTGCATGATCGAGGGCAGGGCGAGGGGCAGCTGGACTTTCGTCAGGGTCTGCCACCGCGTCGCGCCGAACGCCCGCGCAGCCTCCGTCACTTCCGCGTTCACCTGGGAGACGCCGAGCGCCGTCAGGCGGACGAGCGGCGGTGCGGCATAGATGACCGTCGCCAGGATGGCAGGCACCTTCCCGAGGCCGAACAGCATCGCCGCGGGAATGAGATACACGAAGCTGGGGATGGTCTGCATGAGATCGAGGGTCGGCGAGACGACGCGCTGCACCCAGCGCGAACGCGCGCTCCAGACGCCGAGCGGGAGGCCGACGACGAGGCAGACCAGCACCGCCACGAGGATCAGTGCGAGCGTCTGCATGGCCGGGTCCCACTGCCCGAGCGCACCGATCGCCCAGAGGCCCCCACCGGTGCCAAGGGCGAACTGCCAGCGGCGGCTCGCGGCGAACGCCAGTGTCGACGCGATCGCGAGCACCAGCCACGGCGCTGCACTCCGGAGTGCCTGTTCCAGGGGCAGGAGGACGGCGAGCAGTGCCTGCGACACGGCCTCGAACTCGTCACCGAACCCGATCACCAGCGCGTCGATGGCCGTGTTGGTGGCTTCCTGCAGCGGCGTCTGCCAGTCGGGGAAGAGGGTAGGTGGGACCCCGTCACCCATCAGAGGGACGCCCGCACACGTTGCGCGATCTCGGGCGGCACCCAGTCCTGCCAGACGTCCGGACGCGTCTCGAGGAAGTGCCGCGCGGCATCGTCGGGACTCGCGCGCTTCTCCCGCATGCGGGCCAGGGCCTCCGACACGACCTTGGCCGATGTGCGATAGCGCTGCAGGAACGCGCGGATGGTTGGTGCCCGGTCGATGAAGGGCTTGTGGGCGCCGATCGACACGGCGACCACGGGATAGGCCGTGGCCCTGCGCACGCGGCGGGGATCGCTTTCCTGGATCAGTGCCTGCCAGGCGTCGGGGTCGTGCGGCGGCTCCTCGAGCATCACGACCGCCTCGCCGATCTGCCCCAGCAGCCACGTCGGACCCCAGTAGTAGAAGAGCACCGGACGCCCGCGCTTGATGGCCGAGAGGATCGCCGCGTCGAGCGCGGCGCCGGTACCGGGACGGAAGTTCGTGAAGTGTTCGAGCAGTCCGTATGCATGCAGCTTCTTGGTGTTCGTGACCTCGCATTGCCAGCCGGCGATGCAGTTGAGGAACCGCCCCTTGCCGGGTTCCTCAGGGTCGCGGAAGAGCGCCTTGTGGCGCGGCAGATCGGTCACGGACACGAGATCCGGCGCCGCGGCCCTGTCGCCGCGGACGAGGTACTTCGGCACGAACCATCCCTGCACGGCGTCGGGGAAGTTCACGCCCAGGGCCACCAACCGGCCCGCGGCCACGCCGGCATCCCAGCTCGGCGGCGTGTTGGACCCCCAGACCTCCATCATGATGTGGACGTCGCCACGCGCGAGGCCGTTGTGGAGCGGGATGGTCGCGCCGGGCAGCACGTCCACCGCGCAGCCCATGCCGTCGCGCAGGATGCGCCGGGCCACTGCGGTGTGGAAGGCGTTCGAGTCCCAGTCGAGGCCGGCGAACATCACCTTGTGGGTGACGTCGCAGGCCTCGGCCGAGACTCCGTGCAGCACCGCCAGGAGCATTGCACCCAGGCTTCGAGTCAGAAACCTGCCGACCCCGCGGGCGACGGCCATCGCTCGTGCCAGTCGAGGGGCAGGCCGTCGAGCGCGGTGAAGCCCCAGAGGATGGCCCTGGAGGCAGTCGCTCCCCAGCCGCTGCTTCGGCGGATGCGAGAAGCCCGATCGATTGCGCTCGTGCAGGAACGTCTCCTTGGTGGCGAACGCCGCCCAGCCATCCACCGGGATGCCGTGCGGTGCCGGGACGGTGGAACGAGCGCGGAGGACCAGAGTCTCCCTGGTCGATCATTGCACGCCACTGCTTCACCGGTGACTTGTCGGGGCTGCGCCGCGGCCTTGCCGCGAGAAGCAGGGCACGGTGCCCCGATGAACACGTACGCGGGGATGCACCCGCGCGACGGCAACCCCACCCGAGTGCCGACCGTACCGCAGAAGCGGGCTCGCGATCCAGCCCTGTGATCCTGATGGCGGTCATTCCGAAAGTCCACGCGGGAGTCGGTGGCTGACCGCTGCCGATATGCGATCCTGTCGGGTCCTGCAGAACGTATCGGAGCCGACCCATGAAGATCGCCACGTGGAACGTGAACTCGCTCAAGGTCCGGTTGGGACACCTTCTCGAGTGGCTCGGCCGCGAGACCCCCGATGTGGTCTGCCTCCAGGAGACCAAGCTCGAAGACGCCGTGTTCCCTGCGGCGGAACTGCTTGCGGCGGGCTACGCCTCGGTCTTCTCGGGTCAGAAAACCTACAACGGCGTGGCCATCGTCTCGCGGCTGCCGATGAGCGATGTGGTCGCGGGCATCCCAGGGTATGCGGACGAGCAGAAGCGCGTCATCTCCGCGACCGTCGCCGGTTCGCGCATCGTATGCGCCTACATCCCGAACGGACAGAGTGTCGATTCCGACAAGTATCAGTACAAGCTGCAGTGGCTGACGGCCCTGACGGCCTGGTTGCAGTCGGAGATCGCCGGCCATCCGCGGTTGGCTCTCCTCGGCGACTACAACATCGCGCCGGAGGACATCGATGTCCATGATCCGGCGGCGTGGGCGGGACAGGTGCTCTGCAGCGGGCCGGAGCGCGACGCCTTCCGGGGGTTGATCGCACTCGGCCTCAGCGACAGCTTCCGAAGGTTCCCGCAGCCGGAGCGCTCCTTCACCTGGTGGGACTACCGGATGAATGCGTTCCGCCGGAAGATGGGTCTGCGCATCGATCACATCCTGCTGACGACGCCGCTGGCCGAGACCTGCACGGCCTGCCGGGTGGATGTCTCCCTGCGCGGGCTCGAGCGTCCATCGGACCACGCACCGGTGATCGCCGAACTGGCCTGAGCGGGTCAGGTCCTGCCTCCGCCGACGTGCAATGTCCCGGGCGCCGGCGCCTGTCGCATTCGTCCCTTCGGAGACTCCGATCGCCTCGCGTGTTGGCGCGCAGAAATCGGCGTCTCCCTACAAGGCTTCCCTCTCGTGGTCGAGATGGTCGGCGCGCCCCTTGTCCTCCAGACCCAGCTCCTGGATCTTCCGGGTGAGCGTGTTGCGTCCGAGGCCCAGGAGGTTGGCAGCCTCGATGCGTCGGCCGCCGGTGTGCGCCAATGCCTTCAGGATGAGCGCCTTCTCGAAGGACCGCGTCATCTCGTCCATGATCCGCCGCTCGCCGCGGTTCAATGCGCTCTCGGCCTCGCGTTCCAGCGCGGAAATCCAGCTTTCGGTCACGGTGCGGGTGTCGCGCTCGCGGATCTCCGCGGGGAGATCCGCGACATCCACGTTGACCCCCGGGGCCATGACCGTGACCCAGTGGCAGATGTTCTCCAGCTGGCGCACGTTGCCCGGCCAGTCCAGCGCCGAGAGGTACTTCATGGCGGGCTCGGTGAGCCGCTTCGACTCGACGCCGAGATCGCGCGCGCTCTTCGAGAGGAAGTGGCGGGCGAGCAGTGCGATGTCCTCGCGCCGTTCGCGCAGGCTGGGGAGCTTCAACCGGATGACATTGAGACGGTGGAACAAGTCCTCGCGGAAGAGCCCCTGCTTCACGCGCACCTCGAGATCCTGGTGGGTCGCGGCGATGATCCGCACGTTCGCACGGATCGGCTGATGCCCGCCCACGCGGTAGTACTGACCATCGGACAGCACGCGGAGGAGACGCGTCTGAAGGTCGGGCGGCATGTCCCCGATCTCATCGAGGAAGAGGGTGCCGCCTTCGGCCTGTTCGAAACGCCCGCGACGCATCGTCTGCGCGCCGGTGAAGGCGCCCCGCTCGTGGCCGAAGAGCTCGGACTCGAGGAGATCCTTGGGAATGGCGGCCGTGTTGATCGCGATGAAGGGGCGCGGCGAGCGTGGACTGTGGCGGTGCAGCGCACGTGCGACCAGTTCCTTGCCCGTTCCCGATTCGCCGTTGATGAGCACCGTGGCCTGCGATTGCGCGAGTCGGCCGATGGCACGGAAGACCTCCTGCATCGAAGGCGCCTGCCCGAGGATCTCGGGCGCCGACTCGGGCGCCTGCTCGACCTCCTCCTGCTGCTGGCTCTCGGACATCGCGCGACGGATGAGATCCACCGCCTGATCGACGTCGAACGGCTTCGGCAGGTACTCGAACGCGCCGCTCTGGAACGCCGACACCGCGCTGTCGAGGTCCGAGTAGGCCGTCATGATGATGACGGGCAGGCTCGGATGCTGTTCCTTGATCTGCTGAAGCAGATCGATACCCGTGCTGCCCGGCATGCGGATGTCGCTGACCACCACCTGGGGGGGCGAGCCGGCGAGGGCCGCGAGGGCTTCCTGTGCACTGGAGAATGTCTTGAAGGGGATGTCCTCGCGGGCGAGGGCCTTCTCGAACACCCAGCGGATGGAGCGGTCGTCGTCGATGATCCAGACGGGTTTCATGGGAGTCAGTGCTTCGATGAGGGAATGTCTTCGCCGCTGGAAACGGCCGTGTCGCGCAGGGGGAGCAGCAGCGTGAAGCTCGTGCGCCCCGGCTGGCTCTCGACCTCGATCAACCCGTGGTGCTGGTTGACGAAGGTCTGCGCGATGGTGAGTCCGAGTCCGGTGCCGCCTTCGCGGCCGGAGACGAGCGGGAAGAACACGCGCTCGCGGATGTCTTCCGGAATGCCCGGGCCGTCGTCGATCACGTCGAGGGCGATGGCGAGGCGGTAGAGCTTCTTCGCGAGCGTCACGCGCCGGACGACCCGCGAACGAAACGTGATCGTGCCCCGGCCCTTCATGGCCTGGGCCGCGTTCTTCGCGACGTTGAGCACGGCCTGGATGAGCTGTTCGCGATCGCCCTCGAGCGGCGGCAGGCTGGTGTCGTAGTCGCGGCGGATCTGGATGCCCGGGAACTCGGCGAGGATGAGGCTGCGGACGCGCTCGGTGATCTCGTGCACGTTCAGCATCGACACTTGCGGCAGCCGGTGCGGCGTGAGGAGGCGATCCATCAGTGCCTGAAGGCGGTCGGCCTCCATCATGATCACCTGCGTGTACTCGCGCAGCTCGGGCCGATCGAGTTCGCGTTCGAGCAACTGGGCCGCGCCGCGCAGGGCGCCCAGAGGATTCTTGATCTCGTGGGCGAGGTTGCGCACCAGTTCGCGATTGGCCTGGCTCTGGTCGAGCAGGCGTTCCTCCCGGGCAATCCGCAGCTGTTGCTGGATCGGAGCGAACTCGAGCATGAAGCCGCTGCGTTCGGAGTGGTCCTCCGGGGTCACGGTGCACGTCAGCAGGAGCTTCTGCATCTGGTTGCCCGCGGTCACGACGACCGCGAGGTCGTGCTGGGTGAAGCTGCAGCGGTCACGCTGCGCGAGCGCCACGGCGGCATCGAGCGCTGTGCACTCCGCGAACACGTCGTGTAGTGATTGACCCACCATGCTCTTGTGACTCACCCGGAAGAGGTTTTCGGCGGCTGGATTCAGATACCGGACGCGCTGCGTGGCGTCGATGAGAACGACGGCCGTCGACAGCAGATCCAGTCCCTCGCGTGCGTCGGGGTTCATGTTCTAGGTTTCCGAATGGAGGCAAGCGTTCGCAATAAGCGCGCCACTGCGTGGTGCGCCGGAGAGTCTCCGGACGATGGTCGGGCGGACTGCGATCCTGGCAACTGCGCGTGGTGCTAGCGAACCGAAAGCAGTTCTCGCTGGATCGCCTCGACGTTCTTCGAATGACGCGCGACCGCCTCTTCGAAGGCTCGAACGCGGCTCTGGCCCTGGGCGGACGTGTCGTAGCGACCGGCGGAAGCATTGCGGTTGGCTTCGTCGAGGAGGGCGCGCTCTTCGGCGAGTTCGCGCTCGAGGATCCCGCGCCGGTCGAGATCCCGGCGGCGCTGTGTTTCGGGATCGATCTTCACGTTGCCGGAGGTGTCCGGAGATGCACGCCGCGGTGGTGCGTCCGCGCGCTGTTTTGGTGCTGGTGCGCGATCCGGCACCGGATCGAAGCAGAGGACGCGGCGGGCGTTCTTGATAGGAACGTTCGCGAAGGTGACCCGACCTTCCGCATCGATGTACTTGCAGGTCGCATCGGCCCGTGCGCCTTCGCATGCGCTCACGATGGCAAGTGCGGTGGCGGCGAACGAAAGATACCTGCGGCGCGAATGCATGGACGGCGATGGATCCTGTCAGTCCGGAAGTTTCGTCGAGTCTAGGCGAGAGGTCCGCGACCGGCAATGCGGTTGGGGCGGTGCCGAACGATCACGGCCTCGGTGGGGGCCGGATCGCTGCGTTGCCCGCCATCGGGCGGTGCGAAAAAAGAAAAAGGGCGGGATGAACCCGCCCTCTTCTGCCCGTGACCGTTCGGATCAGAGGCTGTAGTACATGTCGAACTCGACCGGGTGGGTCGTCATGCGGAAGCGGGTGACCTCCTCCATCTTCAGCTCGATGTAGGCATCGATCATGTCGTTGGAGAACACTCCGCCGCGCGTGAGGAACTCGCGGTCCTTGTCGAGATGCTCCAGCGCCATGTCGAGCGACGAGCACACGTTCGGAACCTTCTTGGCTTCTTCCGGCGGGAGGTCGTACAGGTTCTTGTCGATGGCCTCACCGGGGTGGATCTTGTTCTGCACGCCGTCTAGGCCGGCCATCAGCATCGCCGCGAACGCGAGGTACGGGTTGGCCGTGGGATCGGGGAAGCGCACTTCGATCCGGCGGGCCTTGTCGCTCTGCACGAACGGGATGCGGATGGAGGCCGAGCGGTTACGGGCGGAATACGCGAGGTTGATCGGTGCCTCGAAGCCGGGTACGAGACGCTTGTACGAGTTGGTGCCGGGGTTCGTGATGGCGTTGAGCGCCTTCGCGTGCTTGATGATGCCGCCGATGTAGAAGAGCGCGAACTCGGACAGGCCGGCGTAGCCGTTTCCTGCGAAGAGGTTCTTGCCGTCCTTCCACACGGACTGGTGGACGTGCATGCCCGAACCGTTGTCGCCCACGACAGGCTTCGGCATGAACGTCGCCGTCTTGCCGAACTGATGCGCGACGTTGTGGATCGTGTACTTCATGATCTGGAGCCAGTCGGCCCGCTGCACCAGCGGCGCGAACTTGGTACCGATCTCGCACTGGCCGGGCGCTGCCACTTCGTGGTGATGCACTTCGACTTCGACACCCTGTTCCTCGAGGGCGAGGCACATGGCGGACCGGAGGTCCTGGAGGGAATCCACCGGAGGCACGGGGAAGTAACCACCCTTCACTGCGGGTCGGTGACCCATGTTGCCGCCGTCCATGTCGAGGCCGGTGGACCAGGGCGCTTCGGAAGAATTGATCTTCACGAAGCAGCCCGACATGTCGACGTTCCAGGTGATGGAATCGAACACGAAGAACTCGGGTTCGGGGCCGAAGTAGGCGACGTCACCGATGCCGGAGGACTTCAGGTAGGCCTCGGCGCGCTTGGCGATGGAGCGCGGATCCCGGTCGTAGCCCTTGCCGTCGGCCGGTTCGATCACGTCGCACGTGATGATGAGGGTCGGTTCGTCGGTGAAGGGGTCCATGCGGGCGCTGCTGGCATCCGGCATCAGCAGCATGTCGGACGCCTGGATGCCCTTCCAACCGGCGATGGAGGAACCGTCGAAGGCATGCCCGTCCTCGAACTTCGAGTTGTCGAACTGCTTGGACGGAACGGTGACGTGCTGTTCCTTGCCACGGGTATCCGTGAAGCGGAAGTCAACGAACTTCACTTCGTTGTCTTTCACCAGTTGAAGGACTTCGGCTGGGGACATCCTTGTTTCTCCTCAGGACGGAAATTCGGGGGGAGTTGGGGGTCGCGATCGCCCCCGGAAATCAAGCTCGAGTACCGGAAGGGTGCAGATTCCATGCCACGGCTTCTGGACGAAAAAGCATTGTGCCACAATTCGTTAGCACTCTCATACCCACCCGGACCGAGCCACTTTGGTGCGTATTCTTGCGGTTTGCACCATCATGGATCGTTGTTTTTTGGGGTTTTCGTCCGATGCATCCCTCCCTGGGTGCACGGAAAACCTGACTCAAAAGGAGGACTCCCCCATGGGACGCTTGACCGAGATTCTCGAAACAGCGCAGGAAAGGGCTGCCGCCCAGGGACTTCCCTACGACGGCGCCCTGAAGCCCGCCGAAGCGCATGAACTGCTGAGCCTGGCGCCGGGGGCGAAGCTGATCGACGTGAGGACCCGGGCGGAGTGGGATTGGGTCGGGCGCATTCCAGGTAGCGTCGAGATCGAATGGCAGACCTACCCTGGAGGCCATCCGAACGCCAGTTTCCAGTCCCAGCTCAGCCAGCAGGTGGATCCGGAAGCGCTCACGATGTTCCTGTGCCGGAGCGGTGGGCGTTCCCACGCGGCGGCTGCGACTGCGAAGCAGGCCGGATACACCGCCGTCTACAACGTGCTCGAGGGATTCGAGGGCGATCGCGATGGGCAAGGGCAGCGGAACACCGTGGGCGGGTGGCGGCGTGCGGGTCTGCCCTGGACACAGTCCTGAGAGGCTGCCGTCCCCGAACCTCGGGAGATTCTGGCGGGGTCCGCTTTTCGGCACGCGCGTTTCACGACGCGCGTCGCTGAACGTCAGTGACTCGACCAGTCGATCAGGCCCGACCAGTCCGTCAGCAGCACCAGCGCACCGAAGGCGATCCGGTACCAGGCGAACACGGTGAAATCATGGTGGGCCACGTATCGGATCAGTCCGCGCACCGCGATCAGGGCGCTGAAGAACGCCGCCGCGAATCCGACGCCGAACAACGCGATGTCTTCCGTGCCGAGAAGGTCTCGGTGCTTGATGAGGTCGTAGACGGCTGCCGCGGTGAGGGTCGGAATGGCCAGGAAGAACGAGAACTCGGTCGCCGACCGGCGCGACAGCCCGAAGAACATCCCTCCGATGATCGTTGCTCCCGAGCGGGATGTCCCGGGGATCAGCGCTAGCGCCTGCGCGAAGCCGACCTTGAGCGCGTCGGGGAGGCGGATCTGGTCGATGTCGTCGATGCGGGGGCGCCGGTAACGCCGTTCCAGCCACAGGATCAATATGCCGCCGACCACGAACGCCGTCGCGACCGGGACCGGCTTGAAGAGGTACGCCTTGATGTGCTTGCCGAAGGCCAGTCCGAGGATGGCCGCGGGGAGGAAGGCAACGAGGAGGTTGAGGGCGAAGCGTTGCTGGTCTCGATCGCGGGCGAGCCCCGAGACGGCCTGACCCAGCCTGTCCCGATACTCCCAGCAGACCGCGAGGATGGCGCCGAGCTGGATCGCGATCGCGAACGCCTTCTCCTTCTCGCCCGTGAATCCGAGCAACTGCTCGACGATGATGAGGTGGCCGGTGCTCGAGATCGGCAGGAACTCGGTGAGCCCCTCCACGACGCCGAGGACCAGCGCCTTGAGGAGGGCGGTGGGATCCATGAGCGGGGCGGATTATAGCCACTGAAGCCATCGCGAACAGCATCAAGAGGTCAGGGTTTCTGTCGCAAAGCGTTCACGAACCGAGCACGCACCTGGCACCGTACGCACGACCACCGCTCACCGACGTCTCCTCGCCAGTCCGAACTCATGATCAAGCTCATCGCGGCAGACCGATTGCGGCCAGGCATGTACCTCCACGATCTCAACTGCGACTGGATGTCCCATCCGTTCGTCAGGAGTCGATTCCTCCTGGAGGACCCCGCGGACATCGCGAAGATCGTCTCGTCGGGGATCCGGGAGATCTACATCGACACCTCCCGCGGCCTCGATGACGCCAGCGCGCCCACGGTCGAGGAAGTCCGTCAGCGGGTCGATGCGGACATGCTCCGGGCCGCGACCGCGAAGCCCGATGTGCCGATCCAGCGGACGGTCTCCGAAGAGATGGGCAAGGCGCGAAAGATCTACGAACAGACGGGTCGGGTGGTGCGCAACGTGATGAACGACGTGCGGCTCGGTCACGCGATCCACGTGGCCGACGTGGAAGCGGTCGTGGAGGACATCACGGCATCCGTGGCGCGAAGCAGCGGTGCACTCATCAGCCTACTGCGCCTGAAGCGCGCCGACGACTACACCTTCCAGCACTGCGTCGCAGTCGGAACACTCCTCGTGACCTTCGCGCGATCGATGGGGCTGGACCCGGAGACCGTTCGCGAGGCGGGTGTCGGCGGTCTGCTCCACGATGTCGGCAAGATGAAGGTGCCCGATGCGGTGCTGAACAAGCCGGGGCGTCTCACCGACGAGGAGTTCCTGCTCATCAAGCGTCATCCCTCCGACGGGCACGCAGCGCTCGTGGCGACCGGGTCCGTCGGGGACATCCCCCTCGACATCACCCTCCATCACCACGAGCGCATGGACGGCACCGGGTATCCGGAGAAGCTCGCCGGCGCCGACATCACGCTGCTCGCGCGGATGTCGGCGATCGTCGATGTCTACGACGCGATCACTTCCGATCGCTGCTATCACAAGGGCATGGAGCCGACCGAGGCGCTGCGCAAGATGTTCGAGTGGAGCAAGTTCCACTTCGACGAGAAGCTGGTGCAGCAATTCATGCGCACCATCGGGATCTATCCGGTCGGGACCCTCGTGATGCTGGAGAGCGGCAGGCTCGGCGTCGTGACCGAGCAGACGGAAGGCAACCTCCTCGCGCCGAAGGTGTGCGCCTTCTTCAGCACCAGGCAGAACTGCTACATCAAGCCCGAGACGGTGGACCTCGCCAAGTCGATGGGGTGGGGCGGCGCCGATCGGATCCTCGGCCACGAACAGCCGCAGAAGTGGAACGTGGACCCCTCCCGGTTCCTCACTGCGCAGCCCGCGTAGACGCCTGCGCCGGGAGGTCCTGGTGTTCCGCACCCGGACCTTCCCAGAGCGCCTGCACTACGCCTTATGGTAGATCTCCCCGCCTTCCCGCCGGAACTCCTCAGACTTCTCCGCCATGCCGCGCTCGAGCGCCTCGCTTTCCGCGACGCCCTGTGATGCGGCGTAGTCACGGACGTCCTGCGTGATGCGCATCGAGCAGAAGTGGGGGCCGCACATCGAGCAGAAGTGCGCGAGCTTCGCGCCCTGCTGCGGCAGCGTCTCGTCGTGGTACTCGCGGGCCGTGTCCGGATCGAGCCCGAGGTTGAACTGGTCTTCCCAGCGGAACTCGAAGCGCGCCTTCGACAGGGCGTTGTCCCGGACCTGCGCGCCCGGATGGCCCTTCGCGAGGTCCGCCGCGTGGGCGGCGATCTTGTACGCGATGATGCCGTCCTTCACGTCCTTCTTGTCCGGCAGGCCGAGGTGTTCCTTCGGCGTCACGTAGCAGAGCATGGCCGTGCCGTACCAGCCGATCATCGCGGCGCCGATGGCCGACGTGATGTGGTCGTAGCCCGGGGCGATGTCGGTCGTGAGCGGTCCGAGCGTGTAGAAGGGCGCTTCCTTGCAGTACTCGAGCTGGAGATCCATGTTCTCCTTGATCATGTGCATCGGCACATGCCCCGGACCCTCGATCATCACCTGCACGTCGTGCTTCCACGCGACCTGCGTCAGCTCGCCGAGCGTCTTCAGTTCGGACAGCTGCGCCTCGTCGTTGGCGTCGTGGATGGAGCCCGGCCGGAGACCGTCACCCAGCGAGAACGAGACGTCGTACGCCTTCATGATCTCGCAGATGTCCTCGAAGTGCGTGTAGAGGAAGGACTCGCGATGATGCGAGAGGCACCACTTCGCCATGATCGAGCCGCCGCGCGAGACGATGCCCGTCAGGCGCTTCGCGGTCATCGGGATGTAGGGCAGGCGCACGCCGGCGTGGATCGTGAAGTAGTCGACGCCCTGTTCCGCCTGTTCGATGAGCGTGTCGCGGAAGATCTCCCAGGTGAGTTCCTCCGCGCGCCCGTCGACCTTCTCCAGCGCCTGATAGATCGGGACGGTGCCGATCGGCACCGGCGCATTGCGCACGATCCATTCGCGCGTCTCGTGGATGTGCTTCCCCGTGGACAGGTCCATGACGGTGTCGCCGCCCCAGCGGATCGACCAGGTCATCTTCTCGACCTCCTCGCCGATCGAGGAACCCAGCGCGGAGTTGCCGATGTTAGCGTTGATCTTCACCAGGAAGTTGCGCCCGATGATCATGGGCTCCGACTCCGGATGGTTGATGTTCGCGGGGATGATCGCGCGGCCCCTCGCCACTTCTTCGCGGACGAACTCGGGCGTGATCGCCTTGGGCAGCCTCGCGCCGAAATCGTGGCCGGGGTGCTGGCGCCGCAGCAGTTCCGTGTAGCACTCGGCCCGCTGGCTCTCGCGGATCGCGATGTACTCCATCTCGGGCGTCACGATGCCCCGGCGCGCGTAGTGCATCTGGGTCACGTTCGCGCCCGACTTCGCGCGGCGCGGTGCGCGGGCAAGGTCGAATCGCAGATCGGCAAGCGCCTGATCCGCCAGGCGCTCGCGACCGAAGGCCGACGTCGGACCGGTCAGGATTTCCGTGTCGCCACGTTCCTCGATCCACCCTGCGCGCAGCGCCGGCAGGCCGCGGCGGATGTCGATCTTCGCGTCCGGGTCGGTGTACGGGCCGGACGTGTCGTACACGTACAGCGGCGGGTTCTGCTCGGCGCCGAACGATGCCGGAGTGTCGGACTGCGAGATCTCGCGCATGGGCACGCGCAGGTCCGGCCTGGACCCCGGGATGTAGACCTTGCGGGACCGCGGCAGCGGCTTCACGGCGGCGTCGTCGACGCGGGCGTCGTTGGCGAGGAACTTCTGGGGTGCGTTCATGGTTGCAGTCTCGTCTCGGTGAGGGGCGCTTCCGGCGTCGTCGGCCAGAGGGCGTGAAAGTGGTGGAGGGGGCCGTGACCTTCGCCGACGCGCAGCTGGCTCGCTGCGGCGATCGCGGCGTGGACATAGGCGTGGGCGTCGCGCACGGCGATCTCGAGCGTGGGCCTTCGGGGGAGCAGCGCGGCGATGGCCGACGAGAAGGTGCAACCGGTGCCGTGGGTGTTGGCGGTCGGAATGCGGTCCGCGGAGATGAGCACCGACCGGCCGTCCACGTACAAGAGATCGGTCAGGCGATCACCGGTGCCGTGACCGCCCTTCAGCAGGACGGCGCGGGCTCCCAGGGCGTGCAGGTCGAGCGCCGCGGCCTGCATGTCGTCGGGCGCTTCGGTGACTTCACGACCGAGGAGGTCGCCGGCTTCCGGCAGATTCGGGGTGACGACGTTCGCGAGCGGCAGCAGCTCGCGGATCAGCGCCTGCACTGCATCGGGCCTGAGTAGTCGGTCACCGCTCTTGGCGACCATCACGGGGTCGAGGACCACGAAGGGCGGACGATGGCGGCGCAGGGCGTCGGCCACGACGCTGATCAGGTCGCTCGTCGCGAGCATCCCGACCTTCACGGCATCGATGCGGACGTCGACGAAGAGCGTCTCGAGCTGCAGCGCCAGGAAGCCCGGCGGGACCTCGTGGATGCCGGTGACCGCCCGCGTGTTCTGCGCGGTGAGGGCTGCGATCACGCCGCAGCCGTAGGCGCCCAGCGCCGAGAAGGTCTTGATGTCCGCGAGCACGCCGGCGCCCCCCGACGGATCGACGCCGGCGATGGAAACCACATTGGGGACGGAACGGCTGGAAATCTCGGTGGGCGACATCTTCCTACGCCGGCATTACCCGGGTCAGGTGCTGAGGGACTGTCTCACCCGGCCGGAACAACGCGGCCAGGACCCCTGTGTGCTCGGATGTGGAGACTAAACCAGTGGCGGGCGGGAGGCAAAGCCGCATTGGCCACGGCCGCTCCGGCCCCGCCGCGGCATCCCCAAATGACCGACGCGTCATTTAGTGTGGTTGCCGGCGCCGCCTGTGACATAATCGACCGGGTTGTCATCCTGCCTTTTTGCCCATGGACATCGAGCTGGCGCGCGCCAACATGATCGAGAGCCAGATCCGCACCTGGGATGTTCTCGACCAGCGTGTGCTTGATCTCGTCGCAGTGCTTCGTCGCGAGCAGTTCGTCCCCGCCGAGCGTCGCGGTCTCGCCTTCGCCGACATGGAGATCCCCATCGGCCACGGGGAGGTGATGCTGGCCCCCAAGCTCGAGGCGCGGCTGGTACAGGAACTCGGCTTGAAGCCCACCGATCGCGTCCTCGAGATCGGCACCGGCACCGGGTACACGACGGCCCTTCTCGCGCGACTCTCCGCCCATGTGTACTCGGTCGAGATCATTCCCGAGTTCAGCGCCGCGGCCGCCGCTCGCCTTGCGGCCTGCGGGATCACCAACGTCACGCTGGAGCAGGGCGATGGTGCGACGGGCTGGACACGCCACGCACCCTACGATGCGATCCTCCTGACCGGCTCGGTTCCCGAGCTCCCCGAGGAGTTCGGCAAGCAACTCGCCCCGGGCGGTCGCCTGCTCGCAGTGGTCGGTCGCGAGCCGATCATGACCGCACGGCTCACCACCTGCGTGTCGCCCGGCGCCTTCTCCTCGCAAGGCCTCTTCGAAACCAGCATCCCGCCGCTCAGGCATGCGCGCGAATCCGGACGGTTCGTATTCTGATGCAGAGGATCGGTGTCGAGGCGTTGCACGACTGGCTGGAAGATGCCGAGCGGGTATCTCCGGGTATCCTCGACGTGCGGGAAGCCTGGGAAACGGCGCTATGCTCGCTGCCGGGGTCTGTCCCGTTGCCTCTCTCCCAGGGCGTGGGCGCGTTGGAGCAACTGCCACGGGACCGCGACTGGGTTGTGGTGTGTCATCACGGCATGCGCAGTTTTCAGGTGGCGATGATCATGGAGCGCTCGGGGTTTCCCCGGGTGTACAACCTGGAGGGCGGGATCGACGCCTGGGCGCGATCGGTGGACCCCTCCATGGCGCGGTACTGAACGAAACCCGGATTCTCAGGAAGAGCCAATAGTCATGCGCAAAGCCAAGCTAGTCGTCGCGTTGTCCCTCGCATTCGGTGCCGCCTCGGCCGGTGCGGCGGACCTCCTCTCCGTCTATCGCGAAGCGGTCGTGTCCGACCCGCAGTTTGCGTCTGCGCGCGCGACCTATCTCGCGGGTCAGGAGCGCGTGGTCCAGGGGAAGGCCGGTCTGCTGCCGCAGGTCACCGCCACCGCGAACCTGGGCTACACGACCCTGGACGCCCGCATCATCGGCAACGCCAACTTTCCGTCGCCCGGCCAGAAGGACTTCAGCAACCGCGTCTACGGTGTGCAGCTCACCCAGCCGCTGTACCGCCCCGCCAACTACGCGACCTACGAACAGTCGAAGCTGCAGGTGGTCGCCTCCGAGATCCAGCTGAGCGTCTCGACCCAGGACCTCATGGTCCGCGTCTCGCAGGCGTACTTCGATGTGCTGTATGCCGGCGCGAACCTCACGTTCATCCGCGCGCAGAAGTCGGCGATCGCCGAGCAGCTCGCCCAGGCCAAACGGAACTTCGTCGTGGGTACGGCGACGATCACCGACACGAACGATGCCCAGGCACGCTTCGACCTCGCGCAGGCGCAGGAGGTCGCGGCCGCGAACGACCTGGAAGTCCGGAACCGCACGCTCGCGGCGATCATCGGCAAGAATCCCGGCAGTCTCGCCGGCCCGGCTGATCCCATCGTGCTCATGCCGCCGGCCCCCGCCAGCATGGAAGCCTGGGTCGAGCAGGCCCAGACCACGAGTCTCCAGGTCGAGGTGCAGAAGACCGCCGTGGAGATCGCCGGTCGCGAAGTCAGCAAGCAGCGGGCAGGGCATCTGCCCACAGTCGATGCCGTTGCCAGCTACAGCGACAGCAAGGCCAACGCGAGCGCGTTCGGTTTCGGCAACGAGATCCGTCAGACCGTTGTCGGACTCCAGTTCAGCATGCCGCTGTATCTCGGCGGTGCCGTCGATTCCCGCGTGCGCGAGTCCCTGGCCAACCGCACCAAGGCCGAGCAGGATCTCGAGGCGGCGCGCCGTCAGGCGGTGCTGGCCACCCAGCAGTCCTTCCTCGGTGTCACGGCGGGCCTTGCCCAGGTCCGCGCGCTCGAGCAGGCCCTGCAATCTTCCCAGGTCTCCCTGGAATCCACGAAGCTCGGTCGCGACGTCGGTGTCCGGACTTCCGTCGACGTCCTGAACGCGCAGCAGCAGGTCGCCAACGCACGGCGTGATCTCGCGAAGGCAACCTACGACACCATCGTCGCCCAGCTCAAGCTGAAGCAGGCAGTGGGGCGTCTCACGGTCGCCGATCTCGAGGCGGTCAACCGCCTCCTCAAGACCGAAGCGAAGTAGCTCCCGGGCTCTGCGCCGCAGGTCCAGCGACGAAACCGGCCGCCCGGGCCGCGGCGCGTCCTTCGGTGGATTCCGCAGACGTCAGTGCAGAGAAGCGCGCGCTCCGCGATCGCGTTCGTCGCCTCCGCGACGCAGCCGACCCTGCGCATCGGCACGAGTGGTCGGTGCGGATCCGCGATCGCCTCCTGCGTGAATGCGACCTGTCCGGCGCGGGCGCAGTTCTTAGCTACGCCGGATTCGGCAGTGAGATCGACACGCTGCCGTTCAACCGCGAAATCCTCGAACGTGGTCTCGCGCTGATCCTGCCGCGGGTCGATCGCGTCGCGGGCGGCCTGGTGCTCCACCGGGTTCGCGATCTCGCGACCGATCTCGTGCCGGGCGTCTGGGGTATCCGCGAGCCCGACCCCCGACGCTGCGAGGAGGTCTCGCCTGCCGCCATCGACTGGATGCTGCTGCCCGGACTTGCCTTCGATCGACACGGGGGGCGTCTCGGCTACGGGGGAGGCTTCTATGATCGACTGCTGCCGCAGCTCCCGCCGCTCCGGCGCGTCGCGGCCGCGTTCCAGTGCCAGATCGTCGACCACGTACCGCGTGGCGTGCACGACGTGTCCATGGACCTCGTGATCACCGAGAGCGGGACAGCGTTTCCTCCAGCAGCTTGAGCACCCGCTCGGTCGCGCCACGATGCTCCGCCGCGAACGCGACGCCGGCCTTGCCCATGGACGCGCGGGCCGCATCGTCCGCGAGCAGATGCGCCACCGCCCGGGCGAGCCCCTGCGCGTCGGACACGCGAAGTGCCGCGCCCGCCCGGATCGCCGCCTCGGTCGCGTCCGCGAAGTTGAAGGTGTGCGGACCGATCAGCACCGGGGTTCCGACGGCGCACGCTTCGATCAGATTCTGTCCGCCCGTCGGCACGAGGCTGCCGCCCACGAAGGCGATGTCCGCCGCGCCGAAGTACGCGAACATCTCGCCCATGCTGTCGCCCAGCACCACCTGCGTCGACGCAGCCACGGGCGCATTCCCGCTGCGGCGCTCCAGCGTGAAGCCGCGCGCTTCCACCAGCCGCGCCACTTCGTCGAATCGTTGGGGATGTCTCGGCACCAGGACCAGCAGCGCGCCCGGGTCGGGCATCGAGGCCAGCGCGTCGAGAACGATCGCCTCCTCGCCCTCCCGGGTGCTCGCGGCGAGCCATACGGCCCGCCCGGGGCCGAAGCGGTCGCGGAGCGTCCTGCCGAGGGCGATCCGGGCGACATCGGGCGTCACGTCGAACTTCAGGTTCCCCATCACCGCAACGTGCCGGGCGCCGAGCGCGGTCAACCGCGCGGCATCGTCGGGCCCTTGTGCGGCGACGACGGCGAGGCCGCGCAAGGCGTCGCGCGTCAGGCTTCCGACGCGGCCGTAGCCCCGCGCCGAGCGCTCGGAGAGGCGCGCGTTCACGAGCAGCATCGGTATGCCGGCACGACCCGCCCGGGCGATCAATTCCGGCCACAACTCCGTTTCCATCAGGACCCCCGCCCGCGGGCGCCATGCGCGGAGGAAACGGTTCACCGCCCACGGCAGGTCGTAGGGGAGGTAGGCGCGTGCCACCCGGTCGCCGAAGAGCTGCTTCCCCGTCTCCCGGCCCGTGGGCGTGCCGTGCGTGAGGAGCACCCCATGATCGGGATGCTGCGCGAGCAGCGCCGCCACCAGGGGCTGGGCGGCACGGGTCTCGCCCACCGACACCGCGTGCACCCACAGCCACGGCCCCGGGCCCGGGGCGGATTGCAGGCCGAAGCGCTCACCGACATGCTCGAGGTACGCAGGCTGGCGCCGGGCGCGCCACGCGAGATGCAGCAGCGCGAACGGGATCAGCGCATGCATCACGACGATGTAGAGCCACCGACGCACGGTCAGAAGATGGCGTCGATCGCGCTCAGCACGTCTGCCAGGGAGGGTGGGTCCCGCCGATTGCCGACGTTGACCGCCTTGCCCGGCGCGAGGACGCCGGTCGCCGCGGGATCGGTGTCGACGTAGATGCCCACGGTCGGGCGGCCGAGCGCTGCCGCGAAGTGCGTGAGGCCGGTGTCCACACCGACGCAAAGTTGCGCCTGTCCGAGCAGGATGGCCATGGCCCGGAGATTGAGGCGCGGCGCGGTGATGACGTGGCGAAGGCTGTCGGCGATGCGCTCGGCGCGCTTGCGCTCGTCGTCCTGGCCCCAGGGGAGGACGACCGTCATCCCGGCGGACGTGAAGCGTGCCGACAGCTTCTTCCATTGATGTTCGGGCCAGAGCTTGGATTCCGCGCTCGTCGCGTGCAGGAAGACCACGATGGGCCGATCCGGCAGCCACGAGAACGACGTGTCGTGATCGAGCCACGCGGGCGGGGCCTCGTCTTCGGAAGGTCTGGCGGGAAGCGGCGGCGCGACGATCCCGTAGTCGAGCTGCGCCGGCAGCTTGTAGCCCAGCGCGACGGCGGCGAGTTCGCGGTTGCGCACGACCGCGTGTCTGCCCCACGGGATCCGATGCGTGTGGTCGTAGAAGAATCTCAGCGGTTCGCGCGAACTGCGCCAGTCGAGGCCGTGCCGCTCGCCGCTGGCCATCCGCGTGAGCCACGCACTCTTCAGCAGGCCCTGCGTGTCGATCACCGCGTCGTAGTGCGCATGGCGGAGGTTGTCGCCCAGCCGGTGGATCTCACGCCACGTGCCGCCACGGAAGATCGCTCCTCGCCAGCGACGCACCGCCGACGTGACCACCCGGCGCACGCCGGGGTGCAGGCGGGGGATCTCGGCGAGGGACTCCTCCACCAGCCAGTCGATGGCGGCGCCGGGAAACACGGTGCAGAGGTCCGTGACGACCGGCAGGTTGTGCACGACGTCGCCCAAGGACGAAGTCTTGACCAGGAGGAAGGTGCGCAAGGGGCGTCGCGATGTCGTCGTCGAGGGCCCGCACCGGCGCGGGCAGTGATGGGAAAGGCTGCAGGTCTGCAGCACTGGCGTGCCGTCCGACCTGTCGAGCCGGCGGATTCTCTCACCGCGCGGGGGCAGCGTCTCGGTGGAATCGATGCTTCCGGAGGTTCGCGTTTCGCATGCCGCCCGCCGCGCGCATCCCGCGGACCTGCGCGCGATGCCGCCGCCAGGGTCGCCGAACGCGGGGATTCTCCTATAAAATCCAGTGGCATCAGTTGCCCGTTCCGGGGCGCCTGACGTGAGCGTTCGGCGCAGTCGCCGGATGCGCGGCATCCTGCCTGGCGTGCTGGCCGCGCCTTCCGTCCGCAGTCTCATCGCATGCAGATCCAATGACATCGAGTGGCAAGCGCGTACTGGTGACCGGCGGCGCCGGTTTCCTGGGGTCCCACCTCTGCGAGCGCCTGCTGGAGCATGGCGACGAGGTGCTCTGCGTCGACAACTTCTACACCGGCCGGCGCATGAACGTCGCGCACCTCCTGACGGATCCGCGGTTCGAGATCCTCCGGCACGACGTCACGATGCCGCTCTACGTGGAAGTGGACGAGATCTACAACCTGGCTTGTCCGGCGTCACCCGTGCACTACCAGTTCGACCCGGTCCAGACCACCAAGACGAGCGTGCACGGCGCCATCAACATGCTGGGCCTCGCCAAGCGCGTGAAGGCCCGCATCCTCCAGGCGTCCACGAGCGAGGTCTACGGTGACCCGGAAGTGCATCCCCAGGTCGAGAGCTACTGGGGCAACGTGAACCCCATCGGTGCCCGGTCGTGCTACGACGAGGGCAAGCGCTGCGCCGAGACCCTCTTCTTCGACTACCACCGCCAGCACAAGCTGCGCATTCGCGTGGCCCGCATCTTCAACACCTACGGACCACGCATGCGTCCCGACGACGGCCGCGTGGTGTCGAACTTCATCGTGCAGGCGCTGCGGGGGCAGGACATCACCATCTACGGCGACGGCAGCCAGACGCGTTCGTTCTGCTATGTGGACGATCTCATCGACGGCCTGATGCGTCTCATGAACACGGCCGACGACTTCACCGGCCCGGTCAACATCGGCAACCCCGGCGAGTTCACGATGCTCGAACTGGCGCAGAAGGTGATCGAGCTGACGGGCTCGCGCTCGCAGATCGTGTATCGCCCGCTTCCCCAGGACGACCCGGTGCGCCGCTGCCCGGACATCACGCTCGCGAAACAGCAGCTGGGCTGGGGGCCGACGATTCCGCTGGAGCAGGGGTTGAAGGCGACGATTGCGTACTTTGCCGAGTTGCTGGGCGCTGCCCGCGCCGCATGAGTTGGGGAAGAGTCGCTCTCAGTTCCGGGCGCTCCGGCACCGTTTGCTGCCGGACATCGCGCTTCGCGACGAGCCGGCCGCACGACCCCGGAAGTCCGTTCGTAAGCGCCTCTTCGATGCTCTTCCGAGTGTCGGCGACCTCGTCCGTAAGCTATCATTTCCATATCACATAGGGGTCATTCCAGATGCACGTCCGCACATACTTCGATGAAGTCGCAACGATCGCGAGGTCGATCGATCTGGACGGAATCGAGGCGCTCGCACGGGAGTTGTCGTCGTTGCGGGAACGTCAGGGGCGGCTCTTCGTGCTCGGTGTCGGCGGCAGTGCCGGCAATTGCAGCCATGCCGTGAACGACTTCCGGAAGTTGTGCGGGATCGAGGCCTATGCGCCGACGGACAATGTGTCCGAGCTGACGGCTCGCACCAACGACGAGGGCTGGGAGACCGTGTTCGCCGCCTGGCTGCGGACGAGCCGCGCCGATGCGAACGATGCGATCCTTGTGTTCTCGGTGGGTGGTGGCAATCGCGAGAAGAACGTCAGTCCGAACATCGTCTCCGGTCTCGAGGAGGCCAAGTCGCGGGGCCTCAGGATATTCGGGGTCGTCGGGCGCGATGGCGGGTACACGAAGCAGGTCGGTGATTGCGTCGTCGTGGTCCCGACGGTCGATGCGAACCGGGTCACGCCGCACGCCGAGGCGTTTCAGGCCGTGGTGTGGCATTGCCTCGTATCGCATCCACTGCTCCAGCAAGTCGCGACGAAGTGGTAAGCACGGTGCAACGCCGGGCGGTGTTCCTTGATCGCGACGGGGTGGTGAACCGATCGGTGGTGAGCAACGGAAAGCCCTTCCCCCCTCCGGATCTGGGTGCCTTCGAGTTGCTGCCGGGTGTCCCCGAGGCACTGCTGAATCTCCGCCGTGCCGGGTATCTCAACATCGTCGTGACCAATCAGCCCGACGTGCGCACGGGTGTCCAGCAGCGATGCGTGGTGGACGACATGCATGCATCCCTCCTGGGTCGCCTCGACCTGGACGCCATCGAAGCCTGTTTCCATGTCGAAGCGGACGCGTGCGATTGTCGAAAGCCCAAGCCCGGCATGCTGCTCGCCGCCGCGTCGCGGTACGGGATCGACCTCGGCGCGAGCTTCCTCGTGGGCGATCGATGGCGCGACATCGGGGCTGCGCACGCCGCCGGGTGCAAAGCGTTCTTCATCGATTACGGCTACGACGAACGCCGTCCGGATGAGCCGTATGTCGTCGTCGATTCGCTCGCCGATGCCGTGAGCCGAATTCTTGCCGGAAACCCTTCACCAACAAAAAGGAGCACGGAGCCATGATGGATGTCAGCCGGTTGACTGTGAAGCTGTTCGCCGACGGCGCGGATCTCGATGGCATTCGCGAGATGGCCGCCAACCCGCTCATTTCCGGATTCACCACGAACCCGACCCTCATGCGCAAGGCGGGGGTGAACGACTACCGTCGCTTCGCACTCGATGTGCTCTCCATCGTCCCGGACAAACCAGTGTCGTTCGAGGTCTTCGCCGACGACTTCTCCGAGATGGAGCGGCAGGCCTTCGAGATCGCGTCCTGGGGCCGGAACGTCAACGTGAAGATCCCGGTGACGAACACGCGGGGCGAGTTCGCCGGGCCGCTCGTCGGACGGTTGTCGGATGCGGGTGTGCAGGTGAACGTCACTGCCATCATGACGCTCGATCAGGTGGCGCGGATCACCGACCGGCTTGCCTCGGCCACTCCGGCCATCGTCTCGGTGTTCGCCGGTCGGATCGCGGACACGGGCCGGGATCCGGTGCCGCTCATGGCGGAGGCCGTACGGATCCTGAGATCGAAACCCAGGGCCGAACTCATCTGGGCGAGCCCGCGCGAGCTTCTGAACATCTTCCAGGCCGACGGCATCGGTTGCCACATCATCACGGCCACCAACGACATCCTCAAGAAACTCGCGCTCGTCGGCAAGGACCTCGACGCGTACTCGCTAGAGACGGTCGAGATGTTCTACAAGGATGCCAACGCCGCCGGATTCGGCATCACCACGCGAGCCGCCGCCTGATCGGCGGACGGTCAGGGAAACTCAGGACAAGGAATGACGATGCGCTTCGAGCATGTGCTGGTGACGGGCGGGGCCGGCTATGTCGGCAGCCTGCTGGTGCCGCAACTCCTGGATGCGGGCTACCGCGTCACGGTCTACGACATCATGTACTTCGGTGATGCCTTCCTCCCGAAGGGCAATCCCAACCTCACCGTCGTCCAGGGTGACATCCGCGACACGATCCGCCTGTCCGCTGCGTTGCAGGGTGTCGATGCGGTGATCTCGCTCGCCTGCATCTCCAACGACGCCAGTTTCGAACTCGACGAGAACCTCTCGACGTCCATCAACCTGGATGCCTTCGAACCCATGGTGGTCGCGGCCAAGCAGGCGGGGGTCAGGCGCTTCGTCTACGCGTCCTCGAGTTCCGTCTACGGCGTCTCCGAATCGCCTGACGTGACCGAGGACCACCCGCTCATCCCGCTCACGCTGTACAACAAGTACAAGGGAATGTGCGAGCCTCTGCTGTTCAAGCACCAGTCGAAGGACTTCGTCTGCGTCACCATCCGACCAGCGACGTTGTGCGGCTATGCCCCCCGTCAGCGGCTCGATCTGTCGGTGAACATCCTCACCAACCACGCCATCAACAACGGCAAGATCACGGTGTTCGGCGGCTCGCAGAAGCGGCCCAACCTGCACGTGCAGGACATGGTCGATCTCTACCTGCTGCTTCTCGACGTTCCCGACGAGAAGATCGCGGGCGAGATATTCAACGCGGGCTTCCAGAACCTGTCGATCATGTCGATTGCCGAGATCGCCAAGCGGATCGTCCAGGAGAGTTTTCCCGGCAAGGGAGACATCCCGATCGTCACGACACCGACCGACGACATCCGCTCGTACCACGTGAACTCCGACAAGATCCAGCGTGTGCTGGGCTTCGTGCCGAAGCGGACGGTGGAGGACGCCATCCGCGACCTGTGCGACGCTTTCCATGCAGGCAAGCTGCCGAACAGCCTGGATGACACGTTCTATTTCAACGTGCGTCGCCTCAAGGCCATGAAGGCGGCATGACGGCCCGCCCGATCGCCATCGTCACCGGGGGTGCCGGCTTCATCGGCGGGCACATGGTCGACCTCCTGGTAGAACAGGGTTTCGCCGTGCGCGTCATCGACAACATGCTGGGCGGACGGGAAGCCAATCTCGCCCAGCATCGCGGCAACCCGGACGTCGTGCTCGAGCAGCGCGACATCCGCAGCTACGCGCCCGATGACATCCTGTTCCGCGGCGCGAAGTACGTCTTCCACTTCGCGGGCATCGGTGACATCGTCCCCTCGATCGAGCGGCCGCTCGAATACATGTCTGCCAACGTCCAGGGCACCGCGCACATGCTCGAGTGCGCGCGGTCCGCGGGCGTCGCGAAGTTCGTCTACGCCGCGTCATCTTCGTGCTACGGCCTGGCGGGCGTGCCCACCCGAGAGGATCACCCGATCGCACCGCAGTATCCGTATGCGCTCTCGAAGTACCAGGGCGAGCAGGCGGTCTTCCACTGGAACGCCGTGTACCGGCTCCCGGTGAATTCGATCCGGATCTTCAATGCCTACGGCACGCGGTCGCGAACGTCGGGTGCCTACGGAGCCGTGTTCGGCGTGTTCCTCCGGCAGAAGCTTGCCGGGAAGCCGTTCACGGTGGTGGGGGACGGTACGCAGTCCCGGGATTTCCTGTACGTGACCGATGTGGCGCGCGCCTTCCTGGCGGCGGCGCAGACCGGGCGGGTCGGGCGCGTGTACAACGTCGGCGCGGGCAATCCGCAGTCGGTCAACCGGCTCGTGGAGCTGCTCGGGGGCGAGACGACGCACATCCCGAAGCGTCCCGGAGAGCCCGACTGCACGTTCGCCGACATCGGCAGGATCACTTCCGAACTCGATTGGAAGCCCCTCGTGAGCTTCGAGGAGGGCGTGCGGAAGATCCTCGACAACATCGACTACTGGCGCGACGCGCCGCTCTGGGACCCTTCATCGATCGCGCAGGCGACGAAGACCTGGTTCGAATTCCTGTCGCCGCGAGAGAAGACGTGATGGATGCCGCCAGCAAGCGCATGTTCTCCCACAAGATCAAGACCGCCGAGGAACTTCGGGATCTCATCGGTCCGCGGCCCCGCAAGAAGAAGGTGATCATGTGCCACGGCACCTTCGATGTCGTCCACCCCGGGCACGTCCGACATCTGCTGTACGCGAAGACCAAGGCCGACATCCTCGTCGGCAGCCTCACGGCCGACGAGCACATCATGAAGGGCAACCTCCGGCCCTACGTGCCGGAGGATCTCCGGGCGATCAACCTCGCAGCGCTCGAGATGGTCGACTACGTCGTCATCGATCACGACCCGACCCCGCTGAGGAACCTCGGCCTCATCCAGCCGGACTACTTCGCGAAGGGCTACGAGTACACCGCCGGCGCGGTACACCCGAAGACGCAGGAGGAGATCAACGTCATCGACAGCTACGGCGGCGAGATGATCTTCACGCCGGGCGACATCGTGTATTCGTCGTCGGCCCTGATCGAACTGGCCCCGCCCAGCATCGCCGTCGAGAAGCTGATGACGTTGATGAGCGCCGAGGGCATCACCTTCGCGGACCTGCGCGATGCCCTCATGAAGCTCAAGGGGCTCAAGGTGCACGTCGTCGGCGACACGATCGTCGACAGCTACACGTACTGCAGCATGATCGGCGGCATGACCAAGACGCCGACCATGAGCGTCCGGTTCGAGAAGAAGGTCGACTACACCGGCGGCGCGGCCATCGTCGCGAAGCACCTCCGGGCGGCCGGTGCCGAGGTCACGTTCTCGACGGTGCTCGGCAACGACGCGTATCGCAGCTTCGTGCTCGACGATCTCGCCACGGCCGGCGTGCATTGCCTGCCGATCATCGACGACACCCGGCCGACCACGAACAAGAACGCGATCGTCGCAGAGACCTACCGGCTGCTGAAGGTCGACACGCTCGACAACCGGTCGATCTCCGACAAGATCGTCGAGCAGCTGAAGCGCCAGATCGCGGACACCCGCGGCCAGGCCGTCGTCTTCAGCGACTTCCGCCACGGCATGTTCAATCGCGGCACGATCCCCCAGCTCACGGCCGCCATTCCGGACGGCACCTTCCGCGTCGCCGACAGCCAGGTCGCGAGCCGGTGGGGCAACATCCTCGAGTTCCAGGGTTTCGATCTCATCACGCCCAACGAGCGCGAGGCGCGCTTCGCGCTGGGTGACCAGGATTCCGTCGTGCGTCCGCTCGCCCTCGAGCTTCACACGCGTGCGAAGTGCAAGACGCTCATCCTGAAGCTCGGCGACCGCGGCATCATCACGTATCGCTCCGACTCGCCGGTCGACTACCGGGCCTTCTTCGCCGTCGAGAGCTTCGTCGACCGGCTCGTGGATGCGGTAGGTGCCGGGGACGCGCTCCTCGCCTACGCGACGCTGTCCCTCGTCGCAACCCGCAACGACGTGGTCGCGTCCATCCTGGGCAACATGGCCGCCGCGGTCGAGTGCGAGCACGACGGCAACTGGCCGGTCACGCCCGAGCTTGTGCGCGAGAAGATCGACGCCGTCGAGAAGCTCGTTCATTACAAATAGGGAGCCCGTTCCACATGCGCGTGATCGTCGTCGGCCTCGGCGTCCAGGGGCGCAAGCGCCTCGCCGCCGCCGGTGCCGAGGCCGTCGCAACGGTCGATCCCTTCAACCGCGAGGCGCAGTACACGGGCGTCCAGGATGTCCCGCTCGCCGCCTTCGATGCGGCCCTCGTCTGCACGCCCGACGAGGCCAAGCTCGAACTGCTCACCTACCTGCTTTCGAACGGCAAGCACGTCCTCGTCGAGAAGCCGCTCTTCGCCGCCTCCAGGGCTCAGCTCGACGCGTTGAAGGCCGTCGCGGGGAGCCACGGCGCGGTGTGCTACACGGCCTACAACCACCGCTTCGAACCGCACTTCGTCCGCATGAAGGCGCTGATCGAGTCCGGCCGGCTCGGCCGCATCTACAGCGCCCGCCTGTTCTACGGCAACGGCACGGCACGCCTCGTCCGGGACTCCGCATGGCGCGACCGCGATGCCGGCGTGCTTCCCGATCTGGGCTCGCACCTGCTCGACACCGCGCTCTTCTGGTTCGGTCGCACCGACGCGCCGTTCCGCATCCATTCGGCGAACCGGTTCGAGAACCGGGCGTTCGATCACGTGGCCTTCGGTGCCGACAGCGCTGGCGGAGAGAGCGGCGCGCCCGTCCTGCAGATGGAGGTCACGCTGCTCTCGTGGCGCAATCACTTCTACGCGGACGTGTTCGCCGAGAAGGGCAGCGCCCACATCGAGTCGCTCTGCAAGTGGGGGCCCAGCACCTTCACGGTCCGGGACCGCAAGCTGCCCAGCGGTCGTCCGGACGAGGAGGCCGTCACGCTGGTCCAGCCGGATCCCACGTGGGCCATCGAGTACGACCACTTCAAGGCGTGCTGCACGCGGGGCGAGAGCAACATCGACAACGACATCTGGATCGACGAGACGCTGCGCGGTCTGCGCGCGGCGCTGGACTGAGGCCATGCTGACGCACCTGAACTCCGAACCGAAAGCCCCCGCCCGTGTGGTCGTCGTGGGTGGTGGCGGCTTCATCGCAGGCGCGATCCTCAAGCGGATGGCGGGTGACCTGACGACGCTTTCGCTCGGCCGCCCCGGCCTTGACCTCCTGGTGCCCGGGGCGGGTGCCAGGCTGGCGGAGGCGCTGGCACCGGACGACGTGCTCGTCGTCGCCTCAGCGAAGGCGCCCTGCAAGGATCTCGCGATGCTCGCCGACAACATCACGATGATCGCGGCGGTGTGCGAAGCGCTTCGCACCCGGCCCGTCGCGCACGTGATCCACATCGGGTCCGACGCGGTCTACAAGGATTCCCCGACGCCGCTGACGGAGGCGGCCTGCGCGCAGCCGGATTCGTTCCATGGCGTCATGCACCTGGCGCGCGAAGTCGCGCTCCGCCAGTCGTATGCGGGGCCGATCGCGCTGGTGCGCCCGACCCTCGTCTACGGTGCCGACGATCCGCACAACGGCTACGGCCCCAATCGCTTCCGCCGCCTTGCCGCCGAAGGCAAGGATATCGTCCTCTTCGGCGAGGGGGAGGAGCGCCGCGACCACGTCTTCGTGGAAGATGTGGCCGAACTCGTCCGCCGCATCGTCCTGCACCGCAGCCAGGGAATCGCCAACGCCGTCTCGGGCGAGGTGGTGTCCTTCCGCGCGCTTGCCGAGTTCGCGTCCGCCGAGTTCGGCGGCCGGTCCCGCGTCGTGGGATCGCCGCGGGTGGGCGCGATGCCGCATGGCGGCTATCGGCCGTTCGACAATGGTGCCGTGCTGAAGGCGTTCCCGGGCTTCCGCTTCATGGGCTGGCGGGAGGGGCTCGCGGAAGTCCATCGGCAGGTACGCGTGGGGGCATCCTCGTGATCGGCTTCGTCGGACTCTCCCATCTGGGGCTGGTCTACAGCCTCGCGACGGCCGCGAAGGGTTTCGACGTCGCGGCGTTCCATCCCGACGCGGCGCTCGCCGCACGGTGCAACGCGGGCACCTTTCCCATCGAGGAGCCGGGTTTCGTCGACCTTTTCCAAGCCCACCGCGGACGCATCTCGTACACGGCCGACATCGGCGGGCTGGCCGACTGCGATCTCGTCTTCTTCGCGCTCGACATCCGCACCGACGAGACCAACCGGAGCGATACGGCGCCACTGACCCGGCTGATCGAGGAGACCATCCCCAAGTTGCGGACCGATGCCGTCGTCGTCATCCTCAGTCAGGTGTCGCCCGGCTACACGCGTCGTCTGGTCGAGTCGCTATGCGCGCGGGGGGACCTCCGGAGCCGGGCCGTCTTCTACCAGGTGGAGACGCTCATCTTCGGCGCCGCGGTGCATCGCGCGATGGAACCCGAGCGCTACATCGTCGGCGTCGACGATCCCGCGACACCGCTGCCCCGATGCTTCGGCGAATGGCATGCGGCGTTCGGCTGCCCCGTGCTGCCGATGCGCTACGAGAGCGCCGAACTGGCGAAGATCGCGATCAACTTCTTCCTGGTGTCGAGCGTCACGACCACCAACGTGCTCGCGGAAGTCTGCGAGTCCATCGGCGCCGACTGGTCGGAGATCGTGCCCGCGCTGCGGCTCGACAAGCGGATCGGCCCGCACGCATATCTGAAGCCCGGACTCGGCGTCGCAGGCGGTAATCTCGAACGCGACCTGGTGACGATCCTGTCGCTCCCCGATCGCGGGAGGGCCGACGACGGCGTGATCCTCGCCTGGCAGCACAACAGCGCGCATCGCCGCGACTGGCCGCTCCGGACCCTGCGGCGCGAAGTCCTCGACGCGAACCCGCAGGCCGTCGTGGCCGTCTGGGGGCTCACCTATAAGCAGGACACCCACTCCACCAAGAACTCACCGTCACTCGCCCTGCTCGCGCACCTCCGCGACCACCAGGTGCGCGCGCACGACCCCGTGGCCGAGATCGACCCCGTGCAATTCGGCTGGATCGAACGCTGCACGAGCCCGGCCGAGGCGGCGATGGGTGCCGACGTCCTGGTGGTGATGACGCCCTGGGCGCTCTACGGCAACGTCGACATCGCGACGGTCGCCGCACGGATGCGTGGCCGGATCGTGCTGGATCCCCACGGCACGCTGGACCCGGAGGCCTGTCGCGCAGCCGGGCTCGTCCACCGACGGCTGGGATGCTGACGCATCTCGCGCCGGAGCCGGTGAAGCCGGCACGCGTCGTCATCCTCGGCGCCCGGGGGTTTCTGGCCACTCACTTGCGGGAATGGTGCGCGAGGCACCAGATCGCGAGCCTTTCCCTGGGCAGCGCCGATGTCGACCTCGAACAGGAGGGGTCCGCGAGCATTCTCGCCGACATCCTGAGGCCCGATGACGTCCTCGTCATGACTGCCATCATCACGCCGGACAAGGGCCGAGGTCACGACGCGTTCTTCCGGAACGTCCGTATGGCGGACGTGGTTTGTCGTGCACTTCGACGATCGACCTGCGCGCAGTTCGTCTATCTCAGTTCCGATGCGGTCTATGACGCGCACAAGATTCCGCTGGATGAGGATTCCAGCCGGGAGCCGGTCGATCTGTATGCCTTGTCCCACACGGCACGCGAGATGGTGTTCGGGACCGCGCTTGCAGCACAGTCGGTGCCGTTCTGCGTGTTGCGCCTCACCAGCGTGTACGGCCCGGGTGACACTCACAACGCGTACGGTCCGAATCGATTCGTGCGGACGGCACTGAAGAATGCGTGCATCGAATTGTTCGGCGGCGGCGAGGAGCGGCGTAGCCACGTGTTCGTCGACGACGCTGTCGAACTCATGGGACTCGCGATTTGCCACCGAAGCGTGGGCGCCCTCAACGTCGCGTTCCGACCGGCGACTTCCTTTGCCCGGGTCGCCGCCATCGTTGCGCATCTGGCTGGCGGCGCGGTGCGCATCGTCAATGCGCCGCGGACCGTTTCTCCGGTCCATCGCCCGTACAAGCCGACGCAGGTGTTCCGGTTCCTCTACAACCTCGGACGACCGATCGGCCCGGTCGTGCACCGGACGTTCGTGAACTCGGCAGTGTTCGCATCGTTCCCGGGCTTCGTGTTCACTCCCCTCGACCGCGGACTCGAGCGGTTCGTGGCGTTGGAGCTCGAGGCACCACGACAGTCGCTGGCGGAAGCGGCGTCATCGATAGCCGGGATGGAGGGGAACTGACCATGCCGCTCGCTGCCATCATCGGGGTCGGCAGCGACATCGGGCGGGAACTGGCTGTGCGCTTCATGGCGGATGGCTGGACGGTCTGGGGCACGGTGCGTACCGAAGCGGCGGTCTCCGCGCTCGGTCCGGGCATCTCGGCTGTCGCCTGCGATCTGGAGGACCGCAGCGCCATCGCTGCGTGTATCGAGTCGTTCGGCACCGCCGGGCTGTCGTGGGACGTGCTGGTGATCGCGGCCGGCACCGAGGAGCCGATCGGCCCGTTCGCGGACTGCGATCCCGACGATTGGGAACGCGGCCTTCACGTGAACGCCCTGGCGCCGTTGCGGCTGGTACGGGGTCTGCACCCGTTCCGGCACCGCGGAGGCGTGCCGGCCGTCGCCTTCTTCTCGGGCGCAGGCACGAACAGCGCGGCGCCCGCGTATTCTGCCTATTGCGTCTCGAAGATCATGCTCATGAAGATGTGCGAACTACTCGACGCAGAGTGCGCCGACACGAGCTATTTCATCGTGGGGCCCGGGATCGTACGAACGAAGATACACGAGCAGACGCTGGCGTCGCCGGAGCGCAGCGGGGCCAACTACGACAAGGTCGTCGACTTCCTTGCATCGGCGGATCCCGGCACGTCCCACGACGACATCTACGCCTGTCTGCGCTGGTGCGTGGCTGCGGGCAAGGCGGTGATCGGCGGGCGGAATATCGCACTCGTCCACGACCGCTGGCGCGATGGCGGTGCTGCGCTGATGAGTGCGCTCGCCGCCGACTCCGATCTCTTCAAGCTGCGCCGGTCCGGCAACGAACGGCGCGATATCCGGCGGTCCCCATGAAGCTCTCCGACGTCATCGCCGCGTACCTTGCCGAGCAGGGCATCCGACATGTGTTCGCGATCTCGGGCGGGGCTTCGCTCCACCTGATCCACTCGATCGCGGAGGCTGCGGGGACGACCTACATCTGTCCGTTGCATGAGCAGGCCGGCGCGTTCGCGGCCGATGCGTACGCGCGCGTCACCGGAGGCCTCGGGTGCGCGGTGGCGACCAGTGGCCCCGGGGCCACCAACCTGATCACTGGCATCTGCAGTTCGTTCTACGACTCCGTCCCCGTGCTCTACCTCACCGGCCAGGTGGCGACGTTCCGTGCGAAGGGCGACACCGGGGTGCGCCAGATCGGCTTCCAGGAGACGGACACCATCGATATCTGCCGGTCCATCACGAAGTACGCCGTGCTCGTCACCGATCCCTACCGGGTGCGCTACGAGCTGCAGAAGGCCGTGGCGATCGCGCGCACCGGTCGCCCCGGACCGGTGCTGGTCGACGTCCCCGACGACCTGCAGCGGATGGACATCGACCCATCGCGCCTTCTCGAGTTCGAGGGCCTGGCCGTAGACGTCGACGCGCGCGTGGACGATGCGGTCATCGACGCCTGTCTCGACGTCGTGGCGGGCGCTGCGCGGCCCGTTCTCGTCTACGGCTGGGGCGTGCATCTCGCCGGCGCGGAGGATCAGGCGCGGGCGCTGGCCGCGACGCTCGGAATGCCCGTTGCCACGACCTGGGCCGTCACCGACCTGATGCCCCACGACGATCCACTGACCGTCGGCGGCTTCGGGACGCACGGTGCGAGGTATGCGAACTTCGCCGTACAGAACGCCGACCTGATCATCGCGGTGGGGTCGCGCCTCGACACCAAGGCCACCGGGTCGCCACCGTCGACCTTCGCCCGTGGTGCGCGGATCGTCATGGTCGACATCGACGCAGCGGAGATCCGCAAGTTCGACCGGCTGGGAGTGCACATCGAGCACGGCCTGCCGCTCGATGCCCGCGTGTTTCTCGAGGCGATGCTGCGTCGTGCCGAGGGTCGACGCTTCCCGGACTTCTCGCCTTGGCGGGAACGCATTCACGGATGGAAGGCGAGCTATCCCGTGTGCGGTCCCGCGTTCGCCCTCGAGGAATCCGTGAATCCGTACTGGCTCGTGAAGCAGCTTTCTGCGCTCCTCGAAGGCGGCGACATCATCTTCTCCGACACCGGCTGTGCACTCGCTTGGATGATGCAGGCGTTCGAGTTCAAGCGCGGGCAGCGCTTCTATCACGCGTTCAACAACACGCCGATGGGCTATGGTCTTCCGGGGGCCATGGGTGCGAGCTTCGCGCGCCCCGGGCAGCGGATCGTGTGCGTCACCGGGGATGGCAGCCTGCAGATGGCGATCCAGGAACTCGCCACCGTGGTCCATCACCAGTTGCCCATCAAGATTGTGCTGCTCGACAACCAGGGACACGGCATGGTGCGGCAGACGCAGGAGATGTGGCTCGGCGGCCACTACTACGCGACGTCGCCGCAAGGTGGACTGCCGAGTCCGGATTTCTGCGCCGTGGCCCGGGCGTATGGGTGGACGACCCACCAGGTCTCCCTCAATGCCGACATCCCTGCAAAGCTGCGCACCCTGCTGGACACGCCAGGCCCCGGGTTCCTCCACGTGGCGCTGGCGCCTGATCACCGGGTCGTGCCCCAGGTGAAGTACGGCCGTCCCAACGAGGATGCCGATCCCCTCTTGCCGCGCGAGGAGTTCCTTCGCAGCATGATCGTCGAGCCCCTTCCCGTTTCGAGGTCCTGACCGGTTTCCACCATGCAAATGCTCGAACTGATCTTTGCGGCGCTCACCGAGAGCCCCGGACTCCACGACCGGTCCACGTCCCTGTACGGCCTGTGCAAAGTGCTCGTTCGCTCAGAGGTGGAGCGGCTGTTTGCGGGGACCGATCGCGTGCCCAGGCCTTTCGGACCCTTCGGAGACATCTCGCTGCCATACACGCGCATGGGGGCCATAGATTCCCTCGACCTCTTCGGCGTTGACGAACTCATCATCTTCGCGTTCTACGCGGCGAATCGGGCCCGCTACCGCCGCGTCCTCGACATCGGTGCGAATCTCGGGTTGCACTCGATCATCCTGGGACGCTGCGGGTTCGATGTCAGGGCTTTCGAGCCGGATCCCTGGCACTTCGGCCTGCTGAGCGAAAACCTGCTCGCGAATGATGTCCCGTCCGTCGTCCCGACGCAGGCGGCCGTCTCCATCGACGACGGCGAAGCGCAGTTCGTGCGCGTCCTTGGAAACACCACGGGCAGCCATCTGGCAGGTTCCAAGGATTCCTACGGTGAGCGGGAGCATTTCGCGGTCCGTACGCACGCCGTGCTGCCCTTGTTCGCATGGGCGGACTTCGCGAAGATCGACGCTGAGGGGCACGAGCGCGAACTGCTGCTCGCAACGACGCGTGAGACCATGGCGAGCCTCGACATCATGGTCGAGATCGGCAACCCCGAGAACGCAGCGGCCGTCTTCGAGCACTTCGACCGACTGGGTATCGGCATGTATGCGCAGAAGCGCGGATGGAACCGGGTCCGGGCACTGGCCGACGTGCCGACCTCCCATCGCGAAGGCAGCCTTTTCGTGAGCGCGAAGCCCGCGATGCCGTGGTAGCCATGGCAACGGACGACCCTGATACGGGCCCGTGGCGCACATGGCTGCGCTGCTGACCACTCTCGCTCTTCTGGCGATATCCTGGGCCGTGCACCTCATTTGGTGGCGTGTTCGCCGTCCGGCGCATCAGACTCTCGGCATCCTGCTGGTCTTCTTCTTCGTGCCGGTCCTGGCGGGATCGTTCGCGGGAGAATCTTCAGTCCTGCGAAGCGGTGACGTCGCCGGGATGTCGCTCCTGTACCTGGCGGCAACCGCCTGCTATCTGATCACCTATGCGGGTGTCGACGCGGATAGTCCTTCGCTCGTGCTGATTCGCACCCTACAGGCGGCGGGCGAGGCGGGATGTTCCCGCGAGCAACTGGCGCGGGTGATCACCGACGATGCGTTCGTGGCACCGCGGCTGCATGCCCTGAGGCGCGACGGCCTCGTCGCACCCTCCGGAAGCGGGTTCATGCTGACGCGCCGCGGCCGCCGGGTGGCGCGTCTTTCGGTGATCCTCGCGCGCCTGTTCGGAGTCCATGCTGGTGGGTGAACCATGACCGGACAGACCGGCTGGCTCATCTTGGCCCCTATCCTGGGGGTTGCCGCCGACTTCATGGTCCATGTGATCCTCGCACGGCTCGCGGCGCCGGCCGGACCCGTGCGGATACAGTTCGTCTCGATCGCTGCGGGCTTCGCAGTCACCCTGGCCGTTCTGGCGGCCATGCTCGTCGACTTGCCGGTGACCGGCGGGGACAGGGTCGCCCTGTCGGCCATGCACCTCATGGCATTCGCCTGTCTCGGATTCATCCTCTTCAATGTCGTGAATGCCAACGTGTCGTCCTTGCGGATCCGGATGCTCAAGGAGTATCTCGCGCGGGACCCTGTCCCCCTCGACGACAAGGACATGTTCCTGCGCTATCCGGCGCGTGAGATACTCGAAGGGCGCCTCGATCGGTTGCAGTCCGGTGGCCAGATCGAGGCACGCGACGGCAGGTTCCGCGTCTCGGGGCGGCTGGTCATCGCGGTCGGCAGATTCTTCGCCGCCCTGCGCGCGCTGCTGCTGGGCCCAGGATCCTGAAGACGAGCGGTGGTTGTCCCTGCAGTCCCATTTCTCCAGGTCCAGAATTCAGTCGATGAACGAACTCCGCGTGCCCATCGAAGTACCGAGCATCGAGAACGCTCCCGCCCTGATCCGCCCGACCGCCCAATCGCTCACCGTCGCCATTCCGGCGCTGAACGAGGAAGAGAACATCGAGGTCACGATCCGCACGGTGCTCGCGGCAGCGGCCAAGGTTCGGGGCCTGAAGCTCGAACTGCTCGTGGTCGATGACGGAAGCACCGACGGCACGGCCGCGATCGTGGACCGTCTCGGACAGGAGTTTCCCGAGGTGCGGTTGTTGCGCAACCCGCAGAACATCGGGCTCGGGGCATCGATCCGTCGCGCGATCCGCGAGGCCTCGTCCGAGAAGTTCCTGTTCATCCCCGGCGACAACGACATTCCCTCCTCGGCCCTCGACCTGCTCGTCGGGAACGCACACGCGGCCGATATCGTCATGGTGTACTTTCACAACGACGAATGCCGGGGGCGCAAGCGCTACCTGATGTCGACGCTCTTCAAGCTCATCTACACGACCGTCTTCGATCTCTACATCCAGTACATCAACGGGCCGGCGGTGTATCCGGTGGCGCAACTCCGGGCGCTCGACCTCCGCTCAACGCGATTCAGCATAGTCGCGGAGATCAACGTGAAGCTGCTGCGCCAGGGGTTGTCTTTCGTCGAGTTCTCCAGCAACCGGCAGACCGGGCTTGTGGGCAGCACCTCCTTCACCCTCCGCACGCTGGTTGAGACGGTCAGGGTGTTCTTCCAGGTACTGACCGATGTGTTCTTCCGGGACAGGCCCCGCTATGCGCACCGGCCGCAACGCCTCACCTACGAGGTGACGCTTTCGCGCGTCGGGCCGCCGGCTGCCGGCATGGCCCCGCGAGCCTGACTCGTGCGCGTCCGAATCGACGACCGCCCAGCTGTCGGTGATGCCACGCCTTCGACGCCGCTCCGCCCGGCGCCCCGGCGGAGGACCCGGCGCCCGCTGCCCCGTCCCGATCGCCGGACAGTCCTCAGCATGGCCAGATGGTTCACGGCCGGCCTCGTGTTCATGGGGATCAACACGGTCATCCTCTACGCCCTTGTCGAGTGGGCGCGGTTGACGGTGCCAGTGGCAACGCTCGTTGCTGCCGAGGCCTGCACGCTGCTTCGATTCTTCGTCAACCACTACTGGGTGTTCGGGCGGCGCAATCCGACCCTGCGTGACCTCGGCGGCTATCACGTGGCGAACGCCGGTGCGTTCGCGATGTGGTGGGGCGTCGCGAATGTCCTCACGTATCTCGGCATGCACTACCTGCTTGCGAGCGTCGCGGCGGTGGGTGTCTCGACGCTGTTCAGCCTCTGGACCAATTTCACCTGGATCTGGAAGACCCGTCGGGGCGATCCCTGATCGGCCGCTCCCTTTCCATGAGGCGTCTCCCTGCTTCGTCATGCGCGGGTGACCCGTTGCGGGGTCGGTTGTCCTTGGCGAGCTCGATCCATGGTTCCGGGGGCTGGTTCGCGATCGCCGCGATGGTCGGGGTCGGCCTGCTGTTCTCGGCGCCGTTCCTCCTGAGCGCGATCGCCGGCGCAGGGTTCCTCGACATTGCCAACGAGCCGCTCGCGTACCGCTTCTTCTACAGCGAGCGGATGTTCGCGGGCGACACCTCTGTCGTCGTCGGGGTGGGCTACCTCGTAAGCATCCTGCACCACGCGGTCTACGGCACCCTCCATCTTCTCCCAGGGATCGCGGCGGCCTCCCTCGAAAGACGCCTCGATCTCTTCGCGCTGGTCACCAACGGACTGCTCAGCGCCTCAGCCTGTACCCTGCTCGTCGCAGGCGCGCGAGCCCCAGGGCGGCGCGCCCACGAACTCGCGCTGCTTGCGCTGGTGGCCCTCGTGCCGATCTTCGGCACCCAACGCGTGGGCTTCGACTACGCCCTGATGGCCGACTATCACTTCCTCGATCTCGTTCTGTGCATCGCCACGGTCGTCGTGTTCCAGCGAGCGTGGCGACGTGGTGCCGGAGTTCCGTCCCGCCTCGAGGTCGCCTGGTCCGCGGCGTTCGTCGGTATGGCGGTGGCGAACAAGATCACGATGCTGACCGTGGCCGGCATCGTGCTCGTGCCGTTGCTCGCGCCGGTGGCCGGTGCGGGCTGGCCGATGGCGGGGCGGGCACTGCTCGCATCTGTCTCCGCAGCCTTGGCGTTCATCGCCGTCCATGTGGTTTCCTACCACGGCAACATCGGGGCACTCACCGCCGCTGCTGGTGTGTGGTTCGCATTCGTGTCGCAGCCCGGTGCAGAGCCTGACTTCTGGGGCGGACTGTTCAGCGGCTTCCTTAGGGACTTCAACTACCATCTGCTGCTGCCGTTCGGCATCGCCACCTGTACGCTTGCCGCAGGCCGTCTGATGACGATGCGGAGTGCCGAGCAAAGAAGCCTTCTGCTCATGGCCTTCTGCCTGGCGTCCGTGGCAGCCAACATCCTGTTCGTCGTGAAGCGACCTGCGGGGTCGACGCTCTTCGAGTCGTGCGTGTTCATCCTCACGGTGGGTTGCGCCGCGCTGGGCGCGGTGTCGTCCTGGAAGCCGGTTCAGCGCTTCATCGAGGTGGCCTGCATCGCATGGTCGGCAGTCGCCGTCGCCACCTTCGACCACGCCTACGCCTACGACCTCGTCGCCGGCTCCACAGTACGTGCGCGTGACAAATGGGAGGCTTTCGAGGCAACGCGCCGGCTCGCCAGCCCTGGGCCGATCGAAGTGATCTTCCCTGACAACTCTTTCCATCACGAAGGGGTGTTCGAACTCCTGATGAAGGGATCGACTGACTTTCCGACCTGGCATATCGGCGTCGGCGGCAGGGTGCTGGATCGCTACGCGCCCGGCCTGTCCTTTCGGCACAATTACGAGGGCGTGCGCCCCGACGTGCCCTACCGAGGAGGGCGGACGCTGGTCTGGTTCGACCGCGTCGGACTGCAGCCGGCGGCCCTGCGCTATCGGACGCTCGCCGAAGTGCTCGCCCGATCCGGCGTAGAGCGGCACGAGTTTTTGCTGCGACCGAAGGGGGGAGGACCCGAGGTCACCATGCGCGTGGCCGTTGTTCCACCCGAGGAGTGACTGCCAGCGCCGCAACACCAGGCGTGGCCCCTTCGTTCGATCATCGACTCTTCTCCGAGGCAACCATGGCGGGACGCGAAGTGAACCTGCTGGCCCGCTACCCCAAGGCGCGGCGGAACGTGAAGGCCCGCGTGGGCAGCAAGGCCGAGAACCGGGCGGCCGCCCTGCGCTTCGACCGCGAGTACTTCGACGGGACGCGCGAGCAGGGTTACGGCGGCTATCGCTACGACGGCCGATGGCTGCCGATCGCCGAGGACATCGTCGCGCACTTCGGACTTCGGCCGGGTGATCGCGTGCTCGACGTCGGATGCGCCAAGGGGTTCCTGGTGAAGGACCTGATGAAGGTCTGCCCGGGGCTCGACGTGTTCGGCCTGGACATCTCTCGCTATGCCGTCCGGCACTGCGAGCCCGAGGTGGTGGGTCGGCTGCACGTCGGCAACGCGACCGACCTCCCGTTCCCCGACGCGAGCTTCCGCGCGGTCATCTCGATCAACACGGTCCACAACCTCGATCGTGCCGACTGCATCCGCGCGCTCGCCGAGTTCGAACGGGTCGCACCGGGGTGCGGGTATGTCCAGGTGGACGCGTACCGCAATCCCGAGGAGCGTGCGGTCTTCGAGGACTGGATGCTGACCGCGAAGACCTACGGCATGCCCGTCGACTGGCGCGCGATCCTGGCCGAGGCCGGATACACGGGGGACTACTTCTGGACGATCCTGGAGATCGATCCGGAATGGACGATCACCGACTGACCCATTGCAACGCACGGCAACCCACGGCAACCCACGGCAACCGGAGACCACGTTGAGTCACGATCAGACGATGGAAAAGCAGTACCAAGTCATGCTCCAGTATCGCGCCGAACGCGGTCTGGAGTCCTTGGGCCTGATGACGAGCCAGGCCTGGCACGACGATCCCAAGCGCCTCACGTTCACCCTGTCGCGTTACAAGTTTGTCGCGAAGATGTTCTCCGGCAGAGCGCGGGTGCTGGAGGTCGGCTGCGCCGATGCGTTCGCCACGCGCATCGTCGCCCAGGAGGTGGGGCACCTCACCGCCGTCGACTTCGATCCGCTCTTCGTCGAGGACACCAATGCCCGCATGAGCGAGCGCTGGCGCTTCGAGTGTCGCGTGCACGACATGCTCGCGGGGCCGGTGAGCGGGACGTTCGACGGCATCTACGCGCTCGACGTGCTCGAGCACATCCTGCCGGGGCACGAGGACACCTTCCTCGGCAACATGGTGGCGTCGCTGGATGTCGATGGCGCGATGATCATCGGCATGCCGTCACTGGAGTCCCAGGACTACGCCTCGCCGATGAGCAAGGAGGGCCATGTGAACTGCAAGACGATGCCCGACTTCAAGGCGACGATGTCGAAACACTTCCGGAACGTCTTCATGTTCTCGATGAACGACGAGGTCGTGCACACGGGCTATCACAAGATGGCGCACTACCTGTTCGCGCTCTGCTGCGGGCCGCGCCGGTCCTGATCAGCGCATCGGCCATGCAGAGTCCCCCTGGATCATCGGCTGCGGAATCCTCAACTCGGCGACCAGCGGTGCGACACCCGGGCCGGTGATGCTCACGCGGAGCAACGAACCTGCCGGCAGTGCCATCACGAGCGGGAACTCGCCGATCTCGCTGGCGACCGCACCGAGTGATTCCCATGCGTCGGCCCCCGTCTTCCGCTCGATCCGGAGGTCGCCGCCGGGCGGGGCCGACCAGCGCAGCTTCCAGTAGCCCCTGCGTGACCACGCCTCGACGCGAAGATCCTGCGGCGGTCCGAAGGGTATCGAAGAGGCCACGGGAGCAAGCGCGAAGTACGCCTGCGTGCCGTGCGATATGCGCGTGTCGAACTGGATCAATCTACGGACGCCAGGCAAACCGGGGATGCCTCGAAGTCCTGCGATCCAGTGCTCCACCACGGGCATCATCCAACCGTTGAGACCCGAGAACTCGACAAGGTGCAGATGGGTCGCGCCGTGCGCCTTCAGTGCGCGCAGCAGCGCCTCCGGTGGTTGGGAAAGGTCCACGAGATTCTCGGAGACGGGAAGCATCTGCAGGAAGGGGCGTCGAAGCAGATACGGATCAATGGCTGTGGTGGCCACCACAGCGTCTGCGGGCAGGAACCGCGCCGAGAAGTCGAACCCCGCCTCGTTCGGAGTGCTCCAGGCCTGTGCCAGGACGGAATCCCGCAGGTTGTCGCGAACCACCGTCCATAGTGCGCGGTCCTTCGTCAGGAGCGGTGTGGCGCCCTTCGTCCGAACGATCGCGGACATCGGCCGTTGCATGAGCATGCCGAGCACTGCGAGCAGGATCACGACCGGCGCACCGTACCGCATCACCGGCCTCGCCCACGAGCGGGGTGGATTCTGAGATAGCCGCATCCACGCGCACGTACCGGCCAGGCAGAGCGCAAGCCACGAGCCGAGGTGATACCGGTCGTGGAACAGCACGACGAGATCGAAGCGGTTCACGGCGACCAGCAGCAGCATGCGTCCGATGCCGTAGCAGACCAGCGCCACGCACAGGCGGTCGGACCGCGTCGCTCGGTTCAATGGGATCAGCGCTACGCCAGCCAGAAGCACGGGAACGAACTCCATGCCCCTCGTGAAGAACCGACCGGCGTTCGCCAGGTACCAGAGCCCGAAATGCTCCATCATGAAAGTGATGGTCTCGCGATACTGCGGCAGATAGCCGGAGTCTGGCGGCCATGCCAGGAGGAAGTGGGGCAGGGGCGATCCGCTCGCGAAATAGCCGAATAGCGGCCAAGGGGCGAGCGACACGATGCCGGCAATGGCCATCACGCCGGCGGCGATCGACCATCGCGTGCCCGCACGCCAGAGGAACGCCCCACCAGCGAGCAACGGCGTCACGACGGCGATCAGCTTCACTGCGACGACGAAACCCGAGAGCCCTCCGACGATCCAGGCCGTCCGCAGTGTGGTCGGGCCGGCGAGCGCAAGCGCGAGCAGCGAGAACTCGAGCAGCACGAGTGGGACATCGTTGTTCACGGCCGACTCGCGGCTCATGCCGCAGATCGCCAGCGCGACGACCAGCGCGGCGACGCGTCCGGCAGACGCATCGAAGCGGTCGTGCACGGTGCGGTGGACACCCTGCAGCAACAGCAGAAATGCCCCGACGGAGCAGAGCAGATAGCCCCGGTCTCCGGCGAGGATGTAGGTTGGGAGCGAGAAGAGTTGCCATCCGTAGTAGATGCCTGCGTCGTGGCTGAACGGATTGAAGACGAGCGCGTGATTCCAGACGACCGACCGTGCCACGACAAGGTGATAGATCGCGACGTCGCCCCCGCGGACCGGTGCGAGCGCGAGCGCGAGCGGATGCAGCGCGAGCAATGCGATGCACCAGCCCGCCATGCGACCCGCCGGCGACAGGCGGACGGAGGACGGGGACGGTGGGGTTACGGAGCCGATGCGTCGTGCGGGCACGGGCAGCAGCAGGAGGAGGGGCGCGTAGGCGAGCGCGACGACGAGCGGCGCGAACGCAATGCCGGTCCACGCCAGCAGCGTGATCGCCAGCGCGGCCGCGGCAGCGCCCGTCGACAGGGCGATCGCCACGTTCATGCCTGCCAGGGGACCCTCGAGCGCGGGGACGATCCTGCGTCCCAGTGCCCATGTCGCACCGAAGTAGGCGGCGACGCAAAGGCCGGCCCATAGGCTGCTGGCGAGGTTCGTCGCGACCACGCCTAGCATCTGCACAGCGGGGGAGTTCATGGTGGCTGGCTGCGTGTTGTCGGGCTATCTTTCGGCGTCTTCACCCGGTCACCTCCTCGAATTCATGCCTTCCACGACAGCGGCGGCCACGGCCACTCTGCTGATGCTCGGATCCGCCTTCCTGCACGCTGCGGTGAATGCCCTGGTCAAGGTCAGCGCGGACGGCCTCCTCACGCGCGGCTACATGAACGCCATGGCCTGCGCGTTCGCGGTGCCGGCGCTGTTCTTCGTGGATCCCCCGACCGTCGAGCAGTGGCGCATCCTCGCGATGTCGTTGCCCGTGCATGCGCTCTATCCCTTCGTTCTCGTCGCGGCCTACCGCCACGGCGATCTGACGGCGACCTATCCGGTGGCCCGGGGCGTCGTGCCGCTCGCCGCGGCCGGCATCTCCGTCGCGCTTGCCGGCGAGGCCATCTCGCCGATCGGCCTGCTCTGCCTTGCGATCACCTCCGCAGGCATCGCCGCATTCGCGGGCCATCGCGGCAGCACGGGACGCCGCGCGCACCTGCGCGGCATCGGCTGGGCGCTGCTCACCGGGCTGGTGGTCGCCGTCTACACGGTGATCGACGCGGTGGGTCTGCGCGTCGGCGACAGCGTCGCCACCTATATCGTCTGGTTGCTGCTGCTCGACGGGTTCTGCGTCGCCCTGTGCGTGGCGATGGCGCGGCGCGGGCAGGTGCAGCCCTTCGTCGTCGCGCACTGGCCGAGGGCCACCCTCGCCGGCGTACTCGGGGTCGTCACCTACGTGCTCGCCCTCGTGGCGTTCTCGATGGAAGGTGTCTCTCGCCTCGCCGCGTTGCGCGAGACGAGCATCGTGTTCGCTGCGGCCATCGGCAGCCTCGTGCTCGGTGAGCGGTTCGGCTGGGTCCGCGTCGTCGCCACGCTTCTCGTGCTGATCGGCGTCGCCGGTATGCGCGCTCTCGGATGACGCCATCGGTCGCAGCTACCCGACCCGGCGCAACGTGCGAACGGCCAGAATTCCGGTCACGGTGAGCGCATCGAGGATCGTGCCGCTCGTCACCATCGCGAGGGCTTCGCCGAACGGCACCCAGCGGATCTCCACCACTTCGGAGGGCACCGGAACGAACTCGCGCACCACGCGGGGGGCCTCGCTGAGATAGATGGTCGTGCGGTTGTCGAAGTTGTCGAGGCCCGGGTAGTACTCGACGAGTCTGAGGAGATCCGGGCATTCGATCCCGGTCTCCTCCAGGCACTCGCGCCGTGCCGCGATCTCGGGCGATTCGCCCGCGTCGACCCGCCCCCCGGGCAGCTCCCACGAGTAGTCGTCGGGCAGGAAGCGGTACTGCCGCGTCAGCAGGACCGCACCGTCGCGCAGCGCAACCACGCCCGCACGGGGCCCGAGATCGACGACGAAGTAGTCCTTGTGGAACCCGTCGAATTCCGCGCGGGTGTGGTGCACATCCATGAACGGGTTGCTGTACACCCGTACCGCATCGCTTGCGCTCTTCCTTCGCATCTCGGGTTCCACGGGGAGACGGGCTATGGACAGGTGAGAGGTTCCGGTGCCCGGGCCGACCTCACGACGGTGGCTGTGCACGCGCTGCACCCGGGGTCGCGAGGCGGACGAACTGTACCTGTCGGACGCAATGATCTCAATTCGCCGGCGCAGTGCGCGCGAGCCTCGTCCGCGGGCGTTCTCCGCTGTTCGGATGACTGTAGAATCGGGATGGTCTTGGGCAGCGGTCGGTATCCAACTCGCATCCGGAACGCGGGGACGCGCCGTTGCCTCCGATGCGCCCGCCGTCTCCCGTCACCTTCGAGCCTGTCTTCCACATGCGTGCCATTTCGAGCTTCCCGGATCCAGAACAGCCCGCAACCGGGCGCATTCCACCGGAGGTCGAAGTCGGCCTCTATCGCAACATGCTCCGGGTCCGCAACGCGGAGGAGACCCTCGCGGCGCTCTACCGAGAGAAGGAGATGCGCACCCCGACGCACTTCGGGGTGGGTCAGGAAGGGGTCGCCGTCGGCGTGTGCGAAGCCCTGCTCCCCGGCGATGTCGTCTACACGCATCACCGCTGTCACACCCACTATCTCGCCAAGGGTGGGAGCCTCCTCGGTCTGGTGGCGGAACTGTACGGCCGCGAGGACGGCTGTTCCCGCGGTCGCGGCGGGTCGGTGCATCTCACCGATCGCAGCGTCGGCCTCATGGGGAGCAGCCCGATCCTCGGACAGGGCGTCGCGCTGGCCGTCGGCAGTGCGCTCGCGTTCAAGATGGACGGTGCGTCGACCGTGGCGGTCAGCTTCTTCGGCGAAGGCACCTGCGACGAAGGCGTCGTCTACGAGAGCTTCAACTACGCCTCGGTCAACAAGCTGCCCGTGCTCCTCGTGTGCGAGAACAACTTCTACGCGACCGAGAGCCCGCTCGAGACGCGCCAGCCCTCCGGCACGCGGCTCTGCGACCGGGCGCGCGCGTTCCAGATCTCGGCCGAGAAGGTGGACGGCAACGACGTCGCCGCCGTCTACGAGGCTGCGCAGCGCGCGCTGGCGCGCATCCGCGCCGGCGAGGGGCCGCAGTTCCTGGAGTGCGAGACCTACCGCTGGCTGGAGCACGTGGGGCCGATGTTCGATCACGAGCTCGCCCGGACCTATCGCACCCGCGAGGAAGTCGAAGCGTGGATGCAGCGTTGCCCCGTCAAGCGTGCCGGGCACCGCCTGCTGGCCCGCGGTCTCGCCACGCAGGCTGGCCTCGACGAATGGCGGCGGGAGGTGGTCGACGAGATGACGGCGGTCGTGGCGCAGGCGAAGGCCTCGCCCTGGCCCGATCCGTCGACGCTCTTCGAGAACGTGTACTGACCCTCATCGCCACCCGAGCCCACGATGCGAAACATCAAATACTCCGAAGCCCTCTCCGAAGGCCTCGTCCAGGCCATGGAGCGGGACCCCGGCATCTTCGTGACCGGAATCGCGGTCGACTACCCGTCGGGCATCTTCGGTTCCACCACGGAGGCCCTGCGCCGCTTCGGTCCGAAGCGAGTCTTCGACGCGCCCGCGATGGAGAACGCCCTGACGGGCATCGCGATCGGCGCCGCGGCTGTCGGCAAGCGGCCGGTGATCGTGCATCCCCGAAACGACTTCATGTTCCTGGCCTACGACATGATGATCAACCTCGCGGCCAAGTGGAAATACATGTACGGGGGCAACGCCGGTTCGGTGCCGATCGTCGTGCGCGCCGTGATCGGCAAGGGCTGGGGGCAGGGCGCGAGCCACTCGCAGAGCCTCCAGTCGACGCTCGCCCACTTCCCGGGCCTGTCGGTGGTGATGCCGGCTTTCCCTGCCGACGCCAAGGGCCTGACGCTCGCGGCGCTCACCCATGGTTCGCCCGTCGTCATCCTCGAGCACCGTTCGCTGTACGACACGACCGGTCCCGTCCCCGAAGAGGCGGTGGCCACGCCCATCGGCAAGGCGGCTGTCATCCGCGAAGGCACCGACATCACGATCGTGGCGACCTCGTTCATGGCGTACGAGGCGCTGCATGCGGCGCAGGCGCTCGCCGACGACGGCGTGAGTGCGGAGGTCGTGGACGTCCGGTCGATCCGCCCGCTCGACGAAGCCACGATCCTCGCGTCCGTGCGAAAGACCGGGCGGCTGATCGTCGCGGACACGAGCTGGGAGTTGTGCGGGTTCTCCAGCGAAGTGGCGGCGCTCGCCGCCGAGAAGGCTTTCGAGTCGCTGAAGGCGCCGGTGCGCCGCATCGCGCTCGCGGACTGCCCGGCGCCCGTGTCGCACACGCTGGAGAAGGTGTTCTACCCTGGGGCGACGACGATCGCCAAGGCCGCGCTGGTGATGCTCGGCCGGCGCGACAGCCGCCTGGGCGAGATCGATCGTGCCGATCACTTCAAGGGGCCGTACTGACGTGTTGATACGCACCCGTGCGGTCCACGGAATCCGAGTTGGCGCATGCAGTGCGGCGGTCCTCGTCCTGGCGGCGTGGTCCGTGCCGGCACAGGCCTACATCGATCCCGGCTCCGGTGGTTTCGTGTTGCAGATGCTGCTTGCAGCACTCGCGGCCGGTGGTGTCTGGGTTGGTGCCAAGTGGCGGATGCTCGTGCACTTCGCGCGGTCGTTGTTCGCGCGGCGCAAGCGTGGGCCTGATGACGTCGACTGACCCGGTATCCCCATGGGTGCGCGGCGCCGACGATGCCCTGCGACGAATCGAGTCGGGACCACCGGCGACGCAGCCGCGTAGCTTCCGCGTTCTTGTCGATGACGAACGCAGCTGAACCGGACTGCCTGAGCCGTCTGCAGGCGCAGGCGGATGTCGCGTCCGCGGTTCGTGTCGGCGCCTCCTTCCGCGATCCTGCCGGTGCGGTCTATCGGACCGGCGATCACCGTATTCTGCGTACCGTCCACCGATCCGCGATGGCGGATCTTGCGCACGTCCGCGACAGTGGTTTCCTCGAGCGACAGGCTGATGCAGGCCGACTGGTTCGTTCCGTTCCGATCCCGCTGGAGGAGGCCGCTGCGGCGGGCGTTCCGTTGGATGACACCGTTGCCGCAGTCCTCGAGCATGCGCGGATCGATGTCCTCTCGATGCCCTACGAATGGCCGTACGCACTTCTGCGGAAGGCGGCCCTGTTCCACCTCGATCTGCAGCTTGACGCGCTGGACGCGGACATCTCGCTCGTCGATGCGTCGGCCTTCAACATCCAGTTCGCCGGGGTCTCGCCGGTATTCATGGATGTCCTGTCCTTCCGGCGTTACCACGAGGGCGAGTACTGGCTGGCGCACGGCCAGTTCTGCCGTCACTTCCTGACGCCGTTGTTGCTCGCCGCTCACCGGGGTCTCGACTTCCAGAGCCATTGGCGCGGTGCGCTTGCCGGGCCACCCGAGGCGGCGACCTACGCGCTGCTCCCCTGGTCTCAGAAAGTGCGCTGGCGCGTCTTCAAGCACCTCGCACTGCCGGTACACCTGGAGAGGCTGTTCTCGCGCCTGCTTCGGCACGCCCTCGAGCAGCGTGCGCCACTGCCGCGCCGCAGTTATCGCGCGATGTTGCTCGAGATGCGCGACTGGATCGCGAGTCTGGCCGCGGTACCGAGCGGTCCGTCGACGTGGGGCGCCTACCTCGATGAACAGGATCCGCGTCCGTTGCAGCGCAAGCTCGAGATCGCCCGGGAGTTCGCCGCCCGGCACCGGCCCGGCCTGCTTCTGGACATCGGATGCAACGCCGGCCATGCAGCGGTCGCGGCGTGCGAAGGCGGTGCGGCAAGTGTGGTCGGATGGGACACTGACGAGTCCGCTCTGGCAAAGGCATGCGATCTGGCGGCCGGATCGACCCTTCCGTTCCTCCCGCTCCGGGTCGATGTCTGCAATCCGAGTCCGGACCAGGGTTGGCGAGGCGTGGAATGGCAGGGCATCCATCGGCGACTCCGGCCGGACGCCTGCATCGCACTGGCCGTGCTGCACCACATCGTCGTGTCCGGCGGCATCCCTCTCGACCGCGCGGTGCCATGGCTCGCCGGGCTCGCGCCCCGAGGGCTCATCGAGTTCGTTCCGCCCGACGATCCGCAGTACCTACGGTTGACGCGCTATCGGAGTACGCCAGTCCCTGGGTACGGTGTGGCGCAGTTCGAGCAGACGCTCGGTGCCTGCGCCAGGATCGTCCGCCGCGACCCGGTGCCGGGGACGCAACGGCTCGTCTACTGGTATGAGTGACGATCCCGGCGTCGGCGGCAGGACTGCGCCATCGCGGTCCGCGATGCTGCTGGCCCTCGTCTTCCCGGTCTGTGTCGCTGGCGTTCTGCTCCCGATGCGGATCCTGCTCGAGAACCCGATGGATTTCCCGGACGGGCTGCCGCTGCTCGTGAATGCCGGGGCGCTGGTGGCTGCCTGTTTCATCGGTGCCGGGGTGATCGTGCCGGCCTGCGGCGCCGGCCGGCGCAGGGATGTCCTGGAGCGCTGTGCCGCCGTTGCGTTGGCGCTCGGCGCTGCGATGCTCGTGTCGGACGCGATCGTGCCGCTGAGGCTGGATGCGCCCGTGGGATTCCGTGACGGCGAACGGGTACTGGCCGTCGCTGCCGGTCTGCTCGTTGTCGAGAGCGCCGTCTGGGTGCTGGTGTTCGTTGTGGCGCTGTGGCGGCCGCGCTCAATTCTGTCCGGCTTCGGGTTGACGTTCGCGGCCGTCTTCCTGGCAATCGCCGGCGGCAGCGTCGTCCGCGACTGCGCTGTCGGTACGTGCGCCAATTCCGCGGCGAGGATTCCGGCCGCGGTCGGTGGCCTCTTCCGGCAGGAGGGGGCCGCGCCCCGCTGGGCCGTTTCGACCCCACGGGAGGCGCCAGGAGCGGCCGCCACGCCGAATGTGTATCACGTGGTGTTGGATGGTTTCAACGGCGCCTACTTCGATGCTGCGATGCAGGGGGCCGGCCTGACGGCGGAGGATCTGCCGGGCTTCGTGCTGTTTCCGTTCACCCGGTCGCAATACGACAGCACCGAGTTCTCGACCGCCGCGTTCCTCACGGGCAGCCTCTACGGTGGCGGCAGTCTCGGCGACTGGATCCATTCCTACAACACCGCTGGCCTCTTCCACGCGATGCGCGCACAACGCGCAGTGCCTGCCCGCATCTATGGCGACGATGGCTTTCACGAATGGCAGGGAGACGTCGTTGCCGTGCGTCGCGAGACGGCCATGGACGGCCTGCGGCGCGCGTCCCGTTCGCTCGAACGGCTCGCGCTGGTTCGAGCGGCACCGGGCCTGCTCCACGCAACGCTCTTCGATGCCTGGCGATTCGAGATCGGGTCACCGAGAGCCGACGAACGCCGCGTGATGCCCTTCGAGATGCTGCTGGCCGACGAGGTGACGAACCCGCCGCACGGGCAGTACACCTACGTGCACATCCTTGTCCCTCACGCGCCGTACACGCTCGACCGGCACTGCCGGGTCTCCGAGTCGGCCACCTACCAGACGCAGACCGCGTGCGCCATGACACTGGTCGCTCGTCTCGTCGGACGTCTGCGAGAGCTCGATCGCTACGAGTCCTCACTCGTTCTCGTGCATGCCGATCATGGATGGTTCGACGAGCGATGGCCGGATGTGCGCGTGGTGGATCCCGTCTCCGGACAGGCCGTTGTCCGCCCCTTGGAAACGCGCCCGGCAGCGGCTTGGGATGACGATCCGTTGCGGCTCGAAGCCTATTCGAATGCGCTGTTTCTGGCGAAACCGCCCGGCACCGATTCGCGGCCGCTCGTCCGTGATCTGCGCTTGGTCGAGCTGGTCGATGTACCGAACACCATCTTTCGAGCGGTTGGCCTGCCGACCGACGACGGTGACGGTGTGCCGGTGTTCGGGAGTGCCGCGGAACCGGACCGGGTCGCGCGCGTGCAGATGGGTGTGCGGGCGTTCGACGCCCGTGGTGAGCGGATGCTCTTTGCGGGGCGCGACTATCGCGAGGGCACGTTGGTGGAGCATCACTGGTCGCCTGCCCGCGGCTGGTTCGGCTCCCTGCCGGTGCCGTTCGTCTGGACCGAGACCGAGGCCCAGCGCTGCACGCGTCTTGCCAGCACCGCTGCTGCGCCACTCGCACGCCTGACGTCGGACCGGTCCCGGCCCGACGTGCTGCAGTTGGCGTGGACCCGTCCTGCCGGAGCCAGCAGTGCCGAAGCGGTCGAGGTGTTCCTATCGACGCGGGGCGTCACGGCGCCGCTGGAGCTCATCGGTCGTGTCCCCGCTGCTGCCGGCGCGTATCGGGTCGGCGACATCTCGGCGACCTCCGAATACCGGGTCGGCGTGCGCGTGTGCGCGGGAACCTGCTGCTCACCGGCGCGCGAGATCACGTCGTCCGTTCCACAGGCCAAGCCTTGACCTGCACATGCCTGACGAGCGCCCGCGTACCGACGAGCCGGTGGACGTCGTCCTGCCGGGACCGCGAGTTCCAACCTTGAAGCAACCGGAGCCTTGATCATCGCACCAGGTTTTCGCAGGCGATTGTCCGGAGTGCCGATGTCCTGGCGGACCGGCGGACTCCTCCTGACGCTCGGCATCTATGCCGTCTACTACGGGGCCGTCCTCTGGATGTCGGATGGCATCCCCTATGTCATGGATGGCAACGAGACCTTCTCGTCCCTCTGGCATGCGCGGAATCTGATCGAGCATGGCTTCGCCCTGACGGCCGGCCTCGCCGACGAGGTGTTCAGTCCCCACGCCGCGGCGCATCCGTTCGTGCATACCCACCAGGGCAACTTTCCTCGCGTGTTCGCGACGCTGATCTATCTCCTCGGCGCGCGATCCCCGGAGGCACAGATCGTGGTGACCACCGTCCTGATCGGCGGTGTCTCCGTCGCGATGATGTACCACCTCCTGGCGAAGGTCGTCGCCCCTGCATTCGCGATGCTCGCCTGCGTCCTGTTGTTCACCGACTACGTTCTCTACGCGCAGTGGCAGGTCGTCACCTATCGGGTGTGGCATGGCTTCTTCTTCTTCTCGTCGTTGCTGCTGGCGCGCAGCGCGGGGGGGCAGCGCCGGGGGGCGGTCGCGTTGCTCACCCTCCTCAACGCGCTCTGTCTCTTCTACTGGGAACTGGTGTTCGCTGCGTTCGCCGCAACGACAGCGGGGATCTACGCTGGATGGACCCATCGACGCAGTCTCCGGGCGGTCCTGTGGGCCTGGGTGCCGCAGGTTGCAGGCGCCGTGCTCGCATTGATCCTGCTCGTGTGGCAGTTGACGGCCTACATGGGCTGGGACGCCGCCATGGATGATCTCCGCGCGACATTCCTCGCGCGGAACCATCAGGGCGCGACCGATGCGCTGCTCGTGACCCTCCAGGACTTCTACAACAGCCGGCGCGTGATCTTCTGGCCCAACTTCGAGGATGGTGGCGTGTACCTCGATCTGGCCCATTTCGTGGCATCCATCGGCTACTACGAGCTGCAGATCTGGACTCCTTTCCTGTCGTTGGCCTCGATCGTCCTGCTGCTCGGCGGCCTGTCTGCCGCCCGGTGGGCCGGGCGGGCGAGCCGGTCGACCGAGCGAGCGGTGGACACCGTCGTCATCCGGATCCTGTTCTCCTACCCGTGTCTCATCGCGGCACTGATCTTCACCGTCCATCTGGGGCATCGGTCCCTCCGGGGGGACATCGGCATACTCGCGATCACCGGAACGGCGGTGGTCGCTGCGGCCATCGCGATGCTCTCGGCGCTCGTCTTCGTCTTCGAGGCGCGCGGTGACCGCACCCTGCTCGAGAAGGCCTTGCGTCGCGGGCCGCCACTGTTCGCGACGCTGATCCTCTTGGCGATCCTGCCGTCCGTCATCAACCACATCTCCGTGGAACCGATCCTTCTGGATCGCTATTCGATGCTCTTCTCGGTCTTCGTGGTCCTGTATGGCGCCACATCCGGTACGTTCGTCGCGATGGCGTGGCGTTCCTGGATGCCGAAGGAGGAAGACCAGGGGTGGCCGCGAGTGTTCCGGTGGCTCCAGTCCGAGGGCACCCTGGCGGACGCCATCCTCGCGTTGCTGGCTGGTGCGCTCACGTGGTGCGGTCTCGTGGTGCTGTCCGACGAACTCGTACCGCTGGGCATCCAGGACGATGCATTCGGAGATGTTCTGGGTCTGGACTGGCTCCCGGCGCTCGTGGCCGGACTCGCGGCCTTGGTGCTGCTCCGTGCGGGTCGGTACATCGCACCGGGTGCGTGGCCCGTCGGCCTGGTCGCGGGCGGCACCATCGCCCGCTACGCCAGCTGGATGGCAGCATCGGTCACGGTGTTGCTGGGCGGCAGCTTTCTCTTCAACCAGAACCATCGGGAGATGTGGCTGACGCTCCACGAGGCGACAATGGGCACCGGTGCCGCCCGGGCGGCACTCCTCGGCGTCCTGTGCATGGGGGCCTGGCTGGCGATCGCCCGGCGAGGCAGCGCCGTGAGTGCGGCGGCACTCGCAAGACTCTCTGCCGTCTGGCCGATCGTCTTCGCGGCGCTGGCTGCGTATGTCGTCGTGTACCGCCTGTCCCCCGGCTACGTGTTCAGCGGCTATCGATTCCGCGTGGCGCCGTTCACGGTCTACGCCACCTGCCTCGTCCTCGCAGCCGCCTGGTATCCGGTCCTGCTGGCCGTGCAGCACGGCGTGCGCAAACTCGGCCGAGCCCGGCGGCTCGGGGCACTGCGCCGGTCGCGTGGGGGCTGGGCTGTTTCCGCCGCGCGCCCGGTCCCGTGGCGGCGGATGGGCGGTCCGGTCCTCGCGGGCGTCGTCGGCCTGAGCTTCGCCTGCTACTGGGCGGCCCTGCAGGTCGCCTACATCCGGATGTTTCCCCCTGACTACTTCGGACCGTTGTTCACGATGCTCCAGCGTCCCCCCTACGTCGGTCGATCCATGGTGCTCGACGGCTATCCCGGTGCGCCGGCGTGGTTCACCGGCGAATGGGCCTACATGGATTTCAAGCTGCCCCTCGCCGAGCGCGATGCCGACGGTCGACTGCGTCGGGACGATGGCATGATGTGGTTCGCCGACAGGGCGACCAACCCGGGGTATCGCCGTCCCGACTACTACCTCTGCATGAACATCCAGTCCCTCACTTCGGCGAGCACGGAGATCTCCGAGCGACGCCTCGGCACCACCGGCGTCGGCGGATGCGAGGCCCGCGGCATCGTCCGGCAGGCACGTGCCGGCGACAGCGCCGGCCAGGATCCTGCGCTGGAACTGACCGAGTTCGACACGGAGGGGCTCGGGACCGTGGGGTATGCCCGCTGGGCCATCGTCCGGCTGCTCTGGGAGGAGGCGAAATGACACCGTGGGCGGAAGGCGTGGTGCGCGGGCGATGCACGACCGGTCTTCCGCGAGGAGCTGCCGCTTGACCTGGGGCGCCACGCTGCCTGCGCAGGCGTACTGGGTGATCGTCACCCTGCTCGTCCTCCTCCGCTTCACCCTCACCGCCGATCTCTCGGTGCCCGTCGAGTTCTCGCGGTACGACGAGAACCTCTACGTCACCCGCGCTCACCACATCCTGATGGGCGCCGGCATGGGGCCGTTCGATTCCCTCGTGCTCGCCAAGCTGCCCGGCATGTCGCTCTGGATCGCCGGGCTGCGGGCGCTCGGTCTGCCGTACTTCCTCGTGCTGAACGTCGCCTTCGTCGCGTCCGGTCTCTATGCGCTGCAGGGCCTGCGCCGGCTCGGGTTGCCGGCCGTCGCCGGTCTGATCCTGTTCGCCGTCCATCTTCTCGATCCCATGGCGATGGGTCACGAGTGGACCCGTCCGATGCGTGAGCCGCTGTCGTCGATCCTGCTGGTCACGCTGGCCGGTGCGATGGCACACACCCTCGCCGGGATCGCCGGCGACGGCGTGCGCTGGCGTCACGTCGCCATCCTGGGCGCCGGGCTCGCGTTCTCCATGATGCTGCGCGAGGAGGACCGCCTCCTGTGGGGCTTGGTGGCCCTGTTCGCCATCGCGCTTTGGCAGCACGTCCGCCCGCCGCGCCCGATGGTGGCCATGGTCGTCATCGTGCTGATCCCCGTACTCGCCGTGGCGGGGTCCAATTTCGGCATGCGGCGCCTCGTCGAACGCTGGTACTCGCTGCCCGTGCTGCACGCCATGGGCGAGGGCGAGTTCCCCGCCCTGATCGCGGCGATCCGTTCGGTCGACACCGGTGTCGACAACCGTCTGGTGTCCGTGCCGCAGGCGACGCTCGCCGCGTTGCGCCGGGAGCTGCCGCGGTTCGCGCCCGTGGTGGACCGGCTGCCTCCCCCGGCCGCGAGCACGTGGTCCTGCCGGTTGCAGGGCGTCTGCAGCGAGTGGTCGAACGGCTGGATGTTCTTCTGGATCCGCGATGCCGTGGGGCAGGCGGGGCTGGCGCCCGACCTGCCGTCCGAGCAGACCTACTACCGCGAGATCCGCACCGGCATCGAGGCCGCCTGTGCCGCCGGAAGGCTGCGCTGCCGGCCGCAGGGTGCCGGCGTCATCCGGCCGTTCGAGCTGCGCTGGACCCGCGCTTACGTGGACGCTCTGGGTGGCCTGGTCACCATGGCGCTGTTCCCGCACGTCACGGTCATCACGGAGCCGCCGGCACGCTTCAACGTACCGGTCGAACTGGGGCGTCTGTATCAGGCGATGCTGATGGTCGATTACTTCGATGCTCTCCGCGAGACGAACTACGGCGATACCGGCGGCCGTCTCGTGCGCAGCCCGGCAGCCGCCTGGCGCGTGGAGATTCACGGCGCCTACCGGGTCGCCGGCGGCCTCGTCATCGCACTGTCGTGGATCGCGCTCGCCTATTGCTGGCTGGTCGCTGCGCCCGCCCAGGTGAGTGGCCTGCTGCGTCTCGCGACCATCTTCCATCTCTACGCCTTCGTCCGGCTGATGGCACTCGCGTACGTGGCGACGTTCCTTGGTCCGTTCGATTCCCGGATGGTGATGTCGACCTACCTGCTCTCGCTGCTCATGGCGATCCCCCTCCTCGCGGAGGCCTGGCGGGTGCGCCGCGAACGCGCCGCCGAACGGCGGGCACGGATCGCCACCGCCGGCGCCGGTACGTCCCCGCCCGGGGTCACGACGTGACGCGCGCCGCCTCCCCCATCGACGTTCGTCCCGGAGCGTTCCCCATGCGGATGTTGTTCGGACGGACCACGGTGCGGTTTCGCGTGTGGCACGCGTGCTTCGCGGCACTTCTCCGGGCCCTCGCCTGCTGCCTCCTGATCCAAGCGGGCACCGCGACGGCGGCCGAGCGCGACGGCAACGCGCTCGTGTTCCGGTTGCCGGTCGTGCCGCAGGCGGCGCGGCACATCGACATGCTCTCCGCGCCTTCGTATCTCGCGCTCGCGCTGGAGATCAACGGGCTCGGCCCCAGCCTGTCGAGCCGGATGACGCTGCGCGACGCCGGAACCTTCGAGATCCGGACGGCGTCCGTGCGCTACATCGACCGGACCGGACCGGTGTTCCGCTACGAGGGGCGGCTCGCACTCGCGGTGAGCGGCGCCGGACCGTCACTCACCGTGCCGGTGGAGGTCGACACGACGGGGGTGCAAGGCGGCCACATCGTCGTGCGGGTCGCTGTCCCGCTGTCGGGGATGATCCCCGCGGAACTGCTCGACCGCATCGAGCAGAAGCTGCGGCTGATGGCCGACCTGGACGCACAGCGTCGGACGCTCGACTACCTCGACGAGGTCACGGCCCGGACGGCGGACCGCTCCCCGGAGGCCGTGCGCCAGCGCATCGTGTTCGATGCCTACAACCGCGGGCCCGCCGCGACGACGCCGGGCAAGGACGTCGGCGGTGCCGAACCGCTGCGGGATCAGATCGCGCTCATCGTCACGCTCGCCATCTGGGCCGTGTGCGTGCCGGCGCTCTTCTGGTGGGCGCGCCGGCGGCAGCGCATCCGCGCCGCGGCGCCCTGACCGGAAGCCACGGATGCAGGCCGCGGGCGGTGTCACCCGCAATGTCGCTTGGAGCCTGTTCGGACAGGGGGCGCCGCTGCTGGCGGCCGTCGTCTGCATGCCGCTGCTCGCCGACCGGCTGGGGCTGCCGCGCCTCGGCCTGCTCACGCTCGCCTGGGGGCTGATCGGCTACTTCGGCCTGTTCGATCTCGGCATCGGGCGCGCGCTCACCAAGACCGTCGCCGAGCGGCTCTCGGCGGATCCTGCAGACCCGTCCATCGGCGGTGTCGTACGCACGGGGCTCGTGTTGTCGGCCGGTCTCGGCTTCACCGTGGGCGCCTCTGCGCTCGCCATCCTGCCCGGCTGGCTGGTGCCGCTGCTCACGGTGCCGGACGGTCTGCAGGGCGAGGTCGTCGACGCCGCGCAAGCGATCGGCCTCGCCCTGCCGTGCGTGATCCTGTCCGCGACGCTGCGCGGATCCCTCGAGGGGTTGCAGCGCTTCGCGGCGGTGAACGTGTCCCGCGTGGCGGTGGGCACCGCGATGTTCGCGGTGCCCGCGATCATCGCGCACGCCGGTGGCGACCTCGCGGACCTCGTCATCGCGCTCGCCGCCGTCCGCGCCTTCGAGGCAGGGGCACTGGTCGTCATCGTCATGCTGGCGGTGCCCGGGTTCCTCCGACGCCATCCCTGGAATCGCGCCGATGCGGGCCGTCTGATGCGCCTCGGCAGCTGGATGGCCGTGTCGAACATCGTCGGCCCGCTGATGATGGTCTTCGACCGGTTCGTCATCGCGGCCATCGTGTCGGCCGCCGCGGCTGCGCACTACGCCGCACCGTACGAGGTCGTCACCCGCATCCTCGTCCTGCCCGCCGCGCTGTCCGCCGTCGTGTTCCCGGGCTTCGCGGCCCGGCTCGCCACCGACGTGGCCGGGGCGCGGGCGCTCTACGGGTCGGGGCTGCGCGCGGCGGTACTGATGGTCTTGCTGCCCGTCGTGGGATTCGTGACGCTCGCCCCCGACCTCCTGCGGCTCTGGCTCGGCCCGGGGTTCGGCGCGGACAGCGTCCTCGTGCTGCGCATCCTCGCCATCGGTGTGCTGGTGAACGCCGCCGGGCAGATACCCTTTGCGCTGCTGCAGAGCGCGGGCCGGCCGGATCGCACGGCGTTGCTGCACATCCTCGAACTGCCCGTCTATCTGGCGCTGCTCGTCGCGCTCGTGGACAGCCATGGGATCGCCGGCGCCGCTGCGGCATGGACCCTGCGCGCCGCGGTCGACGTTCTGGCGATGGGCTGGACCGCGCACCGTCTCCTGCCCCGGGTGGCGAACGTACCGGCGCGTGCCGGCTGGGTCCTCGCGCTCGCGGCATCCGGCATCGGTGCCGGATGGACGCTCCCGTCGATCACCGCGCGCCTCGTCTTCGTCGTCGCCTACTCGGCCATTTCCGCTGTACTGGTCTGGCGGGCTATCCTTACGGACCATGAGCGCGGGCGTGTCCTCGCGGCGCTCGGCCGCTTCCCTCGCGTCCCTCCACGATCCTCCTGATGCCATGACCCCGACTTCCCCGACGGACGTCACGATCCGCACGCGTCCCGCCGCCCACTGCAGCGTCTGCGGCGCGCCGGGGCAGTCGCTGTACGACGGGCTGACGGACCGCCTCTTCTCCGCGCCGGGTCGATGGCGGATCGTACGGTGCGGTGCGTCCGAATGCGGCCTTCTCTGGCTGGATCCGGTCCCCGTGGAGGACGACATCGGGCGGGCCTACGAAACCTATTTCACGCATGCCGATGACACCGGTGCGTCACCGTTCGGCGCCGGTCTTCGCGACCGCGTGCGTCTGGCGTTCCTTGCACGCGACCTCGGCTACGCCGTGGGCGTCCTGCCGTGGAAGGCGCGCCTCGTGGCGGCATTGCTGCGCCTCCACCCCGGCATGCGTGCCGAGATGGGCTTCAGCGCGATGTGGCTGCCCTCCACCCCGGGCGGGCGGGTGCTCGATGTCGGCTGCGGGCGCGGACTCCTCATCGCGCGGCTGCGGGCGCTCGGGTGGGAGGCGGAAGGGGTGGACTTCGATCCCGTGGCCGCCGAGGTGGGTGCCCGCAAGGGTCTCACCATCCGCGTGGGCGGGCTCGAGGCCCAGGGGTATGCGGCGGACAGCTTCGATGCCGTGACGATGAGCCACTTCATCGAGCACGTGCACGATCCCCGAGCCGTGCTCGCCGAGGCGCTGCGGATCCTGAAGCCCGGAGGGCGCCTCGTGGTCGCCACGCCGAATGCCGGGGGGCTCGCCCACAGGCTCTTCGGGTCCTCGTGGCTGCCGCTCGATCCTCCGCGACATCTGCACGTCTTCACGCCGCGCGCGATCGCGCGGCTCGCGCGGGATGCCGGATTCGCGCGCGCCGAGGTCCGCACGATGCTCTGCGATCCGTACGGCGTCGTGGCCGGCAGCATCGACATCCGGCGTCGCGGACACCACGACATGGGCCAGCCCATCGGCAGTGGCGGCAAGATCGCCGGCCGGATCGTGCAGCTCGTCGAATCGGTCTTCGGGTCGACGCTGGGGGACGAGCTGATGCTCGTCGCCTTCAAGGCGCCCGCGGCCGCGCCGCCCGCATGATCCTTCGCGGCACCGCGTTCCCGGGCGCGACGCCCGGCGTGTGCAGGAGGGCGCGTTGATCGATCCGGCGCGCGGCGTCGTCGTCTGCGCCGTCGTCGTCACCTATCGGCCGGCTCCGGGCGGGCTCGTTCGCCTGCGGCAGGCGCTGGACGGGCAGGTCGAACATGTCGTCGTCGTCGACAACACCGAGGGATCGGGCGTCGCCATCGAACCTGCGGATCCACCCATCGGCCACGGCGTGACGGTGCATGCGAACGGCTTCAATGCGGGTGTGGCCGCGGCCCAGAACACCGGGATCGCGATGGCGCGGTCGCGCGGGGCGAGCCACGTCCTGCTGCTGGACCAGGACAGCCTCCCGGACCGCGACATGGTCGCCCGCCTGGTCGAGGCCTGGCACCGGCTGGAATCGGCCGGCGCAGCCGTAGCGGCCATCGCACCGCGGTACGAGGATCCCTCGACGGGGCACCCGGCCACCTATCGCCGCATCACACCGCGTGGTGTCGAGGCGGTCGGCTGCAGCGGTCCTGACGACGACACCTGTCCCGCCGTGGACGTGACCATCGCGAGCGGTCTGCTGATCCCGATGGCGGCGCTGGACCGCGTTGGCGACATGGACGCGACGCTCTTCATCGATCATGTGGACACCGACTGGTGCCTGAGGGCGCGGCATCAGGGCTTGCGGATCCACGTGGCTTGCCGGGCGCGGCTCGCGCACGATCTCGGCAGCGGCGGACGGCGCATCTGGCTGGGGCGTTGGCGGCGGATGCCGCTGCATTCGCCCGCCAGGCATTACTATCAGTGGCGCAACGCGCTTCTGCTGGCACCGCGGCCGCACGTGCCGCGCGCCTGGACCCGCGCGATCCTCGGGCATCTGGCGGCGCGGACGGTCATCACGATGCTTGCAGGGCCTCGGCGTGCGGCCGCCTTGGTGCAGATGTGCCGCGGCATCGTCCACGGCCTCCTCGGGCGCAGCGGACCGGACCCGCGCGGCGCGACGAACGAACACAACAGATCGGTGGGGAGCACGTGAAAGCGGTCATCCTGGCAGGCGGCATCGGCAGCAGGATCAGCGAGGAGTCGCACCTGAAGCCCAAACCCATGATCGAGATCGGTGGCAAGCCGATCATCTGGCACATCATGAAGATCTACTCGGCCCACGGCATCGACGACTTCGTCATCTGCCTCGGCTACAAGGGATACGTCATCAAGGAGTACTTCGCCAACTACTTCCTGCACATGTCCGATGTCACGCTCGACATGGCGAACAACCGCATGGAAGTCCACCAGGCGAGCGCCGAGCCGTGGCGCGTCACGCTCGTGGACACCGGCGAGGAGACGATGACCGGCGGCCGCCTGAAGCGTGTCGCGTCCTACCTCGGCGACGACGATTTCTGCTTCACGTACGGTGACGGCGTGGCCGACGTCGACATCCGTGGAGTCGTGGACTTCCATCGCGGCCACGGACGCAAGGCGACGCTCACGGCAGTGCAGCCCCCGGGCCGGTTCGGTGCCCTCGAACTCGACGGCGATCGCGTCCGCAGCTTCCTCGAGAAGCCGGAAGGCGACGGAGGCTGGATCAACGGCGGATTCTTCGTGCTCTCGCCCGCAGTGCTCGCCGAGGTCGACGGCGACCGGACGGTCTGGGAGCGCGAACCCATGGAACGGCTGGCGGCAGCCGGAGAACTGCGGGCCTATTTCCACCGGGGCTTCTGGCAGCCCATGGACACGCTGCGCGATCGCAACCAGCTCGAGGAACTCTGGAGCTCGGGGCGGGCGCCGTGGAAGTCATGGTGAGGGCATCGTGACCGATCACGCCTTCTGGCGCGGCCGCCGCGTCTTCGTCACCGGGCACACGGGCTTCAAGGGGGCGTGGCTCGGCCTGTGGCTGCGTTCGCTCGGCGCGATCGTCACCGGCTACGCGCTGCGCCCGGCGACCACGCCGGCACTCTTCGATCTCGCGCGCGTCGGGGACGACATCTCCGACATCGACGGCGACGTCCGCGACGCGGACCACCTGCGGGCCGCCCTGCTGGAGGCGCGCCCCGAGGTCGTGATGCACCTCGCAGCGCAGGCGCTGGTGCTGCCCGGCTACACCGACCCCGTCGGCACCTACGCGACCAACGTCATGGGCACGGCGCACCTGCTCGATGCGGTCCGCACCTGCCCGGGCGTGCGCGCCGTCGTCGTCGTCACGAGCGACAAGTGCTACGACAACCGCGAATGGCTGTGGGGCTACCGCGAGGACGAACCGATGGGCGGCCGCGATCCGTACAGCAGCAGCAAGGGCTGCGCGGAACTCGTCACCGCGGCCTTCCGCGCGTCATTCTTCCCACCCGATCGCCATGCCGAACACGGCGTGGCGGTCGCGACGGCCCGCGCCGGCAACGTCTTCGGCGGCGGCGACTGGGCCCCGGACCGGCTCGTCCCGGACATCGTGCGCGCCATCGAGCGCGGTGTCCCGGTGCACGTGCGCCATCCGGAAGCCGTCCGTCCGTGGCAGCACGTGCTGGAGCCGCTCGCGGGCTATCTGCGCCTCGCGCAGCGCCTAGTGGAAGCGCCGGACACGGCCGGTGGCGCGTGGAACTTCGGACCCCACGACGCCGATGCCCGACCGGTCCGCGAACTGGTGGAGGCGCTGACCGCGAAGTGGGGCGATGGCGCCCGCTGGCACGCCGACCCGACGGCGCGACCGCACGAGGCCCATCACCTGCGCCTCGATTCCTCGAAGGCCCGCACACTCCTGGGCTGGCGGCCGGCGCTGGATCTCCCCGCGGCCCTCGACTGGACCGCCGCGTGGTACCGCGAGTGCTCGCGCGGCGCCGACGCGAAGGCGCTCACGCTCGCCCAGATCGATCGCCACCGGAATCTCTCAGGAGCCTGACCTTGTCCCGTTGCCGTTTCTGCGACGCGCCGCTGGAGCAGTCGTTCTGCGACCTCGGCATGTCACCGCCCTCGAACGCCTATCTCCGCGCCGACCAGCTCGATCGCATGGAGTCCTTCTACCCGCTGCACGCGCGGGTCTGCGCCGACTGCCGGCTCGTCCAGGTCGATGCCTTCGAGACCCCCGCGGACATCTTCGGCGACTACGCCTACTTTTCCTCGTACTCGGACAGCTGGCTCGCCCATGCGCGTGCCTACACCGAGGCGATGATTCCGCGATTCGGCCTGGGGTCGGGCAGCCGCGTGGTGGAGATCGCCAGCAACGACGGCTATCTGCTCCAGTACTTCGTCGAGCGCGGCGTCCCGGTGCTCGGAATCGAGCCGGCAGCGAACGTCGCGAAGGTCGCCATCGAGCGCGGCGTCCCGACGGAAGTGCGCTTCTTCGGCGTCGAGGCCGCGCGCGATCTCGAGGCGCGCGGCGTGCGTGCCGATCTCCTGCTCGGCAACAACGTCCTTGCGCACGTACCGGATCTCAACGACTTCGTGGCCGGTCTGGCGATCGTGCTCGCGCCCGGGGGCGTGCTCACGATGGAGTTCCCGCATCTGCTCCGGCTCATCGCGGGCAACCAGTTCGACACGATCTACCACGAGCACTTCTCGTACTTCTCGTTCCTTACCGTCGAACGGGTCTTCGCGCGCCATGGCATCGAACTGTTCGACGTAGAGGAACTGCCCACGCACGGGGGATCCCTGCGCATCTACGGGCGCCACGCCGGTGCCCCCGCGCATGCCGTCACCGGGGCGCCGGCACGGCTGCGCGCCGCGGAGATCGCCGCGGGACTGGATCGTGACGATGCGTACCGGCGCTTCGCCCGCCAGGTGGAGGCCACGAAGCGGGACTTGCTCACCTTCCTCGTGAACGCGAAGCGCGAGGGCAGGACGATCGCCGGCTACGGCGCGCCCGCCAAGGGCAACACGCTGCTCAACTACTGCGGCATCCGCGGCGACTTTCTCGACTACACGGTCGATCGCAGTCCCCACAAGCAGGGGCTCTTCCTGCCGGGCACCCACATCCCGATCCATGCCCCCGGGCGGCTTCGCGAGACGCGTCCCGACTACCTGCTCATCCTGCCGTGGAACCTGGAGACCGAGATCGTCGAGCAGATGGCCCACATCCGCGAATGGGGCGGCCGCTTCGTCGTGCCGGTGCCGACGGTGCGCGTCCTGCCGTGAGGTTCACGGAGACGCCGCTCGCCGGCGCGTTCGTCATCGCGCCCGAGCCCATCGAGGACGACCGCGGCTTCTTCGCGCGCGCGTACTGCGACGACGAGTTCGCGGACCACGGGCTCGAGCACGGATTCGTCCAGTGCAACATCTCTTTCAATCGACGCGCCGGCACGCTGCGCGGCATGCATCTCCAGGCGCCACCGCATGGCGAGGCGAAGCTCGTGCGCTGCACGGCCGGTGCACTCTTCGACGTGATCGTGGACCTGCGTCCGGACTCGCCCACGCATCGGCGGTGGTTCGGAGTGCGGCTCGATGCGCAGTCCCGCGCGATGCTCTTCGTGCCCCGCGGCTTCGCACACGGCTTCCAGACGCTGGAGGACGACACCGAGGTCTTCTACCAGATGTCCGCGAGACACGAGCCCGCTGCGGCGCGCGGGTTGCGCTGGGACGACCCGGCGCTCGGCATCCGCTGGCCGCTTCCCGATCCGATCCTCTCCCCGCGGGACCGCGCGTATCCGCTGCTCGGGGAGGCGGGTTGAGCATGCGGGTGCTCGTCACCGGCGCCTCGGGATTCATCGGTGCGCGGGTCGTCCGTGCGCTGCTCGATGCGGGCCATGACGTGCGGGCCGTGCTGCTGCCCGGCGATCGCGCGGTGCGACTCGACGGCGTCCGCGATCGCATCGGCGTGCTGCACGCGGATCTCGCCGATGCCGAGGCCATGGCGCGCGCCATCGCGATGAGCCGTCCGGAGGGTTGCCTCCATCTCGCGTGGTACGCGGAACCGGGCCTGTACCTGCATTCGCCCCGGAATCTCGACGTCCTACGCGCGAGCCTCGCGATGCTCGAACCGCTCGCGGCCGCCGGCTGCCGGGTGCTGGCGGCTGCGGGCACCTGCGCCGAGTATGCGCCCGCCGACCATGCGCTCGACGAGGAGGCGCCCACCCGACCCGACACGCTTTACGCAGCCTGCAAGGCGGCCTTCGGGATGGTCGGCGGACAGTTCGCCCGGGGGACGGCGATGCGCTTCGCCTGGGGGCGCGTTTTCCATCTCTACGGCCCCGGCGAGGACGGCCGCAGGATGGTCCCGGCGCTGATCGATGCCCTGCTCGACGGGCGTCGCTTCCCCGCCACCGAGGGTGCCCAGCTGCGCGACTACCTGCATGCCGACGACGTCGCGCGCGGGTTCGTCGCCCTCCTGTCGGACGACGCGGGCGGCGTGTACAACATCTGCTCCGGAGAGCCCGTCACCGTGCGCGCCCTGATGGAGCGAGTCGCGGCGATCGCGGGCCGGCCCGACCTCGTCGCCTTCGGTGCCCAGCCCGCGCGCGACTGGGATCCCGCGTGCATCGTCGGCGACAACCGCCGCCTCCGCGGCCTGGGTTGGACTCCTGCCATCGCGCTGGACGCGGGTCTCGCGGCGGTGTTCGAGGAACGGAGGCAGGCCCGTGGCGACCGGTGAAGCCGTCGCCGATCGCGCGGCGCCCGCACCACGCGTCACCATCGCCGTACCCGTCTACAACGGGGCGGACTACATCGAGGCGGCCGTCCTTTCGGCGTGCGCGCAGACCTTCGCGGACATCGAGATCCTCGTCGTCGACAACGATTCCACCGACGACACCGTGGCGCGGGTGAGCGCCATCGCGCAGACCGATCCGCGCGTGCGGCTCGTGTGCAACGAAACGAACGTCGGGATGACCGGCAACTTCAATCGCTGCCTCGAACTGGCCGCGGGCGAGTACGTGAAGTTCCTGTGTGCCGACGACCTCCTCGATCCCGACTGCACGCAGCGGATGCTGGATGCGATGCTCGGTGCGCCGGGCGTGGCGATCGTGTCGTGTGCCCGCCGCCTGATCGACCCTTCCGGCGCGCCGCTGGGTGAGGTGCGTCATGTGCCGTCGCCGCGGCGCCTTGCCGGTGACGCGGCGCTGCGAACCATCTTCCACGTGAAGAACCTCGCGGGCGAGCCCACGGCGGTGCTGTTCCGCCGGGACCGCGCGGCCCGCGGCTTCGATCCCGCCTACGGCCAGGCGCTCGACGTCGAGATGTGGTTCCACCTGCTCGGTACCGGTGACCTGCTGCTCATCCCCGATCTTCTCTGCTCGATCCGGATGCATCCGGCGCAGGGCACGCAGCACAACCTCCGATCGGGCCGGCTCGTGGCGGACAAGCGTCAGCTCTTTCGCGCCTACGGCCCCCGCGCATCCGTCGGTGCGGGTCCCTGGCAGCGCATCCTATGGGACCTCCGCATGGCGTCCAGCCTGTCGCGGTCCGGACCTGAGACGCTTCGACGCGTCCGCGCCGAAGGTCTTGCCGAGGTGTACTTCCCGAGGCTCTTCCGGATGCTGTGGCCGCTGATCTCGATCTGGCAGGGACTCCGCGCATGACCGCACCGCTGATCTCCGTCATCACCGTCGTCCGCAACGCGGCGGGCACCGTCGGAGATGCGCTCGACTCCATCGCGGCGCAGACGTGGACGGATCGGGAGCATGTGGTCGTCGATGGCGCCTCCACGGACGGCACGCTCGCGATCCTCGAGCGACGCCGCGGCGAGATCGCCGTGCTCGTGTCGGAACGCGATGCCGGCCTGTACCACGCGATGAACAAGGGGCTCGCCCTCGCGTCCGGCGAGTTCGTCGCCTTCCTCAATGCCGACGACGTGTACGCGAACGGGCGTGTCCTCGAGACCGTGGCGCGGGCGCTGCTGGAATCGGGGGCGGACGTGGTGTGGGGCGATCTCGTCTACACGCGCGAGGACGATCTCGGCGAGGTCGTGCGCTACTGGCCGTCGGAGCCGTTCCGGGAGGGCTATCTCGAGCAGGGCTGGATGCCGCCGCATCCGACCATGTTCGTGCGCCGCTCGGTGCTCGCGGCCATCGGTGGTTTCGACACCCAGTTCCGCTATCACTCCGACTTCGAGATGGTCGTGCGCCTCTTCCGGCATCCCGGGCTGCGTTCGATGCATGTGCCGGAGATCCTCGTCCGCATGCGCGCCGGCGGTCACACCAATCGCTCGTGGCGCAACATCCTGCGCGGCAATCGCGAGTCGTCCGAGATCCGGCGACGCCACCATCTCGGGTCCGCCGTCACGTTCTTCGCGCGGAAGCTCGTCTGGCGGGTGCCCCAGTACTTCCGGCGACCGCCGGCGGTGTCGTGACCCGGGGCCTCGTGATGGTCACGGGTGCCACCGGCTTCGTCGGTCGCGCCGTCACGGCCGCGCTGGTCGCGGACCGCCGCGCCGTGCGACGCGCCCTGCGGACCCCGGCGAAGCATCCTCCGCATGCCGGGTTCAGCGATGTCGCCACCGGTGAACTCGATGGGCGCACGCCATGGGATGCGGCCCTCGAAGGCGTCGATGCCGTCGTCCACCTGGCCGCGCGCGTGCATGTGCTGGACGAGCGCGCTGCGGATCCGCTGGCCGAGTTCCGCCGCGTCAATGTCGACGGCACCCGTGCGCTGGCGCAGGCGTGCGTGCGCAACGGCGTGCGCCGCATGGTGTTCGTTTCGACCGTCAAGGTGCATGGCGAGGCCACCCACGGCCGCCCGTTCACCGAGGCTGACCAACCGGCACCCGAGGATCCGTACGGCGTGTCGAAGATGGAAGCCGAGGCTGCGTTGCACGCCGTTGCGCGCGACACCGGTCTCGAAGTCGTCGTGGTGCGCCCCCCGCTGGTCTACGGGCCCGGGGTCGGGGCGAACTTCCTGGCGCTGCTCCGCGCGGTGGACCGCGGCCTGCCGCTTCCGCTTGCGGCCGTCCGCAACCGGCGCAGCCTCGTGTACGTGGGCAATCTCGTCGACGCACTCGTGCGTTGCATCGACCATCCCGCTGCCGCCGGCGGCACCTTCCTCGTCGACGACGGAGTGCCGGTCTCGACGGCCGACCTCGCCCGGGAGATCGCGCGGGCGCTGGGGCGTTCCGCACGGCTTCTGCCGGTGCCGGCCCGCTGGCTGCGTCTGGCGGGCACGTTGACCGGACGCGGTGCAGCCGTCGACCGCCTGCTCTCCGATCTCGAGGTGGATGGCAGTGCCCTGCGGCGGGCGCTGGGCTGGGCGCCACCGTGGACGTTCGCGCAGGGTCTGGCCGACACCGTGACCTGGTACCGTCGCGACCGTGCGAACCCGTCGGAGTCTCCTTAGAATGCGGCCTGCCTCGCGACCGTCGGCGTCCCCTGCTACGTGACCCTCCTCATTCCCATCGCGTCCTGCCTGCTGTCGTCCGGTTTCATCGCGCTCCTGCTGCGCAGCGGCGGCGGGCGCCTCGCGATCGACCAGCCCAACGAGCGATCCCTGCACGCCCGCCCCGTTCCTCGGGTCGGGGGGCTGGGCATACTCTTCGGGGCACTCCCTGCCTGGTGGCTCTCCGGCGTCGATGCGGCGCTTTGGCTGCCGGCGCTGCTGCTCGGCAGTCTGTCGTTCCTCGACGATCGTGCCGGCCTTCCGATCGCGGCCCGCTTCGGAGCCCACGCGGTTGCAGCACTGGCGCTGCTGGTCTTCGGGTTCCCGTCGATGCCCTGGATGGTCGTTCCCGTCGCCGTGCTCGCCCTCATGTGGTTCACCAATCTCTACAACTTCATGGATGGATCCGACGGGCTCGCCGGCGGCATGGCCGTCGCCGGTTTCGGCGCGTACGCGACGGCGGCCTGGCAGTCAGGTGACGCAGGCATCGCGATCGCTTCCGCCGGAACGGCCGCCGCGGCGCTGGGCTTCCTCGTCTTCAACTTCCACCCGGCCCGCGTCTTCATGGGCGACAGCGGATCCATCCCGCTCGGCTTTCTCGCGGGTGCGATGGGGCTCGCCGGCTGGCGCGACGGTCTCTGGCCGTTGTGGTTCCCGGTGCTGGCGTTCGCCCCCTTCGTCGCGGACGCGAGTGTCACGCTCGCCCGGCGCGTGCTTCGCGGCGAACGTTTCTGGCAGGCGCACCGTACCCACTACTATCAGCGGCTCGTCCAGCTCGGCTGGGGCCATCGCCGTACGGCCCTCGCGGCGTATGCGCTGATGCTGCCCTGCGTTGTCGTGGCCCTCGCGGCGCGCTCCGCCGGTGTCGCCCTGCAGGTCGCGGCACTCACCGGGTGTGCCCTCGTGCTGGCCTTGGCGGGCGCGTCCGTCGATGCCGCCTGGCGCCGGCACCAACGGGGGGCCGCGTCTTGAGGGGCAATGCACTCGTCCGCGCCACGCTCGCGTTCTGCCACGACCTCGCCGCGGCCGCGCTCGCGTGGCTTCTCGCCTTCATGCTCCGTTTCAACTTCGAGGTGCCCGCCGACTTCGCGACCAGCATGTTCCAGAAGCTTCTGTGGGTCGTGCCATTGCAGGCCGCCGTGTTCTGGAGGCTCAGCCTCTATCGCGGGCTTTGGCGCTACGCCAGCATCACCGACTTCCGGCGCATCGTCGGTGCCGCGGCCATCGGCGCGACGACCATCGCGATGGCCCTCTTCGTGTTCCAGCTGAAGCTGGTGCCGCGGTCGTCGCTGGTGCTGTATCCGATCCTCCTCGTGATGGCGATGATCGGGAGCCGCGTCGCGTATCGCGCCTGGAAGGAAGGGCACCTCGCGCGGCTCTCGCGGGATGACGCCAGGCGCACCATCGTCCTCGGTGCCGGGACGTCCGCCGCCCGCTTCCTCGAGGGGACGGTGCGCAATCCCGACTGGGTGACGGTCGGGCTGCTCGATGACAGCGACTCGAAGCGCGGGCGCGAGATCCATGGCGTCAAGGTGCTGGGCCGGCTGGAGGATCTTCCGAGGATCGCCAGGCAGATGGAACTGGACCTCGCCGTGATCGCGATGCCGGGCCAGTCCCACGCCGTGCGGCGCCGCGCCTTCGACCTCTGCCGTCAGGCGGGCGTGACCGCGATGATGATGCCTTCGTACGAGGACATCGTCGCCGGCCGGGTCAGCATGAGCCAGCTGCGTCCGGTCGAAGTGGACGACCTCCTCGGCCGCGACCCCGTGCAACTCGACGCCACCGGGCTCGCGCAGTGGATCGGCGCGCGGGTGGTCATGGTCACCGGCGCCGGCGGTTCGATCGGGTCCGAGCTGTGCCGGCAGATCGCACGCTATGCGCCGAGCGCCATCGTGCTCTTCGAGACCAGCGAGTTCGCGCTCTACACGATCGAGCAGGAGTTCGTGACCGAGCATCCGGGCGTGCCGATCTTCTGCATGCTGGGCGACGTGAAGGATCGGGCGCGGCTCGACGACGTGATGGCGCGCTGGAAGCCCGCCGTCGTCTTCCACGCCGCGGCGTACAAGCACGTGCCGATGGTGGAGACCGGCAATGCCTGGGCGGGCATGCGGAACAACGTGCTGGGCACGCTCTGCACGGCGCGCGCGGCCATTGCCCACGGCGTCGAGAAGTTCGTGCTCGTCTCCACCGACAAGGCCGTGAATCCGACGAGCGTGATGGGGACGAGCAAGCGCCTCGCAGAGATGGTGTGCCAGGGCCTGCAGCATTTCGCGGCCACGCGGTTCGTGATGGTCCGCTTCGGCAACGTGCTGGGCAGCACCGGCAGCGTGATCCCGCGGTTCCGTCAGCAGATCGCCGCCGGCGGCCCGGTCACCGTGACGCACCCCGAGATGACCCGCTACTTCATGTCGATTCCCGAGGCGGCGCAGCTAGTCCTGCAGGCCGGGCTCATGGGAAGCGGTGGCGAGATCTTCGTGCTCGACATGGGCGAGCCCGTGCGCATCACCGACCTCGCCCGCGAGATGATCCGCCTTTCCGGCGTCTCGGAGGACGACGTGAAGATCGTCTTCACCGGCCTTCGGCCCGGCGAGAAGCTCTACGAGGAGGTGCTGGCCGACGGCGAGGCCACGCTGCCGACGCCGCATCCGAAGCTCCGCATCGCACGGTCGCGCGAGGTGTCCGAGGACTTCCTGGAGGCCGTGTCCGCCTGGCTCGACGGGGCGCCCGCCCGCGCCGACGACGAAGTGCGCGCCGCGTTGTCGCACTGGGTGCCCGAGTACCGTCCGGGCGGACCCGAGACCGCGCCCCTGCCGGCGCCCGTGCCCGGACCGGCGGCATGAGCGTTCCGTCGACGGGTCCGGTCAGGATCTCGGCCGTCATCATCGCGAAGAACGAGGCCGAGGCCATCGGCGCCTGCCTCGAATCGCTCGCGTTCGCCGACGAGCTTCTCGTGGTCGATTCCGGCAGCACCGACGACACGGTGGGCATCGCGCAACGTCTCGGGGCCCGCGTGATCCACCAGGACTGGCTGGGCTACGGGCCCCAGAAGCAGTTCGCCGTGGACGCTGCCGCCCACGACTGGGTCCTGTGCGTCGATGCCGACGAGCGCGTCACGCCGGCCCTGCGCGAGAGCATCGGGGCGGCGCTCGCAGCCCCGACGCACCACGCGTACCGGTTCGCGCGCTGCAACCGGTTCCTCGGTCGCTGGCTCCGGCACGGCGAGGGCTATCCCGACTGGAGCCTCCGGCTCTTCGATCGTCGCACCGCCCGGTGGTCGCGCGATCCGGTCCACGAAAAGGTGATCGCGACCGGCCCGGTGGCGACGCTGAAGGGTGATCTTCTGCACGAATCCGCCGAGACGCTGGCCAGCTATCTCGAGAAGAACAATCGCTATACTTCGCTGCAGGCAAAGGCACTCCGGGACGCCGGCCGCGGCACCAGCGTCGCGCGCCTCGTGCTGTCGCCGTTCGCACGCTTCGTCAAGTTCTACGTCCTGCGTCTGGGTTTCCTCGACGGCGCGGCCGGTTTCGCGCACATCGCGATGGGCTGCTTCAATACCTTTCTCAAGAACGCCAAGCTCATGGAACTGCAACGAAGCCGAGGTCGCCCGTGAAAGTCCTCGTGACCGGACACGCCGGGTTCATCGGGATGCACACCGCCGGCCGCCTGCTCGACGCGGGCCACGAGGTGGTCGGCGTCGACTGCTACAACAGCTACTACGACGTGCGACTGAAGCGCGATCGCGCCGCGCGCCTCGTCGGCCGCCCGGGCTTCACCGAGTTCGAATTCGATCTCGCCGATCCGGCGCGGGTCGACGATCTCTTCGCGCAGCACCGCTTCGACCGCGTCATCCACCTCGCCGCCCAGGCGGGTGTGCGCCACTCGCTGCAGAATCCGCGCGCCTACGTCGACAGCAACCTGCTCGCGTTCGTCAACATCCTCGAGGCGTGCCGGCATCAGGCCACCCCGCACCTGGTCTACGCGAGCAGTTCGAGCGTCTACGGCGTCAACACGACGCTGCCTTTCTCGGAGCACGATTCCGTCGATCATCCGGTGAGCCTGTACGCGGCCACCAAGAAGTCGAACGAGCTGATGGCGCACAGCTACAGTCATCTCTTCCGGCTGCCGACGACGGGCCTGCGCTTCTTCACCGTCTACGGGCCGTGGGGCCGCCCGGACATGTCGGCCATGCTCTTCACGAAGGCCATCATGGAAGGCCGCCCGATCGAAGTCTTCAACCACGGGCAGATGCAGCGGGACTTCACGTTCGTGGACGACATCGTCGAGAGCGTCGTGCGCGTGATGGATCGCATCGCCGCGCCGGATCCCGCGTTCGATCCGGCGAAGCCCGACCCTGCCATCAGCGCGGCGCCCTGGCGCGTCTTCAACATCGGCAACCATTCACCGGTGCCGCTGCTGCAGTTCATCGAGACGATCGAGAGTGCATTGGGCCGCAAGGCCGAGAAGCGGATGCTGCCGATGCAGGCGGGGGACGTGACGGCGACCGCGGCCGACACCGCCGATCTGCACGCGGCGGTCGGTTTCGCACCGAACACGCCGCTTGCCACCGGCGTCGCCCGGTTCGTCGAGTGGTATCGCAGTTACTACGGCGAAGCTGCCGGAGACCATCGATGAGCGCCGACGCGCTCGGCACGCTGGCCTACGTCCTCCAGCGGGCGCGCCTTTTCGCGCGATTCGTGTCGGGGCTGCACCGCGCCACCGGCTTCCGCTTCACGTTCGACAAGCACGACTTCGTCGGCCGTCGCATCCTCCGCTACCAGACCTGGGAGCGCGAGCTGACGGCGTGGATCGACACCTACCTGGACAAGGTCGAGACACCCGGGCTTTTCATCGACATCGGTGCCAACATCGGCTGGTTCTCCCTCATGGCCACGCGCCACGCCCGGGTCACGAAGGTCGTCGCCTTCGAGCCCGACAGCGTCAACGGCTTCCTGCTCGACACGAACGTCCGGACCAACGGGTTGGACGCCGTGGTCACCACGGTGGGCTGTGCCCTCGGCGACGCCCGCGGGGTGGCCAGGCTCCATCGCTACAAGCACTCGAACCTCGGACAGCACTCGCTGCTGAAGGACTTCGGGCACGGCAGCGCGGTGGTGATGGTCGAGACGCTCGATCACGTGCTCGATCAGCTGGGTCTCGCCGATCAGCCCATCGCGTGCATGAAGATCGACGTGGAAGGCTACGAGCCGCGCGTACTGGCCGGCGCCGCCGCGGCACTGCGACGCACCCAGTGCGTGGTGGTCGAACTGTCGCGCACGTTCTCCGTGCCCGCGGGCCTCGACTTCGCCGGCATGGTGGACTCGCTGCAGGCACTCGGCTTCGAGCCGGTGTTCTCCGATCACGAGAATCCCGTGCCTGGTTTCGCGACGCTACGCGGACAGGATCGCCAGACCACCGTCGCCTTCGTCCGTCCCGCGGCATCGATGGCTTCGAATGCCGCTGTCCGCCACTGACAGCGCGGTGCCCGCGCCAGCCATGGCACAGGCCGCCGAGTGTCGTCTGCGGCGCGTCCTCTTCACAGAGAGCTCCCGCAACGTCGGTGGCCAGGAGATGCAGCTCCTCGCGCAGATGGGGGCCCTGCGACGGCTCGGCATCGACACCCGACTCGCGTGCAATCCGGCGGGGCGCCTCGACGCCGTCGCGCGCAGCCGCGGCATCGAGCCGGTGGCGGTGCCCTTCCGCAACAGCCTGCATCCCCCGAGCATCGCGCGGCTGTCGCGCCTGATGCGCGAGTGGCGTCCGGACGTCGTCGTCTCGCACAGCGGACACGATGCGAACATCGCTGCGTTCGCGGCGCGCCTCGTGCACCCGCGGCCTGTGCTCGTGCGGGCCCGGACCTACCAGCACGGCGTGCCCGGCGCGTTTCCCTACAACGTGGCCTCCGACACCACGATCGTGCCCAGCGAGGAGATGCGGCGGCAGGTCCTCGCGAATCCGCGCATCCGTCCGTCGCGCGTGCACGTGCTGTATCCAGGCATCGACTTCGATGCCCTCGACCGGCAGGCCGCAGCACCACTCCCGGCGTCCGTCGCCGCATGGCTTGAGGCGCACCCCGGGCCTCTCGTCGTCCACGGCGCGATGCTCAGGCCCGAGAAGGGGCATCTCTTCTTCCTGGATGTGCTGGCGAGCGTGCGGACATCCTTTCCGGACGTGCGCTACGTGGCGACGGGCGAGGGTGAGATGCGCGACGCACTGCTCGCCCGGATCGCCGCGTTGAACCTCTCCGGGAACGTGCTGCTGCCCGGTGTGGTGTCGCCGCTCGCGCCGCTTCTCGCCCGGGCGGATCTCGCCGTGCTGCCGTCGCTCTACGAGCCGCTGGGCATGTTCCAGAGCGAGGCGCTCGCGCTCGGCGTGCCGGTCGTCGCGAGCCGCACGGGCGGCATCCCCGAGACCGTGCGCGACGGCGCCACAGGCTGGCTCGTTCCGCCGGAAGACCGCGATGCTTGGGTCGATGCCATCGTGAACGCGCTGGCTGACCGGCCCGAGGCGCATCGGCGCGCGGCGGTCGGTCGTGACGACGTCCGGGGGCGCTTCGCGATCGACGCCAACATCGCGTCGCTGCTTCACCTCATCGAAGCGGTACGGACGCATCGGACATGACCGCCGTCCTCGATGCCATCCGGCGCGGGGCCGGGACCTCGACGCTGTGGCTCGCCACGTTGTTCGGGATCACGATCCCCGTGTCGGTCGCGGCGGATCACATCGCGATGGTCTTGTTTCTCGCCGCCTGGCTGCTGTCGGGGCGGATCGCACCAGTGGCCGCAGCCGTCCGCGACGTGCCCGTCGCCGCTGCGGCGACCTTGCTGCTGGCGCTGCTCTTCGTGGGCGGTCTGTGGGGGCCAGGGACGATTGCCGAGTACACGCACTATCTCGGCAAGGACAAGGAACTCCTGTTCGTCGCGCTTTGGCTGCCCTGCTTCGTGGATCCCGTGTGGCGGCGGCGCGCGATCGCGGCGTTCATGTCGATGATCGGGATCATGCTCGTGCTGTCCTACGCGAGTGCGTTCGGGATCTTCGAACTCGTGGGCTTCGGCCGGGGCACGGACAATCACACCGTGTTCAAGAATCAGATCACGCACAACTACCTGATGGCTTTCGGTGCGTTCCTCTTCGCGGTGCGGGCGCTGTTGCCCAACCTCGCCACGGTCCGGCGTGCGGTGTTCGCGGGCGTAGCCGTCCTTGCGGCAATCAACGTGCTGACGATGGTCAAGGGCCGGACCGGCTACGTCGTCCTCGTCGTGCTCGCCGCCTATCTCGTCGCCAGCCGCTTGCGATGGCGGGGGCGGATTGCGGTGGCGCTGGCAGGCATGCTGGCGGTCGCTGCCCTGTTTTCGATGTCGGACAAGTTTCGGGATCGTATCGACAGCGTCGTGATCGAAGCGCGCGGATGGAAACCGGGTACCAGTTCCACGACCTCCATCGGTCAGCGACTCAATTTCTACTCGACCACCGTCGGCATGATCGCGCGGCGCCCCCTCATCGGGGCCGGTACGGGCGGCTTCGAGGCCGCCTACACCGAGCAGGTGCAGGGCACCGAGACCCCACCGAGCAAGAATCCGCACAACCAGTACCTGCTGGTGACGGGGCAACTCGGCGTGATGGGTCTCGCCGCGTTCGTCGGACTGCTCGTGGTTGCCTGGCGGGGGGCCGTACGACTGCCCACCTCGCTCGAGCAGGACATGGCGCGCGGGCTCGTGCTCGCCATGGCGACAGGTTGCCTGTTCAACTCGCTGCTGCTCGATCACACGGAGGGGACGTTGTTCTGCTGGCTGCTCGCCGTGCTGTACGGCGGGTATCGGCGCCGGCCGGTCGCGGAGGTCTCAGAGCCAGTCGGTCTGCGCGCGCCGTGAGAGGTCGATCCCCGTCAGGTCCGGTGCGATCGGCGTCGTGTCGCTGCCGGTGCGTCCGGCCGCACGCCATCGTGGCAATCGCGCGCCGTGGAGGTCCACGCGAGCCATTCCGGGCGCCTCGGGCGTGGCGCCGGGCAGAGGGACGATGCAGGTGGTCGGAGGGCCGAGTGCGTTCGCAGCCCAATGCGAGAAGCCCGATACCGGCGTCGCGAGCAGCACCGGACAGCAGGCGAGGGCGAAGAGGTCGGCCACGGGATTCACGCGTGAGCGATGGTCGTTGCCCTTGTAGTCGTACTGCGAATGCACGTCGAGCGTGAAGACGTCGAGCCCCTGCGTCAGTTCCGTGTGCAGTGCCGGATCGCCGTTCCCCGCGAGCAGGAAGATGACGTCGGGCATCGCGCGGCGGATGGCGAGCATCGCGCTCCGGTACCACCAGAGCGGCACGGCCGGCCATTCGGTGCCGATGTCGTAGCGCGCATCGGTCACCAGGCGATAGTCGCCCTGACGCAGATGGACGCCGACCACGGGTCGTTCGCCCAGCCGTGCAAAGCGCTTGCGCACGGTGGCCGCGAGGTCCGGGGCCAGGCGTACGCGGCGCGCGGCGTCGAGATAGCGCGGGAGCAGGAGTTCGTCGGGACCGTCGAGCGAACGCAGGATGATGCGGCGTCCGCCCAGCCGCGCGAACGTGGCGGCATCGCAATCGCGCACGCGGAGCGCGCCGAGCTTCATCCAGGGTTGCAGGCGGATGCGTCGCGTGTCCTCGACGCTGAAGGAGTCGAGCTCGTGCCAGTCGAGGAGGATGTCGTGGCCGTAGGTCTCGCGGATCGCGAACGCGAGCGGCAGGACTTCGAGCCGGTTGGAGATGCCGACGAACTCGTCGATGTAGAGTGAAGGCATGAAACGGAGGAAGACGCGATCGGCCCGAGTATAGACGCCCCAGGCGCGGTATCGAATGCACCCGCGGCTGTCCGCATCCTCTGCACGCGCCGCATCGGCGACGTGCTGCTCGCCACGCCGCTCATGCGCAGCGTGCGCCGTGCCTGGCCCCGGGCGTACGTCGATGCCGTCGTGTTCGAAGGCACGCAGGGGGTGCTTGCCGGCAATCCCGATCTCGACGACGTCATCGCGATCCCTACACGGCAGTCGTTTGCCGAACGGCTCGGGTTCATGCGCCGGCACTGGCGCGAGTCCGACCTGGCGTTGTCCGTGCTGCCCTCGGACCGTGCAGTGCTGAACGCCTGGGCGATGGCGCGCCGCCGTGCCGGCATGGTCGAGCCCGGGGGGGCGCTGTGGAAGCGGAGGCTGCTGCACGGAATCGTGCCATTCGATGACGTCGACACGCACACCGTCGCAATGAACCTGCGGTTGTGCGCGGCTGTGGGGATCGCCCCGGTCCACGAGGTGGTCCCGGGATTCCTCCCGGAGGATGCCGTCACCGCCGTCGCGGCGCTGCCGTTCGACCCCGTCCGCGAGCCGTTCGCCGTGGTCCACGTGTCGCCCAAGTTCGCCTATAAGCGCTGGACGACCGACGGCTGGGTGGCCCTCGTCCGCTGGCTGCGATCGCAGGGATTGCGGGTGGTCATGACGGGCGGTCGCGATCCCGAGGAGCAGGGCGAGATCGCGCAGGTTCTCGCGCAGGTCGCCCCGCTGGTGGTGGATCTGTCGTCGCGGCTGTCGCTCGCGACCGTGGCGGCGCTTCTGCGACGCGCCCGGATCTACGTGGGGCCCGACACCGCCGTCACGCATCTCGCGGCCGCCAGCGGTGTCCCCGTGGTCGCGCTGTTCGGTCCGACCAACCCCGTGAAGTGGGGTCCGTGGCCCGTCGGATGCACGGCGGAGACGAGTCCGTGGCAGATGCGTGGATCGCAGCGATCGGGCAACGTCACGTTGCTCCAGGGTGGCGGCGATTGCGTGCCGTGCCGCCAGGAGGGCTGCGAGCGGCATGTCGCGAGTTCGAGCGATTGCCTGACGGGGATGTCCGCGACGACCGTGATCGCTGCAGTGCAGGCTGCGTTGTGATCTCCGTTGGCGGTGCAACGGTGTTGCAGGGGGGCATGCCCCTGTAGGAGGGGCCCATGGCCCCGAAAACGGTCGATGCCGTGGAAGCGCTTCAACCGGAACCATCGCTTTCGCGGCCATGGGCCGCTCCTACAACAGCTCGGCCATGCCTCCGATCGGCGGCGCATCCACCGCCGTCGTAGGACGGGCCCATGCCCCTGTAGGAGGGGCCCGTGGCCCCGAAAACGGTCGATGCCGTGGAAGCGTTCCGACCGGAACCATCGCTTTCGCGGCCATGGGCCGCTCCTACAGCAGGCGCGGTCCATTCCGGCAGCGGGTGGCGGACCACGGGGGATATACAAGGGGCCCTCCCCTTGTTGGTACGCCCCGCGGCCAAGCCGCCGCGGGCCGTCAGGCCCGAGAGGCGGCCCATGGCCCCGAAAGCGGTCGATGCCATAGAAGCGCTTCAACCGGAACCATCGCTTTCGCAGCCATGGGCCGCTCCTACAGGAACCTGCCCGATCCCAACCGTGGCTGGTGCACCACGGGATGGCGCCGTCTGCCGCCCTACGGCTGTCGCGGCGGTATCGGGAACACGCCGAACTGCCATTCCGAGTACCGCGTCGTGCCCTCGAAGCGGTGAAACCTTGGGCTCGACCCGTTCGCGGGGAGGGGGCGCCCGTCCGACCGGGAATGTACGGCGAGCACGGTGCCGTCCTCGGCGCGCACGAGGCCCCAGGCGTCGGACGCGGTCATCGGGTCAACGTACATCCGTCGCAGGTGACGTCGCACGATGCCGCCGCGCTCGTCGCGGAGAAGGTCCGTGAGCGTTCCGGGTCTCGGACTGGCGCCGAGGGGCGTCGCCACCGCGTAGCTCGCGAGGGCGCTCCGGAACTGGCTGCCCACCCACAGCAACTCGCGCTCCTTCTCGCGTCGCGCCTCGGCCTGCCACCAGCGGGTGATCGCGAGCATCAGAACCGCGACCATGAATGCCATGAACATCGTCACCACGAGGATGTAGCCGCGCTGCCGTGGCGTGCGTGCGTTCACCATTGGCGGTACGGGACGCCGTTCAGGCCGACGGCCGGGGACAGGGAGTAGACGTCGTAGACGTCGTCACCCGGCGCGGGTGCCTCGGTTTCGGAGCCGTAGCTTCGCAGCCCCCAGGTGGCCTCGGCAGGAACACCGCTCGCGGCGGCGAACGGATCGCGCGGGATCTGCCGCAGGAAATGGATGCGTCGGCCGGCCGGATCGAGCAGGTCCGGCGTGCTCGACGCGAGGACACCCAGCGTGCGCGGATAGCCGGAGGCCCCCGGCGCCCGGGCGATGCGCCCCTCGTCGCCGGCGCGCTTGTAGTCGTCGATCGCCTGGCGGATCTGTCGCAGCGCCACGCGGAGGGACTGCTCCTTCTCGCGCTTCACCGCCGTCACCACCATCGACGACGCCATGACCGCGATGATCGCCACGATGGCCGTGGCGACCAGCACTTCGATCAGGGTGAATCCGCGATGGCGGCAGGCAGGGGACATGGGTGGGTGCGCTCTCCGGAGCCGGTATCGGCTCGTCCGTCCGGAAACTTACCGCAAGGCCGGCGGGCTCAGTGCAGCGTGCGCCGTGGGTCGGGTACCGGCGCGATGGCCGACGGTACGGTGGTGTCGATCAGGGATGACGTCCCGGGTGAGGTGATCAGGCGTCCGTCCCAGGCGCGGAAGAGGATTTCGAAGGCGTCCGGCGTCAACGCGCGGCTGACATGATGGCCCTGCACCTCGTCGCACAGCAGCGTCTGTAGGATGCGGTACTGGTGCTCGGTCTCCACCCCTTCTGCCACCACGGACAGCTTGAGGCTGTGCGCGAGCGCGATCATCCCGCGCACGATGGCGACGTCGGTCTCCCCGTTCGCGAGCGGTCGCACGAACGACATGTCGATCTTCACCTGGTCGATCGGCAGGCGCTTCAGATGGCCGATCGACGAATGCCCCGTGCCGAAGTCGTCGATGGCCACGCGCATGTCGAGGGCGCGCAGGTTCGCGAGCATCTCCGCCACCACGACGGGCTCCTTCAGGAAGAGGTTCTCGCTGATCTCGAGCACCACGCGGGACGGGTCGGCACCGGTGGCCCGAAGCGCGCCCTGCACGCGATCGCAGAGATCGCGGCGCACGAGCTGGGCGGGTGCGATGTTCACGGCCAGGTGGAAACCGTCGAGGCCGCGATCCTGCCAGTCCGCGAGTTGACGGAGCGCCGTCTCGAGCACCCATTCACCGATGGCGTGGATGAGATCGCTCTGTTCCGCGACAGGGATGAACTGGCCCGGCGGGACTTCGCCACGCTCCGGATGGTGCCAGCGGAGCAGGGCCTCGGCGCCGACGATGTGACCCGTGGCGATGGCCACCTGGGGCTGGTAGTGGAGCTGCAGATCGCCCCGGCGCAGCGCCGTCCAGAGATCGCGCTCCAGCGACAGGCGCTCCATCGCGCGATCCGAGAGTTCGCTCGAGTAGAAGTGCACGGCGTTGCGCCCTTCTTCCTTCGCACGGTACATCGCCGAGTCGGCCCGCTTCAGCAGGCCGGAGACGTCCTCGCCGTCCTGCGGATAGCGGCTCACGCCGATGCTCGCGGTGATGTAGACCTCCGATTCCAGGCCGCGATACGGGCGCGCGAGCGCCTCCAGCAGTTCGAGGCTGCGGGCCTCCACCCCCTCCCGCGATTCCTGGTTCTCCAGGACCACGACGAACTCGTCGCCACCCCAGCGCGCCACGGTGTCCTCGGCACGGTTCGCCTGGCCGATGCGCTCGGCCACCTCGGTGAGAAGGGCGTCCCCGGCGGGATGTCCGTACGCGTCGTTCACCTTCTTGAAGCCGTCGAGGTCGACGAAGAGCACCGCGATGCCCTGGCCGGACCGGCGCGCGCGCGCCACCGCCTTGCCGATGCGGTCGAGCAGCAGCGACCGGTTGGGCAACCCGGTGAGGCTGTCGTGCGTGGCCTGCCAGAGCATCTCGGCGCTCAGCGTGCGGGTCTCTGTGATGTCCGACACGGCGAGCACCATGCCCGAGAGGTGCATCCCGTCGCGGACCGGGTTTGCCGACCAGCGGATCGTGTACTCGCGATCGTTGCGATCGCGCAGCCGGTAGTGCTGGGGCGGGCGGACGCTGCGCCCGAGGCTCACGCACTCGTGCACCGGCGCGGGGACGGTCCGACCGTCGGATTCGTCCATCGCGCGTACCACCACGTCCACGTGCTGTCCGCGCGCCGCGTCGAGCGTCCAGCCGGTGAGTGCCTCGGCCGCGGGGTTCAGGAACTGCACCAGTCCGTCGCGATCGGTGGTGATCACCCCTTCGCCGACGGCATGCAGCGTGGCGCGCATGCGCCCGCGCTCCTCGCGCAGGGCGGCGAGCGTGGTCTCCAGTCGCCGCCAGCTCCAGATCGGATACGCGAAGGCGATGGCCAGCACCGCGGGTGCGGGGCCGAACCAGACGCCGCCGTGCGTCAGCATGGCCCAGCTCGCGACGAGCGCAGCGACCATCAGCGATCCGGTGGCCACCAGGGCATAGCGCGGACGGCACCAAGGCAGGATGAGCAGCGGCAGCAGGGCCCACGCGGCCGACAGCGCCATCCGCGTGCCGGTGTCGAATGGGATGACGAGGGTGCCTTCCGCAAGATTCGCGAGGACGTGCGCCTGCAGCTCGACCCCCGGCATCGGCCGGCCCCGCGGCGACACCGGGGTCGCGAAGGCTTCGCCGAGACCGTTGGCGGTGGCGCCCACGAGCACGATCCTGTCGCGCAGCAGTTCCAGCGTCTCGGGCGCGCCGTCCAGGACGCGGGCGTAGGAGAGATGCTGGAAGGTGCCTGCGCCGCCGTAGAACGGGACCAGCACACGCCGATCCCGATGCCATCCGCCGACACCCTGATGGTCGGAAACCGGGCGACGTTCTGCCGCGGCATGCGCAGGAAACGCCGGATCGATGCTGCGCAGCACGGCGAGCGGGAAGGCAGCCCAGCGGACGTCCCGCGGGCCTGCTTCCAGATAGGCGCTGCGCACGACGCCGTCCGCGTCCAGCTCGACGTCGGTGTGGCCGACCGTCGCTGCCTGCTTCAGCGCGTCGATCGGGCCGACGGTGGTGAGCCGGCCGTCGCTGCGGTTGTCGGGCGCGACGGGGAGCACGACGCGTCCGAGCGACTGCATGGCGGCCGCGAGGCTGGCGTCGCCCTCGACGTCGGCGAGGTCGGGTTCGGAGAAGAGGATGTCGAGCCCGACCGCCCGCACGCCGGCGCTCTGCAGGTTCGCGAGAAGGCGGGCGTGGGTGCTGCGAGGCCAGGGCCAGCGCCCGAGGGCGTCGATGCTCTCGGGGTCGATGGCCACGATCACCGGCGATTCCGCGGGTGTGCGTTGCCAGACCCTGAGCGCAGTGTCGTATGCGATGTCGTTCCACCGCTCCAGCACGTCGGTGCCCGCGAGCAGTAGCGCGACGACGACGGGCACGATGGCCAGCCAGACATGGCTCGAGAGCCGGCAGGAAAGGCGCAGTCGACGGCGGCTCATGGCAGCACGATTCCGAACAGGAGGAGAGGGTAGATCCACGAGGGCAGCGGCGCCGGCACCCGCACGGTCACGGCGTTGGACCAGGGGCCGGGTTCGCCGTCCGCATCGAGCCCGCGCACGCGGGCGAAGTACTCGCCGGGGCCCGTCGGCGTGAAGCTCGCATCGGGCTCCGTGGTGTGCCGGGCCGCGACCGCCGTCGAGAACGCGGCATCGCGCGCGAGCTGGACCTCGTAGGACGTCGCGGGGACCTCCGCCCGCCAGCGCGCGACGATCTGCCCCTTGCTGCGCGACGCCGGCAGCATCGTCGGCGCAGGGACTTCGATGCGGAAGCCCTGCGGTGCCGAGAAGGGCCCGTGGCCGTCGGGTTCGTTGGTGGCCGCGACGCGCCAGCGGTAGGTGCCCGGCGGCAACGCGGTGTCGTGGGTGGCCGATGTCACGTTGCCGACGACGCGATCGAAGAGGGGCGCCGCGAACGCCGCATCCGTCGCGATCTGCAGCCGGTACGAGGCGTCGGGCGCGGAGGCCGGCCACTGCAGAGCCGGGCGCGCACCCACGACGGGCTTCCTCCCCTCGGCATTGGCGACTGCGGCGAGGGCGGGCGGTGCCGGCGGCGCCGGAAGGTCGATCGCGGTGGTGGTGCCTTCGCGCCCGAGGAATCCGTCGGCTTCGATCGTCCGCGCCGAGAGCACGTAGCGGCCGGGCGCGGGGCGCGGAAGATCCACGGTGCCATCGGTCACCGGACCTTCGAAGAGCGTGCCACCGCCTTCTGCGGAGAGCGAGACCTGCAGCGGTGTTCCGTCGGGCCAGCGCACCGACAGAAGGTCGGGTGTCCGGCGGATCGCGGGGGGGCGTGGTGGCGCGGACAAGATGCGGAAGTTCCGCCATGCGCTGTAACTCCCGGTGCCGTCGGCGACCGTGGCGGCGGCGACACGCCAGCGATACAGCCCTGGCGGGAGCGGGCCCGGCGATGCGCCGGGATCCGTGAGCGCGTCGCGATCGATCGAAGCGTCCGACGCGGGGGATGAACGCTCGACCTGCAGCCGGTAGGTGGTCCCCTCGGCCGTGTCGGCGTCCGGGCGCCACGTCAGCGCATCGGGGCTTTGGTCGAGCAGTGCGTCGTCTGCAGGCGTCGCGGGGATCGGGGGCGACGGTGGCGGCGGCACGTGCACCAATTGCGTTGCGACCGCCGGCCCTTCGAAGCCGTCGGCCTCCACCGTCCGCGCCGTCAACACGTAGACACCGGGGTCCGGGCGCGGCGCAGTGAACGGGGCTGCGTCCACGATGGCCTCCGCCACCACGGTCTGCGGTGCCGCCTCCGGCGCCAGCGTCGCGTGGACGCGGCCTGCGGGCCAGCGCACCACGATCGATTGCGGCGAGCGCTCGATGGTCGCCTGCGCGGGCGGCGGGGCGGGGCGCCGCAGCACGCGCGTCTCGCCGAACGGTCCATCGCCGCGCACCGTGTCGATCGCGGCGACGCGCCAGTGCCACACGCCGGGCGGCAGCGGTTCGGTGGGCGCGTACGCCGGCGTTGCGAGATCGCGCACGTCGGAGTGAGGTTGGGTGAACGCTTCATCGCGCGCCAGCTGGAAGCGATAGCGCAGGCGATCGGCGGGGCCGTCCGGCGCCCATGCGAAGCGCGGGGGCGTGTCGTCCGCCAGCGCACCGGCCGTCGGTGCTTCCAGGCGCGGCGGACCCGGCCGTGCCGAGATGTCGAAGTCGCGCGCGGCGTCGTTTCCTTCCAGGCCCTGCGCGTCGATGCCGCGTACCCGGATGGCGTACCGCCCGTCCGGGAGGTCGGGCAGCTCGATCGCGGGGGCTTCCGTCGCGAGGTCGGCGATGAGTGGCGAGAAGCCGGCGTCCGCGGCGAGTTGCAGGCGATAGCGCACGGCGCCCGCGACGGGTGGAAAGTCGACCAGGACGGGCATCCGGACGAGCTTCGCGGGGAGCCCGTCGAGCGCGGGGGCCGGCAACAGCGCGGTCGGCGGTGACGGCGCGCGACCCGGCGCCATCACCGTGCCGAACCCGGCATCGACCGTCACGGTGCCGGTGTCGTTGCCGGCGTCGACCCGGCCGCGGAGCACTTCGGTGGTCGAGGTCTCGCCGGTGTCGGTGGTCGCCACGCGGAACACGGTGCCGCGCACCGATGTCACGCCGGCCCGCGTGCGCAGTTCGAAGCGCGTGGCGCCGTCGCGGCCGGTGGGGGCGATGCTCTCGGTGCGGCCCCGGGCCACAAGCAGACGGCTGTCGAAGACCCGGGCATTCCGGTACGTTGCCATGGACTCCACGGCGATCTCGGAATCGGCGAGCACCCGCACCTCCGAGCCGTCCGGCAGCGCGATGGCGGCGTGCGCGCCGGGGGCCGTGCGGAGGCGATCGCGTTCGCGCAGCGTGTCGCCCACGCCGGCCGGCAGCCGTGCGGTGCCGGCACGCTCGATCTCCACGCGGCCGCTCAGGGCCGTGATGCGGGCTTCCGTCGCGACGCGGCGCATCCACGCGAGCGGGATCCGCAGCACGCTGCCCGGCGGCATCCGCTTCGGATCCTTGATGCCATTGAGTTGCTGGAGTCTTCCGTACGACCTGGGGCCGTCGAGGAATCGTTCGGCGAGCCCCCAGAGGTGTTCCCCGGGCTTCACCGGGTAGAGCCACTCCTGGGCCGCGACGACGGCGGGACCGAGGAGGGCGAGCGCGATCGCGAATCCCAAGGCCGGGCGACGGATCGATCGCGGCAGGGCGGCCATGGGAGAGGGGAACGATCGCATCGGAACTTCCTTGGGGAAGCGCGGTGGGCGCTGCAGTGGGTTGGCATGCCGACGGGCCGCAGTCGTCTGGCGGCCTGCCCCTGACCCGGCAAGGTCTCGTATCAGCGAGGAGCACGCATCGTGCCGCGCGGACATCTCTGCCCAGCGCGTCAGTGCTGAGTGCCGAGCGTGACTGTCCTGATGGGCACGCCTGTTCTCGCAAAGCCGCTCGAATATAGCACCCGGTCTGCGATTCCCGATGACGGGTGCAGGCAGGGTCCCGGGGTGTGCGAATATTCCGCGCCCCGGCGGTCCTGTTGCCGCCCTTCCCGATACCCGGAGTCACGCCATCGATGGCCGAACGACTCACTGCCCGTGAGTCTCCCTTGGTCCGCGCCGGGATCGATGCCGGGGCCGGTCTCGACGCGGTGCCCAAGCGCCACCGCGCCTTCTGAATCCCTGACGCGAACGACGGATAAACGCCATGCCTGAACTCAGCCGAGCCGACCACACGACCAGTCCTCCCGCCATCCATATCCCCGATGACTACAACGCCGCCTTCGACCTGATCGATCGCAACCTCCGCGCGGGGCGGGCGGACCGCACAGCGTTCATCGACGACGCCGGGCAGCACACCTACGGCGCGCTCGCCGATCGGGTGCAGCGAGCCGCGGGTGCGATGTCCGGGCTGGGCCTGCGAATGGAGGACCGGGTGCTCGTCTGCCTGCTCGACGGCATCGACTTCCCCACCGTGTTCCTGGGCTGCGTGCACGCCGGCATCGTGCCGATCGTCACGAACACGCTGCTCACCACGGCGGACTACGAGTACATGCTGCGCGACAGCCGCGCCCGGGCGCTCGTGGTCTCCGCCGCCCTGCTCCCGCAGTTCGCGCCGCTTCTCGGAAGCCTGCCGTTCCTCGAGCACGTGATCGTGGCGGGCGATGCGCCCGCCGGCACCCGGGCGCTGGGGACGCTGCTCGCGGCGGCGACTCCCTATGGCGCACCCGCTCCCACGCGCGCCGACGACATCTGCTTCTGGGGCTACTCGTCCGGATCCACCGGTGCGCCCAAGGGCACGCTGCACGTCCACTCGAGCCTCATCCAGACCGCGGAGCTGTACGCCCGACCGATCCTCGGCATCCGCGAGGACGACGTGGTGTTCTCGGCGGCGAAGCTCTTCTTCGCCTACGGATTCGGCAACGGGATGGTGTTCCCGCTCGCGGTCGGGGCCACCGCGGTGCTGATGGCGGAACGGCCCACGCCGGCCGCGGTGTTCCAGCGGCTGCGTGACCATCAGCCCACGATCTTCTACGGCGTCCCGACGCTCTTCGCCGCGATGCTCGCGAGTCCGGACCTCCCGCGCCGCGACGAGGTGCGCCTGCGCGTCGCCACCTCCGCCGGCGAGGCGCTCCCCGAGGAACTGGGCCGACGCTTCGGCGAGCAGTACGGCATCGATGTCCTCGACGGCATCGGATCCACCGAGATGCTGCACATCTTCCTGTCGAACCGTCCCGGCGATGTCCGCTATGGCACGACGGGTCGCCCGGTGCCGGGCTACGAGGTGCGCCTGGTCGACGACACCGGCAAGGAAGTCCCCGACGGCGAGCAGGGCGAGCTTCAGGTGCGCGGCCCGACGACGGCGCAGGGCTACTGGAACAAGCGGGCCAAGACGCGCGCGACGTTCCTCGGCGAATGGATGCGCAGCGGCGACAAGTACCGCCGCGATCCCGACGGCCGCTACGTGTACGGCGGGCGCAGCGATGACATGCTGAAGGTGAGCGGCATCTACGTCTCGCCCGTGGAGGTCGAGGCGGCACTCGTCACGCATCCGGCGGTGCTGGAGGCCGCCGTGATCGGGCGTGCCGATTCGGACGCGCTCGTGAAGCCGAAGGCGTTCGTGGTGCTGAAGTCCGGCCACGCGCCGTCCGAAGGGCTGGCGGCGGAATTGAAGCAGCACGTGAAGGACCGCCTCGCACCGTACAAGTACCCCCGCTGGATCGACTTCGTCGCCGAACTGCCCAAGACCGCCACCGGCAAGATCCAGCGCTTCCGGCTGCGCGCGCTCGACGATGCCTCCTGAGGTGGCGGCGGGTCCGTCGTTCGCGACGGTCGACGGCGTGCGTCTGGAGGTCGCGTGGTTCGGGGCGGAGGGTGACCGCGCGCCCATCGTGCTGCTTCACGAGGGGCTTGGATGTGCGGGCCTCTGGAAGGACTTCCCGGGGCGGCTCGCCGAGGCGACGGGCCGACGCGTTCTCGCGTACTCGCGGCGCGGCTACGGTCGCTCCGACACCCTCGCCGCGCCGCGCGAGCCGGACTTCATGCATCGCGAGGCGCTCGACGTGCTGCCGCCACTGCTCGCCGCCCTCGGCATCGCCCGCCCCATCCTCGTGGGGCACAGCGATGGCGGTTCGATCGCGCTGATCCACGCAGGCGCCGGCTTCCCGCTCGCGGGCGTTGCCGTCATGGCCCCGCACGTGTTCGTCGAACCGTTCTCGCTCGCCGAGATCCGCAAGGCGCGCGCCGCCTGGGACACGACGGATCTCCGCGCCCGGCTCGCCCGCTGGCACGACGATCCCGATGCCGCGTTCCGCGGCTGGAACGACATCTGGCTCGACCCGCGCTTCGAGGCGTGGAACATCGAGGACTGTCTCCCGGGCATCGCGGTGCCGCTGCTCGCGCTGCAGGGGCGCGACGACGAGTACGGCACGCTGGAGCAGATCCACCGGATCGCCCGGGCGTGTCCGCAGACGCAGCTCGTCGAGGTCGACGACTGTCGGCACTCGCCCCATCGCGACCAGCCCGAGGTCGTTCTCGCCGCACTCACGGCCTTCTCCGCCGCGCTCTAGCGTCCGTTGACCGTCGCGATCGGTATCGCATCGCAAAAATCGCAGCGCTGGCGCATCGCAACACGAAAAGGCGGTCCTTTGGTGATCGCCATTGGGGCGCTTTGGTCAGCGTATGCATGTGCGCTGCACCAAGTCGCGCAACAGGGAATTCTTCCTCGGCGATCGGCATTGACTTGGCCCCACACCGTCCCTCAAATTGCCTGCGGCACCTCCGGCAACATCAGTGCACAAAGCCATCGGCGAGGCACGGATTTCCGGTATTTCTTTTGGTGCAAGTCCTGATTCAACGCATCGCTCGATTCACAACAGACAGGAGGAGAAATGTCGAACGAGGACCTCGAGCTGCGCCGGCGGGAGTTTCTGAAGATTGCCGGAGGCAGTGCATTCATGTCGCTGGTGGCGGGCGCGGGCTTCACTGCCCTGCCGGGCACCGCATGGTCGGCCCACCATCTGAAGGCGCTCAGCGAGGACGAAGGCAAGACGCTGCTCGCGTTCGCCCGCACGCTGTTCCCCCACGACTTCCTGGCCGACTCCTACTACGGCAATGTCGTGAACGCCGTCGACGAGAAGGCGGCCGCCGATGCGGCACTCCGGCAGCAGATCACCGAGGGCGTCGCCCGCGTGGAGCGCCTGTCGAAGAAGAACTTCGGCGATCAATCCTTCCACCAGCTCGGCGAGAAGGCGCGCACGCGGGTCGTGAAGACGGTCGAAGGCACGCCCTTCTTCTCGACGATGTACGGCGAGACGCTGGGCGGCATCTACGGGCATCCGGACGTGTGGAAGGTGCTGGGCTTCGAGGGTTCCTCGGTGGAGCACGGCGGTTACCTCGAGCGCGGTTTCGACGACATCAGCTGGCTGCCCAAGGAGTGATGCGATGGCCCAATTCGATCTGAACGACGATTCCGTCGTCGTCATCATCGGTTCCGGTGCCGGCGGCGGCACCCTCGGCAACGAACTCGCCCAGAAGGGCGTCAAGGTGGTGTGCCTGGAGGCCGGCAAGCGCCTCACCCTGGCCGACATCACGAACGGCGGCGAGATGTTCGCCAAGATCTCGTGGCTCGACCCGCGCGAGGGCTCCGGCGATCTCGACCCGAACTTCCCCGCCTGGATCTGCAAGACGGTGGGTGGCACCACGGTGCACTGGGCAGCCGCCTCGCTGCGCTTCCAGCCGCACGAGTTCAAGGCGCTGACCACGTACGGTCGCGTGCAGGGCGCCAACCTGGACGACTGGCCCATCTCCTACGAGGACCTCGCGCCCTACTACGATCTCGCCGAGGACAAGATGGGCGTGACCGGCACCAACGGCATCCCGCGGCTCCCTGGCAACAACAATTACCACGTGCTCGCGGCCGGCGCGAAGAAGGTCGGCTACACCGACTATCACACCGGCAACATGGCGATCAATTCTCGGGTCCGCGACGGACGTCCGGCCTGTCGCCAGCTCGGCTTCTGCATGAGCGGCTGTGCGATCGGTGCCAAGTGGTCCACGCTGTACACCGAGGTGCCGAAGGCCGAGGCCACCGGCAACTACGAACTGCGCCCCGAGTCGATGGTGATCCGCATCAACCACGACGCCAGCGGCAAGGTGACGGGGGTGGTCTACGCCGACGCGGATGGCGTCATGCACGAGCAGAAGGCGCGTGTCGTCTGCGTGGCCGGCAACTCCATCGAGTCCCCGCGTCTGCTGCTCAACTCCGCGTCGAGCATGTACCCCGACGGCCTGGCGAACTCTTCCGGCCAGGTGGGCCGCAACTACATGCCCCACCTGACGGGCGCCGTGTACGCGGTGATGCCTGGCGAGGTGAATCTGCATCGCGGCACGCAGATGGCCGGCATCATCCGCGACGAGTCGCGGTACGACGCCAAGCGCGGATTCGCGGCGGGCTACGAGCTGGAGACCCTGCCGGCCTTCGGCCTGCCGGGCTACCCGGCCTACGCGAAGCCGGGCGGCTGGGGTCGCGAGTACGCGCGCGACATCGAGGCGTATCGCAACGTCGCGGGCCTCTGGATCGTGGGCGAGGACATGCCGCAGGAGATCAATCGCGTCACGCTCTCCAGCAAGCAGAAGGACCGCTTCGGCATGCCGGTGGCGCATGTGCACAAGCAGGACCACCCGAACGACAAGGCGATGCGCGAGCACGCGTGGAAGCAGTCCACCGCGCTCTACGAGTCCCTGGGTGCCCGGAAGGTGTACACGCGGATGCCGTTCTCCTCGACGCACAACCTCGGCACGAACCGTCAGAGCAGCGACGCGTCGTCGGGTGTGTGCAACGGCTTCGGCCAGACGCACGACATCGCCAACCTGTTCATCTCGGACGGCAGCCAGTTCACGACCAGCGCGGCGGAGAACCCGACGCTCACGATCGTGGCCCTGGCGATCCGTCAGGCGGAGTACATCGCCGGCGAGATGTCGCGCAGAAGCATCTGATCGCGACTGTCGGACGCAGTGACGCAACGGGGCGCCTTCGGGCGCCCCGTTTTCTTTTCGGTGCTGGCGAGACACGCCTCCGAACCGGCCGGCAACGTCTCGTGCTCGTGCTCCCGACCTCGCGGGCGCGGACGGCATCGCCCATTGCCGCCCGCCACTGCCACCCGGCTCAGCGGCCGACTCGGCGGTCCGGGCCAACGCCGATCAGCCGCGCCTACGGGTTGCGGCCCGAAAGGATCAGCGCCAGCGCCGCATTGACGTCACGGCCGCCGGCCACACTCCCGCCGATCGCCTCGGTGCCTCGAATGTGCGATCGCACTCGCGACGGAAGCGTGGTGCGGGAGGCACCGCGCAGGCCCTGTCGAACGCCTCCCCCGCCCGTGTCGCTCGGCGGGATGGCATGCGCCATCGAGGATACCCATGAAGTCGAAGTGCGCTGCCCCGAATCGTTTCCTCGCCCTGGCCTGCCTTGGGTTCGCGCTGGCCGGTCAGGTGTCCGCTGCCCCCGTCGGATCGTGGACGAACGGTGATCCCGGCATGACGCTGTCCAACGTGCACCTCCTCGGCGCCGCATCCAGGCTGCCCGACGGCCGCGTCATCGTTGCCGGCGGCCTTTCGCTGTCCGCGCCGTTCCCGGCCATCACCACCGCGGAGATCTACGACCCGACCACCCGCGCCTGGACTGCCACCGGCGGGCTGAACACGCCGCGCTGGTCCCTGGATGCCATCACGCTCGCCAGCGGACAGGTCCTGTTCGCCGGCGGCGCGAGGGCGTTCGCAGGCGGCGCCGCACTCGCCTCGGCCGAGATCTACGATCCCGCGACCGGGACCTTCTCGTTCACTGCGAACGACCTTTCGGCTGCGCGGCAGGGTTTCGGCGTCACTGCACTGAACGACGGGCGCGTGCTCGTGACCGGCGGCAACGCCTCCGGCAGCAATCTCGGGGGCGGCGGGGTCACGGCGGTGGACATCTATGACCCCGCCTCCAATCGCTTCGCCGCTGCGGCTTCCATGAACTTCGGCCGGTCGCTGCACGCGCAAGTGACGCTGCGGGACGGTCGTGTGGCGGTGATCGGCGGGGCGCAGAACACGGCCGAGATCTTCGATCCGGTGGCGAATCTCTGGACCGTCGCGGCCGGCAGCCTCCCGACCACGCTCAAGGACATGAAGGCCTTCGAACTCTTCGACGGCCGCGTCTTCGTGGCCGGGGGCCAGAACACGGCCACCGGTGTCACCACCGATGCCACCTGGTACTTCGACCCCGCCGACGGGAGCTTCACACCTGGCCCCTCCATGGCGGGCTTCAACTACGCGGCGAGCGGCGTGCAGGTGGGGACGTCGGACTACTCGGCTTTCGATCTCTTTCCGGCGGATCACCCGCTCCACGGTCGCTACATCCTCTTCGCCGGCGGCGAGCATCAGCCGCCGAGCGGACCCGACATCGAACTGCACTCCTCGTCGATCTTCGATGCCGTCAACGCGCGCTTCGTCGACATGGGGCCCATGCCGTTCGTCCACGACGATCACGCCGAATCCCTGCTGTGGATCAACGCCGCCGGCAATCCCGAGGTCCTGCTCTTCGGCGGCAACCGGTCCATCGGGACCAGCCGCTTCGAGTTCGTGGCGGCGTCCGTCCCCGAGCCGTCCACGTGGCTGATGCTCGCCGCCGGCGTGCTGCTCCTGGCGGGGCGGGCACGCGCGCGAATGGGCGCCGGCCGTGCACCACGGTCTGCTGCCGCCTGAGGCGGTGCGCCGGACCACTTTCCTTCTTTCCTTTTCCTGGAATCGGACCAGATGAGAACCACCGCAATCCTTCGCTCGATAGCCGTGGCGGCGAGTCTTCTCGCCGCTGCATCCGCCCACGCCGGCCAGGCCCGCAACGTCATCCTCATGATCGCCGACGGCGCCGGCCCGACCACCTGGCTCGCAGCGAATCAATGGCAGTTCGGGGCGCTCGCGAACACGTCACCGGCCTTCATGCCCGGCTATCAGGGCGACGGGTTTGCCCAGCACTGGATGGCGACGTACAGCGGGCACAACATGCCGTTGCCGCCGGGCCAGTCCGACACGCGCCTGGGGTTCCCCGCCGGCACCTTCCCGACGATCCTCCCGCAGCTCTGGAACGAGCTGCCGGTGCCGCAGTACGGGTCGTACGATCCGGTCCGCGCCAACGACCTCACGATGGGCCCCGTGCGCGTCTGGGCGAACAGCAACGGCAGCCTTCTCGGGAACCGCGGCCCGCGGGTCGATCTGACGCCGGTCGCCACCAACCCGGCGGCGGTGCAGTTCCTCGCCAATCAGCTCGAGGCCTCGGGCACGGTGCGCGCGCACCTCGACGCCGGCCCTGCCTCCTATGACTACCTGATCTGGAACAGCGTCACCGACAGCGCGGCGGCGGGCAGCGCGCTGGCGAGCGGCATCCGCACCTACAACTCCGCCATCAACGTCAACCTCGACGGCACCCCGGCGCCGTTCCTGACCCAGCAGGTCAAGGAGCTCGGCAAGAAGGCCGGCATCGTCACCACCAAGCCCTTCACGGATGCGACGCCCGCCGTGTTCGGCACCCAGAACGACTATCGCGACGACGAGTTGGAGATCTCCGACGCGCTCATCCGGAACGGTCTGCTGGACGTGGTGATCACGCCCGGGCACCCGGAGTTCGGTGGCGGCGGCGTGCCCCGCACACCCGACTTCCGCACCATCTCGGAGAGCAATCTCGCCGGCCTCCGGGACGGTTCGCTGGGCTGGACGCTCGTGGAATCGGCTGCCGCGCTGACAGCCATCGGCAACGGGGAGCAGGCCGCGCCCGAGAAGCTGTTCGGTCTGGTGCCCGTGGCCAGCGCGCTCAACAGCCGGAACACGGCCGGCCAGACCAATGCGTTCGACCCCACCATCCACACACCGGGCAATGTGCCCGCGGGCGTGGTGCCGTTCGTGATGCCGGACCTCCCCACGCTTTCGATGGCGGCGATCCGCTCGCTCTCGACCGATCCCGACGGCTTCTTCCTGCTCGTGGAAGGCGCCAGTGTCGATTCCGCGGCGCACGCCAACAACGTGCCGCAGCTCGTAGAGGAGATGCTCGCGTTCAACCGCGCCGTGGGTGCCGTGATCGACTGGGTGGAGACGGAGAGCTCCTGGAGCGAGACGCTGCTGATCGTCACCACCGATCACGCCAACGGGCTGTTCCTCGGACCGGACAGCGACGTGATCCCGTTCCAGGACCCCATCGCGGGTGCGGCCGGGACGCTGCCGACGGGCATCTTCTGGACCACCAACCACACCAACGAACTGGTGCCCCTGTGGTCTCGCGGGCCCGGGAGCGAGCTGTTCGCGACGCGCATGGAAGGCGTCGATCCCCGGCGGGGCGAGTACTTCCATCTCACCGACGTGCATGCCGTCATGAGTGCGAGCCTCTCCGCGCCGATCCCCGAGGCCAGCACCTGGCTGCTGACCTTCGCCGGGCTCGGCGTGATGGCGGTCTTCGTGCGCCGCTCGCGGCACTGATCGACGGGTATCGCGTCGCCCCCGTCCCGGCACCGATGCCGGACGGGGGCGTCGTCGTTCCGGTCCGACGCCGTGCCGGGGCGCCTTATCTCGAACGGGCGCTGACGGCGATCATCGAGGCATCGCAGGCGCTCGGAGATCCTCGGGGCCGCCGGCCCTCGCCCTCTCCACGATCATGCGCTGGCGCGCGGATCGGTGCGAAGATACGGCCCCCCGCAGCCCGGCGCGATGCGCCTTCCGGCTGCTTTCGCCATCGCGATTCCACGGAGTGGCCTGCATGAACGAAGAAACCCAGGGAGACGCGCCCACCGAAGGCGCCGGCGACCTTTCCGACTGCCGGATCCTCGATTCCGAGGGAGAGACCATCGAGGTCGATGTGCTGGGCCCCTGGATCGCGTTCCTCTGCGAGGACTGCGGTCATCCCGTGCTGGCCGCCGCGCTTCCGAATCTTCGGGGCAGCGATCCGGCGCATCCGGCGGTGTGCCGCGCCTGCGGCCACGAATACTTCCTCGACCTTCGCTGGGAAGAACGGCGGCTCTACATCTGCACGCCCGGCCACGGCGACTGAGCCCGTTCGCCTCGCCGCATCCGTCGAGCTCCGCGCTGCGCATTGCACCATCGGCGCAGTGGCCCCACGGATCTCCATCCGCATGGCGCGATTGCGGGCGTGGGCGCTGCGTCGCAGCACGAAGATCCCTTAGGCATACCTTCTCTGCGGGACTGATCGCCAACATAATCGGACCACCGACCTCCCGATCACGAGCGTGAGGCCGGTCCGACGACAGTCCGTCGACGGTCCAATGATGAAGACACGGAGGAAAGAGCGATGAGACGCAAGAGCGTGACAGCTGCATTGTCCGGAGCACTGGTGTTCGCCGCATTCGCGGGCGCGGTGCATGCCGACAACAATCCGGTGGACGAGAAGTGGTGGCCGAGCGAGTTCGGCAAGGACGACCAGGCCGGTGCCACGAACTACATCACCCCCAAGAAGCGGGCCGCCGCAGCGATGTTGGTCAAGAAGGGTGAAGTGGCGACGCTGGGCATGCCGTACCACTCCCGCACGCCGCTGTTCCCGGGGCGCTTGTACTCGCTGACCATCCCTGGCGGCGGCAAGCCCACGCACGATCTCGCGTGGTCCGGCGACAGCTATCGCCAGACGTTCATGGACGAGCTCGTCACTGCGCAGATCGGCCAGGTCGGCACGCAGTTCGATTCGCTCGCCCATCCGATGATCAAGATCGAGGGCAAGCAATCCAAGGGCTGGAAGGACGGCAACTACTTGTACAACGGCCATCGCCTGGAGGACGTCGGCGGGCCCTACGGCCTGAAGAAGAACGGCACCGAGAACGTCGGCTCGTTCTTCACGCGCGGCATCATCATCGACCTCGTGAAGCTGAAGGGCGGCAACCTGCCCATCGGCTATCCGATCTCGCTGCAGGACTACAAGGATGCCCTGAAGATGGCCGGCATCAAGGACGCCGAGCAGGGCGACGTCGTCCTGTTCCGCACGGGTTGGAACGATCTCTGGCGTAACAACCTCGAGAAGACCCCCGACCAGGCCGCGGCCGACAACGCGATGTTCAACTCCGGCGGCCCTGGTCTGTCGCCCGAGGTCTGCGATCACCTGGCCACGCGGAAGATCTCGATGGTCGGCGCGGACAACTGGGGGATCGAGCCCTACGACTTCGGCAGCAAGGGCAAGTGGCCGACGCCGTTCGGCGACGTGAAGGAGTGGGCGTACTGCCACATGAACCTGTCCGTCCGTCGCGGCATCTACCTGTTCGAGAACCTCGACCTGAAGGACATCGGAGAACGCGGCCCGGCGGAGTTCCTGTTCTCGTGGGCGCCGATCAAGCTGGTCGGGGCCACGGGCGCCCCTGGCAACCCCATCGCCGCCTGGTAAGAGGCCCCACGGCCTGCCGCAGACCGCGATGAGGAAGTGAATTGTTGCTGTAGAACGCAAACGGGGAGCTTCGGCTCCCCGTTTGCGTTGGGGCGGGTGCATCGCTCGCAGCCGTAGTCATGGCGCCTGAAGTTCGTGGGTCGGGCTCCGCCCGACGCCCGCGTTCCTGGACTCGTCGTACCCAAGCCATCGCAGCGTCGAGCTGTTGCTCGACCCACCAACATCTTCGCGAACGGGCTCCGCAACGCTGAGAAGAACCCCCGTGGGTCGGGCTCCGCCCGACGCCCGCGTTCCTGGATTCGTCGCTGTACCCAAGCCCGCGCGGCGTCGAGCTGTTGCTCGACCCACGAACATCCTCGTGAATGGATTCCGCAGCGCTGAGAAGACCCCCCGTGGGTCGGGCTCCGCCCGACGCCCGCGTTCCTGGAGTCGTCGCTGCACCCAAGCCATCGCAGCGTCGAGCTGTTGCTCGACCCACGAACATCCTCGTGAATGGATTCCGCAGCGCCGAGAAGACCCTCCGTGGGTCGGGCTCCGCCCGACGCCCGCGTTCCTGGAGTCGTCGCTGCACCCAAGCCATCGCAGCGTCGAGCTGTTGCTCGACCCACGAACATCCTCGCGAACGGATTCCGCAGCGCTGAGAAGACCCCCCGTGGGTCGGGCTTCGCCCGACGCCCGCGTTCCTGGACTCGTCGCTGCACCCAAGCCATCGCAGCGTCGAGCTGTTGCTCGACCCACGAACATCCTCGTGAATGGATTCCGCAGCGCTGAGAAGAACCCCCGTGGGTCGGGCTCCGCCCGACGCCCGTGTTCCTGGACTCGTCGCTGCGCCCAAGCCATCGCAGCGTCGAGCCATGGCTCGACCCACGAACACCGGTGCAGTGCTACGATGTACACAACCACATACTTTCGGGTTAGAACATGTCCACCACTATGACAGTCCGCCTCGAGGACGAGGTCAAGGATCGGCTCGAGCGGCTGGCTGAATCCACCCAACGAAGCAAGTCGTTCCTGGCTGCCGAGGCGATTCGCGAGTACGTCGAGAACAACGAATGGCAGATCGCCGAGACTCAGGCGGCACTCTCCGAGGCGGAGGCTGGCGACTTCGCCGCCGACAAGGAAGTCGTCGCACTTGCCAGGAAGTGGAAGGTGCATGCGCGTTAGGTGGCTCCGGACCGCGCTGCGCAATCTCGACGACGAAGCAACGTTCATCGCCGCCGACAATCCCAGGGCGGCGCAGTTGATTGTCGAGCGTGTGCTGATGGCCGTCGCCATCCTCCAGGAGCAGCCCGGCATCGGCCGGCCAGGGCGGGTGCCGGGCACCCGTGAACTCGTCGTGCCGGAGACGCCATACCTGGTGCCCTATCGGGTACGCGGCGATGTGGTGGAGATTCTTCGGGTGTTCCGGACGTCGCGCCGGCAGCCTGCGCGGTGGTAGCGCGGAGCAGGGGTTTGTGGTCGGCGAGTCGGCGCGTTTCCGGCGAGACAAGTCTCATCAGTCTGGCCGTGGCGGCGCCGATCGACGCCATGGTGCCCAGAAATCTGAATGGATCACGCCCCCGATGACTGGCAGCGACTGGAACATCATGCTTCGTGCGCGACATCCCACATCGGACTTGTCGGACCTTGGGGATGTCATCGGCGTCGCGCCTGGAGGGGGTTATCGGGCTGGCGATCCGCGGTCCTCGCCATCGGGTCGGAAACTGGACGGCGTCTACAAGGAAAGCTTCTGGCAGGGGCTGGAGGTTCACGGTCTAGGTAGTGCATTCACCAGTGCAGTCGCGTCATTCGTGGATGCGGTCGAGGCGCATGTCGATCTCGTCAAGCTGCGCTACGGTGGTGACCTCCGCCGGGAAATCTACGGGCAGCACTTCGCCTATCGGAACCATGGTGGGACGCTTCCGGCAGCGCTCCTCGCGAGGATGGGGGCGTTGTCGATCGACCTGGATCTGGAGGTGTTTCCAAACGTCCAGAAGTGAAAAGCTGCGAATAGTCAGCGTGCCGCCAACCTGAGAGTGGTCGCGCGAGCCCACGCAGCGTCGAGCTATTGCTCGACCCACGAACATCTTCGCGAACGGGCTCCGCAACGCTGAGAAGAACCCCCGTGGGTCGGGCTCCGCCCGACGTCCGTGTTCCTGGACTCGTCGCTGTACCCAAGCCAACGCAGCGTCGAGCTATTGCTCGACCCACGAACATCTTCGCGAACGGATTCCGCGACGCCGAGAAGACCCCCCGTGGGTCGGGCTCCGCCCGACGCCCGTGTTCCTGGACTCGTCGCTGTACCCAAGCCCACGCAGCGTCGAACTGTTGCTCGACCCACGAACATCCTCGCGAACGGATTCCGCGACGCTGAGAAGAACCCCCGTGGGTCGGGCTTCGCCCGACGCCCGCGTTCCTGGACTCGTCGCTGCACCCAAGCCATCGCAGCGTCGAGCTATTGCTCGACCCACGAACGTCCTCCCGAGTGGGCTCCGCAGCGCTGAGAAGACCCCCCGTGGGTCGGGCTCCGCCCGACGCCCGCGTTTCAGGATTCGCCCCTGCGCCCGAGCCCTCGCAGCGTCGAGCCACGATCGCCCGACAATGCGCCGATCGACCGCCGTTCCCATCGGTTAGCATCCGACCCTTCCCCACGCGACGGAGGTGCGGTTCACCATGGCGATCGAATTTGCTGGCGTCTACCCCGCGAACCCCACGCCCACCACCGACGACGGCCGCGTGAACGAGGCTGCGCTGCGCGCCGTGCTCGAGGACAACATCCGCCATGGCGTGCACGGTTTCTGGATCGCCGGCAGCACGGGCGAGGGGCCGATCCTCGATGACGAGCAGCGTGCGGTCGCCGCGCGTGTGGCTGCGGAGACCTGCAAGGGCCGCGCGAAGGTCATCATGCATGTGGGTGCGATGAGTACCGCGAGTGCGGTGAAGGGGGCGAAGGCTGCGCTGGCCGCGGGTTGCGATGCGGTGTGCTGCCTGCCGCCGCTCTTCTTCCCGAGCACCGAGCGTGGACGCATCGATCACTACCGCGCCGTGGCCGATGCCGCGGGGGACCTCCCGTTCTTCGTCTACAACCTGCCGCAGCTCACGCAGGTCGAGACCGTGCCGGCGATGATGGAGAAGTTCCAGCGCGCCATCCCCACGCTCGTCGGGCTCAAGCACTCCGCGCCGAACTTCGCCGACATCCGCGTGTTCGCCGACATGGGCCTGCAGGTCTTCTCCGGCTGGGGTCAGTTGCCGCTCCCCGCGCTGACGATGGGCGCCGTCGGCAGCATCGATGCGCCGCTCTCGCTGGCGCCCTGGCACTACGTCGCGCTCTACGACGCCTGGAAGCGCGGCGACATGGCGCGCGCGCAGGCGCTGCAGGATGAGGTGCGGCCCTTCGTGGATCTCGTATGGATGTATGGCGCCCCGGCGCACGTGTGCAAGGTCGTGCTGTCGGCACGGCTCGGCATGGACTGCGGCCGGCCGATCCCGCCCGTGAACCGCTTGAACGACGAGGAACAACGCGATGTCCTGCGGGTGGCGGAAGCCCTCGGCGTGACGCGCACGCACTACTGACCGCAGCCCCATGGCAATCCGCCGCCTCCTGATCGCCAACCGCGGCGAGATCGCGATCCGCATCGCGCGGAGCGCTGCGGATCTCGGCATCCGCACCGTCGGCATGTACGCGCAAGATGATGCGCAGACCCTCCACGTGGTCCGCGTCGACGAGGCGATCCCGCTCGGCGCGGCGGGGCCGGCGGCGTACCTCGACATCGACGCCCTCGTGCGGGTCGCGCGCGACACCCGCTGCGACGCGGTGCATCCCGGCTACGGATTCCTCAGCGAGAGTGCTTCGTTCGCAGACGCGTGTACGGCCGCCGGAATCGTCTTCGTCGGGCCGTCGTCCGACACGCTCCGCCTCTTCGGCGACAAAGGCGCAGCGAGGGCGCTGGCCGCGCGGCTGCAGGTGCCGGTGCCGCGTGGCATCGATCGCCCGGTCACCGTCGACGAGGCCACCGACTTCTTCGAGGCCGTCGTGGCCGATGGCGCTGCTGGTGTGATGATCAAGGCGATCGCCGGTGGCGGTGGTCGCGGGATGCGGCCGGTGACGCACGCGACGAAGATTCCCGAGGCGTTCGATCTCTGCGCCACCGAAGCGCGACTCGCGTTCGGCAACGCCGATCTCTACTTCGAGGAACTGCTGCCCGCTTGCCGGCACGTGGAGGTGCAGGTGGTCGGTGACGGCGTTCACTTTGCCGCGCTCGGGGATCGCGACTGCACCGTGCAGCGCGGGCGCCAGAAGTTCATCGAGATCGCACCGGCACCCGGACTCACCGACGAGGTTCGCGCGGATCTCGCCGCCGCCGCACTGGCCATGGCAGACGCAGCGAAGCTTCACGGCGTGGCGACCTTCGAGTTCCTGCTCTTCACGACGCCCGCCGGCGAGATCCGCTTCGCGTTCGTCGAGGCGAACCCGCGCATCCAGGTGGAGCACACGGTGACCGAGGCCGTGCTGGGCATCGATCTCGTCCGCGCGCAGTTGCTGCTGGCAGGCGGTGCGTCGCTCGCGCAGGCCGGCATCGAAGCGCCGCCACCGCGCGGCACCGCCATCCAGCTCCGCATCAACGCCGAGCGCATCGCGACCGACGGCACGGTGCGTCCCGGCGCCGGTGCGCTGCGTGTCTTCGATCTCGCAAGCGGTCCCGGCGTGCGATGGGACACGCACGGATTCTCCGGCGGAACGGTGTCGCCGCGTTTCGATTCCCTGCTCGCGAAGTTGATCGTCCACGCGCCATCGGGCACGTTCGCAGACGCCGTCGCGAAGGCTGCCCGGGCGTTGCGCGAATGCCGTATCGAGGGCGTCGACACGAACATGGACCTGCTCGCCGCCGTGCTCGCCGATCCGCGCTTCGTCGCGAGCGAGGTCGACACCACCTACGTCGAAACGCATCTCGCTGGACTGCTCGCGCACGCGAAGCCCGTGGTGGACCCGCTGGCGATCCTGCACGCCGGGCCGGCGACGATGTTCGATGGCGAGGACGATCTGCCCGACGATCCCGAAGCCCTGCGTATCACCGTCCCGATGCACGGGACCGTTGTCGTGGTCGAGACCGCGGCGGGCGATGTCGTCGAGGCCGGTTGGACGCTGCTCGTGGTCGAGGCCATGAAGATGCAGCACGTGATCGAGGCGCCCGTCGCGGGTCGGGTCCTCGCGGTCCGGACGACGAACGGCGCGACGGTGGCCGAGGGCGATGTGGTGATCGTGCTCGCGCCGGAGGCGCAGGCCGGCGATGTCGTCGCGACGGAGATGGACGCCGACCCCGATCGCATCCGTCCCGATCTCGCCGAGGTCCACGCGCGTCAGTGGAATCTGCGCGACGGGGCCCGACCCGACGCCGTGGCGCGCCGTCGCGGCACGGGCAGCCGCACTGCGCGCGAGAACATCGACGATCTCTGCGATCCCGGATCCTTCCAGGAGATGGGTGGCCTGGTCATCGCGGCGCAGCGCAGTCGTCGCACGCTCGACGATCTCATCGCGCGGACGCCGGCCGACGGTCTGGTGATGGGTGTCGGCCGCGTGAACGGCGAGCGGTTCCCGGATCACGCGTCGCGCTGCGCCGTGATGGCGTACGACTACACCGTGCTCGCGGGCACGCAGGGCTCGAAGAACCATCAGAAGATGGACCGCCTGCTCGAACTCGTCGCGCGCCAGCGTCTGCCGCTCGTCGTGTACGCGGAAGGCGGCGGCGGGCGCCCCGGCGACACCGACACCATCGGTGCCGGCACGCTGCACATCCCGGGCTTCACGCTGTTCGCGCAGTTGTCGGGGAAGGTGCCGCTCATAGGTATCGTCTCCGGTCGGTGCTTCGCGGGCAACGCCGTGCTGGCCGGCTGCAGCGACGTGATCATCGCGACGGAGAACGCCTCGCTCGGCATGGGTGGCCCGGCGATGATCGAGGGCGGCGGGCTGGGCGTCTTCCATCCCGATGCCGTGGGGCCCGCGGCGATGCATGCGCGCAGCGGCGCGGCGGACATCGTCGTGCGCGACGAGGCCGAGGCGACGGCCGTGGCGAAGCGCTATCTCGCGTACTTCCAGGGGCCGGTCACCGGCTGGACCTGTGCCGACCAGCGCCGCCTGCGCGATGTGGTGCCCGAGAACCGGCTCCGCGCGTACGACGTGCACCGCGCGATCGATGTCCTCGCCGACGACGGCAGCGTGCTCGAACTGCGGCCGAGATTCGCGCCCAACATGGTGACGGCGCTCGTGCGCATCGAGGGGCGCCCGATGGGGCTGCTCGCGAACAATGCCATGCATCTCGGCGGCGCCATCGACGCGGCGGCGGCGGACAAGGCGGCGCGCTTTCTCCAGCTCTGCGACGCCCACGGCCTGCCGGTGCTGTCGCTTTGCGACACGCCGGGCAACATGGTCGGGCCCGAGGCCGAGAAGACGGCGCTGGTGCGGCACTGCTGCCGGCTCTACGTGATCGGGGCGAACGTCCGCGTGCCGATGATCTCGGTGGTGCTGCGTAAGGCCTACGGACTCGGCGCGCAGGGCATGGTGGGCGGCAGCTTCCACCGGCCCGTGCTGTCGGTGGCGTGGCCCACGGGCGAGTTCGGACCGATGAATCTGGAGGGTGCCGTGAAGCTCGGGTTTCGCAAGGAGCTGGAAGCCCTGGTCGACCCGGCGGCGCGGGCCGCGGAATTCGAGCGCCTCGTCGCGGAAGCCTACGAGCGGGGCAAGGCGCTGTCGGCAGCGAGCCTCTTCGAGATCGACGACGTCATCGATCCGGCCGACACGCGCGAGCGCATCGTCTCGGCCCTGCGTGCGCTGCCTGCGCGGGAGGCCCGGGCGCCCGCCCGTTGGATCGACACGTGGTGAGCCGCCCCCTTGCCGCGGGCTGCGTGTTTCACCGCCGGTCATGCCTGCACCGACACCGCCCGGCGCGCCCGATCGTGGGGCGGGCAGTCGCACGCGACGCGGCCTTGTGAGAGAGTTCGACGAACCGACCCATCCGCCAGCCCTCCTGAGGACACCGTGACCATGACCATCCGCAGCCGCCTCGGCGCCGCCTTCCTGACCAGTCTGTTCGCCGTAGGTGCGCACGCCACCGAACCCGATGCCCTCGGACGCGAGGCGCTGGGCGTGTTCGTCGACTATCTGCGCATCGACACGACCAACCCGCCCGGCAACGAGATCCGCGCCGCGGAGTTCTTCCAGAAGCTGCTCGCGAAGGAAGGCATCGCGTCCGAGATCCACGAGTCCGCGCCGGGCCGCGCGAGCATCCTCGCGAGGCTGAAAGGGGATGGTTCGAAGCCCGCCGTGATCCTCATGAATCACATGGACGTGGTGCCCGCGGACATGCGCTACTGGACCGTCGACCCGTTCGGCGGCGTGCAGAAGGACGGCTACGTCTGGGGCCGTGGCGCCATCGACATGAAGGGGCTCGCGATCACGCAGGTGATGTCGATGATCGCGCTGAAGCGCGCCGGCACGCCGCTCGCCGCCGATGTCGTGTTCCTCGGCACGGCCGACGAGGAGGCCGGCGGCTTCATGGGCGCGGGCTACATGGTGGCGAACCACTTCGATCTCGTGAAGGACGCCGGCGTCGTGCTGAGCGAGTTCGGCGCGATCTCCACCGACGAAGCCGGCAAGGTGCGCTACTACGGCGCCTCGGCCACCGAGAAGGCGCCGCTCTGGCTGAAGATGACGGCCACCGGTGTCCCGGGCCATGGTTCCACGCCGCGGCCCGATACGTCGGTCACCCGGCTGATCGAGGCCCTGCATCGCATCGCGAAGCACCAGACCGCGCTCAAGGTCGAGCCTGTGGTGCAGAAGTTCTTCGCCGACACCGCGCAGTTCGCGCCGACGCCCGCGCTCCGCTCGATCATGGAAGACGTCACGAAGGCTTTGGAAGACCCGGTGTTCGCGGCCGATTTCACGGGCGACCGCTGGCGCAATGCAGCCGTGCGCAACACGATCTCCATCACGATGCTGGAGGGTTCGAACAAGGTGAACGTGATCCCGCCCCAGGTGACCGCGCAGCTCGATGTGCGACTCCTGCCGAGCGAGGACCCGGAGCGCTTCATCGCCGAGCTGAAGTCGGTCATTGCGGACGATTCGATCACCCTCGAGCGCACGATGAGCTTCGCGCCGAGCGCGTCCCCGATGGACTCCGAGTTCCATCGCGTGCTGACCGCCGTGGCGGCGCGTCACGATCCCGGCGCGATCATCACGTCGCAGATGCTGTCGGGCTTCACCGACTGCCATTTCTTCCGCGAGAAGGGCATTCCCTGCTACGGCTTCATGCCGTTCCGCCTGTCCGGCAAGGAACTCGGTGGCGTGCACGGCAACGACGAGCGGCTCTCGGAAGAGAACATGATCCGCGGCACGCAGATGATGCTGGAGATCGTGCAGGGGATGGCGGCGAAGTAGCGCGCGGCGCCGACCGGATCGGGAGGCCCCCTATCCGAAACGTACCTCCCACGTGATGTCGTCGAAGCCGATGATCACCTCGCCGTCCACTTCGACCACCGGCCGCCGGATCGCCGACGGGTGTTCCAGCAGCAGCGAGATGGTGCCCGGCAGCGCGTCGGCGGCGTACTGCGCTGCCGGGTCCAGCTTGCGCCACGTGGTCCCGCGGCGGTTCAGCACCGACTGCGCGCCGCACGCCTGGCACCACGCCGTCACCTGCGGGCGCGTCGGCGGCGTCTTCTTGAAGTCCACGAACTCGTAGGCGATGCCCCGCTCGTCGAGCCAGGCACGGGCCTTCTTCACCGAGTCGCAGTTCGTGATGCCGTACACCTTCATCATCGTCTTGCTCCGAGCAGTTCGCGGCACGCGCCGAGGATGCCCTCGACGCTCATGCCGTACTTCGCGCGCACCCGAGGCGTGGGGCCGACGGTCGCGAAGACGTCCGGCAGGCCGACCATGCGCATGTGCGTGGGGTGTTCCAGGGCCAGCAGCTCCGCGACCGCGCCGCCGAGACCACCGGTGAGGTGATGCTCCTCCGCCGTCACGATGCAGCCCGTCTCGGCGGCCGCCGTGAGGATCGCGTCGCGGTCAAGCGGCTTGATCGTGTGCATGTCGAGCACGCGGGCGTGGACGCCTTCCGACGCGAGCGTGTCCGCGGCGACGAGCGCCATGTGGACGAGTGCCCCGCACGCGATGATCGCGAGATCGTTGCCGGCGCGCAGTGTGCGGGCGCGGCCGGGAACGAAGGGCACCGACGACTCCGCCACCGGTGGTTCCTCGACGCGACCGCCGAGCCGCAGGTACACCGGGCCGTCGATGTCGCGCGTGGCGAGGGTCGCGCGGTAGGCGCTCTCGGCATCCGCGGGGACGATGACGGTCATGTTCGGCAGGCTGCGCATGAGGGCGAGGTCCTCGACGGCGTGGTGCGTACCGCCTGCGACACCGAGCGACACGCCGCTTGCCGCCGCACCGATCACGACGCGCTGCCGCGCATAGGCGAGGTCGTTGCGGACCTGCTCCATGCTGCGGGCCGTGATGAACGGGGCGTATGCGCAGACGAACGGGTGCAGGCCGGTGGTGGCGAGACCCGACGCGACGCCGATGGCGTTCTGTTCCGCGATGCCCATCTCGAGGAAGCGCTTCGGGAAGCGCGCGATGTACGGGCGGATGCCGAGGAGATCCTGCGTGTCGGCCGAGACGACCACGGTGTCGATGTCGATCTCGCCCAATTCGAGCAGGGCCTGGCCGAACGCGAGCCGCGTCTGGTTCGCGGACTTCTCGCGCCAGTCGGCAGGGGTGGTGCTCATGGCGCCTCCAATTCGGCGAGGGCGCGGGCGAGGATGGCGTCGTCCACGTTGTTGCTGTGCCAGAGGTAGGTGTCTTCCGCGAAGCTCACCCCCTTGCCCTTCACCGTGTGCGCGATGATCGCCGAAGGGCGGTCCGCTTCCAGCGGCAGTGCGGCGAGCGCGTCGACGATGGCGCCCATGTCGTGCCCGTCGATCTCGCGCACGGCCCAGCCGAAGGCGCGCCACTTGTCGGCGAGCGGCTCCACGTTCACGAGTTCCGGGAGCGGCCCGCTCTGCGCGATGCGGTTGCTGTCGACGATGAGCGTGAGATTGCCGAGGCGTTGGTGCGACGCCGCCATCGCGGCCTCCCAGTTGGAGCCCTCGTGCAGCTCGCCGTCGCCCACCATCACGAACGTGTGGAAGTCCTGTCCGCGGATCCGCGCGCCGAGCGCCATGCCCATTGCGATCGCGAGGCCGTGACCCAGCGCGCCGGTGTTCATCTCGACCCCGGGGAGCTTCATGTCGGGGTGCATCGCGAAGGGCGACTCGAAGCCGTAGAAGCGGTCGAGCATCGCGTCGTCGATGAACCCGGCCTGCGCGAGCACCGCCCCGAGCGCCGCATTGGCGTGGCCTTTCGAGAGGACGAAGCGGTCGCGATCGGGCCACGCGGGTTCGGTCGGTCGCACCCGCAGGCGATGGAAGTACAGCGCCGCGAGGATGTCGGCCGCGGAGCTGGAGCCACCGGCGTGACCGCTGCCGCCGGCCCGCAGGGCGCGCCAGAGGTCGCGTCGCACCTGACGGGCGGCGTTCTCCAGCCGCAGGATCAGGGCATCACGGGTTTGCTGCATCGGTGTCCTCCGGAGGGATCGTCGTCCCGTGGGCCGGGATCGCTCGCGCATTGTGGCATCGACCGCGGGCGCGGAGCACCTGTCGCGACTGGACAGCTCCCGCAGAACGCCGCGCGTACCGGCGAAGCGGCGGTGCCGCGTCGAGACACCCGCGGCGGAGGCGCCTATGATCCGCGTCTCCCAAGGGGGGCGGAGCGATCCGCCGGCCCCGTCTTCCAGTCTCCGCAGGGTGAATGCCGTCATGTCCAACGAAGCCGTTTCCGGCGAAGCCACCGGTGCCATCGCGCCGCCGGCCGAAGCCTCCGTCATCACCTGGAAGGAGAAGGGTGCCGAGCGCAGCGCCCGCTGGCGGTCCGAGAACGGCGTCCCGCCGCCCCGCCGTGTCACGGTCGCCGACGACCGCATGAACGCCGATGCCGCCTGGCGGCTCGCCTGCGAGGGCACCGCGATCCTGTGGCGCGGCGACTTCCAGAACGCACGGCAGTTGCTGCAGGCCATGGCGCGCCGCGTGGAGCGCAAGCCCGCGAAGAAGGGCGCGATGCTGGCCTCGGCCACCGACGCGTTCCACCTGCATCGGCAGGCGCAGTCGCAACGGTCGCGCACGCTCGGCATGCTCCTGCTGCCGTTCGATGCCGACTATCACATCCCGCTGCGTCGCGCCCCGGACGTGCGCGAGGTGTGCACGGAGGTCTGGGGGCCGGCGGGTGAGGGTCCCTCCGTGGCGTCGCTGCGCGAGCTGCTCGGACTGATCGGGGCGCACGAATGGCGTCGGCGCGGCGTGGAGATCCCCGCGATCGCGGACCGCATCCATCCGCACTACGGTGTGTTCTCGCCGGTCCGCGGGGAATACATCGGGCTCGTGGCCAACACGCCGCTGCCCTCCCAGTCGCTCGCGTTCGACATCGGCACCGGCACCGGTGTGCTGGCCGCCGTGCTGGCGAAACGCGGCGTGGCGAAGGTGATCGCGACGGATTCCGATCCGCGCGCCCTCACGTGTGCCCGTGAGAACATCACCCGGCTGGGTCTCGACGGACGCGTGGACGTGGTGGAGGCGGATCTCTTCCCCGCGGGGCGCGCGCCGCTGGTGGTCTGCAACCCGCCGTGGGTGCCGGCGCGACCCGCGTCGCCGCTCGAACACGCGATCTTCGATCCGGAAAGCCGGATGCTCCGCGCCTTCACCGCCGGGCTCGCCGCGCATCTGGAACCGGGCGGCGAGGGCTGGCTGATCCTGTCGGACTTCGCCGAGCACCTCGGGCTGCGCAAACGCGCGGAACTGCTGGCGATGTTCGATGCGGCGGGGCTCACGGTGCTGGGCCGGCACGATGTCCGGCCGACGCACAAGCGCGTGGGGGATGCGTTCGATCCGCTGCACGCCGCGCGCGCGTCGGAGGTGACGTCGCTCTGGCGGCTCGGGGCGAAGTAGCGGGCGGGCAGGGGGGCGGGATGCGCTTCACCCGGAACAATCGCTTTCGCGGGCATGGCCCGCTCCTACAAATGCGTTGCCCGATCTCACGGCCGGTGGCGCATCCGCGGCCCTTGTAGGAGGGGCCCATGGCCCCGAAAGCGGTGGATGCAAGGAAACGCTTCGCTCGGAACGATCGCTTTCGCGGGCATGGCCCGCTCCTACAAAAGGTGTTGCCCGATCTCACGGCAGGTGGGGAATCTGCGGACCTTGTAGGAGGGGCCCATGGCCCCGAAAGCGTTGGATGCAAGGAAACGCTTCACCCGCAACAATCGCTTTCGCGGGCATGGCCCGCTCCTAGAAAAGCGTGGCTCATTCCGAGTTCGGTGATGCACCTCTGGGGGATATACAAGGGGTCCTTCCCTTGTTGGTACGTCCTGCGGCTCGCCGCCGCGGGCCACCGGCCCGAGAGGCGCTCAGTCCTCTTCCGGCCCCTGGATCCAGAACGTCACGGTGTCCGGGTTGGAGCCGATCCAGCGCCGCGCGGCGTCGCGTGGGCTCATCTTCTCGACGTTCACCCAGTAGTCCATCTCGGTGATCGCGCGCACCGAGAGTTCGACGCGCGCAAGGGTGTCCCGCTGCTTCTTGTTGAGCCGGTCCCAGAGGGTCTTGCTCGCCACCAGTACGGCACGGTTCGGTCCGCCGAGCAGTTTCTGGGGTTCGTCCAGCACGCGCATCTTGTGGGCGCGGTTGAGGTACTGCGGCTGCCACAGCGGCATCACGAACCAGTCCTTCGCGGCGATCCGCTCGTCGAAGTTGGCGATCCAGTCCTTCGCCGGGCCTGTCACCAGCTCGTAGCCGGCGCCGGCGAGGCCGTAGTGATCGAAGATCTTCTTCGAGCCGATCATCAGACCGGAGTCGGGCAGCGTCCCGCGGATCGTCTTCACCATCTTTCCGGCCACGGCCGGTTTCGCGAGGTCGCCCACGCTCTTCACTTCCGAGGCGGGCACGTATGCCGGCACGGCCCAGAACAGTTTCGCGTCTTCGTAGAGCGTGGTGATCTGGACCAGGTTCTCCTTGTGCTCGTTCCAGTACACCGCGTGCGCGTCAGGGAGCCAGACCGCCACGAAGACGTCGACGCTGCCCTCGCTCAACGTCGGGAAGATCTGGGAGTGGCTACCGGACTTCAGCGACACGCTCCAGCCCATGCGTTCGAACATGAACTGCACGAGGTTCGCCGTCACCTCGTAGAAGGTGAGGCTCGGATGCCCGATGGTGACGACGTCCGATCGCGCGGGCGCGGCGGTGGTGATCAGGCAGGCGAGCAGCGCGGCGCGCAGCAGGCGGGAAAGGGAGCGCATGGTCTCGGAATTCCTCTTCGTCGGGGTGACACGTCTCGGACGCGGTGCCCCTTGGAGTGCGGGGTGGCCGGCCGGTTCTGATGGGGCGGCGGATTATGGCCCAGTTGCCGGCTTTCCCAGGTGCACCGGCAGATGTCGGAAGCCGCGGAACCGGATGCGCAGGTCGCGATCGGCCGGACCGTCGGGCGCGATCGCCGGGAATCGTGCGAGCAGGCGTCCGATGGCGATGCGGGCTTCCAGCCGCGCCACGTTCATGCCGGCGCAGGCGTGATCGCCATGTCCGAAGGCCAGGTGCCGGTTGGGCTTCCGGCCCACGTCGAGGCGGTCGGGGTCGGGGAACTGCGCGGGGTCGCGGTTCGCGGCGCCGATGGCGAGCGTGACGAACGTCCCTGCGGGAAAGGCGTGACCGCCGATCGCCATCGGCAGCGTGGTCACGCGGTTGTTCAGCTGCAGCGGACTCTCGAACCGCAGGAGCTCCTCGACGCCGCTCGCGAGCAGGGCCGGCGACTCCCGCAACCGCGCCAGTTCGCCGCGATGCCCGAGGAGCGCGTGCATGCCGTTGCCGATCAGGTTGGTCGTGGTCTCGTGGCCGGCGTTCAGCAGGAAGATGCAGTTGTGGAGGAGTTCCGGTTCGGAGAGGCGCTCGCCGGCCACCTCACCCTGGATGAGCCGCGTGAGCACATCGGCCTCCGGGTCGCCGGGATGCGCACGCCGGTCAGCCACGAGCTTGCGGAGGTAGTCGACGAACTCGGTGACGGCGACGTTGCCGCGCGACAGCACCTCGGCCGAGGGTGCAGGCTCCAGGGCGGAGAGAATGGCGAGGGACCAGCCGCGCAGAGGGCCCCGCTCGTCGCGTGGCACGTCGAGCAGGTTGCCGATGACTTCCACGGGGATCTCCGCCGCGAAGTCCTCGATGAGATCGACGTGCGGCCAGCGCTCGGCCATGCGGTCCAGGAGACGATCCACGAGTGCGATGACGCCCGCCTCCATGCGGACGATCGCCCGCTGGTCGAGGGCACCCATCAGCAGCTTCCGCACGCGCGTGTGGCGCGGCGGGTCACTGAAGACGAGGCTTGTCGTGTGGTGCTCGAAGAGCGGGCTCTCGCCGAACTTCGGGCGGAACTCCGCGCGCTTGTCCGAGCTGGCGCGGGGATCGCGGTAGACGGTGGCCACGTCCGCGTAACGCGTGAGCAGGACGCCGCCGCCGGGCATGGCGTGTACGGGCGCATGGGTCCGGAGCAGCGCGTACCACTGGTACGGGTTGTCGATGAAGCCTCGCGGCGGCGCCGTCAAGCGAAAGTCGGCTGCGAGCGCGACCGGGTCTGCGGTGCTGTCGATCGGGTGGTAGTGCGGCATGGCCGTGCTCAGCCTCCGAGTCGTGCGCGCAGCCTGCCGGCGAGCGCGAGGAAATCCGGGAGCCGCGGCGGCGCGAGCGCCCAACCCAGCAACACGCCGGCGGTGTTCGCGCCGGCGTCGAGCAGCGAGGCTTCGCGATACCCGGTGAAGCTCTGCGCGATCTCGAGTCCGACGCCGAGCGCGATCAGCCAGGCAGCCGTGCGCATGCGGCTGGCCCGTGTCGCCGCGAGCTGGACCCACCACAGCATCATGCCGCCGTAGGCTGCGAAGTGCTGGATCTTGTCGCCCTGCTCGATGCCCAGTTCCGGCGGATGCGGCTTCAGCGAGAAGTACACGACGAGGACGACGCCGATCCAGCCGACGAGGGTCCAGGCGCGTCGCACGTCCATCGCGGCCATCAGGTGAGCGGCTGCATCACGGCCTTCCGGAAGGCCGGGCGCTGCGCGAGGCGGTCGAACCATCGCTCGACGTGCGGGAAGGCCGGCCGCTCGATGGGCAGCGCGAACCAGCGCCACACGCCGCAGCCGATGGGGATGTCGCCCATGGTGAACTCGTTGCCGGCCACGTACGCACGCTCCGCCAGGTGCGATTCGAGCATGCGCGTGACCTCGATCGTCTGCAGGCGCGAGGCCTCCATCGCGGCGGGATCGCGATCCGCCTCGGGCGTGCGCACGATGTTCCAGAAGACCGGTCGGATCGCCGGCCAGTAGACCATGTTCTGCCAGTCCATCCAGCGGTCCGCTTCGGCGCGCACGCGGAGGTCGATGGGCCAGAGTGTGCCCGGCGCGTGCTTCGCGGCGAGGTAGCGCACGATCGCGTTGGACTCCCAGAGCACGAAGCCGTCGTCCTCCACCATCGTGGGCACCAGGCCGTTCGGATTCAGCTTCCGGTACGCGGGCGTGTCGACCACACCGAACGCGCCACCGGCATCGCGGCGCTCGTAGGGCAGCCCGAGTTCCTCCAGGCACCACAGCGGCTTCTGCACGTTGACCGAGTTGTCACGGCCCCAGATGACCAGCATGTTCGATGACTCGCGGAAGTTGTTCTCGGGAGCGGCGCTCAAGCGACGCCTTCGTCCAGCACGCGCAGGAGGTCCGGGCCGTAGCGTTCGAGCTTCGCCGCCCCCACGCCGCCGATGCGGGCGAGCGCGTCGAGAGACTGCGGCACGGTGCGGGCGACCTCGGCCAGCGTGGCATCGTGGAAGACCACGTACGCCGGCAACCCATGGGCCTTCGCGACGGTGCCGCGCCAGGCCTTGAGCGCGGCGAATCGCGTCTGCGCCTCGTCGTCGAGCGCCAGCGCCGCGGCCGGCGCCTTCGACTCGCGCCGGCTGCCGCCGCGCTTCTTCTCCGTCGGGCGCCGCAGCGTGATCGACACTTCGCCGCGCAGCACGGACCGCGCGGATTCCGTCAGTTCCAGCGTGTTGAACTCGCCCTCGGCCCGCACGTGGCCGAGCGCCACGAGCTGCCGGATGACGCCGCGCCATTGGGCCTCGGAGAGATCCGCCCCGATGCCGAACGTGGTGAGGTCCCGATGACCGAACTGTGTCACCTTGTCCGTCACCTTGCCGCGCAGGACGTCGATGAGGTGGACGGCGCCGAAGCGCGAGGGCCCGCCCGGATGCTGCGCGAACCGCCAGATGCACGACAGCGCCTTGCGGGCGGCCTCGGTGGCATCCCAAGTCTCGGGAGGCTGTACGCAGTTGTCACAGTTCCCGCAGGGCTGTGACGCTTCGCCGAAGTAGTCGAGCAGACGCACCCGCCGGCAGTCGTGCGCCTCCGCAAGCGCGAGGAGGGCGTCGAGCTTCCCGCGTTGCACGCGCTTGAAGGCTTCCTCCGCCGGGCTTTCGTCGATCATCCGGCGCTGGTTCACGACGTCGGCGAGGCCGTAGGCCATCCAGGCGTCGGCGGGCTGGCCGTCGCGGCCCGCGCGGCCGGTCTCCTGGTAGTACGCCTCGATGTTCTTCGGCAGGTCGAGATGCGCCACGAAGCGCACGTCGGGCTTGTCGATGCCCATCCCGAACGCGATGGTGGCAACCATCACCAGGCCGTCCTCGCGGAGGAAGCGGTCCTGATGCTCGCGCCGCACGGCTGCGTCGAGGCCGGCGTGGTAGGGGAGGGCGGGGATGCCGGCGGCAGAGAGCGCCGTCGCGGTCTCGTCCACCTTGCTGCGGCTGCCGCAGTACACGATGCCCGCGTCGCCCGGGTGCTCGTCGCGCAGGAAACGGAGCATCTGCTCTCGGGGGCTGTCCTTCTCGACGATGGTGTAGCGGATGTTCGGCCGGTCGAAGCTGCTGACGAAGAGCCGCGCATCCTCCAGCGCGAGCCGCGTGACGATGTCGGCGCGGGTGTGGGCGTCGGCGGTGGCGGTGAGCGCGATGCGCGGCACGCGCGGATAGCGTTCGTGCAGCGCCGAGAGACCGAGATACTCCTCGCGGAAGTCGTGGCCCCACTGGCTCACGCAGTGCGCCTCGTCGATGGCGAAGAGCGACAGGTGTCCGCGTTCGTCGAGCGCGTCCATCATCCCGAGGAAGCGCGGGGTCAGCACGCGTTCCGGTGCCGCGTAGAGCAACGTGAGCCGGCCGCTGCGCAGCTCCGCCTCGACCGCCTGTGCCTGATGGCTGTCGAGCGTGGAGTTGAGGAACGCGGCGTTGACGCCGGCCTCTTCCAACGCGCCGACCTGGTCGTGCATCAGTGCGATCAGCGGGCTCACCACGATGGCCACGCCATGCCCCGCGCGATGCCTGGCGATCGCGGGGATCTGATAGCAGAGGCTCTTGCCGCCGCCGGTCGGCATCAGCACCAGCGCGTCACCGCCTGCGCACACGTGGTCCACCACCTCGGCCTGGTGGCCGCGGAACGCGCCGTAGCCGAAGACTTCGCGAAGGATGTCGCGCGGCGCGGCGGACACGTCGGCGGTTGCCGTGAGGTTCATGGCGGACCTGCCCGATGCTGCCGGTCAGGCACCACGGAGTTCCGCGAGCGCATCCTCGATGAGGCGCCGCGCGATGCTGAGGCGATGGGGCAGCACCGGCAGATGCTCCGGCGTGAACCAGTCGGCGGCTTCGATCTCGCCTGCCTGCGGCGTGATGTCGCCCGACACGTAGTCGCAGTGGAAGGCGACCATCAGCGAGTGCGGGAACGGCCAGGGCTGGCTCGAGAAGTAGCGGAGGTTGTTCACGACGACCCCCACTTCCTCGTGCACCTCGCGGATCAGGCACTCCTCGAGGCTCTCACCCGGTTCGACGAAGCCGGCGAGCGCGCTCATCATGTTCGGCGGGAAGTGCGGCGAGCGGGCGAGGAGCAGCTCGCGTCCGCGGCGTACCAGTGCCATGGCGACCGGCGCGAGGCGCGGGTAGTGGGTCTGGCCGCAGCTCGGGCAGGCTCTCGACCGCTCGTTCTCCTTGCGCTCGGTGGGCGTGCCGCAACGGCCGCAGAAGCGGTGCGAGCGGTCCCAGTCGACGATCTGCACGGCGCGACCGGCGAGCAGGAAGGTCGCGTCGTCGATCACGCCGAAGAGGCTGCGCAGCCCGGCGAAATGGAGATCGTCCGGCGGCTCGGCGTCCTCGGGGCATTCCGCCGAGAAGCAGTGCCGACCATCGAGAGTGCCGAGATACTGCGTCCGCAGCGGATCCAGGCCCAGCGCCTGCGGATGCACGACGAAGGGCAGTTCCACGCGCGTGGGATCGCGCCTGATGAGGATGGTGTTGCCGCGGAAGACGAACCACCAAGCTTCACCCTCGATGGGCGCTGAGGGCGTGATGAGGGGGACGAAGCCTGGAGCGGAGAGGAGCATGGCGTGACCTAGTGTCTCGACAAGGAAGTATCGCAACGCCGGAACGCGCCGGGCGGCGCCATGCGACGTTGCGAACTGCGGCGTTGCGAATCCTCGCCAGGTGTCCAACCTGGCTGTGGTTCGCGCCTTGCCTGACGCCCCGTGTCGCGCTCCGACGCCGGACCAACGCAGTGCTCACTCATATTCCGATTCTCTCCGCTCACCGATGCCCCGATTGCGATCAATGCTTGCGAACTTCCGTGTCGAGACACTAGCGCTTCTTCGGCATGTAGAGGTCGGTGATGCTGCCCTCGGCGATCTCGGCCGCGAAGAACACCGTCTCGGACAGCGTGGGGTGCGGATGGATGGTGAGGCCGATGTCCTCGGCGTCGGCCCCCATCTCCAGCGCCAGCACCGTCTCGGCGATCAGCTCGCCGGCGTTGGGGCCGACCATCCCGGCCCCGAGCAGACGGCGGGTGTTCTTCTCGAACAGCAGCTTCGTCACGCCTTCGTCGCGGCCAGTGGCGAGCGCGCGACCGCTGGCGGCCCACGGGAACGAGGCCTTCTCGTAATCGATGCCCTGCGCCTTCGCCTGCGTCTCGGTGAGACCCATCCAGGCGATCTCGGGGTCGGTGTACGCGACCGACGGAATCGTGCGCGCGTCGAACGCGACCTTGTGCCCGGCGATCACCTCGGCCGCGAGCTTGCCCTCGTGCGTCGCCTTGTGTGCGAGCATCGGTTCGCCGCAGATGTCGCCGATCGCGAAGATGTGCGGCACGTTCGTGCGCTGCTGGTTGTCCGCGGGGATGTAGCCGCGCTCGTTCACCGTGACGCCGGCGTTCTCGGCGCCGATGTCGCGGCCGTTCGGGCGGCGCCCGACGGCCATCAGCACGCGGTCGTAGACCTGCGGTGCGGGCGCGCCTTCGCCTTCGAACGTCGCCTTCAGGCCCTCGGGCGTGGCTTCCAGCTTTGCCACCTTGGTCTTGAGCAGGATGGCCTCGTAGCGTTTCTCGATGCGCTTGTGCAGCGGCTTCACGAGATCGCGGTCGGCACCGGGGATGAGGCCGTCGGCGAGTTCCACGACGGAGATCTTCGCGCCGAGCGCGTCGTACACGCAGGCCATCTCGAGGCCGATGATGCCGCCGCCGATCACGAGCATGCGCTTCGGGATCCCGGCGAGCTGCAGCGCGCCGGTGGAGTCCACGAGCCGCGGATCGTCGTAGGGGAAGCCCGGGATCCTCGCCACGGAGGAGCCCGCGGCGATCACGCAGTTCTCGAACGAGACGGTCGACTTCGTGCCGTCGGCCGCAGTGACCTCGATCATGTGCGGCGAGGCGAAGCGGCCGGTGCCCGTGAGGACGTCGACCTTGCGCTGCTTCGCGAGGCCCGCGAGGCCCTTCGTGAGTCGACCGACGACGCCGTCCTTCCACCCGCGCAGCGCGTCGATGTCGACGGCCGGGGCGCCGAACTTCACGCCGAAGTGCGCCATCTCCTCGGCCTCCGAGATCACGCGCGCCGCGTGCAGCAGCGCCTTCGACGGGATGCAGCCGACGTTGAGACACACGCCGCCGATGGTGGCGTAGCGCTCGATCATCACGACCTTCTTCCCGAGGTCCGCGGCGCGGAACGCCGCGGTATAGCCGCCGGGGCCGGAGCCCAGGACGACGACGTCGGCGTGGACGTCACCTTTCGTCGTGGCGGCAGCCGGTGCCATCGGAGCGGGTGCGGGCGCCGCGGCGGGCGCAGCTGCCGCCGGCGCGGCTGCCACCGGCGCCGGTGCGGCGGGCTTCGCGGCCGGTACATCGCCGGTGGCGTCCAGCGTGATGAGCAGCACGCCCATCGAAACCTTGTCGCCCACCTTCACCTTCACGTCCTTCACCGTGCCTGCTGCGGGCGACGGCACTTCCATCGTGGCCTTGTCGGACTCGAGCGAGACGATCGGATCTTCCTTGGCGAGCGTGTCGCCCACCTTCACGAACACCTCGATGACGGGAATGTCGTGGAAATCGCCGATGTCGGGAACGGTCACTTCCAGCAGTTGGCTCAACGCGGACTCCTTTGTTCGTGGGCTTCTTCCGACGCACCGGAGGGCGGGTCCGGCGGATGCGGCGGATCGGGATGGCCGACCCCGCGGAGGGCGGCCACCGCGGGGTTCATTTCAGCAGGGCGGCGGCAAGCGCTGCGATGCCGACGACCAGCGCGGCAGCGGCGAGCCAGGTCAGCCGACGCTGCCGCGCGGCGATGGCAGCGAAGCTCTCGGCGATCTGCCGGCCCTGGAGCTCCTGGGCCTTCGCCTGCTGCTCGGAATGGCTGCGCAGCCGCTCCAGGTTGGTCTTCAGCAGCTCGATCTCGAACCGCAGGCGCGCGGCATCGGGAACGTCCTCGCTCTCGCCGGGCGGCATCGGCGGCGCGGGTTCGTCGTCGCGGACGCGGTTGCGGAGGTCGCGCACGAAGTCCGGCACGCGCGACGCGGCCTTGGCGATCTCGCCCCAGGGGGCATGTCTCAACCAGGTCCAGGAGGCCATCGTCGTCTCAGCTCCGCACGTGACCGTCGCCGAGGACGACGTACTTCATGGAGGTCAGCCCCTCGAGGCCCACGGGGCCGCGCGCGTGCAGCTTGTCGGTGGAGATGCCGATCTCGGCACCGAGGCCGTACTCGAAACCGTCGGCGAAGCGCGTGGAGGCGTTCACCATCACCGAACTCGCATCGACCTCGCGCAGGAAGCGGCGCGCGCGGGTGTAGTCCTCGGTGATGATCGCGTCGGTGTGCAGCGAGCCATACGCGGCGATGTGATCCATGGCCTGGTCGAGGTCGTCGACGATGCGCACCGCGAGGATCGGCGCGAGGTACTCCGTCGCCCAGTCCTCCTCGGTGGCGACGTGCATCGGCACGACGGCCCGGGCGCGTTCGCAGCCGCGGAGTTCGACGCCCTTGTCGGCGAAGATCTTCGCGAGCGGCGGGAGCACCTGCGCCGCGATGTCGGCGTGCACGAGCAGCGTCTCCATGGTGTTGCAGGTGCCGTAGCGCTGGGTCTTCGCGTTGTCGGCCACGCGGATCGCCTTGACGAGGTCGGCCCGGTCGTCGATGTAGACGTGGCAGATCCCGTCGAGGTGCTTCAGGACGGGGATGCGGGCGTCGGCGCTGATGCGTTCGATGAGGCCCTTGCCGCCCCGCGGGACGATCACGTCGACGTAGTCCTTCATGGTGATGAGTTCGCCGACGGCTGCGCGGTCGGTGGTCTCGAGCACCTGCACGGCGGTGTGCGGCAGCCCGGCGGTGCGGAGCCCTTCGTGGACGCAGGCCGCGATGGCCTGGTTCGCGCGGATCGCCTCGGAGCCGCCGCGCAGGATCGCCGCGTTGCCGCTCTTCAGGCAGAGGATCGCGGCGTCGACCGTCACGTTGGGGCGCGCCTCGTAGATGATGCCGATCACGCCGAGCGGCACACGCATGCGGCCCACCTGGATGCCGCTCGGCCGATAGCGGAGATCGGTGATCTCGCCGATCGGATCGGTGAGCGCCGCCACCTGACGGGCGCCCTCGGCCATGGCCTGCACGCCCTTGGGGCCCAGGGTGAGGCGGTCGAGCATCGCGGGTTCGAGACCCTTCGCGCGGGCGGCGGCGACATCCTCCGCGTTGGCGGCGATCAGCTTCGCGGCGTCGCGCTCGATGGCCTCCGCGATGGCGAGGAGCGCGGTGTCCTTCGCGCGGGACTCGGCGCGGGCCATCTCGCGCGAGGCGGCGCGGGCGGCGCGACCGATGCCATGCATGTAGCTCTGGACGTCCATGGAGGCGGGAAGGGGCAGCGGAGGAACGGACCCGGATTCTATCGTGGTTCCACCGTCGGGCGGGCTCGCGCGATGGGCCTGCCCGACGCGTTTCAGCTGCCGATCGCGACCGGCAACGGGTGCTCGGGGGCCGCGATGCGCAGGCCGAGGGCACGCAATTCGTCCCAGGGGTCTCCGGGGGCGACGCCCTTGATGATCCGGTCGATCCGGGCCGCGTGGCGCATCGCGTCGCGCAGCCGCGACCCGGTCATCCGGCGCAGCGCCTGGGGCATCGTCTTCTGGCGCTCGCCCCAGATGCGCAGTTCGCGGAGGGCCTGCGTCACGGGCACGCCCTGGGCCGTCGCGCCCTGGACCGCGATCATCGTCCGGATCTCCTCGGTCACCGCCCAGAGGATCAGCGGCAGGCCTGCGGCCTCGCCCCGCAGCCCCTCCAGCATCCGCACGAAGCGCGCGGCCTCGCCCTTCAGCAACGCGGGTCCGAGATCGAACACCTCGAAGCGCGACACGTCGAGCACGGCCTCCTGGATCTCGGCGAGTTCGATGCGCCCCGGCGGGAACAGCAGCGCGAGCTTCTGCACTTCCTGGTACGCGGCGAGCAGATTGCCTTCCACGCGGAGCGCCAGGAACTCGAGGGCTTCGGGATCCGATTCCTGGCCCTGGGCTTTCAGGCGGCCGGCGAGCCATCGGGGCAGCGCCTCGGGCATCACGCGTTGCACCTGCACGGCGACGCCCGCCGACTCGAGCGCGGTGAACCAGCGGCTCTCCCGTGTCCGCTTGTCGAGCTTCGGCAGCGAGAAGAGCGTCATCGTGTCCGGGGGCAGATCGGCCGCGAATTTCGCGATGGCCTCGCCGCCGTCCACGCCCGGCGAGCCGTTCGGGATGCGGATGTCGAGGACGCGCTTCTCGGCGAAGAGCGACAGGCTCGCCCCGCTCATCCATAGCTGCTTCCAGTCGAATCCGGATTCCGCGAAGAGGATCTCGCGGTCGGTGTGACCGCGCGCCCGGGCACTCGCACGGATGCGGTCGGCGGCCTCGATGGCGAGCAGCGGCTCGTCCCCGAAGACGGTGTAGACGGGGGCGAGTCCGCGTTCGAGCTGGCGGCCGAGTTGTTCGGAATCGATCAGCACGGGTTGCTGCCGGGCATGGGGTTGGTCAGGCCGCGTTCATCTTCTCGAGCAGCGCCCGCATGCGCGTCGGGTCGTGGCTGCGCAGCATCTTCCGGGCGGAGGCGGCGGCCTCTTCGAGATCGGTCTTGAGGACCACCTGCTTCACGGAGAGCAGGTTCGCGGGGTGCATCGAGAACTGCCGCAGCCCGAGACCCAGGAGCAGGCGCGTCAGGTGCACGTCGCCCGCCATCTCGCCGCAGACGGCCACCGGGGTGCCGGTGCGCGTGGCGCTCTGGATGATCATCCCCACGAGCCCGACGACGGCCGGATGCAGCGGGTCGTAGAGGTGCGCCACGGCCTCGTCGGTGCGGTCGATGGCGAGCGTGTACTGGATCAGGTCGTTCGTGCCGATCGAGACGAAATCGAGCTTCCGCGTGAACATCGGCAGCGACAGCGCGGCGGCCGGCACCTCGATCATCCCGCCCACCGGCACGGTGCGGTCGTAGGCGATGCCGTCGTCGTCGAGGCTGCGCCGCGCGACGTCGATCGCGTGCAACGTCTGCTCCAGTTCCGGTGCCGACGACAGCATCGGGACGAGCAGCCGCACCCGGCCGAAGGCGGAGGCGCGGTAGATCGCGCGAAGCTGCCGGTGGAACATCTGCGGTTCGGCGAGGCAGAGGCGGATCGCGCGTAGGCCCAGTGCGGGGTTGGCCGATACGCGTTCCGCACCCATCAGGGCCTTGTCCGCGCCGAGGTCGAAGGTGCGGATGGTCACGGGCAGGCGGCCCATCTCGGTCACGACGCGGCGATAGGCCTCGAACTGCTCGTCCTCGTCGGGGAGATCGCGCCGGTTGAGATAGAGGAACTCGGTCCGGAAGAGGCCGATGCCCGCGGCACCGTTGCTTCGCGCGAGCGCCACGTCGTCGGGCAGCTCGATGTTCGCGTGCAGCTCGATGCGGGTGCCGTCGAGGGCCGCGGCGCGGGTGGTGGTGAGCCGGCGGAGTTTCTGCTGATCGAGTTCCCACTCGTGCTGGCGGAGCCGGTACTCCTCGAGCACCTTGTCGTCGGGGTCGACGATCATGACCCCGTGGGTGCCGTCCACGATGACCGTGTCGGACTCCCGTACGAGGCGCCGCGCCTGGTGGAGCGCGACGATCGACGGGATGCCGAGGCTGCGCGCCACGATGGCCGTGTGCGACGTGGTACCGCCGAGGTCCGTGACGAAGCTCGCGAAGCGATGCTTCTTGAAGAGGATCACGTCCGCCGGTGACAGGTCGTGCGCGACGAGGATGCTGCCATCCTGCGGGACCCCGGCGGCGGCAATGCCGGTGGCGTCGCTCACGAGGGCCCGGAGCACGCGCTCCACGACCTGGAGGACGTCGGTCTTGCGCTCGCGCAGGTAGGGGTCGTCGATCTTGTCGAACTGCTCGAGCAGGGCCTCCATCTGCTGCTTCAGCGCCCACTCTGCATTGCAGAGCTGCTCGGCCACCATCCGCTTCGGGGCCTCCGAGAGCATCTCGTCGCCGAGGATCATCAGATGGACGTTCAGGAACGCCTCGAACTCCGCGGGGGCGTTGTGCGGGATGTTCGCCGCGAGGTCCGACAACTCGCGCCGCACCTTGTTGAGGGCGACGTCGAACCGGACCTGTTCGCCGGCCACCTGGCGCGGCTCGATCTCGGTATGGGGCACCTCGAGCTGCGTGTGCGAGACGAGGTGGGCACGCCCGATCGCGATGCCGCCGGAGACGCCGATGCCGTGGAGGGTGAAGGACACGTTGTCGGGCGCGGGCTAGTGGCTGGGGGCTGGGGACTTGCGGCCACGGACGAGGCGTCGAGGCGTCATTCCGCCTCCCCGAACTTCTCCGCGATGAGCGCGAGCAGGGCGTCCATGGCGTCGGTCTCGTCGACGCCGTCGGTCTCGATGTCGATCTTCGATCCCTTCGCCGCGGCGAGCATCATCACGCCCATGATGCTCTTCGCGTTCACGCGGCGGCCGTTCCGCGTGAGCCAGACCTCGCACTGGTACTTGCCCGCGAGCTGCGTGAGCTTCGCCGAGGCGCGTGCATGGAGCCCGAGCTTGTTGATGATGTCCGCTTCACGTCGCTGCATGTTCGATCGCCGGTGGCATTTTGAAGACCCCCTCGACGCCGCCCGACATGGCCTTGGCGACCACGGTGCGGAGCGGCTCGTTGCGGTACGTGAGGGCTCGGACGAGCATCGGCAGGCTCACGCCGGCGATGCCCTCGACCTTGCCCGGTTCCAGCAGGCGCGCGGCGATGTTGCCCGGGGTCGCGCCGTAGACGTCGGTGAGCACGAGCACGCCGTCGCCTTCGTCCAGCAGTTTCACGAGTTCCCGGCCCTGCGCCACGACGGCCGCCGGATCGTCGGCCGTCGTCACCCCGATCTGGCGGATCAGCACGGGCGGGCCACCGAGCACGTGCGCCGCACAGAGCAGCAGGCTGTCGCCCAGGGTGCCGTGCGCGACGATGAGGATTCCTACCATGGAGTCGGGACGCAGTCGTGAAGATCGGGGACGATTCTACGCCGCAAGGGGCTGCGCTCAGACAGTCGGCGCGCGGTCGAACTGCGAGAACGTGCCGTCGACCGGGGACACCTCCACACGCAGCACCATTGCGAGCGGCGGACCGCGGTGCACCCAGTTCATCAGCGCGTCGACGGCTTCCGGCGGCCCCTGCACCACAGCCTCGACGCTGCCGTCGTGGCGGTTCCGCACCCAGCCCGTGACGCCGAGCCGGCGCGCCTCGCTGCGCATGGCATCGCGGTAGCCGACGCCTTGCACGCGGCCGCGGATCGAGAGGCGCTGCGTGACGATGCCCAATGCGCGGCCCTCCGCAGAATCCGCCCGCAGTACCGCGACGTTCACTTGACGCGCATTCCCGGCGCGGCGCCGCTGTCGGCGTCGAGCAGGAACACGCCGCTGCCGTCGGCGCTCGCTGCGAGCACCATGCCCTGCGACTCGCCGAAGCGCATCTTCCGCGGGGCGAGGTTCGCGACCATCACGACGAGACGGCCCTGCAGCTGGGCCGGATCGTAATGGGCCTTGATCCCGGCGAAGACCTGGCGCTGCTCGGTGCCGATGTCGAGCACGAGCTTCACGAGCTTCTCGGCGCCTTCGACGTGCTCGGCGGTGACGACGCGGGCGATGCGGAGGTCGACCTTCATGAAGTCGTCGATCGAGATGGTGGGCGAGGCGGTTTCGGCCGCCGGTGCCGGCGCGGCGGCGGGTGCCGCGGCGGGCTGGGTGTTCTCGGTCACTGCGTTCTCCTGGGTCTTGGCGTTCCGCTGCGGTGCAGAGGCGTCCGCAACGGGTTTGAGGCTCTCACGATTCGCGGCCACGAGGGCGTCGATCTGCTTCGGGTCGACGCGGGTCATGAGGTGTTCGTAGGGACGGATCTGATGGCCGGGCGGCAGCAGGGTTCCCGCATCCGCCCAGGTGAGGGGCGGGATGTCGAGGAATCGCTCGGCGCGCCCGGCCACCACCGGCAGGACCGGCTTGAGGTAGATGGTGAGCAGCCGGAAGGCATTCAGCACGACCGTGCAGACGTAGTGCAACTGCTCGGGATGCTCGCCGGTCTTCGCGAGCTGCCATGGCTGGTGCTTGTCGACGAACTGGTTCACCTCGTCGGCGAGCGCCATGACCTCGCGGAGCGCCTTGCCGTACTCGCGCGCCTCGTAGTGGGCGGCGATGGCACCGGCGGCCGACTGCACGCCGGGCAGCTCGGATTCGAAGCGTTCCGTGAACCGGCTCCCGAAGAGCTTGCCGCCGAAGCGCTTCTGGATGAAGCCCGCGGCGCGGCTCGCGATGTTCACGTACTTGCCGACGAGGTCGCTGTTCACACGGGCCACGAAGTCGTCGAGGTTGAGGTCGATGTCCTCCATCGTCGGGCCGAGCTTCGCCGCGTAGTAGTAGCGCAGCCACTCCGGGTCGAGGCCGAGGGCGAGGTAGCTGCCGGCCGTGATGAAGGTGCCGCGGCTCTTCGACATCTTCTCGCCGTTCACGGTGAGGAAGCCGTGGGCGAACACCTTCGTGGGCGTGCGGTAGCCGGCGTACTCGAGCATCGCGGGCCAGAAGAGCGCGTGGAAGTAGAGGATGTCCTTGCCGATGAAGTGCACCATCTCGGTGTCGCCACCGGGCCGGGCGAAGGTGTCGAAGTCGGTGCCGGTCCGCGCGCACAGGTTGCGGAAGCTGCCGAGGTAGCCGATTGGCGCATCCAGCCAGACGTAGAAGTACTTGCCGGGGGCGCCGGGGATCTCGAAGCCGAAGTAGGGTGCGTCGCGCGAGATGTCCCAGTCGTTCAGGCCCTGGGAGAACCATTCGCGGATCTTGTTGCGGGCTTCCTCCTGCAGATGGTCGCCGCGCTGGGTCCAGTCTTCCAGGAACTGGCGACAGGCTTCGGCCGAGAGGCGGAAGAAGTAGTGGTCGGATGCCTTCCGCACTGGCGGTGCGCCCGACACGACGGAGTACGGATTCTTCAGATCGGTCGGCGCGTAGGTGGCGCCGCATACCTCGCACGAGTCGCCGTACTGGTCCTTCGCGCCGCACTTCGGACACTCGCCCTTGATGAAGCGGTCGGGCAGGAACATGGACTTCACCGGGTCGTAGAACTGTTCCACCGACCGGATGTCGATCAGCCCGCGTTCGTTCAACTGCAGGTAGATGTCCTCGGAGAGCGCCCGCGTCTCGTCCGAATGCGTCGAGTGGTAGTTGTCGAAGGCGACGAGGAAACCGTCGAAGTCGCTCTTGTGCTCGCGCCAGACACGCTCGATCAAGTGCTCCGGCGTGATGCCTTCCTTCTCTGCACGGAGCATGATCGCCGTGCCGTGGGTGTCGTCGGCGCACACGTAGTGCACGTCGTGCCCGCGCAATTTCTGGAATCGCACCCAGATATCCGTCTGGATGTACTCGACGAGATGACCGAAATGGATGCTGCCGTTGGCGTAGGGCAGCGCTGAGGTGACCAGCAGGCGACGGGGCATGAAGCGGTCTCGACGGGAAAGCGGGCGATTGTAGCAAGGCGTGTACAATCCGCGCCCTCGAAAAATCACGACAGATCATAGAGGTAGAACGCATGGCGGCAACCGTCGAAGCGATCCGCGAGAGGCTCTCGAGCCTCATCGATCCGTGGACCGGCCGGGATTACATCTCGGGCAAGGAAGTGCGGAACCTCCGCGTCGAGGGCGATCGCGTCCTCCTGGACCTCGTGCTGGGCTACCCGGCGAAGAGCGTGCTGGCCGAGATGCGGGACCGAGTGGCAGGCGCGATTGCCGAGGTGCCGGGCGTGGCTTCGGTGGAAGTGAATGCCTCGATGAAGATCGTGGCCCACCAGGCCCAGCGGGGCGTGAAGCTGCTGGAGGGCGTGCGCAACGTGATCGCCGTGGCGTCGGGCAAGGGGGGCGTCGGCAAGTCGACCGTGGCCGTGAATCTCGCGCTCGCACTGGCGGCGGAGGGTGCCCGGGTCGGGATCCTCGACGCCGACATCTACGGGCCCTCTCAGCCGCTCATGCTGGGTCTCCAGGGCCAGAAGCCGCAGTCACCCGATGGCAAGTCGATCTCCCCCATGGAGAATCACGGCATCCAGGCCATGTCGATCGGGTTCCTGATCGACGCCGAGCAGGCGGTCGCGTGGCGCGGCCCGATGGCCACCGGCGCGCTGGAGCAGCTCTTCCGCGACACCCGCTGGAACGACATCGACTACCTCATCGTCGACATGCCGCCGGGCACCGGCGACATCCAACTGACCCTTGCGCAGAAGGTGCCGGTCACGGGCGCCGTCGTGGTGACGACGCCCCAGGACATCGCCCTGCTGGATGCCCGGAAGGGGCTGAAGATGTTCGAGAAGGTGAACGTGCCCATCCTCGGCATCGTCGAGAACATGAGCACGCACGTATGCTCGAACTGCGGTCATGAAGAGCATGTATTCGGTGCGGGTGGCGGGGAGAAGATGGCGACGGATTACGGCGTGACGCTGCTGGGGTCGCTGCCGCTCGACATCCGGATCCGCGAGCAGGCCGATGCCGGCAAGCCGACCGTGGTGGCGGATCCGGAGAGCCGCCCGGCGCAGATCTACCGCGACATCGCCCGCCGCGTGGCGGTGAAGGTGGCGGATCTCGCGAAGGACTCCAGCGCGATCTTCCCGAAGATCGTGATCCAGAACACCTGAACGCCGTCGGCATCGCGGCGCCCGGTTGTGCGACGATTCCGCCTTCCCCGTTTTCGATTGCCCGACGCCGTGGAGCCCTGCCCCCGATGAGCATCAAGTCCGACCGCTGGATCCGCCGCATGGCCGCCGAGCACGGCATGATCGAGCCCTTCGAGCCGCGCCAGGTGAAGGAGGTCAACGGCCAGCGGGTCGTGTCGTACGGCACGTCGAGCTACGGCTACGACATCCGGTGCTCCGACGAATTCAAGCTCTTCACGAACCTGAACTCGACGATCGTCGACCCGAAGAACTTCGATCCGAAGTCGTTCGTCGACGTGAAGGCCGACTACTGCATCATCCCGCCGAACTCGTTCGCACTCGCGCGCACGGTCGAGTACTTCCGCATCCCGCGGAACGTGCTCACCGTCTGCCTCGGCAAGTCCACCTATGCGCGCTGCGGGATCATCGTGAACGTCACGCCCTTCGAGCCGGAGTGGGAAGGGTATGTGACGCTGGAATTCTCGAACACAACGCCGCTGCCCGCGAAGATCTACGCGAACGAGGGCGTGGCGCAGGTGCTGTTCCTCGAGTCCGACCCCGACGACGTCTGCGAGACCTCCTACCGCGACCGGGGCGGGAAGTACCAGGGTCAGAGCGGCGTCACGCTGCCGAAGATCTGACGCGCCGCGCGTGAACGAACCTCCCCCTTCGCAACGCGGCAGTCTGCCGCGACACCTTCGGCCGGCCCTGCACGGCGTGGCGCATCGCGCCCGTCCTTCCGGCGTTTCCCGTCTCCACGTCTCCGCCATCGCGGAGTCCTCCCGCACAGGAGTGCCCTTCCCATGAAATATCGCTTCCCCGTCGTCGTCATCGACGAGGACTACCGCGCCGAGAACGCCTCCGGACTCGGCATCCGTGCGCTCGCCAAGGCCATCGAGGAAGAGGGTCTGGAGGTGCTGGGCGTCACGAGCTACGGCGACCTCTCGTCCTTCGCGCAGCAGCAGTCCCGCGCCTCGGCGTTCATCCTGTCGATCGACGACGAGGAGCTGTCCTCGCCCGAGGCGGCCGACAAGGCGATCGCGGATCTGCGGAAATTCGTGAAGGAGATCCGGCTGCGCAACACCGACATCCCGATCTTCCTGCACGGCGAGACGCGGACGTCGCGGCACATCCCGAACGACGTGCTGCGCGAACTGCACGGCTTCATCCACATGTTTGAGGACACCCCGGAGTTCATCGCGCGCTACGTGGTGCGCGAGTCGCGGGCCTATCTCGATTCGCTCGCGCCGCCGTTCTTCCGGGCGCTCACGCACTACGCGGCCGACAGTTCGTACTCGTGGCACTGCCCGGGACACTCGGGTGGCGTGGCGTTCCTGAAGAGTCCGGTCGGCCAGATGTTCCACCAGTTCTTCGGCGAGAACCTCCTCCGCGCGGACGTGTGCAATGCGGTGGACGAACTGGGCGCGCTGCTCGATCACACGGGGCCCGTGGCGGCGTCCGAGCGCAATGCGGCGCGGATCTTCAATGCCGACCACTTGTTCTTCGTGACGAACGGCACCTCGACGTCGAACAAGATCGTGTGGCACTCGACGGTGGCGCCGGGCGATGTGGTGGTGGTGGACCGGAACTGTCACAAGTCGATCCTGCACGCGATCACGATGACCGGCGCCGTGCCGGTGTTCCTCACGCCCACGCGGAACCACTACGGGATCATCGGGCCGATCCCGCTCGAAGAGTTCCAGATCGAGACCATCCGGAAGAAGATCGAGGCGAACCCGTTCGTACGCGGCAAGAACAAGAAGCCGCGGATCCTGACCATCACGCAGAGCACCTACGACGGCATCAGCTACAACGTCGAGACGCTGAAGCAGATGCTGGACGGCCACATCGACACGCTGCACTTCGACGAGGCGTGGCTGCCGCACGCGGCGTTTCACGACTTCTACGGCGACTATCACGCCATCGGCTACGAGCGGCCGCGATGCAAGACGTCGATGATCTTCTCGACGCAGTCGACCCACAAGCTGCTGGCGGGACTCTCGCAGGCGTCGCAGATCCTGGTGCAGGACTCCGAGGGCCGGAAGCTCGACCGCGACGTCTTCAACGAGGCGTTCCTCATGCACACCTCCACCAGCCCGCAGTACGCGATCATCGCGTCGTGCGACGTGGCGGCGGCGATGATGGAGGCGCCCGGCGGCACGGCGCTCGTGGAGGAGTCGATCCTCGAGGCCATCGACTTCCGCCGCGCGATGCGAAAGGTGGACGCCGAGTTCGGCGCGGACTGGTGGTTCAAGGTCTGGGGCCCCGACTACCTGGCCGAGGAAGGCATCGGCACGCGCGAGGACTGGATGCTGCAGTCCGGCGACCGGTGGCACGGCTTCGGGAACATCGCGCCCGGATTCAACATGCTGGACCCGATCAAGGCGACGGTGATCACCCCGGGCCTCGGCGTCGACGGCGACTTCTCCGAGCCGGGCATCCCGGCGGCCATCGTGACGAAGTACCTGTCCGAGCACGGGGTCATCGTCGAGAAGACCGGCCTGTACTCCTTCTTCATCATGTTCACCATCGGCATCACGAAGGGCCGGTGGAACACGCTGGTGACCGAGCTGCAGCAGTTCAAGGACGACTACGACGGCAATCAGCCGCTGTGGCGCGTGCTGCCCGAGTTCGTCGCGAAGCACCCGCGCTACGAACGCGTCGGCCTCCGTGACCTCTGCGCGCAGATCCACGAGATCTACCGGCGCAACGACGTCGCCCGCCTCACCACCGAGATGTACCTTTCGAACATGGAGCCGGCCATGCGCCCGGCCGATGCGTTCGCGCGGATGGCGCACCGGGAGATCGAGCGTGTGCCGGTGGACCAGCTCGAGGGCCGCGTGACGGCCGTGCTGCTGACGCCGTACCCGCCGGGCATCCCGCTGCTCATTCCGGGCGAGCGCTTCAATGCGACGATCGTGCGGTATCTGCAGTTCGCGCGCGAATTCAACATGGCCTTTCCGGGCTTCGAGACCGAGATCCACGGCCTCGTGGATCAGTCCGAGGACGGCAAGCTCACCTACTACGTGGACTGCGTGCCCGCGTAATCCCGGTGTCGGATCAGGCGGTGGTTTCCGCCGTGGCGCGCTGCCTGGCGCCGCGGCTCGCCGGCCGCCGCTCGACCGGACGTCGGGTCCAGAGGTCCCGCAGCAACTCCACGAGGGCCCGCACGACGGGGTCCGCCGCGCGGGAGCGCAGGTGGATGAACTGAAGCCGCGTGGACAGCCGCACATCGCCCCAGAGGCACACCTCCCCGGCGGCCTCCCGGGCGAAGGCGAGATCCTCGCGCATCAGGGCGAGGCCGAGGCCTGCCACGACGAGTGACCCGACGACGAACTCGTCGTCCGCTTCCATCACCCGGGTCGGCGCGATGCCGTGCTCCTTGAAGAGAGCGCTCGCTAGCTGATAGTGCGTGCTCACGTCGGGTGTCATGATCCACGGCTCTGCGGCCATGTCCGCCCAGCGCGCTTTCGCGACGCGGTCACGCCAGGCGGCCGGGGCGACGATGCGATAGGTGATGTCCCTCAGCACGACGGCGTTCACGGACGGATGCGCGAGATCCCCGTAGTAGAAGCTCGCATCCAGCCCGCCGTCGCGGACCTTCCCGAACGCGAGCCCGGACACCTCGTGGTGAAACTCGATGACCATGTGAGGGTGCCGTTCGACAGCGGCGCCCATGAGTTCGCCGACGCGGATGAACTCGGGATCGGACACCGTGCCCACCCGCAACACGCCGGCGATCTCGCCGCGGATCGCGAGTGCCTCGTCCTGCAGGGCCTGGGCACCCGCCAACAGCCGACGCGCCCCCTCGAGAAGGCGCGTGCCGGCGGGCGTGAGCGCCATGCCGCTCGAACGCCGCTCGAAGAGCGCCAGGCCGAGGGTCTGTTCGAGAGCCTTGATCTGACCGCTCAGGGCCGGCTGGCTCAGGTGCAGTCGCTCCGCCGCGCGCGTCAGGTGCCCTAGTTCGGCGACCACCACGAAACTGCGCAACTGATAGAGCTCCAGCACGACCCTCTCCCGATACCTTCGACAGGCACGATCCTAGCACGCCATGGTGCGCTGCGGCATCGATGGTGATGCGCTATCGAAAAAACCGATCAAGGCGATTCGAAGATGCGATTGGCCCCGGGCCGAATGCGTCCGATAAAGTCGGAAGTGCCCGGTTTTCCGGGAGATTTTTCGAGAATGCGAGGTGTGAAGATGAATGCTCAATCGCTTTGGAATGGTCGTCGCGGACTCCTGATGGCCAGTGCCACGCCGGGAAGCGCTGCCGCCTATCAGGCTGGGGCTGTGGCGGACAGCCAGATCGTGGTGCAGCGCAATATGACCACAAATGCCGCGCCGGGTCGTGCCGGACAGGGCGATGGTTTCGCCCTGATGTCGCTGGTCACCGAGCGCATCGCCCAGTTCTTCGACGAACTCGACGCGCTGGCCTGGAGTCGGCAGCAGCGAAGCTGCGAAGCCTGGCTGGCCGGCTCCCAGAATCTGGCGGAACTGGAAACCCGGGTGCGACAGTTGGACGGCAGCCACGGGCTGTCCGGCCGGGCGCTGTGGTGACGACGCTTCGCAATCGACTCCGGAAGTCGGAAGGCCGGGGGCGATCGTGAGGACGCGGGAGCAGTGGCTCGCGCTCGCGGTCCTGCTGGGATGCCTGGTCTTCCTCGACGTGGCGCCGCCGGAGTTCGCGTTCGACAGCGCTGTGGTCCCGGTGCGGGCACCGATTGCCGCGGTCGTCGGGCGCTTCACCAGTCCGTGACGGCGGCGTCCTGCAAATCATCCTCGGAGGCGACTCCGGGTCAGCGGGTGGCCATCCGCTCGTAGTCGACGAATGCGAAGCCCGGGGCACCATCCGCATCTCCCGGCGCGTGGGAATCGCGTGCCGCTTCCCGCCACACCAGGGTGTCCACTTGCGGGAAGTACGCATCACCGTCGGGGCTGGCGTCCACTTCCGTGACGAGCAGGCGATGCGCGAGCGGGAGCGCCGCCCGGTAGATCTCCCCGCCGCCGATCACGAACACATCGGGCGCATCGCCTGCGGCGGCGATGGCGTCCTCCAGGGATGCCGCGACGACGGCCCCCGGGACCACGTAGCCCGCCTGGCGGGAAACGATCACGGAGCGTCTCCCCGGCAGCAGCCGCCCGATCGACTCGTATGTCTTCCGTCCCATGATCATCACGTGGCCCATCGTCAGGGCCTTGAACCGCTTCAGGTCTTCGGGCAACCGCCACGGCAGCGTGCCGTCCCGACCGATGACGCCGTTGCGGCCCACCGCCACGATGATCGAAACGCGCGGCCCGATGTTTCCCATCGTCTAGACCGCCACCGGCGCCTTGATCGCCGGGTGCGGGTCGTAGCCTGACAGCGTGACGTCCTCGTACGTGAACGCGAAGAGATCCCGCACCTCCGGATTCAGCGTGAGCGTCGGCAGTGGCCGAGGGCTGCGCGACAGTTGTTCACGTGCCTGATCCAGATGATTCGTGTAGAGATGTGTGTCGCCGAACGTGTGGATGAACTCGCCGGGCGCGAGCCCCGTCACCTGCGCGACCATCAATGTGAGCAGGGCATAGGAGGCGATGTTGAACGGCACGCCCAGGAAGAGATCGGCGCTGCGCTGGTAGAGCTGGCAGGAGAGCCGCCCTTCCGCCACGTAGAACTGGAAGAGCGCGTGGCAGGGCGAGAGCGCCATGCGCGGGAGGTCGGTCGGATTCCATGCCGTGACGATCAGGCGCCGCGAGTCGGGATTGCGGCGGATGTCGGCGACGACCTGCGCGATCTGGTCGATGGAGCCGCCGTCGGCCGCGGGCCACGACCGCCACTGGTGTCCGTAGACCGGCCCCAGCTCGCCGTTCTCGTCCGCCCATTCGTCCCAGATGCTGACGCCGTTCTCCTTCAGATAGCGGATGTTCGTCTCGCCCTTCAGGAACCACAGCAGCTCGTGCACGATGGACTTCATGTGCACCTTCTTGGTGGTGACCAGCGGGAACCCCTGGGCGAGGTCGAAGCGCAGCTGCGCGCCGAAGATCGAGAGCGTGCCGGTGCCGGTGCGATCGGACTTGCGCGTGCCGGTGTCGAGCACGGTGCGCATGAGGTCGAGGTACTGCTGCATGGGGTCTCCGGCGGGCTGGGGCGATGCGTGAAGCTCGAGCTTGCGGATTCTAGTGGCGACCATGGCGGACCGCCATGTCGCATGCGCCGGACGGGCCTGCGCAAACCAGCGATGGGGCGGTCGCAGAAGGCGTCAGCGAGAGGGTGCGTGTTAGCATCCCGTCCCCCTTTGGTCGGAGCCGCGCGATGTCGGGCAACACTCTCGGACGTCTCTTCTGCGTCACGTCCTTCGGCGAGAGCCATGGCCCCGCGATCGGATGCGTCGTCGATGGTTGCCCTCCCGGGCTCGCGCTGTCCGAAGCCGACATCCAGCCCGAGTTGGATCGCCGCAAGCCCGGCACCTCCAGGTTCGTCACGCAGCGGAAGGAATCCGACACCGTCGAGATCCTCTCCGGTGTCTTCGAAGGCCGCACCACCGGCACGCCGATCGCCATGCTGATCCGCAACACGGACCAGCGCAGCCAGGACTACGGCAACATCGTCGAGAGTTTCCGTCCCGGCCACGCCGACTACACCTACTGGCAGAAGTACGGCATCCGCGATCATCGCGGCGGTGGCCGTCAGTCCGCGCGCGAAACCGCCGTGCGCGTCGCTGCGGGTGCCGTGGCGAAGAAGTGGCTGCGCGAACGCTTCGGCGTCGAGGTGCGCGGCTACCTGTCGCAGCTCGGCCCGATCCCGATCGGTTTCCGCAGCTGGGACGACGTGCACGGGAACCCCTTCTTCAGCGCAGATCCGGAAGCCGTCGCCGGGCTCGAGGATTTCATGGACCGCCTGCGCAAGTCGGGCGATTCCGCGGGCGCCAAGGTGACCGTCGTCGCGACGGGTGTTCCGGTGGGCTGGGGCGAGCCGGTGGACGACAAGCTCGACGCCGACATCGCCTACGCGATGATGGGCATCAATGCGGTGAAGGGCGTCGAGATCGGCGCGGGCTTCGCGTCCGTCTCGCAGAAGGGCACCGAGCACGGCGACGAGATGACCACGGAGGGCTTTCTCTCGAACCACGCGGGCGGCATCCTGGGCGGCATATCGACCGGCCAGGACATCATCGTCCACGTGGCGATCAAGCCGACGTCGAGCATCCGTCTCGCGCGCCGGTCGATCGACAAGGCCGGCAACCCGGTGACCGTCGAGACGTTCGGACGTCACGATCCGTGCGTCGGCATCCGTGCGACGCCGATCGCCGAGGCGATGCTTGCGACGGTGCTGATGGACCACGCGCTGCGCCATCGGGCCCAGAACGCCGATGTCTCCGTGACGACGCCGCGCATCGCCGCTGCCGCACCCGAGGGCGCGCGCGACCGCCATCCGCTGCAGCCGTCGCGCCAGTCCACCGACCCGGACCGCGTGTAGGGAGACGCTGACCTGTTCCCGCGGTCGCGGCGGCTTCGGATGCCTCGTCAGTCGCAGTCCCGCGGATCCGCCCGATGAATCCCATCGACCGGCTGCGCGAGATCCATGAGTCCGACTGGAATCCGTGTCCGCCCCTCCACGCAGCGGGCGTCCTCCTGTTCGCCGTGATCTGCGCGTACTTCGCCCACACGGGGGATCGCTGGGTGCCGCTGCTCGACGGCGCCAACCTGGCCTTCCACGAGGCCGGGCATCCGCTGGCAGGCCTGTTCCTCGGTGGGTGGGCGGCGGTCTATGGCGGAACCTTCGCCCAGTTGGTGTTCCCCGCAGTGGTTGCGGGGCGTGGCTGGCGGCGGCGCGAGATCGCGGTCTGTGCGCTCGGTGTGGTCTGGCTGTGCGAGAACCTCTGGAACATCGCCCGATACATGGCTGACGCCCGCACCCAGGCGTTGCCGCTGGTGGGTGGAGGCGATCACGATTGGACCGAGATCCTCACCCGTTGGGGCGTGCTGCACCTGGATGGCTCCCTCGCCGGTCTGGTGCGCCTGATCGGATGGCTCGGCATGCTGGCCGTGCTCGGCTGGGTGGCCTGGCGCATGGCCTCGGACCGTTGACTCGCATGAACGCCGCGCGGCGCAGTGCGGGGCGGCGGCTGCAACGGCGGGGGGCGCGGTCGTGACGCACCGCGTGCCTGCCGCCCGGCTCGCCACCTTCTACTTCTGCTACTTCGCGTTCCTCGGCGCCTTCGCGCCGTTCTGGCCCCTCTACCTCAAATCGGTGGGACTCTCGGCCGCGCAGATCGGGACGCTGCTCGCCGTCGTGCCGGTGACGCGGATGTTCGGTCCTGCACTTTGGGGCTGGCTCGCGGACCATCGCGGGCAGCGCATCCCGATCGTCCGGTTCACCGCGACCATGACGCTGCTCGTGTTCGCGGGCGCGTTCTTCGGCACGTCGTACGCGTGGCTCTTCGGCGTCATCGCGGTGATGAACCTCTTCTGGTGCGGTTCGCTTCCGCTCGTCGAGGCCACGACCATGGCGCATCTCGGCGACCGGTTCACGCAGTACGGGAGGATCCGCGCGTGGGGTTCGGTCGGCTTCGTCCTGGTGGTGGTCGGCACCGGACAGCTGCTCGACTTCGCGGGTGTGCGATCGCTGCTGTGGCTGATCCTCGGCCTGCTCGCGCTGCATGCGGCGTCGGCGTTCCTCGTGACGGAGGCGCCGCGGCACGTGCATCACGACGATGTCCACGGCGTGTGGGCCGTCGTGCGCCGTCCCGAGGTCCTGGCGCTCTTCGCGGGGTGCTTCCTGATGTCGGTGAGTCACGGGCCATTCCACACCTTCTACTCCATCTGGCTCGTCGATCACGGGTACAGCAAGGGCGGCGTCGGCGCATTGTGGGCGCTGGGCGTGCTGGCCGAGATCATCGTGTTCTTCACCTGGACACGCCTGTCGGGAAGGGTGTCGCCGCGTCCGATGCTGCTGTTCGCGTACGCGACGGCGGCCGTGCGATTCCTCGCGGTCGCGTGGCTGCCCGATTCCCTCGTCGTGGCCGTCATCTGCCAGATCGCGCACGCGGCCACGTTCGGATGCTTCCACGGCGCGGCGGTGGCACTCACGCATCGCTTCTTCCGGGGGCGGCACCAGTCCAAGGGGCAGGCGCTCTACTCGGGCGTCGGCTTCGGGGCGGGGGGGGCGGTGGGCGGCCTGATGAGCGGCTATCTGTGGGATCACGCCGGGGGTGCCTGGACGTTCACGGCCGGTGCCCTGGCCGGGTTGCTCGCCGTCGGCGTCACGGCCCGATGGCTGAAGGTCGGGCGCGACGCGTGACGGTCCCCGTCGTGATGACGGCCCTCGCCGGCCCTCGGCGCGGACTGTGGGAGCCCGGGGCCCTGTGACATAATCAGCGGCTCTCCTGGAGAGCTATCCATGCAGCCGCAGACGCTATACGACAAGCTCTGGTCGAGTCACGTGGTGAGCGAGGATGCCGACGGCACCGCGCTCCTCTACATCGACCGCCACCTGGTGCACGAAGTCACGAGCCCGCAGGCCTTCGAAGGCCTGAAGCTGGCCGGCCGCAGACCCTGGCGCATCGACAGCGTGGTCGCCACCGCCGACCACAACACCCCGACCCGCGACTGGGACCAGGGCATCCGGGACCCGATCTCCCGGACCCAGGTCGAGACCCTGGACGCGAACATCCGCGAGTACGGGGCCAAGGCCTACTTCCCCTTCCTCGACGCCCGGCAGGGCATCGTCCACGTGATCGGTCCCGAGCAGGGCGCAACTCTGCCCGGCATGACCGTCGTCTGCGGGGACTCCCACACCAGCACCCATGGCGCCTTCGCGGCGCTGGCCTTCGGCATCGGTACCTCCGAGGTGGAGCACGTTCTCGCCACCCAGACGCTCAACATGAAGAAGGCGAAGAGCATGCTGGTGCGCGTCGACGGCGCCCTCCGCGCCGGCGTGACCGCCAAGGACGTCGTCCTCGCCGTGATCGGTCGGATCGGCACCGCGGGTGGCACCGGATGCGCGATCGAATTCGCCGGTAGCGTGATCCGCGGCCTGTCGATGGAAGGCCGGATGACCCTCTGCAACATGGCCATCGAGGCGGGTGCGCGCGCCGGGATGGTGGCCGCGGACGACACAACGATCGAGTACGTGCGCGGGCGCAACTTCGCACCGAAGGGCGATCACTGGGATCGTGCGGTGGCCTACTGGCGCACCCTGAAGTCGGACGAGGGCGCCATCTTCGACAAGACGGTGGTGCTGAACGGCGGCGACATCGCGCCGCAGGTCACGTGGGGCACATCGCCCGAGATGGTGGGCTCCGTGGAGGGCAACGTGCCCGACCCGGCGCGCATCGAGGACCCCGTCAAGCGGGCCTCGCTCGAGCGGGCCCTGCACTACATGGGGCTCCAGCCCAACACGCCCATCACCGAGATCCGCATCGACAAGGTCTTCATCGGTTCGTGCACTAACTCGCGCATCGAGGACCTGCGGGCCGCGGCCACGGTCGTGAGGGGGCGGCAGGTCGCAGCCGGCGTGAAGCTCGCGATGGTGGTGCCGGGGTCGGGTCTGGTGAAGCGCCAGGCTGAGTCGGAAGGTCTGGACCGCGTCTTCCGCGACGCCGGCTTCGAGTGGCGCGAACCGGGCTGCTCGATGTGCCTCGCCATGAACGACGACCGCCTGGAGCCCGGCGAGCGATGCGCCTCCACGTCGAACCGCAACTTCGAAGGTCGCCAGGGTGCCGGCGGCCGGACGCATCTCGTGAGCCCGGCGATGGCTGCCGCTGCCGCCATCGCCGGCCGCTTCGTCGATGTCCGCAAGATCCTCTGACCGGAGAACCCCATGCGAAAAGTCATGCTCCCCTTCGCCATTGCCCTCGTGACTGCGGTTGCGATCACCGGCTGCAACACCGTGGAAGGTGTCGGCAAGGACCTCAAGGCCGCCGGCCAGAAGATCGAGGGTGCCGCGGCGAAGAAGGACGACAAGAAGGACGCCGGCGCCGCGCCGGAACGTGGTTCGGAGAAGTACTGAACATGGAAAAGTTCACCGTCCTCGACGGGCTCGTGGCACCGCTCGATCGTCCCAACGTCGACACCGACGCGATCATCCCGAAACAGTTCCTGAAATCGATCAAGCGCAGCGGCTTCGGCCCGAACCTGTTCGACGAATGGCGCTACCTGGATCACGGCGAGCCGGGCATGGACAACAGCAAGCGGCCGCTGAACCCGAACTTCGTGTTGAACCAGCCCAGGTATCGCGGTGCGCAGATCCTGCTCGCGCGCGAGAACTTCGGCTGCGGATCTTCGCGCGAACATGCACCGTGGGCCCTCACGGACTTCGGCTTCCGCGCGATCGTGGCGCCGAGCTACGCCGATATCTTCTTCAACAACAGCTTCAAGAACGGCCTGCTGCCGGTGATCATGCCGGCGGCGGTCGTCGATCGCCTGTTCCTCGAGGCCGAGGCGATGCCCGGTTTCCGCCTGACGATCGATCTGCCGCGGCAGGTGGTGGTGATCCCTGGCGGCCAGGAGTTCCGCTTCGAGGTCGATGCCTTCCGCAAGCACAACATGGTGGAAGGCCTGGACGAGATCGGGCTCACGCTGAAGCAGAGCGACACCATCCGCGCTTTCGAGGAGCGCCATCGCGCCGCCCAGCCCTGGCTGTTCGTCTGACGGTCCGTCGCGAGCGCCCATCCCCCACTCCAGAGTCGACCCCATGAAGATCGCAGTCCTCCCCGGTGACGGGATCGGTCCCGAAATAGTCCGCCAGGCCGTGAAGGTGCTGGAACGCCTGAAGGCCGACGGCCACGCCGTCGTGATCGAGACGGCGCCCATCGGTGGTGCCGGTTACGACGCCGCGGGCGATCCGCTGCCGGAGGCGACCCTCGCGCTCGCGAAGTCGGCCGACGCCGTGCTTCTCGGCGCGGTGGGTGGCCCGAAGTACGACACGCTCGACCGGCCGCTCCGACCCGAGCAGGGCCTGTTGCGGATTCGCCAGGCCCTCGGCCTCTTCACGAACCTGCGCCCAGCGCTGGTCTACGAAGAACTCGCCGATGCATCGAGCCTGCGCCCCGAGCTGGTGGCCGGACTCGACCTCATGATCCTGCGCGAACTCACCGGTGACATCTACTTCGGCCAGCCGCGCGGCCGGCGCGCGCTGGTCAATGGCGAGCGCGAGGGCTTCGATACGATGAAGTACTCGGAGTCCGAGATCCGCCGGATCGCGCACGCGGGTTTCGCGATCGCCCGGAAGCGCGGAAAGAAGCTGTGTTCCGTCGACAAGGCCAACGTGCTCGACACCAGCATTCTCTGGCGCGAGGTCGTCAACGAGGTGGCGAAGGAGTATCCGGACGTCGCGCTATCGCACATGTACGTCGACAACGCCGCGATGCAACTGGTCCGGGCGCCGAAGCAGTTCGACGTGATCGTCACCGGCAATATGTTCGGGGACATCCTCTCCGACGAGGCTTCGATGCTCACCGGCTCCATCGGGATGCTGCCGTCGGCCTCGCTCGACGCCGCGGGCAAGGGGCTCTACGAACCGATCCATGGTTCGGCCCCCGACATCGCCGGTCGCGATGTCGCGAACCCGCTGGCCACCATCCTGTCCGTGGCGATGATGCTCCGCTACACCTTCTCCGACGAGGGCGCCGCCTCCCGTATCGAGGCCGCCGTGCGTCGTGTGCTCCGCGACGGTGTCCGCACGGCCGACATCGCGAAACCGGGGGAGGCGACCGTGGGCACCGAGCGGATGGGTGATGCAGTGGTGGCGGCACTTTCCGCACACCGCTGACCGACAACGACAGACGCGGAGGACGGAACGATGGCGATGATGCGCGTGGGGTTCGTAGGGTGGCGCGGCATGGTGGGCTCGGTACTCATGCAGCGGATGGTCTGGGAGAAGGACTTCCGGGTGCTGGACCCGGTGTTCTTCAGTACCTCCAATGTGGGCGGCGCCGGGCCGGAGATCGGCCGCGAGCTCCCGCCCCTCGGCGACGCGAACGACCTCGCGCAGCTCGCCGCCATGGACGCGATCGTGTCGTGCCAGGGGGGCGACTACACCAACGCCGTGCACCCGAAGCTGCGCGCCGCCGGCTGGCAGGGCTATTGGATCGATGCGGCGTCGGCCCTGCGGATGCACGACAGCGCCGTGATCATCCTCGACCCGGTGAACCGCCCGGTGATCGATGGCGCGCTCGATCGTGGCGTGAAGGACTACGTGGGCGGCAACTGCACCGTCAGTCTGATGCTGATGGCGCTGGCCGGCCTGTTCCGGGCCGGCCTCGTCGAGTGGGTCACGGCGATGACCTACCAGGCGGCCTCCGGTGCCGGCGCGCAGAACATGCGCGAGCTGATCGACCAGATGGGGGCGGCCCATGCCGCCGCCCAGGATGCCCTCCGCCAGCCGGCGGCCACGATCCTCGAGGTCGATCGGGCCGTGCACCAGGCCATGGGCAGTCTCGACTTTCCAACCGAGCACTTCGGTTTTCCCCTTGCCGGGAGTCTGCTTCCCTGGATCGACAAGGATCTCGGCAACGGGCAGAGCCGCGAGGAGTGGAAAGGGATGGCGGAGACCAACAAGATCCTCGGACTCCCGACCGGACGGATCCCGGTGGACGGTGTCTGCGTCCGGATCGGCGCCATGCGCTGCCACAGCCAGGCGCTCACCATCAAGCTCGCCCGGGATGTCCCGATCGACGAGATCCACGGGATGCTTGCCGAGGCCCACGAGTGGGTGAAGGTGGTGCCGAACACCCGCGAGGCCTCGCTGGCAGGCCTCACGCCCGCGGCGGTCTCCGGGCGCCTGGAGGTTCCCGTCGGGCGCCTCCGCAAGCTGCCCATGGGTGGCGACTACCTCACCGCCTTCACCGTCGGCGATCAGTTGCTCTGGGGAGCCGCCGAACCGCTCCGACGCATGCTCCGCATCCTGCTCGAACGACAGCACTGATCTGTCCACCACGGCCGGTGCCGCGCTTGGCACCGGCCCGAGATCCCTCCATCCCCCCTTTGCCCTCGCCGGAATCCGGCGGCCGCGCCAACGCCTGCGCCGGAATCGGCGGTTCTTGGGTTCCGGTCATGACGATGGGCTTCAGTCACGCAGAAATGCGCCGAAAAATGAAGCTCAAGCGGGGTATATGTGAGAGCTGAGATTAGCTTGCAACCCTAACCCCATGATGTTATTTTTCTTCCAAAGTCCTAGAGTCTAAGGGTGGCGCGGTGGGAAAACGTCTGATTCGCGCGGCCGCCGCCGCGCTCGTGCTTTCGGTGGCGTCCCTTGGGGCAGAGGCGGCAGGCCTGGGTCGATTGACCGTTCTGTCGTCCCTGGGGCAACCGTTCCGGGGTGAGATCGACCTCGTATCGGTGAAGAAGGAAGAGATCTCCTCGCTCACGGCGCGCATGGCGTCGCCCGATGCGTTTCGTCAGGCAGATCTGCCATTCACCGCGTACGTCTCCAATCTGAAGCTCTCGCTCGAGAAGCGGCCGAACGGCGATCCGTACGTGAAGATCACCGCCGCGCAGCCGCTGGCCGAGCCCTTCATCGATTTTCTCGTGGAACTGGGCTGGACCTCCGGTCGCCTTGTGCGTGCCTACACGGCGCTGCTCGATCCGCCCGTGATCGGCGACGATCCGTCCGACACCAAGCTGCAGGCGGCTCCCGCGCAAGCCGCGGTGAGTCCGGACATGCGCCCCGCGGCGACAGCCGCAGCGCCCGAGAAACCCGCGGAGCCGATGGTCGAAACTCGCCCGCGGCCCGAGGATGCTCCGATTCAGTCCGTTCCCGAGGCTGCACCCGCGCCAGCGTCCGAGTCGACCGCAAGTGCGGCGCCGACATCGAACGGCAGCGCAGCATCGGCGGACTACAAGACCAAGCGCGGTGACACACTCGGGAAGATCGCCAGGGCGAACAAGCCCGCCGACCTGTCACTCGAGCAGATGCTGGTTCTCCTCTATCGCACGAACCCCGACGCCTTCGATGGCAAGAACATGAACCGCCTGCGGGCAGGGCGGGTTCTGCGCATGCCCGATGCCACCGACGCCGCCAGCGTCGCACCCGAGGAGGCACGCAAAGAGGTCCGTGTCCAGGCAGCCAACTGGAACGCCTATCGAGAAAAGCTCGCTGCCATGACGGCTGCGGCCTCCGCTGACGATCCGCTCTCCGGGCAGAGTGCCTCTGGCAGGATCTCGACCACGGTGGACGAGAAGACCCAGGCCGCGGCGGAACCTGCGAAGGAAGTCCTGAAGCTCTCGAAGGGCGAAGGCGCCGGAGCGGCCGCCACCTCCGACAAGGACGGCAAGTCTCAGCAGCGCATCCGTACGTTGGAAGAGGAGGTCGCGGCCAAGGGCAAGGCGGTCGCGGATGCCAACGAACGCATCGGGCAGCTCGAGAAGCAGATCAAGGACATGCAGGCGCTCGTCGAGATGAAGAGCAAGAGCGTGGCGGACCTGAAGGTGCCGCCCGCACCCGCACCCGCACCCGTCGCGCCCGCACCGGTGGCTCCGGACGCTGCCGCCGGCGCGACGCCGACGGGCGAGCAGTCCTCGACTTTGCAATCGAAGACCGAGCCGACCCCGGCACCGACGGAACCGATGGCGGCAACGCCGCCCGCTGCGGAACCGGCCGAAGCCCCGGCCGAGGCACCGCCTCCCCGCAAGCCCTTCGTCCCGACCCCGCCGCCGCCGCCGCCGAGCCTGATCGACGAGATCATGGGGGAACCGCTCTACCTTGCAGGTGGTGCAGCGGTCATCGCAGCCCTGGGCGGTCTGGGCTTCATGCGCTGGAAACGTCGTCGCGGCGCGGCCGAGGGCGCCGATGCCGACGATGGCGCAGGCGCATCCCCAGGGCCAGCGGGCGGGTCGACGGACTCCGACGAGGCCCCGCCGGCGACCACGGCCGATGGCAGCGATCCCCTCCAGGAAGCCGAGGTGTTCCTCATCTATGGTCGGGATGCACAGGCCGAGGAGCGCCTCCGGGAGGCCATCGTCGCGACGCCGACCCGCTACGAACTGCACGCGAAGCTGCTCGAGATCTACGCGAAGCGCGGCGATCCGGTGGCGTTCGAGGACGTCGCCAAGGACCTGCAGATGGGCACCAACGCCGAGGGCGAGCTCTGGGAGAAGGCCGCGAAGATGGGCTACCAGATCGACCCGGGCAACCCGCGCTACGCGTCCGGTCGACCCGACGAGGACGACACCGAGCGGACATTCCCGGGCGCCGAATCGACCGTCCAGATGTCGGCTTTCGGCACGGGCGAGGCCGGGAGCAACGACCTCGATTTCAACCTCGGCTTCGACGAGATGCCGTCGGGCACATCGTCCACGGACATCGACCTCGGCGAACTCGGCGAGGAACTGTCTAACCAGGCCGCCACTTCCACGGACATCGATCTCAGCGATCTGACCGACAGCGGGTCCGGCGCGGAGGACATCCTCGACCCGAGCAAGACCATCATCACGTCGGCCGACGAGATCCTTCCCACGACGCAGATGGAAGCCTTCGATCCCACGGCCTCCCTCGGTGCGCCGGACACCGGTGATCTTCCGACCTTGCCCGGCATTCCGGCCGGGTCGGCGGCGGCGGCGGCCGATGACCTCGGACTGGATTTCGATCTGGGGGATGCGACCGCGGAGGCTGCCGACGACTCCATCGCCGGTGGTGGTGGCGACATGGACGGCATCAGTTTCGATCTCAGCACGCTGCAACTCGATTCGCCCCCGCTGGAAGGCGGGGCCGAGCCTGAAGCCGCGGCGACCGGTTCCGCGCCGGAACTCGATCTGTCGGGCATCAGCCTGGAGCTCGGGGAGAGCAGCGCCCCGGCGGAGTCCACGGGGGTCAAGGATGAGAAGTGGTACGACGTGCAGACCAAGTTCGACCTCGCAAAGGCCTATCAGGAGATGGGTGACCGCGAAGGTGCTCGCGAGATCCTCGACGAGGTGATCTCCGAGGGGGATCCCGAACAGCGTGCTGCCGCCGAGGCCCTGATGGGGACGCTCCAATAGTCGGTCATCGCATCCGTTTCGATGCCACCACGGCGCCGCCTCGAGCGGCGCCGTGCGTTTCGGGCGCCCCGGTAAGGTGAGAATCGCTCTCGGCCTCGAGTACGACGGCAGTGCGTTCCACGGCTGGCAGACGCAGCCCGGAGGCGAGACCGTCCAGGATGCTCTCGAAGCCGCCCTGACGCGGATTGCCGGTCATCCGGTTCCGACGATCTGCGCAGGCCGGACGGACACCGGTGTGCATGCGACCGGCCAGGTCGTGCACTTCGATACCGAAGCATGCCGCCCCCTCGAGGCCTGGGTCCGCGGCACCAACAGCCAGTTGCCGGCCGGGGTGAGCGTGGTCTGGTCGCGGGAGACGCCCCCCGGATTCCATGCGCGATTCGATGCCCTGTCCCGGACGTACCGATACTGGTTGCTGCCGCGTGCCGCCCGGCCTGGACTGCTGCAGCGGCGCGTGGGCTGGTGGCATGGCACGCTCGATGTCGATGCCATGCAAGCCGCGGCGGGCCGGCTGGTCGGTGAGCACGATTTCAGCGCCTTCCGGGCGGCGGAGTGTCAGGCGCGGACACCGGTCCGGACCCTGCAGCGTTGCGACGTCGGGGAGATCGGTCCGTACCTGAGGTTCGAGTTCCGGGCGAACGCCTTCCTGCAGCACATGGTCCGCAACATCGTCGGCGCGCTCGTGTATGTCGGCGCCGGACGCGAGACTCCAGAGGGTCTGGCGTGCATTCTCGAGGCGCGTGACCGGAGACGTGCACCCCCGACGTTCGCCCCCGATGGTCTGTACCTCACTGCGGTGGAGTACCCTCCGGCGGCTGGTCTGCCGACGCAGGATCCGGCGCCCCACTTTCCCTGAACAGGTCGTCCCGTGCCCACGCGCATCAAGATCTGCGGCATCACCCGTCCCGAGGACGCCCTGCGGGCGGCCGAGCTGGGCGCGGATGCCATCGGCCTCATCTTCTTTGCCGGAAGTGCCAGGCACGTGACCGCGACCCGGGCGCTGGAGGTGATCGCCAGGCTGCCGCCCTTCGTCACCACCGTCGGCCTGTTCGTGGATGCGCCGCGGGCCGAGGTCGATGCGGTCCTGTCGATCGTTCCTCTCGATCTGCTGCAGTTCCACGGGGACGAAACTCCGGCTTACTGCGAGAGCTTCGATCGGCCGTACATCAAGGCAATCGCAGCGGCGCCGGGGGTCGATTTGCTACAATCGGCCGGCTTTCACGCGAAGGCTCGCGCGCTGTTGGTGGACGCCTATGTTCCCGGTGTGGCCGGGGGCACCGGCGTCCAAGCCGATTGGTCCGCGATCCCGCAAAACCTTCCGATCCCCGTCGTTCTCGCGGGCGGCTTGCACGCCGGAAATGTGTCCGAGGCGATCCGCAGAGTCCATCCATGGGCCGTGGACGTTTCCAGCGGCGTCGAGCAGTCCAGGGGCATCAAGGATCACAACAAGATGGCCGCATTCGTGCGAGGAGTTCGCGATGCAGATGTATGACCTTCCCGACAGCAAGGGACACTTCGGCCCCTACGGTGGCGTGTTCGTCGCCGAGACCCTGATCCACGCCCTCGATGAACTGCGCACGCAGTACGAGTCGCTACGCAACGATCCGGCCTTCGTCGCCGAGTTCGAGCACGAGCTGAAGCACTACGTGGGGCGGCCGAGTCCGGTGTATCACGCCAAGCGCCTCAGCCAGAAAGCGGGCGGCGCCCAGATCTGGCTGAAGCGCGAAGACCTGAATCACACGGGTGCACACAAGATCAACAACACCATGGGGCAGGCGCTCGTCGCCCGCCACATGGGCAAGAAGCGGATCATTGCCGAGACCGGAGCCGGACAGCACGGCGTAGCCTCCGCCACGGTCGCCGCGAGATTCGGCATGGAGTGCGTCGTGTACATGGGGTCCGAGGACATCCATCGTCAGGCGCAGAACGTCTATCGCATGAAGCTGCTGGGGGCGTCTGTCGTCCCCGTCGAAAGCGGTTCCCGCACCCTGAAGGACGCCTTGAACGAGGCGATGCGCGACTGGGTCACCAACGTGGAGGGCACGTTCTACATCATCGGCACCGTCGCCGGTCCGCATCCGTATCCGATGATGGTCCGCGATTTCAATTCGGTGGTCGGTCGCGAACTGCTCACGCAGATGCCCGATGTCCTCGGTCGGCAGCCGGATGCGATCCTCGCCTGCGTCGGCGGCGGCTCGAATGCCATGGGGGCCTTCTACCCGTACATCCCGCACGCCGACGTGCGTCTCATCGGCGTCGAGGCCGGCGGACTGGGTCTCGCGACCGGCAAGCACGCCGCGACACTGTGCGCCGGAACACCGGGTGTCCTGCATGGGAACCGCACCTACCTGATGCAGGATGCCAACGGCCAGATCATCGAGACCCACTCCATCTCGGCGGGTCTGGACTATCCCGGCGTCGGCCCCGAGCACGCATGGCTGAAGGACACCGGACGCGCCGAGTACGTCTCGGTGACCGACGACGAAGCCCTGGAGGCGTTCCACATGATGTGCCGCCTGGAGGGCATCATCCCGGCGCTCGAATCCAGTCATGCGGTGGCCCACGCCATGAAGATGGCGCGCGACATGAGCAGCGACAAGGTGCTGCTGGTGAACCTGTCCGGCCGAGGCGACAAGGACATGGCGACGGTTGCCGAGCGCTCCGGGCTGTCCCTCTGAGATGTGAAAGGCGGGCCTGGCATCGCCCGGCTCCGCCCCCGTACAGCTGCGCCCCACAATTCCAAGTTCACGGATCACGGATCTCAGACCCCCCAATGTCACGCATATCAGCCACTTTCGAGAAGCTTCAGGCGGCGGGCCGCAAGGCACTTATCCCGTTCGTCACCGCCGGTGACCCGGACAACGCATCGGCCGTCCCGATCATGCACACCCTGGTGGCTGCCGGTGCGAACATCATCGAGCTGGGCGTGCCTTTCTCCGATCCGATGGCCGATGGCCCCACGATCCAGCGTTCGAGCGAGCGTGCCCTGAAGAACGGCACTTCACTGCGCGACGTGCTGGGTTTCGTCACGGAGTTCCGGACGCGCGACAGCGAGACGCCGGTCGTGCTGATGGGCTACGCGAACCCGATCGAGGCGATGGGCTACGATGCATTCGCCGACGCTGCGGCGGCCGCCGGCGTCGACGGTGTTCTCGTGGTGGACTATCCGCCCGAGGAGAGCGAGCCGCTCACCATGAAGCTCCGCCATCGGGGCATCGATTCCATCTTCCTGCTGTCGCCGACGTCGATGGAAGCGCGCATGGACGGTGCCGCGCGCCTCGCCAGCGGCTATGTCTACTACGTTTCGCTGAAGGGCGTGACGGGTGCGGCCAACATCGATCTCACGGAAGTGGCGGAGCGCATCCCGCAGATCCGCAGCCGGGTGAATCTTCCGATCGGTGTCGGGTTCGGCATTCGCGACGGTGCCACAGCCCGCGCGATCGCCGGGGTGTCGGATGCCGTGGTGATCGGGAGCCGGCTGGTGCAGGAGATCGAGTCGTCGCCGCCGGAAGCGTTGCTGGAAAATCTGCATCGCCTGGTGAGCGAGATCCGGCAGGCCATGGATGCCTGACGCCATCGGCATGCGTGTCCGCGGTGGCAGGGCAGTGCGACAGGAGGCCCATCGATGAGCTGGTTGCAGAAGCTGCTTCCCCCGAAGATCAAGCGCAATGCGGGGCCCTCCCGCAAGAACGTTCCCGAGGGTCTCTGGAGCAAGTGCGAGGTCTGCGAGACCGTCCTCTATCGCGCCGACCTCGAGAAGAACCTCTGTGTGTGTCCCAAGTGCGGTCACCACATGCGGGTCACCGCCCGCGAACGGCTCGACTACTTCCTCGATCCCGACGGCCGGTTCGAGATCGGTGCGGAAGTCGTGCCGGTCGACTTCCTCAAGTTCGTCGACAGCAAGCGCTACGTCGAGCGGCTCCAGCAGGCGCAGGCCGAGACCGAAGAGGAAGACGCCCTCGTGGCCATGCAAGGCGCGCTGAAGAACATGCCCGTCGTCGCGGTCGCCTTCGAGTTCCGCTTCCTGGGTGGTTCGATGGGGTCGGTCGTGGGTGAGCGATTCGTCCGCGCCGTGCAGACCGCCGTCGAGCAGAAGATGCCTTTCGTCTGTTTCAGTGCAAGCGGTGGTGCACGCATGCAGGAGGGGCTCACATCGCTGATGCAGATGGCCAAGACCACGGCGGCCCTGACGCAGCTTGCGCGGCGCGGCCAGCCCTTCGTCTCGGTCCTGACCGATCCCACCATGGGTGGCGTGTCGGCCAGTTTCGCCTTTCTGGGTGACGTCGTGATTGCGGAGCCGAACGCGCTCGTGGGGTTTGCGGGCCCGCGGGTCATCGAGCAGACGGTACGGCAGACGCTGCCCGAGGGTTTCCAGCGATCCGAGTTCCTGCTGGAGCACGGTGCCGTCGACATGATCGTCGACCGTCGCGAACTGCGCGACCGCGTCGCGGGCATGCTCGCCGTGCTCGGTCACCAACCCTCTCCCCAGTGATTCCCCGCCATCGAACCTGATCGCTCGATCCAGGATCTTCGCTTGCCGCAGTCCGCCGAAGCATGACGACGGATCCCGATCAGGATGCGGAGGATCCGCATCCGCAGGACCTCGATGGGTGGTTGCGCCATATCGAGCGTGCCCACCCCCGATCCGTCGAGATGGGGCTCGATCGCGTGCGGATCGTGCGGGACCGTCTCGGACTCTCACCCGGGTTTCCGTTGTTCATCGTCGGCGGGACGAACGGCAAGGGGTCGACCTGCGCGTTCATGGAGTCGGTGCTGGTTTGCGCGGGCTATCGCGTGGGTTGTTACACCAGCCCGCACCTGATCCGCTACAACGAGCGGGTGCGCATCGATCGTGTCGAGGCCCCGGACCGGACCCTCTGCGAGTCCTTCGCGGCGATCGAGCGGGCACGCGGTGACGTCCCGCTCACCTATTTCGAGTTCGGCACGCTGGCGGCGGTCTGGGCGTTCCAGCGCGCCGGCGTCGATGTCGCGGTCCTCGAGGTCGGACTCGGTGGTCGGCTCGATGCCGTCAACGTGTTCGACGCCGATTGCGCCACGGTGACGTCCATCGGCATCGACCATGTCGAGTACCTCGGGCCCACACGCGAATCCATCGGTTTCGAGAAGGCGGGCATTTTCCGGCACGGAAGGCCTGCCGTGATCGGTGACCCCGACCCTCCCGCAACGCTGCTGGCGCACGCCGAGGCGATCGGTGCGAGCGTCCTGCGGGCCGGTCGGGATTTCCGCGCGGTGGACGAAGAGTCTCAGTGGCGCTACGAGGGGCCCGGCGGGCTGCGCGCAGGACTGCCCTGGCCCGCGCTGCGGGGGCCTGTCCAGTTGGGCAATGCAGCGATCGCAATCACGGCGCTCGACACCCTGCGCGACCGGCTGCCGGTGAGTGGAGGTGCCCTGCGGGAGGGCCTCGCCACGGTGGAACTGCCCGGACGCTTCCAGGTGCTGCCGGGTCGTCCGATCGTGATTCTCGATGTCGCCCACAACCCGCATGCGGCCGAGCGCCTGGCCGCGGCGCTCGGGCGGATGCCTTGTACCGGTCAGACCCGTGCGGTGTTCGGCATGCTGGGCGACAAGGACATCGCGGGGGTCGCGATGCTGTTGAAGCCGCACGTCGACCGCTGGCATCTCGCGCCGCTGCCGGGGCCCCGCGGCGTGGACGCAGCCCGCCTGGCGTCGGCGCTGGACGAGGCGCAGGTGTTCGACGATGTGCGCCAGCACGTTTCGTTGCGCGAAGCGCTCATGGCAGCGCGGGATGACGCGCGGGCCGATGATAGAATCCTGGTCTTCGGATCCTTCCTGACCGTCGCGGCCGCCCTGGAGTTTCTGCGTGGCGCCGGCGGTTGACAGATGGCTAAGCCTCAGCCAGTCACTGAACAAGAAATTTCACTTCGCAAGCGCGCGCGCAGGCGCCTCGTCGGTGCCATCGCCCTGGTACTCGTCGTCGCCGTCGTGTTGCCGTGGGTGGTCGATGACGATCCGCCCCCCAGGCTGAAGAACGTCGACATCGCCATTCCTGCCGTGGATTCCGTGGACCGAAAGTTCCCGCCCGCGGCACCGGTCGCCGAGCCGATTCCCGGTCCCGCGTCGACGGTCTCGCAGGAGCCGGTCGATGTGCCCGTCTCCGAATCCACATCGAATCCCGCCGATGCGGCCCCCACGGCATCTCCGCAGACCGTTCCTGCGCCCGCAGCGGACGCCCGCCCTGCGGTGCAGCCGGCAGAGCGTCCTGCGCCTGATCCCGAGGCCTCGTCGGCAAAGGCGGTCGTCAAGCCCGAGCCCAAGGCCGCGGTGAAGCCCGATCCGAAACCGGAGGCGAAGGCGGAGAGCAAGCCCGCCGCGCAGGGCGCCGCGCCGAATGTGCCGGGTGGTCGGGGATTCGTCATGCAGGTCGGCGCGTTCTCATCCTCCGAAAAAGCGAAGCAGCTGCAGCAGCAGCTCCGGGCGGCAGGTTTTCCCGCCTACCTCGAACCGGTGAAGACGACATCGGGCGAACGCACGCGGGTCCGCGCCGGACCTTTCGCGACGGTCGAGGCGGCCCAGAAGGCACGGGTCCGGCTGCTCGGGCTGAAAGTGGCGCAGGGCGACCTCAAGGTCGTGCCTCGCGAGAACTGAGTTTCGGGGCGCGTCCGGTGACCTGGTTTGATATCGCGGTGTTCGCCGTGCTCGGCATTTCGGTACTGCTCGGCGTGATGCGTGGACTGGTCAAGGAACTGATGGCCCTGGCGTCCTGGATCCTTGCATTCTTCCTCGCGCGCCAGTTCGCACCCACCATGGCGACCCTGATGCCCGGCAACCTGCAGCCGGCGGAACTGCGGCTCGCCGCCGGGTTCGTGTGCGTGCTGTTCGGGGCGCTGCTGGTATTCTGGGTTGCCGGATTCCTGTTGACGGAGGCGATCAAGGCGGCAGGGCTGGCGGGTGCGAATCATGTTCTCGGGGCCGGGTTCGGGCTCCTGAGAGGGGCGGTCATCGTGGTCATCGCGGTGATGGTTGCCGGCCTCACATCGCTGCCCAGGGAGTCGGGATGGCGCAATGCGTGGTTGTCTCCGCCTTTCGAAGCGCTCGCACTGGCCCTCCGGCCGTGGATGCCGGAAGTGGTGAGGGGCAACGTGAAGTATGACTCTGATTGAACGCCGACCACCGCATCCGCGGCGCGGTGTGAAGCATGGTGCGCCGGGACCTTCCGGCGGCCGGTACGGGAGAAAAGGGCGATGTGCGGGATTCTCGGAGTGGTGGCCATGGGCCCCGTGAACCAGCTTCTGTACGACGGCCTGCTCGTGCTGCAGCACCGCGGTCAGGATGCTGCGGGTATCGTGACCGCGGAGGGCAACGCCTTCCACATGCACAAGGGCAGCGGGCTCGTGCGGGATGTCTTCCGGACGCGCGACATGCGCAACCTGATGGGCACGGTGGGCATCGGTCACTGCCGCTATCCCACGGCGGGTTCCGCGAACAATCCGGCGGAGTCCCAGCCGTTCTACGTGAATTCTCCGTTCGGCATCGTGCTCGGTCACAACGGCAATCTGACCAACGCCGAGCAACTGAAGCGCGATCTCTTCCGCGAAGACCTCCGGCACGTGAACACCAACTCGGACTCCGAGGTGCTGCTGAACGTGCTCGCCCATGAGCTGCAGGCCAACGCCCGCGGCTTCCAGCTCGACCCGGAGACCATCTTCGCCGCGGTGAAGGGTGTCCATCGCCGCTGCCGCGGGGCTTACGCCGTCGTGGCGAGCATCGCGGGCGTCGGCATGCTCGCCTTCCGGGACCCGTTCGGCATCCGGCCGCTGGTCATCGGCGAGTCGCAGACCGAGAACGGGACCGAGTTCCTCGTGGCCTCCGAGAGCGTCGCCCTCGATGCGCTGGGGTACAAGCTGGTGCGGGACGTCGCACCCGGAGAGGCGATCCTCGTGGACTTCGAGGGAAGGTTCCACAGCCGGCAGTGCGCCGAGCATCCCTCCCTGAACCCCTGCATCTTCGAGTACGTGTATCTCGCGCGTCCGGACTCCGTGATCGACGGCATCTCCGTCTACGAGACGCGTCTGCGCATGGGCCAGAGCCTCGCGGGGAAGATCCGCCGCGATCATCCCGGGCTGCAGATCGACGTCGTGATCCCGATCCCCGATTCGAGCCGTCCCGCCGCGATGGAACTGGCGCACGAGCTGGGCGTGTCCTATCGCGAAGGCTTCATCAAGAACCGCTATATCGGGCGGACCTTCATCATGCCAGGCCACGCGGTGCGGCGGAAATCGGTGCGGCAGAAGCTGAATGCCATCGCGATGGAGTTCAAGGGAAAGAACGTCCTGCTCGTCGACGATTCCATCGTGCGCGGCACGACGAGCCGCGAGATCGTGCAGATGGCGCGCGAGTCCGGCGCGAACCGCGTGTTCTTCGCGTCCGCCTCGCCACCGGTGCGTTTCCCGAACGTGTACGGGATCGACATGCCCACTGCCCGCGAGTTGATCGCAAACAACCGCACGGACGACGAGATCGCGGCCGAGATCGGTGCGGACTGCCTGATCTACCAGGATCTCGACGCCCTGATCGACGGCGTGCGGTCGGTCAATCCCGCGGTGAAGAACTTCGAGACATCGTGCTTCAGCGGGGAGTACGTGACCGGCGACGTGACGCCCGAGTACCTCGCCGGCGTCGAGGCGGAGCGCAATGACGACACCTTGTCGCGCAAGCTGTCGTCCTCGGTCACGCAACTCGACCTGAATCTCGTGGAGGCCGGCTGACCCGGTGACGCGCCGGCGCGGACCGGCTACACTTTTCCTGTCGTCCGAAGAGGGCGGCGGCGCCGATTTGATCGACAGCTTGCGGGCGCCCAAAAAATACGGCTAAAGCGTGCCGAATGAGAGACCCGTTCGAGCGCGAGCCGATCGGGTCTTTTTCTATTCGGGGGGCGAATGCCCATGGCAGCAGGAAAGCACGACAAGGTCACCCAGCCGTACGACATCGAGACGCTCGGCGTGCGCGCCGGGGTGCACCGCACGCCGTTCGGCGAGCACGCAGAGGCACTGTTCCTCACCTCCAGCTTCGTCTTCGAGAATGCCGCCCAGGCGGCTGCCCGGTTCGCCGGCGAGGATGAAGGGTTCGTCTACTCGCGCTACACCAACCCCACCGTGCAGGCCTTCGAGGAACGGCTCGCCGCCCTGGAGGGCGCGGAATGCGCCGTCGCGACGTCCTCGGGGATGGCAGCCATCCTCGGCTGCGTGATGGGGCTCATGAAGGCCGGTGAGCACATCGTCGTCTCGCGCAGCGTGTTCGGCGCCACGATGCAGCTCTTCAACAACCTGCTCGCGCGTTTCGGCATCGAGACGACCTACGTCTCCCCCATCGACCCCGACGAATGGGCCGCGGCGGTGAGACCGAACACCCGGCTCTTCTTCGCCGAGACGCCGTCGAACCCGGTGATGGAAATCGTCGACGTCGGCGCGCTGGGCGACATCGCGCGTCGGTGCGGCGCGAAGCTGGTGGTCGACAACTGCTTCTGCTCGCCGGCGATCCAGCGGCCCATCGATCTGGGCGCCGACATCGTCATCCATTCCGCCACGAAGTATCTCGACGGTCAGGGGCGCGTGATGGGCGGCGCAGTGCTCGGCGAGCGCGCGGTCGTGAAGGACCCTCTCACCACGTTTCTCCGCAACGCGGGCGCCACGCTGAGCCCTTTCAACGCGTGGGTCGTCCTGAAGGGACTCGAGACGCTCAAGATCCGCATGGACGCCCAGTCCGCCGCCGCCGCCGCCCTGGCGACGTGGCTCGAGGCACATCCCTCGGTGCGGCGCGTGCACTATCCGGGGCTGGCTTCGCACCCGCAGCATGCGCTGGCGATGCGCCAACAGCGCACGGGCGGTGCGATCGTTTCGTTCGAGGTCGAAGGCGGCCGCGAAGCCGCATGGAAGGTGGTCGACGCGACGCGGATGATCTCGATCACCGCGAACCTGGGCGACACCAAGAGCACCATCACGCACCCGGCGAGCACCACGCACGGGCGCCTGAAGCCCGAAGCCAGGGCTGCATCGGGCATCGGGGAAGGATTGCTGCGGGTATCGGTCGGACTGGAATCGGTCGGCGACCTGCAGGCCGATCTGGCGCGCGGTCTCAGCTGAGGCGGGGATGCCCCGGTGCCCCGAAGTCAGAGGGTGTCACCGGGAAGACTTCCGTCAGCGGACGCCCAGCAACTCCACTTCGAACACGAGCGTGGCGTTGGGCGGGATCACACCGCCGGCCCCGCGGGCGCCGTAGCCCAGTTCCGGCGGGATCGTGAGCTTGCGCGTGCCACCGATCCGCATCCCCTGCACGCCCTCGTCCCAGCCGGCGATCACCTGGCGCTGGCCCAGGCCGAACACGAACGGATCGTTGCGGTCCTTGCTGGAATCGAACTTGGTGCCGTTGGTCAGCCAGCCGGTGTAGTGCACGGTGACCTGCTGACCGGCGACGGCTTCGGCGCCTTCGCCCACGGTGACGTCGTCGATGACGAGACCGCTCGGAGTGGTGATGGAGGCCATGGAAATCTCACGCGTTGAGGGAGCCGGATTCTAGCCCGATGCCGGCGTCCGCAGCCGTTCGCGCCGCCTCACCGCGTCAGAGAGGCAGTGGCAGCCGCGAGACGCCGCGGGCATCCACGCGCAGTGCTTCCGCGAGATCGGCGCGCCAGTCCGCGATCACCCAGCGCTCGCATCGACGGCCGTCCACGACATGCTCGTGCACCGCCGGTCGATGGGTGTGGCCGTGGATGAGTCGCGGATAGCCGTTCGCGCGGAGGACCTCCTCCACGGCGGCGGTCGCGACATCCATGATGTCCATCGTCTTCGCCTGCTTCTCGCGCTCGCTGGCGTCCCGGGTTGCTCCGACCTGCTGCCAGCGGACAGCCACCGGCATCGCCAGGAACTGCGCCTGCACCTTCGGATTGCGTACCTGGGCGCGGAACGCCATGTATGCGTGGTCATCGGTGCAAAGCGAATCGCCATGCATGAGGAGTGTGGGCGTGCCGTGGAGGTCGATCATGGTCGGGTCGGCGATCGGCACGGCACCCGATGCGGCCGCGAAGGCGTCGCCCGCGAGGAAGTCGCGATTGCCGACCATGAAGCGCACGGCAACGCCCGCCCCGGCCACGGACCGGAGCGCCCCGCAGACCTCGCGATGCAGCGGATCGTCGAGTGTGTCGTCACCGATCCAGAAGTCGAAGAGGTCGCCCAGAACGTACAACGCCGACGCCGACGGGGCGATCTCGTGGCAGAACCGCACGAAGCGTCGCGTGAGCACCGGCTGCGCGGGCGCGAGGTGCAGGTCGCTCACGAAGAGCGTGAAGTCGTCGGTTGGCACTCGAAAGGAGGGGCGGGAAGCAACGTGGGCGTATGTCGAGGGGAGCCGGCGGGCCGCTTCCCGCCGCGTCCGATCAGGCGATGATCTCGGCCGACTTGATAAGGACGTCCTCCACCGGGACGTCACCGTGCATCCCGCGCGTACCGGTGGTCACCTTGCGGATCTTGTCGACGACGTCCTGGCCTTCGACCACGTGGGCGAACACGCAGTAGCCGTAGCCCTGGGGCGTCGCGCTCTTGAAGTCCAGGAAGCTGTTGTCGACCACATTGACGAAGAACTGCGCGGAGGCCGAGTGCGGATCGGGTGTGCGCGCCATCGCCACCGAGTAGGCGACGTTCTTGAGACCGTTGTCGGCCTCGTTCTTCACGGTGTTGGCGGCAGGCTTCTGCTTCATGCCGGGCTCGAACCCGCCGCCCTGGATCATGAAGCCGTCGATCACGCGGTGGAAGATCGTGTTCGCGTAGTGGCCAATCTTCACGTAGTCGAGAAAATTGGCGACGGTGAGCGGTGCCTTCGCGGCGTCGAGTTCGAGGGTGATGTCGCCGAACGATGTGCTGAGTCTGACCTTGTCCATGGGAGTTGCCTCAATGGTTGACGATGCGCGCGTCCTCGATCACGACCGGCGTGATCGGCACGTTCTGGAAGGGACCCCGGTCGCCCGTCGGAACCTGGACGATGGCATCCACCACGTCCATGCCCTTCACGACCTTGCCGAACACGGCGTAGCCCCAGCCGCGGGCGTTGGGCGCCGTGTGGTCCAGGAAGCCGTTGTCGGCCACGTTGACGAAGAACTGGGCGGTGGCGGAGTGCGGGTTCTGGGTCCGCGCCATGGCGAGCGTGCCGCGCGTGTTCTTGAGGCCGTTGTCGGCCTCGTTGCGGACCGGCTCGCGGGTGTCCTTCTGCTGGAACTCCGTCGTGAACCCGCCCCCCTGGGCCATGAAGCCCGGGATGACGCGGTGGAAGATCGTGCCCTTGAAGAATCCGTCCTTCACGTACTGAAGGAAATTCTCGACCGACTTGGGTGCCTTCTCCGGGTAGAGCTCGATCGTCACGGATCCGAGACTCGTCTTCATCTCGACCATCGGGCCGGCGAACGCACTGCCCGACGCAACCAGCGCGACGAGCAGAATCGCCGCCGCTTTGCGCAAGAACTTCATTGGGGTCTCCAGGTGTGATTGGGTTTGGTGCCGTGCGACCCATCCGGCCGCCCGGCAACGACCGCTCCCGGGCGCGATGGGTTCAAAGCGCCAGGGCGAGCAAGACGCTCTGCGCCACTGCCAAGGCGTGGGTACCGCCACTGCCAATCCTCAGGCGGCACCTTCGTAGACGATCTTCCAGCGGTCGCCGTCCCGCATCCAGTACGTGCGCTTCTTCATCACGTTCGACAGGTTGTTGCTGCGGTAATCCTGGGTGAACGTGACCACGGCCAGCGGTTGCTGGCCCGGGTAGAGGAACATGCTGACATCGTCCAGCTTGACCTTCACCCATTCCTTGCCACCGTTCACGGCGCGCTTCTGGGCAGCCCATTCCGCGAGGCCCTGGCTGCCGCTCGAGAACGACGGAGCGTAATGCGCGATGTAGTTGTCGGTCTTCAGACTCTCCCAGTCGCGTCGCCAGCGCTCGACGGCCGTCTCGAGATCCGCGCGGGCGTCGGACAGCTCGCTGCGGCTCACCCAGTCGATGTCCCCCGCGATGATGACCGGCGTGATGCCGATCTGCAGGTTGGCGGCGATGGTCGTGAGATCGGGATTCGTGAGCACGACGCAGCCGTCCGAGGCGCGCGGTGGCCGGCTGTACGTGTCCTTCGGTGTGCCGTGCAGCCAGATGCCGTGCCCGTCGCGTCCGTTGCGGCGGTCCCATTCGTTCGGGTAGCTGATGGGGTAGGCGCCCGATCCGTAGAAGTCCCCCACCTTGTTGCGCGGAAGATTTCCGGTCACGTGGTAGACCCCGAGCGGGGTCTTCTTGTCACCTTCGCGCAGCTTGTCCGTGCCGTTCTTGCCGATCGTGATGTAGTAGTCGGAGACGTAGCGCGGACCGTCGGGGCCGTTCTCGAAGAGGTACAGCGTGGACCGGGCGGTATCGACCACCACCGCGTGCTTCTGCTCCGGCGCCATCTTGAGCAGGAACCGCGGTACCCGGTCGCCCGGGCCCGGCGTCTGCAGCCGCTGGAGGCGGGCTTTGGCTTCGTCCCGGAGGTCCGAGACCCGTTCCACCGGTGCATCGGGCGCATTGCCCAGCGCCGCGATGGGCCGCGCCCGCGCCAGCAGCAGGTCGCCCTTGATGAGCTGGGCGAGCCGGAAATTGGGATTCGCTTCGAGCAACCGGTCGAGTTGCTCGGTGGCGGCGGCGATGCGGTCCTCGGCGATATCTCGAAGAATGGCGCCGAGCAGGGCTTCGGGGCCCTGGCCCAGCAGGCGCCGCTCGACCGCCCGGCTGCTGTGACCGGGTTTGCTGCCCATCGCCATGGTGTCGGCGGTCAGGCAGCCGGCGGCGGCCACGACTGCCAGTGCGGCAAGGCTGCCGGACCAGAACTGCGCGCGGGGTGTCATCGAACGATGTCTTCCTGCTGGATCAGCCAGCGGCCATTCACGCGCACGAGGTTCATGCGCTTCAGCCCGCTGGTCTTGAGCGAATCGGAGCGATAGATCTGCCGGAAGGTTACGACGGCCTCTTCCGGCCTGGCAAACGTCACTTTCGGATTCTGCACCTGCACGCTGATCTTCCGTCCCTTGGCGATGCGTTCGCGACGCGCCTGTTCCCATTCGTTGCGACTCTGCCCGCCGGGAACCTTGAACCAGGGCGCGTAGAAGCTGAGGTAACCCTTGGCATCCCCGGAGGACCAAGCCTTTGCCCAGGCCTGCAACGCCTTGACGACGTCCGTCTGCGGGTCGGACGTTTCCCTCGCCTTGGTGTCAGGGGGCGTATCGGCGGCCAACACCACGGGTTTAGCGGGCGGTGCGGGCGCTGCGGCCGGTGGGTTGGCCACGGGCGGCGGGGCAGGGGACGCCACTGCGGCCACGGTGGTGTTCGACAAGGGGGGCACCGCGGTCGATTCCCCGACCGTGCTCTTGACGAGCGCCTGACCGGTCGCGGGTCGCTGGGAGAAAAGCTCCCTCACAAGCGCAAGCTTGGCGCGCGCCGCGGCGTTGTTCGAGTCGAGTTGCAGCGCCTTGTCGTAAGCCTCCCGCGCCATCTTCGCGTAGATGTCGCCCAGATTCTCGTGCGCAGTGGCGTAGCTCGGGTGCGTGCGGATGGCCGATTCGAGGGCCTTCCTCGCCTTGTCGTCCTGACCCTGGGCAGCGTAGAGCACGGCGAGATTGTTGTAGGGCTCGGGCAGTTCGGGGAACTCCTCCGTCAGTGCCGTGAAGACCTTGATGGCGTCCGGCTGGCGGCCCAGTTCGGTGAGGATGACGCCCTTCAGGAATCGGGCGCGGGCGTCCCGCGGCTGATTCTTCAGGAAGGCGTCCACGCGATCGAGTGCGCCGGACAGGTTGCTGATACCCACGAGGCGTCGGGCTTCCTGGAAATCGTCGGTTGCCGCATGCGCCGAAACCAACGTGAGGAGGGTGAATGCCAGGCAGGCCAGCGCGCTGCGAAACCGAGTCATCGTGCTATACTTTTTCTCAAGTTGTGTCGTTATCTTGCTGTAATTAGAACCGAATTTTAGCAACGATGTGCACAACGATGGTAACAACAAGGACGGCTGCTCGACAAATCCGGAACGCTTGTAGCCGGAAGCGGCGCCGAGCGTGTAGCCGGAAGCGGCGCCGAGCGTGTAGCCGGAAGCGGCGCCGAACAAAACTGCACCGGGCCGGACCCCCGTTCCACCAGCCCGGCATTGTGCCCGAACCCCTGTCGATGTTCCCGTTCCGATGCTCCGGATTCACAACAGCCTGACCCGCGACAAGCAGGACTTCGTACCCATCCGTCCCGGCGAGATCCGGATGTACGTCTGCGGCATGACCGTCTACGACTTCTGCCATGTGGGCCACGCCCGGGTCATGGTGGTCTTCGACGTCGTCGTCCGGTGGTTGCGCAGCCAGGGGTACCGCGTCACCTACGTCCGCAACATCACGGACATCGACGACAAGATCATCCGCCGCGCCGCCGAGAACGGCGAGCCCATCGATGCGCTCACGGGGCGCTTCATCGATGCGATGAACGATGACGCCGCGGCCCTCGGGGTCGTCCGTCCCGACCACGAACCCCGCGCCACCGACTCCATTCCCGCGATGCTCGACCTCATCGGTCGACTCATCGAGAACGGTCTTGCCTACCGCGCGCCGAACGGCGACGTCTACTACTCGGTCCGCGACTTCCCGGGTTACGGAAAGCTCTCCGGGAAGTCCCTGGAGGACCTCCGCGCCGGCGAGCGCGTCGACGTCGATCCGAACAAGCGCGACGCCCTCGACTTCGTGCTCTGGAAATCCGCCAAGCCCGACGAGCCGCAGTGGGCCTCGCCGTGGGGCCCCGGGCGCCCCGGCTGGCACATCGAGTGTTCCGCCATGAGCGAGACGCTGCTGGGCAGCCATTTCGACATCCACGGCGGCGGGCAGGATCTCCAGTTCCCGCATCACGAGAACGAGATCGCCCAGTCCGAGGGCGCGCACCGGCATCCGTTCGTGAACTACTGGATGCACAACGGCTTCGTGCGCGTCGACGACGAGAAGATGTCGAAGTCCCTCGGCAACTTCTTCACGGTGCGCGAGGTGCTGGCGAAGTACGACGCCGAGGTGGTCCGCTACTTCATCCTGCGGGCGCATTACCGCAGCCCCCTCAACTACTCCGACCAGCATCTCGACGACGCGCGCGCCGGACTCACGCGGCTCTACACCGCGCTGAAGAACGTGCCGCCGGTGGCGGTGACGATCGACTGGGACGAACCCGTTGCGGCACGCTTCCGCGCTGCGATGAACGACGACTTCAACACGCCCGAAGCGTGCGCCGTGCTTTTCGATCTCGTGGGCGAAGTCAATCGGGATCGCGTTCCCGAGCGTGCCGGACTGCTGAAGGCGCTTGCCGCGCTGCTCGGACTGCTCGGTCGGGAGCCTGGCGCGTTCCTCCAGGCCGCGACCGGCGCCGATGGCCTGGGCGAGGACGACATCGCGGCCCGGATCGCCGCCCGCGCCGCCGCCAAGAAGGCGCGCGATTTCGCCGACGCCGACCGCATCAGAGACGAACTGCTGGCACTCGGGATCATGCTCGAGGACACAGCCGCCGGGACCACCTGGCGCCGGAGATAACCCAGCCCGCACGGGAGCTGCCATCGACCAGTTCCGTACTGTCTTTCCGCCGCTCCTCATCGCACTGCAGCGGCATGTCGCACTGATCCAGGATCTGGTGCGCAGTGTCACCACCGGCGTCGCCGCCGAGCAGGTCGACACCACCTATTGGGATTGGCACCGGACGGCTGCCGACGGACTCGCCCTCGAACTCCGGGATCCCCAGCTCGAGCAGCACTGGGACGAACTGGGACGCGTGCACGGCGAACTGCTCGTCGTCGCCGAGTCCTGCCTGGAGGCGGTGCGCAGCGGCGACACCGTCCGCGCCCAGGCGTGTCTCGACCAGGTCTTCGGGTTCTCCGGCCGCCTCATCGAGTTCATCGTCGGCGGGACCCTCCAGGAACTCACCCTCGCGTTCGCGACGCGGGAGCGCCAGTTGTCCGAGCGCTACGAGCGCGAGTTCCTCGAGGCTGCCGAGATCGGCCGGTTCTCCGTGCGGTTGCGCGACCTCACCATCACGAAGGCCGACGCGAGCTTCGGCAAGCTCTTCGGTCGATCCCACGAGGCCCTCGTCGGGACGGACATCCGCGAAGTGCTCGACCAGGCGGCAGTGGACGAGCTCGTGAGCGCAACCGTGCCCGGCGTCACCACCCGCGTGCTGACCCATGGCGCGGATCCCACAGCGCCCTCGCTCGAGATCGTCGCCTATCGCGAAGTCGGCAAGTCGCCCGCGACCCTGCACGGGTTCGCGGTGAATGCCACGGCCGCGGTGCAGGACGCCCAGCAGCGCAAGCTCCTGTCCGCGGCGATCGACTGCTCCGACCAGGTGGTGATCATCACGAACGCGAAGCAGGACATCGTCTACGTGAACCCGTCGTTCACGCGCCTCACCGGCTACACCCGCGAGGAGGCCGTCGGCCGCAACCCGCGATTCCTGCAGGGGCCCGAGACCAACCAGGCCACGCGGGTGGCGCTGCGCGAGGCCATCGCCGCCGGGCGCCAGACCCACGCGGAGATCCTCAACTACCGGAAGAGCGGTGCGACCTGCTGGGTCGAGCTGTCCATCGTCCCGGTGCAGGACGACCGCGGTGCCGTGACGCACTGGGTCGCGGTGTCGCGGGACATCTCCGGACGCAAGGCGCAGGAGCAGGAGATCACCCGCCTCGCGATGGAGGATCACCTGACCGGCCTCCTCAATCGGCGGGCGGCCGAAGCGCGCCTCGCCGTCGAGTGGAGCCGTGCGCGTCGCGACAAGAACGCCTTCGCGGTGGCGCTCGTCGATGCCGACCGATTCAAGCTGGTGAACGACCAGTACGGGCACCACGTCGGCGACCAGGTGCTGGTGCATCTCGCGAAGACGCTCGAAGGCAATCTGCGCGGCGGCGACTGGATCGCGCGCTGGGGCGGTGAGGAGTTCCTGATGTGCCTGCACGGGCTGGACGCCCGCGGGGCCGTCAACGCCGGTGAGCGTGCTCGCAAGCAGGTGAAGTCGAATCCGGTACCGGTGGACGTCGGCCGCCTGCCGATCACCGTCTCCATCGGAGTCGCGCTCTACACGAGCGACTCCGAGAGCATCGACCAGCTCGTGGCCCAGGCGGACGCGCTGCTCTACGAGGCGAAGCACAGCGGCCGCGACCGCGTGCTCGTCACCGGCACGGGCACCGGTGCACGCGGCGGCATCATCTGGGAGGGCTCCCAGGTGCAGAGCGCCCTGCAGGAGTCCCGCGTCATCCCGGCGTTCCAATGCATCGTCGATCTGAAGAACGGTGCGGTGGTGGCCGAGGAAGCGCTGGCGCGGATCCGCACCCGCGAGGACGCGATCATCCAGGCGCAGCGTTTCATCCATGCGGCCGAGGCGCTCCATCTCGTGAACGCCATCGATCGCGCCGTCACCCGCAGCGCGCTCGAGCGCACGGCCGAGGCCGTCGAGCGCACCGAATCGCTCGACGCCTACTTCATCAATCTCTCCGCGCAGTCGCTGGCCGACCGTGATCTGGTCACCGCACTGCGCGACCAGGCCCTCGCCTTCCGCATGCTGCGGGGCGGTGTCAATCCGATGGTGATCGAGATCACCGAGCGGCAGACGGCCGACATGGCGACGTTGCGCGCCCACCTGGACCCTCTTCTGGAGGCCGGATTCCGGGTCGCGCTGGACGACTTCGGCAGCGGTTATTCCTCCTTCCGCTATCTCGCGGAACTCCCCGTGCACTTCCTCAAGATCGAGGGCTGGATGGTCCAGGCTCTCGCGAGCCAGCGCCGCGTTCGGCAGCTCGTCGAGACGATCGTGGGCACGGCCCGGACCTTCGGGCTGATGACCGTGGCCGAGTGCGTCGAGGACGGCCAGACGGCGCAGGTGCTCTGCGACATCGGCGTCGATTGGGCCCAGGGCCACTATTTCGGGCGTCCGGTGCTCGCATCGGGGCGCACGGTCGACTGACCGCGGCTTCGGATCCCTTCCCAGGGGAGGGTCACCGCTCAAGGCGGACATGCGGGCCGCCGACAAAGCACCCACGGCGTCCTTCCGCCTGCCGCCCCCCTCCCTGATGCACGTCAACGCCGAACCAGCGGTCACGCCCCCGTCCGTCGCTACCGCAGCAGTGCTCTGTTGCGCGCTCTGGCTCTTCGCCCAGTTCTCGGCGACCGGGCGTGTGCTCGTCCACTGGCTGTCCGGCCCGCTCCTGCCCGGTGCATCGGCCACGGCAGCGCCGCTCTTCATCGCCGGCGTGACCTGCGCGCTCCTGCGCATGGCGGTGCCCGGACGCGAGGCGATGGGTGCCGCGGGCCGGCGCCGCTGGACCCTGGCACTCCTCGCAGCCCTCGTCATCGGCCATGGCATCGTCCTCGCGGATCATCTGCTCTGGGCCGGGGAGGCCGGCCTGTCACCGACCGACCATGGTTGCCGGGGGGGCGGCACCGACCTGGTCTGCGACGACCTTCTGCACAGCCGCTTCGGCGCCACGCTGCTCGCCGCCACGTGGTCCGATCTCACGCTCGGCACCGTCCCGCCGCTCCCCGGCATCGGCATCCTGGCCGCACTCCCGGTGGCCGTGCTCGCCGCATTGGTCCTGCTGCCGGACGTGCTCCGGCGCTTCGGCCATGCGGCGCCGCTGGTGTGGCTCTACGTGTTCTCGGTCGTCCATGCGGTGGTCGCGCTGGTGGATGGCGGCCCCCTGTCCGTGCGGACGCCGTTGAGCTTCGCCGTGCTGCTGATCGTGATCGGCGCCCGCAGCCGCCATCACCTCGTGGAGCGCGTCCGCTGCGGATGGCCATGGCCCGTCGCCGCCGTCGCGTTCACGGTCGGTGTGCACAGCGGGTGGTCCGACCTGGGCGGTGGCGCAGCCCTCAACGGCTGCGCGATGCTGGCCGTCGTGTGCGCCGCCCCGCTCGCCCTGGGCTGGCAGCCCGTCCGGGCAGCGCGGCGCCGCATGCGATCCATTGCCGCGGTGCTGACGCTCGGTTGCGCCGGGGTCGTCTACGTACTCGAAACCGCCAATGGTGCCGGTGCCCTGCTGCAGCCCCTGTCCGCAGGCTACCGCTACACCGTGCTGGATCTCGACCGCGTCGCCGTGGTTCGTACCGAGCCGGTGCCGGTCGGCTGGAGCGCAGTCGACGTCTACCGGACCCAGGGCGACGATCCGCTCGAGCCGCGCCGGGTCTTCCTTTGGCGCGACAACGGTGAACCTCGGGGGACCCTTTCGGTGTCCGTCGTCCTGCCCGTGGGGCGGAGGATCCCGCCGCCGGCCCGCCTGCCGGTCCATGCGCCGGCCCGCATCCTGGGTTCCGTCCCCGATGCGGATGTCCGGAAGGAGGTGCTGTGGATCCGCGGCGAGGATGGCGCGGTGCCGCCGTACTTCCCCGAGCCGGGATCCTTCCTGGCCGGCAACAATGCCGCGGTGCATCTGCATCTCGTGGCCGCGCTGCTGCGCTACACCGGGCTCTCCGGATTCGCCTTGGCGCCCCTGGCCTCGCCCGACGACACCGGTCAGGAATCCATCGCCCGCCCGATCGCGATCGTCGCGCGCTGATCGCGCCTCACGGGCTGGGCGGCGGGAAGCCGAAGGCGTCCTGCATCACGTGAAAGATCCAGTGCTGCTCCATCACCCCGTGCACGAGCGCGGCACCCGGGCCGGTCGCGTAGATGGCGACGTCCTCCCCGCCGTGGGTCTCGGACGGCAGCGGGATCGTGGCCTCCTGGCGGAAATCAGGACCGTGCGTGTCCTCGGTCGACAGGTCGGGGCGCGCGCGTCCGGCCTTCGCGGCGTCGCGCCAGCCCGGCCCGTTCTGATAGCCGAGCGTCGTGAAGGGCAGTCCGAGGAGATCCCGGGAGGGTGCCACCGGCGCGCCATCCACGTCGGGCACGTCCCGCACGATGCCGAGGATGTCGTTGCCCCGATGCGGATAGCCCGCCATGGTGAATACGTGGCTGTGGTCGGCCGTGACGATGATGAGCGTCTCGCGCGGATCGGTCATCTCGACGGCGCGCTGCACCGCCCGTGACAGCTCCACGGCATCCGTCAGCGCGCGCCGTGCGTTGCCCCCGTGGTGCCCGTGATCGATGCGCCCCGCCTCCACCTGCAGGTAGTACCCGCGCGGATTGCGCGACACGATGCGGATCGCCTTGTCGGTCATCTCGGTGAGCGAGGGTTCGCCGCCCTTGTCCGACAAGCGATCCAGCTCGTACTGCATGTGGGAGTTCTCGAAGAGCCCCAGCAGGTGCCGTGTCTTCGCCGGGTCGATGGCGTCGAACTCCGCCTTCCGCCAGACGTAGGCGGCGCGGCCGGGGCCGCCCCGGGTCGCGATCCATTCGTCGGTCAGCTTCCGGCCGTCGCGCCGCGTGCCCGGTGCGCCGCGCTCCGGTTCGATCGCCGTCTCCGGATAGAAGAACGTCCGACCGCCGCCCAGCACCACGGCGAGGCTCGATCGGACGGTGGCCGGCAGGTCGATGAGCTGCGCGGCGATGTCCGGCAGGGTGCAACTGCCCGGCGCGCGGCCGACCTTCGCTTCGTACAGGCGGATCTCGCGGTCGGATTCCCAGTCGCGCACGGAGCTGTGGGCGTAGTTCGCCGCCGGGGTCGCGTGGGTGATGCGTGCCGTCGACACCACGCCGGTCGACTTGCCGGCAGCGGCGGCGCGTTCGAGGATCGTCGGCAGCGCCTTCGCCGCGATCACGCGCGCGTCGCACTCGGCGCGTGCCGTCGTGTGATCCACCGACAGCATGCCCTCGCGCGCCTTGTACCCCGTGACCATCGCCGTCATCGTCGGCGCGGAGTCCGAGGTCTGCTGGTCCCACGAATACGTCTTCGCCAGCGCGACGTTCGGGAACCGCTCGAACGGCAGCGAATGCTCCTCGCCGGGCCCCCCGGCCTGCTGGCCCGCGAGGATGCGCGCCGCCGTCACCGTGGTGACGCCCATGCCGTCGCCGACGAAGAGGATCACGTTCTTCGCACGCGGCGGCAGGGTCGGCCTGGCTTTCGCGTCGCGAAGGAAGCGCTGGCCGCTGTCGTACCAGTCCTGCACGGATTCGGGGCCGCGGACCGTCGGCTCCGCGGCGAGGATGGTCGATGGGACTGTGGCCATCGTCGCCGCCAGCGAACACACGCAGAGGAGACGCCGCATCCCGGTGGCCGTCCCCATCAGCGCAGCGCCGAGGCCGCGGCGGCGAGCGCCGTGATGCCCGCCCAGTGACCCGCCTGCACCATGTCCCTGGGGATCATCCACGACCCGCCCACGCAGGCGACATTCGGGAGAGCCAGATAGCTGCCCGCATTTGCAGGGCCGATGCCGCCGGTCGGGCAGAACGCGAGATCGGGAATCACCGAGGCGAGTGACGACAGGAACTTCGCACCGCCGGCGGCTTCGGCCGGGAAGAACTTCAGATGCCGCAGTCCGCGCTCGCGGGCCGCCATCGCCTCCGACGCCGTCGCGATGCCGGGCAGCAGCGGCACCGACTGCGCCAGCGCCGCGGACGCGAGTGCATCGGTGAGGCCCGGCGACACCGCGAAGCTCGCACCGGCTTCCGCGGCTGCGTGCAACTGCTCCGCGTTCAGCACGGTGCCGACGCCGACGATCGCATCCGGCAACGCCGCGCGCATGAGCGCGATCGCCTCCAGGGCCACCGGCGTGCGCAGCGTCACTTCGAGCACGGTGAGCCCGCCGGCCACGAGGGCCTGCGCGAGCGGCACGGCATGCGAGAGGTCCTCGATGACGATGACCGGAATCACCGGTCCGCGGCCGAGCGTGGCGGCCAGTGTGTCGTGCCTGACGGTGTCGTGGGTCATCGATGCGCTCACGGGTGCAGAAGATCGAAGAGGGTGGCGCCGGCATCCGCGCGGCTCACGCCGGCGCGGAAGGGCGCGAAGAGTTCGCGGCCCACGCCGAGGCCGTCCTGCCCATCGTGGACCGCCGGGGCGCGCGCCGCGAACTCTGCCGCATCGACGAGCACCTCCAGCCGGCCCGTCACGCCATCCACCCGGATCCGGTCGCCGTCGCGCACGCGGGCGATCGCGCCGCCCTCCGCGGCTTCGGGCGTGACGTGGATCGCCGCAGGCACCTTGCCCGATGCGCCGGACAGGCGTCCGTCCGTCACCAGCGCCACGCGATGACCGCGGTCCTGCAGCACCGCGAGCGGTGGCATCAGCTTGTGCAGTTCGGGCATGCCGTTCGCGCGCGGCCCCTGGAAGCGCACGACCGCGACGACATCGCCGGACAGCTCGCCGGCCTTGAACGCCTTCTGCAGCGCGTCCTGCGAATGGAAGACGCGGGCCGGTGCCTCGATGACGTGGCGGTCCGCCGCCACGGCGGACGTCTTGATGACCCCGGTGCCGAGATTGCCTGTCAGCATGCGCAGCCCGCCCGTGGGATGGAACGGATCGTCCACCGGGCGCAGCACGTCGCGGTCGCCGCTCGTCGCCGTGGCATCGCGCCACGTGAGGGTGTTCGATGCATCCACCCCCGGCTCGACGAGATAGCCGTCGAGCCCCGTGCCCCACACCGTCTTCACGTCGGCGTGGAGCAGACCCGCCGAGAGCAGTTCGCGGATCATGAAGCCCATGCCACCGGCCGCGTGGAAGTGATTCACGTCGGCCTTCCCGTTCGGATAGATGCGCGTGAGCAGCGGCACCACCTCCGCGAGGTCCGAGAGGTCGTCCCACGTGATGTGGACGCCCGCCGCCGCGGCCATCGCGATGAGGTGGATGGTGTGGTTCGTCGATCCGCCCGTCGCGTGCAGGCCCACGATGCCGTTCACGATGGCGCGCTCGTCCACCACGTGACCGATCGGCGTGAAGTTCGCCCCACCGGCCGTGAGCGCCACCACGCGCTGTACGGAGGCCCGTGTCACGGCGTCGCGCAGCGGCGTGCCGGGGTTCACGAACGTGCCGCCGGGCGGGTGCAGGCCCATCAGCTCCATCAGCATCTGATTGGTGTTGGCGGTGCCGTAGAAGGTGCACGTGCCGGGCCCGTGGTACGACTGCGCCTCGGCTTCCAGGAGTTCCGCGCGCCCCACCTTGCCCTCCGCGTACAGCTGGCGGATCCGGGCCTTCTCTCCATTGGGCAGACCGGAGGTCATCGGCCCGGCGGGGATGAAGATCGACGGCAGGTGGCCGAAGCGCAGCGCACCCATCAGCAGACCGGGGACGATCTTGTCGCACACGCCGAGATAGCACACGGCATCGAACATCTGGTGCGAGAGCGCCACCGCCGTCGCGAGCGCGATCACGTCGCGCGAGAAGAGCGACAGCTCCATCCCTGCCTCCCCCTGCGTGACGCCATCGCACATCGCCGGGACGCCGCCGGCCACCTGGGCCGTTGCGCCGACCTCCCGGGCCGCACTGCGGACCACCTCGGGGAAGTGCTCGAACGGCTGGTGCGCCGAGAGCATGTCGTTGTACGCCGTCACGATCGCGACGTTCGGACTGTCGCCCTCGCGCAGCTTCGCCTTGTCGTCGGCCGTGCACGCCGCGAAGCCGTGCGCGAGGTTCGCGCAACCCATCTTCGCGCGGCGGGATCCTTCGCCGGCGGCGCGGTCGATCATCTCCAGATAGGCGGTGCGCGGGCCCCGGCTGCGCTCCACGATGCGGCGGGTCACCTCGGCGACACGGGGATGCACGCTCATGCGGATACCTCCTTCGGAAACGACGGCATGCCACCGCCCGACATCATGGACACCAGAACACGTCGACCGTTGCCCGCGACAGCACCGCACGCACCGGCAGGACCGACTCGGGGCCGGACTGCAGCGCGCGATCGAGCACGGCCCGCTTGCCCGCGCCCTCCACGTGCAGCGCGATCGTCTGCGCGGACAGCAGCGCGGGGAGCGTCAGGGTGAGACGCGGTTCGACTGCCGCGGCGGCGCGCATCGTCTCGACACGCCGCGCACCTGCCGGATCGAGGCACGCCGGCAGGTTGTCGCCATCGGGGAAGAACGACGCCGTGTGCCCGTCGTCGCCCATGCCGAGCACCGCGACGGTCAGCGGCCACGGTACCGCATCGAGCGCGCACTCCGCGAGATCGCGGTCGACGTGCTCGTCGGCCCCCCCTCGGTAGAGCCCGACGAACGCCGCGGTGGCCGCCCGGGCGCGCATCAGGTGGGCGCGCACCAGGCGCTCGTTCGAGCGTTCGGCGTCCGGCGGGACCCGGCGCTCGTCCACGAGCGTGACGGTAACGTGCTCCCAAGGGAGATCGAGGCCCGACAGCGCCTCGAAGAAGCGCACCGGCGTGCGTCCGCCCGACACTCCGAGCGATGCCGCGCCGCGAGCGTTCACGCCGGCACGGAGCCTGTCCCCGACGAATGCGGCGAGCCCCTCCGCGAGTGCCGCGCCGTCGGCGAGCTCATGCATCGAGATGGGCATCGCGGTTCCAGCTGGCGTCCTCGTGCCAGGTGCGGCCATCGCGCTCGATAAGGGCGACGGAGGCGGACGGGCCCCACGTGCCGGCCGCGTAGGGCTTCGGCTTGTCCTCGGCCTCGCGCCAGGCGTCCATGATCGGGTCGATCCACGACCACGCGGCCTCGACCTCGTCGCGCCGCATGAAGAGCGTCTGGTCGCCGCGCACGACGTCCATCAGCAGCCGTTCGTAGGCGTCCGGATTGCGCACGCCGAAGGCCTCCGCGAAGCTCATGTCGAGCGAGACCTGCTTGAGCCGCATGCCGCCGGGGCCGGGGTCCTTGATCATCAACCACAGCTTCACGCCCTCGTCCGGTTGCAGGCGGATCACGAGGTGGTTCGAATGGATCGGGCCGGCGCGGTCCGGGAACGCCGAGTGCGGGATCGGACGGAACGCCACGACGATCTCCGAGAGCCGCTCGGGCAGCCGCTTGCCCGTGCGCAGGTAGAAGGGCACGCCGGCCCAGCGCCAGTTGGCGATCTCGGCCCGCAGGGCCACGAAGGTCTCGGTGCCGCTCGTCCGGCCGAGTTCCTCCGCGTACCCCGGCACCGTGGCGCCGTTCGCCACGCCCGCCCGGTACTGGCCGCGGACCACCGCCGTGTCGAGCAGCCTTCGCTCGATGGGTTTCAGGGCCTTCAGCACCTTCAGCTTCTCGTCGCGCACGGCGTCGGCGGCGAGCTCGCCGGGTGGTTCCATCGCGACGAGGCAGAGGAGCTGCAGCAGGTGGTTCTGCACCATGTCGCGCATCGCGCCCGCGGTGTCGTAGTAGCCCGCACGGCCCTCCACGCCCAGGCTCTCCGACGTCGTGATCTGCACGTGGTCGATGTGCTCGGCGCGCCACAGCGGCTCGAAGAGCGCGTTGGCGAAGCGCAGCGCCATGAGGTTCTGCACGGTCTCCTTGCCGAGGTAGTGGTCGATCCGGTAGATCTCGGCCTCCGGGAACACGCAGCCCACGGCGTCGTTCACCGCCCGCGAGGACGCCAGGTTCTTGCCGATGGGCTTCTCCAGCACGACCCGCGATTGCGGCGACGCCACGCCATGCGCGCGCAGCCGTTCGCAGATGGGCCCGAAGAGTTCAGGCGAGGTCGCCAGGTAGAAGACCCGGATACGGTCGGGCGCCTCGCCCAGTTTCGCCGCGAGGTCGTTCCAGCCGGCGTCGGAGGCCGCATCGAGTGCGAGATAGTCGAGCCGGGCGAGGAAGCGCGCTGCGGCGTCGGGGTGACTGGCGGCGTCCTTCGAGATCGCCTTCGCCGCCTGCGCGCGGAACTCGTCCGCTGCCATCGCCGTACGGGCTGCCCCGAGGATGCGCGCCGCCGCGGGGAGCTGCCCGGCGTTGTCGCGCTGGAAGAGCGCCGGCAGCAGCTTGCGACGGGAGAGGTCTCCCGTGGCGCCGAAGACGACGAGGTCGAAGGCATCGACCTGGATGATGCGAGCGGTCATGGAGGGTCCCGTGGTTCACGCCAGGCCGGATGCGCGACGTGCGCACCTTCGCACGCGCCGGAAGGACGCGGGCGTTCGATGGGTGGTTCGATTGTAACCACCCGCCCATCCCGCGGGCATGACGTTGCGGAACCACCCCGGGCCCGAGGCCCGGAGGATGCCTCAGTACGGACCGGGCCGCGCCGCGGACCCCAGCATCTCGCCGTAGACGTCCGTGCGGCGGTCCCGCAGCAGCTGGTTGAACTCGTTCAGGCTGCGGCGACGGCGGGCGTCGGCGAGGTTGAGGTCCGCGATCAGCATCTCCTCCCGCTCGGTGCTCGCCGGGCCCGCGATGGGCCAGCCGGCCGCATTCACGATGAGGCTGTTGCCGAGGAAGGGCTGGCCGCGTTCGACGCCCACGCGATCGGCAGCGGCGACGAACATCGAGTTGGTGTGGGCGCCGCCCATCGCCAGGATGTTCGCCATCATCGGGAGGTGTGCCGGCTGCTCCGCCATCGGCACCCAGTTCGTCGCGACGCAGAGCAGGTCGGCCCCCTGCAGGGCGGCGAGCCGGAAGGTCTCCGGGAACCAGATGTCGTAGCAGATGGCGACCGCGATGCGGCCGGCGCCCGCGTGGAAGACCGGCATGCCGAGGTCGCCGGGCTCGAAGTAGAGTTTCTCCGCGCCCCACAGATGGTTCTTCCGGTAGGTGCCGACGTACCCACGCGGCCCCACCATCACCGCGGCGTTGTAGAGCTTGTCCCCCACGCGCTCGGTGATGCCGGCGACGATGAAGAGGTCGTGCTGCTTCGCGGCCTGCATCCACGCGTGAGTGGTGGGGCCGTCGGGCACGGACTCGGCGAGCGAGAAGGCCTCTTCGCGGGTCTCGAACACATAGCCCGTGTTGCAGAGTTCCGGCAGCACGACGAGGTTCGCGCCGTCCGCCGCGGCCTCGGCGATCATCGCGAGGCTCCGCGCGACGTTCGCTTCCTTGCGGCCGATGTGCGGTTCCATCTGCAGGCAGGCCACGCGCAGCGGGCTTTCGGGGGGCTGTCTCATCGAATCACTCCGGAACGGGTGGAACGGCGGCGGGCAAGGCCACGGGCAGGCGATCCTTCCAATCGTGCCGGCGTTCGTAGGCATGCGCCACCCTCAGCACCATCGGCTCGTCGAAGGGGCGCGCGGCGATCTGCAGGCCGATGGGGAGACCGTCGCGATCGAACCCGCAAGGCACCGAGATCGCCGGCAGCCCCGTGAGGTTGTACGGATAGGTGAAACGCCACGATGCGGCGAGCACGCTCTCCGGCTGCCCCGCGACCTGTACGGTCCACTCGCCCCGCTTCCACGCGGTGATCGGCGTGGTCGGGCCGACGACGACGTCGACCTTCGCGAAGACCTTGCGGAACTCGTCCATCAGGGCCATCCGGTACTGCTCCGCCTTGAGATAGTCCGCGCCCGTCACGAGCCGTCCCATCTCCACGAGCGTGCGCACGTCGGGCGTGAAGTCGGCGACGCGACCGGCGCGCAGCGAGGCATCGTGATACGCGGTCGAACTCGAAAGCTCGATCGCGAAGATCGCGCCGAGGCCGAACTCCAGCAGCGGGATGCGGAACTCGACCACCTTCGCACCGGCCTTCGCGAGGTCGTCGATGGCGGTCTCCGTGGCCGCCGCGACGTCGTCCTGCAGACCGTCGAAGAAGTGATTGCGGCAGACGCCGATCGTCAGCCCCTTCACGGGGCGACCGAGGCTCTTCGCGAAGTCGGGGACGGGCTGGTCCTGGCACGCCGGGTCCGCCGGGTCGTAGCCCGACAGCACCTGCATCATCAACGCGGTGTCCGTCACCGTGCGGGTCAGCGGTCCGGCATGATCGAGCGACCAGCTGTGCGGCACCACGCCGTCGCGGCTCACGCGGCCGAACGTGCCCTTGAGGCCCACGACGCCGCACGCCGCCGCCGGCATCCGGATCGAACCACCGGTGTCGGACCCGAGTCCGGCGACGCACAGGCCTGCGGCCACCGCGGCGCCCGAGCCGCCGCTGGATCCGGAAGGCACGCGCGCGAGATCCCAGGGGTTGCGCACCGGCGGCGTCACGTTGCCCCAGGCGAACTCGTGCGTGCGCGTCTTGCCGATGGGCACGGCGCCTGCCGCACGCAGCCGCGCGACGGCGGCGGCATCGCGCATCGGGAACGCGAGCCCCGGGGCCTGGCTGCCGACGGTCGTCGGCATGTCGGCGGTGAGGTAGTTGTCCTTCACGCCGACGGGAATGCCGTGCAGCGGACCGCGCCAGTGCCCGGCGGCGATCTCGCGCTCCGCGGCCCGCGCCGCGTCGAGCGCCGTCGTCGAGACGTGGATGAAGCTGAGCAGCCGGTCGTCCGTCGTCGCGATGCGATCGAGGCAGGCCTCCGTCAGCGCGACCGGCGAGATCTCCCCGGCGCGGATCGCCGGCGCGAGTTTCTCGATGGGCTGCGACCAGAGATCCTTCACGGCGCGTCCCCCTTCTGCCGGTACGGCGCCGTGGGCTCGAAGACGATCGCCGGGTGCACGTCCGTCAGGTCGAGCGCGCGCAGCGCTTCGAGGTTCGCGAGGATGTCGCGGTAGGCGGAAACGACGGCGGCCTGGCGCTCGGGTGGCAGGTCGAGACCGAGCAGTTCGCGGAGGGGGTTGTCGGGTTCCATGGAGTTCCTCAGGGAGCGCTGCCGCCACCGCCGGGGCGGTCCGGGGGCGCGAGGCCCAGGGTGCGCACGACGGCCTCGGGTGCCCCGGCGCCGGGGTTCGCGCGGGTCGGCATGCCCTGCACGAAGGGGAGCGTCTGCAGCGTGACGATGCGGAGCACGCGCCGCATTTCGTGAACGGGTTGCGGATGATCGTCGACGCGCACGTCGATCAGCGGATACGCCTCGACGTGATGCACGGTCAGTGCAGCCGATTGACGGCCGCGCCGGTCGCCGCCCGCGGCGTCGCCGGCTTCGAGGGCGCGCATCAGGCGTTCGGCGAGATCGGCGCCAGCGGCGTCCTCGAACGCGGCAGCCATGGCCTCGATCACCGCGGCACCGGTGAGCATGTTGCCCTGGACCGCGAATCCCCGCCCCTCGATGGCACCCACCCAGTCCGTGCATTCCGTGCCGGACCATGCGGCGCTGCGGCCCTGCGCGTCGACGACTCCGATCTGGCGCAGCTCGCGGCCATCGTCGGCGGCCAGCACCGTGCGCAGCGCGTCGGGGCCGCTCGCGCCGCGCGCCATCAGATCGAGCGCGTCGATGGCGAGATACGGGTTCACCCACGACTGCGTCGAGACCGCGCCGACGCCGGCCCGCACGAACGGACACATCGACCCGACGGCAGGCACGGCGGTCGCGACCGCTGTGCCGAGCATGCCGGTGCGCGGGCAGCGGGCTACGATGGAGAAGGTCATGGTGCCGGCTCCGGGTTCAGACGCTCAACTGGTCGGTGATGCGCGCCGCGACGGCACCGTCACCCACCGGGCCCGTGTCGACGATCTCGCCCAGCTTCAGCACGGCGTACCGGTCGGCGACGGCGAGCGCGAACTGCACGTTCTGCTCGACGATCAGCATGGCCGCGCCGGTCTCGTCGCGCTCGGCGCGCAGCACGCGGACCATGCGTTCGATCACCGATGGCTGCAGTCCCTCCGTGATCTCGTCGATCAGGATGAGCCGCGGACGCGTCATCAGCGCGCGCGCCACGAGCAGCATCTTCTGCTCGCCGCCCGAGAGCGTACCGGCACGCTGCTTCAGCCGCTGCGGGATGAACGGGAAGTGCACGCCGATCCGTTCGAGACCGGCTGCGAACTGCGTCCGGTCGCGCAGTGCGAGGCGCAGGTTGTCCTCCACGGTGAGGTCCTGGAAGAGCGCCTGTTCCTGAGGTGTGTATGCGAGGCTGCGGCGGGCGAGCAGATGCGGCGCGAGCCCACCGACCGCTTCCCCGAAGAACGACACCGCGCCGCCCTGCAGCGGGAGGAATCCCATCACGGTCTTCAGCAGCGTGCTCTTGCCCATGCCGTTCTTGCCGAGCAGCGCGAAGATCTCACCCGGCTGGACGGTGAGATGCACGTCGCGCACGACGACCGCTTCCCCGTAGCCGCTGCGCATGCCTGCGACGGCCAGCGCGGCGCTGCCGGCGATGTCGACGCGCGCGTTCACGACGGCGCCCCGTGGGCTGCACCGGAGTAGATGGTGCGCACCAGTTCCGACTCGACGACCTCGGCCACGGTGCCGTCGAGCACGAGACGGCCCTGATGCAGGACGATCACGCGCGAGCTGATCTCGCGGACGAAGTCGAGGTCGTGCTCGACGAGCAGGATGCAGAGGCGGTGCTTCTGCGCGAGGTTGACGAGGATCCCGCCGATCATCGTCCGTTCGGGCTTCGTGAGGCCGGCCGTCGGTTCGTCGAGCAGCAGCACGCTGGGTTCCAGCGCCAGCACCATCGCGAGTTCGAGGGCCTGCTTCATGCCGTGGGAGAGATGGCGTGCCTCGGTGCCGATCTGCAGGTCGAGGCCCGTCGCGCGGATCACCTGCAGCGACGCCTCGGGCAACGGCAGCGTGCCATCGCGGGACCAGAGCGACGGCCGCGCCATCCGCGTCCGCGCGATCCGCAGGGCCTCGGCCACCGTCAGCGTCTCGAACACGTTCGCCGTCTGGAACTTGCGCCCGACCCCGAAGCCGACGCACGTGTACGGCGGCTTCCGTCCGATGTCGTGGTCGTTGATCCGCACGGTGCCGCCCGAACGCTCGTTGCCGTCGGCGACGCAGCGCATGAGCGTCGTCTTGCCCGCGCCGTTCGGGCCGACGAGGCTCAAGAGTTCGCCGCGGTTCGCCGTGAAGTCGATGCCCTGGAGCACCGCGAGGCTGCCGAAGTGCTTGCGGACGCCTTCGACGGCAAGCGCCTGCTGCCCCGCGCCTTCCAGCCCTGCGTACGGCGCGGCCGCGGAATGTTCGAACGTGACCGGCGCATCCGGCGCATCGGCTTCGCGACGCCCGAAGAGTCTGCGGGCCGTCCGCGTGACGAGCGGTGTCAGCCCCTGCGGCAGCGCGACGATCACCACCACGAACGCGACGCCGATCACGAGCTTCCAGACGAACGGCAGGTTGCCGCTCAGGTACGACGTGCTGACGTCGAGCACCAGCGTCCCGATGACCGGGCCGATCAGCGTGCCGCGACCGCCGAGCGCCACCCAGATGAGCAGCTCCGTCCCGAAGACGAAGCCGGCGTACTCGGGGGCCACCACCATCTGCACACCGGCGAAGGCATAGCCGGCGATGGCCGCGATGGCCGCACAGACCACCATGAGGACGATCTTCACGCGCGAGACGTTGATCCCCACGTACTCGCAGCGCTGCTCGTTCTCGCGGATCGCGACGAGGATGCGGCCGGCGTCGCTGCGGACGAAGAGCCACGCCGCGGACGTGAGGGCGACGAGGAAGCCTCCCGCGATCCAGAACCACGCCTCGATCGACACATCGAAACTCTCGAACCCCGAGAGCCCGCTGCTCGACCCGGTGAAGTTGCCGCCGGAGAAGAGGATCTGCGTCACCACGATAGGCAGCACGAGCGTGACGACCGAGCCGTAGAGCGGCGAGGCGCCGTGATAGAACGCGAGCCAGCCCACGAGCCCCGCCACGAGCATCGCGACCCCGACACCGGCGACCAGCGCGATGGCCGCGTAGCCCGTGCTGAATCCCACGTGCGTGAACATCAGGCCCGCGGCGTAGGCACCGATGCCGAAGAAGGCGGACTGCCCGAACGTGAGGATGCCGGTGTAGCCCCACAGCACGTCGACGGTGAGCGCCACGGCGGCGTAGAGGAACGCGCGGATGAGCCCGTTCACCATGTACATCGGCAGCACGTACGGACCGATCGCGATGACCACCAGCGCGATGGCCGCGAAGATGCCGAGTCGCTTCAGGTCACTGCGCTTGCGTGGGGCGCTCGCCACTGGAGACGGGAGGACGGAAGCGACGGGATCAGCCACGGGAGAACCCCTGCGGACGCAGTCGCAGCACGAACGCGGCGAGCACGACGATGGTGAGGCCGCCGAGGATCGGGTTCCCCCACTGGCTGACGAGCACCTGCGCGCCGCCCAGGACGACGCATGCGATCGCGAGGCTGACGAGCGACACGCCCGAGACCATCACGAGCATGAAGGCGTTCACGAGCCACGGCACACCCATGTTCGGATCGACGCTCGACAGCGGCGTGATGAGCGAGCCCGCGAGACTCGCGAGACCGGCGCCCAGCGAGAAGGTCGCGAACCGCACGAGGCCGGAGTTGATGCCGAGCGCGCGGGCGAGGTTCTCGTTCATGATCACCGCGCGGGTCACGAGCCCGAGGCGCGTGCCTTCGAGGACCGCCGCGAGGGTGAGGCCGAGGGCCACGGCCACCGCGACGAGCAGCAGCCGGTATTCGGAATAGGACGCGCCGCCGGGCAGATCGAGCGCGCCCGTCACTGGGCTCTTCACGAACTGCACCTCGCGGCCGAAGGCGAGCGTGATGACCTGTCCGATGATGATGCCGAGGCCCCACGTCGCGAGGATCGCGTCGAGCGGGCGCGAGTAGAGCGGACGCACGACCAGCCGCTCGATCGCCATGCCGCAGACCGCACCGATCACGAAGGCGAAGGCCGGCGCCCACCACGGATGCAGACCGAGGTGCGTCACCAGCAGGGCCGAATAGCCGCCCACGGTGAGGAAGCCACCGTGCGCGAAGTTGATGATCTTCATCACGCCGAACACGAGCAGCAACCCGGCACAGACCGAGTAGAGGATCGCGGCGGTGGTGAGGATGTCGAGTAGGGTGGACAAGGCGTGTACGCGGAAAGTGGATCGAGGATCAGGAGTGGCGGACGGGAGCCGGCGACCGCGGATGGGGAACCGGCCGCCGGTCGCCAGGGGACGCGTCCCGCGATGGTCTGCGATGGCACCCCACCGGCTTCTCCCGGCCCCGAACGCCTATCGACTCACTTCAGCTTCGGACACTGTTCGCCCGGATCGACGTCCTTGAACGTCTCGAGCACTTCGACGCCACCTTCCTTCGTGACCTTGCCCAGATACATCGTGAGCGGCGCGTGGCGCTGCTTGTTCATCTGGATGACGCCGCGCGGGCCCTCGAACGCGACTTCCGCCAGGGCGGCGATCACCTTGTCGGCATCGGTGGAGCCGGCCTTCTCGACGGCCATCTTGTACGCGTACACGCCCTCGTACTGCGGCACCGAGAGGTCGTTGGGCGTCTTCAGGTTCGCGCCGAACTTCTTCTGCATCGCGGCCATGAACGCCTGGTTCTTCGGCGAGGCGATGTTGGTGAAGTACGAGCCCGAGATGTAGATGCCCTCGGCGTCGGCGCCCATGCTCTTCGCGGTGCCTTCGTCCACGGCTAGGTTGCCGTAGGGGATCTTCACACCGGCCGCACGCAGCTGCTTGGTGAGCGTGACGTTCGGGGCGCCGCCGGCCGTCGACGTGATGAGCGCGTCGGGGTTCGCGGCCTTCAGCTTGCTGATGACCGAGGTCCAGTCGCTGCCGTCCATCGGCAGGTATTCCTCGCCGACCACCTTGCCGCCGATCTTCGTGATGTAGCCGCGCGTGAACTCCAGCATGCCGCGGCCGAAGGCGTAGTCGCTGCCCACGAGGAAGTAGGTCTTCGCCTTGTAGTTCTTGGCGAAGTAATCGACGATCGGCGCGACCTGCTGGTCGGGTACCCATGCGTTCACGTACAGGTACTTGTTGCAGGAGCGCCCTTCGTAGAACGAGGTGTAGATGAAGGGTGTCTTGCCGCGCGTGACGATGGGCAGGCCGGCGTTGCGCGCCGCGCTGGTTTCCATCGAGATCAGCACGTTCACCTTCTTCTGGAAGATGAGCGAGTCGAAGGCCTTCTGCGCGCCGGCGGCGCCGCTGCCGTCGTCAGCCACTTCCAGCACGACCTTCTTCCCGAGGATGCCGCCCTTGGCGTTGATCTCCTCGGCCGCGAGTTCCGCGGACTGGACGACCGACGGTGCGACGACGCTGTTCGCGCCGCTGAGGCCCACGGGGATGCCGATGCGGATGACGTCCTCGGCGTGCGCTGCCGGGAGGGTGAGGGCGGTGGCGAAGGTGGCCAGGGTGGCCCACTGAGCCGCGCGGACGAGGGGTCCGGTCTTCTTCGATTGCATGCTGTATCTCCACGTGTTGACTGCGTTGGCGGGTCATCGCGGCCGGCGGTGGTGCAGTGCCGGCACGCTTCGTCGCATCTCGTCGGGTGGACAGCGCATCGAGCGATCAAGCGGGGCGGAATCTCGGGCCGAAAACGAAAAAGCCCCCGTCCCGCCGTGATGGCGCAAGAGCGGAGGCTTCGTAGCCTCGATGTCCGGACGCGGCAGCCCTGCCGCGGTTCCAACTCGATCGCCGCGGATGTTCTGCGGCGACATGCTTCATGTCAAGAAGATCTGCGCACCGGCAGCCGCAGCACCGTGCGGCTTGCATCGCGCACCGGAACTGCCACCGGTTCGGGCCGCGGATCGAACACGCGATGCGCGGTGATGATGGAGCGCGCCACGACACCCATCGAGAGTCGCTGCGACGTCGCCTGCTGGCGGATCAGCTGGTACGCGGTGTCTTCCGACGAGCCCTTCACTTCCATCAGGATGCGCGTCGCGCGCTCGATGTCGCGGCGACTCTTCAGTGTCTCTTCCAGCTTCGCCACCTTGCTGAGCAGGCGGCCCTGGTAGCCATGCAGCGACCGCGCCATCACGAGGCTCGACAGGACGCCGGACGGCCGGATCGGCTTCGCGATGACCGCGTGCGCGCCGGAATCGAGGAGGCTCTTCAGCGCGGTCGGATTCTCGAAGTCGACGATCGCGATGAGCGGCGGCCCGCCGTCCGCGATGGCTGCGGGCACCACGTTGGGTCCCGCCGGGCAGATGGAGAAGAACACGACGTCGACATCCGTCGGCAGTGCCGCGGGCACCGGCCACGCGAGGCGTGTCTGGCAACCGATGCGCTTCAGATGACGCACGAGTTCCTCGATCTCGGTGTCGAGCGGATGGATCACCAGCACGCGCGTGCCGCGCAGTTCGCGGATCGGATCGACGGTCATGACATGCTCCTGCTCGTGCACTGGATCATGGCGCCGTGGCGCCGGCCTGCACCGAAAACGCTCCCCGACCCTGCAGATCATCGGGGGCGCTGCTGCGTCCTCCCCTTGGGCGCCGACTCACGGGGACCGCAGGGGCTCCCCATGTTCCACGTTTCGTGCCACGTGGAGGGTCGATCCGATCGCGGCCTCAGCCGCGCGACGCGGCCGCCTCCACGAGATCGTCCACACCGCCGTAGGACACGAGCCACGGATCCGGTTGCACGGGCTGCGCCGCCTCCCAGACGATGTCGAAGGCGTCCTCGCCGTTCCACACCCCCACCCGCGGCGTGAGCCACGTGTGATTGTTCTCCGGGTCGATGGTGACCCGTCCGTGCGGGGCCTCCAGTTCGAGGCCCCGGGCGCTGCGGATGATCCGCTGCGTATCCATGCCGCCGGCCAGCGCCAGCGCCGCGGCGAACAGGCGCATCGCCGTGTAGCCCGAGGCGGCGTACTGGCTGATGGGCGTGGTGGCGCCGAAGCGGCGACGGAACGCTTCGGTGAAGGCCCGGTTCGCGGGGGTGTCGATGCTGCCGAAGTAGGGCGCTGCGGTGATGTGCCCTGCGCACTCCGGTCGCCCGATCGCGATCAGTTCGGCTTCGGTGACGTTGTGGCTCGCGACGGGGATGTCCGCGGGGTCGATGCCGGCATCGGCGTAGCGCATCAGGAAGCGCCCGATGCCGTCGCCCACCACCGTGCTGAAGACGGCATCGGGCCGCAGCGCCTTCACGCGATCGACGAGCCGGTCGAAGGCGTCGTCGCGCGCAGCCATCGGCAGGTAGATCTCGTCCAGCACCGTGCCGCCCTGCCGCTCGACGAGATCGCGCATCACGCGGTTGGCCTCGCGCGGATACACGTAGTCGGAGCCGAGCAGCACGAAACGCCGGGCGCCGCGCCGGAAGAGGTGCCGGGCGAGGGGCACGCTGTTCTGATTGGTGGCCGCGCCCGTGTAGATCACGTTCGGGGAGAACTCGAAGCCTTCGTAGAGATCCGGGTACCACAGGAGGCCGTTGCGGCGCTCGATGGCGGGCAGCACCGCCTTCCGGCTGAGCGACGTGCAGCAGCCGACCATCACGCTCACGGCATCCTCGGTGAGCAGGCGGTCGGCGTAGCGCCGGTATAGGGCGGGGTCCGAGCGGGTGTCGTACTCGATGGCGGCGAGCGGCCTGCCGAGGACGCCGCCCGCGGCGTTGATCTCCTCGATGGCGAGGGTCGCGCCGCGGAGGTGCTGCGACGACGGGATCCCCATCGGGCCGGAACGGGAGAAGAGCAGACCGACCGCCCAGGCGTCCTCGCGCTCCACGCTCATCGGGCTGTTCCCTCATCGCTCATGACGGTCGAACATAGCACAGGGTCCGCGCCGCATAATCGGCGCTTCCGACGTCGCAGGGAGTCCCGATCGATGGTTGCCGTCAACCGCCAGTGGTGCATCGCCCGCCGCCCCGAGGGGAGCGCATCCGAAGACGATTTCGCGTGGCAGGAGACGCCGGTCCCGGGTGTCGCCGAGGGGCAGGCGCTCGTGCGCAATCTGTTCCTCTCGATCGACCCCACGAACCGCCCCTGGATGTGGGAGAAGGACACCTACCTGCCGGCGCAGAACCTCGGGCAGCCCATGCGCGGCGTCTGCATCGGGCGCGTGGAGCAGTCCGCGAATCCGAAGTTTCCAGTGGGGTGCCACGTCTCCGGCCTGTTCGGTTGGCAGGACTACACCGTGATCGACAGCCAGATGCGCGTGAACCGGCTGCCCGACGATCCGTCGATCCCGCTCACGATGCACTTCGGCCTTTTCGGGCACATCGGTATCCCCGCGTACTTCGGCGTGCTCGAGATCGGCCGCGCGAAGGCGGGCGAGACGCTGGTCGTGTCCGGGGCGGCCGGGGCCGTCGGTTCGCTGGCCGGCCAGATCGGGAAGATCACCGGCTGCCGCGTGATCGGCATCGCGGGCACGGCAGATAAATGTCGCTGGATCACGGACACGCTCGGGTTCGACGCGGCGATCGATTACCGCACCGAATCGGTGGCGGACCGCCTGGATGCGCTGTGCCCCGACGGCATCGACGTCTACTTCGACAACGTCGGCGGGCCGATGCTGGAGACGGTGCTCGACCGCATGAAAGTGCACGGTCGCATCGCGCTGTGCGGCGCCATCTCGCAGTACAACCACGCGGACGTGAGCGATTTCGAGCCTGGCCCCCGCAACCTCTTCCTCATGGTGACGAAGCGGCTGCGGATGGAGGGCTTCCTGTCGTCCGACTATGTGCCCCGCGCCCGCGAGGCGATCGACGCGCTGGCCGGCTGGTACCGCGAGGGGCGCATCCAGTATCGCCTGCACGTGATCGACGGGCTGGAGCAGGCGCCGACCGCCCTGGGCATGCTGTTCGACGGCACCAACCAGGGGAAGCTGATCGTCCGGATCGCGTGATTTCCGACGGATTCAGCGGAAGCCGGCGGCTGCCATGTCGGCGCGGTTCGGCGGGTCGGCGCCGGCACGGCTGCAGGTGATCGCCGCTGCGGCGATGGCGTAGCGCAGGGCGTCGTCCATATCCGTGGAGGCGATGCGCTGCAGGGCACCGCGTTCGAGCAGGCCGCGCGCATGCAGCCGGGACAGGAGCGCGGCATGGAAACCGTCGCCCGCGCCGACCGTGTCGACCACGCGTACGGATTGCCCGGGCACCGTCATGGAAGCACCGCCGAAGAACGCGGTGGCCCCTGCGGGGCCGAGCGTGACGATCACCAGCGATACGCCGGCTTCGATCCAGCGCTGCGCCAGCGTCGCGGCTTCGCAGTCCGGTCCGAACGCCGCGAAGACATCCTCGTCGCTCGCCTTCACGATCGTCGCGTGCGCCAACAGCGCGCCGAAGCGCTGACGCCACGCCGCGAGGTCCCCCACCAGCGCAGGCCGCACGTTCGCGTCGATGCTGATGACGCGCTGCGCGCCTTCCCGCGCGGCGAGGGCGGCGAGCGCATCGGCCATGGGGGGCACTGCGATCGGATACGAACCGAGGGCGATGGCCTGGATGTTCGCGGGCAACGTGGCAGGTAGCGCCTCGGGCGTGAGCGCAGTGTCCGCCGTGCGATCCACCTGGAATTCGTAGCGGGGATGCCCGGCGCTGTCGGTGGAGATCCGGGCGACCGGGGTGGGGCGATCCGTCCGCACCGCGAGCCGCGTGTCGACGCCGGCATCGGTCAGGCGTCGGATCAGGAGGGCGCCGTGGTCATCCGTCGAGATCCCGCCCAGGAAGGCTGCCGGGCAGCCGAGACGACCGAGGCCGATCGCCACGTTGAAAGGCGAGCCGCCGGGGTTGGGGCGATCGGGCGCGGCGTCGAACACGTCGACCAGCGCCTCGCCGCACACCAGCACCGCGGGCGCTGCACCGTCGTCAGGCGGCATCGTCCTCCGCCACGCCGATGGCGAGGCCGAGGCGGTCGAGCACCTGGCCGGCGATGCGCCGGCAGGCATTGTTGAGCGGCGTGGGCAGGGATTCCGGGATCTCGTCGAGCAGCAGGAGCTTGGAGCTGCTCACGGCGGCGACCGGTTCGAGGAGGCGGTGCCGCTGGTTGCCGAGCATGGTGTCCACGAGCCGGTCGGCGGCGTCGCGCTGCCAGGGGTTGGTCGGCCATTGCGAAGGCACGGCCAGCGCGTTCGGAAAGCGCTCGAGGTCCTGCAGGACGGTGCGGATGTCCTCGGGGGAATCGCGGAAGGGCAGCAGCACGAGGGTTGCCACGGACTGCAGGCGACGATCCTTCTCGGTGCGTCCGCCGCCGCCGTCGACGATGCCGATCCAGCCTTCCAGACCGTGGAGCTTCTGCACGACGCGATCGAGCAGATCGGGGGTGCGTGCGTCCGCGGGGAGATAGCGGCGATTCGTGCGGGAAAGCAGCGTACGCGTGGTGTCGGTGAGCACCACGACAGCCCGATGACCGCAGAGCCCGAGGCCTTCCCCGAGCATGTGCGACAGGGTCGTCTTGCCCGTGCCGCCCTTGTTGCCGATGACGCTGATGATCTCTGCCATGGATCTCCGTCTCCGATGCCGACGGTATCCGAGCGCGTCGAAGCGCACAACCCTGCAGCCGCGGCTCGCGGGGAAGGCGAACGGGCGCCGATGGGCCGTCGTCGATCGCACGGGGAAAGAAAAAGGGCGGGGCACTTTCGCGCTCCGCCCTTTCGCGTTCGATCCGCGGCGATCAGGTCCCGAAGAAATCCTTCACCTTCTCCATCCACGACTTCGCCTTCGGGTTGTGGTGGGCCCCGTCGCGCTCGTTGATGGATTCCAGTTCCTCCAGCAGTTCCCGCTGGCGCGCCGTCAGATTCACGGGCGTCTCGATCATCACGTGGCACAGCAGATCGCCGTGCGTGGACGACCGGACGCCCTTGATGCCCTTGCCGCGCAGCCGGAACACCTTGCCGGTCTGGGTCTCGGCGGGGATACGGATCTTCGCCGCGCCATCCAGCGTGGGGATCTCGATCTCGCCGCCGAGCGCTGCCGTGGTGAAGCTGATCGGCATCTCGCAGTGGAGGTCGTTCTGGTCGCGCGTGAAGACGGCGTGCTCGCGGATGTGGATGACCACGTAGAGGTCGCCGTTCGGACCGCCGTTGACGCCGGCCTCGCCCTCGCCGGACAGGCGGATGCGATCCCCTTCGTCCACGCCCGCCGGAATCTTCACCGACAGCGTCTTCTGCTTCTTGGTGCGCCCCGCGCCGCCGCACGTGCCGCAGGGGTCGGTGATGACCTTGCCGCTGCCGTGACACTTCGGGCACGTCTGCTGGATGCTGAAGAAGCCCTGCTGCATCCGCACCTGGCCGTGGCCGGCGCAGGTCGGGCAGGTCTTGGGTTGCGTTCCGGACTTCGCGCCGGTCCCGTGGCAGGTTTCGCACTCCTCCATGGTCGGGATGCGGATGCGGGTCTCGGTACCGCGCGCGGCCTCTTCCAGGGACACTTCGAGGTTGTAGCGGAGGTCCGCGCCGCGGTAGACGCTGTTGCGCCCGCCGCCGCCCCGGCCGCCTCCGAAGATATCGCCGAAGATCTCGCCGAACATCCCCTCGAAGCCACCCATGCCGGCTCCGCCCGCGGCGGCGGCCGAGGGATCGACGCCGGCGTGGCCGTAGGAGTCGTAGGCCGCCCGCTTCTGCGGGTCGGAGAGCATCTCGTAGGCTTCCTTCGCCTCCTTGAACTTCTCCTCGGCGTCCTTGCTGTCCGGGTTGCGGTCCGGGTGGAACTTCATCGCGAGCTTCCGGTACGACTTCTTGATCTCATCGTCGGAGGCGTCGCGGTTCACACCCAGGATTTCGTAAAAATCACGCTTGGCCATTGGTCAGATCTCGCCACGGACATGGGGCGCCCGGCGACGCGATGGCAACGCTGGCCATCGCGGTCCGGGCCCTGGATACGAAAAGGCGAGAGCGGCCCGATGGGGCGCCCTCGCCACGCTCTGGAGGGCGGGCAACGCCCGCCGACCGGAGTCCAACTGCCTGCTCGGCGGTTACTTGCGGTCCTTCACTTCCTCGAACTCGGCATCGACCACGTCGCCGTCGTCCGCCTTGCCGCCGGTGCCACCACCGGCCGAGGCCTGCGGGCCGGGGGCACCGCCTTCCTGTTGCGCGCCGGCGTACATCTTCTCGGCCAGCTTGTGCGAGGCCTGCATCAGCGCTTCCGACTTCGCCTCGATGACGTCCTTGTCGTTGCCCTTCAGCGCTTCCTCGGCATCCTTCAGTGCCGCCTCGATCGCCGACTTCTCGGCGGCCTCGACCTTGTCGCCGTGCTCGGCCAGGGTCTTGCGGACCTGGTGCGTCAGGGCGTCGAGCTGGTTGCGGGCATCGACCACCTCGCGCAGCTTGCGGTCGTCCTCGGCGTTCATCTCGGCGTCCTTCACCATCCGCTTGATCTCGTCCTCGGTGAGGCCGGAGCTCGCCTTGATGGTGATCTTGTTCTCCTTGCCGCTCGCCTTGTCGCGGGCCGACACGTGCAGGATGCCGTTGGCGTCGATGTCGAACGTCACCTCGATCTGCGGCATGCCGCGCGGCGCGGCGGGGATGCCCTCGAGGTTGAATTCACCCAGCGACTTGTTGCCCGAGGCCATCTCGCGCTCGCCCTGCAGCACCTTGATGGTCACGGCGGGCTGGTTGTCGTCGGCCGTGGAGAACACCTGGTTCGCCTTGGTCGGGATCGTCGTGTTCTTGTGGATCAGCTTCGTCATCACGCCACCGAGGGTCTCGATACCCAGCGACAGCGGCGTCACGTCGAGCAGCAGGACGTCCTTCACGTCGCCCTTCAGCACGCCACCCTGCACCGCCGCGCCGATGGCCACGGCCTCGTCCGGGTTCACGTCCTTCCGCGGCTCGCGACCGAAGAACTCCTTCACCTTGTCCTGCACCTTCGGCATGCGGGTCATGCCGCCGACCAGGATCACGTCGTCGATGTCCGAGACCTTCACGCCGGCGTCCTTGATGGCGACGCGGCAGGGCTCGATGGACTTCTCGACGAGGTCCTCCACCAGGCTCTCGAACTTGGCACGCGTGATCTTCTGCGCGAGGTGCTTCGGACCGCTGGCGTCGGCCGTGATGTAGGGCAGATTGATCTCGGTCTGCTGCGACGACGACAGTTCGATCTTCGCCTTCTCGGCGGCTTCCTTCAGGCGCTGGAGCGCGAGGACGTCCTTCGACAGATCGACGCCCGATTCCTTCTTGAACTCGCCGATGATGTATTCGATCAGGCGATGGTCGAAGTCCTCGCCGCCGAGGAACGTGTCCCCGTTCGTGGCGAGCACCTCGAACTGCTTCTCGCCGTCGACGTCCGCGATCTCGATGATCGAGATGTCGAACGTGCCGCCGCCCAGGTCGTACACGGCGATCTTGCGATCCTTGCCGCCGGCCTTGTCGAGGCCGAACGCGAGGGCGGCCGCCGTGGGCTCGTTGATGATCCGCTTGACGTCGAGACCGGCGATGCGGCCGGCGTCCTTGGTGGCCTGGCGCTGGGAGTCGTTGAAGTAGGCGGGCACCGTGATGACGGCTTCCGTGACCGGCTCGCCCAGGTAGTCCTCGGCGGTCTTCTTCATCTTCATCAGCACCTGGGCCGAGACCTCGGGCGGTGCGATGTTCTTGCCGCGCACGTCCACCCAGACGTCGCCATTGCTGTTCTCGACGATGCCGTAGGGCATCAGTTCGAGGGCCTTCTGGACTTCGCGCTCCTTGAAGCGGCGGCCGATCAGGCGCTTCACCGCCGACAGCGTGTTGCGGGGGTTCGTGACGGCCTGGCGCTTGGCCGGGGCGCCGACGAGGATTTCGCCGTCCTCGGCATAGGCCACGATGGACGGGGTGGTACGGGTGCCTTCAGCGTTCTCGATGACCTTCGGGACGCCGTTCTCCATGATGGCCACGCAGGAGTTGGTGGTGCCGAGGTCGATGCCGATGATCTTTGCCATGATGCGTCCTTGCGGGAAAGTGATGTCTGACGGCTATATTCGGGTGGGGCGTCTCTGATTCAAGCGGCGGCGTTCGCCACGCGAGAGATCGATGTCGCCGCGATCAAGCTTCCTTGGCCCGGGCCACGGCCACGAGCGCGGGGCGCAGCACGCGTTCGTGCAGCAGGTAGCCCTTCTGGAAGACCTCGACCACCGTGTTCGCGGGCTGCCCGGATTCGACCATGCTCATCGCCTGGTGGCGATGCGGGTCGAACTTCTCCCCGACGGGGTTCATCTCGCGGATGGCGAACTTCTCGAACACCGAGGTGAGCTGCCGGAGCGTGATCTCCACGCCGCTCTTCATGCTCTCGACGGTGGCGTTCTGCACGCCGGCGGCGGCCTCGAGGCTGTCCCGCACCGCGAGCAGTTCCGACGAGAATCCGTCCACCGCGAACTTGTGCGCCTTGGCCACGTCGTCCTGGGCCCGCTTCCGGATGTTCTCGGTCTCGGCCTTCGCGCGCAGCCATGCGTCGTGGTGCTCCAGGGCCTGCAACTCCGCCCGGCGCAACAGCTCCTCGAGGCTCGGCATCACCTCCGGTGCGGAGCCGGCTGCTGCGGCGGTGGCGTCGATCTCTTCTGGGGTGGCGTTATCCTGCTGATCTGTCATGAGTTTTCTACTCTGTTCAATTTCCGACCCACCGCACGTTGGGGTGGCGGGCGGGATTTCAAGAGCGGCCTCGCCCGAAGGCCGACCCAGACTCGGACCGGTGCCTCAAGTCGCGCGCGGGGCCGGTCGTAAGCGGGGGATCGCGCCTCCGAGTGGTTGCCATGACCGGTTCCTACGACCTCCCCCTCCTCTTCCTGTCGTGGGGGGTCGCCACCCTGGCGTCGCTATCCTTTCTCCACACCTCCCGGGCGCTGCCGCGGATGGCGCCCGTGGCGGCCTGGCCGTGGCGGGTCGCGGGCGCCGCAGTCTCCGGTGCCGGGTTCTGGGCGGCGTGCGTGATCGGTCTGCTCGCCTACCGGTTGCCCATCGATGTCGGCCTCGGCCCATGGCTCCTCGTGGCGGCCTTCATCCCCGTCGGGATCGGGACGGGTGCCGCGCTGAAGCTCTTCGCACGGCATCCCGATGCCGGACGTCGCGTACCCGCCGTCGCGATGGCAGCGACCGCTCTGGTGGCGGGGACCGGAACGATGCACTTCATGGCGACGAGCGCCTGGAAGATCAGCCCCTACGTGGGCCAGGACGTCCCGCTGCGCCTCATCGCCCTGGCGATCGCGGCCTGCCTCGTCGCCGTCGTGCTTTCTCCGACCGACCGGAGAGCCACTCCCGCCGCAGGTCGGGCGAAAGCCCCCGGCCTGGATTCCCGGACCGGGCATCGCCTGGTGCCCCGACATCTGCCGTGCGCCGCTGCGCTGGGTGCCGTCGTGGTGGCGCTCCAGATGGCCGGTGTGGCCGCCATCCGGGTGCAACCCCAGTCGGTCGCCCTGGTGCCCGGTGCCGGGCCTGCCCTTCCGTGGATCGCTGCGCTGCTGGCGACGGCCGCGGCGGCGGGAATCGGATTTCTGCTGCTGCGCCTCGACACCCGCCGCCCGATGGCCCATGCCGGAGCGCCGGCCGGACAGGCGTTGAACCCCCGCGATGCAGTGCTGCCCGTCGACCCCCTCGACAGCATTGCGGATGCTCCGACCCGGGAGGTCTCGTCGGGCCCCATCGTCGTGTTCCGCACGGACCCGACACATCCGGATGTCCCCGCCGCGTTTTCCGCGAATGCCGGGCCCCTCTGGGGGTACGGCGAGGGAACCCTGGGCGCCGCGTCGGCGCTGGCCGGTGTCTTCCACGAGCACGACTGGAACGCCGACCGCATCACGCAGTGGCGTCGGCGCTTCGGTTCCGGCGCCGTGCGCATCACGGAGGACGTGCGGGTGCGGCGGGCCGACGGCGTCTACCGCTGGCACCAGCTCTCCCTCGCTCCCGGTGACACTGCCGCAGCCGGCGGTGCATGGGTCGGACACCTGGTCGACGTCGACGAACGGAAGCACGCCGAGTTGCACGCCCATGCGCAGATCCGCCGCCTCTCGGAGCTGGCCGACGGCCAGCGCGATGCGTCCCGCGATGCCGCGCTCCTGGAGGACACCCGGGAGATGCTGCATCTGGCGGAGACGCTGCCGGAGGCGCGCGAGATCATCCGGCGCGCCTGCACGAGATTGCTCCCGGGATGGTCGGGCGCTCTCACGCAGGTCGACGACGGATCGCGCGTCTGCGTGACCGCCCGCTGGGGTGATGGTGTCCCGATGCTCGAACGGTTCGGAGCGCGCGACTGCTGGGCCCTCCGCAGCCATCGCGTCCACCGGTTCACGGCACCCGCCGAGCACGCGATGTGCAACCACGTGAGCCACGATGCGGCGGAGGCGCCGCCGCCGCACTTCTGTCTTCCGATCGTCGACCACCGCGAGGCGATGGGTGCCGTGCACCTGTTCGCGCCCCACGACTGCGACGCCGGCGAGGTCGACGTGCTGCGTCCGCGCATCGAATCGCTGGCACGCATGCTGGGTCAGGCGTTCTCGAATCTGCGGCTGCGGCTCGCCCTGCGCGAGCAGGCGATGCGGGACGCCCTCACGGGCCTCCACCAGCGGCGCTTCCTCGAGGAGGAACTGCCGGCCGAACTGCAGCGCGCCCACCGGGAGCGCCGCGCGGTCTGCCTGGCGATCCTCGATGTCGACGGACTCGGCGTGTTCAACGAGCGCCACGGCCGCGAAGCCGGGGACGCCGTGCTGGCGGCGGTCGGCCGGATCCTGAACGGATCGCTCCGTGGCTACGACACGGCGTGCCGCGTCGGCGGCGAGGAGATCGCGCTGGTGCTGCCCGGATGCGAACTGGAGGACGCCTTGATCCGCCTCGAGGAGATCCGCTGCGCCGTGGAAGCCCTGCGGCTCGAGCACGGCGAGGCGCCGCTGCCGGTGGTGACGATCTCGGTGGGCATCGCGGAGGCCCGGGGCGGCGCAGCGGATGCGCTCATGCTCCGCGCGACCGGAGCGCTGCAGCGCGCCAAGCAGAACGGCCGGAACCGGATCGAGATCGCCGAGCGGGAAGGGCCGGTGCTCGCCTGACGATGTCGCGGTCCGGGCGACTCAGGGCGTCCCGGTCAGCAGTTCCAGCGCAGAGCGTCGGATGCCGGCGCGCAGCGCGGGCAGTTCGCCGCGGGTCTTCTCGATCAGGTCGTAGAGGTCCACGCCCAGGAGCAGGTGCACGTCGTTCCGTACGCCGGGAACATCGGAGTGGTGGAGCGTGAGACCCGCCGAGTAGCGCCCGTACCGCAGCAGCCCGCCGTATCCCATGCCCTGACCCGTGCTGGCGGTCACCACCGCCGAGGCGCCCCACCATTGGCTGAAGCGGCTGCCCTCGAGGTAGCGGACGAAGCCGATCGGTTCCAGCATCAGGCTGCCTTCGAGGTTCGCGCGCTCGCGGCTGCGGGTGTTGATCTCGACGCCGACCGACGGCCGCATGAAGACGATCTGGGTGTCGAACAGGGGCGCGGCATCCGAGTCACCGAGCCGCTTGCCGTTCAGCCACAGTTCCCAGGGCCACATCGGCAGCCCGTTCCGGATGAGGTCCTCGTGCTCGGCGGCGCGCCGCTTCAGCGCGATCCACTGGGCCTGCTTGCCCGGCGCTTCCAGGGCCGCGAGCGCCGTGTTCAGGAACCGGGCGATCGAGACCATGTCGTGGTACTTCACCGCGATGGGCAGCGGGCGGCAGGGGATGATCACCGGGCGCTGGGTGGGGTCCCGCTCGAACAGGATCGGGCCCGCCGTGTCGGAGTCGATGCCGACCTCCCACAGGGCCGACCAGCGCGATGTCGGCGCGCGCAGCTGCCGCAGGAACGCCGCGGGGTCCGCAGTCGCGGCTTCCCCCGGCGGGAGCGATCGCTCGAATCGGTTCGCGATGCGGTCGAGCGCCGCCTGCAGTCGATCGGCCGCGATGTCCTCCGCGGCGTCGCTCTCCAGCGCCGAGCGCTCGAACGCGGCCGACGGCGCGAGCGGGACGCCGCAGACCTTGCCGGGATCCGCGGCAGCCATCGAAGACGCCGGGAAGCCGACGATCAGAGCGGTGGCGAAGATCGCCAGCCAGCGCAGTGCTTTCGCGAGGGATGTCATGCCGTCAGCTCCTTGAGTGCGCGGATCACCGTCAGCAGATCCTGCAGCTTCCCCGGGCTGGCGACGGCCGAGTCCGCCAGTTGCGTGAGCTTCGTCTGCACCTCCGCCGCGAGTCCGCCACCGAGGCCCTGCCAGTGGGCGTCCGCCTCCTGCTTCGCGAGCGTGATGTCGTCCGGTGTCACGACATCGGTCATGCGTGTGAGCAGCGGCATGTGCACGAGCGGGTTCGCGAGGTAGTGCGCGAAGCCGTGCGTGTTGCGCTCGTGGATGTGGTCGATATCCAGCCGCCTGCCGTTCGTGCGCGCGCCCACCTGGAAGCGCTTCACGTTGCACACCGGATCGAAACGGTTGTTGATGTCGCGGAAGAGCGCGCACTCGAGCAGTCCGTCGTGCTTCGCGGAAAGGTAGTCGCCGTCGACCCGGCTGATGAGCGGGATCACGTTCGAGACAAGGAAGAATGCGTTGAGCGGGAACGGCATCGGACGATCGGGGTGCGCTTCCGTGCCGAGGCGCACCTGCTCGAAATGCGTGCGCTGGTCGTCCGTGAGCGGCCCGCCGTCGAGCAGACCGGGCGCCTTCCCCAGTGCGGGCGATGCAGTGACCTTCGCCCGGTCGCCCAGGAAGTCGGCGGTGGCGAGGGTCCAGAGGGCGTCGTGGGCGACGGCCGTGCCCATCGAATGCGCCACGATGCCGATGCGCGGGAAGGTCTCGCCGGGCTCCGCGGCCTTCAAGTGCCGCTTCAGCACCTCGCCCGCGAGGATCGATGCGACGCGCAGCCGGACCGCGCGCGCGACGATGTCGAAACCACCGTAGAGGAGGATGTCGCCGCCGAAGTCGGCGTAGAGGTTCTTGTTGCCGCCGACCTCGGCCAGCAGCTGCTGCACCTTCGCGACCCAGGGAAAGGCGCCGGCGGCAGGACCGAGGTCGTCCGCGAGCCTCTCCCACTGGTCGAGCACGAGGTCGAAGAGATCGTCGTAGCGGACCTCGACGATGTCGACGAGGTCCGCCAGCTGCCTCCCGGCGAAGCACGGGTAGCGCTTCATGGCGGCGTCGAGGGCGGCGACGGGGCCGTCGGCCTGGGCGGACCATCCCGCACCGTGCCGGCCGATGCCATGGACGAAAAATAGGACGTTCTTCATGCGGCGGTCTCCGGCGGGCGTGGGGGACTCGCAATCCGACCCGCGCCGCGCGATGGCCGACGGGGCAGGACTACCCGGGCATCATAGTCGCCGCTGTCGCCATCGCCACCATCCGATCGGCGATGCTTCAGTCCGTCGTCTCGAACACCACGGCGTCCAGGGCGACGCAGCCATCGCCCGCGCTGCCGATCAGCACCGGATTCACGTCCAGGCTCGCAATGCGGCTGCCCGGTGCGGTCACCAGCGCGCCGACCGCGGTCACGGCCTGCGCGAAGGCGTCGAGGTCCATCGGCGGCTCGCCGCGCACGCCCGTGAAGAGCGGGGCGACGCGCAGTCGCGACAGTGCCCGGTGCACGTCGGCGGCATCGAACGGCGGGAGCAGCAGCTGCGAGTCGGGCAGTGCCTCCACGTACTTGCCGCCGTCGCCGATCACGACCACCGGGCCGAACACCGGGTCCACGTGGGCGCCGACCATCAGTTCGCGACGACCCCGGACCATCGCTGCCACCAGCACGCCGTCGAACGCGAAGCCGCCGTCGCGCAAGGTCTTCTCCATCGCGATGAAGGCGGCGCGGGTCGCATCGGTGTCCATGAGGCCGAGCCGCACGAGACCGAGTTCCGACTTGTGGGCGACGTCGGCGGAGCAACCCTTCACCACGACCGGCCCACCGATCGCGGCGAACGCAGCGGCAGCCTCGTCCGCCGTCCGGCAGAGACGATGCGGCACCACGGGCACGCCGGCGCTCGCGAGCCGCGCTAGGCTCCCGGCCTCGTTCAGCATGCGTTGCGGTCCGGCTGCGCGCGCCGCCACAAGGGCCGTGGGCTTCGCGGCGTCGATGCGTTCGTGGTGCGCGGTGAACTGGGCGAGGGCCGAGACGGCTTCGGCCTCGGTCTGGAACACGGGAAGGCCGCGCTCGCGGAACGGGGCGGCCACTTCGTCCTGCGTGATGGCGGCGACCACGGGCTTGCCGGTCGCCTGCGCGAAGTCGGCGGTGTCCCGCGCGAACGCTTCCACGTCGTAGGCCGCCCCGGCGACGGGGATGCCGATCACGAAGGCGTCGGCGGCCGGATCGCGGGCGATCGCCGGGAGGATCGCGCCGAAGAGTCCGCTGTTGGTCATCAGCGCGGCGGTGATGTCGATCGGGTTGGTCGTCGTCGCGAAGGACGGCAGGATCGCCGCCATCTCGGCACGCGTCCCGGGCGCGAGGGTCGCGATGGGCATCCCGGCGCGCGTCGCGGCATCGGCCGCCATCACGCACACGGCGCCCGAGTTGCTGATCGCCACGAGGCGCCGTCCGGCGGGCTTCCATCCCTTGAGATACAGCTCCGTGGCCGCGACGAGTTCGCGGAGGTCGCGGGCCCGCCAGATGCCGTTCCGTTCGAGGAAGGCATCCACGACGCGGTCCTCGTTGGCCAGTGCGCCGGTGTGCGACCGCGCGGCCTGCTGTCCGGCCGGCGTGCGTCCGGATTTCAGGGCGACGATCGGCAAGCCGCGAGCGTGCGCGATGCGCGCCGCGTCGGCGAGCGGGGCGGGGTCCGGGATGCTCTCCAGGTAGAGCAGCAGGAGTTTGAGGTCGGGGTCCTCCGCGACGGCGCCGGCCAGTTCGCCCACCGTGATGTCGCAGTCGTTGCCGGTGGCGTGGGCGTACCGGACGCCGATCCCGCGCCGGCGCAGCATGCAGTAGGGCACCACGCTCATCGCGCCGCTCTGGCTCACGACGCCCACCGGGCCGTCCATGGGCGGCACCTCGATGAACATCGAGGAGAAGGAGAGCACCGCGCCGTTGCCGAAGTTGGCGAGCCCCTGGGAGTTCGGTCCGACGACCCGCATGCCTGCCGCGCGGGCGACTTCGCGCATCCGAACCTCGCCCGCGATGCCCTCCGGCGACGCGGTCTCGCCGAACCCGGAGGACATGACCACGCACGCCTTCACGCCCGCGGCGGCGAGTTGCGTCACGGCGTCGACGGCGGCGGCCCCCGGCACGGCGACGATCGCGGCTTCAGGCGCTTCGGGCAGGGCATCGATGGACGGGAAGGTCGGGAAGCCCTGCGTCTCGCTGCGCTTCGGGTTCACGGCGTACACGCGCCCCCGATAGCCGAACTTCGCCAGGTAGGCGAGCGGTCGGCCGCCGATCTTGTCGGGGTTCTCCGATGCGCCGATGACGACGATGGATCCGGGGGCGAGGCAGGCGCGCAGTGGCGGCGTCATGGTGGGGTGCTCCGTGGGGACGATCGCCGCGGCACGCGGCCGCGGCGGAACGAACGCGGTCGGTGATCAGCCTTCGAGGACGAAGAGCGGCACGGTGGCCGGGCCGAAGGCGTGGAAGGTGGCGCGGACACGGTCGCCGATGCGGGCTTCCGGCACCACGTGGGCCATCAGGCGGAAACCTTCGTCGGCATCCACGAGGGCGATCGCGTAGGGCGCGTACGGGCGCAGGGCCTCGCTCGGCGCGCGCGCTACAAGCGTGACGGCGTGCACGGTACCGAGGCCGGACGCCTGCTTCCGGATGAGCGTGCGCGAGCCGCACGCGGGGCAGAAGTCGCGGCGGAAGTACCACGCGTGACGGCAGTCGCCGCATTGCTGCAGCGCGATGCCTTCCGTGCCTTCGGTCCAGTCGAGGATCTCCGGATTCATGCTTCCCTCCCGAGCACGAGCGACACGTGGGACGACAGCACGCCGCCGTCGCCGTGGAGCAGGGCGACCCCGGGGGTGCCGCGCTGGCGGGTGCCGGCCCGACCGGTCATCTGCAACTGCGTCTCCACGAGGTGGGCCATGGCGCCACCCACGCCGCAGTGGCCGTATGACAGCAGACCGCCGTGGGTGTTGAGCGGCACGCCGTCCGCATTCGAGAAGTGGCCCTCGGCGGCAAGTCGGCCGGCGCCGCCCCGCGGGGCGAGCCCGATCTCCTCGAGCAGGATCGCGAGCGTGATCGTGAAGCTGTCGTAGATGGCGGCGTAGTCGACGTCGCCCAGCTGGATGCCCGCCGCCTGCATCGCCGCGCGGGTGGACGCGGCCGCACCGAACTCGGTGAGGCTGGGCGCGGCGGTGACGTGCTGATGCGTGTGCGCCTGCGCGGTGCCGCGGATGCGTACCGCGAAGTCGCTGGTGCGGTCGCGGCTCACGACGAAGGCGGCACCGCCGTCGGACACCGGGCAGCAGTCGAGCAGCTTGAGCGGCGAGGCGACGGGCTTGGACGCGAGCACCTGGTCGGCATCGATGGAGTCGTGGAACTGCGCGCCGGGATGGCCCGCAGCATGCCGCCGCATGGTCACCGCCAGTTCCGCGAAGTCGCGCTCGGTGTTGCCGTGCTGGTGCATGTACCGCGAGGCGAGCAGCCCGTAGTACGCCGGGATCGTCGCGCCGAAGGGCACCTCGTACACCGGGTGACCGACCTGGGCGAGCGTCTGGACCGCGGCGTCGCGGGTCTGGCCGGTGAGGCGGTTCTCTCCGGCCACCACCAGGACGTTCTTCGCGAGGCCGCTTTCGACGACGTGGTGGGCGAGCATCGCCATCGCGAATCCGGTCGCGCCGCCCAGCTGGATCGCGTGGGCGTAGGTCGGCACGAGGCCGAAGTGCTCCGCGAAAACCGTAGAGAGCATCAGGTGAGGGAAGGTCGTCGAGTAGCCGGTCAGCAGTCCGTCCACGTCGTGGCGGCCGAGACCGGCGTCGTCGAGGGCTGCGCCGGCCGCCTCGCTCATCAGGTCGAGCGTGCTCCGACCCGGGTGCTTGCCGAAGGGCGTGAGTCCCACGCCTGTGATCCAGGACACCGCGTTCTCCTCTGGGAGTGAGTCGCGAGTCTCACCGGGACGGGGTGCCGCTGTCCACGGACCCGCCGGGGACTGTTCACATCATGGGCACGGGACCCTCAGGTGCCTGCGACACCCTGCTCGAGCCAGAAGGTGACCGGGCCGTCGTTCACGAGGGCCACCTGCATGTCGGCACCGAAGACCCCGGACGCCACGATCGGGTGGGCGCCCCGCGCGAACGCGAGGGCGTGGTCGAACATGGCGCGACCGACGTCGGGCGCCGCGGCCCCTGAGAAGCTGGGGCGGGTGCCCTTGCGGGTGTCGGCGGCGAGCGTGAACTGGGGGACGAGGAGGAGGCCGCCCCCGATGTCGCGGACGCTGCGGTTCATCTTGCCGGCGTCGTCGGCGAACACGCGGTAGCCGAGCAGGCGTTCCACGAGCCGTTCCGCGACGGCGGGCGTGTCGTCCGGCTCGGCGCAGACCAGGACCATCAGCCCCGGGCCGATCCCGCCCACCACCTCACCGCCCACGCGCACACTGGCTTCGCGCACCCGCTGCAGCAATCCGATCATGTCGTTTCCCGTCCGCGGTTCGTCGAGGCGCGGAGTCTACTTGGCGCGGCAGTCCGTCGGATCGTCGGCGCGCGCGCTATCCTCGCCATGAACGGCCCGACGACGATGGGGTCCACGGGTCCCCACAGATGCGAAGGAGAGACGACGATGGCGATGGAGACGGCGACCCTGGCGGGAGGCTGCTTCTGGTGCGTGGAGGCCGTGCTGGTGCGCCTGCGGGGCGTGAAGACTGTGAAGTCCGGCTACATGGGGGGACACACCCCTGCTCCGACGTATCGGGACGTCTGCAACGGCGATACGGGGCATGCCGAGGTGGTGCAGGTGGCGTTCGATCCCGACGTGATCGGCTACCGCGACATTCTCGAGGTGTTCTTCGGCACGCACGATCCGACGACACCCGACCGGCAGGGCAACGATGTCGGCACGCAGTACCGGTCGGCGATCTTCTTCCACACCGATGCGCAGCGCGCGGAGGCGGAGGACCTCGTCGCGGCACTGTCGCGCGAGCATGTGTTCGACGCGCCGATCGTCACGGAGATCGTGCCGGTGGAGACCTTCCACCCGGCGGAGGACTACCACCACGACTACTTCGCCCGGAACCCGAACCAGCCCTACTGCCAGTACGTGGTCGCTCCGAAGGTGGCGAAGCTCCGCGCGAAGTTCACTTCCCTGCTGGCGGCTTCGTGACTTCCCAGACGCCCACCTGCGCCTGACAGGCGAGGCCGCGGGTGGTGCGGCCGCCGGTGCGGACCGTGAAAGGCCGGCATGGCAGGCCGTTGGCGACGGCGTCGTCGCCGATCGAGATCGACACCTGCCGCTTGCCTGCGGACCAGCGTACGGTGCGCCCATGGCGCGCCAGCTCCAGCGCATGCGCTGCGCACGCGCGGTCGGCATCGTCGAGGTCGACGCCTGCGAACACGGCCACGGGACTCTGCCCCGGCATCGCAGCGCGCGGATCCGCCAGGGCCCTGCCCACGGCTTCCCTGCTGCAGCGGCCGCGGGTGATGCCGAAGTCGTCGGCCCATTCCACGCCCGTGTAGCCCATGAACGGACCCGCGGTGCGGGCGTGAAGGGACCCCACGGGTAGAGCGGTCATGAGCAGGACCGGAAGCATCGGGAGACAGCGGCGGAAGGCGGCGAAACAGGCGCACATGCATCTCTCCGGAGTGGTGCGGCGATGCATCGGAGATTAGCACCACCGCATCGATCCGGCCGCCTTCGCGGAGGTCTTTGCATGTCGACGCTTTCATAGAGGAAAAACGGCGCTGAAAGCCCTTGTCATGCGCAGACGAATTGTGCATTCTCGCAGCCGCGTTAGCGCTCCCGTCGCGGGGCTGTTCCCTCGCCGCGTCACCATCGCATTCACTTAGATTGGAGGCATACCAATGGCCGTAGCCAAGAAACCCGCTGCCAAGAAGCCCGCCGTGAAGAAGGCGGCTCCAGCCAAGAAGGCTGCCCCGGCAGCCAAGAAGGCCGCTGCTCCGGCCAAGAAGGCAGCTCCGGCAGCCAAGAAAGCCGCGGCACCTGCCGCCAAGAAGGCAGCGCCGGCGGCCAAGAAGCCCGCGGCGAAGCGCACCCCGAACGCCGCATTCATGAAGCCCATGACCCCGAGCGCCGTCCTCGCGGCCGTGATCGGCGACAAGGGAATGCCCCGCACGGAAGTGACCAAGAAGATCTGGGAATACATCAAGAAGAACAATCTTCAGGATGCCAAGAACAAGCGGATGATCAACGCCGACGACAAGCTGAAGGCCGTGTTCGGCGGCAAGAAGCAGGTGTCGATGTTCGAGATGACGAAGCTGGTGAGCGCGCATCTGAGCTGATCGGTGGCACCTCCATCCGGCTTGCCGGTTGGAGGTGTGGACAGCCCTGCCGGCCAGTTGCGGGCTGTCGAAAGGAAAAAACCGGAGGCGTTCGTCCCCGGTTTTTTTTCGTCTGCCGTCCGGCGATGGCCCCGACGACACGCCGGTGGTTCGCCTCTCCGAACCCTGCGCGGTGGCTCAGCGGTGGTAGGACGTCACCCGCTCGACCTCGTTCTTCGAGCCGAGGAACACCGCCACGCGCTGGTGCAGTTGCTCGGGCTGGATGTCCAGGATGCGCTGATTGCCATCGGTGGAAGCACCGCCCGCCTGTTCCACGATCATCGACATCGGATTCGCCTCGTACATGAGGCGGAGCTTCCCGGGCTTGTCGGGTTCGCGCGCATCGCGCGGGTACATGAATATGCCGCCGCGGGTCATGATGCGATGGACGTCCGCCACCATCGAGGCGACCCATCGCATGTTGAAGTCCTTGCCGCGCGGGCCCGTCTTGCCGGCGAGAAGTTCGTCGACGTAGCGTTTCACCGGCGGTTCCCAGTGCCGCATGTTCGACGCGTTGATGGAGAACTCCCGCGTCTCCTCGGGGATGCGCATGTCGCGCTGCGTCAGCACGAAGCTGCCGACCTCCCGGTCGAGCGTGAAGCAGCTCACGCCATTGCCGAGGGTCAGGACGAGCAGGGTGGTCGGGCCGTAGACGGCGTATCCGGCGCAGACCTGCTTCGCGCCGGCCTGAAGGAAGTGGTGTTCCTCGACGGCACCGATGTTCTCCGGGCAGTTCAGCACCGAGAAGATCGTCCCGACCGAGACGTTGACATCGATGTTCGACGAACCGTCGAGCGGGTCGAACAGGAGCAGGTATTCACCCTTCGGATAGCGGTGCGGGATGATGTACGGATGGTCCATCTCTTCCGAGGCCATGGCTGCGAGGTGGCCGCCCCACTCGTTGGTCTCGAGCAGGATCTCGTTGGAGATCACGTCGAGTTTCTTCTGCACCTCGCCCTGGATGTTCTCGGTGGTCGCCGAGCCCAGCATGCCGGTGATGCCGCCCTTGCCGATGGCAATGCTGATCGCCTTGCAGGCGCGGGCGACGACCTCGACCAGCAGTCGCAGATCGCCCTGGATGACGCCCTTGTGGCGTTGTTCCTCGATGAGGAACTGGGTGAGTGTGATTTTTCGCATGGCTTTCAGTGGATGAAATGGGTGCGGGACCCCGCGGATTCCGGCGGGGAGTCTATCTTGCCGCAGGGCGGCAGAGCCTCTGCCTGAGCTGCCGGCTCGAGGAGATTCACGTTGGCGAGGTGCCGGAGATCAAAGCGGCGCCGCCAGTGCCGTCAGCTCCGCCTGGAAGCGTGATCGGATATCGAGCAGATGGGTCGTGGCCGCCGCGATCGCTTCGGGCTCGGGTTCGTGGACCCAGATTCCATGGGGACGGACCGACTCCACGGCCACGTACAGGAAGCGCGGCCTGCGGCCGATCAGCCGCGTGACCCCGTCGACGTAGTGGGCCGCCTGCAGGTCGTACCCGAAGCGCCGTCTCGACTTCAAGAAGTGGTTCGGGCGGATGTCCGACGCGGTCTTGAGTTCCACGATCACGTCGTCGCACAGGCAGTCGGGGCGCGCCTTCCAGCGCCCGCCTGCGGCGTCGGTCCAGTAGCAGGAGATCTCCCGGTCGCCGCGCTCCAGCCATTCGCGAAGCGGCAGCCGGTCGTAGCCGAGCACGGCGGCGCGCATGGTCGCGAGGGCCTTGCAGGAGGCGGCTGACAGCCACGTGCGCTGCTCCGCCGGGCATGCTTCGCCGGGCGCCGGCGGGGGAGGGGCGTCACCGGTCACGAAGTCCTCGTCGAATCGCTCGGGTTCAAGCAGCATCGCGTGGAGGGCGTCACCGAGGGTGGCCTCCTTCGGCACGACCGAGGTCCGCATGGCGAGCTCGGGAGACTGGCCCGTCCGGGCGAACCGGCGAAGGGCCGAGCTGGAGACGTAGTCTGCGCAGTCGAGGTATGCGGCGAGAGACTCGCGGCGCGTGAAGCATCGGGCCTCGGAACTGGCATCGGTTTGCATCCCCGGAGCCTACCACGGGCATCCTCGCGCGCCGCGTCCGGCGCCCTGTTCGGGTGCGGGCTCCGAGGGATTCCGCCTCACTGCAGTTCGAGCAGTCGGTGTTGCGCCTCGCCGAGGTGCGGGTGGAAGCGCAGGGCGGTTTCGAAGGCGAAGGCCGCCGCGTCGCGGTCGCCCTTCGAGAGCAGGATCTCCGCCACGGCACAGATGGCGCCGAAGTGCCGCGGTTCCAGCTCGAGTACGTGGTGCAGGGCGTCCAGCGATTCGTCGTCGCGTTCCTGCAGGTAGTAGAGCGTGGCCCGCTTGTGCCAGGCCTCGCAGTAGTCGGGCGCGCTCCGCAGCAGGCGCGACAGCCGCGTTTCGGCGATGTCGTGACAGTGCGTGGCGATCTCGGTGGAGGCGCGATCGAGATGGCGGGCGGCCCGATGGTGCGGGTGATACATCCACAGGTCCCAGATGCGGGCTTCCGTGGCCGACGCGACGTCGACGTCGTCGCACGTCGCCAACTGATGGAACAGCGTGTCGAGCGCGGCTGGCATCACGGGAGCGGGTCGTCTCCGATGGGCGGACGCCACCAGCTCCAGGGTCGAACTGCAATGCGATTCGGTCATGGCGGACCTCTTCCGGGAGAGTCGGAAAGCTGCGTTTCCTCGAGCAGTTTGCAAGCCAGGTCCGGCCGTCGGCGAGGGCGTGGGTCTTCCACCGGGTTTGGGTTACGCTCGATCCCGGCCGGGATTCCTCCAGAACAATGCGCACACGAAGCGCAGGCAGGTCCCGGCTTCCGCAAGGAGACCGCCATGACCAGATTCGTCCAGGCGTCCGTCATCGGCCTGGCGCTCACGGCACACGCCGGGTGGGTGACCGCCGCAGGATCGGGATTGCTCTCCCCCCACATGCCCCAGTTGCTCAGTCTCGAACAGCAGAGGCGCTTGGAGGTCGGCGGTTATACCGAGGCGGTCCGTGCGCGCATCGTGCGGGACCAGCGATACCCCGGCGAGGCCCTGATCAACGCCTGGGAGGGCACGGCCGAGGTGATCCTTGTCATCGGTCCCGACGGTCAGGTGAAAAGCGCACGGGTCGAGTCATCGAGCGGCCACGTGGTGCTGGACGCCGAGGCGGTCACCAAGGCACGCGCGGTCACCGACCTGCCTCCGCCCCCCCGTTTCCTGCGCGGACGGGAGTTCAAGGTCGCCGTGCCGATCATCTTCCGCCTGGAGCGCTAGGAGCCTGTCGGACTTGGATGGTCGATAGCGAAACGGCGGGAGTGCGAGGACAGAGTTTGACGATTGCGACGCACGTATCGGGAATACGCGAGGAGGAAGCCGCGGAACATGGACCGCTCTTCCTCCATTGCAGCCGAATCATCCCAAGTCCGACGGACTCCCGGCTCCCCGGGAGGCCGGTCAGCGCGGGCCTGCGAACGGGTCCCCGAAGCGGTTCGCGAACCACCGATCGACACTGAGTCTTCCGGCGCCCTGGAACACCAGCGGCACGAACATCACCAGGTAGATGAGCGGCAGTTTCCAGCCGTTGTCACAGACGTTGTATCCGTTGCCGGCGTGGACCGCCGCCCAGGCGACGATCGTCAGGATCACGAGGCTCACGCTGATGAACCGGGTGGCCAGGCCAGCCACCAGAAGAAGCGCACCGCCGACCTCGAACCAGGTCGCCATCTGCCAGCTGATCTCCGTCGGGATCACCGAGAACGGAAACGGGAACTGGTCCGCGATGTCGTTGAACCAGTTGTTCCCCCGCAACTTCTCGAGGCCGGCTTCCCCGAACTCCCAGGCGAGCAGCAGCCGGAGGGACAGACCCGGCAGCCAGCTGCCGACGTTGTCGGCGACTCCCAGCCCGCGGAAGATCCAGTCGAGGGGTGTGGCAAGGGCATTCTGTCGCATGGAGGGTCTCCAAGTCCTGGCGTATCGGCATGTCGGCGCAGGGTGCGCCGAGCGGATTTACGTCCATGGCCGCGGGAGTGGATTCAGACGACAGGCGAAAAAAAACCCCGGGGTGTCGCCACCGCGGGGCTTCGTACCGGACGAACCAGGATCAGCGCGCGCCCTGGGCCTTCCATCGCTCGGCGTTGATGCGCTCCTGTTCCTTCGAGAAGGACAAGACCCAGAAGAGGCAACCGAGCACGACGACGAGGGGCGCGCCGAGCAGAATGAAACCAGTCATTTCAGGGGACTCCAAATATGTGGTGATGCGTTTGCAGGAAGCCCCGGGGCGCTATTCGAGGGTCGATCCGTCCGCGGCGAAGACATCCGCGCAGGTCGGGTGAGCAGGAGGCCCGGAGCCACTCCGTCGGAGGTTAGCACAGGGCAGGCCGGAAACGCCCCGCGGGCCAGGGTGTCAGGCCCCGGGCATCGCGACGGTCCGGAAGTCGGCCGGGAGCACGATCTCGATCAATTCCAAGTCGTCCGAGTGACCGAGTTCGGTGTGCGGGATGCCGGGCGCCTGGTGGACGCAACTCCCCGCGGTCAGCGTCACCTCCCCGACCCCTTCGTAGTGAAACCGGATCCAGCCCTTCAGCACGTACACCATCTGGAACTCGACCTCGTGCCGGTGGCGCTCCGGTTGGGCTGTCGTGCCGGGGACCGCCCTGATCACGTGGGCGACGACCTTGCCTCCGGTTGCAGCCCGGATGCCGAGGTCGCGGTATTCGAAGAACGGTCGCAGGCCGTCCTTCCGGAAGTCGTCGGGTCCGGCATGGCTGACGGAGAACTGCATCGGCGTCGCTGTCATCGGTTTCTCTCCATGGGGCCGACGGAACCACCCGGCGCGGTCGAAAGATCGTGCGGCACGCGGCGTCCGCGATCTCCACGTCGAGCGCCGATTGTAAGATGCCGCCATGAATCTCCTCCTCCTCGTCGTGGCCGGGTACCTCGTCGGCTCGCTCTCGTTCGCTGTGATCGTCAGCCGTGCCATGGGATTGCCGGATCCGCACTCGTACGGATCCGGCAATCCGGGCGCGACCAACGTCCTGCGCACCGGCAAGAAGTTGGCGGCTGTCCTGACGCTGGCCGGCGACGCCCTCAAGGGTATGGTCGTCGTCCTCGTCGCGCGGGGCCTTGCCGCCAAGGCGGGCTTCGGTCCGGGCGACATGGCGCTCGGCGGGCTCGCGGCTTTCCTTGGACATCTTTACCCGGTCTTCTTCGGATTCCGTGGCGGCAAGGGTGTGGCCACGGCCGCCGGCGTGCTCTTCGGACTGTCCGCTCCGCTCGGGGCGATCGTCCTGGCGGTCTGGATCGCCGTCTTCGCGATCTCCCGGGTGTCGTCCCTCGGGGCGCTCGCGGCGGCCGTCGCGGCGCCCATCGCGACGGCAGTGCTGATCGGGCAGGATCTCGTGATCGGCGCCGTGGTCGTGATGGCCGGTCTGCTGATCTGGCGCCATCGGGAGAACATCCGGCGGCTGCGCTCCGGAGCAGAGAAGAGAATCGGCGCGAAGTAGGTACTGACCTCAAGCGGCTGGCAGGACGCTCCCGAGATCCCATCTCGGTCTGACCCCGAAGGCGCCGGCGGGCATTGCAAGGCCGAGTCGCATCGCTCCAGCGAAGGCGATCATCGCGCCGTTGTCGGTGCAGAACGCGAGGTCGGGGTAGTAGACCCGGATGCCTTTCGCCGCGGCGCCGGTCGTGAGGCCTGCCCGCAACTGCACGTTGGCGCCGACCCCGCCAGCGACCACCAGGCGGGTCGCGCCGGTCTGGGCGGCCGCGGCGAGCGCCTTGGTCACCAGGACCTCCACGACGGCCGCCTGGAACTCGGCGGCAAGGTCGGCGCGCGAGGCGTCGTCCAGTGGCGCCTGGCGGGATGCCGTGAGCACGGCGGTCTTGAGACCGCTGAAGCTGAAATCGAGGTCCCCGGAGGCGATCTTCGGACGCGGGAGGCGGAAGCGTCCGGGCGTACCCGTGGCGGCCAGTCGAGAAAGTGCCGGTCCGCCGGGATAGCCCAGGCCCAGCAGCTTGGCGGTCTTGTCGAACGCTTCCCCGGCGGCGTCGTCCACCGTCTCGCCGAGCAGCGTGTAGCCGCCGACCCCGGCGACGTGCATGAGCTGTGTGTGCCCTCCCGATACGAGCAGGGCCACGAAAGGGAACTCCGGCGCTGGGTCCGCCAGGAGCGGCGACAGCAGGTGCCCCTCCAGATGGTGGATGCCGATCACGGGCACATCCAGGGCCATGCCCAGACCGTGGGCGAAGGCGGTGCCGACGAGCAGGGCGCCCGCGAGCCCGGGCCCCTCCGTGTAGGCGATGGCGTCGATGTCGGTACGCTTGATCCGGGCGCGGGCCAGCACCTCGACGAGCAGCGGCGTGATCCGCCGGACGTGATCGCGGGAGGCGAGTTCGGGGACGACGCCGCCGTAGTCGGTATGCAGGTCGACCTGGGAGTGAAGGGCGTGCGATAGGAGTCCGCGCGATGTGCAGTACAGGGCGAGGCCTGTCTCATCGCACGACGACTCGATGCCGAGGACGATCAATTGGGGGAAGTTCCGTGAAAGGGTTCAAACGCTGCGGGAATCCTGTTATCCTCGCCGCCCTCGTTTCGCCCCGCAGAAGAAGAGCCGGTTCAGCGCCGTCCGGGGGAAATTCGGGAGCAGGGATGGAAGGGCCACTCGGTGCGTGACTGTCGTACACCAGTGAGTACAGCGCGTTGCAGGACGTGCCAGGGTGTACGACGAAGCAGAAGCGCACGACGCAGCAGAAAGAGCAGCGCGACGAACCAGCAACACCGAGCGGACCGCCCACGGACCCACAGGATTCGAAAGGACTCAGAGGACTACATGCCGACCGTACGCGTCAAGGAAAACGAGCCGTTCGAAGTGGCGCTTCGCCGCTTCAAGCGCACCGTGGAGAAAACCGGCCTGCTCACCGAGCTGCGGGCCCGGGAATTCTATGAAAAGCCCACCGCGGAGCGCAAACGCAAGCTCGCCGCTGCCGTCAAGCGCCATCACAAGCGCCTGCGCAGCCAGCTGCTTCCGCCGAAGCTGTACTGATCGCGCAAAGTTCGGCAGTCCGACGACCCCGCGCGCACCGAAAGGCCGCGGGGTTTTCGTTTTTCTGGAGCAGGCCATGTCAGAGCTGAAGCACCGCGTCACCGAGGACATGAAGAACGCCATGCGAGCGCGGGAGACCGCCCGCCTCTCGGCGATCCGCCTCCTGCTCGCCGCCCTCAAGCAACGCGAGGTGGATGAGCGCAAGGAGCTGACCGACGCCGATGTCGTCGCTGTCATCGACAAGATGCTCAAGCAGCGGCGTGACTCCATCGGCCAGTACGAGGCGGCGGGTCGACAGGATCTCGCCGATGCCGAGAAGTTCGAAGTGACGGTGCTCGAGGCCTACATGCCCCAGGGTGCGTCGGCCGAGGAGATCGCGGCGACGATCGCCACGGCGGTGACGCAGTCGGGCGCAACGGGGCCCCAGGACATGGGGAAGGTCATGGCCATTGTGAAGCCGCTGTTGGCGGGTCGTGCGGACATGGCGGCGGTGTCCCAGTTGGTCAAGGCAAGGCTCACCGGCGGCTAGACCGCTCGTCGGGCACCCCTCGCACGCCGTCCGTGCGGGGACGTTGCCCCCTATAATCGGTCGCAGCAGGACCGTCGCTCGAACGCCAGCGCAGGCGTCGCGCGGACAACCGGGACACACGCTCGCACATGATTCCGCAGTCCTTCATCCAGGATCTGTTGAGCCGGGTCGACATCGTCGATGTCGTCGAGTCGGCGGTGCCGCTGAAGCGTGCCGGTGCGAATCTGGCTGCCTGCTGCCCGTTCCACACCGAGAAGTCTCCCTCGTTCACCGTCAGCCCGACCAAGCAGTTCTATCACTGCTTCGGCTGCGGTGCCCATGGCACGGCCATCGGCTTCATGATGGAGTACCACGGGCTGGGATTCGTCGAGGCCGTGAAGGAACTCGCCGCCCGCGTCGGCATGGTTGTCCCGGCCGGCGAGACCGACGGCGCGCGCCAGGCCAACGCTTCGGCCAACGCCCATATCGTCGATGCCCTGACCCGCGCCTCGCGGTTCTTCAAGGACCGGTTGCGGGTCTCGGAGGCGGCCATCGCCTACCTGAAGGGCCGCGGCGTCACGGGCGAGATCGCCGCACGCTTCGGTCTGGGCTACGCCCCCGACGGCTGGCAGAACCTCGAGGCAACCTTTTCCGACTACGCCACGGCCGACGTGCTCGTCGAGGCGGGCCTCGTGATCCGCAGCGACGAGGGCCGGCGCTACGACCGGTTCCGCGACCGCGTGATGTTCCCCATCGTGAGCACGCGCGGCGAGATCATCGGATTCGGCGGGCGCGTGCTCGGTGCCGGCGAGCCGAAGTACCTCAATTCCCCGGAAACCCCGGTCTTCGAGAAGGGGCGCGAACTCTACGGTCTGTTCCAGGCGCGTCGTGCCATCCGCGAGGCCGATCGCGTCATCGTCGTCGAGGGCTACATGGATGTCGTGGCCCTCGCGCAGCACGGCGTCGCCAATGCGGTTGCGACGTTGGGGACCGCGACGACGCCTTTCCATGTGCAGAAACTGCTGCGTCAGGCCGACCACGTCACGTTCTGCTTCGACGGCGATGCGGCGGGGCGCCGGGCGGCGTGGCGCGCCCTCGAGACCAGTCTCCAGGCCCTGACCGATGGCAAGCACGTCAATTTCCTCTTCCTGCCCGACAAGGAAGACCCGGATTCCTTCATCCGGAGCCATGGGCGCGACGCCTTCGAAGAGATGGTCGACCGGGCGGAACCGCTTTCCGCATTCATGCTTCGCGAACTCAGATCCGGGCTCGACATGGCCACCCCGGAAGATCGGGCCGAGTTCCTGAAGAAGGCCGAGGCCCTGCTCGGTCAGATCACGGCCCGCAACCTCGGGCTGGCGATGCGCGACGCTGTGGCGCGTGCTGCCGGGGTGTCGTTCGCGAGTCTGCCGGAACCTGTGCAGCGGGCCCAGCCGGCGCAGGCCGGGCCTTCGCGGCGATCCAACACCGCCCGGGCGAGCCTGTTGAACAACCTCCCCGATCGCGCGCTCGAAGCACTGGTTGCGCGACCGGAGCTGCACCTCCTCGCCGGGCGCGCGGCGGCCGCGGCGGATGGTTCCGGATGCTGGCCGATGGTCGGGGATCTCGCCGGTCGCTTGGCCACTGGCGAACTGTTGCCCTCGCCCCAAGCTCTCGTGCAGTGGCTGGTGGATGGCGGGAACGACACCCTGGCCCAGCGGGTGCAGGAACAACTGATGAAGCGCGACGACGACTACGCCTACGAGGATGACCTGGCGGCGATCGCGGAACGGCTCGAGAAGCAGCGCAGGTTCAACCAGCAGTTGGCGGCGGCGCGGCAGGTGCAGCGCCCCAGTGATCTTCCTCCCGAGGCCCGTGCCTTGTTCGCGTCCGGCAGTACGCCGGCCGGAACGGCTTAGGCGTCGGGGGAGCGGCAGCCCGGATCAGTTACAATCGCGGGCTTTTTTTCACGAATTCGGAAGTCGGTGATGGCCAAGGAAAAAGAACGAGACCGTAAGGCAGCAATGGCGGCTGCGATGGCAGCTGCCGTGGACGCCAATGCCCAGGGGAACGATGCGGAAGCGCGGCGCACCCGGCTGAAGAACCTCATTGTGCTGGGCAAGGAGCGCGGGTTCCTCACTTACGCCGAGGTGAACGATCACCTCCCCGACGACATGCTGGACGCCGAGCAGATCGAAAGCGTCATCAGCATGATCAACGACATGGGGATCCAGGTCTACGACGAGGCGCCCGACGCCGAGACCCTCCTCATGTCGGAGAACACGCCGACGACCACCGACGAGGATGCCGTCGAGGAGGCGGAGGCTGCGGTCTCCACCCTCGATTCCGAGTTCGGTCGGACCACCGACCCCGTGCGGATGTACATGCGCGAGATGGGCTCGGTGGAACTCCTCACGCGCGAGGGCGAGATCGAGATCGCCAAACGCATCGAGGACGGCCTGAAGCACATGATCCAGGCGATCTCCGCCTGCCCCACCACCATCGGCGAGATTCTCGAACTCGCGGACAAGGTCGAGCGCGACGAGCTGCGTGTCGACGAAGTGGTGGACGGCCTCCATGACCCCAACGCCGACGACGCCGTAGCCGAGGAGGCCATGCCCGAGGAGGCCATGGAGGAGGAGCTGAACGCGGAGGAGGACGACGACGAGGGCGGAGCCGCCCAGACCGCCAGCCTGCTCCAGCTGAAGATCGCCGCCATGGAGCGCTTCGAGCACATCCGCGGCCTCAACAAGAAGATGATCACCGCCCTGCAGCGCCAGGGCGTGAAGAGCAAGCCGTACCTGAAGGCGCAGGCCGACATCTCCGCAGAACTGATGAACATCCGCTTCTCCGCGAAGCAGATCGAGGCCCTGTGCGACAGCGTCCGCAAGATGGTCGAGAGCGTCCGCTCCTACGAGCGCGCCGTGATGGACCTCTGCGTCGACAAGGCCGGCATGCCGCGCCAGTACTTCATCAAGAACTTCCCCGGCAACGAGGAAGATCTCGACTGGGTGCGCCGCGAGGCCACAGCCCGCAAGCCCTACAGCGAAGCGCTAACGCGCCACGCACCGGCGATCCTCGAGCAGCAGCAGCGGTTGATCGACCTGCAGACCCGCGTCGGCATCCCGATCAAGGATCTGAAGGACATCTCCAAGCAGATGTCCACGGGTGAGGCGAAGGCCCGCCGCGCGAAGCGCGAGATGACCGAAGCCAACCTGCGCCTCGTGATTTCCATCGCGAAGAAGTACACGAACCGCGGCCTGCAATTCCTCGACCTCATCCAGGAGGGCAACATCGGCCTGATGAAGGCCGTGGACAAGTTCGAATACCGTCGCGGCTACAAATTCTCGACGTACGCGACGTGGTGGATCCGCCAGGCCATCACCCGCTCGATCGCCGACCAGGCGCGCACCATCCGCATCCCGGTCCACATGATCGAGACGATCAACAAGATGAACCGGATCTCGCGTCAGATCCTGCAGGAGACCGGGCAGGAGCCCGATCCGCAGACGCTGGCCGTGAAGATGGAGATGCCCGAGGAGAAGATCCGCAAGATCCTGAAGATCTCCAAGGAACCCATCTCCATGGAGACGCCGATCGGCGACGACGACGACTCCCATCTCGGCGATTTCATCGAAGACCAGACCACGCTCGCTCCTGTCGAGGCTGCGGTCTACAGCAGCCTGCAGGACGCCACGAAGGAAGTGCTCGACACCCTGACCCCGCGCGAAGCGAAGGTGCTGCGCATGCGGTTCGGCATCGAGATGAACACCGACCACACGCTGGAGGAAGTGGGCAAGCAGTTCGATGTCACGCGCGAGCGCATTCGACAAATAGAAGCCAAGGCGCTGCGCAAGCTCCGGCATCCTTCCCGTTCGGAACGACTGCGCAGCTTCCTCGAGGGTTGACCGGCTCGAGGTCGCGTACCACCCACTGGCCGGCTCTTTCCGGCCAGTGTCGTTTCTGCTTTACGTAGGGCCTGTAGCTCAGTCGGTTAGAGCAGAGGACTCATAATCCTTTGGTCCTGGGTTCGAGTCCCAGCGGGCCCACCAATAAAATCAATAAGTTATGATTTTGTTTTCGAAGGTGTTCCAGAGAATCTTCAAGAATGGTCCCGATATGGGTCCCGATATGAGCATTGCCCGGACTTTTCTTGCGCCTCCGCCGCAGCGCCGCGTCCGCGCCCGGTCAACCGATGCGTAGCGCTCCCGACCAAGGTTGACGTGGCACTCAGCGAGGCCCGAACGCGCGTCTTCGAGTTGCCCCATCACTTGCGCGGCGGATCTCTGCTTCGTGCCAGGCGATGACTCCCGCAAGGCGCGGTTCTCGCATCGCGGCACCGACGATCCGGACCAGATGCAGCTACGCGGCCGACTGCAATTCAGCGAGTGCGTTGATGGCCTCGGCCCGTCGTACACCCTGCACGTCGTCGAAGTGGTGGCAGAGCGGCATCGCGATGTTGTCTCCTCGCCACCCTGCTATTCCTGCTATTCGTGCTATTCCCGGTCGAGATGCCCGGGTCAACGCACTGAGGAATAGCAGGAATAGCAGGAATAGCAGCCCCCGGGGGTAGTGACGCCGATATCACTGACGGCGCTTCACCGACGCACCCTCGACCAGCGCCGGATTCACCACCACGTAGCGCCGCCGCCCGACTTCCTCCATCCGCGCCCGTCCACGTTCGGTTCGCACGCCGCGAATCGACGGGCTCCATTTGGCCGCGAATCAGGCGGCTCCATTACGCCGCGAACGAAATGGCTCTATGTGGGCGCGAATTCACAACATGAAGACACGCTACCGCGGCCTGGCAAAGAACACCGCGCAGCTCACCGTCCTGTTCGCGCTGGCGAACGTGTACCAGGTCAGGCGATTGTTGATGCCCGAGGCACAGGTGCGTCCGTGATCGCCGCAACACCCCGGAATCGGGTGCGAAACGGCACCCGCGGGTACGCAATGTCGACCCGACGGTGTTCGTTTCCGCCTCATCCACCGCGTTCGATCTCCAGCGTGACCAACTCATGCTCTACGTGCTGCCGAATCGGTGGCTCTGCAGAGCTTCCCTAGCTCGATCCCGGGACGTGGTGCCGGAACGGGTCATCGCCATTTCGGCACCGGTTGGCACGCGGATTCCCGCGTGCCAACCCTGTCGCTTTCTAGATGTCGCGCATTGCTTCCTGCAGCCACAGCAATGCACCGGACGTTTCATGGCGACGCCATATCATGACCTCGAGGCGCAGGTTCTCAGCCTGGGTGCAAAGGAGCGCGCCCAATTGCTGGAACGTCTCATCGCCAGCTTCGAACGTGACACCCAGGTTGGTCGGGCCTGGTTCGCTGAAGCCTTGCAAAGGGAGGCGGACGTCAATGCGTGCGGGTCGCAGATGATCCTGGGCCCTGACGCGCTCGCGCACATCGAGGCAGGAATCGGGTGAGCTACTTTTTTCGTTCATTCCGCACGAGGATCCCGCTTCCCGCGGAGCCCATCATCGCATTACAATGGATCGTCAAGTAAGGAGTTCACATGGCCGAGTCCACGATCACTGCCAAGGGGCAGACCACTGTACCCGCCGATATCCGGGTGCTCATTCATGCGGAGCCTGGAACTAGGCTGGTGTGGTCGGTGACGCCTGACGGGACACTCATCGTGCGCGCCAAGACTAAGTCGATTCTCGACATGGCCGGGATGCTCAAGGCCCCGAAGGGCAAGCGGGTCAGTGTCGACTCGATGAACCCGTGGCGTTGACCGGTTCCCGATGCCAGCTCTCGATACCAATATTCTGGTGCGCTATGTGGTGCAGGACGACAGCGCACAGTTGGCGGCGGCCAAACGTCTGATCACCCGATGCGTCGAGGAGGGGCAGTCGCTCTTCGTGCCGGTGACCGTGATGCTCGAACTGGAGTGGGTGCTGCGGTCAAGCTTCGAGTTCGGAAAGGATGACGTCATCCAGGTGGTTTCGAGCCTGCTGTCGGCGGCTGAGCTTTCGTTCGAATCCGAACGCGCTCTCGAGGTTGCCTTGCATCTGTTCCGGGAGAGTACTGCCGAGTTTGCTGACTGTGTGCATGTGGCCCTGGCCTCGCAGGCAGGAGAGCAGCCGTTTTGGACGTTCGACAAACGGGCTGCCAGGGTTCCAGGCGCTACGCTTCTGACTCGTTGATGGGCGGGGTGCGGGGTTCCGAGGTCCTGATCGATCCGGGCCGAGGCCGGTCGGCGACTGCGCGAATCAGAGGGTACGAATCCAGTACCCCTCACCTGGGGTGCTTCTGGGGGTACACGCGCAACTCCATCGATCTGCGCTCCCAGCAATTCATGAGGTTGCAGCGCAAATGCGCCTCCCCCTCCCACAAGGCCCTGAAGGAATCGGAACTTCCGGAGTTCCTCGAAAAGCTCGATGCCTACGACGGCAACAAGTTGACGCGGCTCGCGATGCGTTTCCTCATGCTGACGTTCGTTCGCACCGGCGAGGGGCGCGGGGTGGTTCCGTTCCGCCGTGCGGGCTGAGACGTCGAACGACGCGTCTTGCGTGGTCGGCTGCTATTGCTGCTATTCCTGCTGTTCTCGATGTCGTCCCCGGGGGCGGCGCTAGCAGGAATAGCAGAAATGGCAGCCCCCGAGGACAGTGACGCCGCGATCACCCGCGGCTGGTCACCGACCCACCCTCGACCAGCGCCGGATTCACCACCAGGTAGCGCCGCCGACCGACTTCCTCCATCCGTGCCCGGCCGCGTTCGTTGAGCGTGGCGAGGGCCGTCTTCAAATCTCGACTGTCCCGCACGCACGCCGGCCCGAACTGATACACGCGCGTCGTCGGAACGCGGCCGCTACCGGTCCCCCGTACCTCGTTGAGCAACCAGGTGTCGAGCCGGATGGCGGCGGCCAGCGCCGGCGGCGTATCGAGATCGGCGAGCAGACGCCGGGCCTCGTGCAGATGCCATCCCACGATGCGTACCGCACCCTCTATCGCATCGATGCCGACACTCCCGGTCGGACCATGCGCCAGCACGTGGAAGAGCGCCGCCAGACGCGCCACGTTCTCGGCGGCCTTGGCCGCCACGTCGCGTACGGACTGGTAGTCACCGCCGACGCCCAGTCCGCTCTCGATCTCGTCGTGCGCACGGATCCATGCAATGCGAGCAGCGGGCGATAGATCCAGCGTCACCGGTTTGAGCCCACCGGCCGCGTCGGTGGGCAACGGCATGTCCAGCAGCGCCGTGACCCGACTGGAGAAGCGATCGACCGCAGGGGTCGATGCCGGTGTGCTCCGATAAGCACGTGTGCCCTGAGTGCTGCCCGGCCACGCGATCAGGAATCGGGCAATGAACCCGGTGCCGCGCGGTAGCGCGCCCGCACGTTCGAGGAACCCCCGAAGCGCATCAGGCTGCACCATGAGACCGAACGTGAGCCGCCGGTCGCGCAACTGGAATGACGGTTTGCTGCGGCGATCGACGGCAATCTCACCGCCGTCCCACAGCACGTTGAGCAATGCCAGATTCCGCAGGATGGTCTCGTAGCCCATGCCGTGCGCTCCGAAGACCGCGCCGGCCTCGGCCGACAACACCCCGCCGGTCGGCCAGCCCGTCCCCAGGCCATGGGCAAGCGCCTCGGGTGTGGCGTCTGCATAGAGCAGACGAGGCACCGGGATCGCCACCGGCGCCTCTCGCGCCAGCCCATCGAGTGCGTCTTCCTCCATCGCGGTGTCCTGTGCCCGGCGACGCTTGTGCTTGATGGCCTCGAGGATCCCGGCCTTCTTCGCCTCGAACGCCTCCGCGGCTGCCTCCTGGGCGGCGAACTCCGGCCCGACCGCGGTCCTCCGATCGCGCTCCCAGTCACGCAGCGCCACGCCGAAGATCGTGTCGCACGTGGTCTTCCGCTCACCGGACTCGGCGACCGCGAGCACGTACAGCGATACCGGCCCCACGAGCTGGTGGTCCCGACGCACATTGACCAGGCCTTGCCCCGCGAGCGAGAGCGCGGCCAGTGCCGAACAAGCGACCAGCGCTACCGGTGCCTGAACGAAGGACTGAGCTTCCAGCACCGCGTCGCGCAGCAAGGCGGGGAGGGCGTCCACGGGGTAGGGCAGTGGGGGGAGCGCTTCGGTCAACGGCTCAGGGTCGGGCCAGTCGATGACCGCTGGGCCTCCTCCAGCGGCGGAATCCCGCTCAGCGCCTCGCGGATGCTCCGCCGCCTGCACGGCTGTTAGCACTGCTATCAAGCCAGCATGGCGATGCAAGTCGTTGAAGTCGGTCAGCGTCGGACTTGCTGGTGTGTCCGCCACCGCCGCCGCGGCTGTTTGCGCCGTTAACAAGCCAGAAGGCCGGTTCAGGTCGACGACTTCACTCCCGTCGCCAGCACTGGCGGACCCGAACACTGGGATGGCCAGACACCCGCCTACGGCGCGAGCCGCTTGCCGTGCCTGTGTCACCCCAGGATTCCCGGGCGTGGCGTGGTCATCATCGGCACAGACAACGATGCGCGCCTTCGGATACGCCTCACGGATCGACCGAGCCACCGGCTCCAGGTTGCCCGCATGGAAGGCCACCGCGACCGCATGGCCGGTGGCCTCCCACACGCTGGCGCCGGTGGCGAAGCCTTCGGCGATGCAGACCGTGTCGCCACCATTCCCGCCGATCCAGTAGCGGAGCCCCTGCACTCGCCCACCCTTGAGGAACCGCTTCGCACCATCCGCCCCGATGAACTGCAGGCTTTGCAGGACGCCATCGGCATCCTGCACCGGCACCACCAATGCGCCGCGGTAGACCCGCAGCCCACACGCCTGCACCCCCTTGCGCGCGAGGTACGGATGATCCCGCGGTGCCGCCGACGCACGGTGCCAGTAGCGCGAAGCGCGTTGCCGGGCAGCGTGGTGTCGGCGAGCCGCTTCAGCTTGGCACTGCGCCCGCCCGGACTGCATCCGCGCACGCAGCGCATCGCGATCTCCCGCCCTCAGCGGGGCGCCTCTGTCGAATCGCCACGCCTCCCAGCCGCGGCCATCCCGCCAATTCGTGAAGCCCCCGGCCGGCAGACCGTCCAGGTGCAGCACGTAGGCGGCGTCACCGCGCCCGTGACGGCCCTCGGCATGACATCGGTGCAGCCCGCCGTCGGCGACGATCGGATCGGGCGGCACGATGCCACGCGCGATGAGCGCGGCGCGGAACTGGTCGAGCGCCTCAGCCCTCCCGGCGTGCATGGCGCTTGCCCGCAACAACGCCGCGAACCGATGAGCGCTCGCCACACCCATCCCCGGCAGGGCGGCCTTGCTTCACCCGTGCGGCGATCCAAGCACTGACGTCCGACTCGAGCCAGCCCACCGCGCGCAGGCCGAGCTGCACGGGCGGCGGGAAGTCGCCGTCCTTGATGTACTGGTAGAGCGTGCTGCGGGCGAGGCCTGTGCGCTGCTCGACCTGCCGGCGGCGGAGGATAGTAGGTTGCACTGAAGTGTTGGTTTGCATATCCGTCGTCTCCCGAAGTAGTGGACGAAGGCCACACCGGCGTACACGTTCTCGGAACACCGCGGCCTCCAGTCTGTTAATACGGAATCTGGAGGCAAGTTGTCCGGAGCTGGGAATTCGATTCGAAAAGTAGTTGGTGTTCAGACGCTGCTGGAATTCCGTGGACGTCGTTTGCTTTCGAGGCAATGGCGGGAGAAAGGCCCCCTTGCTCTGGGCGGCGTCGTACGTATCGGTCAGCGTACTGATGCCGGCCCCCAGCGGTGCCGCCTTCATGGCCGAGGTGGTCGAGCGAAGGGCGTCGTCGCAGCCTCAGGTGACCACGAACTGTCCGGTGACCGGCACGTAACGAAGGGTAGTCACCGCCGATGTCCAGACCGCGCTCGATATCGTCGTGGGCGCGCAGCAAGGCGGGCAGGGCGTCCACGGGATAGGGTAACGGGGCCAGCGCTTCGCAGAGCGGTTCAGGGTCGGGCCAGTCGAGGATCGTCGGGCCTCGCGCGGGCGTGGGTTCCCACTCGGGCGTGCCCGGGCACTTCATCGGCGACGGTCACCTCTGCACTGTTCTGCGACTGTGGCGCCCGCATTCTTGTTTACGCCGTAAACAAGCCGGCAGGCTGGTGCCAGTCGACGACATCGCCCTCGTCTGGCGGTCGCTCGGATCCGAACGCCGGGATGGCCAGACACCCGCCGACCGCGCGAGCGGCCTGCCGAGCGTGCGTCACCCCTGGATTGCCCGGCGCCTCGGATCAAGCCGTACGTTCTGCGGCCCAAGGCCAGGGAAGATCGGCGTGCAGAGGTGCGCCATTACCGGCAAGAGGCCGGTGCTGCCGTGGAAGAGAAGCTCATCGAGGCCACGGCCCCGGCCCTGGAGGAGCTCACGCAATGCCTCTATCAGCTGTCCCAAAGAGCGATGCTCGATTGCAAGACCTGACACCGTGCTTTCCGGACGCAATAAACGAGACCTGACCCCATGTCCGCATAGCCGTAGGTGAGATTCCCGAGCGTGATGCCGTTCCGCTTGTAGGTGAGGCCCGTCAACTGATTCGCGTTGTGGCTCCGGCCCGCTGCGCTTCACGCGCCTGCGGCGTATGAGCCTTCACCGAAGCGGCTGTCGCCGCTTTCATACGCGTAGTCGATGGTCACGCCATTGGGCAGCGTGGCCTGCGTGCGGCGGCTGGCAGCGTCGTAGGTGAAGCCCACCACGTTCGTGCCCTGGGTGATGCCGGTGATGCGGTGGGCGTCGTCGTAGCCGTAGGTGACCGCGGTCTGCCCGGTGACCTGCATCTGGGTGCGCCGGCCGGCGGCGTCGTACGTGTACGTCAGCGCGCTGGTGCCAGCCCCCAGCGGCGCCACATCCGTGGCGGCGGTGTCGAAGCGGTTGTAGCTACGGCCCGCGACGCTTCACGTTCCTGCGGAACGTGAGCCTCCACTGAAACGGCGGGCGCCGTTTTCGTAGATGCGCGTGATGGTGCCGCCCACCGAGTCGGTGATCTGGGTCGGGCGGTCACCGGCGTCGTAGGTGTAGGCGGTGGTGGCAGGCGTCAAAAGAGATGCTCGATTGCAAGACCCGACCCCGTGCTCCGAAGTGCGATGACTGCGACCTTGTTTCCTCGCAATTCGTCTCTGACCCTACGGGAGGTTTCGCCATAAAAATGAAAAGAACTCACGGACGGAACTCCAAAAAGATCTTCCACGCCGAATTCGCTTGACCAGAATAACGATTCCCAATATCGGGACGGTCACTAGCCCAAGGAGTGCCAGAGGAAAATAGAGCAACTCAATGCCTTTTACTATCTGCTCCAGCATCAGAAAACCGTCCCTACCTCTTTGAGCCACTCAAGCCAATTGTTTGGAAGCTCTTTGGCCTTTTCGCGGTAGTAGTCTTTCGCATAAGGTTCGTCATCATCATCAATGCATTGTCCCCAAGGCAGCAGACCAGCAATGTTCTTCCACTTGGCGGCACTTCGTGGCTCCGAAAGACCTTCACCAATTTGCTGATCCCCCCGCTTCATACTTTGAACTCCTGAGGAAACTCGCCAGACGCCCACTGCGACGGCAACGGGATTGCGCGTCGTAGCGCCGAACACTAGTGCCCCCACGCCGGTTGCGAACGAATACGCGCCACGAGAGAAGTTAACGACGCCCACGGCTGTTTTCGTAGGATTGACGAGACCAAGCGGATCCGTCGCATTCGTCGGACTCCCCCCCACATACCCATACAAATTCACCCCACCCGCCAACCCGATCGGATCTTCCGAGAGGAACCTCGCCGTCCTGGGGTTGTAGTACCGGGCGCGGTAGTACATCAGCCCGCCCACATCCACCTCGCGGCCCGTGTACTGAAACCCCGTGCTGTCCGTGCCGCTCGAGGTCACCGCCCCGTACGGCTCGTACGTGTAGGTCGCGGTCGTGGCGCCTGCCGCATTCACGATGTGCAGCAACGACCCCAGCGCATCGGTGAGCAGTGCGGTGTTGGCGCCGCCCACCGTACGGCCGTAGCGCTCGTCCAGCCCGCCGCCGTTCAGCAAGGTGCCGGT
>JALHMS010000006.1:0-143783 GCA_022843925.1 Burkholderiales bacterium
GCCCATCCCGGCACGACCACAATCGCTGCCTCGAGCGCTCTGGCGGCGAACGCTTCCTGTGCCACCTCCGTCGATCTGTGCCGGCGCGCATCACGCGACCAACACGGGAGAGCCGATTCGATGTCGGCTCGCGAGAAACGATTTGATCGCTGTTGCTGTGTACGAGCCACCCACGGCCCCGTCCAACGACCGTGGAGGCCCGCTAGCAACGACGTCTCCGCCGCCCATACCACCCTCCGGACCCAGGTCCAGGATCCAGTCCGCCTCGCACATCACATCCAGATTGTGTTCGATCACGATGACCGTATTCCCTGCATCGACGAGTCTGTGCAGAACCACCACAAGCTTCTCGACGTCTGCCATGTGCAGCCCGACTGTCGGTTCGTCGAGCACGTACAAGGTGCGACGCGCGACGCCGGCACGGCCCGCACGGGCGCCGGGTTCTTCGATATCCAGTCGTACCTTTGCAAGCTCAGCCACGAGCTTGACTCGCTGGGCCTCCCCTCCGGAGAGTGTGGGACTTTGTTGTCCGAGCGTCAGGTACCCCAGCCCCACATCCTGCAACAGGCGAAGCGCGTGGTGTATGGTGCTGTGAGCTTCGAAGAAATCCACGGCGTCGTCGACGCTTAGCGACAAGACATCGCCGATGGTCTTCCCCCGGTACTGCACCGCGAGCGTTTCTCTGTTGAATCGCTGTCCCCCGCAGGCATCACAGAGCACCTTCACGTCCGGCAGAAAGCTCATCTCGATGGTCTTGACGCCTTGGCCGTCACATTCGGCGCAGCGACCGTTGCCGGTATTGAACGAAAACCGACTCGCTTCGTATCCACGCATGCGAGCCTCGTTGGTTCCCGCGTAGAGACGTCTTATGGCGTCCCAGAAGCCAACGTAGGTGGCTGGGCACGACCGAGGGGTCTTGCCGATCGGAGACTGGTCGACTTCCAGAACTCTCCCGATCTCCCCGCCATCGGCGATTCCGGTGCATCCGACGGCTTCCGGCACAGCCTTGCGGGCATTCCTCGCGCCCACGAGTGCAGCCATGTTGTCGCGAACTACGTTCCGGATCAGTGTCGACTTGCCAGATCCGGACACTCCGGTCACGACCGTCAAGCGCCGAAGCGGGATCCGCACGTCGATGTGCCGGAGGTTATGAAGCGTAGCCCCATCCACCGTCAACCAGGTCGTCGACGCGTCCACCGGGCGCCGCGCCGTCGCGCTGTGCATCGACGGAGAGCGGAGCATTCGTCCCGTCACCGACGTCGCGCAGTTCATCAGTTCGATCGCGGTGCCCTCGGCCACGACGAAGCCGCCACGGGTCCCTGCCCCGGGACCAAGATCCAGAACGTGGTCCGCGCGGCGAATCGTGTCTTCGTCGTGCTCGACCACGACCAGTGTGTTGCCCTTTGCCTGAAGCTTGGAAAGGGTGTCGAGAAGCACGTTGTTGTCGCGCGGATGAAGACCGATGGTCGGTTCATCCAGGATGTAGCAGACCCCCTGCAGATTCGAGCCGAGCTGTGCCGCGAGACGCATGCGCTGCGACTCGCCACCGGACAGCGTTGGCGCCGACCGGTCGAGCGCCAGGTATCCGAGACCGACATCCTCGAGAAACGTGAGGCGTGTGCGCAACTCGGCAAGGATGTCCCGCGCGATCTCGAGATCGCGTCCGCGGAGCTCCATCTGTTCGAACAGTCGCGACACTTCATCCACAGGAAGGGCGGTCAGATCGGCGATGGAGCGGCCGTCGAACCTCACGTTCAGCGCCACCTTGTTGAGTCGCTTGCCGTCGCATGCAGGGCAGACACCAAGATCCGTTCCCTCTTCCACCCAGCTACCCTCTTCGCCGGTCTGCTCAGCATCGAAGCCAGCCAGTTCGCGACCAGTACCGAAACAGCTCGGGCACCAGCCATGTTTCGAGTTGAACGAGAAGAGGCGGGGATCCAGTTCCGGATAGCTCGTTCCGCAGCTCGGGCAGGCGCGAAGCACCGAAAAGACGTGCTCATGGACTGAGGCCGTGCCGTCCATCAGGCCATCCAGCGGTTCGATCATATGGACAACGCCCTTGCCGAAATTCAGCGCCGCGGCCAGGTGGGTGCGCAATGAAGTTTCCGTTTCCGGCGTCACCACGAAGTCGGCGACGGGAAGCTCGATCGTGTGTTCCCGGAATCGGTCGAGGCGCGGCCATGCCGCGGTCGGCAGAAACTCACCGTTCACTCGCAGATGCGAAAACCCCTTCCCGAGCGCCCACTTGGCGAGGTCGGTATAGAGGCCCTTGCGCGCGATCACAAGGGGCGCCAGCAGGCCGATGTGCCGGCCACGATGCTCGCGCAGGATGCGGGCGACGATGCTTTCCGGGCTCTGGGGCTCGATGGGCGTACCGTCGCGCGGGCAGTGCTGCGTGCCCAACTTCATGTAGAGCAGACGTAGGAAGTGATAGAGCTCGGTCAAGGTTGCGACCGTGCTCTTCCTCCCGCCGCGACTCGTGCGCTGTTCGATCGCCACAGTCGGAGGAATGCCGAGGATGGCATCCACCTCCGGGCGGGACGCCGGTTGCACGAACTGTCGCGCATAGGCGTTCAACGACTCCAGATAGCGGCGCTGACCTTCCGCGAAGATGATGTCGAACGCCAGGGTCGATTTCCCCGAACCCGAAACGCCCGTGATGACCGTGAACTTCTGATGGGGGATGCTCACGCTCACGCCTTTCAGGTTGTGCTCCCGGGCCCGATGCACTTCGATCGCCCGGGGGATCCGGCGCGTGGGCAGCGGCGTGTAGGTCGCGATCGGCTGCGCTACCATCGGCGCCCGCTCTCGAAGCACCACGTCGTAGTCGCGCAGCGCCTTGCCGGTGTGAGATGCGGCGCATGCCATGACGTCCTGCACCGTCCCGGCCACCACCAGTTCGCCACCGGCCTCGCCGCCCTCAGGGCCCAGGTCGATGACCCAGTCCGATGCGCGGATCACGTCGAGGTTGTGCTCGATCACGATCAGCGAATGGCCGGACTCCACCAGCCGTCGGAAGGCGCGCAGCAGCTTCGCGGTGTCGTCGAAATGCAGCCCCGTCGTTGGCTCATCGAATAGGAAGAGCGTGGGCTCGGATGTGCCGCTCGCCGCGTCCCCCAGATGGCCAGCCAGTTTCAACCGCTGGGCTTCGCCACCCGACAGCGTCGGCACCGGTTGTCCGAGTCGCAAATACTCCAGCCCGACGTCGACCAGCGGCTGCAGCCGGACGATCACGTCCCGATGCTGCGCGAACACACCGATCGCCTCCGCCACCGTGAGCTCCAACACCGCGGCCATGTCCCGGCCATCGAGCTGGACCTCGAGTACTTCCGGACGGTAGCGCTTGCCGTCGCAGTCCGCGCATCGAAGATACACATCCGAGAGGAACTGCATCTCCACGTGCTCGAAGCCGTTGCCACCGCAGGTCGGGCAGCGTCCGTCGCCAGCATTGAAGCTGAACGTACCTGCCGTGTAGCCACGTTGCCGAGCCGTCGGCACCTCCGCGAAAAGCTTTCGGATCGCGTCGAATGCCCCGACATAGCTGGCTGGATTCGAACGCGTCGTCTTGCCGATGGGTGTCTGGTCGACGAACACCACAGCGCGGACCTGCTCGTGGCCCAACAGTGCGCGATGCGCGCCGGGGGTCTCGGTCACCTTGCCCTTGGCCTTGAGCAGCGCGGGATGCAGCACATCCTGAACGAGCGTCGATTTGCCGGATCCGGAGACACCCGTCACGCACGTGAGCCGGTTCAACGGGAACCGGACGTCGATGCCCTTCAGATTGTGTTCGGTCGCCCCCAGGATCGCTACCGCAGGCTGATCGGCCCGGGTCGGTAGCGGCGCAAGCCCTGCGTCGGCGCGCCTGCGGCCCGAGAGGTAGTCCGCCGTCAGCGAGTCCGTGCGCTGGCGCAGTTCGTCCGGTGTGCCAAAGAACACGATCTGGCCACCGCGTTCCCCGGGGCCGGGCCCGATGTCGAGGATGCGGTCCGCGGCCAGCATGATCTGCGGATCGTGCTCCACGACCACCAGGGAGTTGCCCGCATCGCGAAGCCTCTGCATCACGCCGATGACGCGCGCCATGTCGCGGGGGTGCAGGCCGATCGAGGGCTCGTCCAGCACGAAGAGTGTGTTCACCAGCGATGTCCCGAGTGCGGTCGTCAGATTGATCCGCTGGACTTCGCCGCCCGACAGCGTGCGGGACTGCCGATCAAGCGTGAGATACCCCAGACCGACTTCGGCCAGGTACTTGAGGCGCGCGTCGATCTCCGTGAGCACCAATTGGACGGCCTCATCCTCGGCACTCGTACCGGTGCGGTGTGCGCCATGAAGGGCGTCGAAGAACGTACGTACGCGGTCCACGGGCATCAGCATCAGGTCATGCACGCAAAGCCCTGGCAGATCGGCCAGCGTCGCGCGACTCCAGTACGTGCCTTTAGGAAGGTGCCTCGCGTCGGGCGACAGGTTTGCGTCTGCCATGGCCCGGTCACCGACCCGCCACAGAAGCGCCGACGGCTTCAGGCGCGCACCGCCGCAGGCGTCGCAGCTCGTGTACGCGCGGTACTTCGAGAGCAGCACGCGGATGTGCATCTTATAGCTCTTGGTCTCGAGCCACGCGAAGAAATGACGCACGCCGTACCAGGTTCCCGGCCAGGAGGCATCCCAGCTTTGCCAGCCCGGCTCACCCTCCAGCACCCAGTGCCGATGCTCGGGTGGGAGATCTCGCCACGGGATGTCCATGGCGACGCCGCGCTTCAGCGCGAACTTCCGCAGATCATCCTGGCATTCCTTGAAGCTCTGGGTCTGCCACGGCTTGATGGCACCTTGCGCGAGGGTCTTCGACTCATCCGGCACGACGAGTCCGAAGTCGATGCCGATGATCCGCCCGAAACCGCGGCATGCTTCACACGCACCCACGGGCGAATTGAACGAGAACAGGCTGGGCGTCGGCGTGTCGTAGCGGATATCGCAGGTCGCGCAGTGGAGATCTGTCGAGTAGCGCCACGGTGCAGGTTTCGGCTCGCCATCCTCGGCCCATGGATGCACGTCCACGCGGCCGGAACCCACTCGGAGGGCCGCTTCCAGCGCTTCGGCCACGCGGGCAGGCTCTGCGTTCGAGAGACGGAAACGATCCTGGACGATATCGACGCGGCCGGGCCCGCGATCGTGGATGCGCGTGTATCCCTGGGCTTCGAGGAGCTTCAGAACCTCCGCTTCTTCGAAGTTCTCGGGGATGGCCACCGGGAAGGTGACGACCAGCCGCGGATCGCCGGCCGACGTTGCCCGTTTCGCCATGTCGTCGGCAATGCTGGTCGGGTCATCGCGTCGCACGATCTGGCCGCACTGCCGGCAGTGGAGGTGCGCTGCGCGCGCGAACAGCAGCTTCAGGTGGTCGTTCAACTCCGTCATCGTGCCGACGGTCGAGCGCGAGGTGCGCACTGGATTCGTCTGATCGATCGCGATGGCCGGAGGGATGCCCTCTATGGCATCGACCTGCGGCTTGTCCATCCGGTCGAGGAACTGCCTTGCATAGGGCGAGAAGGTTTCCACGTAGCGCCGCTGTCCCTCGGCGTAGAGCGTGTCAAACACGAGCGAGGACTTGCCGGAGCCGGACACGCCGGTCACGACGATGAGTTCGTTGGTGGGAATGGACAGCGTCAGATTGCGCAGATTGTTCTGGCGTGCGCCGCGAATGACGATCGCGTCGACGTTGGGGCGTTCGTACATGGAGTGCTCGGAGGGCTCGGAGGGCGTCGAGTGACGCGGGTTGGGCATGCGGGACCCAGGGCAGACACGGGACCCGGGCAATCGGTTCGCGCGGAATCGAATGGATGGTATTTCGGGTGGTGGGAACGCTCAATCCTGCCGATGCGTACCGGACGATTCGCCATGCGGAGAGCCGGACGTGCTCCTAGATCGATTCGAGAAAGAAGTGCAGAGCGTCGCGGTCGGGCTTGGGCAACCGGCGAAAGAACTCGCGCGACGCGCTGGCCTCACCGCAGTGCCAGAGGATGGCTTCGGTCGCGTTACGGGCCCGGCCGTCGTGCAGCACTGCGGTACTGCCCGACACCGTCCGCGAGAGTCCAAGCGCCCAGAGCGGTGGCATTCTCCAATCGCGCGGGCCGGCCTGGAATTCGGGCCGGCCGTCGGCGAGCACATCGCCCATGTCGTGCAACAGGAGATCGGTACACGCGCGGACCTTCCGATTCGCAGCGATCGGGACATGGGGAACCTCGCGCGCGGTGACGAGTTCAGGCACGCGACAGACGGCGCACTTCGCCTAGGCGAACAAGCGCTCGCCGCGATCGAACCGGGGGTTCGTGACGTTGCGCCTTGCCGGAACCGCCAGCGCCTGCTCCCGGAAGGTGATCTCATGCCAGTCGCTGTCGATCAGTTCGGGTTGGTTGCCCGGTGGCTGGGCCGCACAGTCCGCCCGAACGGGCGGACAGTTCATGTCCGGGTACAACGCCGATGTGACGCCGAGATCGCTCGCATACGCCGCAGCGATCTGCTGTGCGAGACTTGGCTGGTTCGCCTTCCACCCGAATCGACCGAGAGACTACCCTTTCGCGACGTCGTCGCGAACGCGATTCATGCGTCCGTTGAACCCCGGGGTCTTCTGATGTGCGGCGATCGCAGCGATGTCGGCCTCCGGAACCGCTTCGAGGAGCCCAAGCCCGTGGATGGGTTGTGACACCCGTAATGACGTCACCGTCGTGTCGTCCACGGGACCGAACCACAACCGGCCCCACCGCAGTCGGGGTTGGCGGAGTTCGACCTCCTCGCCATCCTCGGAGGCCACGGACGTCGTGTGCCAGTCGATGAACACCTCCGCTTCGGGCGGCACCCGATCTCCGAGGGAGGTGTCGTCGCGATCCTGGCCCATCAGAGCAGCATTCTGGACCTGGTCTCCGTAGTGCGGATGCGGGAGCGGCGCGTCGTGCTGGCCGACGCCGGGCACGCTCAGTAGGACGATGAGCGACATAGGCTGCTCGTTCGGGGACTCGGGTGGCCTCCCCCGACCGCCGCCGACGTGGCAGTTCACACACTTGTTCGTGATGAACGTAGGGCCCAGCCCCCAGTCCCCGCCGAGCGAAGGGAACCGTACCCATCGGTGATTGAAGTGATGTCGGTCGCGCAGGAAGCGCTCGCGCTGCGCGTAGGTGAGGCCTGGTGCGGATTCCGACAGCGACGGCATCGATCCGCGCCACCGTGAACGTCCCGGCGGAGAGCGCCTTTTCGGGCAATGCCTCATCACCGACCGCCAGAACCCCGGCGGCGGTCAGGCTCATCAGCAGGAAAACCATCGCCCGTCTGCGCGCTTCCATGGTCCCCGTGCTCCCCGAGTCGTTGTCGGGACGTTAGCGGATGCCATTCGCCATCGCAACAGCGCCGGTCGCGGGGTGGCCATGGCCTCCGCTATTGCGCGACCCAGCCGCCGTCGATCGAAAGAGTCGTTCCGGTGATGCCGGCAGCGGCGTTTCCGCAGAGGAACACCGCGAGTTCGGCCACGTCGTCGACCTTCACGAACGTCTTCGACGGCTGCCGCTCGAGGATGACCTTTTCGATCACGGCCTCCCGCGCAATACCGTGCACCTTGGCCTGATCGTCGATCTGTCGTTCCACCAGCGGCGTCAGAACGTAGCCTGGGCAGATCGCGTTGCAGGTGATCGGCAAGCGCGCGGTTTCGAGCGCCACCGACTTGGTCAGCCCGACGATGCCATGCTTCGCGGCGACGTAGGCAGACTTGTATGGAGACGCGACGAGGCCGTGTGCCGATGCGATGTTCACGATCCGTCCCCAACCGCGGGCCTTCATCGACGGCAGGGCGATCCGTGTCGTGTGGAACGCCGAGGACAGGTTGATCGCCAGGATGCTGTCCCACTTGTCGACAGGGAACTCGTCGACGGGGGCGACATGCTGGATGCCGGCGTTGTTCACCAGGATGTCGACGCCGCCGAACCGGGCGATGGCCTCGTCGACCATGGCTTCGATCTCGTCCGGATTCGCCATGTTCGCGGCGGAGTACACGACGCGGACGCCGTGCTCTGCCGCCAGGGCATTGCACAGTGCGTGAATCTCCGTCGGGTCGCCGAATCCGTTCAGCACGACGTCGGCCCCCTGCCGCGCGAAGGCCCGGGCGATCCCCAGACCGATGCCGCTGGTGGAGCCGGTGACGATGGCGCACTTCCCGTTCATGGTGTTCTCCTCACGATGTTGCGATGCAAAAAAGTCTAGCAGACAGGGCAGCATCGCCGTGCGCGATGCGTAACCGATCCGTAAGCCCCGCCGTGCGACTCTGCCGCCAGGGACTTCATCTCCTCCCTCCGGGCCGCGCTTTCGTCACCAGAGTGCTTCCGGTTCGGGCGGCGCAGTCGCGTCCGACAGCGATCGCGTCGCCCCTTTTCTTGTCCGCCGTTCTTCTTGCCAGGTAAGCGATCGCTGCCGAGAATCCGTCGTCGATCCAGAACCGGTCGTTGACCCTGCCATCGCCAGCCATGCCGCCGTCCATCGAACCACCCGCTCCTCCTTCGCGCCCGAGGCGGCGCGGCCCGTATCGTCGTTCGATAGGTGCCCCGTGAAGCTCGACATAGTGGGTCTCGGGGAGCCGATGGTCGAGTTCAGCGAGATCCCCGGCGAGTCCGGCCGCTACCTGCATGGTTTCGGCGGCGACACGATGAACGCCGTGATCGCGGCGGCCCGGCAGGGCGCCCGCACGGGCTACGTCACGCGGCTCGGGGCCGACGCGTTCGGGGAGCAACTCCTGGACTTGTGGCGCCGGGAAGGTGTGGACACCACGGGCGTGGCGATCGACGCCGAGGCACTGACGGCCATCTACTTCATCACCCACGGGCCCTCGGGACACGTCTTCAGCTATCGGCGGGCGGGTTCCGCGGCCAGTCGGCTCGCCCCCGCGGATCTTCCGCTCGAGGTCATCGCCGGCGCGCGGTTCCTGCACGTGTCCGGCATCAGCCAGGCCATCAGTCCGACTGCGTGCGACGCCGTCTTCGCGGGGATCGAACACGCACGCTCGAGCGGTGTAAGCATCTCGTACGACTCGAACCTGCGCTTGAAGCTCTGGCCGCTGGCCCGGGCCCGGGCGATCGTCCAGGCGACGATTCCGCTTGCCGATTACTTTCTGCCAAGCTTGGACGACGTCCTCGTCCTGTCGGGATTGTCGGCGCCCGACGCGATCTTCGATTGGGCGCTGGCACTGGGTGCGCGGAACGTGGCGCTGAAGCTCGGCCCGGACGGAGTGCTGGTTGGAGATGCCTCGTATCGCGAGCACCTTCCGGGGTATCGAGTCGATGTCGTCGATGCCAGCGGTGCCGGGGACTGCTTCGCCGGCGCCTTGCTCGCCCGGCTCGCGGCGGGTGATCCGTTTTTGCAGGCTGCACGCTATGCCAATGCGGCTGCTGCACTCAACTGCACGGGGTACGGCGCGGTCGCACCGCTGCCTCGCCCGGGAGCGGTACTGGCCCTGCTCGCCGGCTCAGAACCCGCGTGACGCGGTGCCGCCTTCGGCGATCTTGTCGAGTATTCCCGCCAGCTCGCTCGTGCGGCTCGACCGGGAATGCTCGGCCACGATCGTCCGGGACGGGGCTGCGATGGAGCCGTCGCGCAGACCGTCCAGGAACGCCATGAGCGTCGTCGCGATCCGATCCGGCGCGTCGAGCGGGGCAATGTGCCGTACGCCAGCCCGCGCCAGCAGATCGGCAGTGTCGCCCCTGGGGTCAGTGAGGCCGAGCAGCGGGCGCTGTGCCCGGAGGTATTCGTAGACCTTGGCTGGAATCTGCTCGTTGCAATTGGCCGCCTGCATCACGAGCAGCCCATCCGCGCGCATCATCTCGCCCAAGGCTTCACGGTACGGGATCGCTGGCAGGCATTCCACGAACGATGAAACCCCGAGGCGATCGGCGATGCCCAGGACGAGCCTGTCGTGGGCCGGCGCTCGGAATCGGATCCGCAGGGTATCGGGGGAGATGCGGCCGGATTTCCAGAGCATCGCGAGCGTTTCGAAGAACTGGGTCGGATCGCGTTCGACCGGATAGATCACCCCGCTGTGGAGCAGCGTCGTCGCCCCGGGGACCAAGGGTTCGCCGCCGGCTATGCCGGTGAAGCTCTCCTCGTCGAAACCGTTCTCGATGACACGGATCCGTCCGGCGTTCTCTGGGTAGCGGGATCTATACATGTCGGCGGCTCCCCGGGTGGTGAAGACAGAACACGCTGCCTGTGCGACGGCGGAACGCTCGATACGCTCGAAAGCCGCCCAGGTCCTCGGGTCCTCGGGGTAGCCGTCCTGGGCCATGGGATCCCGGAAATCCGCGATCCACGGCAGACCGGAAAGCCTGTGCAACCGATCGGCCACGCGGTGTGCCGTGGCAATCGGGTAAGTGCTCCAGATGACTGCAGGCCGGTGTTGCCGGATGAGGCGCAGGCCTGCCGGCACCGCGCCGAGGGCCCATGACTTCCATCGGTCGGGTCTCGCCAGAATGCCCGGGTATCGTCCGCCGATCGCAAGGTGCCGGGCGGTATCCAGCGCGAACGCCCGTTCGACAACGACGCTCTCGGGGACGTCCTTCAGGAGATCCTGACTGGTCTTCTCGTAGGCTCGAGGATGGGCGGTCAGTACGATGGGTTCCCAGCCGAAGCGAGGCAGTTGCTGAACGAAGCGCAGCGTCCGCTGGACGCCACTGCTGCCCGCGAAGGGCGGGAAATGGAACGCGATCATCAGGATCGAAGGCACGGGACCAGGATTTCCGGAAGTGTGGCGCGCCCTATTCGGCGCTGGGCATGGTCGAACCGTCGTCGACCCCATCGATTGTCACCGCCCGCCGTACCCAGGCAACCGTCTCGGCGGCGACCCGGTCCCGCAGTGCGCGGGTCGAAAACGTGTGGTCCGCCTCCGGAATGTCCACGCGGCTGAGCTTGCTGGAAGAGAGTCGCTCTCGCCAAGAGTCCCGCGCGGCCGAATATTCGGCGAACTCGCGCGCGGTGAGGTCCCGCCCGCTCATCACCAGCAACGAGGGGCCCGGGAACTGGCGCCAGCCAGCCAGCATGCGGTCCTGGAAGCTGCGGTGATCGAGCGGTGCAGATCGCCGTCCGTCGAGCACCGCACGCGAGGTCCGCAGCAGGCTCCCGGCCGAAGCGCGCCATTGCACGCCACCCCGTAGAAGCTTGCGCCAGAACGCCCGTTCCATCAGGCGCTTCACGTAGTAGTGCTTCATCTGGGTCACCGCCTGGGTCTGCGCGTCCCGGACCCACGGATTCAGCAGCACTAGGCCTCTCACCCGGGAATCCGTCGGCGCATAGATCAGCGCTGCCGAAGCCGCATCGCAGAGCCCCCAGATGACGACTCCTCGAAGTCTGGGTTCCGCGGTCATGAAGACCGACACTGCAGCACGGAGATCGTCGTCGACCGCATCGAAGGCCCGCCGATCGCCGCCCGCATCGCCCATGCCTCGGTAATCGAACCGGAATGCCGGTATGCCCTGACGCGCCAGGTGCCGGGCGAGCAGCGTGAACTGCCTGTGACTCCCGGCCCGATACTGCGGGCCGCCGACCACGATCACCACGCCGACGTTTCCGGGCGCCTCCGAGCGGCTCAGGATGCCGACCAGCGGATCATCCTGGCAGTGGAAGACCAGCGCTTCCTCGGATGGCGTCATGCCGGCACGGCCTCGAGGGCGGTGGCCGACGCCTCCGCGATCGCCGTGTTCTCGGCGATCTCCTGGGTGAGCCAGAACTGCTCGCCGACGACATGCTGCAGGTCCACCGAGGTGCCGCGCGTGGCCCACGCCTCCGCGATCCGCAGGCTGGCGGGTGAGGGGGCACCGGCCGGATCCGGTCCGGTCTCCAACCAGTTGGTTGCTCGCGGCGGAGTCTGCCAATGCTGCAGATTGACGGCGGCCATCGGCAGTACAAGGTCAGGATTCAACTCATAGCCGGCGATCTCGAGGGTTTGACCGGAGGCGAGTTGGGCGCGCAGACCTTTGGTCGTGGTGCCCTCGATCCCCGCGAAGGCATCCGCGGCGACCTTGAGTCGCAGAAGCTGTGTCAGGTGCGCGTCCCCCGAAGTCACCGGGTGCCAGAGCAGAAGATGGTCCGCGGGGCGATCGAGTGCCGGGAGCAGCAGAGCACCGGCCCGGAGCGCCCAGAGTGTCAGGGGGCAGGGGAACTTCTCGGCTGCGCGGGCGATCGCGAAGTTCGCGTCCGCCGTCCAGTGCGCCCAGGTGGCGTCGCCGAATTCGCCTTCGCTATCCCCGGTGCCAGCGGGATCGAATGTGTACACCGCGAACCCGCGGCTCGCGAAGCGCCGCGCAGCGATGGCGACTGTGCGTCGGGACTTGTTCATCTCCTCGCCGAACGGCGGAAGCAGCACCACCGCCCGGCGGGGCGCCATGTCGACCGGCGCCCACTCGTTCGTGAAGCGGTGACCGTCCGGGAACTCCTCGAACCCAGCGCTGTAGCGTACGCCGCAGGCCATGGTTCAGGCTTGCAACTTGCTCTCCACGAACAGCGAGAGCGAGCCGAACGTCGCAAAGGTCTGTGCGTCGATTTCGTCGTCTTCCACAGTGAATCCGAACCGGTCTTCCAAGGCAGTGAGCACATTGATGACGGCCATGGAGTCCAATTCGGGGATGGCCCCGAGCAGCTTGGAATCCGGTGTCAACTGTGCTGCTCGCGGCCCGAGGGAAAGCGTCTGATCGAGAATGCCACGCAGGGCGTCGAGTGTGCTTTGTGAGGCGGTCATGGATTTTCTGGGTGGATGGTGAAGCCGAGTGTCGAACTCTCGCAAGTATCTTACCAACCCCCTTGCATTCAACTTCGTTGCTTTGGCTGGCTCTGTCTGCCTGCGGCGGGTTGCCAACCGCCGCAACCTGTTCTTCTTTCGAACCGCCATCTTTTCGTCCAGTCCTGCGACACCTCTGGCGATGTGCGCGAAGCTGCAGGCGCTTCCTATCGATTTCGGTGTTGCTGCCATGTCCGCATCCGCTGGGAGCCTGACTCTTCCTGAATCCTCCGGAAATGCGGTCGGTGTACGTCAGCACGAGCAAGCGGCGCACGGGAGACTCGTCCCGGAACCTGTGGGTAAGCCGTCGGGGCAACGCATCCTTGCGTCGCTCCGGGACCGCAGGCCGCAGGGATCCTTCTACAGATATGGAACCGTACAGGCGCCTGGAGTGCTGGATCCGCGTTCGCTGGACCATCCGCAGGGTCTCTTCGTCTGCAGTCGATTCGCGTCGACGTGATGCCCACACGCGAACGCAGGTTCTCGGAGCGATCGCTGAACCGTGCTTCGGGTGCGGGCACTTCAGTCTGTTCGCCCGGAAAACGTTAGTGGATGGTGGGGTCTCCCAGCGGAGCAGGCCCGTTTCTCGCGCAGAGGCTTCCCACCGTTGGCGTTCCTCCGAGCCATAAGGGCACTGGACGCCGATCAATTGACGGACAAGCGAACAACATGACAGCTATCGTAAGAACCCTGGTCAGCGATCTCGTCCGACCGGACGGCAGGGAATCGCGAATCGCGCTCCGCTACGATGGGGCGGATGTCACTTACGGCGCGCTCCAGGCCACGTGCGAAGCCTATGCTCGGACACTGCTCGGGCTGGGGCTCGGGCGTGGGGAGCGAGTCGCCGTCTACCTCGACAAGCGGATCGAGACCGTGGTGGGGATGTTCGGTGCGTCCCTTGCCGGACTGGTGTTCGTGCCAGTGAACCCGCTGCTGAAAGGCGAGCAGGTCGGCCACATCCTTCGCGACTGCAATGTCCGGGTGCTGCTGACGTCCCCCGACCGATACGAGTTGACCCGCCCGGTGCTCGAGGCGTGCGAGGATCTCCGCCATGTCATCCTGGTCGATGCGGAGTCCGGCGGGGTGGCCAAGGGTCACGATGTCATCGGATGGAGTGACGCCGCGGCACCTTCGGCGCAGGCCTTCTGTGCGCATCGGAGCATCGACGTCGATCTGGCTGCCATCTTCTACACGAGCGGGAGCACCGGCAAACCGAAGGGCGTGATGTTGTCGCACCGGAACATCGTGACTGGCGCGACGAGTGTTTCCAGCTACCTCGAGAATCACGACGAAGACCGGTTGCTGGCCGCTCTGCCCTTGTCCTTCGACGCAGGGTTCAGCCAGTTGACCACGAGTTTTCACGTGGGAGCGTGTGCGGTCCTCCACAACTACTTTCTGGCGCGCGACACCGTCAAGGCACTCGCCCGCGAGCGAATCACGGGCCTCACCGCGGTTCCGCCCCTCTGGTTTCAGTTGATCCAGCAGGTCTGGCCCGAGGCGATCGCGGACCATCTCCGATACATCGCGAACACCGGTGGGCGCATGCCTCGCACGACGCTGGAAGCGCTTCGCGGCCGGCTGCCGCGGACCAGGGCGTTCCTGATGTACGGTCTGACGGAGGCTTTCCGCTCCACCTACCTTCCCCCCGAGGAGGTTGACCGCCGGCCAGACTCCATCGGCAAGGCCATCCCGAACGCCGAGATCCTGGTGCTTCGCGACGACGGCACGCGCTGCGAGCCCCGCGAGCATGGCGAACTGGTACATCGCGGCGCGCTGGTGGGAATGGGCTACTGGAACGACGTCGCCAAGACCGCAGAGCGGTACAAGCCGTTGCCGGGCCGCGAGGCCGGCTTCGTGATTCCGGAGATGGCTGTGTTTTCCGGCGATACCGTCTACGCTGACGAAGAGGGCTATCTCTACTTCGTCGGGCGACGCGATGAGATGATCAAGACTTCGGGATACCGAGTGAGTCCGACCGAGATCGAGGAGGTCATCTACCGAACTGGACTGGTGGCGGAGGTGGCGGCCCTGGGTGTCCAGCACGATCAGTACGGGCAGGCGGTGGTGCTGGTGGCCGTGCCTGCCGACGGGAGTGGTATCGATGAGGTCGCCCTCCGGACCGCGTGCCAACAGTCCCTGCCCGCCTACATGGTGCCGAAGCACATCGACCTTCGGATCGGCTCCCTGCCCCGTAACCCGAACGGCAAGATCGACCGGAAGCTCCTTGCCGACGAGTTTCGCGATCTTTTCGCCGAGACGGCAGCTCCATGAACGCTCCCGTGAACGACTTGCTTGCGGCAGGCGTGTGTGTGAATCCCTTTCCTGTCGAGAACGGTGAACTCGTCGTCGGTGGCATGCCCCTCAGCCGTCTCGCCGCACGCGTGGGTCGTACGCCGTTCTATGCCTACGACCGTGGGTTGCTTATCGCGCATGCGCGCGCACTCCGTGCGCTGCTTCCCCCCGCGATCCATCTGCACTACGCGATGAAGGCGAACCCGATGCCGGCCCTCGTGCAGACCATGGTCGGGTTGATGGACGGGCTGGACCTGGCTTCCGCGGGCGAGATGAAGGTCGCGCTCGATGCAGGTTGCGATCCCCGTGTGATGAGTTTCGCGGGTCCTGGGAAGCGGCCCGAGGAACTCTGGCAGGCCGTGGCAGCCGGGTGCACGATCAACATCGAGTCGGATGCCGAACTCCCCCACATCCGTGCGGCCGCGGATGGTTTGGGTGTGCGGCCGCGCGTTGCGGTCAGGGTGAATCCGGATTTCGAACTGAAATCTTCAGGGATGAAGATGGCGGGTGGACCGAAGCAGTTCGGCATCGACGCGGAGCGGGTGCCGACAACGCTTGGATCGATCGGTCGCGAAGGTTTCGAGTTCGTCGGATTTCATCTGTACAGCGGTTCGCAGACTCTGCGGTCGGAAGCGATCTGCGACGCGCAGCGAAAGACGCTCGAGCTCGCCGTTCGACTGGCACAGGACGCGCCCGGGCCCGTCCAGGTACTCAACATGGGTGGTGGATTCGGTGTTCCCTACTTCCCAGGCGATGTGCCACTCGACGTCGCGCCTGTTGCCGAGAATCTCCGCGTGCTCGCCGAGGAGGCCAGGACAACTCTTCCGGGTGCCACCCTGGTCATCGAACTCGGTCGATATCTCGTGGCGCACTCGGGCATCTATGTCGCGAAGGTGCTCGATCGCAAGGTGTCGCGCGGGCAGGTCTTCCTGGTGACCGATGGCGGGCTGCACCACCATCTCGCCGCGTCCGGCAATTTCGGGCAGGTGATCCGGAAGAACTATCCCGTCGTCGTCGGGACACGGATGGATGCGACGGACACCGAGTCGTCCTCCATCGTGGGCCCGCTGTGCACCCCACTCGATCTGCTTGGCGACCGCATGGAGTTACCCCGGGCCGAGCCCGGAGACTTGGTCTGCGTGCTGATGTCCGGCGCCTATGGCTATACGTCGAGCCCCCACCTGTTTCTCAGCCACCCCGCGCCAGTCGAGGTCCTTGTATGACCATCGTCGAGCCGACTCCGTCGATCCGGGAGTGTCCGTGGCGGCGCGTCTGAGTCCGTACCGACTACTGTCGCCCGGCGGTGCAACGGCCAAGCTGGATATCTTCATTTTTCATCGGGTGTATCCGAGCATCGATCCGTTGGCTCCGGGCGAACCCGATGTGGCGCGCTTCGAGCGGTTGATCCGCTTCCTCTCCGTGGCATGCACCCTGCTGCCGCTCGCCGAGGCTGGCGATCGCCTCGCAGCAGGCACTCTGCCCGCCGCAGCTGCCTGCATCACATTCGACGATGGCTATGCGGACAACCTGACGCTTGCCGCGCCGATCCTCGCGCGGTTCAATGCGCCCGCCACGATTTTCGTCGCCACGGGATACCTCGACGGGGGGCGGATGTGGAACGACACGGTGATCGAGTCGATCCGCAGCACTTCGGCCGACAGGCTGGACCTCGGGGACCTCGGGCTGCCTGTCGTAGAGTTGACGACGATCGAACAGAGGCGCGAGGCGATCGGCATGCTGCTGCCCCTGATCAAGTACCGCTCCGTGGAGGAGCGAATCTTCCTGTCCGACGCAATCGCGCGCCGGGCCCGTGTGACCCCTCCTTCCGACCTGATGCTGACCACTCCCCGAATGCGCGAACTCGCGGCCGCCAGGAATATCACCATCGGAGCGCACACCAGGCGTCATCCGATCCTCGCCTCTGCTCCTTCCGATGAGGCCCAAGCAGAAATTTCGGGTTCTCGCACAGATCTCGAGGCCATACTGCAGAGGGGCGTGGATCTGTTTGCCTATCCCAATGGGCGCCCCGACAAGGACTACCGGGCCGAGCATGTGGAAATGGTGCGGAAGGCAGGTTTCCGCTACGCCGTGAGTACGGCTCAGGGGGTGGCATCCGCACCGGCGGATCCACTGCAGTTGCCACGGTTCACGCCGTGGGGCGAAACGCTTCCGAAGTTCAGCCTCCAGTTGGCGCGCGCCCTCTGGCGAGCCCCGGCATCCCGGACGCTCCAGGTGGCTGCATGAGCCGAGTCCGTCTGATCGGGATTGCGACCAGCGATCCATCGCTGTCCACGATGCTTCGGGAGGTTGCGGGTACTGGAGAGGCCCCTGCGGCGGGATGCGCGCATCGGATGTGCGCGTCCACTGCCTGGATGGATGCATCGTCGGCGCCTCAGCTGCAGGCCCACCAAGATGACGCAGGCTTCTGCGTGGCTATCGGCGTACCGCGCCTCCGCGGTGCAGCCCCCGGGATGCGTCTGACGGCCTCGGAACTGCTGTCCTCATACCATAGCGATGGCAGCGGAATGCTCCAACGGATGGCGGGAGGGTTCGCATTCGTTGCCCACGACGCGACGACCGGTCGGACGATCATGGCCGTGGATCGCTTCGGCATCTATCCGCTTGCCTATCGACTTCTGGACAATGCCGTGGTGATTGGTCGATTTGCCGACGAAGTGGCGGGTCTGTTGCCGAACGGCAGCGCTCTGGATCTGCAGTCGCTCTTCGACTATCTGTACTTTCACGTGATTCCGGCGCCAGCCACCGTCTACAAGACCGTCCGGAGGCTCGAGGCAGCCCAGTACGGCGAATTTGCTGACGGAAGGTTCGAAGTCAAGCGCTACTGGCAGCCCGATTACACCCAGCGGCTTGGGGAATCCAGGGAAAAGCTCATTGCCGAGTTCCGGGATCTGATGCGCGAGAGTGTGGCCCGCGAAGCCGATGCCGAGGGTACTGCGAGCTTCCTGAGTGGAGGGACTGACAGTTCCACCGTGACTGGTTGGCTGGGCAAGACCAGCGGAAAGCCTGCTCCCTGCTACTCCATCGGATTCGATGCCGAGGGCTACGACGAGATGGCCTATGCGCGTATCGCGGCGAAGCATTTCGGTGCCGATCACCACGAGTACTACGTGACGCCCTCGGACATCGTGCGAGGGGTGCCGCTCGTGGCGCAACGGTATGACCAACCCTTCGGAAATTCTTCCGCACTGCCGGGTTTTTCCTGCGCCGGCATGGCTGCACAGGATGGCGTCCGGATCCTGCTGGCGGGTGACGGCGGAGACGAGATCTTCGGCGGAAACACCCGCTACGCGAAACAGAAGGTGTTCGAATGGTACGAGCGGGTGCCGGTGCCAGTGCGCCGGGCTTTCCTGGAGCCCATCCTTCTCGGACCGATGCGCAACCTGCCGTTGCTGCGCAAGGCTGCGAGCTATATCGAGCAGGCGAAGCTCGGACTGCCCGCGCGCCTCGAAACCTACAATCTCGTGCACCGACTCGGTGTGGAGAACATGCTGACCCCCATGTTCGCAGGTGCGATTCTTCAGGGGGCGCCGGCGCTGCAGCAAAAGGAGGTCTACGATCGTTGCCGTGACCCAGCGATCGTGAATCAGCTGCTTGCTTACGACCTCAAGTACACCTTGGCCGATACCGACCTTCCGAAGGTCGTCCACACCGCGGAGCTGGCAGGGTGTGAAGTCCGGTTCCCGATGTTGGCGGACGAACTGGTCGATTTCGCCAATGCGCTCCCGCCGGACTACAAGGTGAAGGGGGTCGAGCTGAGGCATTTCTTCAAGGAGGCTTCCACTGGGTTTCTGCCGAACGAGATTCTGACGAAGGCCAAGCACGGGTTCGGTCTACCCTTTGGTGCGTGGGTACTCAAGGATCCGGAACTGCAGCGCTTTTCGCGGGCAAGCCTGCTGTCGCTTGTCGAGAGAAAGATCATTCGCACCGAGTTCGCAGCCGATGTTTTCGCAACCAAGTTGCCTGCACATCCAGGCTTCTACGGGGAGGTCATCTGGATCCTGATGCTCCTCGAACAATGGCTCCGTTCGCACGCCTCCGATTTCACCGTTGATGCGGTGTAGCGACGATCGATGCTTTTACCGACAGAGTGGGGGGCTGAACGATCTACGGCCCGGCCTCCGGTCACTTCCGCTTCTGTCGATTCGATTTACAGCTCTTCCAGAGAAGGCGTTTCAACCGCGACAGAATGTCAGAATTCTCAAGATGTTAGATATTCTCGAAGACTTGGTACTCGAATTGCTCTCTCGGCAGTATCCTAGTGTTGTTGAAGTTCGTCCCGGGGTCCAAGTACATGAGTGATGAAACGAAATCCCGACGTAGGTTCCTGAGTGGCGGTGCCGCAGCGCCATTCATCATGACAGTTCATCCCGGGTCCGTACTTGCGGCTTCCAGCACCTCCTGCTTCGTGAATGGCGGCAAGCAACCCACCCCGGTGCTTTTCACCGAAGGGGTCGCGCCGGATACGGACGTATGGCAGAGGTACAGCGTTGAGTTGCTGACGATCAAGGACGGCACCACCGACCTGCCGGGGTCCTACTTCAAGCCGCTTCCTGGACATACGGGTGTCTACTGGAAGTTTGTTTCGAACGACGTTGCCCCCACCATCACGACCTACGCGGTAGATGGCGTCAATTTGACGGTCACGAGAACCAACGTGTTCAAGCAAGCCCTCGTTCTGGTGGACAGCTCAGGAGCACTGGCGGGCTTCCATTGGGAATCCGGCATCGCTGGAAGCAAGATCACAAAGTCCTGCTACACATCATTCAAGCCCTGAATTGGTTCCCAGAGATGGACTAGGCGGGTCGGCCAACGGCGACGCATACATCCGTGTCAGCTCGAGTTCGCGATGGCCTCTGGAACTCCGTTGACCCCCTCGGTCGACGGATTGCAAGATTTGGCGACCACTGCATGGTCTTCAACCCCGTTTCATGGGAGACGCACTTCGCTTCCGCCCATGCAGCTGATGTGCTTGAACTGATCGGCGAGAGAACGGTTACCTTGGAAGACTTGGAACACGCGCTCCTCGGGGCCGGCGCCAACCCCGAGGAGTCGCGCGAGTTTGCTGCACTTCTGGTCAGTCTCGAGGAACTTGGCCTGATCAGGGCGCTTTGAGGCATGACAGCCTTGGCAGTGGCGCCCGCTCCAGATATCGCCAGAGTGCTCCGTGAGGATGGTCTGGTACTGGATCTCGGAGCGGCCAGATTCAGGGTGCGGTCAGACGTCGATGAGCTCGTCGCGCCACTTGTTTCGGTTTACGGCTGCTTCCCATTCGAGTTCTCGCCGGGCTTCTGCGACGTGACCGCCAGCGTGCTAAGGGTGCGGGGACTGAGGCGCCACCTCAGGCCACAGGTGGAATTCGTCGTGGATGGTGAGTCTCCGTTCGAGCCCTTTCCGGCTTCAGTGCATCTGCCTCTGCTGGAATGGGGTCTCAACTTCTCCTTCACCGAGCGTTGCACCCACTATCTTTTGTTGCATTCAGGAACCGTGGAGCGCAACGGCGTGGGTATCGTCATGCCAGCGGTTCCAGGTTCTGGAAAGAGCACGCTGACCGCAGGAATGGTCGGTAGCGGGCGGTTCCGCCTGTTGTCCGACGAGTTCGGCGTTTTGTCCCTCGAGACGGGGTTGCTGAAGCCTCTGCCGAGGCCGATTGCCCTGAAAAATGCCTCCATCGACGTGATTCGCTCCCGCTTTCCGAACGTGGCACTGGGTCCGGTGTTTCATGGGACCCGGAAAGGGGATGTCGCTCATATGGCGGCTGACCAAGCGACCGTCGCTGCCATCCATGCTGCCGTTCGGCCAGGCATTGTGTTGTTCCCGAAGTACCAGGCGGGCGCTGCTCTGTCCGTCGAAGCAATCGATCCAGCGCAGGCATTCAGTAAATTGACGGTGAATTCCTTCAACTACGAGTTGCTTGGTGCGGCCGCTTTCGATGCGATCCATGCCTTAGTCCGAAGTTGTGTCTGCAGACGTCTCGTCTTCGGAGACCTTGATCAGGCCATCCGAGCCATCGAGATGTTGGTCGATGATATCGGTGCGGGCCGCGTCTCTGCCGGAGAGTGACCAGGGATCCCTCGGATTGACCGGTGGTGTACGGTCTTCGACGGCCCCGCCGATAGAATGGCGCATGACCATCCTTCCGCCGCCTCCCCACCTCCAAAAACTGATCAGGCTCCTTGTCGAGCCCGACTCCGCCAATAATCTCAACAGCGACGACTGGGACCTCGTGGTGCGGGTCGCTGGCCGAGCGAAACTTCTCGGCACGCTTCACGGCCGTCTTGCGCAAGCGGGTGTCCTTGGGGCTGTCCCGAAGGCACCCCGTCGGCACCTTGCGGGAGCCCATGCCTTCTATCTCCACCGGGCTCAGATGGCGAGGTACCTCCTGCTCGGTCTGACGCGTGCCTTCGATGCGATGCCTGAGAAACTCGTGCTGCTCAAGGGCGCTGCGTATGTCGCGCAGGGCATTCCTTTCTCCGTGGGGCGGATGTTCGATGACGTAGACCTGATGGTGAGCCGGGGCGTCCTCGACGATGTGGAGTCCCGGCTCCACGAGGCCGGTTGGCTGAGCGAGAAGCCGGATGCCTACGATCAGCACTACTACCGCGCGTGGGCGCACGAACTGCCCCCGATGCGGCATCCGCGGTTCCTGTTGCAACTGGACGTGCACCACACGATTCTGCCTGTGACCGGACGCCTCAGGCCCGACGCCGCCAAGCTGATGGAAGCCGCTGTTCCGATCCCTGGGGGGCCATGGTGTGCGTTGTCGCCGGCAGATCAGGTGCTCCATGTCGCCGTGCATTTGTTTCAGGATTCGGACTGCGTGGATCGTTTCAGAGAACTGGTGGATGTCGACGCGCTGATTCGAGCCTACGGGGGCAGAACACTCGATAACGCCCTTCCGAACCATGCCGCGATACATGGCCTGGGCCGGCCACTCTGGTACGCGCTGCGGTATGCGCGGGCATGGCTGGGCACCCCCGTGTCCCCGGAGTTGGCCCTTGCGGTCGATGCATTTGCCCCGCCTGTGATCGTCCAGCGCACCATGGACACACTGGTGCATCGGGCACTTTTCCCGCGGCATCCCGATGGCCGGCCTCCCCGGCGTTCGCCCGTCTCCCACCGCTTCCTTGCGGCGCGCGCTGTGTGGCTTCGAATGCCGCCCTGGCTTCTGGCGTACCACGCGACCATGAAGAGCCTTCGGAGCGCGCGTAGGCGCCCTGCCATTGAAGATCCTGGCGACCGACAATGATGTCGTCGGCTTCTTCGGGTGGTGTCGCAGACGCGCCCAAATCCGTCCTCAAGTGCCGAACTCTGGAAGTCTTCGCCAAGGCCTCGCGGCGCCTCGAGGTATGGGCCGAAGCCGATCGGAATGACGTGAGACCCAACGGATTCCCGACCTATCCCGGCTCTGATCGTTACACCAACTTGCTGGAGTCCGATCGGTTCCGAGCGTTGGTCCCAGGCGGGCAGTGGCGAGGCGCCTCTCCGAGGTCTGGACGGGCGGATAGCCCTTGTCGTGCCTTTCTCGTCATCGCTTGATCTCTCTTCACGCCAAACGTTGGCGGGCACTGTGCTCGCTTATGAGCCAACGGAGACATTCCGGCGGGCACTGACTCGCTGGTGGCGCTGAGCGAGGTGTGACGGCATGGTTCTGCTTTTCAATCAGAGGGTTCCCCTGGTGGCCGTATTGGAGCTGGCGCTCGCTTGCCTAGTGTTCTGTGCGTCCTTCATGAGCGCAGTGGCCGGGCATTCCGCTTTTTCCCAGCAGGATGCATTCATGGTGGCTGCGGCCGTGGGCATCTTCGCCCTCGGCCAGATTCTCTGCCTTGGAGCCTTCAGACTTCATCGCATGGACCGCAGCGTCTCAGCGACGGCGTTCGCTCTGAGAATTCTTGGAAGTCTGGCGGCCGGCAGCCTGCTGGTCTATGGCGTCTTTGCGATGTTTCCAGACGGTGCCGAGTACCGTGCGGCGCTCCCCGAAGCACTCCTGTTGTCCGCCGCAGGACTTCTTCTGGTGAGGCTGGTGCTGGTGTTCGGCGTTGAGATGGACTGGCTGACGCACAGAATGCTGGTGCTCGGGACAGGGCCGGAGGCGCTTGCCGTCGAGCGGGCTCTGCAGGGGGCTTCCAAGTCGGGGGTCAACCTCATTGGGTTCTTTCCAATCAGTGCCAGCACCGTTTGCGCCGTCTCGCCCGATCGGGTGATTCGGTCATCGGCCTCCCTCGAGGACACCATACGAAAGCTCGAAGTGAACGAGGTCGTGGTGGCGTTGCAGGAGCAGCGAGGCGGCCTGCTGCCGGTGAGTCAGCTGCTGACCTGCAGGCTGCGGGGCGTCAGGATCACCGACCTGTCCGGCTTCTTCGAGCGTGTCACCGGTGAGGTCCCAGTGGATTCGCTGAAGGCAAGTTGGTTGATCTACGGGGACGGGTTTCGACAGAACTGGTCAAGGCGCTTCGTCAAGCGTGCGCTTGACGTGGTGGCCGCGGCGATCCTGCTGGTCTTCGCTGCGCCCATCATGCTTGTCGCGGCGCTCGTCATCTTTCTAGAGAGCGGGCGTCCGATCATCTTTCGCCAGGAGCGCGTGGGACTGGGCGGTCGGTCATTCATGTTGCTCAAGTTCCGCAGCATGCGCACCGACGCCGAGAAAGACGGCGTTCCGCGTTGGGCGAGCACGGGTGATCCGCGCGTGACCCAGTTCGGACGTTTCATGCGACGCACGCGGATCGACGAGCTTCCCCAGATCTTCAACGTGCTGAAGGGAGAGATGAGTTTCGTCGGTCCCCGACCCGAGCGACCCTTCTTCGTGTCTCAGCTCACCGAGCAGGTTCCCTTCTACGGGGCTCGTCATACCGTCAAACCCGGACTGACTGGTTGGGCCCAGGTCAAGTACAGCTACGGTGCATCTGTGGAGGATGCTGTTCGCAAGTTGCAGTACGACCTCTACTACGTGAAGAATCATACGATCCTGCTGGACATCGTGATTCTGCTGGGCACAGTGCGAGTCGTGCTGTCAGGCGACGGCGCCCGTTAGCGAGGCGCAACGCGGGACGCAGCCAGAAGCCCGGGCGTTGCCGAGCACGATTCTTGGTTGTGCTCTGAGCTCGTCGATCTGCCCGATGCCATCGATGCCCGGGATCCGCCGTTCGCGGTGATCACTGCTTGCACTGGCTGGAGGCGGAGAATTTCCGCGAATCAACTCAGGGCCCACAGGAACTCGCGCCACCCATGACGGCTTCCACTGCCGCAATTGCCGTTGCCAGCTATGGATTCGGAGCTGCGGCCTATGCCGTGCTTGCCATTCAGATCGGTATCCGGCGCGGCTGGACCGGACGCTCAGGCGTAATGCTGTTCGCGGCACTGTCTTCGCTACTGTGGCAGGTTTCCGGCGTCGTCGTGGCGGTTGCACCGAGCGATGCCTCATGGTTGCTTCATCTATTGGCCGACGGTCTGCGATTCGGTGCCTGGTTCGGCTTCGTCCTCGCGTTGCTGCAGTCCGTGCAGGTCCCCGGCTTCACCCTCGCCTTGTCCGGCCGGCTGCGGTTCGTCCTCACATCGTCCCTCGTGCTCGGGCACTGGATCGCAACCGTCGCGGGCGGCTTCGATCTGTTCGCCGGTGTCGCCAGACCCATGCAACGGCTGATGCCGAGTTTCGGCGTTTCCGCTATCGCGGCGGTAATCGGGCTCAGCCTCTGTGAGCAGCTGTATCGCGGAACCAAGGAAGCTGCCCGGTGGGGCATCAAGCCGCTGGTGCTGGGGCTGGGCGCAATGCTCGGCTACGATCTCTTCATGTTTTCCGATGCGCTCCTGCTGCGTGGTGTCGACGAACAGGTCTGGACGGTACGCGGCGCGGTTCACGCACTCGCGATCCCGTTGATCCTCGTGGCGACGGCGCGCAATCGAGACTGGACCATCGATATCGCTGTTTCGCGGAACATCGTATTCGGTTCCACGGCCCTGCTGTTGTCCGGACTCTACATGCTGGCCGTGGCCGGTGCTGGTTACTACGTCCGGATCTTCGGTGGTGACTGGGGGCGAGCCATCCAGTCGATCTTTCTCTTCATCGCCCTGCTGGTCCTTGCGCTCCTGTTTTTTTCCGGATCCGTACGAGCGCGCATCCGCGTTTTCATCAACAAGAACTTCTTCTCCTATCGGTACGATTACCGGGAGGAGTGGCTCCGATTCACCAAGATGCTCGCTACGAACTCGAACGCGGAGAGCATCGTTGAACGGTCCATCCAGGCATTGGGAGACCTGGTGGAGAGCCCTGGAGGCCTCCAGTGGTGGCGCGATGGCGACGGGGCCTATCGGCCTGCGGGGCGTTGGAATGCGCCGGCCATGGCCAGTTCGATCACGGCCGAGGCATCCTTGGTTCGTTTCCTCGCTGCAACCTCGTGGGTGATCGATCTGGAAGAGTTCCGCACGAATCCGGAGCGGTATCCGGATCTGGAATTGCCGCTCTGGTTGCAGGAGTGGTCGGAAGCATGGCTCATCATTCCGATGCCTGAGGGTGACGGACTGGGCGGGTTCGTCGTGCTTCAGTTGCCCAGGGCGAAAGTGGAGATCGACTGGGAGGTGCTGGATCTCCTCAAGACAGCTGCCCGACAGGCCGCTACTGTCATCGGGCAAGTACGGGCAACCGAGGCCTTGGTGGAAGCGCAGCAATTCAGCGCCTTCAACCGCATGTCGGCATTCGTTGTGCATGATCTGAAGAATCTCGTCGCGCAGTTGTCCCTCATGCTGAAGAACGCGGAGCGCCACAGTGCGAATCCCGAGTTTCAGAAGGACATGCGATCCACGATCGAGCATGTGGTGGATCGCATGAACCGCCTGCTTCTGCAGCTGCGTTCCGGAGCGGCTCCCATTGGAAGTCCAACCCCCGTGGACATCGGCGCGGTGATGACGCGGATCAAGACCGCGTACGCCCGTCAGGGCAGGAGCGTCGTGCTGGAGGTTTCGGACGGGGTCTGGGCGATGGCGCACGACGAGAGGATCGAGCGCGTGCTCGGGCACCTGGTGCAGAACGCGTTCGATGCGATGGAGGGTCGCGGTGAAGTGATCGTCCGGGTTTCGAAGGATGGATCGCATGCCGTCGCCGAGGTGGAGGACAAGGGAAAGGGCATGTCGAGCGAGTTCATCCGTGAGCAGCTCTTCAAGCCGTTCCGGTCGACCAAGTCGACGGGCATGGGCATAGGTGCCTACGAGAGCCAACAGTACGTGAGCGAGCTCGGAGGCCGCATTGCCGTGGAAAGCACGGTAGGGGTGGGCACTCGGATGAAGGTGATCCTGCCCGCACGTTCCAGGGATATTGCATCGGACGAGAGCCGCGCGGAAGCCGCATGACAGAAAAGCGCAAGCCATTGCTGGTAGTCGAGGACGATCCCGCGCTGCAGAAGCAGATGCAGTGGGCACTCGATCAATACGAGGTCCTCGTTGCCGATGATCGCGATTCGGCCATCGCACAGTTGCGGCGATTCGAACCTGCCGTCATCACCATGGACCTCGGTCTGCCGCCGCATCCGGACGACACGACGACGGGCTTCAAGCTGCTCCAGGAGATGATGTCCCTGTCGCCGGATTCGAAGGTGATCGTCATCACGGGCCAGCACGATCGCGACAACGCCGTACGCTCCATCGCACTGGGCGCCTACGATTTCTGCGAGAAGCCGTTCCAGCCGGAAGTTCTCTCTCTGATCATCGAACGCGCGTTTCGGTTGTACGAACTGCAGGCGGAGAACCGGCGCCTGCAAAACGCCCAGTCGGCGCCAGGCGTCTCGGGCATCATCTCCCGGGATCCGGAGATGCAGCGGCTCTGCAGGACGATCGAGAAGGTGGCAAGCACCAATGCCACAATCCTTCTGCTCGGCGAGTCGGGGACCGGCAAGGAGGTACTCGCGCGCGCTCTGCACTCGCATTCCCCGCGGAAGGGCAACCGGTTCGTCGCCATCAACTGCGCCGCGATTCCGGAGAACCTGCTCGAGAGCGAGCTGTTCGGTTACGAGAAGGGGGCATTCACCGGTGCCGCGAAGCAGACGCCGGGCAAGATCGAAGTGGCCAATGGTGGCACCCTCTTCCTGGACGAAACGGGCGACCTGCCGCTTTCGCTGCAGGCGAAGCTGCTGCGATTCCTGCAAGAGCGGGTGATCGAGCGGATCGGCGGTCGCGAAGAGATCCCGGTGGACGTCAGGATCGTCTGCGCGACGCATCAGGATCTGAAAAACCTGATCGCCAACGGCAAGTTCCGTGAGGACCTCTTCTACCGGCTCGCCGAGATCGTTCTGGAGATCCCCCCGCTTCGGCAACGGAAGGGCGACGCGAGTCTCCTGGCGCATGCGTTCGTTCGCCGATTCGCCGACGAACAGAAAGCCGGAACGCTCACGATGTTGCCGGACGCTGTCGACGCCATCGAAGCCTATGACTGGCCGGGCAACGTCCGAGAGCTCGAGAACCGGACGAAGCGCGCCGTGATCATGGCAGAGGGTTCCACCCTCCGGGTCGAGGACTTCGGATTGCAGGCCGTGGCGCCCGAGCCCGAGATGTTCAACCTCCGACGTGCGCGCGACGAGGCAGAGCGAGAGGCGATCGTGCGCGTTCTCGGCCGGGTCAACGGCAACATCAGCAAAGCCGCAGAGCTCCTCGGGGTCAGTCGTCCGACGTTGTACGACCTCATGTCGAAGTACAGCCTGCGTTCTTAGGATGGGCACCGTCCCCTCGCCGAGCCGAATTCGAAGACAGCCCCCATGCTCAACAGCTCGTATCCGAGTAGCGCAATGAGGTCGATGAAGATGCTGGCTCAGCGTGTCGGGTCCTTCCGCCTGCGCGATCTGGTCGTACTGGCGGTTCTCGCCGGCTGTAGCGGGGGCGAGTCTTCCGAGGATTTCGCTGCGTCCGGCAGGAAGCTGCTCGATGCCGGCGATACCGCAGGGGCCGTCATCCAGTTCAAGAACGCCCTGCAGAAGCAGCCCGACAGCGGTGAGATCCGGTACCTCCTGGGATCGGCACTCCAGCGTTCGGGCAGTCCCCAGCAAGCAGTTGTCGAGTACCGGAAGGCGATCGATCTGGGGTACGACGCCGCGAAACTGCGTCCGGATCTGCTGGCGGCGCTCTTGGCAAGTGGTGAGTTCGCAGCCGTGGTGATCGATGCCGTGACAGACGGCATCTCGGATCCCTCCGCGAAAGCCCAGGTGCTGGCACTTGCCGGTGATGCGCTCATCGCGCTTGGTCGCCGAGACGAGGCAATCGCCAGCTACGGCGAGGCTGCGGAGCTTGATCCGAGCAGCGAGGGCGCCGGCATCGGCCAGGTGACCCTGGCGCTCACTTCGGGGGACGTTCCCAGGGCGAAGGCGCTGCTCGAGGAACTCGTCGCGGCGCATCCTGCCTCGACAAGAGGACAGCTGCTTCTCGGAGGACTGCTCGTACAGACGGGGGATGTTCCAGGGGCAACCAAGGTCTTCGATGCGGTGATTGCCCTCCACCCCACCGATGCGCGTGCTTACCTTGCCGTGATCCCCGCCCTGATTGGCGTTCATGACATTGCCGGTGCAACAGCGCGATTGGCAAAGCTGGAGGCATCTTCTCCGAACGCGATCGCGACAACCTATCTGAAAGCCTTGATCGCGTACTCGGAGGGCAGGAGGGAGGCGGCGCGCGACCTTGTTCGACTTGTCGTTAAGGTGGCGCCGGACGACATGCGTAGCCTGTTGCTGGCCGGCTCCGTGGAGTTCGATCTCGGGAACTACGTTCTTGCAGAGCAGCGCCTTTCCAAGCTCGTGGCGCAGAGTTCCGCCAGCCCCTATGCGCGTCGACTGCTTGCCACAACTCGGATGCGGCTTGGTCAGACAGACAAGGCGTGGGAGGCGATCGCTCCTGTGGTGGAGCTCAGGGATGCCGATGCGCCGTCCCTTCTGATTGCAGGGCAGATAGCCGAGGCGCGGTCCGATCGGAAGGCTGCGCTCGATTTCGCCAGGCGTGCAGTGGAACTCGAACCGAAGTCCGCCACGTATCGAACGGCCCTTGGTCAGATGCAGCTCCGCGCCGGTGACCGCGAGGCGGGCATCGCGTCGCTCAAGGCCGCGATCTCGGCAGACCCGCAGCAGGCCTCGGGGGACACGGCACTGATTGCGTATCTACTGCAGACCGACCGTAAGCGTGAAGCCATGGACGTGGCTGAAGCTCTCGTGAGGCGATTGCCGGACAGCGCGGCGGCCCATGGTGCACTCGGCGGTGCGCTTCTCGTTGGCGGCGCAGAAGCCAAGGCGCGGCAAGAGTTCGAAAAGGCACTCGCGATAGACCCGGCGTTCGAGGATGCTGCCAGGAACTTGGCGCAGTTGAAGGCTCGGGACGGGGATCTGGATGCTGCGCAGCGTCTCCTCGAAGGGGTGCTCTCGAAGCAACCGGCATCAGAGCTTTCCGCTCTTCTACTGGCGGTTCTTCAAGCACGTTCAGGCGCAAAATCCGAGGTTGTCTTGGCGACTCTCGACAAATTGATCGCCGCAGCGCCCGCGTCCGAACGTGCCCGCATTGCGAAGCTGCAGTACCTGCTCGAGCAGAAGCGCGTGCGCGAGGCATCCGAGTTCGTCCGCGGCGCGTTGGCAGATATGCCCGAAAGCAACGCAATGCTCCAGTGGTTGGCCCGTGTCCAGTTGATCGCCAACGAGCCTGCTCAGGCCGTGACGACCTACGGGAAGCTGAGTCAACGCATGCCGCAGTCGGCAGCCCCGCTTCTCGGACTCGTGGCAGCGCACACCAAGGAGAAGAACTGGACGGCCGCATTGGACGCGGCCAGAAGGGCCGTGGCCATCGCCCCCGATAGTCCCGAGGTACACCTGGTTCTTGCATCGGTCTATACCGACGCAGGGAAGTCTGTCGAAGCGCGCGCCGCCACGAAGGAACTCCAGAGAAGATGGCCGAAGCGCCCCGACGGTTACGCTGCAGAGGCGAGAGTCCTGATCACCGAGAAGAACAGTGCAGAGGCCGAGCGGATTCTGCGTGCGGGCGTCAGCGCCACAGGTGACGACTCTCTCGTTGATGCGCTGTACGAAGTGATCGCGCAGTCCGGCAGGATCCAGGAAGCCGAAAGCTTTGGACAAGGTTGGCTTGCGTCGCATCCGAAGGCAGCGAGGGTTGCGCTCCGGATTGCAGATTCCCGGCTGCGCGTTGCCGATCACGCGCGCGCGGAGGCCTGGTACCGGAAAGCCGCTGCCATCGAGCCCGACAACGCGGTCGTCCTGAACAATTGGGCGTGGGTGCTGGGAAAGCTGAAGGACGATCGCGCTCTCGATGTGGGTCGACGTGCAATCGAGAAGGCGCCCAACAACGCGGCGGTGCTGGATACGGTCGGCATGCTCTATGCTGAACACGGCGACCCCGTCAAAGGGATCGAGTATCTGCAGAAGGCATTGAGGCTCGGCGGGCCGTCGCACGGGCTCCGCCTGAACATGGCGCGCGCCTTTTCACTTGCCGGCAAGAAGGACGAAGCCCGCGCCGAGCTGGATGCGGCAGCTAAGGACGCGAAGACGGATGCCGAGAAGCGGGAGATCGATGAATTGCGCCGAACGATATAGAGGGGTTGCGCGTGTCGTTCGCCCAACGGTGGTTTCGCGCAGGCCTGTTCGATGCCCTGCACCCTGCCTGCCGCGAGGGTGATCAGGTGGTGTGACAGGGCAACCCGCTAGCGCTGGCGGTCGGTCCTGTGGGGTCGCCGGCGGCCCCGCATTCAGCGGGAAGGCATGTTTGGTCGCAGGAAAAATGTTCCGAAAAATGAGGCTCGAGAGTTCATGCATTCAATCGCTGTGGTGGGACTGGGATACGTGGGGCTGCCCCTCGCTGTGGAGTTCGGCAAGAAGGTGCCTACCGTGGGTTTCGACCTGTCCGAGGAAAAGGTGCGCGCGTACCGGGCGCATGTGGATCCGACCGGCGAGGTGAGCACCGAGGATCTCGCGGCGGCCAGGCATTTCACCGCGACGACGGATCCCAAGGCGCTGGCCGAGGCCGACTTCATCATCGTCGCCGTGCCCACTCCAGTGGACGATGCGCACAACCCCGACTTCAGCCCGCTTATCGGCGCCAGTCAATCCGTCGGCAAGCACATGAAGCGAGGCGCGACTGTGGTGTTCGAATCCACGGTGTATCCCGGCGCGACCGAGGAAGTCTGCGTGCCGATCATGGAGCGCGTCTCGGGCATGAAGTGGAAGACCGACTTCTTCGTCGGGTACTCCCCCGAGCGGATCAACCCCGGCGACAAGGAGCGCACGGTCACCAAGATCGTCAAGGTGGTGTCGGGTGACACCCCCGAAACGCTGGAGCGCGTAGCGCAGGTCTACGAGAGCGTGATCACTGCCGGGGTGCATCGCGCATCGAGTATCAAGGTGGCCGAGGCTGCGAAGGTCATCGAGAACACGCAGCGCGACCTGAACATCGCGCTCATGAACGAGTTGGCGCTCATCTTCCACCGTCTGGGCATCGACACACTCGAAGTGCTGAAGGCGGCCGGTACGAAGTGGAACTTCCTGCCATTCCGTCCGGGCCTGGTGGGAGGCCACTGCATCGGTGTGGACCCGTACTACCTCACGCACAAGGCGGAGAAGGTGGGCTATCACCCGCAGGTGATTCTCGCCGGGCGACGCATCAACGACGGGATGGGCAAGTACGTCGCTGAGCAGACGGTGAAGGAGATGATCCGGGCAGGGTTCAGCATCCGCGGCGACGACGTTGTCGTGCTCGGGCTGACCTTCAAGGAGAACTGCCCGGATACGCGCAACACCCGCGTGATCGATGTCATCCAGGAACTGCGATCCTACGGCGCGAATGTGCATGTGCATGACCCGGTGGCGAACGCCGAGGAAGCGATGCACGAGTACGGCGTCACCCTGACTGCGTGGGACGATCTTCCGAAGGCTGCGGCGGTGGTCTATGCGGTGGCGCACTCGGAGTTCGTCAATCGTCCGATCCCCGAGTTCGTGGCGAAGATGCGCCCTGGTGCCGTGCTGACGGACGTTAAGTGTCAGGCGGATGCCGCGGCCTTCCAGAAGCACGGCGTGACGGTCTGGCGGCTTTGACCGAACTCGCCAAAGCAACGGTCGCTGCGCGACTCCCTCCGGAGTTGCTTGGGGTCCGTGCCCGCTGGTTGGTGACCGGAGGCGCAGGATTCATCGGGTCGCATCTCGTCGAGACCCTCCTGAGCGCCGGTCAGGAGGTAGTGACGCTCGACAATTTCGCCACCGGTCGACGCCGAAACCTCGACCTGGTTCGCGCTTCGGTGGGCGAGGACAACTGGGCTCGGCATCGGCTGATCGAGGCTGACATTCGCGAACTGGCGGTATGCGTGGGTGCGTGCGAGGGTGTGCGGTACGTGCTGCATCAGGCAGCGCTGGGGTCGGTGCCGCGGTCCATCGCCGATCCGTTGCTGTCGCATGCAGCCAACGTGAATGGCACCCTCAACATGTTGGTGGCAGCCCGCGACGCGAAGGTGCGGCGATTTGTCTTTGCGTCGTCCAGTTCAGTGTACGGAGATCACCCGGCCCTTCCCAAGGTCGAGGATGTCATCGGGCGGCAGCTTTCTCCGTACGCCGTGACGAAGTACGTCGCCGAGCTCTATGCCTCGGTGTTCGCGAGAAGCTACGGCCTCCAATCGGTGGGCTTGCGCTACTTCAACGTCTTCGGTGCCCGGCAGGATCCTGCCGGGCCGTACGCGGCAGTGATTCCCCGATGGGTGAAAGCAATGCTGGCGGGAGAGCCCGTGCAGATCTTCGGCGATGGAGAGACATCCCGTGACTTCTGCTATGTCAAGAATGTTGTGCAGATGAATCTTCTGGCCGCGCTCAGCGAATCGCCGGATGCTGTGAACCGTGTCTACAACGTGGCTGTGCACCACAGGACATCTCTCAACATGCTGTTCGGCATGCTGCGCGACCTGATGGGCGTCGAGGCCGAAGCGGAGTACCACGACTTTCGCCCGGGTGATGTGCGCCATTCCCTGGCGGATGTGGGTCTCGCCCAGGATCTTCTCGGGTACGAGCCGACGCACGATCTCGAGCAAGGACTGCGGGAGGCGTTGCCATGGTACTTGACGGAGTATGGGGAAGCGGGGCGCGACGCGTGAATTCCGGCGCCGGGCTCATCCGAGCGATCTGGACGCTCGTGCCCTGGCTTATGCTGACGTTGGCGGTTGGCGCACATGCCGAGCCGATGGATACCATCGAGCGCGTGAAGGCTTCGGTGGTGGCAATAGGCACCTACGAGCGCACACGAAATCCCGCCTTTGCTTTCCGCGGGACCGGATTCGCCATCGGAGACGGGTCGTGGATCGCCACCAATGCCCACGTCCTTCCCCCGGCCCTGGACGGCGAGCGTCGGGAGTCCCTTGTGGCAGTGCTGCCCGGGATCAACATCACGACCGGGCAGGCCCGCCCCGCCCGTGTGCTGGCCGTGGACCGCGCGAACGATCTGGCGGTTCTTGCGATCGAAGGCGCCAGGATTCCGCCGCTACGGCTCACGGAGACTTTTCGCGTCCGCGAGGGCCAGACGCTCTACTTCACCGGTTTTCCCATCGGGGCGGTCCTGGGCCTCATCCCCGTCACGCATCGGGGGATGGTGGCAGCACTCACACCGATATCGATACCGACGAGTGATGCGGCGCAGCTCGATGCACAGGCCATCCGGCGTTTGTCGAGCGGGGCTGCGGCAGTGATGCAACTCGACGCCACTGCCTATCCGGGCAACAGTGGCAGTCCCCTTTACGATCCGGAATCCGGTGGGGTGGTCGGAATCCTGAACAGTGTTTTCGTGAAGGCTTCCAGGGAGACGCTCCTGTCGCAGCCGAGCGGTATCGCCTACGCTCTTCCGGTTCAGTGGCTGCTGGATTTGATGAAGACCATCAAGTGACGGGCAACTCGGCGGTTCGCATGGGCCGCCCGTAAGTCAGGGGAGCAGGGGTGCGCTGTCGGGATCTCCCGCGCGCATGTCGAAGGGAAACACTTCGCGCACCGTCATCAGTTCGACCAGTACTTCCTCGGCGCGCTCGAAGGCGCGATTGCGCCCTGTGCCCAGGAGCCCATCGAGGCAGGGCCGAAGGGCGGCGAGTTCCTCGGGCAGCCGCAGCGATGCTGTCAGGCCGCCATCGGGTTGCCCTCCGCTCCTTGTCTGGCTGTCTCCGCGGAGAAGTGCGCTGAGGATGAGCCCAAGCGCGCGAAAATCCGCCCGTCGACCATTCTGCAGATACGCATCCCGTTCGGATGGCGAAACGTTCTCGCGACGCGCTGTCCGCAGCGCGCGCTCGGTGGCGTTGAAGTCCGCCAACACCACGACGCGCTCCTTCCGAAACAGGAAATGCTCGGCACCGAGCGAGCCGTGGAAGAGATCCAACCCGTGCAGGGCATCAAGCGCGAAACTCATCTGCGCAAGATAGTTCAGCGAGAGGCCGATCGGGACACGCTTCCGGATCGCGGCCTCAAGATTGCCCCCGGGTAGGAACTCCGTGGCCACGAATGCGATGTCGTCGGTCCGGCCGATCTCGAAGACCGACAGGATGTTGCGCTGGTCGAGATCCGCGATCCGGCGGTAGTCGTCAAGGTATTGCTCGATAAAGCCATCCGGGACCTCGCGGACCGGGATCACCTTCAGGAACTCGTCCCTACCGGTATGTTCGTGCACCGCCTGATAGGCGGTGACGCTCGATCCCTGTCCGGCGCGCTTCACGATCTTCCGATGCGGGACGCCGACGTCGTGCTCCTCGGGCGGACGCAACGACCCACCCACCACGATTGTCCTGTCGGCCTCGTCGGGCTCGGCGTCCCCGGGCAGGCAGGCAAGGATCCCATTCGAAAGGATGGCCTCGCGGGTCTCGGTCATCATGATCAGTTCGCCGGGTCGGGCAGTACCGGGATTGAACCCGGTGACTTCGACGATCGGGATGGTGCCGTGATCGGAATCCGTGACGGTTGCCCGACGGCCCAATTGAAAGCGATTTCCGGCAAGCAGTGCGCTGGCTTCCGACACCGCGATGCTCCAACCGAGCCCCTTGGAGCGTCCATCCAGCCGACTCGCCACGTCGACGGCGGGACCAGCGACGCTCGGGACCAGGGTGCCTCCGAGCGCCAGGCGCGCCACGATCACCTCTCCCGAGTCGATGCCGCAGCCGATCGAGATCTGGGGTATGAATGCGTCCGAGAGCGTGGCGTGCGCCCATGTCTTCACGCGTCTGGCGGTGAGCATGGCAGCCATCGCTGCCTCGAAGGCACGGGTCGAATGCGTCCGGTCGGTGTTCGGCCCGTCCTCGAAGATTGCCAGCAGTCCGGTGGCGTCGGCGCGAACTACCCAGCCCCCCTGGCTGAGGATGGCGTCGCGAGAGTCGGTGACGAACTTCTGCAGCAGGGATTCCAGTGTTCTGCCGCGCAACGACCGCGCGAGGGTCACGAGATTCCGCAGCGAGACGAAGAGCACGCTTGCACTGCGGGACTCCACCAACATCCCGGGCGATGCAAGCGGGCTGGTACCCCACGCCGAAAGCGCTGGCGTCTCCGTTCCGCTCCCGCCGTGCATCTCCGTACCCAGGCGTGCGCGAACGGCTTCCCGCAGGACAGGCCATCCGAACGGCTTGCTGAGGACGCCGCCGGGAGCGATGGTCAGCGCACGGGCGTAAGTTTCCGGCTCATCCCCGGGGACCAGGAAGAGCAGCGGGATCATGGCGGTCCGTGCGTCGGAGCGCAGGGTGGCTGCCAGCACGAATGCGTTGCTGCCGGGCAGATCGGTCGAGATGATCGCCAGGTCGGATCGTTCACTGCGAGCGGCGTCCAGCATCTGGCCGAGGTGGTCCCCTGCGGTAACCTGGTACCCATTGGCGTTGAGATGAAGTCGGCACCATTCCCTGAGGGTGGCGTTGCTCTCTACGAGGAGTATGCGTTCCATGCTGGGTGGGCGGCTCGCTGACGGTTCCGGGTGCTGCGCCTGGCGGTGGGGTAAGGGAGTCGGGCGCCGGGCGGCGTCCTGCCCAGCATCTGGTTGGGCGATCGGATCTCAGGAAGCGCCTGCCCTCGCAGTCCGCCGCGGGCCGCTCGTAGCCCTGCCGGCGTCCTGTTTGGTGGTCAAGGCGGTCGATGCATGTGCGTTCTGGCGGTTCTGCGCTCTTTGCACGGTGTCCTGCTGCGTCTGACGAAGCGGACTCGCTGCCCGCGGTGTGTGGGCAACCGTGACCCGAAGGTCCAGCAGCCGACGGCAGTCTTTCGCTGGCCCGCTCTGGCACCAAGGAGCGGCCCGAAGACAAGGAGCTCCCTTGCGCGAGGATGGTATCGCGAGTCCGCACGCCAGTGCATGATTCTCGAGGTGCTTGCCTGGCTCGCCATCGGTGCATCGATCGTCTATAATTTTCGTTCGGTTGCGAACGGGTTGGTCTGCGGAGAGCCTGCCGCCAAACGGTGGGTGGAAAGCGGCCGGCCTAGTTTCTCGACCAGAACGTTTCGGCGCCTCACACGGATTCAACAGCTCCAGGTGTTTGCTTGAGGGCGGTTCTGGGTGAGGGGTCGACTGTGTGACGACGGCCAAGTAGCTCAGTCGGTAGAGCAGAGGATTGAAAATCCTTGTGTCGGTGGTTCGATTCCGCCCTTGGCCACCACCTCCACTGTCTTCCGGGGCGATTCCTTCGCGCCGAGGGGTCCCGGCATGGAGACCGCCGCCTCCCGGCAGACCGTGGTGTGCGATTCCGGAGGCAGCATCGAACTTCGCGAATTTCCGCTATGCCGCGTCCGGACCGATAGCCGATGGAACTGGTCGCGCTAGGCGTCAACCACCAGACGGCGCCGCTTGCGTTGCGCGAACAGGTGGCCTTCGCGGCGGATGGCCTTCAGCCCGCGCTCGTCGATCTTGTGAAAAATCAGCAAGTCGACGAAGCAGCGATCATATCGACGTGCAACCGCACGGAAGTCTTCTGCGCGACAGCGGAGCCCTCGCGGATCATCGAGTGGTTTGCGAAGTACCACGGACTCGGCGCTGACAAGCTCGCCCCCTATCTGTACGAGTTTCCCCGCGAGCAGGCGGTCACGCACGCTTTCCGTGTGGCGAGCGGGCTCGAGTCGATGGTCATCGGTGAGGCGCAGATCCTGGGGCAGATGAAGCAGGCGGTGCGTTTCGCGGAGGAAGCCGGGACGCTTGGTACCGTCCTCCACAAGCTCTTTCAGCGGACGTTCTCGGTCGCCAAGGAAGTCAGGACCCGAACGGATATCGGCGCGAGCTCGGTTTCGTTGGCTGCGGCGGGCGTCCGGGTTGCGGAGCGGATCTACCCATCGATCTCGGAGCAGGCCGTTCTGTTCATCGGTGCCGGCGAGATGATCGACCTCTGCGCAGCGCATTTCTGTGCTCGAAAGCCGCGGCGGGTTGTGTTCACCAATCGGACGCTGGAGCGCGCAGAGGCGCTCGCCGGCAAGTATTCCGGCCAGGCCATCCCGCTTTCTGCGCTTCCGGATGCCGTGGCGCAGTTCGATATCGTCGTGACGTGTACCGCGAGCCCCTTGCCGATCCTCGGCAAGGGGCTGATCGAGCGGGCGCTGAAGGCGAGGCGGCACCGTCCGATGCTTCTCGTGGATCTCGCGGTGCCGCGGGACATCGAGCCGGAGGTTTCGAGGCTTGGCGATGTTTTCCTCTACACGGTGGACGATCTGGGCACGATCGTCCGTGAGGGGCTCGACCATCGTCACGCCGCTGTCGCCGAGGCGGAGTCGATCATCGCCACGGGCGTATCGGATTTCATGCGGTGGTTGCGGTCCCGCGAGTTGGTTCCGGCCATCCGCGAGATCCGCGGGCGCGCCGAGATCGTGAGGCAGCATGAAGTCGATCGTGCGCTGAAAGCGATCGCGCGCGGCGACGACCCGAAGGTTGTGCTCGAAGCCCTTTCCCACGGGCTCACGAACAAGTTCCTGCACGGACCGACTCAGGCACTGCAGGGGGCGGAGGGCGATGACCGCGATCGGATCCTCGGTGTGCTTTCGGGCCTCTTCGCGGGTGACAGGCGGGCATGAAGGCATCGCTCTCATCGCGGCTCCTGAGACTCTCGGCGCGTATCGAGGAGATCGACCACCTGCTGGCCCAGGAAGAGGTGACCCGCGACCTCGACACCTACAGGAAGCTTGTTCGCGAGCATGCGGGACTCCGCCCGGTGGTGGACCTCTACCGTGCCTATCGCGAGGGCGAGCATGACTTGGCAGCCGCACAGCAGATGGCGAACGAGCCCGGCATGCGTGAGTTCGCCGAAGAAGAGACGCGGGCCACGCGCCGGCGTCTGGAGGACCTAGAGATCGCCCTGCAGCGGGAGCTTCTGCCCCGCGACCCCAACGATGAGCGCGATATCTTTCTCGAGATTCGAGCAGGTGCCGGTGGCGATGAATCCGCGTTGTTTGCAGGGGATTTGTTCCGCATGTACTCGCGATTCGCCGAGCGGAACGGATGGAGGGTGGAACTCGTCGCCGAGAGTCCGAGCGAACTGGGTGGCTTCAAGGAAATAATTGCGAAGATCGCCGGGCAAGGGGCCTATTCAAAGCTCAAGTTCGAATCGGGCGGTCATCGTGTCCAGCGCGTCCCGGCGACGGAAGCCCAGGGACGGATCCACACGTCGGCGTGCACGGTGGCTGTCCTGCCCGAGGTCGACGACGTGACCGATGTCATCCTGAATCCCGCCGAACTTCGGATAGACACCTTTCGCGCCTCCGGCGCGGGCGGGCAGCACATCAACAAGACCGACTCCGCCGTGCGCATCACCCATCTGCCCACAGGCATCGTGGTGGAGTGTCAGGACGATCGATCCCAGCACAAGAACAAGGCGCAGGCGATGTCGATCCTCGCTGCGCGTATCCGTGACAAGCAAGTCCGAGAACAGGCCGCGAAGACGGCAGCAGACCGTAAGTCCATGATCGGTAGTGGGGATCGTTCCGAGCGCATCCGAACCTACAACTTTCCCCAGGGGCGGGTGACGGATCACCGAATCAACATCACCCTTCACAAGATTGCCCAGATCATGGATGGCGACATCGAGGAACTCTGTGCTGCGCTGATGGCGGAGCATCAGGCGGAGCAACTGGCTTCACTAGCGGAGGAGCAATGAGTCTGTTTACTTTGGGTGCGCGTCTGGCGGCAGATGCCCGGCGCTTGGCCGCGACGGTCAAGATATCCCGGGGCGACGCCATGCGCGAGATTCGACGGCTCGCCACGCATGCACTGCAACTGACGCCGGCGCAACTGATCGTCCGGGAGCGGGAGTCCCCTGGCCGCTTCGATCTCTCTGCCTACGGTATCGTCTTCGATCGCCGCCTGCGAGGTGAGCCTCTCCCGTACGTGCTCGGGGAATGGCCGTTCAGGGACCACGTGTTCAAAGTAACGCAGGATGTCCTGATCCCTCGTCCCGATACCGAAGTGCTGGTGGAGGCGGCACTGGGCGCTTGCCCGGAGGGCCGTGCCACACGGGTGCTTGATCTCGGTACCGGCAGTGGTTGTATCGCCATCTCGATCGCGATTGCCCGCCCGGAGGCGGTCGTGACCGGTGTGGATGCGAGCGAGGAGGCGCTTGCGGTGGCACGCGAGAATGCTGAACGTCTGGGCGCTGTCAACGCGCGCCTGTTGGAGTCCGACTGGTACGCCGCGCTTTCAGGGCAGACGTTCGAGGTCATCGTGGCGAATCCTCCCTATGTTGCAGAGGGAGATCCGCATCTGGATGCGCTGAAGTTCGAGCCCTTGCGCGCACTGGTCGGAGGGTCGGACGGTCTCGAGGCGTTGCGTGTCATCATTTCAGCGGCTCCTGGCCATCTCGATCCGGGCGGCACGCTTGTCGTCGAGCACGGGTACGATCAACGAGACGCAGTCTGCCAACTATTCAGTGCGGCTGGCTTTCAGTCGGTGGAAACCGCGAACGACCTCAGTGGTGTTCCCCGTATCGTCGTCGGCCGCATGGCGAGAAAGACACCGGACAAGACCCGTCGGAAGAGCGCTGCGGTGAGTGCGTAACGATCGGACCGGCGCCTTGGTTGTTGCGTCGGGAGGGACCCGTTACCATCGGTTTCGGCATGGGGTCGCCGGCTTTGGATACCCCCAAAATGAATGGAGCAGCATTCCCATGGACAAGAAAGAAGCGATTCGCAAGCAGGTGTCCGAGAACCCCGTCGTCCTTTACATGAAGGGCACTCCCGACGCTCCGATGTGTGGGTTCTCGGCAGCCGCGATACAGATTCTCGAAGCGTGTGGCGTCGACGAAGTGGCCACGGTGAATGTGCTGGACGACCCAGACATTCGTCAAGGAATCAAAGAGTTTTCGAGCTGGCCGACGATTCCGCAACTGTATGTCCGGGGCGAATTCGTTGGCGGTGCGGACATCATGCGCGAGATGTATCAGAGCGGTGAATTGCAGAAGCTCATTGGTTCGGGAGCGGTCCAGTCCTGATTGGTCGACCGGGGTGGGTGGTCCGACCGCCTCCTTTCGGATTGTCAAGTCGGCAGAGTTCTTCGCAGCAACAACGCCGAAGACTCCGCGCCTGTTGTTCGCTGTCGCTCATGTCGAGTGGTTCGATCTTTGGGGCCACTCGCGTTTCCGCGAGGCGACAGTTCATGCATCTGCTATGCCGGGCTATCGTCAGCCAATCTCGTCCACAGGCAAGGAAGCTGCTCTCGTCCGGTCAGCGAATTGTGCGCGTTTGCAAGTACTGCGGCATCGCTGACCCGCTGTATCGGGGAATTTCGACTGGGGCACGATGGGTCGTCGCGACGTCGGCACATCAGGGAGAACGGGGGGGGGACCATCCGATGACAACAAGAGAGGCTTCGAAGACGCCGATTGGGTTCACGACAGCCGGAGACGAGTTGAGCGACGTCTTCTCGTCGCTGTCATTCGATCACAGTGCGGACTCCGATATCGCTACGATCTTCAGTACGGACGCTCGTACGTTCGGTATCCGCCCCGCTGATTCGGAGGGAAAGCGGTTCGGTGCGACACTGCTGCTGAACAAGATGTACTCGTGGCGAGGGTATGGTGCCGGGCAGCAAGTGGTGGGTCGTCCGGACCAGATAACCCTGGTGGCAGCCGACTACCATGACGGTAATGCGCTCGGAACACTGACCGTGGGTCTGGATCGGGGAATTCCCTTGCTCGTGGACGCGCTCTACCGCGACGAAGCCGATGCGTTGCGCGCCAATGGCGGTCAGCTTTGCGAAATGATCAAGTTCGCTGTGGACCGCGGCGTCAATTCGAAGCACCTACTCGCAGCCTTGTTCCACGTGGCGTTCATCTACGCCTACCACCTCAACCACTGCACCGATCTCTTGATCGAGGTCACGCCCAAGCACGCGCTCTTCTACAAGCATCTCCTGGGATTCGAGCGCTGCGGGGAAGTGCGGCTGAACCCGAGGGTGAACACCATGGGTGTTCTTCTGCGACTCGACCTCGAGTACGCCGCCGAGCAGATCCGAATTCACGGTGGTGGTGGCAAGAACTCGAAAAACATGACCCTCTACCCGTACGCATTCTCGGAAAAGGAAGAGCGTGGTGTCGTCGAGAGGCTGAAGCGCATCGAGCTGCTTCCAGAGTCGGCTGGCGAGGCGTAGCGCGGTCAGGCAAACACCATCTTGGCCTTCTCAACGGAAGTCGCTGTCTCTTTCGGCCGACATCAAACGCGCAGTCTGGCGTTGCGGCAGTATATTGTATTGATTTAAAAAGAAGAATAATCCTGGCCTGGGTTCTGCTATGGCAGTTCATCAAGCGCAAGACGTCAGTGATGCATCGGTTGGGAATAGTCCCCCCGCCCGCGCGTATTCAGGCTGACAGTCTTTCGGACCCGTTCCAACGACGGGGTTCACTGCCAAAAGTGTGGGGAAAGGCCCAATGCCTATCCCCGAACCAGGAGACCTGCCGTGACTCACGTTTACTCGAGGACATCTGCGCCTGCGCAAACGGTCGCTGAGATTTCTGGTTTTCAGCCGGAATTGACATGCGCTCCGGGGGTAGGGCTCAGACCTGAACACTTAGGGAACGAGTTTGGATTTGCGCGCATCGACGTCGTGATTGCCGAGACGGTCGGCGACTACTCCGCGGCGACGCAACTACTTGCCCAACGGTACGTCCCGAAGGGCTACTCCTTCGAGGGGGGGCTCCAAGGCTCGGTCTCCTGCGTCGATCCAGTCCTGATTGCAAAGAATCGATTGGACGGTTCGGCGCTGGCGACCTTGACCTTGCGGGTTGACGGCCCGCGCGGCCTGATGGCCGAGCATCTCTACACGGAGGAGGTCGCCAGACTTCGCTCGGATGGGTGCCGACTATGCGAGGTCGTCCGGTTCGCATCCTTGCCGTCCATCCGATCTTTCGAATTGCTGCGTCGTTTGTTTGATCGGGCATTCGACCTCGGCCGGCAACTGGATCGTTCGGACGTGCTGATCGAAGTGACGCCGAGACATGCTGCCTTCTACAAGCGCGTTCTGGGATTCCGAGCTGTTGGAAGCCCGTGCCACAACCCCCGCGTCAACACGGTCGGGACATTGTTGCATGTGAAGATGGACGAGCTTGGCGAGCGGGTGGAGCGCGTTGCGCCGAGGGAATTGGACTTGTTGCCTCGCAACGACGGATCGATCTTCCCCAGCGCTGGCCGACTCGATCACGCGGCGCAATTTGCGGGCTGAACCCATCCCGATCGAATCTGCGCCCCGGAATCGCGCGTCAGGTCATAAGATAGGCGTCATGCATCACTTCAGAGACTGCCGATGTTTTCTTATGACGAAGCGTTTTCGCGCAATCTGGGTTGGGTGACCGCAGAAGAGCAGGGCAACCTTCGGAAGAAGCGAATCGCCATCGCCGGCCTTGGCGGAACCGGCGGGGTTCACCTGCTCACGCTTGCCCGATTGGGTATCGGCGCCTTCAACGTTGCCGATTTCGACACCTTCGCACTGGCCAACTTCAATCGTCAGGCGGGTGCCATGATGTCCACGCTCGGACGGCCGAAAGCAGCGGTCCTTGCCGAGATGGCGCGGGACATCAATCCCGACCTGGACATCAAGACCTTCGCCGGAGGTGTCACCGAGGAGAACGTCGAACAGTTCTTCAGCGGAGTCGATCTCTACGTCGATGCGCTGGATTACTTCGCGTTCGATGCACGGGAGATCGTTTATCGCCATCTGGAGAAGCGCCGGATCCCGGCGATCATCGCAGCACCACTCGGCATGGGGGCGGCGGTTGTCAATTTCCTGCCAGGGAAGATGGGTTTTGATCAGTACTTTCAGCTACGAGGGCTCCCACCCAGGGAAAAGGCCCTGCGTTTCTTGATCGGTCTGTCTCCAGGAGTGTTGCAGCGCACCTATCTTGTGGATCCGGAACGCGTGAAGTTCGGGGAAAAGGCAGGGCCTTCCACCGGGATGGCCTGCCAGATTTGCGCAGGCGTTGCCGGTGTCGAAGCGCTGAAGATTCTCCTGGGCCGCGGTGGGGTCCTCGCGGCGCCTTGGGGGTTCCAGTTCGACGCCTACCGGAACAAGTTCATCAAGACGTGGCGGCCCGGCGGGATGAGCAACCCGTTGATGAAGCTGATGCTGGCTCTGGTGCGAATGAAACTGGGCCTACCTTCGTTCCCTAAGCAATCCTGACCGGCGAACTCGTGACCACCACCAGGACGCTTCGACATGGCGCTGCACCGGGGCCCTGTGCCGGCGCACTTCCTGGGGATCAATCGCACGATGCGTCCCATGAGGGGCATAGCGTCGCGTTTCCTTACAACGCCTTGCGGACGTGACCTCGACGCATCTCGAGGACGATTTTTAATTCATATAAAACAGTCACATGAGGTGGCGCTGCGGGCCTGGTACGGCAAATGCTGATAGAAGCCCGCGACGGAGGGCCGTCATTCTTAACTCGAGTCAGGAGACGTACCATGAAATTTGTGAAGAGCTTGAAAGCAGTGGCGGCCGGCGTGATTGCCGCATTCGGTTTGAGTGCTGGCAGCGCCAACGCTTTTTTCTTGTATTCGAGCGCCGTCCTTGAAGACGACGATATCGAGCAGATCCTTGATCGCGACGGGAACGTGAAGACCACCGGCGCCCTCGTGGTCGGTGACCGGCTCCGCGCGATCATCGAGATCAACAAGATCGTCGATAAGTTTGGTGTCGTGCCCGAACAGACCCTTAGTACGGGTGGGCAGCCTGAGCTCACGGGCCTTTCCGAGATTCAGATTGTTGACATTCAGGCGCTCGGCCCCACGCAATCGAGGATCATCTTCGCGCCGTCTTCCGCTTTCGCCACCGAATTGGCGGGTATCGCGGGTGGTGTGGCGGCGGATTACGCCGGTGCCATGGTGGCTCTCTGGACGGATCCTTCGAACAATCTGGTACTGAGCGATCAGGTCGTGAGCTGCAACAATTTCGACACCACGTGTACGGCGAACGCGACAGACGGAAGCCTTTGGGCAGTGGCTGGTTTCGGTGCCGACCCCGACCGCTTCTGGTTTGCGGACGTAAGCAATGCGGTGTTGAACAACATTGGGCTGCTGCCTCTCGCTGATCCGTCAAGCAAGCTTGCCAGCTACAACTACATGATGGAAGTTCTGGTCAACAACACCGGTTACCAGTTCGGGCCGCTCCTGAACGTTCTCTGCGATCCGGCGGTTTGCACGGGTGATTTCGCCAACCAGATCGTGGGCTCCGGTGACGTGCTGGGTGGTCTTGGGCTTACCAACGGTGCGATCGCTCGCAGCGACTTCGACTTCTCTGTCAATGCGATTCCTGAGCCGGCCTCCTTGGCGCTGGTCGGCGGTGCCTTCATCGGTGCTGGACTGGTGGCTCGCCGTCGCAGCAAGAAGGTTTGAATGTTTTCCGGCGACCAAGCCTAGGTTGACGCCTGGAGTAGTTAGCAGGAGCTTCAAGAAAAGACAGCCACCTTCCGAGGTGGCTGTTTTCTTTTGCGAATCACGGATCGCCATGCTGAACCCGGCGCGCCAACGCCGGCAGGAGCCCCGCGGACACATCTACCCGAGACGTCCCACGGTCTCACGCGGCTAGCCGTGGCACTGCAACTTCGTTTCCGAGCGCCATCGCTCCAGCGCAACTGTTCGTGCAGGTTACTCGAGGATATGGTCAATCAGAGGAGGCCGAGAAGCTCGCACCATGGGCGGTTTCGCGAATCCAGTGCGAAACACGATGACGGGAGTCGCTTCCCCTGTCACGCGGCGCCAGCCGTCGCGCGCGCGCGCGCGGAACTCCGGCTCCACAGCGTCATTGGCTCGGAGTCCAAATAACGCGGACGCTGCGAAGGGCTGGAACGCACGCCCCATGGAGGTTAGCTTCAGCCACGCACGCTGAAACATCCGACCAGCCTCCAGAAGGGATGCGGGTGAGTCGTCAGGCGCCAGGACGACGGCAACGTCTGGCGCTAGCGCACACGGCAGTTGCCCAGCCCGCACGCCCATCAGGCTATGCCCACCCAACAGATTGAGCGTCCGCATGACTGGCCAGTTGGAAAGTGCACGAAAGGGGAGTCGAAGAAACGGTTCAACGCCGAGCGCGCCAGGAGGTAGCCCTTCCGCGCAGGTGCGTTTCCAGCCGACGTCGAACCTAACCGAACTGAACAGCTCCGCATGCTGATTGCGGACTCTGAAGCGCTCAGCCTCCGCAACACGAACTAGTCTGAGCACTTGGCTGCGATCAATGTCGACTCCGCACCACGCGAGCCGACATCCGGGAAGATCGGCCGTGACGACAGCGCTGATCTCGGCGCGCTCCATTGCGCTCAGTTCCGGTCCGCGAAAAGCGAGCGCCCGATTGGTATGCCTTTCGGGAATCCATGCGGCGAGATCGGCGTGGGATCCCGCGCCCTCGCTGAACAAGAGTCCCAGCAGGGGCCTTGATGGATCAGATTCCAGGTTCAGGCGGATATGGACGGACCGCTGAATGGCAGCCGCTTGGATAGATATGTTCTCTACCACGGCGCCGAGCGAGACATGGGCGAGGGCCCTCCGCTGGTAGCTTGCAGTGTGGTAGTCGGAAGTTCCCCATAGGGAAACTTCTCGATCCGAGATGACCTGGAAACGGATCGTGTGGCGATTGTCGGCCGACGGGGCAGCCAAGCCTGCAGTCAGGATGCGGGTCATGTGCTCGTGCAGACTCAATCGAATCTCCTTGAAAGCCAAAGTTGCTTGCCATTGGACGAGCCCGCTGGCCGGACCCATCTCGAACGTGTGACCCAGACGCACAAGCCCCGCCGTCCCCATATCAAATGCTGACATGGCGCGCTTGGCGCGTACACAGACGCGCGTCCGTGAGCCGGAACCCAGGAGATTTCCATAAGACACCTGGACTAGGCCTGTGCCAGAACTCGTCATCTGCCGCCACGCGTTTGCCGCGCCGTGGCATCGGGCCATCGTTCCGATCTGCCGGATTTTCAGCGACGGCTTTGGTCTGAGCCGGGCGAGAAGCGGCACGCTGACACCTTGGCGTGCCATTGGGCGATCGGCGTTCGCATCCGTAGCTCACGTTTTGGCCGATGAAAGTAGCGGTCTGGGAATCCCTTCCTGCTACGTCGGCGTAGCCAGATCGGCAGACGGTGTGGTGGAGGCGTCGATGGCGTGCCTATTGCTGGCCCCTCGTGGTCGTTGGTTGAGGCTGGTGTCGGTGGTGACCGGTGGGTCCATGCGTGGGAGGGTGTTAGACCCGCAGCTGGAGTCCACGTCTCCCGCAGACGCCAATCGTTGGTGTGGGTGAATCGTGGGGCATCCACTCGGATAAGTACCGCCCGGCCAGTCTTGTGAACACATACCCGCTCGAAGGCGAAAGGCTTCGTGCGGCGCGCAATCGATCGGTCTGGCCATCGTGCTGTTTCAAGAGCCCGTCGTCGAGTAGTCGGCCGGACAACTTCTGGTCTCCTCTGATCTGCTGGCCCATGCGTCTCAGGACCTGGCCTTGTCATGCGCCAATTGCCGAGGAGCCTGCAGGCCCTCAGGAACGTCCGAACAGGAGTTGAACATCTTGTCGAATAGAACGCTTCGCAGGCACTGGATTTCGTTGCTCGCATCGCTGATGCTCATCACAGCGGGCTGCGGAAGCAAGGAAGAGGACTTCATTCGCTCCGGCATCGACTATCTCGAAAAGAACGACCGCTCCGCAGCGCTGGTCCAGTTCAAAAATGCCCTGCAGGCGAATCCCGATCGTGCGGAGGCCCGCTATTACCTGGGTGTTGCCCTCTATCGCACAGGCGATCCCTTGTCGGCGGTGGCGGAGTTGCGGAAAGCCAAGGCCCTCGGCATGGCGGACGATCTCGTTCTCCCGGAACTAGCGACTGCGCTGGTGGCAAGCGGTGAGAACGCCGCAGCGATCGAAGAGCTCCGTAACCCCGGCGTTTCGTCTGGAGCCCTGGCGGGGCGCCTTCTCGCGATTCAAGGCGACGCGTATCTGATTCGAAACGACAACGAGAAAGCGCGTCGTTCGTATGAGGCAGCCCTTGCGGCTGATCCTTCGACATCGCTTGCCAAGGTCGGGCTCGCGCGCTTGGCTTCGAACGCCAGACTGAACGACGAAAGTACCCGTCTCGTGAACGAGGCACTTGCCGTCGACGAGCGCTCGTTCGACGCATGGCTGTACAAGGGAGTCCTCCTGTCCCGTGAGGGGAAGCATAAGGAGTCCGTCGCAGCTCTCGAGCGTGCAGCTTCGATTCAACCCTGGGATATGCGACCGCTGGCGCTCGCCGTGTCGCAGAAGATCGCCTTGAAGGATGTCGCCGGCGCAGAAGCGACTCTGGCGGCGCTGCGCAAGAGTGCTGCCGGGCCCACGACTATTCTCTATGCCGAGGCGCAGGTGGCCTACGAAAAGGGGAATCGTGATCTCGCCCGTGAACAGATCCGGCGCGCGCTCAGTGGGCGTCCTGACGACCCGTTCATGCTTCTGCTTGCCGGCAGGATCGAGCACGACCTGGGCAACTTCCTGGTGGCGGATAAGCACCTGGGCAAGGCTCTTCGGGCCCTTCCTGGAGAGGTCTCTGTCAGAGTTCTTCTGGCGTCCTCTCAGATGCGGATGGGGCAGACCGAGAAGGCCAAGGCCGGCGTCGCAGAGCTGCTTCGCACCCATCCCGAAGACGTGAACGTACTGCGTCTTGCCGGCGACATTGCGATGGCGGACGGAGATGCCCGACGCGCAATTGCCAGCTATGACAAGGTCGCCCAGATTGATGGCGGGCTCTCATCGACGCTTCTGCGAAGCGGGCGGGCACGGCTCGCAGCGGGTGATTCTGCCAAGGGCATGTCCGACCTGCTTGCTGCCTTGAAGGCGAATCCAACGAACATCGAGGCCGAGGAGGCGCTGATTGCGCAACTAGTCCGCACGAAGGATCTCGCAGGCGCCAAGGCACGTGCTGAAGCTTTCGAGAAGCGACTGCCGGACCGTCCGGAGCCGCTCCAGTTCAGCGGACTCGTATCCATGGCGGAAGGCGATCGTGCCGGTGCGCGCGCCAAGTTCGAAAAATCACTGCTGATCGCTCCGAACTATCTGCCTGCTGCCCGTGGCCTAGCGAAATTGGATGCAGACGACAATCGGTTCGACGCCGCTAAGAAGCGCTATCAGGACCTCATCAAGGCCGATCCGAGGCAGCCAGCAGCAACGCTACTGCTGGCGCAGGTGCTCGAACAGGCCGGTGCCCCGAAGTCAGAGATCCTGGGGGCCCTGGACTCGGCGATTGCAGCCAATGCGAGCACGCCGCAGCTACGGATAAAGAAGATCGAGTATCTGCTTAGGATCGGCGATCGAAAGGCAGCACTCGACGCGGCTCAGGAATCACAGGCAGTGTTTCCGGATGACACGGCGATACTTGCCCTTACCGCGCGCATGCAGGCGCTCACCAAGGACAACAGCAAGGCGATCGCGAGCTACTCGAAGCTCGCGAGTGTTGCGCGTGGCTCTCCAGAGGCGCTCCTCGGTCGTGCCAACGTCTACGCGTCCGAGAAGGACTGGTCCCGCGCGACCGAGTCCATCAAACAGGCGATCGCTGCCTTCCCCGAACACATTCCTGCCTATGTTGCCCTTGTCGATGTCCACATCAAGGCGAAGCAGTTTGATCAGGCACTCGCCAGCGCGGCTGCCCTGACCAAGCGCTGGCCGGACGGAGACGCAGGTTACCTCTCCACCGCGAGGGTCTACGCGGCTATGAAGCGTCCAGAAGCGGCCGAGAAAACGCTCCGCGACGGCTTGGCGAGGACCAAGAACCCGACAGCGTTCGGTGTTCTTTACGTTTTCCTGAGCGGCCAAGGCCGCATCGACGAGGCCGACAAGGAGTTGGCGAAATGGGTCGCCGAGCATCCGAAGGACGTTGACGCCATGCTGCTCGGATTCAATGCCAGGCTTGCCAAGCGTCAGTATGTGGAGGCCGCAGGTTGGCTCCGGAGGGCTTCGGAAGCCAAACCGGAAAGTGCGCAGCTAATGAACAACCTCGCAGCGACCCTGGGCCTGGCCGGAGACCCCGCTGCCCTGCCTATTGCCAAGCGTGCCTTGGAACGGTTGCCGACGAGCATCGCGATTCGAGATACGGTCGGCACGCTTCAGATTCAGTTCGGTGAGACCGAGGCCGGCATCGAGCATCTACGGGCAGTCGTCGCCGCGCTCCCTAAGGCCACCGCGCCGAGAATCGCCTTGGCGCGAGGGCTTGGAAAAGTCGGCAAGTTCGCCGATGCGCTGGCGCTGTTGGATGAGGCCGAGAAGCTGGGGACGACGGATGCACAGCGCAGAGAGATCGCCGAACTGCGAAAGTCGGCGAAGGGCAGTTGACGAACGATCTACCGGACCGTTGCCGAGCCATGCTGGCCGAAGCGCACTCGTAAACGCAATCTCAAATCGCCTTCCTCAGTGCCGCGGCAATGTCCATCCGCGCCATCTTCACTGCCGGGAAGATCGACGCAACGAATGTGGCGGTGAATCCGATGGCTGACGCCGTGATGATCGCGTTCCAGCTCACCCGCACGAGCGCGACGTAGGGGAGGTCGGAGTTGGGCGGCGGCGGCATCGGAATGCCGACGTGGGAGACTGCCTTCGCCACGCCGACACCGATGCCGACGCCGGCGGCGACGCCCAGCAGACCGAGCAGCGAGTTCTCGATCAGGATGATCTCGAGGATGTTGCGTCTACGATTGCCGAGGGCGCGCGCCGTTCCGAACTCGGCTGTCCGCTCGAACACGCCCGTGTTCACGGCGTTCACCACGCTGAGAAGCACCATCAGCAGGATCACCATCCTCAGCCCCCCGAACTGCTTCCCGTAGAGCGCGACTGTCTTCGGATAGAAGTCGTTGATCTGGTCCCACATCTTCACTTCCTGATCCCGCCAGACGTTCCGTTCCGTCAAGGTGCTCGCCACTTTCCGGGTGTCGGCGGTCTGCTTCAGCGACACTACAAGCGTATTCGCCGTCTTCGTGTTCATGAGCTCCTGCGCGGCCGAGAGCGGCAGCTTCACGGCCCGGTTGTCGTACTCCTTCGAGAAGCTCTGGAAAGTGCCCACGACCTCGACGTCCAACGTGTTGGTGGCGCCGTCCTTGGTGCTGACCATCAGCACCGCGCGGTCGCCCGTCTTCAGACGGAGGGACTTCGCGACGCCATCGCCCAGCAGCGCGTGGAAGTGGTCATCGGCCTTGAGCCGGCGCCCCGACGAGATCTTCACGAACGAGCCCAACTTCTCCTCCTTGGCGGGCTCGATCCCTTCTCCGAGGATGGGCAGATCCGCGCGGCCATTGCTGAGGAGGCCTGGGAAACCGAGCCGCGCCATGACATCTTCCACTTCCGGCATCGTGGCGATACGCGCCTTGTCTCCCTCTGGATCCGCAACCAGGTAGCCATCGGGCTTGTGCGCGCCATGGACGAAGTACCCTTCGTGCGCCAGCTGTATGTGGCCGGTCTGCGAATGGATGATCGCCTCGCCCAACTGGACGAAGATATCCTCGACGAAGCCCTGGCTGAGGATGAGCGTCGCCACGCCAAAGGCCACGGCGCCGAGTGTCGTGAAGGCGCGTCCGCGATGCCTCAACACATTTCTCACCGCGAGCGTGAACTTGGCCCGGAAGGCCAGCCGGGTCGGGCGGCGTCGCTTAGCGGGCGTGTCTGAGAGCATCGACGATGTTGAGTCTGGAGGCTTTCCACGCCGGGTACAGACCGGCCAGGACCGCCGTGGTGACGGAGAGGAAGATCGCTTCGAAAACGAGGCCCGGCGTGACCATGATGCCGGCGACGAAGCTGTTCGCCATCCCTGGCGGAGGGGGCATGGGAATCCCTACCCAGCTGATGAACCGGGCGGCACCCACGCCCACGATGCTGCCGATGACGCCTCCGGCGAATCCGAGGACGGCGCCTTCCGCAAGGAAGCGACGCAGCACCTTGGCCCGGGTGTCTCCGAGGGCCATGAGCGTGCCGATCTCGCCATAGCGTTCCCTGACGTTCGTCATCATCGTGTTCGAGATGCTCAGCACGATGATGAACGCGATCATCAACTTCACGACGAGCACCTGCTTCGAGAACAGCGAGACCGTCTTGTTGTAGAAGTCTGCCGCGGCGGTCTCGTACCAGGGGACGATGCTGAGGCCCGGGGTCTTCAGCAACGGTCTCAGCTTGTCCAGGAAGCTGTCAGTCTGACCCGTCCGCTCGAGCAGGACCAGCCAGGTGTGCACGCCCGTCACCCGCAGGAGGCGCTGGCTCGTCTTCAAAGGAATCCGCAGCGCGAAATCGTCGTAGGCCTTGGTGATGGTGGCGAAGATGCCTGCCACCTTCACCTCGATGGCGTTGATGCCGCCACTGCCCGTGTTGGCGAGCAGCACCACCGTCTGACCCACCTGAAGCTTGAGGTTGTCGGCAAGACCCTGGCCGACCGTGATCTCGTTGGCGTCGATGCCGGAAAGGTCCTGGCCCGACAGGATGGTGAGAGCGCCACTCGCTTTCTTCTCGCGCTCGGGGTCGACCCCTTCACCCGCGAACGAAGTTGTGGAGTCGCCGATGCTGATGAGGCCCGTGAACGACAGCCGCGGTGCCAGCGTGTCCACCTGAGGGAATGCCTCGATCAGCTTGCGGTCCTCGGAGGTCTCCGCCATCAGGTAGCGGAGCGGGTCGGCTGTGCCGCCTTCCGCGAAGCCCTCCCGGGTGATCTGCACATGGCCGATGCGGGCCCGGATGGCACCCTCGCGCATCGTGTCGTAGTTCCACTCGAAGAATCCGGAGGCGAGCAGCATGGCCGCAACGCCGCCGATGATCGCGATGAGACTCACGCTGGTGCGACGCCGCTGGCGGAACACGTTCCGGCTGGCCAGCATGAGATCCTGACGCGCGAGGAACCACGCATGCTCCAGTTGTTCCCGGCGATGTACCGGGATCAGCCGTTCCAGGAAGCTCAACACGACGGGCGCCTGCCCGCTTCGAAGGCGCCGACGTGCCGCTCAGAAGTCATAGCGGGTTTCGACGTAGATCCGGTCGCGGTTCGCGTAGCGGCCGAGCACGCCTGTGACCGGACCATTGAACACATCCAGGCCGAACGCGACCCTCAGGTTCTGCTCGACCCGCCAGATGATGCGTGGCCGGATGAGGTTCTCCCAGCGATTCAGGCTCTGTATCCAGAGGAACTCGCCCTCGACCTTCTGCCGCAGTTTGCGGTTGTACAGGAAGGTGACGCCGGACTCGTAGCGCTCCTGGAGCATGTCCTGATCGTGGCCGAAATACACGCGCTGGAACGCCTGGATGTTCATCCGTGCCTCTTCGGGCAGCGTGTAGTCGAGCCCCACGGCGTAGTCGATGGTGTCTTTCTGGACCACCCCGTTCGCCTGGGTGATCCGGGTCACGTTGAAGCTCCGGCCCGAGGTGTATACCAGTTCCCCCTTGAGGATCCCCGCCTCGCCGAGGTCCTTGGAGAACGTGCCGCCCATCTGGGAAATGCGATCGTGCCGCGGGGTATAGATGATCGTGCCAGACGTCGGACCGGTCGGCACGATGTCGCGGTAGAACGTCGCCGCGCTGTCCATGCTGCTGTAGAAGAACGCCGAGAGATCCCAGCCCTTCGCCAACGTCGAGACCCTGGCGCCGTAGTTGGAGTTGGAAAGGCTCCGTGACGGCAGCAAGTCATCGCGGAAAGCGTTGGTGAAGCCGGCGGGTGCCGGCGCCTGGAAGGGATAGAACTCCGAACCGGCCCTGCCGATCCGGTCGAAGCTCGTATACGGGATCCAGAGGAGTTCGATGTGCGAGTCCCCGAGAAAGTACTCGCCTCTCGCGGCCCACTGGGGAATCCGGATGACGTCGAACGAAGGGAGGATGAAGTGCCGCAGGTCCTTCGCTGTCACGACATCGGCGAAGAACAGACCGACCATCTCCCCCCACACCACGTTCTGCCGACCGAGGCGGAGATCCCAACCCTTGTAGGACGTATCGATGTAGGTCTCACCGATGATCCCGTAGAAACGCTGATCGTTTCTGACGCTGTCGGGGTAGAAGTTCGACCAGGCATAGACCGGGTCGAACTCGCCGATGAGCGATGCCTTCCACTTGAGGTTGCTCGACCACTGACCCGACGATCCGACGCGCGCACGGATCACTGCGGTGGAGAAGTGCGTGGGCGACGCATAGGTGTATGCCGTTTCCTGCTGGAGGAACCCGCGGAGTTTCGGCGCCTCGGATTCCTTGGGGCTGAGGGAGCGCAGTCCGTCCTCCCCGCTGAGCGATGGCAGCGCGTCGTCATCCGACGGCACCAGCGACGGCAGTCCATCGGACAGGGAGGGAGGCGCGTCATCGTCGTCGGCGGGGATGAGATCCTTCAGGTCATTCGCGGCCAGCATGCGGGCCGGGGGCCGGAGACAGGCCGCTTCCCCTGAACGGCACGCCCCATCGGGTGCAGCCTGGCTGTCCAACTGTATGTACGCAACTGCAGCCACGATGGCCTGCACGATGTGGCGCTTTGGCGGGAACAGCTGAGGGAGGCTTGCCATGGCTTTCCGGTGTCAGCGTTTCGGGGCTGCTGCTTCGGTGTCGGTCGTGGCGGCTGCCCGGCGGGCCACATTCGTGATCGCCCACTGGCCTTCTTTGCGAACGCCGAGGATTCTCACCGTGCCGTCTTCTATGCCGACGAGGCGGTCGGCAGCGTCGATGACTTTCTTGTCGTGGGTCGAGAAGATGAAGGTCGTCTTGTAGCGGCGGTTGATGTCCCGCATGAGCGCAAGAATGCCTTCACCCGTCTTGTGATCGAGGTTCGCGGTCGGTTCGTCTGCGAGGACGAGTTCCGGTCGGGTCACGAGGGCCCGCGCGATGGCGACGCGCTGCCGCTGACCGCCACTCAACTGCGATGGCCGATGCTTCGCGAACTTCCCGAGCTGAACCAGCTCCAGCATCTCCTTCACGCGCTCCCGGCGGTCGACCTTGTCGAGCTCTTCCATCTGGAGCAGCGGATACTCGACATTCTCTTCGGCCGTGAGGACCGGAAACAGATTGAAGGTCTGGAACACGAAGCCGATAGTCCTGGCGCGCAGGCTTGCGAGCTGGTCGGGCGTCTGGCCGCTGATGTCGTGGCCGGCGATGACGACGCGGCCGCTCGAGGGCATGTCGATGCAGCCGATCACGTTCAGGAGCGTCGATTTTCCACTGCCGGAGGGCCCGGCGATCGCGAGGAAGACGCCGCTCTCGAAGGACAACGTCACGTCGTCGAGTGCCCGGACCATGTGATCCCCAAGCCGGTACTCCTTGCTCACGTGCTCCAACACTACAATCGACATGTGTGCGAAACCCAGCCCGGTTCGGTTCGAGCGCGGGCATATGATAAGGTCGTACGAGGTTCAAGACGAGGGCTCATGCGCTATATCCAATCTCCGTTCCAAGGTCGACGCCGTGCGTTGCTGTGCGCAGCGGCAACTTTACTCGCGACGTCTCTGCCGGCGTTCGGTGCCGACGAGGACGCCGGCGATGCTCAGGCCAAGGCAATCCTCCAGAAGGCCGACGAGATCCGGTTCCCCGTCCAGGGATTCGAGGTCGCCGTCCGAATCCGGTCGGTCGAAGGCGGGGGGGCACCCGAGGAGCGCGAGTTTCGCGTGTACTCCAAGGGGAACGAAAACGCCATCGTTCAGACCACCAAGCCGGCGGCGGAGCGTGGACAGATCCTTCTCATGAAGGCTCGCGACCTGTGGCTCTTCGTGCCCAACGTCTCGCAGCCGGTGCGGCTGTCGCTCGCGCAGCGGTTGACGGGGGTGGTCTCCAATGGCGACATCGCGCGGGCGAACTTCAGTGGTGATTACACCGCCAAGATCGTCGGGAGCGAGAAGATCGGTGACGAGACCTACCACGTGCTGGAGCTCACGGCCGTCGATCGCAGCGTCACCTACCAGAAGGTCAAGTACTGGGTCCGCCAATCCGGGAGCGCGCCGTACAAGGCCGAGTTCTACTCCATTTCCGACCGCCTGCTGAAGACCTGCAGTTACGAGAACTACCGGCAGCTGGGCGGCAGGATCAGACCCACTCGTCTGGTGATGGTGGATGGCGTCAAGACCGATACGAAGTCGGTCATGGATTACGACGACATGCGCCTGGTCGACCTGCCCGACAAGATGTTCACCAAGGAGTACCTCAAGAAGGTCCAGTAGAACCCGCAGATGGTCCTGCGTCCGTCTCCATGCCCCCGACGGACGCTGGGCTGGGTTCCCTGCAGGGTGCCTGCGCTCGACCGGTGATTCGGCGTGGGGCCCTGTCGGAAAGAGAACATCCAATGTCGCAAAGCAGAACCGTGGCCAGCTTGGTGATGGCCGCGATGGTTGTGCTGTACGCCGGCGCGTATGCCGCCGGAGACGACCGGACCACCCGCTTCTACGAAGACGCGCGCACCCGGCTCTCCAAGGGCGACACGGCAGGCGCGATCATCCAGCTGAAGAATGCTCTCCAGCAGGACGCCAATCTGCTCGCGGCCCATGCGCTGCTGGGCGAAGCGTTCCTCAAGAACCAGCAGCCTGACCAGGCCCAGGAAGCGTTGGAGCGCGCGCTTCGCCTGGGCATCGACAAGTCCGAGATCGCGCTCCTGCTTGCCGAAGTGTTTCTGGCGCAGGGGAAGGCGCAGGACCTGCTCGACCGCCTGCCGCCCGATCTGCTGCTGGGGCCTGCGAAGGCAAACCTGCTCGTGTTCCGCGGTCACGCCTACAAGGTATTGGGTGAATTCGGCTCGGCCGAGCGGGCTTTCGAAGAAGCACGCGTCCTCGATCCCCGCTCCGTGCCGGCGATGCTGTCATTGGCAGAGCTGACGGCGCAGAAGGGCTTGCGGACCGAGGCGCTGGCGCTCGTGGAGCGAGCCGCCGCCGAGGCGCCCGCAGATCCGAAGGTCTGGTACATGAAGGGCGTGATCGTTCAGCAGGGTGGCGATCGGAAGGGTGCCATCGATGCCTACTCGAGGGCACTCGAGCTGCAGCCGAACTATGCGGACGCGCGGATCGCCCGACTCTCGCTCACGATCGGGAGCCGAGACAACGCGGCTCCCGCGATGGATCTCGAGTACTTCGCGCGCGAGCAGCCCGGAGAGCCGCGCAGCAACTACCTGAGGGCGGTGTACCTGGGTCAGAAGGGCGACAACGAGGGTGCCCGTGAGGCGCTCGCGGCGGCGGCCCGGGTGCTTTCCCCTGTACCGCCCGAGGTTTTGAAACGCCGTGCCCCCGAACTCCTGATGCTCACCGCCCTGGTGTTCCACGGGCTCGACGAGCACGAGCGCGCGCGCGCCTATCTCGAAGCCGTCCTGACCGTGACCCCGGGCGACCTGACGGCGCACAAGCTTCTCGGATCGATCCACCTGGGGAAGCGGGATTTCGTCTCAGCGATCAAGATTCTCGAGCCTGCGCAGCGCAGGGCGCCGAACGATCCGCAGATCCTGCTGCTGCTGGGCGAGGCCTACATCGGCAAGGGTCGTAACCTCGCCGGCGCGGAACTGCTCGAGCGCGCTTTCCAGCTTCGCGGGGACAACCTCGATATCCAGACTGCCTACGGCGTCAGTCTGCTGCGCGGTGGCCGGCGGGACGCGGGCATCCAGCAGTTGCGCGCGGCGTTCGAGAAGGAACCCGGCCAGCCCCGGGTCGGGCTGGCGCTTGCGGCTGCCTATCTGGCGGCCGGTGATGCGAAGCGCGCGGTGGCGATCATGGAGCGGGTGGTGCAAAAGGTACCCGGTATTCCTGGCTACCTGAACACGCTCGGCGTGGTGCGCCTGTCGTCGGGAGATTTCAAGGGGGCCCGCGCAGCCTTCGAACAGGCCTTGGTGGCTTCACCGGGGTTCGCGCCGGCGCAACTCAATCTGGGGAAGCTCGACCTCCGGGACGGTCGATTCGAGGAAGCAGCCGCCAGATACTCGGCCGTTCTCAAGGCGGACTCGAAGTCCGTCCAGGCCATGCACGAACTGGCCAAGCTCGAACAGCGGCGTGGCGCCACAGCGATGTCCGTTCAGTGGTTGGAGAAAGCCCGTGGCGCCGACCCAGCGTTTCTGCCGGTGGCATTCGATCTGATCGACGCCTACATCGTCGCGAAGGAACCTGGGAAAGCCGTCGATGTTGCGCGGGAACTCGAAAGTCGCACGGCCGACAACCATGACGTGATGGCGCGGGGTGTTCGCGCCCGGCTCGCCGCCGGGGACAACGTCGGTGCGCAGTCCGTGCTGCAGCGGATGACCCGACTGGCCCAGTTCGACGCCATCCGGCAGTATGAGATTGCTAGATTGTATGTGGCTTCCGGCAACCCGTCGGCTGCTGCGTACAGTCTGGACAAGGCGTTGTCCGAACGCCCCAACCACGTGCCTTCCCGGGCGCTTCTGGCCGAGATCGAGATGGCGAAGGGGCAGGTCGATGCAGCGGAGCGGCGCGCGCGTGCGCTCATCGCTGACATCCCCTCCGCAGCGGACGGTTATCGCGTCCTCGGGGACTTGCACCTCCAAGCCGGCCGATTCTCCGATGCCATCGCCCAGTATCGTCTCGCCTTTGCCAGGGCTGCCGACACGGACCATGCGCTGCGGATCTTCGCTGCCCACATCCGCTCGGGGGCCCCAGCGCAGGCGGTCGCGTTTCTCGAACCGTGGGTGGCGAAGCACCCCGAGGATGTTGTCTCCGCGCGCGCGCTGGCAGAGGGCTACATCAAGGTCCGAAACTACCCGGCAGCCGCAAGCCGCCTGGAGGGGCTGCTGAAATCGCGTCCCAAGGATCCGATCGTGTTGAACAACCTCGCCAACGTGCTGGCGCTGCAGGGCAACTCGGCCAGGGCGATCACGTACGCCCAGATGGCCGTCCAGGTTGCCCCCGAGGATGCCGCCGCGCGGGATACGCTGGGTTGGCTGCTCTTCAAGTCGGGTACGGTCGAAGGCGGATTGCGTCATCTGCGGGAGGCGCGACTCCGCGATCCAAGAAACCCCGAGATCCGGTTTCATCTTGCCGCCGTCCTGGCCGACGCCGGTCAGACGGAGGAAGCGCGCACCGAGTTGAAGGAGGTGCTCAGCAAACCGCTGACGTTTCCCGAGGCCGCGGAGGCCGAAGCGCTCGGACGGAAGCTCGGCCTCCGGTGAGCCGTGTCGAGCGTATTGACGTTCCGACGGGGGCGCGCCGGGCGCGAGCGCGCAACGAGCTGATTAGAAGAGAATAAACCTGCCTGGTCCGACTGTTGCTGTGTGGCGACACCAACGGCTGAAAAGCCCATGCAGACTGGACATCAGGGGATACGAATTGAAAAAGCAAATGCTTTGGTTCGCCTTGGCGGCGATTGGTAGCGGCGCAGGGCTCTCCGCCCAGGCGGCCACGACTTGGACCTTCGATGTGCCGCCGCCGGCGAACGCGCCGTGCACGAGTTCGGGGACCAGTGCCGGCAATTTCGTCCAGTGCACGCCGAATGGCGGTGGCGCGCCGAAAGTGGTGGCCACCGCCTGGGCGAACACGACCGGTCTGCAGACCTGGACCACCGACACGACGGGTGCAGCGCTTCAGACGGGGACGGTGATGGTGTACGCCAATTCTGACGGCAGCACCGTCGGACTTGGCGTTCGCAACCAGTCGGCGGCGGACTCCGGTGAGGGCACCTCCCCCGAGCACGCCTTCGACAACAATTTCCGGAACAGGTCGGACACCAACAACACGATCGCCTCTTCGGCCGCCGTCTACGACTCGATCCTGTTGTCTTTCGACACTGCGGTGGCACTCACGGGCATCACCGTCGGCTGGATCAGGTACGACGCCGATATCACGGTCTCCGCCTACCTGGGCGTCGGGACCCCGACGTTGGCCGGTCGGACCTACGGTCAGCTGACTGGTGACGGTTGGTCTTACGTCGAGCATGAGGCCAATCTGACGTCGGGCACGCAGCGGCTGATCAATGGGGCCACCGGTTCGGCGGACGGCGTGAGTGCTGCCACCGTGACGTCCAGGCACTGGATGATCAGTGCTTACAACCCGATCCGCGGTGGTGACACGAGCATTTCGGGGCTCAACGTCGGCAACGATTATTTCAAGCTGATGTCCGTTGCCGCCGCCAGTTCCAGCCCGCCGGCGCCCGGTGGAGTTCCGGAACCCGCAGCGATTTCTCTGATTGGCGTTGCTGTGCTGGGTGCGGCTGCGACGCGTCGCCGCAAGGGTTCTGCCGGCTGAGAGTAGTCGGGATGCAGGTGGCCGAGCGCGAGCTCGAATGCTGCTGAGCGTTGCCCGTGTGGAAAGCCCCGTTCGACTGAGCGGGGCTTTTTCTTTCTGGGCGTTGATGACCTGCTCCCGGTGGCTGCAGACCCGGACAGATCGCGTGCTGTTCCAGCGACCGACCGGGCGCGTGGGGTTGGCTGATGTTGTCGGAAGGCGCGAAAAAAACCCCGCGAAACGCCGCGGGGTCTTCAGAGGGCTGGGATGCCTCGGCCAGCCAGCCCTCGTCGCATCGGGCATCTCAGTGCGCGGTGGCACCCTCTGCATTGATTCCCGTGTTCTGTCGGACATACAGCTCGTCCCACATGTCGTCGGCCCGCTTGTCGCGGTAGAGGAGCGAACCGATGATGACCGCTAGGAAGCCGAGCGGGATCGAGATGAGCCCCGGGTTCTTCAGTTCGAAGAGTGGCTTCTCCAGACCGACGAGGCTGGTCGTGTCGTCTCCCAGCTTTGCGATGGTGTCCTGCGCCACCTTGCGCGTCTTTTCCTGGGCCGCGAGTGCGGTTTCGAGCTTCGCACGTTCCTCGGCCCCTGCCGCCGAAAGCTCGCTGTTCAGCACCGCGATCTTCTCATCGGCGGCCTTGATGATCTTCTCCTGAGCGGGGCGCACGATCGACGGGTAGGTCATGTTGGGCGAGACGAGCACGAGGCCGATCGCCGTGAGCGAGCCGATGATCATCCCGGCGACGATGCCCCCGGTGTTGCACTTGCGCCAATAAAGGGTCATGAGGACGCAGGGTAGATTGCCGGACGCCGCGACCGCGAAGGCGAGCGCCACGAGGTGCGCCACGTTCTGCCCCTTGGCCAGGATGCCGATCGCGATCGCGAGAACGCCGACCAGGATCGACGAGATCCGCGCCGCACGCACTTCTTCGTCCTGGGTGGCTTTCTCGCCCCGGACCACGCCGACCCAGATGTCGTGGGACATCGCGGATGCCGATGCGAGGACAAGTCCGGCCACGACGGCGACGATCGTGGCGAACGCGACCGCGGCGACGAAGGCGAGGAACAGGTTGCCGAGCATGCTCTCCGGCCCGCCACCGAGGAACTGGGCGAGCAGAGGGCCGGCCATGTTGCCGCCCTTGTCGATCCGGGTGATCTCGGCCTGACCCACGTTGATCGCAGACCCGAGACCCAGGAAGAGGGTCAGGACGTAGAAACCGCCGATGATGCCCATGGCCCAGATCACGGAGACCCGCGCATCCTTGGCCGTCGGCACCGTGAAGAACCGCATGAGGATGTGCGGCATGCCGGCGGTGCCGAGCACGAGGGCCATTCCCAGGGAAATCTGATCGATGGGATTCTTCAGGAAGAGGCCGGGCTCGAGAAAGCGCTGCCCGAGTTCCTGCGGCGTCATGTTCTTGGCGGCATCCCCGACCAGCTTCGTGACCTGCCCCTGGATGTTCACGGAATCCACGGCAGCCTGAAGGAACCCGGGTAGGGAGAACCCGTACGGCGCCCATGTGAACACGACGAGCAGGATCGACGCCGTCACCAACAGCACGGCTTTGATGATCTGCACCCAGGTCGTCGCGACCATCCCGCCGAACAGCACATACGCGAGCATCAGCACACCGACGACCATCACCGAGATCTCGTAGTCGATACCGACAAGTGTCTTCACGAGCACGCCGCCACCGACCATCTGGGCCGTCAGATAGAAGATCGACACGGTGATGGTGGAAATCGCGGCCACGGTCTTGGCGGACTTCGGATCGTTCCGGAAGGCGAGGATGTCGCCGAGGGTGTACTTCCCGATGTTGCGGCACGGTTCCGCGATGACGAGCAGGACCGTGATGTACGCGACCAGCCAGCCGACGGAGTACATGAAGCCGTCGTACCCGTACAGCGAGATCAGGCCCGCGATACCGAGGAATGACGCCGCCGACAGATAGTCGCCGGCGATCGCCCACCCGTTCTGGATGCCGGTGACGGAGCGACCGGCCGCGTAGAACTGGCTCGCGCTCTTCACCCGGCGTGCCGCGAGGTAGGTGACGTACATCGTGAGGCCGATGATCACGCCGAAGACGACGAAGGTGAGCCAGCGGAACTTGTCGGACACGGCGCTCGTGTCGGCGGCGACCGCGGTGGTGCTGGCAAGCGCCAGCGCAATGAAGGGGGAGATCCGGCGGGCGACGTTCACTTGGAGCCTCCGAGGGTGTGGGCGACGCGGTTCAGTTCTGATGCCATGGCGTCGAACTCGGAATTGGCGCGGCGGGCGTAGATCCAGGCGATGCCCCAGGCGACCACGAACTCGGAAAGGGCGAACAGGATGCCGACGTTGATGGGCCCCCAGACCTTGATCTTGAAGACATCGGTGAAGTAGGCCGCGCCGATCGGCAGTGCGAAGTAGTAGATGATCGAGAAGATCATCAGGCCCCACAGGAAGCGGGACTTCTTCGCATGCAATGCCTGGAATCTCGGGTCCTGGTCGATTGCGATCCAGTCCATTGGCTTGGCAGCCATCGGCATCCTCCTCTGTCTGATCTTGTAGGTTGAGCGGCTCTTCGTGGCCGGCAGGCACCGCGACAAGGACGCCATCGCAATGCCGTGATCCGGCCGTAGCAGACGTACCCGAAACCGCCCTGCGAAACACTCCCGGATGGCTCGCTAACCACTGCGTCAGCACCACCCAAGGCCCCTCCCGAAGGGCCCGGCGAGGATATTAGGGGGCAGTGCAAAAGTCAAAGAACGCTCTGAAAATCAGGCGCCTGTGCCACCACCCGCCTGGTTCGCGAGCCTGCTCAGCAGATCCTGCTGAAGTCTGCGCAAGCCACGCAGATCCCTAACTCCGCGCGCCTGTGCCCGGTGGAGAACCAGAAGCAGCAGCTGGGCGGTGGCGTAGGCGTCAGCCGCGGCGCCGTGCCGGCCGGGTGCCGCGATTTCGAAGAGCTGAAGCCAGTCGTCGAGCGGGCGCACTTCCTGGTGCGACGCCGGTTCCGCCATGAGTGCGGGCAGCAGCAGCGCAATGTCGAGCCACTCGAGCGGCAGACGGACGTCGAGCGATTCGCGCGCGGCGCGCGCCAGGACGGTGGCGTCGAACAGCGCGTGGTAACCCACCAGGACGCCCGGGGTCGCTGCGAGCAGCCAGGTTCCCAGCGCTTCGGCCTGCCCGTCGCCCGCTGCCTGCTGCGCGTGACCGATGCCGTGCACGAGCACATTCTCGTGACCGCTGGGCGCACGGGGCCGGACGGCGATCTCCAGGCTTTCGGTCAGCACGATGGCGCTGCGCTCGACCCGGCAGGTGCCGATCGCGAGCAGTTCCGCCTCATGCGGGTCCAGGCCCGTCGTCTCGGTATCCACCACCGAGAACCGAAGCGCACTGAAAGGTGCGCGCTCGTCCGGCCTGGCGATGTGCCGCCAGTGGTCCCGTGCGGCCCGCACCACCTCCGAATCGGTGCCCGTCTTCCGCGACCACCACCGGGTAAAGCTCACAGGCGGAAGTCGAGCCGCAGGCGTTCCTGGAGCTTGCGTGCCTGGCGCAGCGCTTCCTTCAGGATGCGGCGATCGAGAGCATTGAGGGTGTCGGGTGACACGTAGTTGTCCGCCGGACGACCTTCCGAGATGCAGCGCATCTGGTGATCGAGGCGCACGTGCTGCACGAAGTGGAAGGCGTCCAGCCAGCCTTCGATCTCGGCTGCAGCGGCGGGTCGTCGCCGGGCGACCCCACGCAGCCGCTCTGCCGTGCCCGCGGCGGCTTCGCCACCGGCCAGGCTCAACACCCGCGCGGCGTCCACGAAGAGCGTTGCGCCGTTCACCTTGATGTCCAGCGTGTCGGCACGGCCGTCGTGATCCCCGACCACGAAATCGCGGATCACGCCCAGCGGCGGTTCGTTCCGCAGCGCGGTTTCCGCCAGCAGACGCAGGAAGACGGGCTCGCCCGCCGCGACCGCGAACAGCCAGTGGGAGAGCTCGGCGCCGAGTTCGGTGTTGCCGCAGAGCGGCCGAAGGTCGAAGAAGATCGACGCGTTCAGCAGCGCCGGGCCGTCGGGCGTGTGCATCCATCCGCCGAAGGCGGCCTGCCATTCCGAGAACGAGAGGCACCACCGAGGGTTGCTCGCCATGACCTGTCCCTTGCAAAGCGGGAAGCCGCAGGCGGCAAGTGCGTCGTTGACCTGGCGGGCAAACGCCAGCAGTGACGCGCGATGCGCCTCGCGATGGGTGGGATCGACGTCCCGGAACAGCAGGCCGTTGTCCTGGTCGGTCACGAACGTCTGTTCATGACGTCCCTCGGACCCGAAGGCGAGCCAGCAGAAGTCGTCGAGGTCCACGCCGCATCCCGCTGCCGTCAGCGCGACGACCTGTCGGGTCAGCGCGTCGTTCAGGGTGGCGACCAGTCGGGTGAGCTGTTCCGCCGGGATGGCCTGGAGAGCCAGTTCCCGGGCGAGTTCACCGATGCGTCGGCTGGTGCGTACGAGGTCTGCGAGATCGCGGGCCGACCGCAGTTCTGCGGCCACAGCCGGCACCCCGATCCGCTGCATCGCGAAGAGATCGCTCTCCGACAGGCAGCCGGCGGCACGGCCGTTCTCCGTCACCACGACATGGCGGAAGCCACGCTCCGCCATCGTGAGGGCGGCCTCGAATCCCATCGTGTCGGCGGGCAGGCCGGTGGGATCCGGCGTCATGACTTCGCGGATCGCGGATGCGACATCCTTGCCCGCCAGCGCGACGCGATCGCGAAGGTCGCGCAAGGTGAAGATGCCGCACGCCCGCCCGGTGTCGTCGACGACCACCGCCGAGTCGCTGCGACCCGATCGCATGCGCTCGAGGACGAGGCGCACGCTTTCGTCCGGCGTCGCGAAGACGGTGGTCTCCGGGAGCATCTCCCGAAGGGAGCGTTCCAGCGGTTGCCGACTTCCCGTCGCGGTCTCGGCCAGCTGGGCGCGCCGCGATTCGATCAGCAGGGCAGCGAGGCGCTGCGTGGCGAAGTCACGGAAGGCAGCGCTGCGGGAGAGCAGGGTGTGGAAGTCCTCTGCCGACAAGCGATAGCAGAAGACGTCCCCCGCCGCCTGGTAGCGGCTCGTCACGGAGCGCCCGGCGATCAGCGCCCCGAGTGGGAAACACTCGCCCACGGACAGATGCCAGCGCGGGCTGCCCTGGGCGACCTGCTCGGGAGAGAAACCGGGCACTGCGCCCTGCTTCACGATGTACAGCCACCGCACGATGCCGTCGTCCGGCGACATCACCACGGCGTCCGGCGCGAAGTAGACGACCGAGAGCCGCGCCACCAGCCAGTCAAGATCGGCGCGGTCCATGCGATCGAAGGGCGCATGCCTTCGCAGATCCTCGACGGTGGCGGAGGCGAGGGCGGCGGCGATGGGTCGGCTGGGCTGTGCCATCGAGGTGGGCGCGCGGGCGGTGCCGGCAGTGTAGCAACGGGAACGCCGGCCGCGCCTTCACGTCGGCGCGGAAGCGACAACGCCCCGCACGAGGCGGGGCGTTGGATACTGCGGTACAGCGTCTGGCGTGAAGCCGGATTACATGTCCATGCCGCCCATGCCACCCATGCCACCACCGCCGCCGCCACCAGCCGAGTCGTCCTTCGGCAGTTCGGCGACCATCGCGTCGGTCGTCAGGATCAGGCCGGCCACGGAGGCGGCGTTCTGCAGCGCGCAGCGCGTTACCTTCGTCGGGTCCAGCACGCCCTGCTCGACCATATCGCCGTACGTGTCGTTGGCGGCGTTGTAACCGTAGTTGCCCTTGCCTTCGAGCACCTTGTTGATCACGACGGACGGTTCGGCACCCGCGTTGTAGGCGATGGCGCGCATCGGCTCTTCCAGTGCACGCATCACGATCTTGATGCCGGCATCCTGATCGTGGTTGTCACCCTTGACGGTCACCGTCGAGCGGGCGCGCAGCAGGGCCACGCCACCACCGGAGACGATGCCTTCTTCCACGGCCGCACGGGTCGCGTGCAAGGCGTCTTCGACGCGGGCCTTCTTCTCCTTCATCTCGACTTCCGTCGCCGCACCGACCTTGATCAGCGCCACGCCGCCGGCGAGCTTCGCCACGCGTTCCTGGAGCTTCTCACGGTCGTAGTCGGAGGTCGCTTCGTCGATCTGCTTGCGGATCGTCTTCACGCGGCCTTCGATCGCGGAGGCATCGCCGGCGCCGTCGATGATCGTAGTTTCTTCCTTGCCGATTTCGATGCGCTTCGCCTGACCCAGGTCGGCCAGCGTGGCCTTCTCGAGGGAAAGACCCACTTCCTCGGCGATCACCGTGCCACCGGTGAGGATCGCGATGTCTTCCAGCATCGCCTTGCGACGGTCACCGAAGCCCGGGGCCTTGACGGCGCAGGTCTTCAGGATGCCGCGGATGTTGTTCACCACCAGCGTGGCGAGCGCCTCGCCTTCCACTTCCTCGGCGATGATCAGCAGAGGACGGCCGGCCTTGGCGACCTGTTCCAGCACGGGCAGCAGGTCACGGATGTTGGAGATCTTCTTGTCGTGCAGCAGGACGTAGGGGTTGTCGAGCAGCGCGATCTGGCGATCGGGGTTGTTGATGAAGTAGGGCGAGAGGTAACCGCGATCGAACTGCATGCCTTCGACCACTTCCAACTCGTCTTCCAGGCCCGAGCCGTCCTCGACGGTGATCACGCCTTCCTTGCCGACCTTTTCCATGGCTTCGGCGATCTTCTGGCCGATGACGGCGTCGGAGTTCGCGGAGATGGAACCGACCTGGGCGATTTCCTTGCTGGTCGTGCAGGGCTTGGAGAGCTTCTTCAGTTCTTCGACGACGGCCGTCACGGCCTTGTCGATGCCGCGCTTCAGGTCCATCGGGTTCATGCCGGCGGCCACGTACTTCATGCCTTCCTGCACGATGGCCTGGGCCAGCACGGTGGCGGTCGTGGTGCCGTCACCGGCGATGTCGGAGGTCTTGGAAGCGACTTCCTTGACCATCTGTGCGCCCATGTTCTCGAACTTGTCCTTCAGTTCGATTTCCTTGGCGACGGACACGCCGTCCTTCGTGATGGTCGGGGCGCCGAACGAGCGCTCCAGAACCACGTTGCGACCCTTCGGGCCGAGGGTGACCTTCACGGCGTCGGCGAGGATGTTCACGCCGGCGACGATGCGGTGACGGGCGGAATCGTGAAACTTGACTTCTTTGGCTGCCATGTTCGTGTTTCTCCTGAATGGGTAAGGGGGAGGAAGGCGGGCGGGGCGCTCAGGCCTCGATCACGCCCATGATGTCTTCCTCGCGCATCACCAGCAGTTCCTCGCCGTCGACCTTCACGGTCTGACCGGAGTACTTGCCGAACAGCACGCGGTCGCCCTTCTTGAGTTCCAGCGGCCGGACCTTGCCGTCGTCCTGAACCTTGCCACCGCCCACGGCGATGATCTCGCCCTGGTCGGGCTTCTCAGCGGCCGTATCGGGGATCACGATGCCGGAAGCGGTCTTGCGCTCTTCCTCCAGCCGCTTGACGATCACTCGGTCGTGCAGGGGACGAATCTTCATGGTTGTCTCTCCTAGAGGGGTTACGGTTTTCGGGATTGTGCGGGCGGCGCTGTTAGCACTCACCCGACTAGGCTGCTAATTATGGGTATGAGGCGATCCGGTTGCAAGACCGGGTTTTGTACGCGCCGGAAAAAAAATGAGGGCAGCCGCGTAGGATCGAGTGGCTGCCCTCGAGACCCCGATTCGGGACCGGGGGGGAGGAGACGGTGTCCCCGGGGCGGCGGGCGCGTGACGTCAGCGCGGCGAGGCCGGTGGGGATACCCCACCCAAAGCATCAGGAATGCCAGTCGCATGATTGGGGGTGCCGACGCGTGGCTCGCCCTGCGGTATCCGGCGACGCCAGAGTGACAGCGCCGCCGCGTCGTGTTTTCCGAGGTGCACCGGGGTCGCCTTGACCCCGGTCGCCGCGTGTCGGGCGTGCCCACTTTTCGACATCACGCGCCCCGTTTCGGCACAGGGCCTCGGTTATACTCGCCGCCTCCATTGATGCACGGCACCGTTGATTCGTGGTGCCGCCAACCCTCTGACGCCCATGAAACTCCACGAGTATCAGTCGAAGGAAATCCTGCGGAAATACGGCGTTGCAACGCCCCGGGGGACCCCCTGCTTCACGGTGGACGAAGCCGTGGATGCCGCACGCAACCTTGGCGGCAAGGTCTGGGTCGTCAAGGCGCAGATCCATGCCGGTGGCCGCGGCAAGGGCGGCGGTGTCAAGGTCGCGAAGTCGCTGGACGAAGTCCGCGAATGGGCGTCGAAAATTCTCGGGATGCAGCTGGTCACGCACCAGACCGGCCCGGCCGGCCAGAAGGTCCGACGGATCTTCATCGAGGAAGGCGCCGACATCCGCAACGAACTGTATCTGGGCATGGTCGTGGACCGTGTCACCCAGAAGGTCTGCGTGATGGCCTCCAGTGAAGGCGGGATGGACATCGAGGAAGTCGCCGAGCACACCCCGGAGAAGATCCACAAGGTCTACGTCGATCCGGCCCTCGGCCTGGCCGACGCGGATGCCGACGATCTCTCCCGCAAGATCGGCATTCCCGATGCTTCCCTCCCTGCAGCGCGCGTCATCCTGAAGGCGCTGTACCAGGCCTTCTGGGACACCGACGCCTCTCTCGCCGAGATCAACCCGCTCATCCTCACCGGTGACGGCAAGGTTCTGGCCCTCGACGCGAAGATGACCTTCGACTCGAACGCCCTCTTCCGCCATCCCGAGATCGTCGCCATGCGCGATCTCGACGAGGAAGATCCGGCCGAGGTGGAGGCCTCGCGATTCGACCTCTCGTACATCTCCCTCGACGGGGACATCGGCTGCCTGGTGAACGGCGCAGGCCTCGCGATGGCGACGATGGACACCATCAAGCTCTACGGCGGCAACCCGGCGAACTTCCTCGACGTGGGCGGCGGCGCCAACAAGGAGAAGGTCACCGAGGCCTTCAAGATCATGCTGCGCAACCCCGGGCTGAAGGCGATCCTGGTGAACATCTTCGGCGGCATCATGAAGTGCGACACGATCGCCGAGGGCGTCGTCGCAGCCGCCCGGGAGGTCAAGCTGGCCGTCCCGCTGGTCGTGCGCATGAAGGGGACCAACGAGGATCTCGGCAAGAAGATCCTCGCCGAATCCGGCCTTCCGATCATCTCTGCCAACAACATGGCCGAAGCAGCCGAGCGCGTCGTCGCTGCGGCCCGCGGCGGTCACTGATCCTCACGCGCAGGGACGGCGTCTCCGGGCGCCCGTCCCGCGCCTCGCGCTGAAACAGGGGTTCTCATGTCGATCCTGATCAACAAGGACACCCGGGTCGTGACCCAGGGCATCACCGGGAAGACCGGGCAGTTCCATACACGCATGTGCCGCGACTACGCCAACGGGGCTGCGTGCTTCGTGGCGGGCGTCCACCCCTCCAAGGCGGGCCAGGACTTCGAAGGCATCCCGATCTACGGTTCGGTGAAGGAGGCGAAGGAGCGTGCCGGCGTGAACGCGTCGGTGATCTACGTGCCGCCGGCGGGCGCCGCGGCCGCGATCTGGGAGGCCGTCGAAGCCGGTCTCGACCTCGTGATCTGCATCACCGAGGGCATTCCGGTGCGCGACATGATCGAAGTGCGCGACCGTATGCGGAAGGCCGGCAGCCGGACGATCCTCGTGGGTCCGAACTGCCCCGGCGTCATCACGCCCGACGAGATCAAGATCGGCATCATGCCCGGGCACATCCATCGCAAGGGGCGCATCGGTGTCGTCTCGCGGTCGGGAACGCTCACCTACGAAGCCGTGGGTCAGCTCACCGAGCTGGGCCTCGGGCAATCGTCTGCGGTGGGGATCGGCGGCGATCCGGTCAACGGCCTGAAGCACATCGACGTGCTGCGCCTGTTCAACGACGACCCCGAGACCGAGGCGGTCGTGATGATCGGCGAGATCGGCGGGTCCGACGAGGAAGAGGCCGCGCGCTGGGCGAAGGACCACATGAAGAAGCCGATCGTGGGGTTCATCGCCGGCGTCACGGCGCCGCCGGGAAAGCGGATGGGTCACGCTGGCGCGATCATCTCCGGCGGCAAGGGCACGGCCGACGAGAAGCTGGAAGTGATGGCCGCCAGCGGCATCACGGTCACCCGCAATCCGGCGGAGATGGGGCGCCTGCTGAAGGCAGCCCTCTGATCTGCAGACATCCGACGCCCGGTCGCTTCAGGCGGCCTGGGCGCCGGCCTGCAGCATGAGGCGGTGGTCCCGGGATTCGAGCCGGCTCAGAAGCACCCGGATGAATGCGCGGTTCAGCTGCATCTGGAGTGCGTCGGACGACTGGCGGAGGTGCGCCGCCTCGAGTTCCAGCAGCGTACATGGCAGCGTCGACGCGATCGTCGTGCTGCGCTGACCCGATACCGTCTCGAAGTACTGGATCTCGCCGAAGCACTGCCCCGCCAGGAGGCTGTCGAGTTTCACGCCGCGCCGCGTGACGCTCGCTTCGCCCTCGACCAGCACGTACAGCATGTCGCTCTGATCCCCCTCCCGGAGGAGCGTCGTCTCCGCGGGCACCCGCCGCCATCCTGCGATGCGCAGGAGTTCCCACAGCTCCACGTCGCGGAAGTCGCGGAACATGGGGATCGCGCGGAGCGAGGTGAACTTCTCGGTGTCGGAGGTCGATTCCTCCGGCAACGACAGATGACGGAACGCAAGGGCGAGGTCGCGGCTGAACTCCGCCCAGGTCCCGTAGCGGTCCGCCGGGCTCTTCGCGAGGGCGCGGAGGACGATGCGGTCCAGCACGGTCGGCAGTCCGCGGCGCAGGGTCGACGGCGGTGCCGGGTCGATGTTGACGATCTGGTAGAGCAGGCTGCCGCGGCTCGATCCGGAGAATGGCAGTCGTCCGGTCAGCAACTGGTACATCACCACGCCCAGCGAGTAGATGTCGGTCTGGTGGGTCACCTGCCGATCCTGGATCTGCTCCGGTGACATGTAGGCCGGTGACCCCACGCCGGTCAGGAACGTGTGCTCCGCCGCCCCGACGTACGCGGCGCCGAAGTCCGAGATCTTGATGTCGGTGTCCCCGTGGATGAGGATGTTGGCGGGCTTGATGTCGCAATGGATCACGCCGTGACGGTGGGCGTAGTCGAGCGCGACGCTCGCCTTGAACACGATCTCCACCAGCCGTGTCAGCGGCAGCAGGGCATCCGGGGTCACGTACTGCTCGAGGGTGCCGCCGTCGACGCGTTCCATGACGATGTACGTCTGTTCCCCGTCGTCGGCCGCGTCGTAGATCGCGACGATGTGGGGGTGGGACAGCCGCCCCGCCAGCGACGATTCGTTGATGAACACACGCTTGTAGCGGCGCTGCAGCTCCGAATCGGTGGCCGGTCCGGCCTTCACCACCTTGATCGCCACCTCACGCCGATGAAAGGCATCCTCGGCGAGGTAGACCGTGCTGGTGGCGCCGCGCCCCAATTCCCTCAGGACGCGGTACTTGCCGATGGTGGTGGGCGGAATGTCGGGCATGGATCGAGACGCATCGGGAGCCTCCACCCGGGATGGGTAGCGGCACGATGCTGAACGACCCGCGCCTCCGCAACTTGAGCGGGGCGTCCGTCCCTCAGTTGAGGAACGGGACCGTCATCCCGCGGACCACTGCCGGATGCGCACCGATCGCATCGAACCAGCGCTTCACGTTCGGGAAGTCCGCGAGATCCACCTTGTGCCACTCGTGCCGCGCGACCCAGGGGTAGGTCGCGATGTCGGCGATGGAGTACTCGCCCGCCAGGAATTCGCGCTCGCCCAGCTGCTTGTCGAGGACGGCGTAGAGGCGCTTCGTCTCCTTGGAGTAGCGCTCGATCGCGTAGGGGACCGGTTCGGGTGCCGCGCGCACGAAGTGGTGCACCTGCCCGAACATGGGTCCGACGCCGGCCATCTGGAACATGAGCCATTGCAGCGCTTCGAAGCGCCCGCGGTCGTCGGCCGGCAGGAACCGGCCGGACTTGCCCGCGAGATACACGAGGATCGCGCCGGACTCGAAGAGCGCCATCGGCTTGCCGTCGGGGCCATCGGGATCGAGGATCGCGGGGATCTTCCCGTTCGGACACACCGCGAGGAATTCGGCCGAGAACTGCTCGCCCTTGCCGATATCGATCGCGTGCGCCCGGTACGGCAGACCGCACTCCTCGAGCATGATCGAGACCTTGCGGCCATTCGGTGTTCCCCACGTATACAAGTCGATCACGGCGTTCCTCCGGTGCAGGTGTCGGTGCAGATGCTGGTGTCTGGGGCGGCCGGGTGTCCGGGGGTTCGGGGTCATCGGATCATCGTCCACCGTGGCTGTGCATCGCGGCGCGCACGGCCTCGATCCTGGCGTCCCGGATGCGTTCGGGGATCGGCCGCGGATCATCCGTGGCGGCCGCCAGCGACGCCATGTCCACGGCAAGCGTCGCCTCGAAGGCCATCGAGAGCGCCGCCGCCGGTGGATAGTCGTCGCGCGCGACGTCGTCGTCCAGTGCCGTGGCCCAGATCAGTTCATCGAGCCGCGCCCGACGGCGCCAGGCGTCCGCCGCCTGGAGCAGATCGACGCGTTCCACGGCATCCAACGTGTCCGCGATCCGGACCTGCGACATCGCGCGCACGCATAGCAGGGCCAGGTCGCGACAATCGGTCGGTGCGCGCAGCCGCGTGCAGAGCGACCCGGCCGCGCCTGCAGCACGCATCCCGCCGAGCGCGAAGCGCACCGTGAGCGGTGCGGCCTGCACTGCGGCGCGATCTATCACCGCAAGCGCCCGGGCGCCGGCATCGCGACGCGGATCGAGGGCGTGCTCCCACTCCGGCGCGACCCGGGCGAGGGCGCCGCATTCCGCGAGCACCTCGAACATCGCGGACGGGCGGTCTTCGAGGAGGCCGCGCGCGATCTCCCGCCACACGCGCTCGGGCACCAGGTGATCCGCCTCGCCCACCTCCACCATGCGACGCATCAGTGCCATGGTGTCCTCGGCGATCGAGAACCCGAAGCGGGCCGCGAAGCGCGCAACGCGCAGGATGCGAACGGGGTCCTCTTCGAAGGCCGGGCTCACGTGTCGGAGCACGCCGAGACGCAGATCCGATTCACCGCCGAAGGGGTCGATGAGGGTGCCCGAGGCATCGCGCGCCATCGCGTTGATGGTGAGGTCGCGGCGTGCGAGGTCCTCTTCGAGGGAAACCGTCGGCGCCGCCTGCACCGTGAATCCCTTGTATCCCCGGCCACTCTTGCGTTCGGTCCGCGCGAGGGCGTACTCCTCGCGGGTCTGCGGGTGCAGGAACACCGGGAAGTCGCGCCCCACCGGCTGGAAGCCCAGCTCGACCATCTGTTCCGGCGTGGCGCCGACAACGACGTAGTCGCGGTCCTGGACGGGACGCCCGAGCATCCCGTCGCGCACGGCGCCGCCGACCTCGTAGACCTTCAAGGGTGTCGCCTCAGCGGCGCGCGAAGAAGCGGAAACGGTCGTACCGCGCCCGCGACGTCCGGTCGGCAAGGTACAGCGGTGCGACGGCTTCGAGCGGCGTCGGCGCGAAGCGGAAGACCTCGGGGAAGGAACAGCCGCAGACGTTGTCGACCTGCATCGAGCGCACGTTGTCGCGCGTCATCAGGCGGCCGGGAAGATGTTCCAGGACGAGCGCCTGCAACATGCCGAGGGATCCGGGAAGCGGCACCACCGTCCGCTGCAAGCCCAGCGTCTGCGCGACGTGGCGGACGAGATCGCCCAACGTGTAGACGGTCGGGCCGCACAGCTCGTAGGTCTGGCCATGGGTGGCCTTGGCGCAGAGGGCCATCGAGATCGCGCGGGCGACGTCCTCGACGAACACCGGCTGGAATCGTGCATGGGCACACGCGAGCGGCAGGACGGGGAACCACCGGACCATCGCGGCGAACAACGAGAGGAAGCTGTCCCCCGGGCCGAACACCACCGACGGGCGGAAGACCGTCGTCGCGATGCCGTGCGACGCGCCCGCCGCGATCTCCGCCTCCCCCTGCGCCTTCGACTGCAGATAGCGGCTGGGTGCGCTGGAGGACGCCCCCACGGCGCTGACGTGCACAAGGCGTTCGACGCCGGCATCGCGGCAGACCGACACGATCCGCTTCGGCAGGTCGACGTGGTTCCGCTGGAACCCGTTCCCGCGGCCGTCGTGCAGGACGCCCACCAGGTTCACGACGGCATCGACCCCCGTCACCATCCGGCGCAGGAAGGCGGTGTCGTGGACGTCACCGCGGATCACTTCCGCCGTGGGCAGGAGGATGAGAGTGCCCTTCGCGCGCTCCCGATCGCGGGTGGGGATCCGCACTTCGATGCCGCGGGCGGCGAGCTGGCGGGCGACGTGGCTGCCGAGGAATCCGGAGCCACCGATGAGACAGACGGTGTCGAGTTTCATGAACGGAATCCGGTGCGGTGCTGATCGGGTACCGCGGAAGTGATGAAGGCATGGCAGCGGGATCCATCCGCTGCCGGGCGGAGGCGTTCCGACCCCGCGAAGTATGCGGCGGATCCCTGTCCGGCAGGCATTCCGGCTGGGGGGCTCACTGCTCGACCGGCCCCGCGCCCGAGCGGGCGGGGACCGTGCCGATGCGGGACCGCAGGGAGTCCTGCGGGCGCCCGAGCAGGCGCGCGTACTGGGTCGCGTTGGCCATCACCTTCCGGACGTAGTCGCGCGTCTCGGTGAACGGGATGGTGTCGATGTAGATGGCAGCCTCCATGGGCGAGGTCGCCCGCCATCCCTGGGCGCGACCGGGACCCGCGTTGTAGGCGGCCGAGGCGAGCACCGGGCTACCGTCGAGACGATTCAGGACGTGCCTGAGGTAGTAGGTGCCGAAGCTGATGTTCGCATCCGCGCCGTCGCCGACCGCGTGACGCCACTCGGGCAGACCGAGCTTGCCCGCGATCCATCGGGCCGTGGCCGGCATCACCTGCATCAACCCCGCGGCCCCCACGGTCGACTTGGCACTCGCGGTGAAGCGGCTCTCCTGGCGGATCAGCCCGTACACCCATGCATCGTCGAGGTCGAACTCGCGGGCCGATGCCCGCAGGAGGTCCTGATACGGCGTCGGGTACCGCAGTTCCATGTTGGTCAGCTTCTTCGTGCGATCCGCGGTCGCGATGGCCCGCTCGTACCAGCCTTCCCGCCGCGCCAGCTCGGCGGCGGAAAGCAGCTGTATGTCGTCGAGGTCGCGCACGGTCCACATCCATTCGAGGTTCCCTTCGTAGCGCAGCCCCATGCGATAGAACGACAGCGCCCTCTGCAATCCGGGGATCTGCGCAGCCGCCCGGACCTCGTCCTCCCTCGGCTTGTGGTTCTCGGGCGGGGCGCCCACCGCCGGCCCGAGATCCTCCCTTGCGAGCAGGCCGTGGAAACCGTGGTCGTTCGCGAGCACGGCGAATATGGCGCCCGCTTCCATCTCGCGACCCTGCTCGCGCAGCCCCCGTGCCCGCCAGTAGCGCCACACCGGCGTGTCACGGACCTCGCTGCGCATGGCCTCGATGGCCGAGGCGAGCTCCTGCCAGTCCTTCGCGCGGAGCGCAGCGCGTGCGCGCCACTCGCTCCGTCCATCGTCGAGCGCAACGCCGGGTCCGGCCTCGCGGAACCACGTCAGGGCCTCGGGAAGATGCTTGCGGGCAGCGGCCGTTGCGAGGAGGCTCCACGCGAACGCGCGATCCTCCTTCGGCAGCCCCGGCTCGATGCGCCGCCAGGTCTGCGCCGCACCCTGCGGTACGCCCCCGGCCAGCCGTCCCAGTGCGTAGAGCACCACCTCGCGATCACCGCGATGACGCAGCAGCGGGCCCTTCCCGTCGAGGTACTTCTGCGGATTCCGGGTGGCGGCCTCGACCAGCTTTGCGTCCGGCCGGCGAGCCGCGGGGATCCGCAGCGAGACCGCGCGCGCGAGCGTGGCGTTCCCCGCCGCGAACGCGAGGCGCACGCGCGCCCAGGCGTCGTCCTCGTCCAGGACGCCCGCCGCGAAGGCCGCATCGAACACCGGCGTGCAGGCGTCCGGCAGTTCACGTCCCGTCAGCCACAGGGCACGCCCATCGCGGAGTGCCTCGCGGTCGTTCCGTTGCAGTCGGCTCTGGAAGTGCAGGCAGCGCAGCTCGGTGTCGGGGTCCACCAGTTGCGGCAGCGCGGCGTCGAAGGCCTCCCAGTCACGCTGGCGGGCGAGGACCCTCAGCCAGTCGGCGCGCAGGCGGTTCGCCACCAGCTGCCCCGCATTGCGGTCCAGGAACCGCCGGACGTCGTCCCGGGGAAGTTCCGCGAGCCGGCTGCGCAGCTGCCACCACTCCACGTAGGGCATCAGCGGATGCGTGCGCAGGGCGGGGGCCAGCTCCGCGATGCGTTCATGCGCGCCGCGCTGGAACGCTTCGCGTGCCGCGAGGAACTCGGCGTCGCCCGGCTCCGCCACCGCGGTGCGCGCGAAGATCAGGACGCAGAGGAGCCAGAGGGGACGCATCACAGGAAGAGCCGGTAGGCCGGGTTCGCGGTCTCGTCGACGTGCGGATAGTCGAGCACCCGCAGGAAGCGCCGGAAGGCGGCGCGCGCCGATGGCGGGACCTGGATCCCCGCGAGCACGCGTCCGTAGGCGGCCCCGTGGTTCCGGTAGTGGAAAAGGCTGATGTTCCAGTCGTGGCTCATGGCATCCAGGAAGCGCATCAGCGCGCCGGGGCGCTCGGGAAACTCGAATCGGTAGAGGACCTCGTGCTCGGCCTGCGGCGCCCGGCCGCCGACCATGTGGCGCACGTGGAGCTTGGCCATCTCGTTGTCGCTGAAGTCGCGTGCGCGGAGCCCTGCCTCGTTGAGGGATCGCACCAACTGGCGGATCTCGGTGCGGCCCTCGACCTGGACACCCACGAACACATGGGCTTCATCGGCATCCGCCATCCGATAGTTGAATTCCGTCACGTTGCGGGCGCCGAGCAGGGTGCAGAAGCGCTTGAAGCTGCCGGTCTGCTCGGGGATCGTCACCGCCAGGACGGCCTCCCGGCGCTCGCCGACCTCCGCCTGCTCTGCGACGAAGCGCAGGCGGTTGAAGTTCATGTTCGCGCCGCAGGCGATGGCGGCGAGCGTACGCCCGCGCACGCGGTGCCGCTCCGCCCACGCCTTGGCACCGGCGATGGCCAGTGCCCCCGCCGGCTCCAGCACGGTGCGCGTGTCCTCGAAGACATCCTTGATCGCTGCACAGATGGCGTCCGTGTCGACCAGCACCATCTCGTCCACGACCTGCCGCGCGATCCGGAAGGTCTCCGTTCCCACCTGCTTCACGGCCACGCCGTCGGCGAACAGGCCCACGTTGTCGAGCCGGATGCGCCGCCCCGCCTGAAGCGATTGGGTCATGGCGTCCGAGTCGACGGGCTGGACACCGATCACCCGGACGCCGGGTCGGACCCGCTTCACGTAGCTACCGACGCCGGCGATCAGGCCGCCGCCGCCCACGGCCGCGAAGATCGCGTCGAGCGGACCACCGTGCCGCTGGAGGATCTCCATGCCGATCGTGCCCTGTCCGGCGATCACGTCGGGGTCGTCGTACGGATGCACGAAGGTGAGCTGGTCCTGCTTCGCGAGCGCCCGGGCGGTGGCGTAGGCATCGCTGTAGGAGTCGCCCGCCAGGATGACCTTGGCGCCGCGCGCCGCCACGGCATCGACCTTGATCCGCGGTGTCGTCACGGGCATCACGATCACTGCCGTGCAACCGAGGTGCCGGGCCGAGAGGGCGACCCCCTGCGCGTGGTTGCCGGCAGAGGCCGTGATCACCCCGCGTTCCAGGGCGGCCCGGGGAAGCCGGGCCATCTTGTTGTACGCCCCCCGGATCTTGAACGAGAAGACCGGCTGCAGATCCTCCCGCTTCAGCAGCAGGGTATTGCCGATGCGGGCCGAGAGCAGCGGGGCGGGTTCGAGCGGGGTCTCGACGGCCACGTCGTAGACGCGGGCGTTGAGGATGCTGGCGAGGTAATCCGTGGGCATGGGACGCGGGAAGGACCGACAAGGGCAGAGGGTAGCAGCGCCCCGCGTCGGGGCAAAGCATGCCGCACCCCGGTCTTCGTTGAGCCGCCACCTGGGAGCGGCTATCCTTGCGACACGAATGGCACAGGCCTCGCTTGCCGCGGGCACTCATGGATCAGAACCAGTTGAAGAAGGCCGTCGCGGAAGCCGCGGTCGCGTACTTGGTAGAGCATGTCCCCGTCGGCGCGGTGATCGGTGTCGGCACGGGCTCCACGGCGAACCTTTTCATCGACGCCCTCGGGGCCGATCCCGGCAGGATCTCCGGCGCCGTCGCGAGTTCCGAAGCCTCGGCGAAGCGCCTCGCCTCCTTCGGCATCCCGCTGGTCGATCTCAACAGCGTCACCGAACTGCCGGTGTACGTCGACGGGGCCGATGAGGTCACGACCGACCTCGCCATGATCAAGGGCGGCGGCGGAGCGCTCACCCGCGAGAAGATCGTCGCGGCGGTCTCCCGGGTGTTCGTGTGCATCGCCGACGGCTCCAAGCTGGTGGACCGCCTGGGACGATTCCCGCTGCCGGTGGAGGTGATCCCGATGGCCCGGGCACACGTGGCGAGGCAACTCCGGCGTCTGGGTGGCGAGCCGAGGTTGCGGGAAGGATTCACCACGGACAACGGCAACATCATCCTCGACGTGCATGGGCTCGACATCCCCGATCCCGCCGCGCTGGAGTCGACCGTCGACGGCATCACCGGCGTCGTGACCGTGGGCCTCTTCGCGCGACGGCCGGCCGACGTTCTCCTGCTCGGCGGTGCGCAAGGCGTCGAGATCCGGCGCCGTCCCGCTGCGGTGTCAGTGCCATGAAACGGTCACAGGCGTCCTCTACGCTATTCCCCCCTCGAAACGCCGAACGCAGCCTCCTGCGGAGCACGCCCGAATGAGCATCAACGAACACACCTCCAAGCAGTTCGATGCCGAACTCGAGGCCCTCCGCGCCCGCGTGCTGCAGATGGGCGGTCTCGTGGAGGAGCAGATCAAGCTTGCGGTCGAGGCGCTCGTGACGGGCGACTTCGACCTCTGCTCGTCGGTCGAGGCGAACGACCACCGGGTCAACGGGATGGAGGTCTCCCTCGACGAGGACTGCAGCACGATCATCGCGCGCCGGCAGCCGGCAGCCGGCGACCTGCGGATGATCATGACCGTCGTGAAGACCATCACCGACCTCGAGCGCATCGGCGACGAGGCCGCCAAGATCGCCCGGATGGCCAAGCTGATCGGCGCCTCCGACCGGCTGATGCAGCCCCGATTCACCGAGATCCGTCGCATGTCCGGCATCGCCACCGAGATGCTGCGCAAGTCGCTCGACGCCTTCGCCCGCCTCGACCTGTCGGCCTCGGCCGAGGTGGTGCGCCAGGATCAGCACGTGGACGACGAGTTCCGCGGGATCGTCCGGCAGCTCATCACGTTCATGATGGAAGACCCCCGCACGATCAGCGCCTCCATCGAGATCCTCTTCATCGCCAAGGCCATCGAGCGTATCGGTGACCACGCCAAGAACATCTCCGAGTACGTCATCTACATGGTCAAGGGCAAGGACGTCCGCCATGTGAGCGTCGAGGAGATCGAACGCGAGATCAGCAACTGATGGCCGGTCGCCAGCCCGGGGACGCCACCTGCTCCCCGCAGTGCCTCCCCCGCGTCGGAGCCCCGCTTGGCGGACGGCGCGGTCGCTAGGACCCGCCACCAGGGCGAGGTCCCTGCGACCCACGACGTCGTGGCCGCGGTGGACCTGGGGTCCAACAGCTTCCGGCTCCAGGTGGGTCGGGTGGTCGACGACCAGATCTATCCCCTCGATTCCCTGCGCGAAGTCGTGCGCCTCGCCGCCGGGCTCACCGCCGACAAGCGCATCGACGATGCCGCCCAGCAGCGGGCGCTGCTGGCACTGAAGCGCTTCGGCGAGCGTCTCCGCGGTTTTCCGCCCGGAGCCGTGCGGGCCGTCGGCACCAACTCGCTGCGCGTCGCGAAGAACGCGCGCGACTTCCTGATCCGCGCCGAGCACGCGCTCGGATTCCCGATCGAGGTCGTGGCCGGCAAGGAGGAGGCCCGGCTCATCTATCTCGGCGTCTCCCACAGTCTTCCGCCCACATCCGACAAGCGCATGGTGGTCGACATCGGCGGCGGTTCGACCGAGTTCATCATCGGCTCGGGCTACCGTCCGCAGAAGCTCGAGAGCCTCTACATGGGCTGCGTCAGCTACACGATGCGGTACTTCGGCGACGGGCGGATCACGAAGGGCGCGATGCGTCAGGCCGAGCTGGCCGCGCGCATCGAGATCCAGACCATCGAGAACGAGTTCTCCAGCGGCCAGTGGCACCAGGCGGTGGGGTCGTCCGGCACGGCGCGGGCGATCGCCGACCTCATCGCGGCCCACGGCTGGGGCGATGGCGCCATCACGGCCGATGGCCTCGAGAAGCTCCGCGCGCAACTGCTCAAGGTGGGCGAGGTCGACCGCGTCTCGACCATGGGTCTCAAGGCCGATCGCGCCCAGGTGCTGCCTGGCGGTTTCGCGATCATGGCGGGCCTCTTCGCCGAGCTGAACGTCGAGGAGATGATCCTGGCGAACGGCGCCATGCGGCAGGGCATCCTCTACGACATGCTGGGGCGGCTGCACCACAGGGACATGCGGGACACGACGGTGCGCCAGTTCGCCAAGCGCTACCACGTCGATCTGCAGCAGGCGCGCCGCGTGGATGTCCTCGCGCAGGACCTCTTCGAGGCGCTCGACGGTCGCGGGGCGACCGACGAGACGCTGCGACAGGTGCTGTCGTGGGCCGCGCATCTGCACGAGCTGGGTCTCATGGTCGCGCACACCGGCTATCACAAGCACTCCGCCTACATCCTCGGGAACGCCGACATGCCGGGCTTCTCCCGGATGGAGCAGGCGCACGTCGCACTACTCGTCCTCGCCCATCGCGGCACTCTCGAGAAGGTCAGGGCGCTCGTCACCAGCAGTGCCGATTGGCCGCTCGTGATGGCGCTGCGCCTCGCCTGCCTCTTCTATCGCAGCCGCAGCCCGGTCGACGTGCCTGTCCTCCAGGCGGCCCATCGCGATCGGCGCTTCGAGATCCGCCTCCCGGCCGACTGGCTGAAGCGCTATCCCCTCACGGCGGCGGCGTTGAAGAGCGAGATAAAGGAATGGCGCGGCATCGGTTTCGATCTGTCGATCCCCGCTCTGGACGACATGGACATCGGGGCCGACCCGAACATCGAATGACGGAGGCGATCGCACCGGCCCGGGCGCGCGTTGTCGAGACGCGAGGGAACGCCCGGTGACCGCCATCGCGGTGTCGCCGCTGGACACACTTCTCGTCGCGCTCGCCGTGCTCTTCGTCGGGCGTGAGCTGGCGCGCCGCATCCCCGCACTCGATCGCAGCAACGTGCCGCACGCCGTCCTCGGGGGCGTGCTCTGCGCGCTGCTCGTCCTGGGACTCCGGGAACTGGGCGCGATCGAGATTCGTTTCGCGTCCGACCTGCGGGACGTACTCCTGCTCGCCTTCTTTGCGACGATCGGCCTGACCGGCCGGCTTCGCCTGCTCCTGCAAGGGGGACGGCCGCTCCTGATCGTGTGCGCTTTCACCGTCGGCCTGCTGGTCATCCAGAACGCCGTGGGCGTCGCCCTGGCCCTGGGTTTCGACCTGCATCCGTTCCTCGGTCTGCAGGCTGGCAGTGTCTCCTTCGTCGGGGGGCCGGGGACCGCCGCCGCCTGGGGGAAGATCGGCGCCGAGATGGGTATCGCCGGGGCCATGGAGGTAGGGCTGGCTTGTGCGACCCTCGCGCTCATCGCGGGCGGGATCGTCGCGGCGCCGGTGACCGGCTGGCTGATCGAGCGTCACCGGCTGCGCTCGGCCGCCGCGCCCGACCGGCCCCATCCGCTGTGGGACGTCCCGGCCGAGCCCCAGGAGCGCCGGCACGTCCGTGTCGACGAGATCCTCGGCACCATGCTCGTGCTGGCGCTCTGCGTGGCCGTGGGCACCCACGTGAACGACTGGCTTCGGCCGCGCGTGCCGGGCGTACCCGGGTTCCTCACCGCGATGCTGGTGGCGATGGTCGTCACCAACGTGGCGGACGTGCTCCGTGTGAGGATCTCCGAGCCGGCGGTCGAACATCTGGGCGAGCTTTCCCTCGAGCTGTTCCTCGCGATGAGCCTGATGAGCATCCAGCTCTGGACGGTGGCCCGGCTCGCCGGTCCGATCGCGATCATTTCCATCGTCCAGATCATGCTCACGTGTGCACTCTGCGCCCTCGTGCTGTTCCGCTGGCTGGGGCGCACGTACGACGCCGCCGTGACCGTCGGCGGCGTCATCGGCTTCGGCATCGCCTCGATGCCCGTGGCGATGGCGACGATGGACAACATCTCCGCGCGCTACGGCCCGTCGCCGCGGGCGCTGCTCACCATCTCGCTGGCCGGCGCGTTCTTCGTGGATTTCGCCAACGCCTTCGTCATCCAGAGCCTGCTGACACTCCCGCTCTTCCGCTGATCATGCAACGCGTATCGGCAGCGATCGGATGCGCTTGCCGGTCGCGGCGAAGATCGCATTGCACACCGCTGGCGCCACGGGCGGGGTGCCCGGCTCGCCGACGCCGCCCAGGTGTTCCACCCCCGAGTTGACGATCAGCACTTCGATCTCCGGGGTGTCCGCGAGCCGCAGCAAAGGATAGTCGCCGAAGTTGCCCTGCTGCACGCGGCCGTCCTTGGTCGTGATCTCGCCATGCAGCGCCGCCGTCAGCCCGAAGACGATGGCGCTCTCCATCTGCGCGACGACGGTGTCCGGGTGAAGCGCGAAACCGCAATCGATCGCGCACACCACGCGCCGGACGACGGGGAGGCCGTCGACGATCTCCACCTCCGCCACCTGCGCGACGATGCTGTGGAAGCTCTCCGCGAGCGCCACACCGCGTCCGGTGCCCGCCGCCAGCGGAGAACCCCAGCCCGCCCTTGCTGCCGCCACGTCGAGCACCTGACGATGGCGGGGCGCATCGGCCAGCAGCGCGCGGCGGAACTCGACCGGGTCCCGCTTTGCGGCTGCCGCACATTCGTCGACGAAGCTTTCGGCGAAGAACGCGTTGTGGCCATGTCCCACGCTGCGCCAGTAGCCCACCGGGACCGGCTCGTGGGTCAGGACGTGCGACGTGCGCCGGTTCGGCAACCGGTACGGAAGGTCGAAGAGGCCTTCGGTGGTGGTCTTGTCCTTCATGGCGTCGGACGCCGCGGCCGGCAGCAGCCGCGCGGAGAACTCGCCGGTGCACGACTGGCTCACCACCCGGGCCGCCCATCCGATCACGCGGCCGCTCGAGTCGAGGGCGGCCTGCATGCGCGCTGCGGCCATCGGGCGGTAGACGTCGTGCTGCATGTCGTCCTCGCGCGACCACAGGAGCTGGACCGGGGTGTCCGGCAGCGATCGGGCGAGCGTGACCGCCTGCAGGACGACATCCATCTCGATGCGCCGGCCGAAGCCGCCACCGAGATACGGCGTGTGGACGGTGACGCGGTCCGTGTCGACACCGGCTGCCTGCGATGCGAACCACTTCACGAGCGTCGGGGCCTGGTTGCCCACCCAGACCTCGCAGGTGCCGTCGCGGCGCACGATCGCGGTGGCGTTCACCGGTTCCATCGTGGCGTGGGCGAGATACGGTGCGAAGTACTCGCTGTCGACGAGGATGGGTGGTGCGGCGAGCGCGTTCTCGATCTCGCCTGCCTCGTCGTAGACGCGCGCATCGCCGTCGCGGAGCAGGGTGCGGTACCGCTCGCGCTGGGCTGTCGTGTCGTGCCCGGCGGCCGCGCCTTCGTCCCAGGTGACGGTCACGGCGGCGAGCGCCTTGCGCGCCTGCCAGTGGTGGTCTGCCACGACAGCCACTGCAGCGGCCGAAGTCGCCGTCCTCGCCAAGGGGAGGACGGCACGCACGCCGGGCATCTTCTGCGCCGCCGATGCGTCGAACGACTTCAGCGTCCCACCGAACACGGGGCACTGCACGAGCACCGCGTGACGCATGCCGGGCAGGCGTACATCCGATCCGAAGATGGCGCTGCCGTCCGTCTTGGAGGGAACGTCGATGCGCGGTGGCGAGGTGCCCAGGATGCGGAATTGCGCCGGCGTCTTCAGCGCCACGTCGCGCGGAATCGGCCGCCGGCCCGCACGCACTGCAAGGGCACCGAAGGCGGCGGTCTTGCCGGACCCAGGATGACTCACCACGCCTTTCTCGACGACGCATTCCTCGGCCGGCACGCCGAAGCGTTCCGCGGCCGCCGAGACGAGCATCGCCCGCGCCGTGGCCCCGGCCCGACGCATGGGCAGCCACCCATCCCGCACGCTGGTGCTGCCACCGGTGCCCTGGACCCCCAGCAGTGCACCGAAACGCGTCTGCGTCGTCCGGGCGGTGCGGGCGAGCCAGCCATCGTCGTCGTGCCGGAACGGCACGCCGTCGCCGACCATCGTCGCATTCGCGAACACCGGGTCCACCGGCGCCTGCACGAATCGCATCTGCGCAGGATCCGCATCCATCTCTTCGGCCACCAGCATCGGCAGCGTCGTCGTGATGCCCTGTCCCATCTCCTGCCGCGGGACGTGCACGGTGATCAGGTCGTCGGTGCCGACCTGGATCCAGGCGGTCAGCAGCGCGCGCCCCTCACCCGCTTTCAGGCCGGGTGGCGGGGTCAGGCGGTCGCCCTCGCGGTAGAAGCGCCAGAGTCCGACCGCGAGGCCGCTGGCGGCCAGCGTGCCGACGACCAGGAACCTGCGACGCCACGGACTGCGCACTGCGGAATCTTCGATCCGGTTCATGGGGTTCGTCTCAGGAGTTCGTGTGGCCGTCGGCCACCGCGCGGATCGCACGCCGCACGCGCGGGTAGGTGCCACAGCGGCAGAGGTTCGTGATCGCGACCGCGATGTCGTCGTCCGAAGGCACCGGCTTCTCCGCGAGGAGAGCCGCGGCGGCCATGATCATCCCCGACTGGCAGTAGCCGCACTGCGGCACCTGGTGCGCGATCCAGGCCGTCTGCAGCGGGTGCGGTCGCCCGTCGGCGGCGAGGCCTTCTATGGTCGTGACGGCACGGCCGGCACAGGCCTCCAGGGGCAGCACGCAGGCGCGGACCGGTGCGCCGTCCACGTGGACCACGCAGGCGCCGCACAACCCGACGCCGCATCCGAACTTCGATCCGGTGAGGCCCAGGTGGTCGCGCAGCACCCAGAGGAGCGGCGTGTCGTCGTCGGCGTCCACCTCGCGGGGCGTGCCGTTCACGGTGAGAGTCTTCATGGTGTCTCCAGGGTGGCCGCGCGTGGTGCAGCCGTTCAGGATTCGTTGGTCGCCGGCCGTGCACACCAGCCGGTGAGGATCACTTCGAGCAGGGCGGCCAGTTCGGTCGCGAAATCCACTTCGAACCGCTGGGCCAGTGCCGGATCGGCGGCGAGCGCCCGATCGACGTTCGGGGTGCGGCTCGAGAGGCTGCCCACGCCGATCACGAGGGCGTGGAGCGTGAGCACGACCCGCGGACCGGCGCCGCGAGGCAGCGCCGGCAAGGCCGTCTCGACGAGTGCGCCGCCGCGGTCGACGATGGTCGCGAGGAAGCGCTTGAACGCGAGGATTCCTTCGTCGGGCACGTTCGATTCGAGGGTGGAATGCAGGCGTCCCAGGAGTGCGCGCAGCCCGGTCTCCGGTGCGAGGGATTCGGCGAGACGCCGTGCGAACGCGCGCGGGGTCCTGGCGCGCCGTCCGAGATCAGCCTCCAGCGACGTCAGCCAGCGTTCGAGGCTGCGTTCGAGGAGCGCCAGGAACAGCGACTCCTTGGTGGGGAAGTAGGTGTACGCGGAGGCCTTCGACAGCCCGGCGGCCTCCGCGACCTCGGCGGTGGTCAGGCCCTCGTAGGGTCGTTCCCCGAGCATGGCTTCGGCGGCGTCCAGCAGATGGCGTCGGCGTGTCCCCTTGTCCGAAGCGCTGCGCGCGCGCTGACCGGATACGGTCGCGGGCGGCGTCGCGCGGGTGCGGTGCGGGCGCGCGGGCATGCGGGGGTTCCTCCGAATAACAAACCGACGGTCGGATAATAGTCAACCAGCGGTCAATTGTTCAAGAGGCGCGTGCCTTGCCCGCATAATCCCGTCACGATCACGGTCCCGGCGCGTGCAGCAGGACTGCGGTCCCACGCGCTCGGCGCGCAGCGATCAGCAATCAGGAGACGGCAGACACATGGATTGGTTCGGGTGGTTGGCGGAGCCGCAGGCATGGGTGGCCCTCGCCACGCTGGCGGGCATCGAGATCATCCTCGGGATCGACAACATCATCTTCATCTCGATCCTCGTGGCGCGCCTTCCCGAGGAACGGCGCAACCTCGCACGCACCCTCGGCCTGTTGGCTGCGATGGTGACGCGGCTGGGTCTGCTCTTCTCGCTCGCGTGGATCATGAAGCTGACCGACCCGCTCGTGACCGTGGCCGACCGGGGCATCTCGGGACGCGACATGATCCTGCTCGCAGGCGGCCTGTTCCTGCTCTGGAAGAGCGTCCACGAGATCCACAATTCCCTCGAGGGCGCCGAGCACGAGACCGCGACCGCGGTCGCGGCCGGCGCCTCGTTCGTCGGCGTGCTCGCGCAGATTGCCGTCATCGACATCATCTTCTCGCTCGATTCGGTGATCACCGCGGTGGGCATGGTCGACGACATCGCGGTCATGGTCACGGCCATCGTGATCACGGTCGGCGTCATGCTGTTCGCCGCACGCCCCATCGGCGAGTTCGTGGACGCCCATCCGACCATCAAGATCCTCGCGCTCGCCTTCCTGATCGTCGTCGGCGTCGCGCTCGTGGCGGATGGTCTCGGGTTCCACATCCCCAAGGGCTACATCTATTTCGCGATGGCTTTCTCGATGGGGGTGGAGATGCTGAACCTCCGCATGCGGGCCAGGAACGCGGCGGCGGTGAAGCTGCGCAAGCCTGCCGAGCCGCCTGGCTGACGTCCGGCCGGGTCTTGCCGCGGGCCGCGCACCGGTTCGTCGCGGCACCCTTGCAAGGCTGCATCCTTGGGGAGGAATACTTCCTCGCCAAGCCCTATTGCCGACCCTAGAATCTGACGCCATCGTTATACCTCGGAGTCTCCCGTTCCAAAGGGGCTGTCGCGCACCATGGACGAAGTCAGGCCCAAAGCGGACATCGCGAGGCCCGCGGCAGACGAGGTCGAGGTCGCCGCGCCAGAGCCGCGCGCCGGGAGCCGGCCGTGTGATCGACCGTCCGATGACGGCCTCTTCCTTTCCCGCCCCGGGATGTTCGCGCAGATCGCCGCCCGCCATGCGGCGGGCAGTGCCGTCTGGATCTCGGCCCGCGCCGGAGCCGGCAAGACGGCGCTGGTCCACGCCTACGCGATGGCCCGGGGGGTGTCGCTGATCTCCGCCGATCCGGGTCCTCCGGATGCCGACCCCGACAACGTGTTCGAAGCATTCGCCTGGTCCTGCGCCGGGTCGATGATCGACGGGGTCGTCGTCGAGCGGTCGGGACAACCGCGCGACGCGGAGCGACGGCTCGGTGGCTTCCTCGCACGTCTGCCAAGACCCTCGATCCTGTGCTTCGACGACGTTCACGAACTCCGTCCCGACGCGTTCGCGCTGACCGCGATCCAGGAGGCCATCGAGACGGCGCCTGCCGGGGTCGCCATCATGGTCGCCAGCCGCCGGCCGCCGCCGCCCGGGTTCTCGAGGCTCCGTGTGGGCGGCCGGTTGACCGTCATCGACGATGCGGCATTGCGTCTCGACGACGCGGATGCGGAGGCATTGCTCCGCAGGGAAGGCGTGCAGTCTTCGGACGAGGTATCCCGCATGCTGCGCCTCGCGGACGGATGGGCGGCCGGCCTGCTTCTCCTCGCGCGCGGCTCGCGGCCGGGCGAGGCGGTGCCCGCCCTGGCGATCGAGTACGTCACCACCGAGGTGCTCGACACGCTCCCGCCGGCGTGTCGGGAGCTGCTGGAGCGCACGGCATTGCTGCCCATCGTCTCGGAGTCCGTCGCCGAGGCGTTGACGGCAGACCCCGATGCGTCGCGACGCCTGCAGGCGCTGTCGCGCGAGAGCGGATTCGTCCGGGCGTCGGAGGGCGCGTCCGGCGCCTGGGAGGTGCATCCTCTCGTGCGGGCCGTGCTGAGCGCCGGGCGACCGCCCGGCGCGGGGATGGCCCCCGCGGTCCGAGCCATGCACGTCTCCGCGGCGCGCCTGCTCTCCGATGCCGGCCAGGTCGATTCCGCCGCTGCGCTGCTGATCGAGGTGGCGCACTGGGAACGCTTGATCGCCCTGGTGCATCGCCACGCGGAGGACCTCGTCGCCGCAGGGTGCGGCGACGTCCCTGCACGCTGGCTGCGCGCGTTGCCGACTTCCTGGACCACGGACGATCCGTGGCTCACGTTCCGCGCCGGTCTCTGCCTCCGGGAATCGGATCCGCGCGAGGCCTCCATACGGTTCGCGCGGGCGTGGCACGGCTTCGAACGGGACTCCCACGCCGAGGGCGCACTGATCGCCTGCTGCGGGGTCCTCGACAGCGGTCAGGTGGACGTCGATGCGCTCGACGTCTGGCTGGACCGGATGGTGCCCCGTCTTTCCACGGTGCTCGCGCGTTCGCTGTCCCCCGCGACGGAGCCTCTCCTCCACGGCGCACTGACGGTCCTCTCGACGTGCCGGCCGGATTACGCGCTTCTGCCGCCCTTGATCGAGCGTGCGTGGCGGGTGATCGAAGCGCCCGGCGGCGTCGCGGCGCGGCTTGCGGCGGCGTGCTTCGTCTGGGGTCGGTGCCTGCAGCAGGGGGATGTGCGCGCCCAGTCTCGGGTACGCCTTCTCGGCGAGGCACTTGTCTCCGCGCCAGGGGTGCCGCTGCGGCTGCGGATGACGTGGTGCGCGCTGGAGGTGCTGCATCTCTGCACCGTCGTCGACTTCGCCGGTGCGAGGCGTGCGGTCGAGCGGCTCCGACCCATGGTGGAGGGCGCCGGCCCGGGACCCTGGGTGGCCGATCTGGGCTGGTCCACCGCGTGTCTGGCCGCGGGCACCGGTGATGCTCTCCTGGCGGAAAGCGCATTCGCATCGATGGCCGAGGGTCGCGGCGGCGTCGATGTCCTGCACCGACATCGCGCGGCCGCTATCCGTGCGGTCGCCGCGATGCTCCGGGGCGATGCCGTGGCTGTCCAGACCCACGTCGAAGCCGGGATCGATGCCCTCGCCCGAGTGCAGGCCCCGGAGGCCCGCGTCACCTTTCTACAACTCGCCGCCATCGCGTCGGCCAGGGAAGCCGCCCACGACGCGGCTGCCGCCTTCGTCGCGGAGGCCGAGCGGATCGCCGCCGACCGCGGCCTCGGCGCGTCGACGCAGACCGGGGCCTTCGTCCGGGCGTTCGTCGCCCTGCTCGCAGGCGATGTCGCCACGGCCGATGACGCACTCCGCACCGGCATCCAGCGCGCGCGGGCGCAGGGGTGTCCGAACTGGGGCCTCCTGCTGACGCCCGCCGTCACAGCGCGGCTCGCCGGCGCGGCGCTCGCTTCGGGCATGGAGCCCGCCTGGGTGCGCGACATCATCCGGACGCGCGCGCTCCTGCCCGACGGTCCGCTGTCCGAGGCGTGGCCCTGGCCCATCCGGATCCATGCGCTCGGCCGGTTCACCGTCCTCTGCCGGGACGTGGAGGTGCGCTTCTCCGGGCGTTCCCAGCGCAAGCCCATGGAGTTGCTGGAGACCCTCCTCGCCCTCGGTGGGCGGGATGTGGGCGCCGCCCGGGTCGCCGGCGCGCTCTGGCCCCAGAGCGACGGGGATTCCGCGGCCAACGCGCTCGGAACGACCCTGCACCGGCTGCGCAAGCTCCTCGGGGAGGATGCCTGCATCACACTCGTCGATGGTCGCCTCACCCTCGATCCGCGACTGGTCTGGGTCGACGCATGGGCGTTCGAACGGGCGGCCTCCGAATGCGAATCGCTGGTCGGGGCAAGGGCGTCCGCGGAGGCGATCATGAAGTCCTTCGAACCGGTCATCGGCCGGTATCGAGGCCAGTTCCTCCCCGCCAACGAAGGCGGGCCCGGAGTGCTCGCACGCCGGGAGCGCCTCCACGCGCGCTTCCGGCGCGTGTCGGAAGCCGTGGCGGATGTCGCGGTCGCCCGATCCGACGCAGGCCGGGCCGATGCCCTCTGCCAGCGGATCCTCGACATCGACCCGCTCGCCGAGCCGATCCTCCGTGCCCTCATGCGCTCGCTCGCCGCCCAGGGGCGCCACTGGGAAGCCCTGGAAACCTGCGCGCGAGCGGAGCGGCTCCTGTGGGCAGAGTCGGGACGGGGCCTCTCGCCTGCCACGCAGGCTCTCCGCCGAACGCTCAGCGACGCTGTCGCAGACGACGGACGCTGAGGGGCCCGCCCCCGGGGTGTCGCGATGCTCGCGCAGGGTGCCGTCCGGCCGCCGCCGGCCGTGAGAGGGGCCATTGCCTCCAAAGATCGCTGGAAACCTGCAACGAACTCCGGCTAGAATCCCGGGTTTTTCGCCATCATGGCGAATCTATTCCCTCAAGAGGCGACATCATGGCCAGGCAGAAGGCGCTCGAGCTCTACCGCAACATCGGCATCATCGCGCACATCGACGCGGGCAAGACCACCACGACCGAGCGGGTGCTCTACTACACTGGCCGCAAGCATCAGATCATCGACGTCCACGACACGAAGGACGGCAAGAGCAGCACCACCACCGACTACCTCGAGCAGGAACGCAAGCGCGGGATCACCATCCAGAGCGCGGCGGTCTCCACCGAGTGGAAGGGCCATCAGATCAACGTGATCGACACCCCCGGTCACGTGGACTTCACCATCGAAGTGAACCGCAGCCTGCGCGTGCTCGACGGCGCCGTGGTCGTGTTCGACGGCGTGGCCGGCGTGGAACCCCAGACCGAGACCAACTGGCGTCTGGCCAACCAGTACAACGTGCCCCGCATGTGCTACATCAACAAGATGGACCGCATGGGCGCCAACTTCGAGAAGGCTGTCACCGGGATCCGCGAACGCCTCGGCGCGAACGCCCTCCTGCTGCAGATCCCGATCGGCAGCCACGACGAGTTCGTCGGCATGTTCGACCTCGTGACCAACCTCGGTTACGTGTGGAAGGAAGAGGACAAGGATTCCCCGTGGGAGAGCCTGTCTTTCGATGAAGTGCGGGCCCGCTTCAACTTCGCGGCCAGCTACGACAACGACTGGATCGACCGCATCCCGAAGCTCCGCGAGGAGTTGATCGAAGGTGCGCTCGCCATGGACGACGACGCGTTCATGCACTACGTCGAGTCCGGCGAGTGGGACATGGACACCCTGAAGCAGTGCATCCGCCGCGGCACGGTGACGGGCAAGATCGTCCCGGTGCTCTGCGGTTCCTCCTTCAAGAACAAGGGTGTGCAACAGCTGCTCGACGCCGTCGTGGACTACATGCCCTACCCGGGCGAGAACGGCGGTATCGCCGTGGTGGACCCGGACGGCAAGCCGATCGCCAACCAGGAAGTGAAGGACGACGCCCCGGCCCGCGCGCTGGCCTTCAAGGTGATCAACGACCAGTTCGGCACGCTCACCTTCGTGCGCGTCTATTCCGGCGTGATCAAGAAGGGCGACACGCTGATGAACGTGACGCGTGGCAAGAAGGAACGCATCGGCCGGATCGTGGAAGTCCAGGCGAACGTCACGAAGGACATCGAGGAAGCCCGCGCCGGCGACATCTGCGCCTTCGTCTCGATGAAGGAAACCGAGACCGGCGACTCGCTGTGCGATCTCGACAATCCGGTGCTGCTGGAGCGCATGCGCTTCCCCGACCCCGTGATCAGCGTCGCGGTCGAGCCGAAGTCCCGCGCCGACATCGACAAGCTGTCCACCGCCCTCTACAAGATGGCGCGCGCCGATCCGTCGCTGCGCCTCCACGTCGACCAGGACACCGGTCAGACGGTGCTCCGCGGCATGGGCGAGCTGCACCTCGAAGTGACGATCGACCGGATGCGTACCGAGCTGGGCGTCGAAGCCAACATGGGGAAGCCCAAGGTCAGCTTCCGCGAAGCCTTCGGCAACATGGTCGAGCACACCTACACCCACAAGAAGCAGTCCGGCGGTTCCGGCCAGTTCGCCGAAGTGAAGATGGTGTTCGAGCCCCTGGAAGCCGGCAGCGGCATCCAGTTCGCCGACGAAGTCGTGGGTGGCCGCGTGCCGCGTGAATTCATCCCCGCGGTGGAACACGCGATCCGCACGGAAGCCATGCGCGGTCAGGTGGCCGGCTACGAAGTGCTCGACTTCAAGGCGCGCCTGATCGACGGCAAATTCCACGACGTCGACTCGTCCGCGCTCGCGTTCGAAATCGCGGGCCGTGGCTGCTTCCGCGAATCGCACAAGATGAGCCGCCCGAAGCTGCTCGAGCCGGTGATGCGGATCGAGGTCGTGACCGAAGCCGACTACCTGGGTGACATCATCGGCGACGTGAACCGTCGTCGTGGGCAGGTGACCGACCAGGGCCAGAAGGGAACGCAGGCCTTCGTGCAGGGATTCGTGCCGCTGGCGGAGATGTTCGGCTACATCAACTTCCTGCGTTCCGCCACCAGCGGTCGCGGCACGTTCACGATGGAGTTCGATCACTACTCCGAAGTGCCGGCCAGCCTGGTCGAGAAGCTGATGGAAAAGGAAACCAAGTAACCGGTCTCCTGGGTGCGACGGCGCTGCTGCGGGATATCTGCCCGACGCAGCGCCCTGCCGACGGGCGCGTTTCACGCGCCCGTTTTCATTCGTCCTGTCGTGTTGCGGAGGCTCGCATGAACCAGCCCTATCCTTCGACGATCCTGCCGGCCGGCGTGCGGTCGCGCTTCGTGCGCGGCGTGAACGGCCTTGATGTGCACGTGCTGGAAGCCGGGTACGAGACCCTCGGGCGACCCTGCGTGCTGCTGCTGCACGGATTTCCGGAACTCGCTTACAGCTGGCGCAAGGTCATGCGTCCCCTCGCGGACGCGGGTTACCACGTGATCGCGCCCGACCAGCGCGGTTACGGACGCACGACCGGCTGGAGCGCCGAGTACGACGGGGACGTCGATTCCTTCCGCATCCTGCAGATGGTGCGCGATGCGATGGCGCTGATCTCGGCCCTCGGCTATCGCCACGTCGCTGCGGTGATCGGTCACGATTTCGGCTCCCCCGTGGCGGCGTGGTCGGCGCTCGTGCGGCCCGACATCTTCCGTTCCGTGGTGCTCATGAGCGCACCGTTCGGCGGTCCGCCGCCACTGCCCTTCGACACCGATCGGCAGGGGAGTCCCGCGACCATCCCCGACGTGCACGCCGGGCTCGCCGCGCTCGACCGGCCGCGGAAGCACTACCAGTGGTACTACTCCGAGCGGCACGCCGACGCCGACATGCGCCAGTGCCCGCAGGGGTTGCACGCCTTCCTGCGCGCCTACTACCACATGAAGAGCGCGGACTGGCCCGAGAACCGGCCGTACCGCCTCGGCGGCTGGATGGCCTCGGAACTCGCGAAGCTGCCCACCTACTACGTCATGGATCTCGACCAGGACATGGCCGCGACCGTCGCGCCGCACATGCCGACCGACGGGCAGATCGCCGCCTGTGCGTGGCTGCCCGACGAGGAACTGCGCGTCTACAGCGAGGAGTACGGCCGGGTCGGTTTCCAGGGCGGCCTGCAGTGGTACCGATGCGGTACCGGCGCCCGCCAGGCGGCCGAACTGCAGCTCTTCTCGGGCCGTACGATCGATGTCCCCTCCGCCTTCATCGCGGGCGCCAGCGACTGGGGCGTCTACCAGAGGCCCGGCGACTTCGAGCGGATGCAGGGTCAGGCGTGTACACAGATGGTCGACTGCCAGCTGCTGCCCGGCGCAGGCCACTGGGTGCAGCAGGAGCAACCGGAAGCGGTGAGCCGTCTGCTCGTCGATTTCGTGCAGCGGCACGGCGCCCGCTAGCGGCAGCGCGGTTTACCCGCGGCGCGGGTTGCACCACACTGCGTCGCTCCGATTTCCACTTCTCCGGACGAGTTCGCCATGGCGTTCCAGGTCTTCGTCGACGGTCAGGAAGGCACGACCGGTCTGCGCATCCACGAGTACCTCGCGCGGCGCAGCGATGTCGCGCTGATCAGGATCGATCCCGCGCGGCGCAAGGACGTCGTCGCACGACGCGAGTTGATCAATGCGTCGGACGTGACCTTCCTCTGCCTGCCCGATCAGGCGGCCGTCGAGTCCGTCGCGCTCGTCGACAATCCGCGCACGTGCATCATCGATGCTTCCACGGCGCATCGCATCGCGTCCGGTTGGGAGTTCGGCCTGCCGGAACTTACCCCCGATCAGCGGGCCCGCCTGCGCGCCACGAAGCGGATCGCCAATCCAGGCTGCCACGCGTCGGCGTTCATCGTCGCGGTGAAGCCGCTGGTCGCGCTGGGCATCCTCGCGCCCGATCATCCGCTTGCAGCGCATTCCATCACCGGCTACTCCGGCGGGGGCAAGAAGATGATCGAGCAGTACGGCACCGCAGCCGGCGCCCTGAACGCGCCCCGGCCGTACGCGCTGAAGCTTGCGCACAAGCATCTCCCCGAGATGCGCGTCCACTGCGGCCTGGCGAACGCGCCGATCTTCACCCCGATCGTCGGGCCGTTCTACAAGGGGCTCGCGGTCACGGTGTTCCTCGAACCCAAGCGGCTCGCGAAACCGATGGGCCCCGCGGCGCTTCGTGATGCGCTCGCCGGGTACTACGCCGGTGAGCCCTTCATCCGGGTCGCCGAGTTCGACAACGACGCGAACTGCGTGGACGGTTTCTTCGACGTGGAGGGTTCCAACGACACCAATCGTGTGGACCTCTTCGTGTTCGGAAACGACGAGCAGGTGATCGTCATCGCGCGTCTCGACAATCTCGGCAAGGGAGCGTCCGGGGCAGCGGTCCAGTCGATGAACGTGCACCTCGGTGTCGAGGAGACGCTCGGTCTGGTGTGATGGACGACGGGGGCCATGGCCGCCTCTCGGGCCTGACGGCCCGCGGCGGCTTGGCCGCGTGGAGTACCAACAAGGGGAGGGCCCCTTGTATATCCCCCGTGCATGCACCACCGATCATTGGAAATGGGCAACGGTGGTGTAGGAGAGCGGCCCATGGCCGCCTCTCGGGCCTGACGGCCCGCGGCGGCTTGGCCGCGTGGAGTACCAACAAGGGGAGGGCCCCTTGTATATCCCCCGTGCATGCACCACCGACCATTGGAAATGGGCAACGGTGGTGTAGGAGAGCGGCCCATGGCTGCCTCTCGGGCCTGACGGCCCGCGGCGGCTTGGCCGCGTGGAGTACCAACAAGGGGAGGGCCCCTTGTATATCCCCCTTGGTGCACCACGCACAGTTGGAATGGGTCACGCTTTCTGTAGGAGCGGCCCATGGCCGCGAAAGCGATGGTTCCGGGTGAAGCGCTTCCTTGCAACCACCGCTTTTCGGGGGCATGGCCCCCTCCTACAAAGCGGTGGTTGCGCCACCGGCTGCGGGAATGGGCCGCGCTCTTGTAGGAGCGGCCCATGGCCGCCTCTCGGGCCTGACGGCCCGCGGCGGCTTGGCCGCGTGGAGTACCAACAAGGGGAGGGCCCCTTGTATATCCCCCGTGCATGCACCACCGATCATTGGAAATGGGCAACGGTGGTGTAGGAGAGCGGCCCATGGCTGCCTCTCGGGCCTGACGGCGCGCGGCGGCTTGGCCGCAGGGCGTACCAACAAGGGGAGGGCCCCTTGTATATCCCCCGTGGCGCACCACCGACCGCGGAAATGGCCGCGCTTTCTGTAGGAGCGGCCCATGGCCGCGAAAGCGCCGATTGTCGTCGAGGCGCTTCCTTGCGCTCACCGCTGTCGGGGCCATGGGCCCCTCCTACACGTCGCGCAAAGAGTTTCTATCCACGCGTGCCGAACAGCCGGCTCGGTGGCGCGCCGAGCGTGCGGGTCACCATGGCCGTGAAGGCGCTGGCGCTTGCATAGCCCAGTTCGGCGGCAATGTGCCCGATGGGTTTGCGATGGGCCGCCATGGCGAGTGCCCGTGCCAGCAGCACCTGCTGGCGCCATTGCAGGAACGTGGTGCCCAGTTCCTGCCGGAAGAGCCGCGCGACGGTCCGCGGGCTCGCCCCCGATGCCGCTGCCCAGCCTTCCAGCGTTGAGTGACGGGTGGGCTCGGTCAGCACGGCCTCGCAGAGTGACCGCAGCCGCTTGTCACGAGGGAGGTCCACGCCTAGTGGTACCGGATTCGCCGCGCGTACTTCGCTCATCACGAGCGCTCCCAGATGCCGCTCCCGGTCGAGATCCTCCGCTGTCATCGGGGCCGGCTCGGCTGCATCGCGATCATCGGCCCGGGTATCGAGCGCTGCCACGAGGGCGCGCAACAGCGGCGAGACCTCCAGTACGCGGCAGTGGCGCCAGGCTGCCTCGGCGTCGCGCGGGACATCGGGTCCGCAGCAGCCGCCGGGCTGATGGAAGTAGAGCGTCCGCAGGTCGCTGTCCTCCACCACCGTCACGGCATGTTCGACACCCGGCGGGATCCAGACCGCCCGCGACGGCGGCACGATGAACGTCCCGTGCTCGACCGTCACGCGGACGACACCCGTGGTGGACGTCGCGAGCTGTGCCCACGCGTGCGCGTGGGGAAGGACTTCGGTGTCGGCCCGCAGATGGCTCTCCTTCGCGCGGACGGGGCGGTCCGGCCCTGGGCGGAAGAGGTGCGGCGTGACGGCTTCGAGGCGGACGGGCGATCGGGCGGACGGGCGCATGGCGGCGGTGCAGCGATGTTCGGGGCGAAGCGATCCGGATGGCCGGATCTCGATAGAACTTGTCGAAGCATCGTAACACTGCCCTTCGCGACGGGCCTACAGTGCCGCGATGAAGACCATGCCCCCGGATTCCCCCACGCGCGCGACGCCCGCACCGGCCCTGCGCGCCGACGCCCGCACGATTGCCCTCGTGGGGCTTGCCCACGGCACCTCCCATTTCTTCCACCTACTGCTCGCGCCGCTGTTCCCGTGGTTCATCAGCGACTTCGGGTTCAGCTACTCGGAACTCGGCCTGCTGATCACCGTGTTCTTCGTGGTGTCGGGCGTGGGCCAGGCGAGCGCCGGCTTCCTCGTGGACCGCATCGGCGCGCGCCCCGTGCTCTTCTTCGCCATGGGCTGCTTCGTGGCCGCCGGCCTCGCCGGATCGATGGCGCAAGGGTACGGCGGACTCATGCTCGCGGCGGCCCTGGCGGGGCTCGGCAACGCGCCGTTCCATCCGGCCGACTTCACGATCCTGAACAAGCGGGTCTCCGCGCCGCGGCTGGGTCACGCGTTCTCCATCCACGGGATCTCCGGCAACCTCGGCTGGGCCGTGGCACCGCTCTTCCTGGCCGGCCTGACCACCCTCACGGGCTCGTGGCGCATCGCCCTCCTCGGTGCCTCGCTCGTCGCACTCGCCGCGCTGGTCATTCTCGTCGCGCGTCGCGATGCCATCGACGACCGCCAGGGGACCTGGGCCCACGAGACGCGGGCTGCGGCCGGGTATCCGACCCGTCCCGAGCACACGCTCGCGTTCCTCCGCCTGCCGTCCGTCTGGCTCTGCTTCTCCTTCTTCTTCTGGTCCACGGCGGCCATGAGTGCCATCCAGAGCTTCGCGAGCCCGGCGCTGCACCAGATCTACGGGCTGCCGCTCGGCGTGACCGCGATGGTGGTGACGGGCTTCATGCTCTGCAGTGCGGGCGGGATGATCGCCGGTGGCTTTCTCGTCGGGCGGGCCGAGCGCCTGGAGCGGCTCATCGCCGTGTGCCTGCTGGCGGCGGCGGGGATGCTCGCGCTCGTGGGGTCTGGTGTGCTGCCCGGCTACGTGGCGGTCGCCGTGGCCGCCCTCGCGGGTGCGGGCACCGGCCTCGCCGGCCCGTCGCGCGACATGCTCATCAAGCGGGCATCACCGCCCGGTGCCACGGGGCGGGTCTACGGGACGGTGTACTCGGGGCTGGATCTCGGCTTCGCGGTGTCGTCGCCGCTGTTCGGCGCCCTGATGGACCACGGGCATCCCGGCGGTGTCTTCATGGGCGCCGCGGCCGCGCTGCTGATGGGGGTCGGGTCCGCGGCGATGGTGGGCCGCGAGGTGGCCGTCCGGGCCCGCGTGCGGATGGCCTGAGGCCGACTCAGCTGCCCGCTTTCTTTGCAGGTGCCTGCGGCACCACCTTCACCTCGACGCCGTTCGCCAGCGAGTCCGACGGGTTCAGGATGACGTCCTCCGAGCCGTCGAGGCCGGACACCACCTCCACCTCCGTGCCGAAGTCCCGCCCCAGCTGGATGGGGACGAGTGCGGTGCGACGGTCGGCTTTCGCGACACCCACCACCACACCCTCGGGACGGAACAGGAGCGCGTTCACGGGCAGCATCAGCGCCCGCTGACCGGCGTCCAGCTTCAGGCGCACTTCCGCATAGCCTCCGGGGAGCAGTTCGCCCGACGCGTTGTCGACCTCCACCTCGGCGAGCAGCGTGCGCGAACCCGCGTCGATCGACCGGGTGTTGCGCGTGAGCTTTCCCGGAAAGGTTCGCCCCGGGAACTCCGCCAGCAGCAGTTCGGCGGCCACGCCGGGTCGGGCTTCCGCGGCGTACATCTGCGGCACGTTCACGAACACGCGCAGCTTGTGCGTGGCGGCGAGATGGAACAGCTCGCGACCCGCGGTTCCGCTGCCTGCCTCGATCAACGCGCCGACGTCGGTGTTGCGCGCCGTGATCACGCCATCGAACGGCGCGACCACGCGCTTGAACCCCTGCAGCTTGCGCAGGCGCGCCACCTGGAAGCGTCCGGCCTCCACCGCCGCCCGGCGTTCCGCGGCCGCGCCGGTGCGCTCTTCCACGGCCTGACGGGTGACCGCACCGCTCTTCAGCAGTGTCTCCCAGCGCGCCGCCGTGGCCGCCGCCAGCCGGTAGTCCGCCTCCATCCGGGCGAGGTCCGCCTGGGACTGCCGCAACTGGTCGTCGATCTCGGGCGTGTCGATCTCCGCCAGCAGGGCGCCGGCCTTCACCTGCTGTCCGATGTCGGCATGCCAGCGGGCGAGGTATCCGGAAGTGCGCGCGTGGATCGGCGTGGAGACGAAGGGCTGCATGTTCCCCGGCAGCACCACGTCGCGCGTGGCGTCCGCCGGCTTCGCGCGGATGACGGAGACGGCCATCGCGCTGCGGTTCGCGGTCTCCCGCTCGAGCGCGGCGCGGGCCTCGATGCGCGGCTGGATGCCGAACACGGCGGTGAGTGCCACGCCGATGCCCAGCAGTCCGATCAGCAGCCAGCGACGCGGGAATCGTCGCTGGCGCATCTGGATCGGTGCGCCCGGGCGGGCAGTGTTCTCGGGACGGGATCCGGTCGGTTGCATGGTTCTTTCCTCGAATCGGTCAGACGGGGCTCGCAGCCGGAAGATCGGCCACCGGCGCCGGGCGGGAGCGCCCGAGATGGCCGTGGATCAGCGCGAACACCACGGGCACGAAGAGCAGCGTCGCAACGGTGGCGAAGAGAAGACCGCCGATCACGGCGCGGCCCAGCGGGGCGTTCTGCTCGCCGCCTTCGCCGAGGCCCAGGGCCATGGGGACCATGCCGATGATCATCGCGAGCGCGGTCATGAGCACCGGACGGAAGCGGCCGAAGCCTGCCTCGATCGCCGCACGGGTCGCGTCGACACCCGCCTGCAGTTGCTCCCGGGCGAAACTGACCACCAGGATGCTGTTCGCCGTCGCTATCCCCATCGCCATGATGGCGCCCGTCAGTGCCGGCACGCTCACCGTGGTGCCGGTGGCGAAGAGCGTCCACACGATGCCGGCGAGCGCGGCCGGCAGGGCGGTGATGATGATGAAGGGGTCGAGCCACGACTGGAAGTTCACGACCATGAGCAGGTAGACGAGCACCACCGCGAACACGAGGCCCAGCATCAGGCCGCGGAAGGAGGACGTCATCGTCTCGATCTGCCCGCGGACCGTGAGTTTCGAGCCCTTGGGAAGATCCTTCTCGCCGTCCTTCACGATGGCGTCGATGGCGTCCGCCACGCCGCCGAGATCGCGCCCCTGCACCGCACCGAAGATGTCGAGCACGGGCTGCACGTTCCAGTGGCTGATCACCGCCCGCTCGGACTCGCGCGTCATCGTCGAGAAGTCACCCAGCAGGTTCTGGCGGTCCGAGCCGTGACCCGACACCGGGATGGACGCGATGGACTGCAGCGAATCGATGCTGTGCTGCGGCACCTGCGTGATGATGTTGTAGCTCACGCCGTTCTTCGGGTTCAGCCAGAACGTCGGGCTCGTCTGCAGGCTGCCGGACAGCGTGATCAGCACGTTCCGCGCGATGTCGATCTGATTGAGTCCGGCCTGCTGCGCCTTCGTGCGGTCCACGGTGACCTGCAGCTTCGGCTGGTCGGCCGGTTGCTGGATGCGGAGATCGGCAATCCCCGGGATGCGTGCGAGCCTGCCCATCATCTCGATGGCGAACGCGCGATTGCCCTCGATGTTGCGGCCCGCGATCTGGATGTCGATGGGCGCCGGGAGGCCGAAGTTCAGGATCTGGCTCACGATGTCCGAGGGCAGCACGTAGAACATGAGCCCGGGGAACTTCTCCGGCAGCTCGGCACGCAGTCGCCGCACGTACTCCGCCGTGGGCGCGTGACCGCGCCTGAGCGCCACCTGGATGTCGGCATCCGCCACGCCCAGGGTGCCCGACATGTTGTACGACATGTTCGTGCCCGACAGCGGCAGGCCGATGTTGTCGAGGATCGTCGCGACCTCGTCCGGCGGGATGATCCGGCGGATCTCCTGTTCCACGAGGTCGCAGATCCGCGCCATCTCCTCGATGCGCGTCCCGGTCTTCGCGCGCACGTGCAGCTTGAACTGGCCGGCATCGACCGCAGGGAAGAAGTCGCGGCCCACCCACGGCAGCAACGCGACCGACACCGCGCAGCCGGCGACGAAGGTCGTGATGAAGAGCTTGCGATGCCGGAGGCAGCCTTCGAGCGTCGCGCGATAGCCCTCCCGCACGCCGGCGAAGCCACGTTCGAACGCGCGGTGGAAGCGCACGAACGGGTTGCGGCTCGGTCGGGGATGTCCGTGATCCAGCACGCCGGCGCGCAGCAGGTACTTCGCGAGCGTCGGCACCAGGGTGCGCGAGAAGAGGTAGGAGGCCAGCATCGCGAACACCACCGCTTCGGCGAGCGGGACGAACAGATATCGCGCCACGCCGGTCAGCATGAACATCGGCACGAACACGATGCAGATGGCGAGCGTGGACACGAGCGTCGGGATCGCGATCTGGCTGGCACCTTCCAGGATCGCCTTGTCGAGCGGTTCCCCCGCCTCGAGGTGCTGGCTGATGTTCTCGATGGCGACCGTGGCATCGTCCACCAGGATCCCGACCGCGAGCGCGAGGCCGCCGAGGGTCATGATGTTGATCGTCTCGCCCAGCGCCGAGAGCGCGATGAGCGATGTCAGGATCGACAGCGGGATCGTCACCGCGATGATGAGTGTCCCGCGCCAGCTGCCCAGGAAGAGCAGGATCATGAGGGCGGTGAGGCAGCCCGCCAGGATCGCCTCGTGCACGACGCCGTCGACCGCGGCGCGCACGAACACGGACTGGTCCACGGCCGTGCTGATCTCGAGATCGGGCGGCAGGCCGTCCTTCATCCGTGGAAGTTCCTCCTTCACGCGCTTCACGATGTCGAGCGTCGACGCCGTGCCGTACTTCAGGATGTTCACGAGCACGGCCCGCTGCCCGTCGTGGCGCACGATGTTCGTCTGCGGCTGGAAACCGTCGTGGACCTGCGCGACGTCGCGGACGTAGATGGTCCCGGCGCCGGTCGTGCGGATCGGGAGATCGTTCAACTCGGCGATGGTCTTCGGGCTGCCGTTCAATCCGACGTTGTACTCGAACTCGCCGATCTTCGCGGAGCCCGTGGGCAGGATGAGGTTCTGCGCATTGATGGCATTGACGACATCGAGCGGTGACAGGCGTTTCGCCTGCAGCGCGCGCGAATCGATGTCGACCATCACCGATCGGAACTTGCCGCCGTAGGGGTAGGGCATGACCGCGCCCTGGACCGTCGCGAGCTGCGTGCGCATGAAGCTGTTCGCGAGGTCGAAGATCTCGTGCTCGCCGAGCGAGCGGCTGGACAGCGCGAGCTGCAGGATCGGGACGGTCGAGGCGTTGTACGTGAGGATCAGCGGTGCCGTCGTGCCCTGCGGATAGCCGCCCATCACCGTCTGCGCGATGGCCGTGATCTGCGCGAGCGACGCCGGGATGTTCGCGCCGCCGTGGAAGAACACCTTCACGACACCCACGCCGTTGTACGTCTGCGACTCGATGCGCTCGATGTCGTTGACCGTCGCCGACATGGCGCGCTCGAAGTTCGAGATGATCCGGCCTTCCATCTCCTGGGTGGACAGGCCGGTGTAGCGCCAGATGACGCTGACCACGGGGATGTTGATGTTCGGGAAGATGTCGGTCGGCATCCGCAGGATGCTGAGCGGGCCGACGATGAGCACGAGCAGCGCAAGCACGATGAACGTGTACGGGCGGCGCAGTGCGAGCTGGACGATCCACATGGTGAGCGGCGTGAGGCGATGTCACGGCACGCGGCCAGCCCGCTCGTGAGGCGGGGCCGGTGCGGGCCGGACCTGCGTTGAGACTTCTGTCGTCCGGAGGCGCATCGTTGGTGCCCGGTCCGCCCCCCCGGAAATACGAACCGCAGCGACGGATCGCTGCGGCGCGTCGATACTAGCAGAGGAGGTCGGACACGCCGAAGGGGTTTGCTGCGCTCATCGTGCAGTGTCTGCCGTTGGTGACGATCAATCGGGCTTCAGTGCCAGCAACTGCACCAGCTTGCCGTAGCGCTCCGACTCGCGGGCGAGGAACTTCGCGAAGTCGGCCGACGAACCGGGGGTGAACTCCGCGCCGGTGGCTGCCATGTGCTCCTTCACCATCGGGGTCGCCATCGCCGCCGTGATCTCGCGGTGCAGCCGTTCGATCACGGCCGGTGGCGTGCGTGCAGGCGCAAAAAATCCCGTCCACGCATCGAGCACGTAGTGCGGATAGCCCGACTCCGCGACGGTCGGCACGTCCGGAAAGGCAGATGTCCGTTGCGCACCCGTGACCGCCAACGCGCGGAGCTTGCCGGCCTTCACCTGCGGGATCGCCACGGGGAGGCCGCTCATCATCACGGGCACCCGGCCCGCGAGGACGTCCGTGAGCGCCACGCTGTCACCCTTGTAGGAGACGTGCGTGAGATCGAGGGCGGCCTCCTTCAGGAACAGCTCCATCGCGATGTGGAGCACACCGCCGGTGCCGCTCGATGCGTAGACCGCTCCGGTGCCCTGGGTCTTCGCCATCGCCACGAAGTCCTTCAGCGATTGCAGTTTCGCACCCGGATGGGCGAGCAGGACGAGCGGACTCGTCATCGTGCCCGCGACGACGGCGAAGTCCTTCACGGGGTCGTAACCCACCTCCTTGTAGATATACGGCGCGATCACCTGGCTGTTGTTGTTGAAGAGCAGGGTGGCGCCGTCGGGCTTGGCGCGGGCGACGACCTGCGCCCCCAGCGTGCCGCCGGCACCGGGCCGGTTCTCCACGATCACGCGCCGCTTCAGCTGCCTGCCCAGCGCCTCCGCGATGACGCGGGCGCGGCCGTCCAGGCTGCTGCCGGCGGCGAGCGGGACGACGAAGCGGATCTGGTCCGGCAGATCGACCGCGCCGGCGCCCGTGGTGCAGGCGACCCCGAGCAGCAGGGCGAGTCCGCAGCGGCGCACGCGCGCGACGCCGCGCAGGAGTGCGGTGAACGGCATGGATGTTCCCTCCGTGTCGGGCGGATTCTGTCCGGATGGTGCCCGTTGCCGGAGGGTACTACGGGAGGCGGAGGACGCAGGGGGCGCCGCGCCATGTACATCGACGTCTGCCTACAGGAGATCTGCCGCCATCACCGCGCGCACGACGACCTGCGCGTCCTCGCCGCGCACCCGGTGCGAGAGCCACCACAGGCCACCCTTGCGGATGCTCCACGGCATCGCGCTGCCGGAGAGCAGCAGCGCGGCCACCGCACCGAGCGTCGGCTGATGGCCGACCACCACGACCGTGCCGCGGGTCGCCGGCCATTCGGCAGCCGCCAGCACCGACTCCGGCTGGGCACCCGGCGCGATGGTCGGGTCGGTCTCGTAATCCTTCGTGAGGGCGCGGGCGGTCTCCTGTGCCCGGGCCGCGGGGCTCACGATGATGCGGGCGTCGCGCGGCAGTTGTTCGGACAGCCATCGTGCCACCGCGGCCGCCTGCTTGTGTCCCTTCGGCGTGAGTCGGCGGTCGAGGTCCGGCGTGGTGTCGAAGGCCTCGGCGTGGCGCCACAGGATGAGGTGCATGGTCATGGGGTCAGCGGGCTCGGCGGTGTTTCGCGAAACGCGCCCACGCGACGTCGAAGTGTTCGAGCGCGAGGCAGGCGCGGGCCTGGGTCCAGCCCAGCACGATGCCGGTTCCGTGTGACAGATCTGCGTCGTCCTGAGAGAGCGCCGCGAGCAGTGCCCCCGTCACGGCGGCATCGTTCACGCGGCCGAGGATCTCCTGCAGGTCCGCAGCGTTCGCGATGCCTGCCTTCACCGCCTTGCGCGGCAGCAGGGCCTGGAAGAACTCGGTCGCGTAGCGCAATTTCTTCGCTTCGATGCGCAGCGCGTGGAGGGCAGGCAGATCGGACACGGCGAGCGACTTGCCCGCCCGCCGCACGCGCTTCTCGCGTTTCGCGAGGGCGTCGCGGGCGAACCTCTGCAGGGCAACCTCGCCCGGATCGGGCGAGGACGTCGCCGGACGTGCCAGCGCGACCAGCATGGCGACGAGATCGAGCAGGAGCGTGGTGTAGGCGGTCGAGGCGATGGCCTCCCGGGCGATGCGTCGCGCCTGCCGGCGACGCGCGTCGGCCGCTTCCCTGACGCTGGCGAGCGCGGCAGATGCGGGCATGGCCGCTTCGATGGGCGGCAAGGTCTCCGTGGAGAAGACGTCCCAGTCCCGGGCACCACCGAGCGCACTGCCGAGCGACCGGAGGCGTTCGGCGAGTGCCGCCGAGCGTTCCCTCGGCAGTGCATCCCGGAAGATGCCGAAGGCCGAACGCAGGCGCCGGAGTGCCACCCGTGCCTGGTGGATGTACTCCGGGTCGTCGCTCTCGAGCACACCGCGCTCGTTGGCCTGCAGCTGGGTCACGCATCCGAGGGCCACCGTGGCGAAGGCCCGGGGCACGCGCATGTCGGCGTGGAGCACCACCGGGGATGCCCGCACCGGCGCCGGCTCGACGGGCGCCAGCAGGCGGTAGCCGCGCTCGGCCTTCGTCACGTTCTCGAGCCGCAGCGGCACTTCGGCGAGCAGTCGCCGGGCGAAGTCGAAGAGGTGCGACGGATCGCCTTCCAGAAGCTCGATCTCCACCTCGCTGATGGGCGTCGAGGCCGTGCCTGCCGTCACCTGCCCCTGGTCGAGCGCCAGCTCCGCGGTCTCGCCTGGCGCCAGCGCGACGATCCACATGGTGCGGCGGAAGCGGGTCACGAAGGCGGGCCCGAGCTGCGCGAGAAACCCGGGGTCGGCGAAGAGTGCCGCTGCGGGCGTCGCGGCGAGCGCTGCGAGGTCGAGCACCGGCGAACGCACCACGGTCTCGAACTCGTCGCGCAGGTGGAGGCCGCCGTCGCTGCCGCCGCCGCATTTGAAGGTCTGGATCCACTGGCGGCCCGACTTGCGCAGCCGCAGCGCCATGCCGCGCCTGGCGAGATCGCGCTTGGCCGTATCGAAGTAGATGTTGTGCAGCGTGCGCGTGACCGGTCTGCCCGCCGCTGCCGCCCGCAGGATCCCGCTGCGTCGCAGCCGCGCTACGTCGTCCGCGGCGATGGCGAGTTTCAGTTCGATCTCGGTGGCCATGGCGCGGATGCCGGTGGGGGCGCCGGCGCGCTCAGACCGACACGTCGGGACGCGTGGCGAGTTCGGCGAGGAGTTCCATCTGCGCACAGCGCGACCGGCCCCTGCCGGGTTGCCGGCGGTGGTAGTGGCCATCGCTGTCCATCTCCCACGCCTGCGAGTTGTCGTCGAGGTAGATCTTGAGGCCCTCCACCAGCACGCGTCGCTTCAGCTTCGGATCGAGCACGGGGAACGACACCTCGATGCGACGGAAGAAGTTCCGATCCATCCAGTCGGCACTCGCGAGGTGGACGGAGTCGGACGACTTGAAATGGAAGATGCGGTTGTGCTCGAGGAAACGGCCGATCACGGAACGTACGCGGATGTTCTCCGACAGCCCCGGGATGCCGGGCCGCAGCGCGCAGACGCCACGCACGATGAGGTCGATCCTCACGCCCGCCTGCGACGCCGCGTAGAGGTGCTCGATGATCTCCGGTTCGAGCAGCGCATTCATCTTCGCCGTGATGCCCGCCGGCCGTCCGGCGCGGGCTTCGTCGGCCTCGTGGGCGATGGCTTCCAGAAGCTTCTGGTGCAGCGTGAAGGGCGCCTGCCACAGATGGGTGTGCGCGCTGGCCTTGCCGAGGCCGGTGAGCTGCAGGAACGTGTTGTTCACGTCCGCGGTGATCTCGGCATTGCAGGTGAAGAGACCGAAGTCGGTGTAGAGCGTCGCCGTGCGCGAGTGGTAGTTGCCGGTGCCGAGATGGACGTAGCGCTCGAGCCGGCCCTGCTCGCGCCGGACGACCATCGCCATCTTCGCGTGGGTCTTGTGACCCACGACGCCGTACACGACGTGGGCACCGACTTCCTCGAGCTTCGATGCCCAGTTGATGTTGGCCTCCTCGTCGAAGCGGGCGAGGAGTTCGACGATCACCGTCACGGCCTTGCCGTTGCGCGCCGCGGTGATGAGGTGCTGCATCAGTTCGGAGTTGGCGCCGGTCCGGTAGACCGTCTGCTTGATCGCCACGACGTTCGGATCGCTCGCGGCCTGCTCGATGAACGAGACGACGGGCTTGAACGACTGGTAGGGATGGTGGAGCAGGATGTCGCTCTTCCGGATCGCCGCGAAGATGTCGGACCGCTTCGCCAGCTGGCCGGGGATGCCGGCGACGAACGGCTTGAACACGAGATCGGGGCGGCGGACGTGGTCGGGCACCTGCATGAGACGCACGAGGTTCACCGGCCCGGAGACGCGATAGAGATCGTCCTGGGTGAGGCCGAACTGTTGCAGGAGGAAGTCCGACATGTGCTGCGGACAGAGATCGGCGACCTCGAGCCTGACGGCGTCGCCGAAGTGCCGCTGCGGCAGTTCACCCTGCAGCGCGGTGCGGAGGTTCTTGATCTCCTCCTCGTCGACGAACAGATCGCTGTTCCGCGTGACCCGGAACTGGAAGCAGCCCTTCACCTCCATGCCCGAGAACAGCTCGTCCACGTGGGCATGCAGGATCGACGACAGGAACACGAAGCCGTATTCGCACCCGGAGATCTCCGGCGGCAGCAGGATGAATCGCGGCAGGGCGCGGGGTGCCTGCACGATCGCGATGCCCGACTTGCGCCCGAAGGCGTCCTTGCCGGACAACTCGACCACGAAGTTGAGGCTCTTGTTGAGGAGGCGCGGGAAGGGATGCGCGGGGTCCAGACCCAGCGGGGTGAGGACAGGCATCACCTCGTCTATGAAGTGCCTGTGGATCCATGCCTTCTGCGCATCGGTCCATTCGCGCCGCCGCAGGAATCGCACGCCCTGCACGTCGAGAGCCGGGAGGATCTCGTCGTTGAAGATCTCGTACTGCTGGCGGATGAGGGCGTGGACCTGGAGGGAGACCTCCGCGAGCACCTCCCGGGGACGCATGCCGTCGGGGCCGGGGTTGTCGGCCCCCAGGGCGATCTGTGCCTTGAGACCGGCCACGCGGATCTCGAAGAACTCGTCGAGGTTGCTGCCGACGATGCACAGGAATCGGAGCCGTTCGAGGAGCGGCATGCGCTCGTCGCGGGCCTGGGCAAGCACCCGCCGGTTGAACTCGAGCTGGCCAAGTTCGCGATTGAGGAAGAGCCGCCGGCCGGTGTCGGGCATCGCGCTGACGCCCGAAGCCGGACCGTGCACTTGCGAGGACCCGTCGGTGGGCATCGCGGCCGGACCCGTCAACGGGTGCCGGGCGGGACGTACCCCTGGGCGGCCTCCGCCCCGTCGCCGAAGAAGTGGCGCTCCATCTGTTCGACGAGGTACTTGCGAGCTTTCGGATCGGAGAGTGCGAGGCGGTTCTCGTTCACGAGCATCTTCTGGTGCTCCAGCCACGCCTTCCAGGCCTCCTTCGAGACCGTTTCGAAGATCCGCTGGCCGATCGGACCGGGATAGGGGGGGAAATCGAGCGCTTCGGCTTCGCGCTTCAGCTTGATGCAATTGACCATGCGGGCCATGGGATGATCCTTTCGGACTACGGCGCACAGAACGGCGCCGGGTAGGTCGGTCGATTATCCGGAAAGGGTCGTGCAGCGTAAACCGCAGGTCCGTCGCGGCGATCCCTCCCGGTGTTCCGGGCTCAGAGCACCTTCACCAGCACCTTCGAGCGCCGCTGGAAGTTGTAGGCCTGCTTGCGGGCCTCGGGCAGTTCCGTCATCGGCACTTCCCGGAAACCCTGTTCCACGAACCAGTGCGCGGTGCGGGTCGTGAGCACGAACAGGCGCTCGAAGCGGCGCTTCCGTGCCGCGGCCTCCACCGACCGCAGCAGGCGTTCGCCGGCGCCGCCGTTCCGGTGGTCCGGATGGATGGCGAGGCACGCGAGCTCCGCCGCACCCTCCTTCGTGAACGGATAGAGCGCGGCGCAGCCCACGATCAGTTCGTCGTGCTGCAGCACGTAGAACCGGTCGATCTCGATCTCGAGCAATTCGCGGGAGCGCTTGACCAGCGTGCCGTCCGCCTCCAGCGGTTCGATGAGCCGGACGATGCCGCCGACGTCCTCCACCGTGGCCTGCCGCAGCTGTTCGAGGGGATCCTCCGTGACCATCGTCCCCACGCCGGAGTGGGTGAAGAGTTCCAGCAGGAGCGCGCCGTCCACGTGACGCGAGACTAGGTGCACGCGCTTCACGCCGCCGCGGCAGGCGCGGGTCGCGAAGGGCAGGTAGATCCCGCTGTCGCCCTTCAGCGCGCGCTTGCCCGCGATGAGGGCGTCGGCCTCGGACACCGTCAGCTCGTGGCGCATGCGGCGTCCGGTCGCGACGCCCGGCTCGTCCATGAGGAAGAGCAGCTTGTCGGCCTTCAGGGCGATGGCGGTCTGCGCGGCGACGTCCTCGAGCGTGAGGTTGAAGATCTCACCGGTGGGGGAGTAGCCGAGGGGCGAGAGCAGCACGAGGTCGCCGTCGTCGAGGCAGCGGCGGATGGCGTCGGCGTTCACCTTGCGGACCTCGCCGGTGAACTGCATGTCGATGCCGTCGATCACCCCCACCGGGCGGGCGACGACGAAATTGCCGCTCGAGACCCGGATGTCGGCGTTCGCCATCGGCGTGTTCGGCAGGCCCACGGACAGGAGCGCCTCGATCTCCGTGCGCAGGCGGCCGCTCGCCTCCTTCACGTCGGCGAGCGTGGCTTCGTCGGTCACGCGCATGTCGTGAACGTACCGGATGTCCGCCTGGCGCCGCTCGAGCCGCTCGTCGATCTGCGGCCGGGCGCCGTGCACGAGGACGAGCCGGACGCCGAGGGCGGCGAGCAGGTTGAAGTCGTGGGTGAGGTCCACGAACTTGCCATCGGCCACGACCTCGCCGCCGAAAGCGATCACGAAGGTGCGCCCGCGGAACGCGTGGATGTAGGGGGCCGCCGCCCGGAACCACGGAACGAAGTGCTCGAGTGTCTTCGCGTCCATCGGATCGTCCTTCCGCGGGTGGATCACAGGGCCTACTTCGGGGTCATCCGGATGGCACCGTCGAGGCGGATCGTCTCGCCGTTCAGCATCTCGTTCTCGACGATATGCTTGACCAGCGCGGCGAACTCGCCGGGCCTGCCCAGCCGGGAGGGGAACGGCACCTGGGCTGCCAGCGACTGCTGCGCCTCGGGCGGCAGGCCCGCCATCATCGGCGTCTCGAAGAGTCCGGGTGCGATGGTGACGACGCGGATGCCCGTCCGGGCGAACTCGCGGGCGATGGGCAGCGTCATGCCGACGACGCCGGCCTTCGAGGCGGCGTAGGCGGGCTGGCCGATCTGGCCGTCGAAGGCCGCGACCGAGGCCGTGTTCACGATGACGCCCCGTTCGCCGGCTGCGTTGGGCGCCCCGGCCGCCATCGCCTCGGCGGCGAGGCGGATCATGTTGAAGGTCCCGGTGAGGTTGATCGCCACGATGCGGGAGAACTTGTCGAGCGGCAGGGGGCCGTCCCGGCCCAGCACCTTGCCGGGCACCCCGACGCCGGCGCAGTTCACGAGACCGTGCACGCCGCCGAACGCTTCGACGGCTGTCGCGACCGCGCGCTTGCCGTGTTCCTCGGAGGTCACGTCGCATTCGACGAAACGCACCGCGCTGCCCAGTTGCGCGGCGAGGGCTTCCCCGGTGGTCCGGTTCACGTCGGCGATGACGGCCTTGCCCCCGCCGGCGACGATGACTTCGACCGTGGCCTGTCCCAGGCCGGAGCCGCCGCCGGTGACGATGAATACGCTGTTCCTGATGTCCATGCGAGTCCTCGAGTGCAGTATTGCGGAGTTGAAGGTGCGTGCTGCGTGACCGCGGAGTGTAAGTGACGGAAGGTCAGCGGTGACGGCGGGCCGATGCTACGCGGAGGTTCCCTGCAGATCGCCCCAGAGCGTCTGCATGGCCGCCACGGCGACCACGGCCGCGGTCTCGGTGCGAAGGATCCGCGGACCCATGCGCACCGCTGTGAATCCGCGGGTGACCGCGAGGGCTGCTTCCTCCGGACTCAGGCCACCCTCGGGTCCGACCAGCAGCAGCACGTCGCCCCCGGGCTTCGGGAGGCCGGCGAGGGACGCCTCGCCGCCGACGGCGAGGGCGATCCGCGTCTGCGTCCCCGGGTCCTTCGGGAGCGCCGCGAGCCAGGTCCGGAAGTCGGCGGGCTCGGCCACCGGGGGCACCGTGTTCCGGCCGCACTGCTCGCACGCGGCGATCGCCAGGGCCTGCCAGTGCTGGCGGCGCCGGTCCGCGCGCTCGTCCCGGAGCTTCACGACGCTGCGCTCGGTGGCCACCGGGACGATGGCGCCGACACCCAGTTCCACGGCCTTCCGGAGCGTGATGTCCATGCGATCGCCGGACGAGATGCCCTGCACCAGGGTGATGTCGAGCGGGGATTCGCGGTCGACGTCGCGGAACCCGGTGACCCGGACAGCGACCTCGTTGCGATGGACCCGGGTGATCACGGCGTCGTGTTCCCCGCCGTGTCCGTCGAAGAGCACGACGGGGTCGCCGACGCCGAGCCGCAGCACCCGCGTCGCGTGGTGGCCGGCGGCGTCCGGGAGTTCCCGTTCGGCACCGGGGCCAAGGGCTTCGGGGATGTGAAAACGGGCGCCGTTCTTGGCGTTGGGGAGCGGCTTCATGGCGGGTGCATGCTACCATTCGAACGCTTTGCGGGGCCCTTTCCGGGATCCTCGGATTTGCTCCGCGAATGTAGTCCGCGAAGGTATTCCGCGGATGTGCCCCGCATCCTTTGGTCACTCGTTTCCGGCTTTCTTCAGCCCCCTTCCGCCGACGGCCCTCCGTGACGCCTTCCGGTACTTCCGGCAACCCTCCCGACACCACCGCCCGCGATCGCGACATCGTGCGCGCCCTGTGCGACGCCGTGCGCATCGTTGCGGCCGACGAGGTCATGCCGCGCTATCGCAAGGTCGCCCACAGCCGCAAGGCCGACGGCAGCATCCTCACGGAGGCCGACGTCGCGGCCCAGGAGGCGCTCGTCCGGCGGCTCCGCGAGATCGAGCCGCTGCCCGTCGTGGGGGAGGAGATGACCGCGGAGGAACAGGCGACCCAGTGGGCGGCCGGCCAGGCGGGACTGTGGTGTGTGGATCCCATCGACGGGACGTCCAACTTCGTCCACGGCGTCCCGTACTTCGCGGTATCCGTCGCCCTCATCCGCGAGGGAAGCAGCGTCCTCGGGGCCATCTACGCGCCGGTCGCCGACGAGATGTTCTGGGCCGTGCGCGGACAAGGGGCCTTCCTGGGCGACGAGCAGCTCCCCATCCGCACCGAAGTCCCTTCGATGAAGGGCGCGTTCGCCAATGTGGACTTCAAGCGCCTGCCCCGCACCCTCGGCGCGGCCCTGGTCGCCGATCCGCCGTACTACTCCCAGCGCAATCTCGGCGCGTCCACGTTGGAGTGGTGCTATCTGGCGGCCGGGCGTCTCGATCTCTACCTCCATGGCGGCCAGAAGCCCTGGGACTACGCCGCGGGCAGCCTCATCCTCGCCGAGGCCGGCGGGAGCGTCGGCACGCTGGACGGCGAGGACTTCTGGGGCGGGCCCGGCGAGAGCCGGTCGGTCGTGGCGGCGCGCGACCCCGATCTCTACAGGGTCTGGCGCGACTGGGTGCATCGCCACCGCTGAGGTTTCTGCTCCGTCTCGGGGCGGGTTCGGCAGGCGCCGCCCTTCAATTGACCCGTCTCGCACTTTGCCGGTATCTTCCGCAGTTCCCTTCGAAGGTTTCAAACGACCGAAAGGTCGCTGATCGAGAACGACATGGAACTGACCGGCGCCGAAATCACGGTGCGATGCCTCGCGGACGAGGGAGTCGAGTATCTCTTCGGCTATCCCGGCGGCGCGGTGCTTCACATCTACGACGAACTGTTCAAGCAGGACCGGGTGAAGCACATCCTGGTACGGCACGAACAGGCCGCCGTACACGCCGCCGACGGTTACGCCCGCGCGTGTCAGAAGCCCGGGGTCGTCCTCGTCACCTCCGGCCCGGGCGCCACCAACGCGGTCACCGGCATCGCCACCGCGTACATGGACTCCATCCCGATGGTGATCCTCACCGGCCAGGTGCCGACCCACGCGATCGGCCAGGACGCCTTCCAGGAGGTCGACTCGATCGGGATCACGCGGCCCTGCGTGAAGCACAACTTCCTCGTGAAGGACGTGCACGACCTCGCGGCGACCATCAAGAAGGCCTTCTACATCGCCACGACCGGCCGCCCGGGTCCCGTCGTGGTGGACATCCCCAAGGACATCACGATGGCCCGGTGCGAGTACTCGTACCCGACCTCGGTCTCCCTCCGCTCGTACAACCCTGTGGTGAAGGGGCACAGCGGTCAGATCCGCAAGGCCCTGAACCTGCTGCTCGAAGCCAAGCGTCCCATGATCTATGCGGGCGGCGGCGTGGTCCTCGGCGAGGCCGCCGCAGAACTGACCCAGCTCGTGCGGTCGCTGGGCTTTCCCTGTACCAACACGCTGATGGGCCTCGGGGGCTTCCCGGCGTCCGACCCCCAGTACATGGGGATGCTCGGGATGCACGGGACGTACGAAGCCAACATGGCGATGCAGCACTGCGATGTGCTGCTCGCGGTGGGAGCCCGGTTCGACGACCGCGTGATCGGCAACCCGAAGCACTTCTTCCAGGAAGACCGCCGGATCATCCACATCGACGTGGACCCGTCCTCGATCTCCAAGCGCGTGAAGGTCGATGTCCCCATCGTGGGTGACGTGAAGGACGTGCTCTCCGAGATGAGCCGCCAGATCGCCGCCGGCACGCAGAAGCCCGACGCGGCCGCCCTGAAGTCGTGGTGGACGCAGATCGAGCTGTGGCGCGCCCGCGATTGCCTGAAGTACGACCGCACCAGCGCGATCATCAAACCGCAGATGGTGATCGAGAAGCTCTGGGAGGTGACCGGTGGCGACGCGATCGTCACCTCCGATGTCGGCCAGCACCAGATGTGGGCCGCGCAGTTCTACCGCTTCGACAAGCCGCGCCGCTGGCTGAACTCAGGCGGCCTCGGCACGATGGGTGTCGGCCTGCCCTACGCGATGGGCGCGTTGCTCGCCCACCCGGACGCCGCGGTCGCCTGTGTGACCGGCGAGGCGTCGATCCAGATGTGCATCCAGGAGCTCTCGACCTGCAAGCAGTACCGCATGCCCGTGAAGATCCTGAACCTCAACAACCGCTACATGGGCATGGTTCGGCAGTGGCAGGAGTTCTTCCACGGCAACCGCTATGCAGAGTCGTACATGGATGCTCTGCCCGACTTCGTGAAGCTCGCCGAGAGCTACGGCCACGTGGGCATCCGGATCGAGAAGCCCGCGGATATCGAGCCGGCGATCCGCGAGGCCTTCGCGCGGAAGAACGAACTCGTGTTCATGGACTTCATCACCGACCAGACCGAGAACGTGTTCCCCATGGTACCGGGAGGCAAGGGCCTCTCCGAGATGATCCTCGTCTGACGGGCCCGTCGTTCGAACGGCCCGCCTGCAGTCATCCCTTTCCCGGAATCCGCCATGAGACACATCATTTCCCTGCTGCTCGAGAACGAGTCGGGCGCCCTGTCCCGCGTCGCCGGCCTGTTCTCCGCCCGCGGCTACAACATCGAGTCCCTCACCGTCGCGCCCACCGAGGACGAGACGCTGTCACGCATGACGATCGTCACGTCGGGCTCCGACGATGTGATCGAACAGATCACCAAGCAGCTCAACAAGCTCGTGGACGTGGTCAAGGTGGTGGACCTCTCGGAAGGCGAGCACATCGAGCGCGAACTCATGCTCGTGAAGGTGCGCGCCTCCGGCAAGGATCGTGAAGAGATGAAGCGCATGGCGGACATCTTCCGCGGCCGCATCATCGACGTCACGGACAAGAGCTACACCATCGAGCTCACCGGCACCGGCCAGAAGCTGGATGCCTTCCTCGACGCGCTCGAAGAGGGTGCCGTTCTCGAGGCGGTGCGCACCGGAGCCTCCGGCATCGGCCGGGGAGATCGCATTCTCAGGGTGTAGCCGTCGCACTGACGTCGGGCAGCGGCATCGCCGGAGTGCGGCGGCGCCCTGGCCGGCACCGGACGGGCTGCACGACCACGGATCATCGAATCAGGGAGAACTCACATGAAGGTCTACTACGACAAGGACGCCGACCTGTCCCTCATCAAGGGCAAGAAGGTCACGATCGTCGGCTACGGCTCCCAGGGCCACGCCCACTCGCTCAACCTGCACGAGTCCGGCGTGAAGGTCACCGTCGGTCTGCGCAAGGGTGGGGCTTCGTGGGACAAGGCGGCCAACGCCGGTCTCGACGTGAAGGAAGTGGCCGAGGCCGTGCGCGAAGCCGACTTCGTCATGATGCTCCTGCCCGACGAGAACATCGCCAAGGTGTACCGCGAGGACATCGAGCCGAACATGAAGAAGGGCGGCGTCCTCGGGTTCGCCCACGGCTTCAACATCCACTTCGGCCAGGTCACGCCCCGCAATGACATCGACGTGGTCATGATCGCGCCGAAGGCGCCGGGTCACACGGTGCGTGCGACCTACTCGCAGGGCGGCGGAACGCCGTGCCTGATCGCCATCGCCCAGGACGCCAGCGGCAAGGCCCGCGACCTCGCGCTCTCGTACGCCTCCGCGATCGGTGGCGGCAAGGCCGGCGTGATCGAGACCTCCTTCCGTGAAGAGACCGAGACCGACCTCTTCGGCGAGCAGGTGGTGCTCTGCGGCGGCGCGACGGCGCTGATCCAGGCCGGATTCGAAGTGCTGGTGGAGGCCGGCTACGCGCCCGAGATGGCGTACTTCGAGTGCCTGCACGAACTGAAGCTCATCGTGGACCTGATCTACGAGGGCGGCATCGCCAACATGCGCTACTCGATCTCGAACAACGCCGAGTACGGTGACTTCACGCGCGGCCCGCGCATCATCACCGAAGAGACCAAGAACGAGATGCGCCGCATCCTGAAGGAGATCCAGACGGGCCAGTACGCCCAGGAATTCCTGCTGGAGAACCAGACCGGCGCGACGAAGCTGGGTGCCATGCGCCGCATCGGCCGCGAGCACGAGATCGAACGCGTCGGCGGCAAGCTGCGCGAGATGATGCCCTGGATCAAGAAGAACCGCCTGGTCGACACCACGCGCAACTGATACCGGCTCTGTCCGGCCGGCACTCCGGCGCCTGTGAACGGGCAACGGAGTGCCGGCAAGCATCGTCCGGGGCGACGCGTCTTCCGCCCGCTGTACCATCCCCCTGCGTTTCCGCGGTCCGCTTTCTTCGCAGCGCCCGCATGACCTGCCGCCCGCCATGCGGGCCCACGGTTTACGCCGCGCTCGCCGTTCTGGCAGAGTCGGCCCGACCGATCTCCGGGAGGTTCCCCATGGACAAGGAGCACGTGCGCGGCCGCTGGATGGCCCGTCGCAGGTTCCGGCCAGGCATCTACTGGCTGCCCAACGCCATCACGACCGCGGCACTCTTTGCCGGCTTCTACGCGATCGTCCAGGCGATGAACAACCGGTTCGCGGTGGCCGCCGCCGCCATCTTCGTGGCCATGGTGCTCGACGGACTCGACGGTCGCATCGCGCGCCTCACCCATACGCAGAGCGACTTCGGCGCGGAGTTCGATTCGCTCTCCGACATGGTCTCGTTCGGTGCCGCCCCGGCGCTCGTCATCTACGAATGGGCGCTGCGGGGCATGGGCAAGTACGGCTGGGCGGCAGCCTTCGCCTACTGCGCCTGCGCGGCCCTGCGGCTTGCGCGCTTCAACACCAACATCGGCATCGTCGACAAGCGTTACTTCCAGGGGCTGCCGAGTCCGGCCGCTGCGGCGCTGGTCGCAGGCTTCGTCTGGGCTGCCGAGACCTTCCGCTACCGCGGGCCGGAGCTCGACTGGATCGCCGTCGCCGTCACAGCCTTCGCGGCGTTCACGATGGTGAGCAACGTCCGCTTCTACAGCGGCAAAGACATCAACATCCGGAAGAGCATCCCGTTCTGGGGGATCGTCATGATCGCCGTCGGGGTGGTGGCGCTCTTCGTGATGGCCGACAACCTGCCGGAAGTGCTGTTCATCATCGCGGCCACCTACGCGGCTTCCGGGTATGTGATGCTGCTCGCCTCGATGGGGCGGCCCAAGGAACCTCCACCCCCCGCGAACGGCGCCTGAGCGTCGGCCGCCCGGGCGCCCAAGAAAGGGGTTGCCGCGCCTCGCGGAAGCCCCTTATATTCAGCCCATGCATTCCGCAGCCAGCCCACATTTCGTCCCCTCCCTCGTCGGCCTCCTGCCGTCCGGGCTGCTGCTGCTGCTGCGCGGCCGCGCGCACTGACACCCACCCCCCACTGCTGAAGCAACCCCCGCCCGGACTTGACCGGTCCGGCGATCATTCGTAGCGTTGCGTGCTCACCGCGACGGCGTCAGCCCCGGTACGCGCGATCACGTCCAGGAGAGGACCATGACCGACAAGCTCATCATTTTCGACACCACGTTGCGCGACGGCGAACAGAGCCCCGGCGCTTCCATGACCCGCGACGAGAAGATCCGCATCGCGCGCCAGCTGGAGAAGCTCCGCGTCGACGTGATCGAGGCCGGCTTTCCGGCTGCGTCCAACGGGGACTTCGAAGCCGTCCGGGCCGTCGCCGGGACGATCCGCGACTCCATCGTCTGCGGCCTCGCGCGGGCGAACGACAACGACATCCGCCGCGCCGGCGAAGCCCTGAAGGACGCCAACGCGGGTCGCATCCACACCTTCATCGCGACGTCGCCCATCCACATGGAGAAGAAGCTCCGGATGGCGCCGGACCAGGTGGTCGAGCAGGCCGTGAAGGCCGTGAAGCTCGCCCGCAGCTTCCGCGACGACGTGGAGTTCTCCCCCGAGGACGCCGGCCGGTCCGAGATCGATTTCCTCTGTCGCATCCTCGAAGCGGTGATCGACGCCGGCGCCACGACCATCAACGTCCCCGACACCGTCGGCTACACGATGCCCGAACAGTTCGGCGGCCTCATCCGGACGCTCCGTGAGCGCATTCCCAACTCGGACAAGGCCGTCTGGTCGGTCCACTGCCACAACGACCTGGGGCTCGCGGTCGCGAACTCCCTCGCGGCCGTGATGAACGGGGCGCGGCAGGTCGAATGCACGATCAACGGCCTCGGCGAGCGCGCCGGCAATGCGTCGCTCGAGGAGATCGTGATGGCCGTGCGCACGCGCCGCGACTTCTTCCCGTGCGAGACGCGCATCGACGCGACGCAGATCGTCCCCGCCTCCAAGCTGGTGTCCGGCATCACCGGGTTCCCGGTCCAGCCGAACAAGGCGATCGTCGGTGCGAATGCGTTCGCGCACGAGTCCGGCATCCACCAGGATGGCGTGCTGAAGAATCGCGAGACCTACGAGATCATGCGCGCCGAGGACGTCGGCTGGTCGCAGAACAAGCTCGTGCTCGGCAAGCTGTCCGGCCGCAACGCGTTCCGCCAGCGCCTCAAGGAGATCGGCATCGAACTCGGCAGCGAGGAGGCCGTGAACGCCGCCTTCGCGCGCTTCAAGGATCTCGCCGACCGCAAGTCCGAGATCTTCGACGAGGACCTCCAGATGCTCGTGTCGGAGGAAGCCGGGAACCATGAGGGCGAGCACTACAAGCTCGTGTCCATGAAGACGCACTCCGAGACGGGCGAGACGCCGACCGCCACGGTCGTGATGGGGGAGGGCACGCACGAGCGGCACGCGGAGTCCCTGGGGAGCGGCCCGGTGGACGCCGTGTTCCGCGCCATCGAGTCGATCGCCGGGAGCGGCGCAGAACTGCAACTCTTCTCGGTGAATGCCATCACCGGCGGCACCGACGCCCAGGGCGAGGTCACCGTGCGGCTGAAGAAGGAGGGCCGCATCGTGAACGGCGCCGGCGCCGATACCGACATCGTCGTGGCCTCGGCGAAGGCCTACATCAACGCGCTCAACAAGCTTTACTCGAAGCTGGAGCGTGCGCACCCGCAGGTCTGACGGCACACGTTGCAGCAACCACTTCGCCGGTCGTGCGCCCTCGCGCGGGCGACCGGCGAAGTGCGTTCCGGCAGCCGGATCTACGCGCGCGGCGTCGCGGCCGCGCGCGCTACTCGACGATCGCCTGGTACACGAGGTTCTTCACCAGCCGTCGGTAGTACTGGCGCATCGCGCCCGGCGCCTGGCTCATGTAGACGCCGACGAGATCCTCCTGCGGATCCACCCAGAAGTACGTTCCCGCGTAGCCGCCCCACATGAACTCGCCCGGCGAACCGTGCACCCCCGCGACCCCCTGGCCCTGGCGTACCGCGAAGCCGAGGCCGAAGGTGTAGCCCGGGGTCCCGAGCAGCAGCTCCCCCGGCGTGACCGGCACCGCGATGCGCGTGCCGAGATGGTCCGACGCCATCAGTGCGACGGTCGTACGCGACAGCACCCGCGTGTCGCCCAGCTTGCCGCCCTCCAGCAGCATCTGTCCGAAGCGCAGATAGTCAGCGGCCGTCGACACGGCGCCCGCACCGCCGGAATCCGCGGCCGGCAGCGACGAGACGTCCGCGAGGCGCACCGGTTGTCCGGTGCCGGGGTCCTTGGCGAAGGGCTGGGCGAGGCGCGGGAGCGCTGCTGCCGGAACGGCGAAACCGGTGTCCGCCATGCCGAGGGGACGGAACAGGCGGTCCGCCAGGAAGTCCCCGAGCCGCTGGCCCGACGCCTTTTCGACGACGCGACCGAGCACGTCGGACGCGAGGCTGTACTCCCACACCGTCCCGGGCTGATGCGCGAGCGGCACCTTGGCGAGCCGAGCGGTCTGCTCGTCCGGTGCGAGATCCCGTGCATCGAACTCGGAGGTCGGCTTGAAGACGCCGGCCTCCTCGAGGGCCTTCTTCACGGGCGCGTTCTGGGTGATCTCGCCATACGCGAGCCCCGCGGTGTGGCGCAGCAGATCGTGCACCGTCATCGGTCGCGTCGCAGTGGTCCGGCTGTAGGTGATCCGCGCGAACTCGGCGTCGACGTGGGCCACGCTCACCTGCGGCGCGTCGAACGCCGGCAGGAACTTCGACACCGGGTCCGTGAGCTGCAACTTGCCGTCCTCCACGAGCAGCATCGCGGCGACGGACACCAGCGGCTTCGTCATGGAGTAGATGCGGAAGATGCTGTCGGTGGTCATCGTCGATCCACCCTCCGGATCGCGACGCCCGAAGGCCTGCGCGTAGGCGAGGCGTCCGCGGCGTGCCACCATCACCACGGCGCCGGGCAGTCGTCCTGCGCGCACCTCCTCGCGCATCAGCATCCCGATCCTGTCGAGCCGCCCGGTCGACAGGCCGACATCCTCCGGCGACGTCGCCGGGAGCGCCTGGGCGAATGCCGCCATGCCGGTGCACAGGAGCGTCACGCCTGCGAGATGGCGGAGCGTCTGCGTGGAACGGCGCGCGGCTACGCCGGAGATGGATCGTGTCATGGTGAGGTCGTCCTGATCGGAAGTGGCGCCACGCGACGGCGCCTCCGGTCGAGTATGTCACGCCCGTCCGCCCGCCCGACGGTCAGCTCGGTGGGTCCTCGAACGGGAACACCATCTGTGCCTCCGTCGCAGGCTTCGCGCGGGATCGCCGCGGCGTGCCCTCGCGGCCGGGATGCCGACTGCCGTGTTTCTCGTACACCGCCTGCGCCGTCTCGCGCACCTCGCGCCTCGCCTTCAACGTCCACACCCGCTCGCGCGCCGCGCGCATCGCCTCGGCGTTGTCCACGATCGGCGCGGGATAGTCGCGGCCGACGACGCAGTGCGCCTCGCGCTGCACCGAGGCCGGCATCGTCCACGGCTCGAAGATGTGCGCTTCCGGCACGCGGGCGAGGGCGGGGATCCAATGCCGCACGAAGTGCCCGTCCGGGTCCTGGTCGCGCGCCTGCTTGATCGGGTTGTACATGCGGATCGTGTTGATGCCCGTGGTGCCCGACTGCATCTGGATCTGCGGATAGTGGATGCCCGGCTCGTAGTCGGTGAAGAGGCGCGCGAGGTGCAGCGCCGGCTCGCGCCAGTGCAGCCACAGCTGGTACGACGCGAAGCTCGTGAGCATCGCGCGCATGCGGAAGTTGATCCAGCCGGTCGCAGCCAGCATCCGCATGCAGGCGTCGACCATGGGCAGTCCGGTCTCGCCGCGGCACCAGGCGGAGAACCGTGCCGGATCGAAGGCCGACTCGCGCAGGCCGTCGAAGCCGCGGTGCATGTTGGTGAACTCGATCGCGGGTTCGGACTCCAGCTTCTGCATGAAGTGGCAGTGCCAGTGGAGCCGCGACTCGAAGGACTTCAGCGCCGAGAGCATGCCGCGGGGCCGCGCCTCCGCCGGCAGCGACTGCAGTTCCGTGCGGCGACGCCAGACCGCCTGTGCCGTCTCGCGGATCGACATGCTGCCGTACGCGAAGTGGGTCGAGAGCCGGGAGCAGCCGTCGGCCGCGCTGAGCGGGCTCGACATCGCGCTGCGATAGCCGAGGCCGCGGCCGTCGAGAAACGACGCGAGCAGCGCTTCGCCGGCGAGGCGTCCGCCGCGCTGCCGCTGCGCCGCGTCGTCGCCGCGCTGTCCGAGGGCTCCCGGCGTCATGAGTCCGACGCTGTTCACGCGCACCGATGGCGCCGCCAAGCGTCCGGGCAGTGCAGGAATCGGCGCAGACATCCGGGCGTCCCAGCGCCCCGCCCAGTGGTCGCGGTCGCGGAGCCCGCGGACCACGCCGTGCTGCGGCAACTCGTGCCAGGGCGTCCCGGTCTCGCGGCACCACGCGGCCACCGCACGATCACGGGCGAAGGTGACGGCGTTGCCGGTTTCTTCGTGGCTCCACAGCACGAACGGGCCGACTTCCTTACGCAGGTCCGCGAGCACCCCCGGCATGTCGTCGTGCCGAACGATCAAGGGCGAACCGAGTGCCGCGAGCCCGGCGCCGAGTTCCCGCAGGCAATCGTTCGCGAAGGCGGTGTGGCGGGCCGCGCAGTCGGGTGCGAGGAGCACGGCCGGCTCGTAAACGTACAGCGGCAGCACCGGCCCGGCCTTCGCCGCCTGCGCGAGCGGCGCGTGGTCCTGCAACCGGAGGTCCCGCTTGAACCACACCACCTGGATCACCGGATCCTCCTTCATTTCCCGAGAGGACGGACGGACCGCGCATGCCCGTGGTGGTTCCTGGCGCGTGGCGCGCCATTCCGGTGCCTGCGTCCTCGGGGTAGAGGCCTTCTTGTACCATCCGAGGCATCCGCTCCACGGCCTCCATCGAGGATGTCCCGACCATGAATTCCCTGATGTCGCTTCTGCGAGGTGCCCTCGGCGCCCTCACCACTCTTGCAGTCCTCGCATCGGCGAGTCATGCGCAGCAACCGACCCCTGGCGGAACGCTCACGATGGTCGTGCAACCCGAGCCGCCGACGCTCGTGTCCGCCTTCAACTCCGCAGGGCCCATCGGCGTCGTCTCGACGAAGATGCTCGAAGGGCTGCTCACCTACGATTTCGACATGGTGCCCAAGCCTGTTCTCGCGGAATCGTGGAAGGTGAGCCCGGACGGCAAGACGATCACCTTCAACCTCCGCAAGGGCGTGAAGTGGCACGACGGACGGGACTTCACGTCGGCCGATGTCCAGTTCTCGGCGATGAAGGTCTGGAAGGAACTGCATCCCCGCGGCCGGTCGACGTTCGCGAAGCTGACGGCAGTCGAGACGCCGTCGCCGCTCGTCGCGATCTTCAAGCTGTCGGAGGCCTCGCCCTACATGATGTCCGCCCTGAGCGGCTATGAGTCCCAGGTGCTGCCGAAGCACGTCTACGACGGCACGGACATGGCGCAGAACCCGGCGAACAGCAAGCCCGTGGGCACCGGCCCCTTCGTGTTGAAGGAGTGGCAGAAGGGCAACTTCATCCTGCTGGAGAAGAACCCGAACTACTGGGACAAGGGTCGCCCGTACCTCGACAAGATCGTGATGCGGATCATCCCCGACGCCGCTGCGCGCTCCGCGGCGTTCGAGACGGGCGAAGTGCAGCTGGGCGGGTTCAGCCCCGTGCCGCTCAGCGATGTGAAGCGGCTGGAGGCCAGCGGCAAGTTCGACGTCGAGACCCGTGGCTACGAGTACCTCGCCCCCATCTTCCTGCTCGAGTTCAACCTGAAGAACAAGTACCTGCAGGACAAGCGGGTGCGCCATGCCATCGCCCACGCCATCGACCAGAACCTCGTCGTGAAGACCGTCTGGTACGGCTTCGGCAAGCCGGCCACGGGCCCGGTGCCCTCGGTGCTCACGCAGTTCTACAACGCCAATGTCCCGAAGTACGCGTTCGATCCGAAGCGCGCCGAGGCGCTGCTCGACGAGGCAGGCTTCCCGCGCGCGGGCGGCGGCAAGCGCTTCAAGCTGATCCACGACTACCTGCCCTACGGCGCCGACTATCAGCGCACCGCCGAATACCTCAAGCAGGCCCTGGGTAAGGTCGGCATCGACGTCGAGATCCGCAGCCAGGACACCGCCGCGTTCCTGAAACGCGTGTACACCGACAACGACTTCGACGTGTCGAGTAACTTCTTCTACGCGCTGCCCGACCCCACCATCGGCGTCCAGCGCATCTACTGGTCGAAGAACATCAAGAAGGGCGTGCCGTTCTCGAACGCGTCGGGCTACTCGAACCCCGAGATGGACCGCGTGATCGAGGCCATGCAGATCGAGCACGACCGGAAGGCGCGCCGCGCGCTGATCGACAGCCTGCAGGTGATGGCGCAGGACGATCTCCCGGTGCTCGATCTCTTCGAGGTCCGCTTCTTCACGCTCGCCAGCAAGAAGGTGCAGGACCACACGCTGTCCGGCGAAGGCGTGTACTCGTCGTTCTCCAGGGTGTGGTTGACGAAGTAGGGGGCCCCCGACGGAGTCGCCCGACCGCGCGAATACGGCGGACTCTCCCCGGGGTGCGGCTGGCCGGAACGGCTGCGCCGGAGACGATGCTGTAGCATCCCGACGTCGCGCGGTCCCGGGGGTGCCGGCGTAACAGGAATACCGATCCGATGGACCTGACCGAACCGCTGTTGCACATATCACCGCCCCTGTCGGGCGCCGACGGGGAGAGCGACCTGCGCGCGCTCTTCCTCCGCAATTTCGTGACCCGCGCGCACATCGGCGTCTACGACCGCGAGCGGGCAGGCGACCAACGCCTTCGCTTCAACCTTTGCGTTCATCTCCAGCCGCCGTTCGACTGGCACGATCAGCTCACGGACGTGCTGGACTACGACCGTCTCCGGCAGGGCATCCTCGACATCCTGGGAGAGGGTCACGTGAATCTGCTCGAGACCCTGGCGGAACGCATCGTCGACTTCTGTCTCGGCTATCCGCAGGTGCAGTCCGTCCACCTGCAGATCATCAAGCTCGAGGCGCACGACGACTGCGAGGTCGGGTACGAGACCCGTCGGCGCCGCTGACCCGGGTGCCGCCACCGCCCCGTTCGTTGGGTACACTCCGAGCCTTCCCGACATCCCGTCGGGGGCATTGGTGAACCCAACGAATGAAGCATTCCCTCATCGCCGTCGCGCTCGGTCTCGCATTGACCAATGGGGCCTCCGCCCAGGACTTCCTCCAACAGTGGCGTGACAGCGCGACGCGGCAGATGAATGCGTTCCGCTCGAGCCACGCACCAGCCATCGTCGCGGCCGGCTGGCGATTCGTCGCCGGCTCGGTGTCAGCCGAGAGCGTGCCCGTCGCGGACGTGTTCATTGCCCGGGTCGCGGCGCGGACCGGAACGATCCGCGCCGCCGATGTCCTGACGAGCTACTACGCGGAACGGCCCGAGTCCGTCGTTCCGGCGCACCAGTCGGCCCGTTCGGTCGAGTGGTTCGACTGCGCTGCCGGCACGTGGGAGCAGCGCTCGCTGAATCTTTACGCCGGCCATGACGGCAGCGGCGAACCGAACCATGCCGAACCGGCGAAACCGGACGCCGATCCGGCCGCGCTCGGTCCCATCGACCACGGCGTCGTCACCCACGCCGTCCTCGCGGCGGTCTGCGGCCAGGCGTTGTAGTCGGCGTCATCTGCCACGCTGGGTGGATTCGCCCACACGGGGCGCCATGCCCGCTGCCGGTGGGATCCTTTCGAGGGGCACGACCACTGCGAGGTCGGGTACGGGACCCGTCGGCGCCGCTGACCCGGGCGATCTCGCGTGGACGGTGCGATGCCGTCCTGGTGGGCTTGGCCGTGACGCCGATGGAGAGGGCCTGGAGCAGATCTGCCCCGCATCCCATCGATGGCGACGGACGAATGTGGCGGTGGCCACTTGCAGGCTGTTGCCGCTTTTGAGATCCTCGACTCAACTGCGGGTAGAAGTGGCGCCCGGCATGCCACGCAGAATCCCGTCGATGCCGGGCGTCTCCTCGAGAGGAACGACCTATGAACACATTGATGCAATCCGCAGTCCGCGGTCTTGTCGCCGCCGGCCTGCTGGCGTTCGGCAGCGCGCAAGCCCAGATGATCGATTTCGGGACCGACCCCGACAGCGTTGCCGTGTCGCGGACTTTCGTCGGCGACGGGATCGGCAACACGTCCTTCAGCGCCGAGGGCATGTTCACGATCACTCAGAGCAGCGCGGTGGCGTCCTTCGCCTTCAGCCAATGGTCCGTGATCGCGGAAGGTCTGCGGGCCCTGACCCTGACCCTGCTCCAGGACGATACGGTGATCCTGCAGACCAGCGCGAGCACCGTCGTCCCGCCGTCGGGAGACATCAAGGCCTTCACCTTCCAGAGCTTCAACGAAGTGCTCGCCGCCGGCAGCTACACCGTGACCCTCTCGGGAACGGTCCGTCCGGGTGGCGGGTCCTTCCTGTGGGGGCTGGACGCCAACCCGGCAGCGCCGATCCCGGAGCCGTCAGAGTGGCTGATGATCGGGGCGGGTCTCGGACTGGTGGGCTTCGCGGCCCGGAGGCAGCGCAAGCAGGTCGGCTGATTTGGAGGTCGTCTGACGGTCTAGCTCCCAGGAGATTCCAGCGTCCGGTTCCTTCGGACGTTCTCCCCGGCGCCCGCGCGAAACGCCCCCGTATTCCGGGGGCGTTTTCGTTTCGGGCTGTGGACGATGCGCGATGGGGCCTTTGCGAGCAGCGTGCCCTGTGCAGGTGCAGCCGTCGGCTTCGTCGGCAGCACTTGTTACACTCGCCCCGTGCTGCGCATCGCCCGTCTCCTTGTCCGTCGATTCCTTCGCGCGATTCCCATCGTGCTGGGCATCGCCGTATTCAACTTCCTGCTGCTCCAGCTGGCACCCGGTGACGCTGTCGACGTGCTCGTCGGCGAAGCCGGCGGGGCGACGCCGGAGTACGTCGCGGAACTGCGGACCCGCTTCGGTCTCGACCAGCCCGTGCCGGTGCAGCTGGGTCGGTACCTCGTCAACGTCGCCACCCTGGACCTCGGGTACTCGTTCCGCCACAACATGCCCGTGGCCAGCCTCATTCTTTCGCGGCTGCCCGCCACGCTGTTGCTGATGGCGGGGGCCATCGGCATGGCGTTCGCGGCGGGCGTGCTGCTGGGTGTCACTGCGGCGCGCCACGTGAGGAGGCCGCTCGATGCCGTCGTGTCGGTGGTCGCGTTGCTCGCCTACGCGACGCCGGTGTTCTGGATCGGCCTCATGCTCATCCTGCTTTTCTCGGTCCACCTCCAGTGGCTCCCCTCGGGTGGGATGCTCACGGTCGGCGCGGATCTCGCGGCCTGGGATCTCATGCTCGATGTGCTGCGCCACATGGTGCTGCCCACCGTGACCCTTGCGCTCTTCTATCTCGCCCTCTACACGCGGCTCATGCGCGCATCGATGCTCGAGGTCTACGGCCAGGATTACGTGACCACGGCGCGTGCCAAGGGTGCGGGCGAGTCGCGCGTGGCGTTCCACCACGTGCTCCGCAATGCGCTGCTGCCCATGGTCACGATGCTCGGCCTGCAGGTGGGTTCGCTGCTCGGCGGCTCGGTGCTCGTGGAGACGGTGTTCGGCTGGCCCGGCCTCGGCCGGCTCGCCTTCGAGGCGGTCTTCCAGCGCGACCACAACCTGCTGCTCGGCATCCTGCTGCTGTCCTCGGTGCTGGTGGTCGTCGCGAACATCGTCGTCGACCTGCTGTACGCGCGGCTCGATCCGCGCATCGAGCTGGCATGAGCAGAGTCCTGTTCACGGTGGATCCATGAAGGGTTTCCTCCGCCTCTTCGTCCGCAACCGCGCGGCCGTGGCGGGCGCGATCATCCTGCTCGGGGTGCTCGCGATGGCGATCCTCGCGCCGATCCTCTACCCCGAGGATCCCTGGGACATGGTGGCCGAGCCCTACCTCGCGCCCGGCGCGAATCCGGACTACGCGCTGGGGACCGACATGATGGGCCGCGATCTCGCCGCGGGCATCTTCCACGGGGCGCGCGTGAGCCTGCTGATCGGGCTCGTCGCGACGAGCGTGGCACTGCTGCTGGGTGTCACGATCGGTGCCCTGTCCGGCTACTACGGTGGTCACGTCGACCGCGCGCTCATGCGGTTGACCGAACTCTTCCAGACGATTCCCGCCTTCCTCTTCGCGATCGTGCTCGTCGCCATCTTCGAGCCTTCGGTGGCCACCATCGTCCTCGCGATCGGCGTCGTGTCGTGGCCGCCGGTGGCGCGTCTCACGCGGGGTGAGTTTCTCGGTCTCCGCAGCCGCGAGTTCGTGCTGGCCTGCGAGGCGATGGGCATGAGCGACGTCCGGATCATCCTCCGCCACTGTCTGCCGAACGCTGCTGCGCCGATCATCGTGACCGGGTCGCTGATGGTCGCCACCGCGATCCTCACCGAGGCCGGCCTCGCGTTCCTCGGGCTCGGCGATCCGAACGTGATGAGCTGGGGAACGATCATCGGCGCGGGCCGCGAGGTGCTGCGCTCGGCGTGGTACGTGTGCACGCTGCCGGGCATCGCGATCCTGCTCACGGTGCTCGCGATCAATCTGGTGGGCGAAGGCCTGAACGACGCACTGAACCCGAGGCTTCGGAACCGATGAGTGCCGCGCCCGACGCATCGGCCCCGCTGCTGGAGGTGCGCGGCCTGCAGACGCACTTCCATGGCCGCGCCGGCGTCGCGAAGGCCGTCGACGGCGTGTCGTTCTCGATCCGCGCGGGCGAGACCCTCGCATTGGTCGGCGAGTCCGGTTGCGGCAAGTCGGTGACGGCGTTCTCGATCCTGCGGCTCGTGGCCGATCCGCCCGGCCGCATCGTCGGTGGCGAGATCCGGTTCGAGGGCCGTGACCTCCTGACGCTCGACGCCGCCGCGATGCGCGCCCTCCGGGGCGATCGCATCGCGATGATCTTCCAGGAACCGATGACGTCGCTGAACCCGGTGTTCACCATCGGGGAGCAGATCGTCGAAGCGGTACGACTGCACCGGCCGGTCTCGAAGCACGCCGCGCGGGATCGCGCCATCGAACTGCTGAACCTCGTCGGGATCCCCGAGGCCGCACGCCGCGTGGACGAGTATCCGCACCGGCTCTCGGGCGGCATGCGTCAGCGTGCGGTGATCGCGATGGCGCTCGCCTGCGAGCCGGCACTGCTGATCGCCGACGAACCCACGACGGCCCTCGACGTCACCATCCAGGCGCAGATCCTCGATCTCATCGACGATCTCAAGGCGCGACTCGGCATGGCGGTGCTGCTCATCACGCACGACCTCGGCGTCGTCGCGCAACACAGTCAGCGGGTCGCCGTGATGTACGCGGGCCGCATCGTCGAGCAGGCCACCACGGCGCAACTGTTCGCGCAGCCGCAGCATCCCTACACGCGTGGGCTCCTCGCCTCGATCCCACGTCCGGGCGCCGGTGGCGAGGCGCGTCTGAACGAGATCCCCGGTCTCGTGCCCGCACTCACCGACATGCCTGCGGGCTGTGCCTTCCGCCCGCGGTGCCCACAGGCCACCGGGCGCTGCGAGTCTGTGCGACCGGACCTGATCGCGGGTCGCGACGGACGCCAGGTCGCCTGCCTCGAGGTCGCCGCCGATGGCTGATCCGATCCTGTCCCTGGTCGATCTGCGCGTGCACTTTCCCACGCGCGGGGGTGTGGTGCGCGCGGTCGACGGCGTGTCCCTCGACGTGATGCCCGGTGAGACCGTGGGCCTCGTCGGTGAGTCGGGATGCGGCAAGAGCACCCTCGGCAAGGCGGCGCTGCGGCTTGCGTCCGCGACGTCCGGATCGATCCGCCTCGACGGGCAGGACATCGGATCGCTCTCACGCAGCGCGCTCCGACCGCTGCGGCCGAAGATGCAGATGATCTTCCAGGACCCCTTCGCATCGCTGAATCCGCGCCTCACCGTGGGCAGCATCCTGGAGGAGCCGCTCGTGGTGCACAGCCGCGGCACGGCCAGCGAACGGCGCGAGCGCGTGGCGTGGCTCATGGAGAAAGTGGGACTTCGACCGGAGGCCGCGGCGCGACATCCGCACGAATTCTCCGGCGGACAGCGGCAGCGCATCGGGATCGCCCGGGCGCTCGCGCTGTCGCCGCAACTCGTCGTGTGCGACGAGCCCGTGTCGGCGCTCGATGTGTCCGTCCGCGCCCAGGTCATCAACCTGCTCACCGATCTGCGCAGCGAACTGGGTCTCGCCTATCTCTTCATCTCGCACGACCTGTCGGTCGTCGAGCACGTGTCGGATCGCATTGCGGTCATGTATCTCGGCAAGATGGTCGAGATCGCCGACCGGCGGACGCTCTGGACGCGGCCCCGGCATCCGTACACCCAGGCGCTCGTGTCGGCCGTGCCGCGGCCCGATCCGACCGACGGCGCGTCGCGCCAGCGCATCCGGCTGGAGGGTGACCTCCCGAGCCCCATCGACCCACCATCGGGCTGCCGTTTCCGCACGCGCTGCCCGATCGCCACCGCCGCCTGCGCCGAGAGCGAACCGGTCCTGCGCGACTTCGGGCCGGGGCACCGGGCGGCATGTCATCGGGCGGATGCGGGGGGATAAGGTTCTGTGCCTTCGTCCCGCGAGCGGGGCTAGGGGCGAGGGACTAGGGAAAACCATCGGGTGTTGCCCATTTCCGAGGATCAGCACCAGCGCCCCGACCACCCCTGTAGGAGGGGGCCATGCCCCCGAAAGCGGTGGATGCACTGGAATCGCTTCGACCGGAACCATCGCTTTCGCGGCCATGGGCCGCTCCTACGAAAGCATGGTCGGTTCCCGAGGCGGTGGCGTATGCACCTTCCCTGTAGGAGGGGGCCATGCCCCCGGAAGCGGTGGATGCACTGGAATCGCTTCGACCGGAGCGATCGCTTTCGCGGCCATGGGCCGCTCCTACAAAAGCATGGTCGGTTCCCGAGGCGGTGGCGTATGCACCTTCCCTGTAGGAGGGGGCCATGCCCCCGAAAGCGGCAGATGCTGCAGAAGCGCTTCACCCGGAACCGACGCTTTCGCGGCCATGGGCCGCTCCTACAAAAGCATGGTCGCTTCCCGAGGCGGTGGCGTATGCACCTTCCCTGTAGGAGGGGGCCATGCCCCCGAAAGCGGTGGATGCTGTCGAAGCGCTTCACCCGGAACCATCGCTTTCGCGGCCATGGGCCGCTCCTACAACAGCGCCGTCCATGCCCATCGCGGGTGGCGCATCGACGGGGGGATATACAAGGGGTCCCTCCCCTTGTTGGTACGTCCTGCGGCCAAGCCGCCGCGGGCCGCCGGCCCGAGAGGCGGCCATGGGCCGCTCCTACAACAGTGCGGTCCTTGCCCATCTCGGGCGGCGCATCGACGGGGGGATATACAAGGGGTCCCTCCCCTTGTTGGTACGTCCTGCGGCCAAGCCGCCGCGGGCCGCCGGCCCGAGAGGCGGCCATGGGCCGCTCCTACAACAGCGCGGTCCATGCCCATCGCGGGTGGCGCATCGACGGGGGGATATACAAGGGGTCCCTCCCCTTGTTGGTACGTCCTGCGGCCAAGCCGCCGCGGGCCGCCGGCCCGAGAGGCGGCCATGGGCCGCTCCTACAACAGTGCGGTCCTTGCCCATCTCGGGCGGCGCATCGACGGGGGGATATACAAGGGGTCCCTCCCCTTGTTGGTACGCCCTGCGGCCAAGCCGCCGCGGGCCACCGGCCCGAGAGGCGGCCATGGGCCGCTCCCACAAAAAATGGTCGGTTCTTCGGAATCGCAAAACCGGCGATGGTTTTCGCCAGCCCCTGGTCCCTATCCCCTACCCACTCACAACTGGTCGTACTTCGTCGACCGTCCGCGCGCCTTCTCCACCGGGTACTTGATCGCGTTCAGGTCGAGCTTGCGGTCAGCGGCGGCGAGCAGGTCGATGTCCAGCTTGTCGGCGAGGCGGATCAGGTAGAGCAGCACGTCGGCCATCTCCTCGCCGACTTTCGCGGTCTGCCCGGGAGCCAGTTCCTCCGGGGCGCCAGTCCGCAGCCACTGGAAGTGTTCCGCCAGCTCCGCGGCCTCGATGGTGATGCTCATCGCTAGGCTCTTGGGCGCGTGGAACTGATCCCAGTCGCGCTCGGCGACGAACGCGCGCAACCGGTTGCGCAGAGACTCCATCGTGGGGTCACTCATCGCGGTGCCTTCTGTAGGCGCTGCAGTTCCCCGCTCGCCGCGAGCGCGTTCAGTTCGGACGCCCCGCCCACCAACATGCCCTTGACGAACACCATCGGAAAGGTGGGCCAGCCGGTCCACATCTTCAGCGCGTTCCGGCGCCGCCATCCGCCGAAGTAGCTGCCGTACTGCAGGTAGTGGTGCGGGATGCCGGCCTTGTCGAGGGTGCGCCTCGCCAGCCGCGGGAACGGGTTCTGGGCCATGCCGACCACGACGACATCGTGCTGGGCGATGGCGCTCTGCACCTCGTGCACGATGTCCCCGTGGTTCGAGGCGACGTAGGCGCGGATGCCTGGATGGATGCATTCTTCGGACAGGATCGGGCGGGCCATGGCGGAGTCCTTCGGGGTGGGTCCACGGACGATGCCAGACTGCCGCGTGCGGTGCCAACGGTCGAATCCGCGGGGCGCACGGCAGCGGCCAATTGCCGCACTGCCGCACCCCCGATACGATGCAGGGAATTCCTCATGGAGCCGTTCATGCCTTCCCCCATCACCGATGTCGAACTCGACCGCCTCGAAGCCCTGCTGGGTGACGCGCCGGAGGGTGCCAACCCGTTCTCCCTCGACGCGATGCAGGGGTTCCTCACCGCCGTGTTGAGTGCGCCGATCCCGGTGCCCCGGGCGAAATGGCTGCCCGTGGCCCTCGGCTCCGAACGCGACTGGGATGCCGTCGCCGAGGCCGGTGAGATGGTGAAGCTGGTCGACCGCCTGATGGACGACGTGCAACTGGCGCTCGGCGAGGGCGAGGGGCTGCTGCTGTACCTGTATCCCGCCGAGGGTTCCGATGATCAGGACACCCTCGACGTCCAGCCCTGGGTGAATGGCTATCTGGAAGGCGTCGGCCTGGCCGATCCGCGATGGGAGGACGCCGGCGATCCCGAGACGGTGGACGACCTGCTGCTGCCCTTCGTCGTGCTGGCAGGCGGTCTGGAGGAGGACGACGAACTCCGGGAATCCCTCGGGCTCAGTGCCGAGCAGCAGGCCGAACTCGTGGAGGAATGCCGCAACACGCTGGGCGCCACGGTGCAGGAGGCCTACGACTACTGGTTCGATCTGCGCACACCCGGCACCCAGCGCCGGGATGGGCCGAAGGTGGGGCGCAACGATCCGTGCCCCTGCGGCAGCGGCAAGAAGTTCAAACTGTGCCACGGCGCCGGCTGATGGGGCATCGCGGAAGGCGACGCGGTCTCAAGCGCGTCGACTTCGATCCGCTACCGGTCCAGTCACGCCGTCGACCTGAATCCGGAACCGGCGCTTCCGGAAGCAGCCGAACCTCGTGAGTGCGTCGACGCGGCGCCTCATCCCGACATACCTGCTCGCTGCGAGGCACCTCTTCCGGCGGGACCCGATGGGACTCTCCGATGTGCTCGATGGCAGTCGATGAGCTTGCTGACACGCGGACACCGGCCCACGGCGCCGAGGGCGGCATGTTCCCGAAACGGCGCCGTCAGCTGCTCCTGCTCCTGGCGGTGGTCCTGGCGCTGGCGATGCTCGGCAGCATCGTCGCGGTGCTCTGGTCCAAGCGTGCGAGCGACATCGAGGCGGCGGAGGTCACGACCCGCAACCTCTCGCTCGTCCTGGAGGGCCAGACCTCGTACTCCCTCATCGCCATCGATGGGGCGCTCTCCACCTACGTGACCCTGTGGTCGCAGCTCGTGCCGAGCCGTCGACCCGATGCCGACGCGCTGGGTCGCCTCCTCCGCGAGCACACGGCCGCAGGCAGCTACACGCGGTCCATCTACATTCTCGACACCCAGGGGCGCATGGTCCTGCGTTCGTCCGGCCAGCTCTCGGACGAGTACTTCGCCGATCGCGAATACTTCCGGACCCACGTGGTGGCCGACAACGGCCTCCACATCAGCGAGATGATGAAGGGCCGCATCACGGGCCGCTGGGGCATGGTGCTGAGCCGCCGCCTCACCGACCCCGACGGACGCTTCGCGGGCGTGGTCGTGGCCGCGGTCGAACCGGGCAAGCTGGAGCAGGTGTTCAGCGGCGTGGACATCGGCCCGCGCGGGCGCCTCAGCCTCCGGCACGTGGACGGACATCTGATCGTGCGCATTCCCGCGGACAAGAATGCGATCGGCAAGATGCTGCCGATGACCTCGCAGATGCTGGCCCGGATGGGCGATGCCGGCGTGTTCACCGGCGAGCTGAAGAGTTCCCTGGACGGCGTGGAGCGCATCTACACGGCGCGCCGCGTGCGAGGCACGCCCCTCTTGGTGTTCGTGGGCCTCAGCAAGGAGGACGTTCTGGCGACCTGGACGCGCAGTGCGGTCGCGTTCGGCGGATTCGCCGTGGCGCTGGTGCTGGTCATCGCCTGGCTGACGTCGCGGCTGCGCATCGAGTTGCAGCGACGGGAGGTCCTTGTCGCGTCGCTCACCGAGAGCGAACGGCAGTTGCGCGACCATCGCGATCATCTGCAGGAGATGGTGACGGCCCGCACCCTGGAACTCGTCCACGCCAAGGAGGCTGCCGAACAGGCCAATCTGGCGAAGTCGGAGTTCCTCGCCAACGTCTCCCACGAGTTGCGGACCCCGATGCACGCCATCCTGTCGTTCGCCCAGCTCGGCCAGGACCGCATCGCCGGCGGCAACGCGCCGCTGCCCAAGGTGAGCCAGTATCTCGAACGCATCGATTCGAGCGGCGAACGTCTCCTGCGTCTCTTGAACGACCTGCTCGATCTCTCGAAGCTCGAAGCGGGGATGATGACCTACGACATGGGCCGCCACGATGTCCGGTCGATCGCCTCCGATGTCGCGGGAGAGCTTGCCGAGATGGCGGCAGCGCGCGGTGTGAGTCTGCGGGTTCCGGATGGCCAGGAGCGATTCCTCGCCTGGTGCGATCCCGCGCGCATCGGGCAGGTGCTGCGCAATCTGACGTCGAACGGACTGAAGTTCACGCCTGCCGGCGGGGCGGTCGATCTGCGCTTCCAGACCCGCACGGCCGACGGCGCGGACGTGGTGATCGTGACGGTGACGGACGAGGGCGCCGGCATTCCCGAGGCGGAGCTGGAGGCGATCTTCGACAAGTTCGTCCAGAGCAGCAAGACGAAAAGCGGGGCCGGGGGGACCGGCCTCGGACTCTCCATCTGCCGGGAGATCGTCGTGCAGCATCGCGGTCGGATCTGGGCGGAGAATCGCCCGACGGGCGGCGCTGCGGTGCACGTGATGCTGCCGATGGATCCTCCCGAATCCGTCGGCCCGCCGGCAACCCCGGCGGACGCGCAGGGCTGAACCGACAGGTCTGCGGCCGGGCGTCAGGCGCCCGGGCTTCGGATCTCAGCCGTGCTTGAAGACGATCGTCTTCGACTGGCTGAACTCCCGCAGTGCCTCCAGACCCTTCTCGCGGCCGTGGCCGCTCTTCTTCACCCCGCCGAAGGGCAGCTCGATGCCACCGCCGGCGCCATAGCCGTTCACGAAGACCTGGCCGCAGCGCATGGCCTTCGCCACGCGCATCGCCCGAGCGCCGTTGCCGCTCCAGACACCGGCCACCAGACCGAACTCCGTGTTGTTCGCGAGCCGGATCGCGTCGGCCTCGTCCTCGAACGGGATGGCGGACAGCACGGGCCCGAAGACTTCCTGGCAGGCGAGCGCGTTGTCCCGCGGTACCGGTCCGAAGAGGGTCGGCGCGACATAGAAGCCGCCCTCGGGCACGCCGGGCGCGATGGTGGCCTCGGCCAGCACCTTCACCCCCTCGGCCTTCGCCTGGGAGATGAATCCCTCGACCCGCCTCTTCTGCTGCGCGCTGATGAGCGGGCCGCAGTCGAGGTCCATCGTCGCCGATCCGACCCGCAGCGTCGCGAACCGCTCGGCCACGCGGGCCATCAGGCTGTCGTAGATGCTGCGCTGGACCAGCACCCGGCTGCCCGCCGAGCAGGTCTGGCCGCCGTTCTGCACGATCGCGTTCACCACGACAGGAATGACGGCCTCGAAGTCGGCGTCGTCGAAGATGATCTGCGGGGACTTGCCTCCGAGCTCCAGCGTGCAGCCGATGTGGTTCTTCGCCGCGGCGATCTGCACGAGGGTGCCCACTTCGGGGGAACCGGTGAACGACAGGAAATCGATGCCGGCATGCGCGGAGAGCGCCGCGCCCGCTTCCTCGCCGACCCCGCACACCAGATTGATCACGCCTGGCGGAAAGCCCGCTTCCTCGGCCAGCTGCGTGAGGCGGATCGGGGTGAGGCACGCCTCCTCGGCGGGTTTCAGCACCGCGCAGTTGCCCATCGCGATCGCCGGGGCGAGGGTCCGGCCGAACATCTGCGCCGGATAGTTCCAGGGAATGATGTGACCGGTGACGCCCTTGGGGTCGCGCACGACGGTGACCATGTAGCCCTCGAGGAAGGGGATGACCTCGCCGTGCACCTTGTCGGCGGCGCTGCCGTAGAACTCGAAGTACCGGGCGGCGGCGACCATGTCGGCACGGGCCTGCTTCATGGGCTTGCCGGTGTCGGCCGCCTCCAGCTGGGCCAGTTCCTCGGCGTGCTCGGCGATCTTCAGCCCCAGCTTGATCATCAGCCGGCCGCGATCCACGGCGGCCATCTTCGGCCATGGGCCGTTCTCGAAGGCGCGCCGGGCGGCGGCCACGGCGGCGTCGATGTCGGCGGCGGTCCCGCGGGCGATACGGGCGAAGACCTTGCCGTCACTGGGGCTCAGGACATCGACCGTGCGGCCGTCCGACGCGGCCTGCCAGCGGCCGTCGATGAAGTTGCGGTATTCCTGGATGGCGACAGCGGCGCCGGTGGCGGGTGCGTTCATGGGGAACCTCTCGGTGGATGGAGATCTTGGGAGCCTTGGATTCTATCTTGGCCGACCCGGCGACGGGATGTGCGAATCCGCGGCTGTCGCGCACCTCGGTGGTGCTTGCGCGTCGCCGAAAACCGACACTGGCGGGCGGACAGGAACGCCGTTATGTTCTCGCCGGGCAGCAAGTCTGGAGGTGGTGCATGCAGGCATTGACGGCATCGGGGCGCGCCGGTGTTCCGGGGTCACCGCCACCGTTGCGCAATCGGGGCTGGCTGACCGGTCTCGTCCAGCTCGGGTTGTATCTGCTGGGGCTGGGCGCGCTCGCCTTCATCCCGATCCTGCCGCCGGGTCTTGCCGGCATCCCGGTCTTCGGGCCCTTTCTCTGCATCGCGGTGGCCGTCGCACTCGCCATCCCGTTCAACCGGGGTCGGGCGGTCATGGCCGCCTGCGGCCTGGCCTTCGTCTACTCGCTGCATCTGGCGCGGGCGTTCGTCTCCCCGCACGCGTTCCTGCTGGGTGCAGTACTCCTGCCGGTCGACATGGCGGTCATCGCGGCCTTCCGCGAGCGGGGGGCGCTCTCGCGCCATACCCTCCGCCAGGCGCTGGTTCTCGCCCTGCAGGTGGGCTTCGCGGCCTGGCTGGTGTCGCAGGGTCTGTGGGAGGCGCTGCTCGGGAAACTGCCGGCGGCCTGGATCTCCGGTGCCCACGCCCTGCCGCCCTTCGTGCTGGGCACCGTGGCCGTCGCGGGCCTGGCGTCCGCCGTCGTGATGTGGTCGCGGCGCACCGCCATCGACGCGGCCCTCTGTTCCGCGGTCGTCGCCACGGCGACCGGCTTCTGGATGATCGACATTCCTCACGGGCTTCCGGTGCTGCTGGCCACCGCAGCGCTCGGCATCGCCGTCGGCGTGCTGCAGGACGCCCATCGTTTTGCCTTCTTCGACGAACTCACGGGGCTCCCGGCCCGGCGGGCGCTGGAGGAGAGGCTCCTGGCCCTGCCCGACCGGTTCGCCATCGCGATGGTCGATGTCGACCACTTCAAGCGCGTGAACGACGACCACGGCCACGACACGGGGGACCAGGTGCTGCGCATGGTCGCGGTCCACCTCTCGAACGTCGGTGGCGGCGCGCGCGCCTATCGCTACGGAGGCGAGGAGTTCGCGATCGTGTTCCCGGGCCGCAGCGCCCGCGAGGCCGTCCCGCATCTCGAGGCGTTGCGCGCTGCCGTCGCCGGTTACGTGCTGCACCTCCGGGCGGATGCCATGTCGGCGGCGGATGTCGACCGCCCGAGGCCCCGTCGACGGACGGCCGATGGACTGACGGTCACGATCAGCATCGGCGTTGCCGAGCGCGACCCCCGTCTCGACCAGCCCGACCACGTGCTCCGCGCCGCCGACCAGGCCCTCTACCGCGCGAAGGCGCGCGGACGCAACCGAATCTCCCGCTGACCAGGAAACGACCCATGACAGCCACGACCCTCCCGCGTATCGACGGTGCCCGACTGTGGGATTCCCTGATGGCACTGGCCCGGATCGGTGCCACCGACAAGGGCGGGGTACGGCGCCTCGCGCTCACCGACGAGGACCGCGCCGGTCGGGATCTCGTCACCGGCTGGTGCCGTGACGCAGGCCTCACCGTGACGATCGACCGCGTCGGCAACATCTTCGCGCGCCGCGACGGGACGGACCCCGCGCGCGCGCCGGTGATGTCCGGCAGCCACATCGACACGCAGCCGTCGGGAGGGCGCTTCGATGGCAACTACGGTGTTCTCGCCGCGCTGGAGGTGGTGCGCACGCTGAACGCCCAGGGCATCCGCACCGCGGCGCCCATCGAGCTCGCCGTCTGGACCAACGAGGAGGGAACGCGATTCCAGCCGGTGATGATGGGGTCGGGCGTCTTCGCGGGCGTGTTCGAACTCGAGCAGGCGCTGGCGCGAACGGACCTCGACGGCCGCACCGTCGGCGCAGAACTGAAGCGGATCGGCTACGCCGGCGCGGCGCCCTGTGGCGGGCGACCGGTCGGCGCGTACTTCGAGGCCCACATCGAGCAGGGGCCGGTCCTCGAGGACACCAGGAACACGATCGGCGTCGTCACGGGCGTCATGGGGCTGCGGTGGTTCCAGGTGACGGTCTCGGGGCAGGATTCCCACGCGGGGCCGACCCCGATGCACCTGCGCCGGGACGCCATGCTGGGTGCTGCGCGCATGGTCGAGGCCGTGAACCGCATTGCGCTCCAGCACCAGCCCCATGGCCGCGGCACGGTGGGTCACCTGAGGGTGAAGCCGAACAGCATCAACGTGGTGCCCGGCGAGGTGAACTTCTCGGTGGACGTGCGCCACGCGGAAGGCGCCGGGCTCGACGCCATGGAGGCGGCCCTGCGCACCGAGTTCGCGCGCATCGCCGCCGAGGGCCGCCTGGACGTGGCGATCGCCGATGTGTCCCGCTTTGCGCCCACCGTCTTCGACCCCCGCATGGTGGATGCGGTCCGCGAAGCCGCGGGCCGCCTCGGTCTGCCCCACATGGACATCGTGAGCGGCGCCGGCCATGACGCCGTGTATCTCGCGAGGCTCGCGCCGACGGCGATGATCTTCGTGCCGTGCGAGAACGGGATCTCCCACAACGAGATCGAGAACGCCACCCCTCAGGATCTCGAAGCCGGCTGCAACGTGCTGCTCCACGCGATGCTGGCGGCGGCGGGGTAGGGCCGGGAGGTCGGCCGTCCCCTCAAACGACTCCCGCCTCCTGCGCCTGACGATCGGCGTGGTAGCTCGACCGCACCATCGGTCCGCAGGCGGCGTGGCGGAAGCCCATGGCCAGTGCCTCCTGCTCGAACTGCGCGAAGCGCGAGGGTTCCACGTAGCGCATCACGGGCAGGTGTCCGTCGCTCGGCTGAAGGTACTGGCCGAGCGTGAGCAGGTCCACATCGTGGGCCCGCAGATCGCGCATCACCCCGAGGATCTCGTCGTCCGTCTCGCCCAGACCCAGCATCAGACCGGATTTCGTCGGGATGGACGGATGCCGCGCCTTGAAGTCCTTCAGCAACTGCAGCGAATTGGCGTAGTCGGCGCCCGGGCGGGCCAGCTTGTAGAGGCGCGGCACGGTCTCCAGGTTGTGGTTCATCACGTCGGGCGGATTCGCCGACAGCACGTCGAGCGCCTTCTCCAGCCGGCCGCGGAAGTCGGGCACCAGCACCTCGATGACGATGGCCGGGTTCTCCCGGCGGACGGTGCGGATGCAGTCGCCGAAATGGCCGGCACCACCATCGCGGAGATCGTCGCGGTCCACGCTGGTGATCACCACGTAGCGGAGCTTCATGTCGCGGATGGTGGCGGCGAGCCGCTCCGGTTCGTGCGCATCGGGCGGCTTCGGGCGGCCGTGGGCCACATCGCAGAACGGACACCGCCGGGTGCACACGTCGCCGAGGATCATGAAGGTCGCCGTGCCCTTGCCGAAGCATTCGCCGATGTTCGGGCACGAGGCCTCCTCGCAGACCGTGACCAGCCCGTGGCTGCGCAGCGCGTCCTTCACCTCTGCGAAGCGCGGCGAGGCCGGCACCTTCACGCGGATCCAGTCGGGCTTCTTCAGCCGCTCCACCGGGACGATCTTGATGGGGTTGCGCGCGGTTTTCGCGGCGCCGGTCTGCTTCGTGTCTGTGTCCATGGCGGGCTCAGGAGGTGGGACGTGCATCGAGGTGGGCAACGAGGCGTGCAAGCAGCGCCTCGGCGAGATTTTCGAGCGAGGCGCCGACGCCGAGGTTCCGGGCGCTCGTGACGGCGAGTCCCGGATGACCGCAGGGGTCGATGGCTTCGAAGGCGCCGAGGTCGGGCGCCGCGTTGAACGACAACCCATGATACGAGCACCCGCGGCGCACCTTGAGACCCAGGGCCGCGATCTTCGCGCCATCGACGTACACGCCGGGCCGCGTCGCGTCCCCGCTCGCCGGGATGCCGTGCGCAGCGAGCACATCGACCACGGCCTGTTCGAGGATGCGCACGAGCGCGCGCACCGTCCGACCGGCGCGTTTCAGATCCACCAGCACGTACACCACGATCTGCCCGGGGCCGTGCCACGTCACCTGACCACCGCGGTCGGTGCGGATCACGGGCACGCCGTGGTCCGCGCGCGGCAGATGCTCTTCACGACCGGCGATGCCGACCGTGTAAACCGACGGATGGTCGGTCAGCCACAGTTCGTCGGGCGTGTCGGCGGAGCGCGCCTCCGTGAATCGCTGCATGGCGCGCCACGTGGTCTCGAAGTCGGTGGTGCCGAGTCTGCGGATCAGCATCGGATGCTCGACGGCGGGCCCGTCCGCCCCGTCCCGGGCATCAGAGGACCATGACCACCTGCGGATGGTCGCAGAGGTCGCGATACAGGGCATCGAGCTGCTCGCGCGAGGTCGCGCGGATCACGCAGGTCACGGAGAGGTAGTTCTTCTGCTTGCTCGCCCGCATCTCGACCTTGGCCGGGTCGAAGTCCGGCGCGTGGCGGACGACGATCTCCACCACGGACTGCGCGAGCCCGGGGGACTGCCGGCCCATCACCTTGATGGGGAAGTCGCACGGATACTCGATGAGGGATGGGGTCGGTTCGGTCACGGCAGGCATTTCCGCTTGTGGTCCTGGAAGAGACGGTACAGGCGATGGAACATGGGGCCCGGCACACCGTTTCCAACCGGACGGCCATCCAGCGTGGTGATCGCGAGCACTTCGCGGGTCGAGCTGGCGAGCCAGAGTTCGTCGGCGCTGCGCACCTCCGACTCGTGCACGTCGCGCATCTCGAACGGGATCCCGGCATCCACCGCGATGTCGGCAACCACGTCGAGCGTGACGCCGGTCAGCATGAGATGGCTGCGCGACGGCGTGGCCACGATGCCATCGCGCACGACGAAGATGTTGCTCGACGACCCCTCGGTCAGGAACCCGTCGCGCAGCAGCACGGCTTCCGCGCCACCGTGGTCCACCGCGAACTGGCGCAGCAGCACGTTCGCGAGAAGCGACGTCGATTTGACGTCGCACCGGAACCATCGGTTGTCCGTCGCGGTGACGGCCGCCACACCGCTCGCGACGAGCGCCGGCGATGGCGTGACGAGCGGGTTCGACATCATGAACACCGTCGGCGGGGTGTCCTTCGGGAACGCGTGATCGCGCTTCGCCACGCCGCGTGTCACCTGCAGGTAGATCGACTGTCCGGCGTCGTCGTGGTGTCCGATCAGCGTGCGGATCAGGCTTTCCCATGCCGCGACATCGTACGGGTTCGCGATGCGGACGGATGCGAGGCTGCGCGCCAGCCGGGCCAGATGCCGGTCGAGATGGAACGGTTCGCGGTCGTAGACCGGGATCACCTCATACACCCCGTCACCGTAGATGAACCCCCGGTCCAGCACGGGGATGCTGGCTTCCTCGATGGGCAGGAACCGGCCGTTCAGATAGCACGTCATCGCGGACCCCGTTTCGTGAGGATCACTCGAACCCGAATCACTTGAAGAGAAGGCGCAGCGTGTCGAGGCCGCGGCCGAAGATGTTGGCGATCCCGACCTTCTCGAGCGCGAGCACCGGATACTCGCCGAAGGCTTTGCCGTCCAGGGTCACCTTGAGCGTGCCGACCCGCTGTCCGGCTTCCACCGGTGCGATCAACGGTTGCATGCTCTCGAGCGTCGCCTTCAGCCGGGGCGAGGCGCCGACCGGCACCGACAGATGGAAGTCCTCGGGGAAGCCCGCCTTCAGTTCGTCGGTCGAGCCCTTGTAGACCCGCAGCGTGCTGACGGCCTGTCCCTTGCCGTAGAGGCGGACCGTCTCGTAGAACTGGAAGCCGTAGTTCAGGAGCTTCTGGCTCTCCTGGGCACGGGCCGTGTCCGAGGCGGTGCCCAGCACCACCGAGACGAGCCGTCGCGGATCGCGTTTCGCCGTGGCGATGAGGCAGTAGCCGGCGGTCGCCGTGTAGCCGGTCTTCAGGCCATCCACGTACGGGTCCACCGCCAGCAGGCGGTTGCGGTTGTACTGGGTGATGTTGTTGTAGCGGAACTCCTTCATCGAGTAGAGCGGGAAGTACTCGGGGAAGTCGCGGATGACGTTGGCCGCCAGTGTGGCGAGATCGCGGGCAGTGGCGTAGTGCTGCGGGTCGGGCAGGCCGGTCGAATTCACGAAGTGCGTGTTCGCCAGTCCCATGCGGGTTGCCGTGCGGTTCATGAGATCGACGAAGGTATCCTCGCTGCCGGCCACCATCTCGGCCAGCGTGATGGTGGCGTCGTTGCCCGACTGAACCACCATCCCGCGGAGGAGGTCCTCCACCGTGGCCGGGATGCGGGGGTCGAGGAACATGCGCGACCCCTCCGCCTTGTAACCGCGATCCGATACCTTGCCGAGTTGGTCGGGCGTGATGCGCTTCTGCTTGAGGGCGTCGAACACCAGGTAGGCCGTCATCAGCTTCGTCAGCGACGCGGGCTCGACCCGCTTGTCGGCCTCGCGGGCGACGATCACCTGGCGGCTCTGCCAATCGAGCAGTACCCACGCGCGGGCGGCGAGCGAGGGCGGGGCGGGAATCAGCGGGGAAGTGGACTGCGCAGCGGCGTCCGCGATGGCGAACGCGGCGAGGAAAACGAGAGCGAGGAGTTGCTTCATCAGGAGGGATCGCGGGAAAACGCGAATTATAGGCGGCGAGGGCCGATGCCTCCCGCGATCGGTGAAAATGGTGGACTGATCGGTTGCATGCGCGATGCATGCGAGACACTTGCGAGATATACGCAGACAGGAGATGGACGAGATGCAGATGACGAGACACGGACGCCGCTTCGGCCTGGCCCTGCTGGGCTTCGCATGGACGGGTCTGGCATGGGCTGCCAACGAGGCCGGCGTGGAAGTCACCAACGCGTGGGCGAGGGCGACCGTCGCGGGCCAGCCGGTGGCGGGGGCCTTCGTCGATTTGAAGGCGAAGAAGACCGTCCAGCTCGTGGCCGTCGAGAGTCCCGTGGCGAAGCGCGGAGAGATTCACGAGATGTCGCAGGAAGGCGGCGTGATGCGCATGCGCGCGATGAAGTCGGTGAAGCTACCCGCCGGCAGGAAGGTCACATTCTCTCCCGGAGGCATGCACTTCATGCTCTTCGACCCCGCCAGACCGTTGCCGGCGGGGAGCACGATAGAACTCACGCTGTCGTTCCGGATGCCCGACGGCAGGATCGTCAAGCAGACGGTCGATGCCGAAGTTCGTGGCATGGATTCGGCCGCCGGGGGTGGAGACGGTCACGACAGCCATGGTGGACATGCGGGGCATGACATGCACGAAGGCCACGCCGGGCACGGGAGCAAATGACCGCCGCGGGAGCCTGACGGAATTGGAATGAGGCAGCTGCGACGGTGAGGCGCCCCCCGGAGGACGATCGACGCAACGGTCTCGTAGGGAGGCCCAAGCCACCGGAGGCGGTCGACGCCGCGGAGCTACCCCGACCTCGCCATTCGCTCTCGCGGGCATGGCCCGCTCCTACAAAGGCTCGGCCCGTTCCAGCGGTCGGTGGCGTAGCCGCGGCCCTGTAGGAGGGGACCATGGCCCCGAAAGCGGTGAATGCCCTGAAAGCGCCTCACGCGGAACCATCGCTTTCGCGGGCATGGCCCGCTCCTACAAAGGCTCGGCTCGTTCCAGCGGTCGGTGGCGTAGCCGTGGCCCTGTAGGAGGGGCCCATGGCCCCGAAAGCGGTCGATGCTGCGGAAGCGCCTCGACCGGGACATTCGCTTTCGCGGGCATGGCCCGCTCCTACAAAGGCTCGGCTCGTTCCAGCGGTCGGTGGCGTAGCCGTGGCCCTGTAGGAGGGGCCCATGGCCCCGAAAGCGGTGAATGCCCTGAAAGCGCTTCACGCGGAACCATCGCTTTCGCGGGCATGGCCCGCTCCTACAAAGGCTCGGCCCGTTCCAGCGGTCGGTGGCGTAGCCGCGGCCCTGTAGGAGGGGCCCATGGCCCCGAAAGCGGTGAATGCCCTGAAAGCGCTTCACGCGGAACCATCGCTTTCGCGGGCATGGCCCGCTCCTACAAAGGCTCGGCCCGTTCCAGCGGTCGGTGGCGTAGCCGCGGCCCTGTAGGAGGGGCCCATGGCCCCGAAAGCGGT
>JALHMS010000006.1:143793-260174 GCA_022843925.1 Burkholderiales bacterium
CTTCACGCGGAACCATCGCTTTCGCGGGCATGGCCCGCTCCTACAAAGGCTCGGCCCGTTCCAGCGGTCGGTGGCGTAGCCGCGGCCCTGTAGGAGGGGCCCATGGCCCCGAAAGCGGTCGATGCTGCGCAGGCCGTGGAAGCCCTAGGGCGCCGCGCGGCCACCGGGCCGGATGCCCAGCACCGCACCCTCGCGGCGCAGGTTCTCGAGGATCGCCCGCCCGCCCTCGATGACCACCGCGGGGTCGGGGTGCTTCAGTTCGGCCGCGATGCGTCGCAGGGCGCCTCGGCCGGTCAGCCGCCCCGGCTGCAGCAACTCGAGCAGTCGGGCGGCCACCGGATTCAGCACGATGAACCGCACGCGATCTTTGCCGTCCCGGAAGGCCAGGATCCAGGTGGATTCCGCCTCACCCGGCTTCGGCCGGTAGTCCTCGCGGATCCGTTGGACGGCGTACGGATACATCAGCAGGAACGACACCGGATTCAGCACCGGCCGCCCCGCGAGCATATCGCCGTCGGGGATCGTGCCGGCTACCACGGGATCCCTCGGCATCACGTCGAGCGCCAGCTCCACCCACTCGTAGTGCGCGAGGTGCGGCAGGTAGTCGGGCAGTGGCATGCCGCCCTCGCGGCCGGCGAGCCATCGCACGAACTCCTCGGGAATCTGCCGGAAGAGCGGCGCGGTGCATCGGTGGCCGGCAAAGAACTCCCGCGCGAGCCGCGTCCACCGCTTCTCGCCGAGCAGGCGGCGCGCGACCGGGAAGCAGCTGTCGAGAAATCCCTTGAGGTTGTTGAAGAGCAGTTCGTTGTACACGCGCATCCGGCGTGCCGGCACGCCCGGGGGGCGCGGTGACGCACCGGGATTCCGGATGTGCGCGGTGAACGCCTGCTGGTAGCGCTGGAACTCAGGAAGCGGCACGGTCGCGCACCGGACGGGCGGCTGGCGCGTGGCGCCGCTGGAGGTTGGCGATGCGCTCCACCTCGCGCGTGAGCTTGCCGAGCGGTGGGATGTTGAAGTCGCGCTCGAGCAGCGTCGGATGCACGCCGAAGCGCGCATACGCGAAATCGAGGAGGTCCCACACCGGATCGATCACGTCGGCCCCGTGGGTGTCGACGATGAGATCCGCGGCCTCGACGTAGTGTCCGGCGGTGTGCACGTAGACGACGCGTTCCCTCGGAAGCTGCAGGAGGAACTCGCGGGGATCGTAGCGGTGATTGACGCTGTTCACGTAGACGTTGTTGACGTCGAGGTGCAAGGCGCAGTCGGCCTCTTCGAGCACGGCGCGGATGAACGCCGCCTCGGTCATCTCGTCGATCGGTGATTTCACGTAGAACGAGGCATTCTCGACGGCGATGCGCCGGCCCAGGATGTCCTGCACCCGGCGGATGCGCCGTGCCACATGGCGCACGGCGTCGCCGGTCGCGGGGATGGGCATGAGATCGTACAGCTGACCTTCGTCCGTGGTGTACGAGAGATGCTCGGTGTAGAGCGCGATGCCGTGCGCATCGAGGAATCGGCGCACGCGCTTCAGAAAAAGCTCGTCGAGCGGGCCCGGGCCACCCAGGGACAGCGAAAGTCCGTGGGCCACGAAGCGATGCCGCTCGGTGAGGGCGCGGAACTGGCGTCCGCTGGCGCCGCCCATCTCCATCCAGTTCTCGGGGGCGACTTCGAAGAAGTCGATGGCGGCGGGGCAGTGCTCGAGCACGTCGGCGACGAGTTCGCGCCGCAATCCGAGGCCGGCACCGGAGACTCCGGTCGGGATCATTCTTGGGGCTTGCCTGTGGAAGGTCGGGATAGCCGGCAGGCGCGGCACCGTGTTCCGGATGCCGCGCCTGGTTCAGGGCATCAGGCGATCACTTGCTGCCGCCGCACTTCCCTTCACCGCACTTGCCTTCCTTCTTCTTGTCGCCGCCGCACTTGCCTTCCTTGGCCTTGTCGCCACCGCACTTGCCTTCCTTGGCCTTGTCGCCGCCGCACTTGCCTTCCTTGGCCTTGTCACCACCGCACTTGCCTTCCTTGGCTTTGTCGCCGCCGCATTTTCCTTCCTTGGCCTTGTCGCCACCGCACTTGGCTTCCTTGGCCTTGTTGATGGTCTTGCCGTTGCCGTCCTTCATCTCGGCGACGACCATGTAGCCCTTTTCGAGGGCCTGCATCGTGAACGGGTCGCCGGCGCTTTGCGCAGCGGGAACAGCGAGGAATGCCGAGCCCACGGCGGAGGCGAGGGCGAGGGACAGGACGGTCTTCTTGGAAGCCATGAGTATTCTCCAGAACGGTTGGTTGGATGTTCGATCGTGCTGCACTACGTTTCGCGCCGGGGGCTGCCTGGGTCACTTGCATCCCTGTCGTCCGGTTGCATCGGATATACGGCACATGGGGCCCGGGTGGATTCACCCCCCTTGAAAACTTTCCGGTCGATTCCATCTTTGCACCACGGGCGGCACGATCCGCCGCCGGCAACGAACGCAAGGAGAACACGACATGGTCAACGTGACCCGCTTCACCCCCTTCGAAGATTCCATCGACGATCTGTTCCGCGGCTTCTTCGTCCGCCCCGTGGCCTTCGAGGGCGATCAGCAGCGCACGCCCCAGTTTCGCATGGACGTCCGCGAGGAAGGGAGCAACTACGTGGTGCATGCCGACATCCCCGGCGTGAAGAAGGAAGACATCCAGATCACGATCGATGGCAACCAGGTCGCCATCTCCGCCGAGGTCAAGCGCGCCACCGAGGAACGCCAGGGTGCCCGCGTCCTGAAGTCCGAACGGTACTACGGCAGGGTGAGCCGCAGCTTCACGCTCGCGTCGGACCTCGACTCCGGGGCTGCTCAGGCCAGGTACGCCGACGGTGTGCTGGAGCTGACACTGCCCAAGAAAGTTGCCACCAGCGCCAAGCAGCTGACCGTTCAGTAACGTCGGGCGGTTCCACCCGCCGCCATACGCCCAGGGGGCCACACTACGTGGCCCCCTGGGCGTTTCTTGTGGGCCCGGGCGCGCTTCGGCATGGTCCCGGACCTGCCGGGTCGATAGAATCCTGGACCTTCCGACCCACCGAAGACCGCCATGTCCGCCGACGTCAGCGTTACCGCCCTGGAGAAGGCCAAGATCCTCGCCGAGGCGCTGCCCTACATCCGCCGCTTCCAGGATCGCACGATCGTCGTGAAGTACGGCGGCAACGCCATGACCGACCCGCAACTGAAGGAGAGCTTCGCGCGGGACGTCGTCCTGCTCAAGCTGGTCGGGATGAATCCGGTGGTCGTGCATGGCGGCGGGCCGCAGATCGACGAACTGCTGAAGCGCATCGGCAAGCAGGGCCAGTTCGTGCAGGGGATGCGGGTCACCGACGAGGAGACGATGGACATCGTCGAGATGGTCCTCGGAGGGTCCGTCAACAAGGAGATCGTGAACCTGATCAACCGGCACGGCGGCAAGGCCGTCGGTCTCACCGGTCAGGACGGCGCCTTCATCCGCGCGCGGAAGCTGTTGATGCCCGACAAGGACCGTCCCGACCAGTTGCTCGACATCGGACAGGTGGGCGAGATCGTCTCGATCGACCCGTCGATCATCGCCTTCCTCGACACCGGTGACTTCATCCCGGTGATCGCACCCATCGGCGTCGGTGACGCCGGCGAGTCGTACAACATCAACGCGGACGTCGTGGCGGGGAAGCTCGCCGAGATCCTCAAGGCCGAGAAGCTCATCCTCCTCACCAACACGCCGGGCGTGCTCGACAAGGAGGGCAAGCTGCTCACGGGCCTGACGCCGAAGCAGATCGACGAGCTCTTCGCCGACGGCACGCTCTATGGCGGCATGCTGCCGAAGATCTCTTCAGCGCTCGACGCCGCCCGCAGCGGCGTGAAGAGCGTGCACATCATCGACGGACGCGTGCCGCATTCCCTGCTCCTCGAGATCCTGACCGACCAGGGTGTCGGTACCCTCATCAAGGCGCGATAGTGAGTCGAAGCGGGTCGGTGCCGGACGGGGGCACTGGCTGGCACTGGATCTTCGACCTGGACAACACGCTTCACCGCGCGGGGCCCCACATCTTCCCGCGGATGAATCGCGCCATGACCGACTACGTGGCGCGGCACCTCGACGTCGACGAGGCGCACGCCAACGAGCTGCGTACCTACTACTGGCGCCGCTACGGCGCGACGTTGCTGGGTCTGATGCGGCATCACGGCGTCGATCCGCACCACTTCCTCTGGCACACCCATCAGTTCCCCGATCTCCCCGGCCTCGTGCTCTCGCATCCTGCGCTGCGTTCGGCACTCATCCGCCTCCCTGGGCGCCGGATCGTGTTCTCGAACGCGCCCGAGCACTACGTCCGCGCCGTGCTGAAGGTGCTGCGCATCTCCGATCTCTTCGATGGGGTCTTCACCATCGAACACACGCGCTTCCAGCCGAAGCCCGATCCGCGCGGCTTCCGGCGTCTGCTGAAACTCCACCATCTCCCGCCACGGCGCTGCATCATGGTCGAGGACAACGTCGACAATCTGCTCACCGCCCGCCGCCTCGGCATGCGCACCATCCTCGTGGGCGATGTCGCACGACGGCCGCCCGGCGTGGACTTCGTCGTCAGGGATGTCACCGGCATCCCCCGCCTGCGGAGCGTCCTCTGGCGTTCGTCATGAGCGGGTGCTAACTTTGCGACTCCTCCTCCACCGTCGCCGAGGCACCTCCGATGGCGCGTGAACCGGGCAAGCGAAAGCTCCAGATCCTCCAGACCCTGGCCGAGATGCTCGAGGACCCCGCAGGCGACCGGATCACGACCGCCGCCCTCGCTGCGCGTGTCGACGTCTCGGAGGCGGCGCTCTACCGGCATTTCGCCAGCAAGGCCCAGATGTACGAGGGCCTGATCGAGTTCATCGAGCAGACGCTCTTCGGGCTGGTGAACAAGATCACCGGCGAGGAGGCCGTCGGCACCCGGCAGGTGAAGGCCATGGTCACGATGCTGCTCGGCTTCGCGACGAAGAATCCGGGCATGACGCGGGTTCTGATCGGCGATGCGCTCGTCTACGAGAACGATCGCCTGCAGCAGCGCATCAACCAGCTCCTCGACCGCCTCGAGGCCCAGATCCGCCAGTCACTGCGCTTTGCGGTCACGCAGGGCGAACTGCCCGAAGACCGCGATGTCTCGGCACAGGCGAATCTGATCGTCGCGTTCGTGGTCGGTCGTTGGCACCAGTTCGCCAAGAGCCGGTTCAAGCGCAGTCCGCAAGAACACCTCGACGCGCAATCCGCGCTTCTTCTTTGACGATCGTGGCAGGCATGAATCGCGTCTTCTCCCCCGACAACCTGCGGCCCCGGCGATGGTCCACGCGACTCGCGGCGCCCGTCCTTCTTTTGCTCTGCACCGCCTGGGCCGGTTCCGCCGCGGCCGACACGTCGTTGCAGACGTGGCTCGCGGCGCGTCTTGCCCGTCTCACGCCGGACGCGAGCTGGAAGGAGGAGCGCGCGGTGTTCGAGGCGCTGCTTGCCACAGGGCAGAAGGCGTTCGAGCCCTATCTGATCGCCCGGGCCCTGCATCGCGGCGATCGTGGGCGGTACGCCGACGGTCCGGTGGCGCCGGAGCTGGACGAGGCTGCGCTGCTCGCGACGCTGCGCGACATGCCTTCCTATCGTCATCTCCAGGCGCGGATCCGGGCCCATCCCGGCCGGGCGAAGGTGGAGGTCGTGGTTCCCGGCACGGTCCAGCCGCGCGTGATCGCCGACGAGGCGGCCCCGGAGACTTCCAATGCGTTGCTCGAGGCCATCCGCAGCGCCCCCGTGGTGACCGGCCCGACGAAGCGGCGGGAGGTCGATGTCGTGGCGGAACTCCCCGCGCTGGTGCATCTCCTCGGGGACGATCTCGTGAAGGCGCGCGTGCTCGTCCAGGTGTATCGCGAGCGCGCCGAGGTGTTCGCGCCCATCTTCGCTAGGCGCAAGGCCGATCCGACGTTTCCCGCCAGCCTCGAGCGTGTCGTGGGCGAGAGCCTGACGATGCTCCTGCGCGAGCCGGCGGGTGCTCTCGTGCGCGATCTCGTGGCGGACCTCGACCGGGACGGCTTTCCGCTCCTCCGGCTACGACTCCTGTCCACCGATCACCCTGCCGCGTTCGACGACATCGTCCTTTCGCACGTGCGCACGCAACTTCGGGCGCAGCGTTCAGGCGAGTGGCGATTCGAACCGGGAGACGGCGAGCTCCTGGCGCGCACCGAAGCGGGCCATCTCGCTTTCACGTGGCGGATCCCGCTTCGCGATCTGGTGCTGGGCGACGAGATCAGGCAAGCGCCCGTCCTGCCCCCGCCGGATTCCCCGGCAGAAGTGGTGCGGCGGTGCGTCGGAAAAGTGTGCCTGCCCTGAGCCCGGTCAGTTCCGGACGTCGCAGGCGACCGGCGCCGTCTCGGCGCTGAGCCGGGAGCGATCGCCGCCACAGACGCTGCATGCCGGATCCCGCGTGATGCGCACGCTGCGCCACTGCATGGCCATGGCGTCGAGCATCAGCAGGCGCCCCGTGAGCGGTTCACCGATCCCGGCCAACACCTTGAGGGCCTCGGCCGCCTGCACCGCCCCGATGATCCCCACCAGTGGCGCGAAGACCCCCATCACCGCGCAACGCATTTCCTCGAGGTCACCGCTCTCCGGGAACAGGCAGTGATAGCACGGGCTGTCGGCATCGCGTGGATCGAACACGGCCACCTGGCCGTCGAACCGGATGCCCGCGCCTGACACGAGGGGGCGGCCGTGCTTCACGCACGCACGGTTCACGGCGTGACGGGTCGCGAAGTTGTCGCAGCAGTCGAGCACGATGTCGGCCGCGTGGACGAGGGCCTCCAGTCGCGCACCGGAGACGCGTTCCTGCACCACTTCGACGCGGGTGCCCGGGTTGATGCCCGAGAGCGTTGACCGGGCGGAAAGCACCTTGGGCTGTCCGATGGCGTCGGTACGATGGATGATCTGGCGCTGCAGGTTGGTGAGATCCACCACGTCGGGGTCGCACAACGTGAGCTGACCGACACCGCTCGCGGCAAGGTAGAGCGCCACCGGTGAGCCCAGGCCGCCGGCGCCGATGATGAGCGCCCGCGCGTCCAGCCAGCTCTGCTGACCGTCGATGCCGATCTCGTCGAGGAGGATGTGGCGGCTGTAGCGCAGGAGCTGGTCGTCGTTCATGTCCGGGGTCCGGAAGTGCGAAGGCCGGCGCTCGGCCGGCCTTCCTGGCGGGGGTGACGGGGGATCAGCGCTTGCCGAGGATGCTGAGCGCCTTCAGCAGGTTCACGGCTTCGTTCAGCTGGTAGTCGCTCTTCGACACGATGTCGGCGGCTTCGCCCGCCTTCGCGTCATCGGGCTTCGGGGCCGCCTTCGGATCTTCCTTGGGGGTGTCCTTGGTCTCGGGCTTGTCCTTGTCCTGCGGGTTCGAGAGGCGACGACCGAGATCGGCTTCGCGCATGCGGAGGCCTTGTTCCTCGCTCTCCTTGATCGTCGCTTCCTCGACCAGGATGTCCGGCGTGATGCCCTTGCCCTGGATGGAGCGACCGGCCGGCGTGAAGTAGCGCGCCGTGGTCAGCTTGATCGCCGTGCCGTTGCCGAGCGGGAGGATCGTCTGCACCGAACCCTTGCCGAAACTCTGCGTGCCCATCACCACGGCCCGCTTGTGATCCTGCAGGGCACCCGCCACGATCTCGGAGGCGGACGCCGAACCCCCGTTCACCAGGACCACCATCGGCACCTTCTTCACATCGGCCGGCAGCTTGCGGAGGTAGTCGTCCTTGGCGCCGCGCAGGTAGTGCTCCGGCATCGCCATCAGACGCATCTTCGCGTCGTCGGTGCGGCCTTCGGTGTAGACCACGAGGGCATTCGGCTGCAGGAACGCGGCAGACACTGCCACGGCGGCGTTCAACAGGCCACCCGGATCGTTCCGCAGATCGAGCACCACCCCCTTCATGGGAACGTTGCTCTGCTTGAACACGGCGTCGATCTGCTTCGCGAGCAACTCGCCGGTGTGCTCCTGGAACTGGGTCACGCGGAAGTAACCGAACCCCGGCTCGAGCAGCTTCGCCTTGACGGACTGGATCTGGATGACCGCGCGGGTCAGCGTGATGATCCGCGGCTTGGTGTCACCCTTCCGCACGATGGTCAGCGTGATCGGCGTGTTGGGCTTGCCGCGCATCTTCTTCACGGCATCGTTCAGGGTCATGCCCTTCACGTTGAGATCGTCGAGCTTGATGATGAGGTCACCGGCCTTGATGCCGGCCCGGAAGGCCGGGGTGTCCTCGATCGGCGAGACCACCTTCACGAAGCCATCCTCCATCCCCACTTCGATGCCCAGCCCGCCGAACTCGCCCTGGGTGCTGGTTTGCAGATCCTTGAACGCATCGACATCGAGGTAGGCCGAGTGCGGGTCGAGCCCGGACAGCATGCCGTTGATGGCTTCGGAGATGAGTTTCTTGTCCTCGACCGGCTCGACGTAGTCGGCCTTGATGCGTCCGAACACCTCGGTGAACGCCCGGAGATCCTCCACCGGGAGCGGCCCCGGATCCTTCTGGGCGACGGCCGAGAAATTGAGGCTGACCAGCACGCCCAGCACGGCCCCGATGACGATCAGGCCGGCCTGCTTGAATCTCGTGAACATTCAGATCTCCGGAAAGCGACTGGGACTTCCGACGCAAGAAGCGTGCAGCAAAACATGCGACAAATCATGCCGGCAACAAAAAAAAGCGGCGCCGGCCTGCGGTGACGACCAACACGGGGAATGCCCGAAACGCGGAAAGCGACTGCGGGTGAAGCCAAGTGCTGACTGCAAAACGTTGACTGCCAAACGATGCCTGCGAAGCGGTGACCGAACACGACAACTGCGGACGACAACTGCGGACGACAACTGCGGACGACAACTGCAGACGAAAAGCGCGGACTACAGCCGCAAACGAAAAACACAAACGACGATCGGCGCCGGGGATCCGCCTCCGAACTACCGCGGAGGTGCCCACGGCAACGGATCGAACGGCCGCCCCCGATATCGGAGCTCGAAGTATAGCCCCGAGTCTTCCTGTCCCGCGCTCGCGCCGACCGCCGCGAGCACGTCGCCGGTACGCACTTCGTCACCGGCACGGTGCCTGAGGTTCTCGTTGTTGCCGTACAGACTCATGTAGCCGTCGCCGTGGTCGACGATCACGAGGTTGCCGAAACCTCGCAACCACTCCGCGAACACCACACGGCCCGACGCCACGGCGCGTACGTCCTGCCCTGCGCCCGTCCGGATGAAGACGCCCTTCGCAGAAAATCCGGAGTCGGGCCGTGGACTGCCGAAGCGGCCCACGAGTTCCCCCGCCACCGGCAGACGCAGTCGGCCGCGCAGCGACGCAAAGGGGGCCGCCCCGACGCCGGCCTGGGGTACGTCGGCGTTGGCGATGGTCTTGTCCGCCGCGCCGGTCCGGGGCTTCGGCTTGGGCTTCGCGGCTGCGGCGCGCGCGAGTTTCTCGACCAACTGGGTGAGGCGCTCCTCGTCGCGCTTCAGCGTCGCGTATTCGCGTTTCTGCTGCGTGATCTGGGCCGACACGGTTTCGAGCACCTGCCGGCGCGTGGTCTTCTCCCGCTCCAGCGTGCGCCGCTCGGCCGCCTGTTCGCGCTCCACGGCGGCGATCTCCGCCTGCTTGGTCTGGGTCGCGGTGGACAGTTCCGCCAGGGCGACGAGATTGGCGCGCAACCCGCTCACGACCTCGGCCCGGGCCCGGGACACGTAGGTGAGATAGTGGAGGTGTCGCGCCGTGCGGTTCGGATCTTCGTGGGTGAGCAGGACCCGCAAGGGCTCGGTCCGGCCGTTCACGTACTGCGTGTGCAGCGTGCGGCCGATCTCGTTCTGCTGGCGCTCGATCTCGGTCTGCACGGCTGAGGTCCGCGCGGCGAGGTCGGCCAGCTGGCGGGCGAGCTCCTCGCGCTGACGGACGAGATCGCGGAGCCGTCGCGTGGCCTCGCCGATCGCGCGTTCCGACTCGCGCACCTGGTCGACGACGCTCGCCTTCGTCTGCTCGGATTCGCGCAGCTCGTTCTGGAGCGTCTCGAGGCGTCCGCGTACCGCGTCGAGATCCTGGCGGGGCGCGGCGCCCGCCTCGAGGGCGAGGCCTGCTGCCGCGGCGGCAACAAGACCTCGGAGATCCCGGAGGCGCGTGCTCAGGTCTTCGCCTTGCCCTGGTTGGCGACGGCCTGGACCTTGGCCTCGATCGCCGCGGCGTCGCCGAGGTAGCGATGGCCGAGGGGGCGCAGGTTCCCGTCGAGCTGGTACACCAGCGGGACGCCCGTCGGGATGTTCACCCCGATGATGTCGGCGTCGGACACGCCGTCGAGGTACTTCACCAGCGCGCGCAGCGAGTTTCCGTGGGCCGCCACGATCACCCGCTTGCCGGCGCGCACCTGCGGCGCGATCACCTGTTCCCAGTGGGGGACGACGCGTGCCACGGTGTCCTTCAGGCACTCCGTGAGCGGGAGATCGGCGGGGGAGAGGCCGGCGTAGCGCGGATCGGCACCGGGATGACGGGGGTCGGTCGGTGCGAGGGCCGGGGGCGGCGTGTCGTAGCTGCGGCGCCAGACGAGCACCTGCGCCTCACCGTAGCGCGCGGCGGTCTCGGCCTTGTCGAGGCCCTGCAGGTCGCCGTAGTGGCGCTCGTTGAGGCGCCAGGAGTGCTGCACCGGCAGCCACATGAGATCCATCTCGTCCAGCACGTGCCAGAGGGTGCGGATGGCGCGCTTCAGCATCGACACGTGCGCCACGTCGAAGGTGTGACCCAGCGACTTCAGCAACCGGCCCGCGGCCTTCGCCTCTTCACGTCCGCGCTCGGACAGGTCGACGTCGGTCCAGCCGGTGAAGCGGTTCTCCCGGTTCCAGATGCTCTCCCCGTGCCGGATCAGCACGATCTCGTACGTCATCGATGGTCCTCGCGTGAGTGTTCGGGTGTGCGGATGCAGGGGCGCTCCTCAAGCCGTGGGCGCCCTCTCCGATCAATTCTAGGGAAGCCGCGGCGCCCTGTCGCCATGCGCGTGACCGCGACCCTCCTGGAGCCCTGCCATCCAAGTCCTGCCGTCCGGACCCGTGCGTTCCGATGTCCTCGCCCGTGGGCTGATCGCGGCTCCGCTCGCCGGCTTCGTCGGCGTGCCCTTTCTCGTGCCCACGGCGCCGGAGCCCATCCCGTCGTTCGACGCCGAATGGCTCGCTGCCGCCCTCGGCCTGCTGGCGATGGTCGTCGCGGCCGTTGCTTGCCCCGACCGGCTGCGGCACTGGCCGCGGAGTGCCTGCGTCTTCCTCGCCTTCGCGGCGCTCGTCGTCGGCCAGATGGCGGCGGGGGCGACAGCCCATCCCCGCATGGCGGCGCTTGCGTGTCTCTACCTGCTCTGGGCTGCCGGCCTCGCCTGGCTGGGCGCCGCCGTCCGCAGCCGGGGCGACGGCGATCGGATTCTCGACCTCGCCGCTGCGGCCATCGCGCTGGCGGCCTGTCTCGACGCCGTGGCGGCGCTGTTTCAGTTGTACGGTATTCCCGCGGTGCTGCGGTCCTGGATCCTCCCCATGGACGATCTCCGCCCTGGCGGCAATCTCGGCCAGCCGAATCACCTCGCGCTGCTCATGCTGTGGGGGCTCGCGAGCCTCGCGCGGCTGGCGGTCCGCCCGGGCACCGGTCGTCGCATGGCGCTGCTCCTGGCGTTGCCGGCGCTCCTGCTCGTCGTCGGGCTCGACGCCTCGCAGTCGCGGGCGGGCGTCCTTGCCGCGATCGCGCTGGGTGCGGTCGTCTGGGTGACGGGGCCCCGGCTGGCGCCGGCAGCGCCCCGCAGGCTCCGCATCGGGGTGATCCTCGCCGCGGTGGCGCTGGCCTTGCCGATGGGCATGGGGGTCCCTCGGGCGGGCATCGAGCAGCCGGACGGACGATTCACCGAGGCGGCCGCGCGCGCCGATCAGCGGCCGACGCTCTGGATTGGCGCCATGACCGTGTTCGCGGAGGCGCCTCTCGCCGGCGCTGGTCACGGGCGATTCGCCGGACGCTTCTTCGAGATCGCCCCCGACCTTCCCGCGCCGCGACCGGACGTGATGACCACGCACGCGCACAACGCCATCCTCCAGATCGCCGCGGAATACGGGCTCGCCGGACTCGCGATCCTGGTACTGGGCGCGATCGCCTGGGGGGCCGGCGTCCGTCGATCCGCTTCGGGCATCGGCGTGTGGGCGTGCTGGCTGGTGATCCCCGCGGCGGTCCAGAGCCTCTTCGAGTATCCGCTCTGGTACGCCTACTTCCTGGGGCCGTTCGCATTCGCGCTTGGTGCCGCGGAGGGCCCTCGCCTAGAATTCGGGGGCAGACGCGTGGTGAGCCTCGTGTTTGCCGCGGCGAGCCTCGTCGGTGCCGTGCTGCTGTCCGACCTGTGGCGTGATTTCGATGTGCTGCGCGCCTTCCGCGGAGCGGGGCGCCAGGCGTTGCTCGCGCAGGGTGACGACGCCCTCGATCGCCGGCTCGATGCACTGGGCCGACGGTCGTTCCTGGCGGTCTACGTGGAGGTCGGCCGGCATCGCGCGCTGTCTCCCGATGCCAGCGCGCTGCCGGCCAAGCTCGCGTTCTCGCGTGAAGTCCTGCGCACGGCACCGTTGCCTGACGTGGCATGGCGGCATGTGGTCTTGCTCGAATTGGCGGATGATCCCGCCGCCGCAGCCCTTGCCCGGCGGCGGGCGATGGCAAGTTATCCGGCGGATGCGATCCGCGTCCGCCCTTCCAACACTGGTGGAGAAATGCCTTGAAGTTCGTGATGGACAACCTCTGGCTCGTGGTGCTGGCCGCAGTGAGCGGGATCGGCATCGTCGTGCCGACGATCGTGCGGCGCTTCTCCGGCATTCCCCAGATCGGCGTCGCCGAGGCCGTGGGCCTCATCAACCGGCGCGATGCGCTGGTGCTCGATGTCCGCGGCGCCGGCGAGTTCAAGAGCGGGCACGTGCCCAACGCGCGACACATCCCGCTCCCCGAACTGGACAAGCGCGCGGGCGAGATCGAGAAGTGGAAGGACCGCCCGGTCGTCATCCACTGCGCGACCGGCAACCGCTCCCACGGGGCCGCCAAGCGCCTGAAGGCCGGCGGATTCCGCGAAGTGTTCGAACTCTCCGGCGGGATCACCGCCTGGCAGCAGGCCGGCATGCCCCTGGAGAAATAGTCATGCCCGACGTCACCATGTATTGCACCGCCATCTGTCCCTACTGCATCGCCGCCGAGCGATTGCTGCGGGCCAAGGGCGTGGTGGACATCCGCAAGATCCGCGTCGACATCGAGCCGGCGCTGCGGACCGAGATGACCGAGCGCACCGGGCGGCGGACGGTCCCGCAGATCTACATCGACGACTTTCACGTGGGCGGGTTCGACGACCTCTCGGCGCTCGACCGAGAGGGACGCCTCGTCCCCTTGCTTTCGGGCGGGGCGGCCGCCACCTGACCGGGGAACGGGCGCACCGCGGGTGGCGCGCCACCCGCCGCGGCCACGCCAGGCCCGGGCGGGATCGACACTGCCTGGAGAGTCCCCATGGAATTGGTCTGTCCCCACTGTTCCGCCGTCAATCGCGTACCCGACGATCGCCTCGGCGACGCACCCGTCTGCGGTCGCTGCCGAACCCCGGTCCTGACCGGCGCGCCGGTCGCCCTCGACGCCGGCACCTTCACCAGATACACCACCCGCAACGAACTGCCGGTCGTCGTCGATTTCTGGGCCGATTGGTGCGGTCCCTGCAAGGCCATGGCCCCGGTGTTCGAGCGTTCGGCGCGGGCCCATGCCGGCCGCGTGCTGTTCGCGAAACTCGACACCGAGGCCCACGGCGCGATCGCCGGCGGGCTCGGGATCCGCAGCATCCCGACGCTGATCCTCTTCGAAGGCGGGCGCGAGAAGGCGCGGATAGCGGGCGCCATGGACGCCGCGTCCCTCGCCCGTTGGATCGCCCAGAACGCGTCGGCCCGCACGTCCGCGTGACCCGTTCGGCACCCCTGCCGGCCGCAGGGCGTGGGTTACACTACGGCCCCCTTTCGCCAATCATCCGACCGGAGTTCCCATGGCCGAGCAGGACCAGGCGGCAGCCCAGCCGCAATTCGTCATCGAGAAGATCTACGTCAAGGACGCCTCCCTCGAGATCCCCAACGCGCCCGAAATCTTCCTGGAGCGGGCCCAGCCGGAACTCGAATTCTCCTTCCGCAACGACGGCAAGGCGATCGGCAACGACTACCACGAGGTCGTCCTCACCGCCACGGTCACCGCCAAGCTGAAGGACGGGGGCAAGACCGTGTTCCTGATCGAAGCGAGCCAGGGCGGCATCTTCCTGGTCCGAGGCGTGCCGGCATCCGATCTGGAACTGATCTACGCGATCACCTGCCCGACCATCCTCCTGCCGTACCTGCGCGAGACCGTGTCCGACATGGCCGTGCGCGCGGGCTTCCCCCCGGTCTTCCTCGCGCCGATGAACTTCGAGGCGCTCTACCGTCAGCGCCAGCAGGCCGAAGGTCAGGCCGCCCCGGCGCAGACGCACTGAAACTCGTCGCTCTCGCACCGGCTGCCCTGCTCTGGGCGACCGGTGCGGCCGCCCTGGAATATCGCTCCGCGGGCGAGGCGCCTGTCGTGCTCTACGACGCCCCCTCCGTCCGCGCGACCCGCGTCTACCTGGTGAGTCCGGGTTCGCCCCTGGAAGTCATCTCGGCGATCGAGGGCTGGACCAAGGTCCGCGAGCCGGGCGGGAAGCTCGGTTGGGCGGAGGCGAAGGTCGTGTCCGCCCGGCGCACGGTGTCGATCGCGGTCGCCAATGCCGTCGTCCGCGAGGCCGCGAGCGCCACGGCGACGCCGGTCTTCGAGGCGACCCAGGGACTCATCCTCGAACTCCTCGAGACGACCGCGACCGGCTGGGCACGGGTGAAGCATCGCGACGGGCTGAGCGGATTCATCCGCGCCAGCGAGGTGTTCGGACTGTGATGCTCGCCATCCTCGGTGCCGGCGCCTGGGGCACGGCCTTCGCCCTTGCCCAGCATGGCCGCCATCGCACGGTCCTCTGGACGTGGCAGCGGGCGCACTGCGAGGCCATGCGCGCCACGCGCACGAACGATTTCCTGCCGGGCCATCGACTCCCCGACGACATGCTCGTGGAGCACGCCCTGCCCGCAGCGCTGGAAGGCGCCGACCTCGTCGTCATCGCGACGCCCACCGCGGCGCTCCGCGGCACGCTCGAGGCGATCGCGGCCAACGGTTCCACGGCGCCCGTCCTCTGGCTCTGCAAGGGTTTCGAACCGGTCACCGCGCGCTTCCCCCATCAGGTCGCCGAGGAAGTCCTCGCCCCGACCGTCCGGCGCGGCGCGGTCTCCGGACCGAGCTTCGCCGAGGAGATCGCGCGGGGACTGCCGGCGGCCGTCACGCTCGCGTCGTCCGATGCCATGTTCGCGGACGGGACCGCGCGGCAGCTGCACAGCCCGCGATTGCGCATCTACTCCACCGATGATGTCGCCGGCGTCGAGGTGGGAGGCGCCGTCAAGAACGTCATGGCCATCGCGGCCGGGATCTGCGACGGGCTCGGCTTCGGCCTCTCGGCCCGCGCCGCCCTGATGACCCGGGGGCTGGCGGAGATCACCCGCCTCGGCCTCAAGATGGGCGGCCGCACCGAGACCTTCCTCGGCCTCTCGGGCGCCGGCGATCTGATCCTCACCTGCACGGGCGATCTCTCCCGGAACCGCCGCGTCGGCCTCGGGCTCGCGAAGGGGGAGACGCTGCAGAAGATCCTCGCCGACCTCGGCCACGTGGCCGAAGGCGTCGGCACCGCGCGCGAGGCCCGTCGGCTGGCCGCCGCCCATGGCGTCGAGATGCCGATCACCGAAGCGGTGTGCCGCCTCCTGGACGGCGAGATCGGTGCACGCGAGGCCGCCGACCAGCTCCTCCGCCGCGACCAGAAGTCCGAAATCCAGGGCTGAGCCGCCGTCCCCCCGGCCTACGAAGCCCCCGCGAACCCCTGCTGCCGCCAGGCTTCGTAGACCACCACCGCCACCGCGTTCGACAGGTTGAGGCTCCGGTTGCCGGGCACCATCGGCAGCCGCAGCCGGTGCGCCTCCTCGAACCTCGCCAGTACCTCGTCCGGCAGTCCCCGCGTCTCCGGCCCGAAGACGAAGACGTCGCCGGGTTCGAACGCGACGTCGTGGACGGCCCGGTGCGCCCGGGTCGTGAGAGCGAAGCGTCGCCGCCCCGGCAGTCGTGCGAAGCACGCGTCGAGATCGGGATGCACCGTGACGCAGGTCATCTCGTGGTAGTCGAGGCCGGCCCGCTTCAGCTCCCGGTCGCCCATCCGGAAGCCGAGCGGTTCCACCAGATGAAGACTCGTGCCGGTGTTGGCGCACAGCCGGATGGCATTGCCGGTGTTCGGGGGAATCTCCGGCTGGAACAGGACCACATCGAACACGGGAATCACTGCCTCGCTCAAGTCATGCCGTTGTTATGCCGAAGTTGGCGTGTGTTCCGCACCGGCCATCCGCTGTCGGCCGGAATGCCCCGCCAACCCGACGATCCATGCCAAGACCCGAAAAAGTCCGCCTCGGCGAGATCCTGCTGCGACAGGGCCTGCTCACCGAAGCCCAGCTGAAGAGCGCCCTCGACGACCAGAAGCGCACGGGTCGGCGTCTCGGTCGCGTCTTCATCGATGCCGGCTTCGTGACCGAGGAGACGATCTGCCAGGCGCTCGCCCGCCAATTGCAGATCTCGTTCGTCGATCTGCGCCAGTTCACGCCGAAGCCGGAGCTTCTCGGGAAACTCCCGGAATCTCAAGCACGCCGTTACCGCGCCATGGTGCTCGAGGATCTCGGCGCCGCGTACCGCCTGGGCATGGCCGACCCGACCGACCTTCCGGCGTACGACGAACTCACCCGCCTCCTGAAGCGCGACATCGAGCTGGCGGTGGTCGCCGAATCGCAGCTGCTGGCGGCCATCGACCGCGGCTACGCACGGACCCAGGAGATCAGCGGCCTCGCGCAGGAGCTGGGCGAGGAGATCGGGGACGCGGCGGTGAGCTTCACGACGCTCGCGACCTCGGCGGGCGCGGAAGAGGCACCGGTCGTCAAGCTGCTGCAGACGGTGTTCGACGAGGCCCTGCGGGTGCGGGCGTCCGACATCCACATCGAACCCCAGGAGAGCCGGCTCTTCATCCGCTTCCGCATCGATGGCGTGCTCTACGTCCAGACCGAGGCCGAGTCGAAGATCTCGGCACCGCTCGTGCTGCGGCTGAAGCTCATGTCCGGCCTCGACATCTCGGAGAAGCGCCTGCCCCAGGATGGCCGCTTCGTCGCCACGGTGCGGAACACGCAGGTGGACGTACGGATCTCGACCATGCCGACCCAGCACGGCGAGTCCGTCGTGATGCGGATCCTGAACCAGGCCGGCGGCGTCGTGACGCTCGATCGCCTCGGCATGCCCGGCCCCGTGCTCGACCGCATGCGGCGGATCATCCAGCGACCCAGCGGCATGGTGCTGGTCACCGGCCCCACGGGCAGCGGCAAGACCACAACGCTGTACGCGGCGCTTGGCGAACTCAACACGACGGAACGCAAGATCATCACGGTCGAGGATCCCGTCGAGTACCGCCTGCCGGGTCTCAACCAGGTGCAGGTGCACGAGAAGATCGATCTCACCTTCGGTCGCGTCCTGCGCACGGCCCTGCGCCAGGATCCGGACGTGATCCTCGTGGGCGAGATGCGCGACCAGGGCACCGTCGAGACCGGTCTGCGCGCCGCGCTGACCGGCCACCTCGTGCTCTCCACCCTGCACACGAACGACGCCGTCAGCACGCCCATCCGTCTGCTCGACATGGGTGCCCCGCGCTACATGGTGGCCATGTCGCTGCAGGTCGTGATCGCGCAGCGCCTCGTGCGCGTGAACTGCAGTCACTGCAGCGACTGGCACGAGCCCGACGTCCACGAACGCGAATGGGTCCGCATGGAGCTGGGCGATCGTGCGGCGGGCTTCCGGCAGCGACGCGGTGCGGGTTGCCTCCAGTGCAACCAGACCGGCTACGCGGGCCGCGTCGGCGTGTACGAGATGCTGGAGATGACGCGTCCGGTCGTCGATGCCGCTAACCACGGCGATCCGCAGGTCTTCATGGAAGCCGCTCGCCGGCAGATGGGCGGCATGACGCTGCGCCGCCATGCGCTCGAACTCGTCGCCGAAGGCCGCACTACCATCGCCGAGGCGATGCGCGCCTCGAACCAGTTCGAGGACTGACGTGCCGAGATTCCAGTACCGCGGGCGCGACGGGAGCGGCGGTCTAGTGCAGGGCGTGCTCGATGCCGCCGACAGCAGCGCCGTCGCCACCCAGCTCCTCGCGCTCGGCACCACGCCGGTCGCGATCGAACCCGCCCGCGATGGCGGCACGGACGGCAACGACGTCGGGAGTCTCCTCGCGAGGCTGGGACGTCCCCGCGTGGAGACGCCGGAGCTGATGCTGTTCAGTCGGCAGATGTACGCGTTGCTGAAAGCCGGTGTCCCGATCATGCGGGCGTTGTCGGGGCTGCAGGAATCGGCCGTGAACCCGACGCTGCGCGACACGGTGCGCGACATCTCGACCAGCCTCGAAGGCGGCCGCGACCTCTCGTCGTCGATGGCCCGCCAGCCGCACGTCTTCACGCCGTTCTACGTCGCGATGGTCTACGTGGGCGAGAGCACGGGGCGGCTGGAGGAGATCTTCCTCCGGCTCTTCCACCATCTCGAGTTCCAGGAGTTCATGCGCACGCAGGTACGTTCGGCGCTGCGTTATCCGACCTTCGTGGTGATGGCCATGGCGGGTGCGATGCTCGTCATCAACCTGTTCGTGATCCCCGCCTTCGCGAAGGTCTACAAAGGGTTCGGCGCGGATCTGCCATGGATGACGCGCCTCCTGATCGCGGTCTCCGATTTCACCGTCGCCTGGTGGCCGTGGATGCTCGCCGGGTCCGTCGGCGCCGTCGTGGGCTTCGTGCGCTACCTGCGCACGCCGGTCGGTCGCCTCTGGTGGGACCGCGTGCGCCTGCGGATCCCCGTGGCCGGAAAGATCGTCCGCAAGGCGACGATCGCGCGCTTCGCGCGGAGCTTCGCGCTCGCGTTCCGCAGCGGCGTGCCCATCACGCAGGCCCTGTCGCTCACCGCGCAGACCGTCGACAACGCCCACATGGCGCGGCGCATCGAGCGGATGCGGGAGGGGGTCGAGCGCGGCGAGAGCCTGCTGCGCACGGCCGTGGCGAGCCAGGTGTTCACGCCCGTCGCATTGCAGATGATCGTCGTGGGCGAGGAGTCCGGATCGCTCGACGACATGATGGAGGAGGTGGCCGATCTCTATCAGCGCGAGGTGGAGTACGAGTTGAAGACGCTCTCCGCGCAGATCGAGCCGATCCTCATCGTCGGTCTCGGCGTGCTCGTCCTGATCCTCGCACTGGGCGTGTTCCTCCCGATCTGGGACCTCGGTCAGGCGGCGATGAGCAAATGACGGAAGCGTGCCATTCAAGTCGGGAGCCCGGACGCCGTTATGCGGGACTGCCGAGGATGCTGCGGGACAGGGTTCCAGCCTGTCGATCCCGAAAGCCTGTTCCCGACGCGGATACCGAACGAATGAATGAGCAACGTGGCTTCACGCTGATTGAACTGGTGGTGGTGATCTCGATCATCGGGATCCTCGCCGCCTTCGCCGTGCCGCGCTACGTGAACATGCAGAGTCAGAGCCGCGCGGCCAAGCTCGCCTCGATCTACGGCACGGTGCGATCGGCTGCGGCGCTGGCCTCCGCCGCCTGCCGGGTCGATCAGGCCGGTGTCTCGGTCTCGCCGACCTGCACGCTCGACGCCGGCACGGTCAACATGGACGGCCTCGCAGTCACGATGCGCTTCGGCTATCCGACCGCGGACGGCACCGGCATCGTCAGCGCGGCGCAACTGAATCCGCAGGCGGACCAGGTGAACGTGATCGCCGGCAACCCGATGGTGATCCAGATCCGCGGTGCGGCCGACCCGGGCACGTGCCAGATGACGTACCAGGAGCCGCCGGCCCGCGGGCAGGCCGCGATCATCCCCGCCCCCACGACCATCGGATGCTGAGGTCTCGACAGAGCCCGGTGTCCCCAAGCATCCCATTCCAGGCATTCGCGAACAGGAGAGTTCCATGCAGCGCACCCAGCAAGGTTTCACCCTCATCGAGCTCGTCGTCGTCATCGTCATCCTCGGCATCCTCGCGGCGACGGCCCTGCCGAAGTTCGTCGATCTGAGCGGAGACGCGCGTGATGCCGCCCTCGCGGGCGTGGCCGGTGCGCTGAACTCGTCGGCGTCGATCAACTACGGCGCCTACAAGGTGAACTCGCTGCGCGGTACGCGCATGAACAGCAGCAATGTCTGCACGAGCACGATCCTCGCGCCCCTTTTCCAGGGCAACACGGTCCCCACGGGCTACACCATCAGCGGCACGGGCAACTGCGCGACCGGCGGTGACGGCGCCTTGGTGACGTGCACGATCACCGACGCGAACGACACAGCCAGGACGAGAACCGCCACCGTCATCTGCACGAACTGATCACAGGCGATCCGGCCGTCCGGTTCACGGACGGCACAGGCGCATCCGGCATGGCGTTCCACCGATCCATCCCGGCGCAGCGCGGCTTCACCCTCACCGAGCTCGTGATGGTGATCGTGATCCTCGGCATCCTCGCGGCAGTGGCGCTGCCGCGCATCACCACCACCAGCGACTTCGAGGTCCAGGGCACGTTCGACAGCGCCCTGGCCGCGGTGCGATACGCCCAGAAGGCGGCGGTGGCCTCGCGGTCCACGGTGCGCGTCACCTTCGCCGGCAACGGTTTCGCCGCCTGCTTCGAAAGCGGCGGTGGCTGCGGCGGCGACGTGGCAGGCCCGGGCACCGGCGGACGGCTGGCGGTCAGCGGATCGTCCGACGTGGCGATCTCCGGCACCTCGTTCAGCTTCGACGCGCAGGGACGCCCCAGCAGCGGGCCGATCACGGTGACGGTGGCGGGCGGCGGGTTCTCGAAGTCGTTCACGGTCGAGGCGGAGACCGGGCATGCGCACCCCTGAGCGTCGGGGTCAGCGCGGCCTCACGCTGGTCGAACTGATCGTCTTCATCGTCATCGTGAGCGTGGGCCTCGCCGGCGTCCTCGCCGTCCTCAACATCACGGCGGCGAAGAGCGCAGATCCGGTGGTGCGCAAGCAGGCGCTGGTGATCGCGGAGTCGCTGCTCGAGGAGATCGCGCTGATGCCCTTCACCTACTGCGATCCGGACGACGCGGCCGCCGCGACCGCCACCAGCACTGCCGGCTGCACGACGCAGGAAAGCATGACGGCACCGGGCCCCGAGGCGGGAGAGTCCCGCTACAGCACGACGACACCCTTCGACAACGTGAACGACTACCAGGGCTTCGAAATGACCGGCATCCGTGATCTCACCGGCGCCACGATCCCCGGCCTCGAAGGGTACGCGGCCTCGGTGACCGTCACGCGCGGCGGACTCGGGTTCGCGGACCCCGACAGCGTCGCGCTCGTGTCCGTGACCGTCACGGGGCCCGGCCGCGAGTCCGTGACGCTGAGCCGCCACCGCGTGCGCTACGCGCCGAACGCGCTGCCATGAGACATCGCGCGCGAGGCTTCACGCTGGTCGAGGCCGTGATCGTGATCGCGATCGCCGGCATCGTGTCGGCGATGGTCGCCGTGTTCATCAAGCGGCCCGTCGAAGGCTATTTCGACGCCACCCGCCGCGCCGAACTCACCGACGCCGCCGACACCGCGCTGCGGCGTCTCGCGCGCGATCTGCGCCTCGCGCTGCCGAACAGCATCCGCGTCGACCCGACAGGCCGCTTCATCGAGTTCCTGCTCACCACGGGCGGCGGCCGCTATCGCGCCGAGGTCACGTCCGCGGGCACGGGGAACACGCTCGACTTCGTGACGGCGGCGGGGGACACCAGCTTCGACGTGATCGGCACGATGCCGACGATCTCGGCGGGGAACCAGATCGTCGTGTTCAACCTGGGCAGCGGATTCACCGGCAGCGACGCCTGGCAGGCGGGTGGCAACAACCGCGCGACGGTGGCGAGCGCCACGGCCACCACCGTCACGTTGACGGCCGCCAAGCTGTTTCCGCTCGAGTCGCCCGCGAGCCGGTTCCACGTGGTCGAGCACGCCGTGACCTATGCCTGCGATCTGTCGTCCGGTGTGCTGCGCCGGCACTGGAACTACGGCATCGCGGCAGCCCAGGCGACACCGCCCACCGGGGGCAGCAATGCATTGCTCGCGACCCGCGTCACCGGATGTGCGTTCGCCTACGACAGCAACGAACTGCTCGCCCGCTACGGCATCGTCACCGCGAATCTCGCGATGACGATCGAAGGCGAGACCGTCAATCTCCAGGCCCAGGTCCATGTGTCGAACACGCCCTGATCGCGCCCGCGGCTTCGTCATGGTCTCGGCGATCTTCGTGCTCGTCGTGCTCGCCATGCTCGGCGCCTTCATCATGTCGGTGACGAGCACGCAGGGCGGCGCCGAGGCGCTCGACGTGGGTGGCACGCGTGCGCTCCAGGCGGCGCGCTCCGGCATCGAATGGGGCATCGCGCAGGTGGCGGACCCGGCGAACGCGGACGCGGGCCTGTCCGCTTCGCCCCCCGCGCCGCCCGCGTGCTTCACCACCACCCCGCTGGCGCTGGGCGCGGCGTTCGACGGCATGACGGTCACCGTCGCCTGCGTGCGCACCGCCACCACCGAGGGCAACCGGCAGGTGGCCGTCTACAACCTCACCGCCACGGCCAACGGCGGCGGTGGCGGGTATCCGCTGCAGCGGCAGGTGCAGGCCACCGTGTCGCGGTGTACCGACCCCGCGGGTGCCGCGCCGAGGTTCACATGTCCGTGATGCGGCGACTGGCCGGGCTCGGCCGCGGCATCCGCATCGCGATGCTGGCGATCGTCGCGGTGGGCGGCCTGCTCTCGACACCGGCCGCCGCGCAGACGTACAGCAGTGTGGCGCGGGGCTACGCGTGGGTAAGTGCCGCCGCCCACACGAACGTCACGTGGGAGCGCAAGTCGGCCTGCAGCGACCGCGGTGCGAACGACAAGGACACGATCAGCGAACTGCTGCCCATCGGCTTCACCTTCACCTTCGGAAGCACGAGCTACACGCAGCTGCGCGTGATGACGAACGGCCGCCTCCAATTCGGGAACAGCTTCTGCGGCGACGGCCTCGCTTCGTCGTCCCCGCGCACCTATCCGTACCCGATGCCGGACGAGAACCTGAACAACACCATGCGGGTGTACGGCGCAGACTTCGACATTTCGAACCGGGGGTCCCATGCGACGTGCCCCCCCGCTTCCTGCTACATCAGATACGCGACGGTCGGCTCGGCACCCAACAGGAGTTTCGTGGTGTCGTGGGTCAACGTGCCGGAATCGAACGCCTCCGGCAGCACGTTCTGGTTCCAGGCGATCCTCTACGAGAACGGCGAGTTCGTGTACCAGTACAACGTGAGCAACAACACGACCGGCGGGCGAGGCGAGGTCGGCTGGCAGCTTTCGACGCGCGATTTCGCGGTCACGCAGCGCGGCATCCCCGCGAACGGGACAGCCATCCGCTACTTCGTCGCCCGCACGCAGAGCATCTGCATCCCGTCGGGGCAGGTCCTCGGCACCAGATCCGGCGGGCTTGACATCGATGACGGTTCGACCGTGAACGGGGCCGCGATCCGGGGAAGCGGCAACGCCCTCCTGTCGACGGGGGTCCGATCGTCGCCTTCGTCCACCGTCGCAGCGCTCAATCCGACGTCCTTCCCCAGGTTCAGCGGTTCAGCCAACGCGAACAGCACCAACGTCCCCGGCGGCACCTATGCCTCCGTCGCGGCGAACACCGCCGGCTTCACGTTTCTCGGTGGGACGTATTTCATCTCGAATCTGAACGTGAATGCCACGTCGATCACGCTCGGGCCGGGGGACTACTTCATTTCCAACCTGAGCCTCCCCGACAAGGTCACCATCACTGTCTCCCCCGGCGGGCCGGTGCGACTCTTCCTGACGGAGCTGAATTCGCGCGACGGTGTCTCGATGAACGCCGGGGGCAGTCCTGCCAATCTGCAGATCTACCTGTACGGGGACGGCGATGTCGCCTTCGGCAGTGACAACCGGATCTCGGCCATCCTTTATGCGCCCGGCGAAGGGTCGTTCCTGTTCGGCAACTCGGTGCGCTTCGAAGGCGCCGTGCTCACCCAGTCGGGCGACATCGATTTCGGCTCGAATGCGTCGATCACCTACTCGTCCACCACGCAGGCGGCCGTCGCGAGCGTCGCCCCGTGCGGGGGGCCGAGCACGGCCGCGTTCGTCATCTCCGCGGCCTCGTCGGCAAGCACCTGCGTGGCGCATGCGATCACCATCCGCGCGGTCGACACGGCGGGCAACACGGTCACGTCCTACGGCGGCACCGTGAGTCTCACCACCAGCACGGGCCGCGGCGGCTGGGCCATCGGGTCGGCCCGCGGCACGCTCACCGAGACCGGCACCGCCAACGACGGCGCGGCGACCTACGTGTTCACGTCCGCGGATGCCGGGCAGGTCGTGCTCTCGCTCTCTAACGAGAGTGCGGAAGATCTCGCCATCACCGCGCGCGACAACACGACCGCGACGATCACGGGCACGTCCGGCACCGTGGGCTTCCGCGACAACGCCTTCGTGATCACCGCCACCGATGCGCTCGCGAACACGGTGGTCGCGGGCCGGCCGCACGGGATGCAGATCGCGCTCTGGCGGCGCGACACTTCGCTCGCCACGCCCAACTGCGCGATCGCCACCGGCTACACCGGCGCGCGCAACCTCAAGGCCTGGTACACGATCGACCCGAACCACCCGGCCGGGGCCACCGCACCGTCCATCACCAGCACGCTCGGCACCGCCGTCCCGGGAGCGAACAATCTCGCGCTCACGTTCGCGGCCGGTGTCGCGACCTTCAACCTCGGCACCTCCGACGTCGGCAAGTACGTGCTGAACGTCCGCGACGACTCCCGCACGTTCGCGGGTGCGGTCAACATCGACGGCAGCTCCCCGACGCTCACGGTGCGACCGTTCGCCATCGCGGTCACGAACGCTGTTCGCGGCGGCGTGGCCAATCCGGAGGGCACTGCCACGGCCGGCGGGAAGTTCGCCGCGGCGGGCGAGACCTTCGCCGCGACGGTCGCGGCCTATCTCTGGTCGGCTGCCGACGATGTCGACAACGACGGCACGCCGGACACCGCGGCGAACGTGACCGACAACAGCCTGGCGCCCCGCTTCGCTTGGCCCGTCGTGCTGAGCGCGAGCAGCACGAGCGGACTCTTCACCCCGGTGGGCGGCACGCTGGGCACGCTGGGCGGCACGACGACGGTGGCGGGGGGGAGCTTCGTGAGCGGGGCGGCGGTCCCCACCGACCTCACCTACAGCGAGGTGGGCAGCATCGGTCTCTCGGCGACCGTCACGGGGTATCTCGGCACTGCCGGCGTCGATCTCGCCGGCGTGTATCGCAATGCCGGCACCGGCGCCGCCGCGCGCATCGGGCGCTTTCATCCGGCGAGCTTCGCGCTGTCGGGTGCCAGCGTGACGCCTGCGTGCAGCACCGGGAACCAGACCTACATGGGCGAACCGGCGCTGGGTATCGCGTTCACGCTGCAGGCGCGGAACGCAGCGGGCGGGGTGACGACGAACTACCGGGCTTCGGTCTACAACGTCGGTGCGGTGGTCATGCATGCGGAGAACGCCGATGCGGGTGTCAACCTGTCGACGCGGCTGACCGGCCTGCCCGCGACCGCATGGACGCTCGGCGCCTACAGCCTCACGGCGACCGGTGCCACGTTCACGCGCGGCGCGTCGCCCGACGGCCCCTTCGACAGCCTCGTGCTCGGGGTCAGCGTGACGGATCCCGACGGCGCGCTGGTGAGTTCCCCGGACATGCATGCCGCCACGACCGGCGCGTGCGGCACGGGCTGTACCGCGCGGGCCCTCAACGCATCGACCGCCACGCGCGTGCGCTTCGGTCGCCTGAAGATCGGCAACGCGCTCGGCGCGCCGCAACTGGATCTGCCGGTGCCGCTCACGGCCCAGTACTGGAACGGCGTCGCCTTCGTGACCAATGCGCAGGACAGCTGCACGCGGCTCACCAACACGCAGTTCTCGTTCGGCAACTACCGCGCCCCGCTGGCCGCCTGCGCGACCTCCGGCACCCCGGCAGGTGCCAACAGCATCGTGTTCACGTCGGGCCGTGGCGCCCTGCGGCTGTCGAAGCCGAACGTGCGCGGGTCGGTGGATCTCACCGCCAATCTCGGCTCCACCGCGAGCGGTTCCACGTGCAGCGCGGGCGCGGCCGCGACGGCGACCGCGGCGTCGCGCTCCTGGCTGCAGGGCAACTGGGGCGCATCCACCTGGGATCGCGATCCCGCCGGCCGCGCCGCGTTCGGCGTCCCCGGCGCGAGCGCCGACGTCATATACCAACGGGAAACCTACTGACGGCTCCCGTGCGGGTTCGCCTCAACCCGGGCGCGATGCAGTCGTAATACGTCGGGTGCGGTGCAGTGCGGGGCCAGGCCCCGTGGTCGCACCCCGCCCGGCGGCCGTCCTGCCGGGAACCTCGATCCGGACGAATCTGCCTTGAGACTCAATACCCGATCCGGTCGCGCCAGACAGTGGTGCGCCGTGATCCTGCGACCGGGCCGCGCGACACTGGCCCGCATGGAAGCCGTTGCCGGCAAGCGCCCCAGACTCGTCGCCTTCGACGAACGCATGGTCGGCGATTCGCCGGCCGAGGTGCTGCGCGTGCTGCGCCGGGAGCACGGGCTGGACCGTCTCCGCTGCACCACGGTGCTGCCGCAGGGCGAGTACCAGTTCCATATCGTCGAGGCGCCGGCCGTGCCCGACACCGAGCTGAAGACCGCGGTCCGCTGGCACCTGAAGGACCTCATCGAGTATTCGCCGGACGAGGCCGTGGTCGACGTGATGCCGCTTCCCAGGGGCCTCGCACCGGGCCGCGGCGCGAACGTGATCGCCGTCGCCGCGCATCGCGACCGCGTGACCCAATGCATCCGCACCTTCGACGCGGCGAAGCTCGACCTCGGCGCCATCGACATCCTCGAGACTGTCCAGCGCAACGTCGCGAGCCATCTGGCCGACGGTGAACGCGCGGTCGCGCTGCTGGTGTTCGGCACCGGGGCCGGCATGCTGACCGTGTCCGCCGACGGGGCGCTGCTGTTCGCGCGGAGCTTCGATCTCGGGCTGACGCAGTTCGACGATGCCCGCGACAACGCCGCGGACCAGACGGCGCTGTGCGATCGCGTCGCGCTCCAGGTGCAGCGTTCCCTGGACCACTTCGATCGCCAGTTCGGCGGGCTGCCCCTGTCGAGCCTCCTGATCGCGCCGTTCCCGCAGGCCGACGCGTTGCGGGCACCCCTCGCGGAGAACCTGTACGTGCCGGTGGCCGTGGCGGACCTCGCGGCCGCCCTCGATTTCTCCGCCGTGCCGGCATTGAGCGACCCGAACGTCCAGGGCCGTCATCTGCGCCTGCTCGGTGCCGCGTTGCGGGGAGGCTAGAAAGGTGCAGCTCGAGATCAATCTCTTCGATCCGTCGCTGCGGCCGAGCAAGGTGCTGCTGCCGGCGCGGATCTTCGCACCGGCGCTGGGGGCGGTTGCAGCGCTCCTCGTGACCTGCGCGGTGCTGCAGTCGTACGAGGCGCGCGTCGCCGCCTCGTCCCGCCGGGACATGGAACGCCGGTCCGTGGCACTCCAGGCCGAGATCCGCGGCCTCGGGGAGCAACTCGGCGCCCGCCGGGTCTCCCCGGAAGTCCAGGCCCGGGCGACCGGGCGCGAGGCATTGCGCGCCATGCGCGAGGCGGCGGTCGTCGCGCTCCGCACCCGGGGCGACATGGCCAACGGCGGGCACGCGCGGTTCCTGCAGGCACTGGCGCGCCAGTCGGTCGACGGGGTCTGGCTGACCGAGGTGACGGTGGCGGGGGCCGGCGACGACATCGCGCTGCGGGGCCGCACGCTCGATCCCGAACTGGTCGCGGACTACCTCCGACGGCTGGGTCGCGAAGAGGCGCTGCAGGGCGTTGCCTTCAACCAGCTCTCGTTCCACCGACCGGTCGCGATCGATGGCCTGGCTGCCGCCCCGCCGCGCTTCATCGAGTTTGCCGTCGCCTCGGGCGTTGCCGGTGACGGCGCGCCATCCGCGGCCCCGGCGATGACGCCACCGGTGCCGCCGGCCGCGCGGCCCGGTGCGGCATCACCCGATCTCGCCGCACTGGTATCGGGTGCATCCACCGACGCGGAGGGCGGGCGATGAGGGCGCTCTGGAGTCAGCAGGCGGCACGCCTCGACGCGATGCCGAACCGGGAACGGATCCTCCTGTTCTGCGCGGCCGCGGGTGCGCTGTTCCTCGTGATCTACGTCGGCTTTCTCGATCCGGCAGGCGCCCGCCTCCGCCAGTTGCGCCAGCAGCTCGCCGCGGACCGCGATGCCGTCAACGCACTCCAGAGCCAGAAGCTGATGCTGGTGGCGGAACTGCAGACCCATCCGGACGAACCGTTCGTGCGCCGCATCGAGGCGGCCGACCAGGCGATCGCGGCGCTCGATGGCGAGATCCAGTCCCTCGGTACCGGCCTCGCCGCGCCGGAGCGCATGGCGGGACTCGTCAAGGAGGTGCTCGCGCGCTCGCCTCAGATCGCTCTGGTGGCCATGCGGAACCTGCCACCCACGCCGTTGATCGAGTCGCCGGCCGATGCGCCCGGCGCGGACGGTGCCGCACCTGCCCGGGCCGGCGAGCTGTATCGACACGGCATCGAGATCACCGTCGAGGGGCCGTGGTCGGCGCTGGTGGGCTACGCCGGACGGCTCGAATCGCTGCCGGCCCGCGTCCTCTGGAATCGCACCCGCGTGGATGCTGCCGCCTGGCCCCGCGTCACGATGACGCTGAACCTGTACACCCTGAGTCTGGAGCGCACGTGGCTGACCCTCTGAAGACATCGCTGCTGGCGATCGGCATCGCGTTCGCAAGTACTGCCGACGCCGCCGGCACGGCGGATCCGACGCGCCCGCCCGAAGGTCTCATGGCGGCTGGCGCCGGACCCGCGGTGGCGCAGACCGGCCGACTCGTCCTCCAGTCGGTGCTCGTCGCGCCGGACCGCCAGATCGCGGTGGTGAGCGGCGTGCCCCTCGCGATCGGTGACGAAGTGCAAGGGCATCGACTGCTGCGCGTGACCGACACGACGGCCGTCCTGCAGGGTCCCGCGGGGCGCGTGAGTCTCAAGCTCTACCCCGACGCCGAGCGTCGTCCGGTCAAGTTTGCCTCCGCGGGACCGATGAAGATGGCATCTTCCCGGAGGAAACCCAAATCGTGATCGGAGCGAATGCATGGCACCGCAGGCTCCATCCGCTGCTGATGATGCTGGCGCTGCTCTTCCTCGGCGCGTGCGCAGGCTTCCAGCCGAGGCAGGGCTCGACGATCGCTGCCATCGATCGCGAACTCGACAAGGGTCTCACGGGCCGCAAGTCCGCGCCCATCCCCGACGCCGTGACGCAGGCATTGCTGCCGCCCGTCACGGTGGATCTTCCGCGCAGTGACGGGAAGCCCGTCGAGGCGCGCTTCGATCTCAACGTGTCGAACGCGCCCGCCGCGCAGGTGTTCATGGCGATGGTGGCCGGAACCCGCTACAGCATGGTCGTGCACCCCGGCATCAAGGAGACGATCTCCATCTCGCTGAAGGACGTCACCGTCCTGGAGGCGCTGGAGACCGTGCGGGACCTGTACGGTTTCGATTTCAAGATCCAGGGGGCGCGCATCACGGTGCAGCCGCCGGAGATCCAGACCCGCGTCTTCCAGGTGAACTACCTGATGAGCCACCGTCACGGGCGCAGCGATGTCCGCGTCACCTCGGGTGCCATCTCCGATTTCGTCTCGCCCGGCGCCGGGATGCCGGGCACCGGCATGCCCGGCGCCGGGGGACTTCCGATGCCCGGCCTGCCCGTCATGCCGGGCGCCATGGGCAATCAGCCCAACGCCTCGTCGCAGGCCGTGATCGGCAGCCGCGTCATCACGACCACCAACAGCGATTTCTGGAAGGAACTCGACACGTCGCTCCACGCGATCGTGGGGACCGAGACCGGCCGCCAGGTGGTCATCAGCCCGCAGTCGGGCGTGATCGTCGTACGCGCGCTGCCGTCCGAGATCCGGCACGTGGAGAGCTTCCTCCGTGCGACACGCCTGGTGATCGAGCGGCAGGTGATGCTGGAGGCGAAGATCATCGAGGTGGAACTGGCGGACGGCTACCAGGCGGGCATCAACTGGGCCGCCTTCCGGCACGGCGAAGGGGCGCGCGTGACGGCCGGCGTCGGCACGCCCGGCACCAATCTCGCCACGAGCGGTTCGCTTTCCTCCCCCACCGCGCGGGCGGCGGACGGCAGCGTGCTGGCTTCCTCCGCGCTCGCGGGTGTGCCGGGCTCCAACCTGCTGCTCGGCACCGACATCCCCGGCGCGGTGTTCGGGCTCGCGTTCCAGACCAGCAATTTCGCGAGCCTGCTGTCGTTCCTGCAGACGCAGGGCAGTCTCCAGGTCCTGTCGAGCCCGCGGATCGCCGCACTCAACAACCAGAAGGCGGTGCTGAAGGTCGGCAACGACGAGTTCTTCGTGACGAACGTCACCACGACGACGCTGACGTCCGCCACCGGTGCCGCGACGCAGTCCCCGTCGATCGTGGTCCAGCCCTTCTTCTCCGGCGTCGCGCTCGACGTGACCCCGCAGATCGACGAACACAACCAGATCATCCTGCACGTGCATCCGTCGGTGTCGAACGTGGTCGAGAAGACCAAGGTGATCGATCTGGGCACCTCGGGCAACTTCCGGTTGCCGCTCGCCTCGAGCAGCATCAGCGAGACCGACACCGTGGTGCGCGTGCAGGACGGAAACATCGTCGCGATCGGCGGCCTGATGCGCGAATCGACCCGCAAGACGAAATCCGGCGTGCCGGGTCTCGCCGATCTTCCGGTGGTCGGTGGCGCCTTCCGTTCGAACACCAGCAATGCACGCAAGAGCGAGCTGGTGATCCTCATCAAGCCCACCGTGATCCAGGGTGACGGCGACTGGCAGAGCGACCTCTCGGACCTGCGCGGCCGGGTGAGCAGCTATGACGTACCTGACACGGTCTCGCGCGACACCGCGAGCAGCAACGCCCGCAGGCGCTGACGCGCCGCCGCGGGGGAACAGGAGAACGCAACGATGTCGGACACCATGTACCAGTCGCATTTCGGGCTCCGCGAGGCACCCTTCGGGATCACGCCCGACACGGCCTTCGTCTACGACTGCCGCGCCCATCAGGAGGCGCTCAACGTCGTGCTGGTGGCGCTGGACTCGGGCGAGGGCTTCATCAAGATCACCGGCGATGTCGGCACCGGCAAGACGCTGCTGTGCCGCCGCGCGATGTCCGTCGTCGAGAAGAATTTCTCGACGGCGTACCTGCCGAATCCGCTGCTCGATCCCCGTGGACTGCTGATCGCCCTCGCCGATGAATTCGCGGTGAAGATGGACCGCCGCGCCGACGGACACCAACTGGTGCGCAGCCTCACGCAGGCGCTGCTCAAGCTGAACGTCGCCGGTCGACGTCCGGTGGTGTTCATCGACGAGGCCCAGGCGATGTCGCTGCCGACGCTGGAGACGATGCGCCTGCTGTCGAACCTCGAGACGGAGAAGCACAAGCTGATGCAGGTGGTGCTGTTCGGCCAGCCCGAGCTGGATCGTCACCTCGCGAATCCCGCCGTGCGTCAGCTGCGCCAGCGCATCACCTTCGAGTATCGGATCTCGGAGCTGTCGCGCGTGGAGGTGCGTCACTACCTCGCCCACCGCATGCGCGTGGCCGGCTACGCCGGCACCCAGGCGTTCTCTTCGGCTGCGATCTGGTATCTGCATCGCGCGACCGGCGGCGTGCCCCGCCTCGTCAACGTTCTCGCGCACAAGGCCCTCATGCTGGTGTTCGCCGAGGGTCGCGACCGCGTCACGCTGCGGCACGCCATCGCCGCTGCCCGTGACACCTCTTCCGCCCGTCGGGCACTGATTCCGTGGATCGTATGAGCGTCATCAATCGGGTATTGCGCGACCTCGAACAGCGCCACGCGGCCCCGGGCCGCAAGACTCTCGCGAAGGCGCCGGTCCGGGCGGTCGGTGTGCCGGATCGTGGCGGCAGGGCCACCGTGCTGGCGGCCTGCACGGCCGGCCTCGCGCTCACTGCGGTCTCGATCGCGGCACTCCACGGCTGGTCGATTCCCGCGGCTGCAACGGCGGCCGAGGCGCCCGCCAAGCGCGGTGCCGTGATCGCCCTCGCGGCGCCGGCCGTCGCGGCACCGGCGCCGGCGGGCGCCACGCCTTTGCCCGTCGCACCTGCACGGCCACGGGAACCCGTCCCGAAGCGTCCGCGAGGCTGGTCGGCCAATGGGGCGAAGGATGCCCCGCCCGAGCCCGCCGTCGTCGGGCGGAGCCGGGTCCAGGAGCCGATCGTGGACGTCGAGCCGCTTGCCGCCCCGGCGGCGCAGGCTTCCGCCACGGCGATCGATCGGCAGGAACGTCCCCTGGGTCCGGTCGAGCGTGCCGAGAACGCGTTCCTCGCGGGTATCGCCGCTCTTCGGAACGGACACGCCACCGAGGCCGAGGCCAGGTTCCGCGTCGCGCTCGATGCGCTTCCGGCCCACGTGGGTGCGCGTCAGGCGTTGCTCGGACTGATGCTCGACTCCCGGCGCCCGGTGGAGGCGGAGGCGTTGATGCGCGCAGGCATGGCCGCGAATCCGGACCAGATCTCGTTCGCGATGGTCGCCGCACGTCTCCAGGCGCAGCGCGGCGACGCGGTCGCGGCGATCCTCACGCTGGAATCGGTGCAGGGTCCCGGCTCCGGGCATGGGGATTTCGTCGCGCTGCACGCGGCGATGCTCCAGCGGATCGGGCGTCACGGTGAGGCCGCCGAGCGGTACGGTGTCGCGATCGGGCTCGGCAATGCGCTGCCGGTCTGGTACATCGGGCGGGCCATCTCGCTGCAGCAGATCGGCAAGGATGCCGAGGCGCGGGCGAGCTTCCGGCAGGCGATCGACACCGGCAACCTGCCGCCAGAACTGCGCGCCTTCGCCGAACGCCAGCTGGGCGCGCGCGACGCCGGCTGAGGCCCGCGGAGACCCGCATATCCGCGACCGGCGAGGCCTCGGCGGCGGATCAGTCGCCGGCCCGCGGTGTCCTCGCCACCACCCACCCACGCACCGAGACCGCGCCGGCGCGCTTCAGCACGCGCGCGGCCTCGTCGAGCGTCGCACCGGATGTCATCACGTCGTCGAGGATCGCGATGCGCAGTCCGCCCACCTGGCCCAGGCATTCGAACGTGCCCTTGACGTTCCGTCGCCGCGCGTCGAGGCTGAGGCTTGCCTGGGGTCTGGCACGGCCGATCCGACCGAGGATGCCCCGGCCCGTCGCAGTTCTCCAAGGCCCGCTCAGCAAGCGGGCGATCTCTGCTGTCTGGTTGAAACCGCGTTCGACCAGGCGGGCGTCGGAGAGCGGCAGGGGGAGCAGGAGGTCCGGTGGCGGCTCCCGGGTGAGTGCGCGGGCGAGAATGCCGGCCAGCGGACGGGCCGCGGCAAGCCGTCCGTGGTACTTCAATGCCCGCACCAAGGCGTCGACCGGAAACTCGTAGGTCACCGCGCAGGCGACGCCGTCGTGGGAGGGCGGCGATCTCAGGCACACTCCACAGAGCGCGCCGTCCGGGGTGGGCAGCGCGCACGACTGACAGCGCGCGGCCGGCAGCCACGGAAGATCCTCCCGGCACGATGTGCACAGGCCGCTGTCGGACGCGGCGTCGCCGCAGAGTGCGCAGCGGGATTTCACGGTCCGCGCGAGAACCTCCCGAATCCCATCGAGTCTCTTCGCCATGTGCTCACCCTCTTGTTGTCCGTCGCCGGGGCCCGCTCCGGGCGGGTGCCGATGACCACCGGCATCCAGTATGAAATCGATGTCCGCGCCCTTCGCCGACGTCGGGACCGTATCGCGGCGCGCTACGACGGTGCTGCGGTGCTGCCCGAGGAACTGGGGCGACGCATGCTCGAACGCCTGGACGTGGTCCGACTGCCGCAGGGGCCCTTGCTCGACCTGGGTTGCGCGACGGGCGGCGGAGTTCGCGCACTGCGCGAGCGCTACCCAGCGGCCGACGTCTACGGGGTCGAGGCCTCCCGTTCGATGCTGACACGCGCGCGCGATCGGGATCCCGGGCGTCTGCGATGGTTGCCACGGTTCTCCGGGCGGGCGTCCCGGTGGGTCTGCGCGGACCTGACGCGGCTCCCCTTCCGATCGGGCAGCTTCTCGATGATCTGGGCGAACCTCCTGCCACCCGTCTTCACCGATCCCGCGGCGCACTGGCGCGCGATCGGCGCCCTCCTGAGGCCCGGCGGTCTGCTCACCTTCACGATGCTGGGCCCGGACAGCCTCGGGGAACTGCGGTCCGCCACGCGCATGGCCGGGCTGCCGGCCACGGTGATGCCGTTCGCGGACATGCACGACGTCGGCGACGTGCTGGTCGCCGCGGGATTCGCGAACCCGGTCATGGACATGGAGCGCGTCACGCTCACCTATGCCGATTTCCCCGCCCTCTGCCGCGAGTTGCGCGACCTCGGCGCCGACGACCCGTCCGTGCGGCGCAGGCGGGGTCTGCTAGGGCCGCGGCGATGGGCGGCGGTCGAGACCCAGTACGAGCGCCATCGGACGGAGGGGCGACTGCCCCTGACGGTCGAGGTGGTCTACGGGCACGCGTGGTGGCCGGAGGAAGGTCCGGCGCGCACGGCGGAGGGGCTCGACGTGATCCGGGTGCACCGTATCAGAGGCAGCCGATGAGGCGGTCGAAGAAGCCTGCCGTCGCCCTTGTTGGACAAGGCTTTTGCCTTGCTTCGTCCAAGAGCCGCGTGCTATCGTCCGCCGCCGTAAAACACTGGTATTCCAAAGCGATCGACGGGGTGGGTCGGCGCAGGAAAACGATCGGACCGCGCGAATGGAACGCGTAGACGAATTCGCGACCTCCTACCACCTGGTCGCCCGCCGCAACGATTCGATGTCGCCTCGGGGCAGGCGCGTGTTCCTGCTGTCAATCCTTGGTGTATCGCTCGCAGTTGCCGTGTTCTGGTCGGTGCAGGGTGCGTGGTACATCCTGCCTTTCGCATTGATTGAAATGGCGGTGCTGTTCGCGGCGTTCAAGATCGTCGAATGGCATGCCGGAGACTACGAATCGGTCTCGATCGATGGTGACCGGGTTCTCGTGGAGCGGCATGACCGCGGCAGAACCACCCGGCACAGTTTCGATCGGCATTGGGCACAAGTCATCGTGTCGCACGAGGGGCCCGGCGGACGTTGCGATCTCAGGATGCGGTCGCACGGACGGGAGGTGAGATTCGGAGAATTTCTCACCGACCAACAGCGGCTCCAGGTGGCGGACGAACTGCGCCGCAGACTGAAGAACTACTGAATCGAGGAGTCTGGGGGAAGCATGAAAAAGCTGTCACTGGTCGCCCTGGCGTCTGCGACCGCCCTGTGTTCGGGCGTAGCGGTTGCATCCAGGCTGGGATTGCAGGATCCCGAGACGCCCATCGCGCGTCAGATCTATTCCCTGCACTCGCTCATTCTCTGGATCTGCGTCGTCATCTTCGTGGCTGTTTTCGGGATGATGTTCTACGCCATCCTGAAGCATCGGAAATCGGTCGGTCACAAGGCAGCCCAGTTCCACGAGAGCACGACGGTCGAGATCATCTGGACCATCATCCCCTTCGTGATATTGATGGGCATGGCCTACCCGGCCACCAAGACCGTCATCGACATGAAGGACACCAGCAACCCGGACCTCACGATCAAGGCGACGGGCTACCAGTGGAAGTGGGGTTACGAGTACGTGAAGGGTGAGGGATCGCTCTCCGGCGTGAGTGACGGCATTGCTCTGCTCTCCAGTCTCGCCACGCCGATGGATCAGATCTACGACCCCAAGGTCCAGAAGAGCGAGAACTACCTGCTCGAGGTCGACACCGAGATGGTGGTGCCGATCAACAAGAAGATCCGCATCCTCACCACCGCCAACGACGTCATCCACGCCTTCTGGGTGCCGGCGTTCGGTGTGAAGCAGGATGCCATCCCCGGCTTCATCCGCGACACCTGGTTCAAGGTGGAGAAGCCCGGCATTTATCGCGGCCAGTGCGCCGAACTGTGCGGCAAGGAACACGGGTTCATGCCGATCGTCGTCCGGGCGGTGGAAGAGGACGAATTCAAGGCCTGGGCAGAGAAGCGCAAGGCGGCGACCCCGGCGGCGGCCGAGGCCGCACCGGCAGTGCAGGTGGCTGCGGTCGATGCCGCCGCCACCGCACCGGCGGCCGCTGCGGGCCCGGTCGACGGCAAGAAGACCTACGACGGTCTCTGCGCCGCCTGTCACGGCATGGGGATCGCCGGGGCTCCGAAGGTCGGAGACAAGGCCGCCTGGTCGACACGGATCGCCCAAGGTCCGGCGACGCTCGCGAAGCACGCGATCGAGGGTATCCGCGCGATGCCGGCCAAGGGCGGCAACCCGGCGCTGTCCGATGCCGAAGTCACGGCAGCGGTGGAACACATGGTGGGCTTGTCCAAGTAGGACAGGCGCGCGTTACAGGCAACTCGGAAACACGAAGCAGGAGAGCGAGCATGGAAGCCGTTCACGGACACGATCACGCGCACGACCACGATCACCATCATCCGACCGGCGTCACGCGCTGGCTGACGACGACGAACCACAAGGACATCGGGACGATGTACCTGTGGTTCAGCTTCGCGATGTTCATCTCCGGCGGTCTGCTGGCGCTGGGCATCCGCGCGGAACTGTTCCAGCCGGGCCTGCAGTTGTGGCGGCCGGAATTCTTCAACCAGCTCACCACGATGCACGGCCTCATGATGGTCTTCGGCGCGATCATGCCGGCCTTCGTGGGCTTCGCGAACTGGCAGATCCCGCTGATGATCGGCGCGTCAGACATGGCCTTCGCGCGGATGAACAACTTCAGCTTCTGGCTGCTGCCCCCCGCGGCGCTGCTGCTGATGGCGTCGTTCCTGGTGCCCGGCGGCGCCACCGGTGCCGGGTGGACGCTGTACGCACCGCTCTCCGTCCAGCAGGGCATGGGGATGGACCTCGCGATCTTCGCGATCCACATCATGGGCGCGTCGTCGATCATGGGGTCGATCAACATCATCACGACGATCCTGAACATGCGCGCGCCAGGCATGACGCTGATGAAGATGCCGTTGTTCGTCTGGACGTGGTTGATCACCGCCTACCTGCTGATCGCCGTGATGCCGGTGCTCGCCGGTGCCGTGACGATGCTTCTCACGGACCGTCACTTCGGGACCAACTTCTTCAACGCTGCCGGCGGTGGGGACCCCGTGCTGTATCAGCACGTGTTCTGGTTCTTCGGTCACCCCGAGGTCTACATCATGATCCTGCCGGCGTTCGGGATCGTCTCGCAGATCATCCCGGCCTTCGCCCGCAAGCCGCTGTTCGGCTATTCCTCGATGGTGTACGCGACGGCGTCCATCGCCATCCTCTCGTTCATCGTCTGGGCGCACCACATGTTCGTGACGGGCATGCCGGCCGCCGGCCAGCTGTTCTTCATGTACGCGACGATGCTGATCGCGGTGCCCACCGGCGTGAAGGTGTTCAACTGGGTCGCGACGATGTGGAAGGGTTCGATGACCTTCGAGACCCCGATGCTCTTCTCGGTCGGTTTCCTCTTCGTGTTCACGATGGGTGGATTCACCGGTCTGATCCTCGCGGTGACCCCGGTTGACATCCAGCTCCAGGACACCTACTACGTGGTGGCGCACTTCCACTACGTGCTGGTCGCCGGTTCCCTGTTCGCGCTGTTCGCCGGCACGTACTTCTGGCTGCCGAAGTGGACCGGCAACATGTACAGCGAAACGCTCGGCAAGCTGCACTTCTGGTGCTCGATGATCTTCTTCAACATCACGTTCTTCGTGATGCACTTCCTTGGCCTCGCCGGGATGCCGCGCCGGATCCCCGACTACTCCCAGCAGTTCGCGGACTTCAACATGATCGCCTCAATCGGAGCGTTCGGTTTCGGTCTCAGCCAGCTCATCTTCCTGGCCGCCGTCGTGAAGTGCATCCGCGGTGGCGAGAAGGCTCCGGCGAATCCGTGGGAAGGCGCAGACACGCTGGAATGGACGCACCTGCCGTCCCCGGCGCCGTACCACAGCTTCGAGACCCCGCCGGTCGTGAAGTGATCGACGAGTTCCGGTCGACGCGGCTTCGGGCATGAAGGCACAGGGCGATACGCGCGGCAACGGTACGACGAAGACACTCGTCGTGCTGGTCTCCGTGGTCGCCCTGTTCTTCTTCGGCATCATCGTCAAACGGATGCTCGTCGATTGATCACCGACAACCGCCGCACCTTCTCCAAGCTGCTCGTGATCGCCGTGGCCATGTTCGGCTTCGGGTTCGCGCTTGTCCCGTTCTACAAGAAGATCTGCGAGGTCACGGGCATCAACGACCTCCAGAAGGCCGATGTGGTCGAGAACACCCAGGTCGACACGAGCCGCACGCTCGTCCTGGAGCTCGATGCCAACACCCGCAACGAGCTGCCGTGGAAGTTCCGGGCGATGGAGAGCAGCGTCCGCGTCCACCCGGGGCAACTGGTGCAGGTGATGTTCGAGGTGCGCAACGATTCCGACGCCGCGGTGACCGGGCAGGCGATTCCGTCGTACGGACCTCAGGTGGCCGGTCAGTATTTCCGCAAGCTAGATTGCTTCTGTTTCTCGACGCAGGAACTGAAGGCTCGTGAAGTCCGAAGAATGCCGGTGGTGTTCGTGATCCATCCTGATCTTCCAAAGGATGTGAACACGGTCACTCTTTCCTACACCTTCTTCCGCGTAGAAGGCACGCGCACCGGCGCAGTGCCCACCGCGGGTCGGCCACCCGTCTGATCCAGACGGCGAGCCGGCAACAGAACCTAGTGATTTCGAAGGGGAGCACGACGATGCAGCACGCACAACCCTATTACGTTCCAAGCCCGTCCTACTGGCCGATCATTGGCTCGATCGCCCTGCTGTTCATGGGTTTCGGTGCCGCCTTCGTGATGAACGATGTCGAAGCCGGGCCGTGGGTGCTCGTGATCGGCCTTGCCATCCTGTTCTGGATGATGTTCGGCTGGTTTGGAACGGTGGCCCGCGAGAGCGAAGCCGGGAGATACGGCCCCCAGGAGGACATCTCGTTCCGCTGGAGCATGAGCTGGTTCATCTTCTCGGAAGTGATGTTCTTCGCCGCCTTCTTCGGTGCGCTGTTCTACATGCGCGTGCTGTCGGTGCCCGATCTCGGGAGCGGCGCCACCGGCGAGTACCTCTGGTCGAACTTCAAGGCGGGATGGCCGGTGGCGGGCCCCGGCATCGAGGACACGTTCAGGCCGATGGGTGCATGGGGACTCCCGGCCCTCAACACCGCCCTGCTGCTGACCTCGGGTGTCACGGTGACGTGGGCGCACTGGGCGCTGAAAGTGGGGAACCGGTTCCAGCTGAACCTCGGTCTGTTCCTGACGATCGCACTGGGTGTGCTGTTCCTCTTCTGCCAAGCCTACGAGTACGCCGAGGCTTTCCACGAGTACAACCTGACGCTGAAGATGGGCGCCTATGGCGCGAGCTTCTTCATGCTCACCGGGTTCCACGGTTTTCACGTGACGATCGGTACCATCATGCTGATCGTGATCCTGTTCCGCTGTCTGGCGGGCCATTTCAAGCCCGAACACCACTTCGCGTTCGAAGCCGTCTCGTGGTACTGGCACTTCGTCGACGTGGTCTGGCTGATGCTTTTCGTGCTCGTCTACTGGCTCTGAGACTGGTAACGGGACCGATAAAGGAGGAGGAGTCGGTCACAAAGCGCAGCTTCCTATGAGTCGCTGCCGTGAATTTCGCCGCGCTGGAGGGTGCGGCGATTTTTTTTGCCCGTCCTTTTCGCGATCGGTTGCCGCGATCGGTCAACGACCCGGCGAGTAGGCTGTCTCAGGCGACGCGACCCGGGATCAATCCGAACCAGTAGCCGCCCATCAGCATCAGAAAAAGAACGATGGAGAGGCCCACCCGTACCGTGAGGGCCTTGACGGTGCGATCCGTTCCGCCCTTGTCCCGCATCAGAAAGAACAAAGCGGAGCCCATGCTGGCGACGATGACGACGAGAAAGGCGACGATGAAAATCTTCATGGATGCGTCCGTGGTGGAGCGGTTGAGTGTAGCCCATGGGCCCTCCAGCGAAGGGCCGGTGCAAGGTGACGCCATTTTCCGGCGTGGGTTCCCGGGATGAAGTCTCCCTTGCGTTCGTTCGTGCTGTGGGGACTCACGCTGACCGGGCTGGCGGTCACCGGATCCGCTGCCGTATGGCAGTTCCAGCGCGGGCAGGAGCGGGATCGTGTGGCGGACGAGGCCCAGGCAGCCGCGCTTGCGTCCCCCATCGTGATCGGCGCAGCGCGGCTGGAGGAACCCCAGGTCCGCTATCGCCGAGTGGTGGCGCGCGGGCAGTTCATCGGCGCGGACACCGTGCTGCTCGACAACCAGAGTCGCGGTCCGCAGACGGGCTATGTCGTGTTCACGCCGCTCCGACTCGCGGACGGAGGACACGTCGTGGTGAAGCGGGGATGGATCGCGGGATCCCCCGATCGGTCCAAGCTGCCGTTGATCAGCACGCCGGAGGGCATCGTCGAGATCGAGGGCGTTGCGCTGCCGCCGAACCGCCGGTTCCTCGAACTGTCTGCCGACCAGTTGAGCAAGACCGTGTGGCAGAACGTCACGGTCGAGCGCTTCGCCGCGCGCTTCGGTCTGGATTTCCAGCCTTTGATCCTCGAGCAGCACGGCACGCTCGCCGACGGCCTGACGCGCGATTGGCAGCCGCCGTCCAGCGGCTCGGCCAAGAACTACGGTTATGCATTCCAGTGGGCCGCGATGTTTCTCCTCATCCTTGGATACCATGTCTACATCCGCCTCCGGCGTCAGCCAGACTAGTGCCCGGCTCAAGCTGCTCTTCCTCGCGTTGGTCTGCGCGGCCCCGGTCATCGGTTCCTACCTGCTGTACTACGCAGCGCCACCAGAGGGCAGCAAGAAGAACTACGGCGAGTTGATTCCACAGGTGGCCATCGCGGCGCTGGCGCCGCAGCCGGGGGTGCCCGTTCCCGCGGATCTCGCTCCCGTGGCAGGCAAATGGTTGCTGGTCATGGTCGATTCCGGGGGCTGTGGCGATGGTTGTACGAAGAAGCTCTGGCAGATCCGCCAGCTCCGCCTGACCCAGGGCAAGGAGATGGACCGCATCGTGCGCGTCTGGCTGGTCGACGACGACAAGGTGCCGGGCGAGGCACTGCGCGCGGAGTACAACGGCACCGTGATCCTCCCGAGGGCTCGGTTTCCGGAGTTGTCGCAACTGCCGGCGACCGGAACGCCGAGGGACCATCTGTATGTGATCGATCCGATCGGCAATCTGATGATGCGGTTTCCCGCCGCCCCCGATCTGAATCGCGTGAAGAAGGATCTCGTGCATCTTCTGAAGGTCTCGCGAATAGGCTAGGGCCGCTGCCACGAACGTTCGCCAAGGCGTGGGGTTTCGCGGGTCCCGGTGCTAGAATCCCCGCGCCTTTCGCATTGCCCAGAATCCGGAGATCTCCATGGCGACCAGCCTGTCGTTGCCGCACAAGGGCTCGTCCCTCCAGCAGTTCTACCAACTCACGAAACCTCGCGTCGTGTCGCTCATCGTCTTCACTGCGGTGATCGGGATGTACCTCGCGACGCCCGGATGGGTCCCGCTGCAACCGCTGCTCGGCGCGACGATCGGCATTGCTCTCGTTGCCGGCGCCGCGGCGGTGATCAACTGCCTGGTCGAGCAGAAGCTCGATGCGCTGATGGCCAGAACCCGCGCACGACCGCTGCCGATGGGGCAGCTCACGTCGGCCCAGGCACTCGGCTTTGCGATGGTGATCGGTGGGATCGGCCTCTGGATCCTGCACGCCTTCGTGAACCCGCTCACCATGTGGCTGACGCTTGCGACGTTCGTCGGCTATGCGGTCATCTACACGGTGCTGCTGAAGCCCGCGACGCCCCAGAACATCGTGATCGGCGGAGCCTCCGGCGCGATGCCGCCGGTGCTGGGTTGGGCTGCCGTCACCGGCCATGTCGGATTCGAGGCGCTGCTGCTCTTCCTGATCATCTTCGCGTGGACCCCGCCGCACTTCTGGGCGCTCGCACTCTATCGCCGCAAGGAGTACGCGAAGGCCGGCCTTCCGATGCTGCCGGTCACGCACGGCGAAGAGTTCACCCGACTGCACGTGCTCCTCTACACGATCATTCTCGTGGCCGTGACGTTGTTGCCGTTCGCCACCCGGATGTCCGGTCTCATCTATCTCGTGGGCGCGATCGGGCTCGGCGGTGTGTTCCTCCACTACGCCTGGGCCATCTATCGGAAGTACTCCGATGCGCTCGCCCAGAAGACCTTCCGCTACTCGATCGTCTACCTCACCGCGTTGTTCGCGGTTCTGCTGGTCGATCACTACATCCCGCTGTGACCGCCGCGAGGTCCGGTCTGCTCCGGACGCTGGCAATCTGGTTCTCGACGGTGCTGTTCGTCGCCGCATGCTCGTCGGGATCCGGTCCATCGTTCGAGGCGACCGACATCACCGGCGCAGACTTCGGACGCAGGTTGGATCTCACGGGGCACGACGGCAGGCCGAGGTCCCTCGCGGACTTCCAGGGTCGTGCGGTCGTGGTGTTCTTCGGATTCACGCATTGCCCGGATGTCTGCCCGACGACGCTCGCCAAGCTCGCCGGAGTGATCAAGGCGATGGGCCCCCAGGGCGATCAGGTCCAGGTGCTGCTGGTGACCGTGGATCCCGAGCGCGACACGCCGGAAGCTCTGCAGCCATACGTGACCGCCTTCCATCCCGGCTTCCTCGGGCTCACCGGCACGGTCGATCAAGTGGCGGCCGTCGCCAAGGAGTTCCGCGTCGTGGCCGAGAAGCAGAAGGGTGCCACGCCCGAGACCTACACCGTCGATCACTCGGCGGGCATCTACATCTTCGATCCGAAGGGTCGCCTGCGGCTCTTCGTCGCCGGCAACCAACCGGCGTCCGTGATCCAGCACGACCTCGAACTGCTGCTCTCCGGGGTCTGAAAAAGAAACGCCCCGGGGTCTCCGGGGCGCTCTGCCATCGGGATTGCCCGATCCGGGTCAGGCAGCTTCGGACATCGCGTTACGCAGCTTCTTCATCGCCTGCACCTCGATCTGGCGGATCCGCTCTGCCGAAACACCGAACTCGCCGGCCAGGTCGTGCAGCGTGGCACCACCCTCCTCGCGCAGCCAGCGCGCTTCGATGATTCTGCGGCTCCGCGCATCGAGATTGGCGAGCGCGGTGGCCAGACCTTCGGTACGCAGATGCTCGGTCTCAGCGTGCTGGAGTATCAGCCCGGGTTCGTCATCGTGGTTCGAGAGATACGCGATCGGGCTGTAGGCGTCCTCGTCGTCCTCCGACGGCTCCAGGGCCACGTCGCCGCCGCCCAGGCGGGTTTCCATCTCGACGACCTCCTCGGGCTTCACCCGGAGATGTTCGGCCATCGCGTTCACCTCCGTTGGCGACAGTGTCGACAGACCTGTCTTCATGCTGCGAAGGTTGAAGAACAGCTTGCGCTGGGCCTTCGTCGTCGCGATCTTCACGATGCGCCAGTTGCGGAGGATGTACTCGTGGATCTCGGCGCGGATCCAGTGGATCGCGAACGATACGAGGCGCACGCCGCGTTCGGGGTCGAATCGCTTCACCGCCTTCATCAGGCCGATGTTGCCTTCCTGGATGAGGTCTGCCTGTGGCAGGCCATAGCCGAGATACCCCCGGGCGACGGCAACCACGAGGCGCAGATGCGACATCACGAGTTGCCGGGCAGCTTCGAGATCCTGCTCGTCACGCAACTGGCGACCGAGGCGCACCTCCTCCTCCTGCGTGAGAAGCGGGAAGCGGTTCACCGCCTGGATGTAGCTGTCCAGGGTGGCAACGGAAGGCAGTGCGGCGGAAATGGCCAGGGCGTTCGTCATGGGGTGCGGTCCTCCTTGGATGACCTTTCGATCGGATGTTAGCACTCGAAACTTGAGAGTGCCAACGTCTCGGAAGGTTCCAGCGGCCGCTCAGACGGGTTCGAAGCGGCGCAGATGCAAGGTCACGGACAGCCATGCCCCGAACCAGCCCAATCCCCCGGCGAGCACCGCCAGAGCGATGGTGTCTCGAATGTCGAGGCGCCGGAGCACCCCATCCTGGGCGATCAGCGAGGCCGCGACGCCCAGTTCGCGTTCGAGCACGCCCACGGCGAACATCACCAGTCCCCAGGCGATGCACGCCCCGATCAGGCCCTGCAGGGTCCCGAGGTACAGGAACGGACGCCGGATGAAGGCGTTGGTCGCACCGATCAGCTTGGAAACCTCGATCTCTTCGCGGCGTCCGAGGATCTGCAGTCGGATGGTGTTGAAGGTGATCGCCACGAGGGCGACGCCAAGGAGGCTGCCGAGGATCACCACCACCGTCCGGCCGCCGCGGATGACGGCCTCCACCTGTCGGGCCCAGAGGGTGTCCAGTTGCGCGTGATCCACGCCCGGCCATGTCGCAGCTTCGGAGCGCAACGCTTCCAGCGCTTCGGCGCCGTCCGGACGTCCGGTCACCACGTAGGCGTCCGGCAGCGGATTGCGTCCCAGTTCCTCGACGATCCCCGAGAGTCCTGCTGCCTTCTTCAGGTCCTCCAGTGCCACGGCCTTCGCGACGAACTGGTACCGGCCGATCGCGGCATGACCCTTCAGCCGGCTCTCGATGTTCCGTGCGACGGTGGCATCGGCGTCGGGCCGCAGGAAGAGGGTGAGTTGCGGCTCGGCGGCCGCCTGCCGGGAGAAATCCGAGACGTTGCCCAGCACGACGTACATCGCCAGCGGCAGCGAAAGGGCGATCCCGATGACCAGCAGATTCAGGAATGCCGCCACGAACTGCCCACCGAGCCGGCGGAGCGCATCCTGGAAGGCGAGGCCGTGCTCACGCAGCAGACGGCTCATGCCCTGGCCTCGCCGGAGCGGACGAGGATCCCCTGACGCAACGCCACCTCACGCACGCGCGCGTCGCCGAATGCGGTGGGGGAGTGGGTGGAGACCACCAGCGTCACGCCCACTTCGTGCAGGCGCCGGAACAGACCGACGATCTCCAGCGCGTAGGCCTCGTCGAGATTCGCCGTGGGTTCGTCGGCCAGGACCACGGCCGGTCGATGCACGATCGCCCGTGCGATGCACACCCGTTGCTGTTCGCCGCCGGACAGCGTCACCGGATCGCCGCGTTCCCGGTCGAGCAGGCCGACGCGGTCCAGGGCGGCACGTACGCGCTTTCCGATGTCTGCGCCCGGGAAGCCTGCGATCCGCAGGGGCAGTGCGACGTTGTCGAACACGGATCGGTCGAGCAGCAGCTTGTGGTCCTGGAACACGAGGCCGAGGTTGCGCCGGAGGTAGGGGAGGGCGCCGCTGCGGATGGTGCCGAGGTCCTGGCCGCTCACGGTGACGGTGCCTTCCGTGGGACGCTCGATGCCGGCCATCAGTTTGAGGACCGTGCTCTTTCCCGCCCCCGAGTGCCCCGTGAGCAGCACGAACTCGCCGCGTGCCACCGACAGATCGAGGCGCCGCACGGCCTCCTGCCCACCGGGATGGCGCTTGGTGACCCCCGACAGGGTGATCATCGATGGCTCCATCAGCCAGGCGCCCCGTCGCGGAGGGCGCAGGCGGGTTTCCGCGACAGGCAGGCGATACGACGGCGAGCGGTCCTCAATCGAGCATGGCGTCCACGAAGGCCCGGGCCTCGAAGGGTCGGAGGTCTTCCAGGCCTTCGCCCACGCCGATGTATCGGACCGGGATGGGGCGCTCCCGCGCGATCGCCGCGATCACGCCGCCCCTGGCGGTGCCGTCGAGCTTGGTCAGCACGAGCCCGGTGAGACCGATGGCGTCGTCGAATGCCTTCACCTGTGCGACCGCGTTCTGCCCGGTGTTCGCATCGAGCACGAGCAGCGTCTCGTGGGGGGCGCCAGGCATCGCCTTGTCGGTGACCCGACGGACCTTCTTCAACTCTTCCATGAGATGCAGTTGGGTCGGCAACCGCCCGGCGGTGTCCGCGAGCAGCACGCCGATACCCTTCGCCGTTGCGGATTGCACCGCGTCGAAGATCACCGCACCGGGATCTCCCCCCTGCTGCGAGACCACGAGCACATTGTTCCGGGCCCCCCATTCCGCCAGTTGCTCGCGGGCGGCGGCCCGGAACGTGTCACCGGCGGCGAGGAGGATGGAGTGCCCCATGCCCTGATAGAGGTGCGCCAGTTTACCGATGGAAGTGGTCTTGCCTGCGCCGTTGACACCGGTCAACAGGATCACGAACGGCCGCTGCGCAGTGATCTCGAGTGGCTTCTCGAGCGGAGCCACCAGATCTTCCAGCGCGGCTTTCAGCTGGAGGCGGACCTCCTCGGGTGTCGAGACGCCGAGTTTCCGAACGCGGGCCCGCGTCGCGTCGATGAGATGACGGGTGGCCGACACGCCCACGTCGCACGAGAGCAGGATCGCCTCCAGCTCCTCGTAGAACGCCTCGTCGACCTTCGCGCCGCTCGTGAAGAGTTGCTTGAGCTGGCCTCCCAGCTTCTCGCGGGTCGCCGAAAGCCCGTCGCGCAGCCGCTGCGCCCAGGATCGCTTGGGCTCCACCGGCGTGGCGTCGGCGACCGCCTCGGCGACCTTCTCGGTGTCGGGCGTGGTGTCCGCGCCGGCCTTCTTTGCGGCGCCCTTGAAGAAACTAAGCATGATGTAGAGTGTCTAGGCCCCGTCCGCGTCGGGGCTGCACGGAACGCCGAAGACCGAAAGGTGACCATGCGGCCATGATGAGCGAGGTGCTGAGCTTCCAGTCAGATCTGCAGTTCCCGATGGTGCTCCACCCTATTTCACCATCGAGCATTTCAGAACCTGAACGAGCGCCGGAAGAACATGGCGGCTCTCGGAAATTGCGGCAACCTGCAGTCCTGCCGGCCCTTCGGAACGAGTCGAAATCCTTCGAAACCAACCGAGGCCCACCGGAACGCACACCAATCGGAACGTACACCAGTCGGAACAAGTCGGAAGAAATCGAACCCGTCGGAAAAATCGAACTCATTCGGATCTTCAGGCGAGCGAGCTGTCGGACGACAGCCTCGGTCGCGAATTCTAGTCCCAACCCCAACCGACACGCCAACATGATTCACGCCATCCTGCGTCGCGCATGCCGCGCCGCCATCCCCGGTCTCGCGCTGGTCGGCGCTGTCACCGGATCCCCCGTCCAGGCTGCCCAGGGAGACCTGCGCGAGCACACCCTGGCCAACGGCATGCGCATCGTCGTGATGGAAGATCACCGCGCGCCGACCGTCGCTTCGATGGTCTGGTACAAGGCCGGCAGCATGGACGAGATCAGCGGCACGACCGGCGTCGCGCACGTGCTCGAGCACATGATGTTCAAGGGGACCGAGAAGCACCCCGTGAACACCTTCTCGAAGCTCATCGCAGCCGCAGGCGGACGCGAGAATGCGTTCACCAGCAAGGACTACACGGCCTACTTCCAACAGCTCCACAAGTCGAAGCTGCCGCTCGCCCTGGAACTCGAGGCCGACCGGATGCAGAACCTCATCCTCGACGATGCGGAATTCGCGAAGGAGATCCGCGTGGTGATGGAGGAGCGCCGCATGCGCACCGACGATCAGCCCCGTTCCCTCCTGTTCGAGCAGCTGATGTCCGCCGCTTACACCGTGAGCCCGTACCAATGGCCCATCATCGGCTGGATGAACGACCTCGAGAACATGACGGCCCAGGATGCCCGCGATTGGTACAGCCGCTGGTACGCGCCCAACAACGCCATGCTCGTGGTGGTCGGCGATGTGGTGCCGGACGAGGTCTTCGCCATCGCAGAGCAGCGCTTCGGTCCGCTGCCGTCCCGGGCCCTGCCGCTTCGCAAGGTGCAGCAGGAGCCGCCCCAGCGCGGCGCCAAGCGGCTGAACGTCAAGGCACCCGGGGAACTGCCCTATCTGCTGATGGGGTGGCACGCACCGGTCGTCCGCGACCCTGCCAACGATCGCGAGCCCTACGCGCTCGAAGTGCTCGTCGGAGTGCTCGATGGCAACGACGCTGCACGCCTCGATCGCGCCCTCGTGCGGGAGCAACGGCTCGCCATGAGCGCCGGAGCCAGCTACGACAGCGTGAACCGCGGTCCCGGCATGTTCTTCCTCGACGGCGTACCAGCCCCGGGCCGTACCGTCGCCGATCTCGAGCAGGCGTTGCGCGACCAGATCCGGCGCATCGTCGACGAAGGCATCAGCGATGCCGAACTGACGCGCGTGAAGACGCAGGTGATCGCGCAGCAGGTCTTCCAGCGCGATTCGATGTTCTATCAGGCGATGCAGATGGGCGTGCTCCATACCTCGGGGCTTCCGTATGACGCAGGGCCGATCCAGGTGCAGCGCATCCGCGAGGTCACGGCAGACGAGGTTCGTGAGGTCGCCCGCCGTTACCTGGTCGACGACGGCCTCACCGTCGCCGTCCTGGATCCCCAGCCGCTCGCCAAGCCCCAGGCCGCCGCCGCGACCCCGAACCGTTGATCTCTCGCAGAGCCATCATGTCTTTCCCGTCGCCCTTCGCAAGATTGCATCTGTTCCGCACGCTCGCTTCCGTCGCGTGCCTCCTCGTCCCTGCGCTCGCCGGCGCCACGCTGCCGATCCAGTCGTGGCAGCTTCCCAACGGCGCCCGCGTTCTCTTCGTCGAGAACCGGGCCCTGCCGATGCTCGATGTCTCCGTCGACTTTCCGGCGGGCGCGAGTCGCGATGTCCCCGAGACCACCGGCCTCGCCGCCATGACGATCGGCCTGATGCGCCTCGGGGCCGGCGGGCTGGGCGAGTCCGACGTCAGCGGCCGTCTCGCCGATGTCGGGGCGATCATGGGTACGCGGTTCGATGCCGACCGCGCCGGGTATCAGGCGCGGACCCTCTCGAGCCCCCAGGAGCGTGAGCAGACGCTCGACCTCCTCTCGAAAGTCCTGCAGGCCCCAGCGTTTCCCGCCGACGTCCTCGATCGCGAGCGCAGCCGCCTCACGGCGAGCCTGAAGGAGGCCGCGCTCAAGCCGGAGTCGATCGCGGACCGTGCGTTCCAGACCGCGGTGTTCCGCGACCATCCGTATGGCCGTCGCGGTTCGGGTGAGATCGAAACGATTGCCCGGATCACCACCGACGACCTGCGTGCCTTCCACGCCCGCTGGTACCGGGCCGACTGGGCGATCGTCGCCGTGATGGGCGACGTGTCCCGGGAAGAAGCCGACGCCATCGCGCGCCGCCTCACCGATGGCCTTCCCCGCGCCACGGGCCCGGTGCCACCGCTGGCGCCCGTCGCGCCGCTCGACGCCAGCGTCGAACGCTTCATCGATCATCCGGCGAGTCAGAGCCACATCCTCGTCGGCCAGCCGGGCATCCGCCGCAGCGATCCCGACTACTTCCCGCTCTTCGTGGGCAACTACATCCTCGGCGGTGGCGGGTTCGCCTCGCGGATGGTCGACGAGATCCGCCAGAAGCGCGGCCTCGCCTACAGCGCCTACAGCTACTTCTCGCCGATGGCCGAGGCGGGCGCCTTCCAGGTCGGCCTGCAGACCAAGAAGGAACAGGCCGGCGAGGCGTTGTCGGTGGTCCGCGAGACCGTGAAACGCTACGTGGACGAGGGGCCCACCGAGGCCGAACTCGAAGCGGCGAAGCAGAACCTCGTGGGGGGCTTCCCGTTGCGCATCGACTCGAACAAGAAGATCCACGACTATCTGGCGGTGATCGGTTTCTACGGCCTGCCGCTCGACTATCTCGACCAGTTCGTCGAACGCATCGAGGCGGTCACGGTTGCCCAGATCCGCGACGCGTTCCAACGCCGCGTCCAGCCGGACCGCATGGTGACCGTGGTCGTCGGCGGCGCCCCCCGGCTCCAGTGACCACCCGTCAGTCCGCCGGTGCGAACCGCGTCCGCATCATCGGTGGAACGCATCGCAGCCGGCTGCTGAAGTTTCCCGAACGGCCCGGTCTCAGACCCACGCCGGACCGCGTCCGGGAGACGCTCTTCAACTGGCTCGGTCAGGAACTCGTCGGACTGGCGTGCCTCGATCTCTTCGCGGGCAGCGGCGCGCTGGGACTGGAGGCGGCCTCCCGCGGAGCTTCGTCGGTCGTGCTGGTCGACAGCGATCGCGAAGTCGCCGCGGCGCTGCGGGCGAACGTCGAGCTGCTGCGTGTCGCCAACGCGCTGGTGGTGCAGGGGGATGCGCTAGAATTCCTGCGCCGTGACCGTCGCGTGTACGACGTGGTCTTCGTGGATCCGCCCTTCGCGGATGCCGACCACGCCGCCGTGCTGGCCAGGGTCGCAGACCGGCTCGCTCCCGAAGCCCGCGTGTACGTGGAAGCTCCCCGTGCGCTCGAGGCCCCGGACGGATGGTCCGTGCAGCGCCGGCTCGTCGCCGGGAGTGTCCACGCCCACCTGATGCAACCCGACCGATGAAGCGCGCCGTCTACCCCGGGACCTTCGATCCCATGACCCGCGGCCACGAGGATCTCGTGCGCCGTGCCTCGCTTCTGTTCGACCATGTGATCGTCGCGATCGCGTCCAGCCGCGCGAAGAATCCGTTCTTCACCCTGGACGAGCGCGTCGCCATGGCGAAGGAAGTTCTTGCGCCGTACCCGAATGTCGAAATCCGCGGGTTCTCGGGCCTGCTCATGGATTTCCTCAAGGTGGCCGAGGCGCGGATCATCCTGCGCGGCCTGCGGGCCGTGTCCGACTTCGAGTATGAATTCCAGATGGCGGGCATGAACCGCATCCTGTACCCCGACGTGGAGACGATCTTCCTCACGCCGGGCGAGCAATACCAGTTCATCTCGGCGACGATGGTGCGCGAGATCGCCACCCTGGGCGGTGATGTCTCCCCGTTCGTGAATCCGCTGCTCTTCGAACGGCTGAAGGCGAAGGCCATGGGGAGCCTGTCGGGCTTAGGTGGTCGATAGCGAAACGGCGGGAGAGCGAGGACAGATTTTGACGATTTCGACGAACATATCGGGAATACGTGAGGAGAAAGCGGCGAGATATGGACCGCTCTCCCACTGTTGCAGCCGAATCATCCTAAGTTCGACAGGCTCCTAGATGGCGCTGCTGATCACCGACGAGTGCATCAACTGCGACGTGTGCGAGCCCGAGTGCCCGAACGACGCGATCTCCATGGGCGAGGCCTACTACGTCATCGACCCGGATCGTTGCACCGAGTGCGTGGGCCACTTCGCGCAGCCGCAGTGCGAGGAAGTCTGCCCGGTGGATTGCATCCACGTGAATCCCGATGTCACCGAGAGCCGTGACGTGCTGCAGTTGAAGTACGCGGGCCTCATGGAGGCGAAGACCGCAGTCGAATCGTAGCTGCGGGGTCCGTACCCCGGCTGCTCACGCCGGGCGGTCCCCCAGATGTTCCGCTGCCGCCAGTGCGCGCGCGACGAGGACATCCGCGAGCCCCACGTAGTGCCGAGGTTCGAACAGCCGCGCGAGCGTGTCGTCGGACAGCACCCCGCGCACTTCCAGGAACTCCGACAAGACCTGGCGCAGATGCCGACGCTCGGCCAGCGCCTGTGTGCACGCGCGCTCCACGAGCTGATGGGCTGCCATGCGGCCCAGCGCCGGCGCGAGCGCGACGGTCACCGCCTCCGCGAGGATGAGTCCGCGCGTGAGCTCCAGGTTCTCCCGCATCCGCCCGGCGTCCACTTCGAGGCCCTGGATGACGTGCGTGAGATGCACCACCGCCCCGTGCACCAGCAGGAAGATCTCGGGAAGGGTCTCCCACTCGGCGTGCCAGCCGCCTGCAGCCCGGCCGTGCTCCTGCACCATCGCCGAGAGCATCGTCGACACGAGCCCGGGGATGCGCAACGCCGCCGCCGCGGTCACGGTGGCGCCCACCGGGTTCCGTTTGTGAGGCAGCGAGGACGAGCCGCCCCGACCCGGCGAATGCGGTTCGGCGACCTCCGCGATCTCCGTCTGCATGAGCAGCAGCAGGTCGCGGGCGATCTTCCCGAGCGTGCCGCCGATCAGACCGAGCGTGGTGGCGGTCTCCGCCATGCGATCTCGCTGGGTGTGCCAGGGGATGTCCGGCAATGCCAGGCCGAGATCCCGCGCAAGGGCCGCCGCCACTTCCAGCCCGAGTTCGCCGAGCGATGCGAGCGTGCCGGCCGCGCCGCCGAACTGGATGGCGAGCACCCGCGGCTGCAGTTCGCGCAGTCGCACGCGGTCGCGGGTGAGCGCGGAAAGCCACCCTGCCGCCTGCAGCCCGAACGTCGTGGGCAGCGCCTGCTGCATCAACGTGCGTCCGGCGACGGGCGTCAGGGCATGCGTCGAGGCGAGCCCTGCCACGGCGTGGGCGAGTCGCGCGAGATCGACCGACAACAGATCGAGCCCGGCCCGCATCTGCAGCACGAACCCGGTGTCGATGATGTCCTGGCTCGTGCCGCCCCAGTGCACGAAGCGTGCGGCTTCGGGGTCTTCCCGCGCGACCGCCTCGGTGAGCCATTTCACGAGGGGGATCGCCGGGTTCCCGGCCATGGCCGCGGCGACGCCGAGCGCCACGAGGTCGTAGTGCGCAGCGTCGCAGTGGCGCTCGATGATCCCGGCGGCGCCGGCAGGGATCGCGCCGACGCGCGCATTGGCACGTGCGAGCGCCGCTTCCACGTCGAGCATCGCCTGCACGCGCGAACGGTCGGAGAGCACCTCGCGCATGCGCACACTGCCGAAGAGCGGATCGAGCAGACCCACGACGTGCCCCTGCGGCGTTTCTCCCGGGAGCGGCGGCGTGGTGGCGGTCATCCGACGCCTCGATTCGTCGCGATGCCTGCCTCGTGTCGGGCGCGGGTGATCACCGGGGTCAGCAGTCGAAGAACACCGTCTCGCCTTCGCCCTGGAGGATCACGTTCCAGGTGAAGCCGCCGACGGGCTCCGGGCGGGCGATGAGCGTGCCGCGTCGCTCGATGGGCACGAGGGCAAGGACGGGATCCTGCGCAGTGGCGTCGTCGTCGGGGAAGTAGATGCGCGTCACGAGTTGCTTCAGCAGGCCGCGCATGAACACGCCTACGAGGATGTGCGGGGCCTGGAGCGCGCCATCGGGACCGGGCACGCGTCCGGGCACGATGGTCGCGAACCGGAACGCGCCCGCGGCATCCGTCGAAACGCGTCCGAAGCCGTGGAAACGCGGGTCCGCGGCACGCTCCTGCCGGTCGTCGGGGTGCGCGTACCTGCCCTCCGCGTTCGCCTGCCACAACTCCAGCAAGGCATCGGTCACGGGTGTGCCGTCGCCGTCCAGAACCCTCCCGGCGATCGTCACCCGGTGCCCCGGGACCCCGGTCGGTGCGAGGTCGTCGCGCAGCAGTGCGTCGAGACCGATCGCGAAGTAGGGGCCGACCGTCTGGCTGGCCGTGGCGGGCAGATGCATCTCAGGCGGACGCCGGCGTGGCATCGCGACCGCGCAGCACGATGTCGAAGCGATAGCCGAGGGCGAACTCCGGCTGCGTGGTTTCCCAGTCGAAGGTCGACACGAGTCGATCTCGCGCCCTGGGGTCCGCGGTGCTGTTGAAGATCGGATCCGCGGGCAGCAGCGGATCGCCGGGAAAATACATCTGGGTCACGAGCCGCGTGAGGAACGCGCGCCCGAACAGCGAGAAGTGGATGTGCGCCGGTCGCCACGCGTTGTGGTGGTTGCGCCACGGATAGGCGCCCGGCTTGATCGTGACGAAGCGGTAGCGGCCTTCCGCGTCCGTCAGCATGCGGCCGCAGCCCGAGAAGTTCGGATCGATCGGCGCATCGTGGCGGTCGTTCACGTGCCGATAGCGGCCCGCTGCGTTGCACTGCCAGACCTCGACGAGCGCGTGCGGCACGGGCCCGCCGTCCTCGTCCAGCACGCGACCCGACACCACGATGCGTTCACCGAGCGGCTCCCCGGCGTGCTGCTTCGTCAGATCGTCGTGAGGACCCGCGCCCACGGCGTCGTGGCCGAAGATCGGCCCCGTCATCTCGGAGAGCGTCTGCGGCATGCGCACGAGCGGCCGTGTGGGCGAGCGCTTCGCGGTGGAGGTGTAGGCAGGATGCAGGTACTCGGGCTGCGTGCCCGGCTGGGCGCGCCGGTACTGGCGAACCGGATGCATGACGAACTCCCCCCGATGGCGGTCGGCGTGCGGTCTACCGATGGATGTTCTACGCGGCCCCGGTGTCTGCCGTGGACTGACCCTGGCGGCTTGTGTCGATTCCTGCGCGACCTCTCCGGTCGTGTCGGCGCTTCATCGCCGTGCAGGAGCCCACGTGCCACTCGACAATGCGGGTATCCAGGCAACTTACGTCCAAGGTTGCAGCGGCGTCAAGGTGCGGTGACCGGGAGAGCACCGCTGCACGGGGGCTGCTCCCGGGTCGCCAACATGACGACGCTGTCGCGCGATGGCGCCGGCCTGAGATTCGTGGGCGCTGCCCGGAACGCGCCTGACCAGCCTCTGTGGGATCGCAACCGGTCCCATCGCGCCGATCCGCCCTCGGCACCTGTGCCCCGGGTCTGCCCTCAGCCCGCCCGTACCCGCTCCCCGTGACGGAACATCGCCAGCTCGCCGGGTGCGAGCGCCGTCCATGCCTCGTTGTCCGTGAGCGGCAATGTGGCGATCACCGCGACGCGGTCGTCGGGCGTGGTCACGGTGCTGAAGTCGACCGCGACATCCTCGTCGACGAGGTGCGCGGTGGTGAAGGGCGCACGGCGCTCCACGTACGCGAGCTGCGTCGATGCCCGGGCGAACAGGCAGTCCCCGTTCGAGAGCAGGAAGTTGAAGGTGCCACGGGTGGCCACGTCGTCGGCCCACGTGCGGATCACCGGCAGCAGGGCGTCGCTGTCCGGGGCGCGGTCGCCGAAGTGCCCGCGCAACGTCTCGATCAGATGGCAGAACGCCAACTCGCTGTCGGTGGCGCCCACCGGCCGGCACTGGCCCGAGAGTGCGGGATCGTAGTTGTCGAGCGTGCCGTTGTGCGCGAACAGCCAGTAGCGGCCCCACAGTTCGCGCATGAACGGGTGGGTGTTCTCCAGTCCCACCGGGCCGCGGGTGGCCTTGCGGATGTGGGCGATGACGTTCATCGAACGGATCGGATAGTCCCGCACAAGTTGCGCCACGGGGGAATGCGCCGCCGGTTCCGGGTCGAGGAAGACGCGGCAGCCTCGGCCCTCGAAGAACGCGATGCCCCAGCCGTCGCCATGATGGTCGGTCCGGCCGCCGCGTTGCTGGAAACCGGCGAACGAGAAGCAGATGTCCGTGGGGACGTTGCAGTTCATGCCGAGAAGCTGGCACATGGTGGATGCGCACGGTTGGACGGGATGCCGATTATCGACGATGGTCGCGGGCCGGGGAGCGCAGTCTGGCACCCCGTCGCACGGTGGGTTAGCCTCGCCGGCTTGCCCCGTCCCCAAAGCACACGAGAGGAGAGAATCGTCATGAAGATCGCGAACAGCGTCACCGAGCTGATCGGCCATACCCCGCTGGTCCGCCTGAACCGCGTCACCGAGGGTTGTGTCGCGCAGGTGGTGGCGAAGCTGGAGTTCATGAACCCTGCCCACAGCGTGAAGGATCGCATCGGGGTCTCGATGATCGACGCTGCCGAGCAGGCCGGCCTCATCAAGCCCGACACCATCATCCTCGAACCGACCAGCGGCAACACCGGCATCGCGCTCGCTTTCGTCTGCGCGGCACGCGGTTACAGGCTCGCGATCGTGATGCCCGAAACCATGAGCCGGGAGCGTCGCGCGCTGCTTCGCGCGTACGGTGCCGAGCTGATCCTGACACCCGGCCCGGACGGCATGGGAGGCGCGATCCGCAAGGCCGAGGAGATGGCCGCCGCCGATCCGCGCTATCTCATCCCCCAGCAGTTCGCGAACCCCGCCAACCCCGAGATCCACCGCCGCACCACGGCCGAGGAGATCTGGGCCGACACCGACGGGCAGGTCGACTTCCTCGTGGCGGGCATCGGCACCGGCGGCACGATCACCGGGGTCGGCCAGGTCCTGAAGGCGCGCAGGCCGTCCTTCCGGTGCATCGCTGTGGAACCCGAAGCCTCCCCGGTGCTCTCGGGCGGGCAGAAGGGTCCGCACCCGCTGCAGGGGATCGGTGCCGGATTCGTGCCGGCGATCCTCGACACGACGGTCTACGACGAGGTGGTGCGCGTCGGCAACGACGACGCCTTCGCGATGGCGCGGCGGATGGCGAAGGAGGAGGGGTTGCTCGTGGGGATCTCGTCGGGCGCGGCCACCGCCGCCGCGATCACCGTGGCGAAGCGCCCCGAGAACGCGGGCAGGTTGATCGTGGTGATCATCCCGTCTTTCGGGGAGCGCTACATCAGCACGAAGTTGTTCGAGGGCCTCCTCGACTGAAGCTGACGCCCTCGACGCTCAGTGGAGCCAGCGCGGGCTGCCTTCCTTGCCGGAAGTATTGTCCGGCACCGCGGCGCCCCCCGCCTCCAGGCTCTGGCGCGGCAACTGGAACGTGAACACCGCGCCTCCGGCGGGATGATTCGACGCCCGGATGTCGGCGCCATGCAGACGGACGATCTGGCGGCAGATGGCGAGGCCGAGGCCCTTGCCGCCGGCGCCGGTACGGGTGCGGCTGCTCTGCACGAATTTTTCGAAGATCGCTTCGAGCTCCTCCTCGGGGATGCCGGGGCCCTGGTCCCGCACCGCGATCTCGAGCGCCGGCACCGGACCCGTGTGTTCCCCGTCGACCATCGGGAGGATGGTCGTGGCCTGGACGGTGACCACGATGTCGCGGCCTTCCGGCGCGAACTTCGACGCGTTGGTCAGCAGGTGATAGAGCGCGAGCACGACGTGATCGCGATCGCACCAGACCTCGAGATCCCGGGTCTCGAAGTGGCGCACCACGGACTGACCGCGGGCGTGCAGGGTGTCGCGGACCTCCCAGATCGCCGCATCGAGCACGCCGCCGAGGTCGTGGGATGCCTGCACGTGTGCCGTGTGATCGGTGCCCAGGCGCGACAGCGTGAGCAGATCGTCGACCATGCTGCGCAGCGACTCGGCGCTCGCGACGATCCGGTCGAGATAGAGCGCCAGCTTCTGACCGTCGATCACGTCGCCGCGCAGGCGGTCGGCGCCGAGGCGGGCGAACGACAGGATCGAGTGCAGCGGGGTCCGCAGTTCGTGCGACACGTTCGACAGGAACTCCGTCTTGCCGCGGTCGGCGCGCTCCGCCCGCTCCTTCGCGTCCCGGAGGTGCCGGGTGCGGTCCTCGACGAGTTGCTGGAGATGGTCCCGATGGGCGAGCAGCTCGGCCTCGGCGGCCGCGCGCTTCTCGTCCGCCCGCGCCTTCTGCATGCCCAGCGACAGCGCCTGGGCTACGTCGGTCAGCATCTCGACATCGCCCGCCGTCCACTCCCGGGGTGTTGCAGCGGCAAGCGTCAGGGCCCCGTAAGCCTTCCCGTCGCGCGCGAGCGGCGCGCACACGAACGCGGCCACGTGCAGTTCGGAGACGATCCCGGCGATCGGTGACAGCCGCGAATCGGTGCGCGAGTCGGCGATCACGAGCGTCTCGCCGTAGCGCCGCATCCAGTCCGTCGGCGGCTTGGTCAGGAACCCCGTGACGGGGCCCAGGGCATCCGTGCCCGAAACCGAGTGCACGATCCGGAAGGAGTCCGGCCCGTCGCGGAGATAGCAGCTCACGCGGACATCCACGACGCATGCTGCGACCGCCTCCACGGCTCGTCGGGCCGCTTCGTGCGGGTGCATCCCCGACAGGAAAGCAGTGGCGAGCGAATTCACGATGCGCAGCGTCCTGCCGCACGCGTCGTCCCGTCCGTCGGGTCCGGTGTTTCCGGCGGAGCCATCGGATCCACGGGGCGCCGGGTTCGCGATCTCCATCTCGTTCTCGTTCAGGTCTGCCATGGTGGCGAAGCTCTCCGGCCACGGATACGTCATGGGCGCTGGCATGTAGGCGCCGAGGGGTTCGTCCGATCCCGTCGAGGCAGGGAGCGAGGCGGACCGGTGGGCCTCGGAAAGAGGCAGTGTCCGCAGAACCCATGGCCAATTCCCGAGCATGGGTAAGTTAGCAGAAGCGCAGCGACATGGCATGCCCGCCGCGAACGCGTAACCCATATGTAAGGCATGGGCCGATATCTTCGGCAGCGTCATCATCCGGTGACACAAAGACCAACAGGGAGGCATTCGATCATGTCCGGATTCGGAAAGGCTGGAGCAGCGCGCTGTTTTGCGAGGCTGGCGCTCGTCGCTGGGATGGCAGCGATCCCCGTGGCGCAGGCACAGGAAGTCAAACCCGTGGGCGAGTTCGGCTGGTTCGGCGTCGGCAAGGCCTACGAGCTGGAGAAGGGGCACTACTACTGGGTGGGCGAGTTCAGCGGTACGTTCTTCAACGACAAGGGCGACGGCAGTCTCTTCCACCTGGCCGGCGTGAAGTGCCCCGCGTTCAACGACCTCAACTTCGGGACCGGCACCGGGAGATCGGGCGGCTACTGCATCATCGCCGACGCCGATGGTGATCAGGCCTTCCTGACCTGGCAGCTCTCGGGGGCACCCAAGCGCGCCACGGGGTCGTTCACCTTCACCGGCGGCACGGGCAAGTACAAGGACATCCGTGGTACGAGCCCCTTCACGGGCGTCACGCAGATCAACTGGGCTGACGGCACCGCGTCAGGCTACGCGACCTGGAATCGCTGACGGACGCGCGGGCACCGTTGGGGCCCGCGTCCGAGCCCCGCCGGTGCGCACGATATCGGGTCAACGGCGGGCGCTCGTTTCCTGGCCGTCGTTCGCCACGGCCGCGCGGTAGTTGGCGAGGGCGCGCTGGTACTCGTTGAAAGCGTCGATCTCGCCCAGCCGGGCATCGAAGGTCGCCTGCTCGCGGATCTGCAGCGCGAGGAGGTCGGTGGCGCCCTGGCTGAAACGGAGGCGTTCCGCCTGTTCGAGGGTTTCCGCGAGCACGACGTTGCGTCGCGCCTGGGTGATCTGCAGGGCGGCCGCAGCGAGGGCGGAGTAGGCGTCCCGGACCTCGGTCTCGATCCGCTCGCGGATGAACTGCTCCTCGGTGCGCAGCCGGAGAAGCTGCCCCTCGAGCGTCTTCAAGCGGCCGGCCGCCGCACGGCGCTGCAGCGGGACGTTGAACTCCACGCCGAGCCGCGTCTCGAGCACATCGATGTCTGCCTGCTGCCTGCGGAGGGGTGATTGGCGAGCCTCGATGCCGACGTCGAGGCTGGGAAGCAGTTCGTTCTGCGCGAGATCGCGCTCGATTTTCAATTGCTCGATCGAGAGTGCGATCCCGCGGGTCTCCGGGCGCCGCGTGAGCGCGTCGGCGATATCCCGCTGGAGGCGTGTGCCATCAGGATCGACCGAGGTGGGGAACGCCAGCGGGAGTCGATCGCGCATCGCCATGGACGGTCGGTCCTGCCCGTCGCGCAGGAACAGCGACAGCTCGATGGCCGTGGCCTCGAAGCGGCGCTGTGCCTGGATCGCCGCGAGCTTCCGGCTGATGACCAGGCGCTCGTTGTCGACGCGCACGATGGGCGCGAGGGCGCCGCGCTTGACCTGTTCGGCCACCGCCGCGTCGCGGTCGTTCGCGACGCGCAGCAGTTCTTCCGCCGCGTAGAGCCTCAGGCCGGCTCCCAGCCAGTTGTAGTAGGCGACCGTCGCGGCGCGCACGAAGTCGAGTCGCTGACGCGCGATGAACGGGTCCGCCGCCGCTTCGCCGAGACGCGCCTGGGCCTGGACGGCACGGTCCTTGTCTATGCGGCCGTCGCGCAGGAGATTGATCTTCACTCCTGCGGTGAGCTGGCCGCCGTCCGGGGTGCGCATCTGGTTGTAGTTCGGCAGGAATCCGCTGGCAAGGCGATAGCCGCCGTACACCTTGGCGCCCCACGACTGGAGGGCCTGCTCGAGGATCACCGAGCCGGTGCGTCCGTCGTAGAAGCCGAACGGAGTCGCATTCAAGCCGGCGTTCAGATTCAGATCGAACGCGCCCTGGGCCTGGCGCAGCCGGCCCGCGGCGATGTCCTGCTCGATCAGCGCCGCGAGCAGGGGAGGGTAGCGCGACACCACCGAAGCGAGCACTTCATCGATGAGCAGGGGCCTGGAAACCGGAGTCGGTTGGGCCCGTGCAGTTCCCGTGAAGAGCCAGGGCGCGACGAGCGACACGGCGACGAGCCATCGCAGCGCATGCACCCAGCCGGACCGAACCGCAACGGTCACTCGGGCTCCTTGCTCGCGATGATCGGTGGGAAGGCGTTCAACTGGCGCCAAACCTCCAGCCAGAGCGGCACCTGCTGCAGGAGTACCCAGCCGTCGGCCCGAACCCCCTGCCTGAGCCACCGGTTGTTCGGCCAGTTCAGCGTCTTCTTCTCACCGTCTTGCATCACCTCATCGGGCTTCTCCGCGACCACGACGCGAAAGCGGCCCGTGCCGTCGTCGGTCGCATCGACGAAAACGACCTCCCCGCCGAACGTGCCGACCGCGACGCTGGGCCAGCCGACGAACTGGATGGCCGGCCAGCCTTCGAACCGGAGGCGGACCGGACTCCCCGTCCCGGGGATCGGCTTGCCGTCCGGGCCTTGCCGGCGCGGGGTCACGAGGGGCACGTCGTTGCCCTGCAGCCAGATCTCTGCAAATCGGTTCGGTGTCTCGGGAATGATCGTCGCGAGGGGCGAGCCCGGACGCAGGAAGGTACCTTCCGTCGCCGTCACCGACAGGACGATGCCATCCCGCGGCGCCACGATCTGCTGCTGATCGTTCTGCGCCAGGATCACATCGGTCGCGCTTCGATCGCGCTCGGCAGCAGCAAGCTCGCCCTCCGCCTGGTTGCGGTCCGCCTGGATGCGGGCGCCTGCGGCATCGAACTCACGTTCGATCTGCGTCAGCGTCGAAGTGACCGCGGCCAGGTTCGCGGCAGTCGCATCGCGCTCCCGGATGGCCAGTTCGAGGTCGCGCTGGGAGACGAGCCCCCCCTTGGCGAGCAACTCGGTCCGCTCAAAATTGATCTGCGCCGTCTGCGCGGCGATGCGCTCCGCGGCGATGCGCTGCCGGCCGGCGGCGAGCGCCTGGATCTTGGCTGCCTGCTGTTGCTGGAACTGCGCCGAGAGGGAGGCAAGCCGTTCGCGGGCTGCCTCGACGCGATTGCTGATGGCCTCCCGCTGCGCCCGCACGTTCGAGAGGAGGTTGGCGTCGTTGTCCTGGATTTCGGCGATCAGATCACCTTTCGCAACGCGCTGACCTTCCACGACGAGCATGCGCTTCACGCGGCCGGCGATCGGGGCCTCCACATTGATGCGTCGATCCAGCGGATCGAACGCGATCACGCGGCCGGTGCCGCGCACGGACTGCTGCCAGGGCAGCACGACGAGTCCGACGAGCATCATGCCGAAAACAACGACCAGGATGCGCGCGAGCAGGTGCGATCCGCGGGACGAACCGGCGAGCGAGATGGCGGGCAGATGCCCGGTCCAACGGCCGGCGACCGGTGACCGAGCCGGTTGGGCGGATGGCATCTTCATCGTGCGTGCTCCTCCGGCCGGGGCGCCGAATTGCGTGGCGTCTCACCACCCTTCTCGAGCGTCGAGTGGTGTTGGCAACGCTCGGCGACAGCGGGGTCCCGGGTGGCGATCAGCACAGTCCACGATTGCCGCGGATCCCGCAGAACGGCGAACAGTTCACTCAGCGTCGTTGGGTCCGAGCCGTCGAGAATGTCGTCCAGCAAGAGCAGCCGTGGCGCGAGCACGATGGCCCGAGCCAGGAGCAGCCGCAATCGCTGCCGGCTCGACAGCGGAAGGCCTCCGGAGATGAGCCGCGTGTCGATTCCATCGGGCAGAGCTAGAAGTTCTTCGAGCAGCCCGACGCGGTCGAGCGCATCGGTGATCGCATCGAGCCCGATGTCGTCGCGACCCAGCCGGATGTTCTCCGTGACCGTACCCGACACGATGTCGCCTTCCCGGATCAGTGCGACCTGCGTTCGCAGCCTCGAGAGATCCCAACTGCGAATGTCGAGGCCATCCAGGCGGATGAATCCGTCGTGGGGTACTGCCATGCCGAACAGGAGATTGAGCGTGGTGCTCGATCCACGGCCAGAAACGCTCCTGAGTGCCACGCATTCGCCACGGTTCAAATGGAGGTCCATGCCCGAGAGCACAGGGGGGGCACCGGGGTAGGCGAAGGAGACATCGTGACACTCGACCAGCATGCCCCCGGTAGCCGGAGCGGCGGCCTCTCCCTGCGTCCGCTCGGTGGCGAGATCCGTCAGGTGGCCGATCTTGTCCATGGCGGCGAGGCCGCTGTACCAGACGTCGAAGAGGGCACCGAGCTTCGAGATCGAATACACGATGCTCGCCACGATCAACTCGCTCGCCACGAGCTGGCCAAGCGTCAATTCCTGTTGCAGCACGAGCCAGCCGCCGACCATGAGAAGCGTGCCGGTCGCGAAGATTTCCAGCAGCAGGAGCGAGCAAATCTGCCGGAGCAGCACGCGGAAGTAGGACTTGGTGGCGTCGAGGTAGCTCCTCGCGAGCTGGTCGGACCGCTGCTGGGCGAGGGCGAATCCTCCGGGACCCTTGAAGAGCGTCGGACTCCGCGCAAGCTCCTCCAGCCAGTTCAACGTCTCGTACTTGAGGCGCGATTCCCGGATGGACGCATCCTGCGCCCCGCGGCCGCTCAGCATGGCGAAGCCGATGCCGATCCACAGCAGGAGGGAGAACCCGAAGAGCGTCGGGTGGTAGAGCCCGAGGACCGCGGTGCCGATCACCAGACCGAGCACCACCGGAATACCGTTGATCAGGATGCGCTCTGCCGCGCGCTGGATGGTGACTATGTCGAGGAAGCGATTCACGAGCTCCGGGCCGCTCGCACCTTCGAGGGCGGACGTGTCGACACGTGGTAGCCGATGCGTGAGATCGCCCATGAGTCGCACGAACATCCTCCGCTTGACCACCTCGGCGGTGTAGATCTGCAGGGCGCGGATCACCGCCGAGAGCCCGAGCGCGGCGACCAGCGCGATACCGATGAACAGCAATGCCTGGATGAACGGGGCGGATTGATTCCCGAAGGAGAGGTTGCTGACGAACGCGCTGACTGCCAGCGGCAGCGCCAGGTACAGCAACCCCGTCACCACGCTGAAACTCGCGATGGCGAACACCTCTCGCGATTCGGGGCGCAATACGGCGAGGAAGCGTCGCACCGGACTCAGGGTCGACGCGTGATGGTGCCCCGAGGCGCCGCCATGGTCGCCGTGTCCGCCCTCGTGCTTTGCGGATGCGGGCTCGGCGGGCATGAACGGCGGCGCGTACAGGACGCCGAACTCGCCGATGTCGAGCACGTTGCGCAGGCCCAGGCGCCTGGCCAGTGCCCTCCGGCTGATCGTCTTCAGTTCGAGCGGTGCTTCTGCCGTCGAGATGCGCGCGCGCAGCGCGCCGAACTTCCGCACCACGAGCCAGCGCCGTTCGCTCGGGCTCCACGCCACGAGGGGGCGCAGACCGTCGGCACTCCAGACGGCGTCGGCAACGCTCATGCGGGCGGGTGACAACCGCAGTCCGAGGATGGTGGCCGCGGTTTCCATCTGGGCCATCGGTTCGGTCTGCTCCTTCAACGCGAGTACGGCGGCGCGTCGCGCCGCCACGTCGCCACAGGGCACACCGGCGAGATCGGCGAGGTGGACGAGCGTCCGCTCCCACGCTTCCACGGACAGGCAGTCCTCGGCGTCGGTGGTCGCGACGGGCAGGGCAGCCAGCCCAGGCTGGCCGTCCGGTGCGATTACGGAGCGGTCCATACACGACTCGAGTGAACAGGGTTCTGCAACGGCGGAGTGACCATGTGGGATGGATGCACGTGGCACTGAGACGCGCTGTGTTGAGCCATGGGGGACGAAAGCCTTGGGAACGATGATCGGTGGAACAGGGACATGCCGATAGCAAACTGATGGATCACGGACGGCCTGACCACGAATGGCCTCACCACGAACGGACTGATCAATAACGAGCGGAACAGAAACAAGCTGAACAGCAACATGCTGACCCCAAAAGAACCCAGCGGAAACAAGTGTCGCTGATGGGGATTTCCAGCACGCCCGCTAGAGTCAGCTTTTGGCGCAGCAAGTTCCACGGAATCGCCGATGTTTCGTCGGTCAAGGATCGGCCGAACCTGCTGCCGCTTTAGATTATCTCTGACCCGTGTGGACGGTTCCATCGCGATTCGGCCTTTCGGATGCGCCGAGGCCGCGGCACTGCGCGTGCACGCGGCCTCGAAGGTGCGGAGATCCGGCACTGCCGGCAATATCCCCCGGATCGCGGATCAGCTGTCGCCGGTGAAGATGGCTTTCTTCACGACGGCGTGAACGCCCCAGTTCCCGTCCACCACCTGCGTGACACCGAAGTCCACCGCGACGGACATGAGCGAGATCGCCTCGTCCTCGGTCAGGCCCTGGGTGGTCATGAGGAACCCGCGCATCTTGCGGAAGGCATCCTTCAGGGCGAGGTCGACGGACGACTTTCCGTAGATCTCCGACTGCGCCTTCTCGCCGAGGTCCGCGAGGTAGTTCGGGAAGCTGAAGCCGTGCAGCACGTACTCGGTCTGGGTTTCGAGGAGCGGGTAGTCGAGGTTTTCCATCGACGTGCCCACCAGATCCGCCTTCTTGTGGAGGATCAGCTGGAAGGTGCCGGTCAACGAACACTCGATGGCCGTGCCGCACAGTTCGGAGTCACCCTGGGAGGCGTGCGGATCGCCCACGGAGAAGAGGGCACCGTCCACCGCCACCGGGTAGTACATCGTCGCGCCCTTGCCGATCCGCCAGTTGTCGATGTTGCCGCCGGTGTAGGAGGGCGGGATCGAGTCGACCATGTCGGCCTCCTTCGGGGCGAGACCCATCACGCCGAAGTGCGGGCGGATCGGCACGCGCACGTTCTTCAGCACGCCCCAGTTCTCCTGCACCGTCCTGTGGTCCACCGGCACGCCGGGATAGTCGATGATGTTGTGCACGACCCCGTACGGATCGGTCTGCGGCGTCCAGCGGAAGTTGTAGAGGGCCCGGGCCCAGTCGCGCTCGCCGGTGGCGTCCACCTCGTAGATCGTGATGACTTCGCGCTTCTTCGGTTCCTCGATGAGGTCGTTGAAGTGGAAGCCCCACCACGCGGCGGCGTTGCTGCCGTAGCTCTTGCCCTTGAACTGCGCGCTCGGCCGCGGGCGCACGTCGAGGATGCGCACCTCCAGCACGTCGCCCTCCTCCGCGCCCGCGACGGCCACGGGCCCCGTGCAGATGTGCACGCCCAGGCCTTCGCCGGCGCCGCGGCCGAAGAGCGAGGCGTCCATGGGGCCGGCACCCCGGCGGTCCACGCCCTTCCGGTTCTTGTCCCAGAAGTAGACGCTCTCGGCACCCGGGTCGCCCTTGATCATCCGCTCGGCATCATCGTTGGCGTGGTGGGTGAGCGTCTCGATCGTGACGAAGTCGCCCGACTGGATCTCGACCGCCGGCTTCAGCGACTTGCTGAAGTAGCCCCAGTGCACGGTGTCTGCCGTGGCCGGTACGTGGAAGTGCGAGAAAGTGCTCCGCTCCACGCCTGTCTGGGCGTGCGCGAGGGAGGCCGCGCCGATGCCGCCCAGTGCGGTCGCGGCGCCGCTCGCGAGCGCCCCCTTGAAGAATCCGCGGCGGGCCTTGCTCGCGGGTTCGCGCAATTCCTCGGGCTTCTCGAGCTTGGGGAGGTCGTGCTGGTGATGAGGGTCGTTGCAGCAATGCTGATGGCCGTCCATGGAGTCCTCTTTCAGGAGTTCGGAATGGAGGCGCGAATGGGCGCGCTCCGAACGGCCGCCTTGCAAGTCGGAGACCCGGGTCGTGCACTGTCATGGGGGCGGATGCAGGCCATTGGAATCAGGGGCATGGCCGCTGGTGCACCGCAACGGGACGCACTCGTGGGACCGCGCCCGCACCATCGCCGGGCTGGGTATTCCCGAGGCGCGGATTTCTGGTGCGGGATCTCGAGGCACGAGGATCGATGGATCCAGATGACGTGCCGTGACCGCGTCTTCCGGCCTGAGCCCCGGCGTGATCGAGGCCACATTGGGGATGCCTGCTGCCAGCCGCGTCGCATCGAACGCGCCCAGCGTCGTGCCGACAAGCGATGGCGGCGCGAGCAGCGGTCGGACCGCGCGCCACTTCGCGGCCTCGCGGCTGGCGTCGAGGAACGGGTTCGCGAGCAGCAGCGCTTCGAGACAAGGCGCCGCATCGACAGCGCAGGCCGCCGTCGCCCTTTGCACTATCGGCACGAAGCGCGCGAGTCCCGGCGTTTCCGCGTCCGCCCGCGCCACGAGGACGTTGCCATAGGGATCGATGCCGAGATCCCGCCACCGCAGGACGCGCAGTCGATCGCCGAACGCAGCCTCGAACTCGGTGTGGTGGTGGTAGAACGTGTTGGCTGCGACGTCCGCATCGCCCTTCGCGAGCGCTTCTACCTTCGCGTTGTTCGGCAGGTCGACCCACGTCACCGCGGCCGGGTCGATGCCATGCAGCGTGGCGAGGCGTGGCCAGAGGCGACGCGCGAGCTCCTTCGGATCCGCGGCGATGCGTCGTCCGACAAGATCGCCCACGGTCGTCAGGGGCCTGTCGTCGGCGCTGTAGAACGCGAGCGGCGACGCTGCCATCAGCGCCATCACGGCGACCACGTCCGCAGACTTCGCGCGCGCGGCGATCACCGCGCCGAGATCCGCGATGGCCACCTCGCACTCGCCGCGGACGAGCTTCTCGATTGCGTCGCCGGAGCCGCCGCCGGGGATGAGTTCGACCGCGAGGTCCGCGGACGCGAACATGCCTTCCTGGCGTGCGGAGTAGAGAGGTGCGTGGTCGGCACCGGGCGCCCAGTTGAGGCAGACGCGCAGGCCGTCGGCCGCCTGGGCCGCGGAGGCGATGAGCAGGAGGAGTGCCGGGATCAGGACGTGGGCGCGCATGGGACGGGAGTCGAGGTTCGGGCGGGGATGCATTGTGTCCCCTCCGGTCGACCGTGCCGAGTGCCGGTGCCGAGGGTGCGGGTCCCAGTGTCGGGAGGACTGACACCCGGCAAGGGGCGGGCGGCGCGGCTTACTGCAACTCGTTGATGGAGCGAAGTTCTTCTAAAGACCTTTCGATGGCGCAGGATTTGCGGCGAGGTTACGGAGACCGCGCGCGGTCGCCTGTTGCACCGCGCCCTGCTGCCTTCAATCGGAGAGTTCCACGATGTTCCACTGCCTGTCACCCCTGCGCGCCGCCTTCCTTGCCGCCGCCTTTCTCGCGGCGACGAGCGCCCAGGCCGCCATCCCCTTCAGCGTCATCGCCCCGTCCACGACCATCCCGTCGTGCGAGATCGGCACCTGCGGCAAGCTCGTCTGGCCCGTGGCGGAGATCGCCGACGGCATCATCGCGGACGGCGCGCCGTTCAACGGGTTCGCCGGCCTCACCGGTCGTCTCGGCACCATCCGCCTGGATCTCGACGGCGAGTACGACATCGACACCTTCAACCTCTGGAACGACATCAACATCGTCAACGAGGGCGTGCGCAGTTTCCGACTCGATTTCTTCGACATCGACGGCGATGCGATCGGCAGCACGGACGCCCTCGCTGCCGTCTCCAAGTTCGCGGCCAACACGTATTCGTTCACCGCGTTCGAGCGCGTGAGCCGCGTCGACATGGTGATCCTCACGGTGTCCGGCCGCGTCGAGATCCGAGAGGTCGGCTTCGACGGCGCGGTGTCCGCACCGATCCCGGAGCCCGGCACCACGGCGCTCATGCTTCTGGGCCTCGCCGGCGTGGCCGGGGTCGCGCGCCGCCGCAAGGGTTAACGCATCCCCGGGTCGCGGTGCATCATCCTGCTTCCCCCGAAACAGGAGATGCCCCGTGTCCGATGTCATCGCCGAGGTCGTCCACGCGCGCCGCGCACCTGCGATCGAGGCCTCCGACGGAGCGCTGCCATGATCGCCGTGATCTTCGAGGTCGTCCCGCGGCCCGACTGCAAGGACGCCTACTTCGGCGCGGCTGCGGCCCTTAAGCAGCATCTCGACGGGATCGACGGCTTCCTCTCGATAGAGCGCTTCGAAAGCGTGACGCGGCCCGGCCGGTTCCTGTCGCTCTCGTTCTGGCGCGACGAGGAGGCGGTGAAGCGGTGGCGCAACGTGCCCGAGCACCGGCTCATGCAGCAGATGGGGCGCGAGAAGCTCTTCGCGGACTATCGACTGCGAGTGGCAGGTGTGATCCGTGACTACGGGATGCTCGATCGCGCGGAAGTGCCGGACGATTCGAAGCCGATCCACGGCTGAGGGGGACCCGGACGCCGTCGTACGGGTTTGCTACGGCCGTCCGAGCATCAGGTAGAGCGCATCCTGGCCCGTGCCCGCGTGCCCCCACGCCAGATACATCGGGCCGAGCGCGGTGTCCGCCGCCAGGAAGAGCGATCCCGCGAACCGCAACCCGCGGCCGTCGGGATCGCCCGCGATCTGCGAGAACACGTTGCCCCCTTCGATCGATGCGCCCCAGAAGAGTCCGTCCGCCAGCGCCGGAATCCGGTCGAACCGGTGGTAGTAGACGGCGCGCCCGACCAGGAACGACTCTCCGACCAGGCTCCCGATCGGGTAGCCCGACAGATTGAAGAGGCCGCCGAGCGAATAGATGTCGTAGAACGGCAGTTCGCCGGAGAACGCCTTCCCGCCGCGCACGCCGAGCAGCACGCTGTCGGCGCGTCGGCCGAGCGCGTGGCTCGCATCGAAATCCGCGCGGACGTAGTCGGTGCCCGCACCGAGGGTCTCCATCGAACGGATGACCGTCCCTGCCAGGCGGCTGCCGCGCGTGGGGAAGTTGATGTTGTCGAACTGGTCGTAGAGGGCACGTACGTTGAGGTTCGCCACATCGGCCTCCGCCGACCGGAAGAGCGGGATGGCCACCGATGGTGTCGCCGATGCGGTGCCGCGATAGACGCCGGCCCGCACCTCGCCCCACTTCTCGAAGTTCGCGCCGACATCGAAGCCCACGCCCGCCTGCCGGACCTGGTACTGCGCGATGCGATTGCTGCCCACGTAGACGTCGAGCACGCGTTCCGAGGCTTCGAAACGCGGCGCCACGAACAGCCATCCGCGCAGGTCGAGCGGCTGATACAGCTCCGACGTGATCGACGGGTTGAAGCCCACCTGCAGCCGGTTGCGCCATTCGCCGCCCAAGGCGTTCAGCCAGGTCCGGTTGTAGAAGAGTTGCAGGCTGAACCGGCCGTTGCCTTCGGAATCGGTCGACAGCGTGAGACCCGCGCGCAGGTAGTCGGGACCCCGGGGTGGCTCGCGGGTCTCGACCATCAGGGTCCGGACGCCGTCCCGGTCGGCGAAGAAGTAGTCGATCCGCTCGAGATCGCCGCGACCGTAGAGGCGGGCGACGTTCTCGTCGAGTTCCTCGTCGCCGGGAATGCGGCCGTCGCGCATCCGGATCGCGGCCTCGACCGCGGCCGGGTTCACCTTCTTCAGACGACTGTTGTCCACGATCATCCGCTGCGCCGGCGCAGGGGTGTGCAGGCGCGCGGTCTGCGCTAGGCGGAACGATTCGTAGGCCTCGGGCGCCAGCGTGAGGCGCGACAGCGCGGCGAGCTGGCTGCGCGCCGCAGCCTCGCCCCGTGGAACGATCTCCTGCGCCTGGTTGAACGACACCGCGCTGAAGCCCGCGAGGTCGGGTTCCAGAAGCACGTCCCGCGGCGTGATCTCGGCCAGCGACCGGCGCACGTTCTGCATGGTGAGGATGTGGATCATCTGCACCGACACGCCGAGCACGCTGCCCAGCTCGTCGCGCTTCAGCAGCGGACTACCGAGATTCACCACGATCACGATCTCCGCGCCCATGGCCCGCACCACGTCGACGGGTACGTTCCGCACGAGCCCGCCATCGAGCAGGATGCGGCCGTCGATCTCCTCCGGGGAGATGATGCCCGGCACCGACATGCTCGCCCGCATCGCACGCGCGAGATCGCCCTTCGAGAGCACCACCATCTCCCCGGTTTCGATGTCGGTCGCGACGGCGCGGAACGGGATCGGCAGCCGGTCGAAATCGCCGCCGGGCGGTTCCTGCACGAAGGAGCGGAGGGTGGCGAGCAACTGCTGGCCGGCGATCGCGCCCTTCGGCAGGAAGGGCAGGCCGCGGCTCACACCGAATTCGATCCCCCACAGACCGGCGGCGTCGAGCTGCTTGCGCAGCACCGATTGCTCCGATCGCGGTGGGGCGTCGCGGAACACGCGTTCCCAGTCGATCTCGCGCAGCCGGCGCTCCATCTCGTCGGGCGTCATCCCGCTCGCGTAGGCGGCGCCGACGATGGATCCCATGCTGGTGCCCGCGATGCAGTCGACCGGGATCCGCATCTCCTCGAGCACCCGCAACACGCCGACGTGCGCGAGGCCGAGCGCGCCGCCGCCGGACAGCACGAGGCCGATCTTCGGGCGTCGCGCAGTCTCGTCCGCCCACGCTCCGCCGCACCAGGCAACCCATGCGAGCAGGGCGATCGCGACGAGCGCGCGGCCGCCTCTCCGGTTGTGCGCGGTCCTACCTGCCATGGGCGCCATGCCCCGAAGCGCCCCCGTCGTGGCCGGACCCGCGATGGTCGTCCACCGGGTCGAGCCCGAACACCTGGAGGTCGCGCACCAGGTCTCCCCACTGCGTCATCGTGAGTCGCGCCGCGATGCGGGGTACGCCGGCGGCGTCCGGTCGCACGACGAACGCTTCGCCTTCCTCCGGGATCTCGCCGAGCGCGCCCTCGGCGTTGAAGATGTGCGCCACCACGACGACGTTGGTCCCGCGGGGTGCGCCCTGCGCGAGGATGGCCGACAACGCGGCGCCGGCTTCGCGCATCGCCTGGCCCGGTGCCGCGGAGGGGGCGAGCGCCGCGACGGCGTCGGCGCGGCCGAAGGCGAGCCGGGCGGTGTCCATGCAACGGCAGTACGGGCTGCTCCAGACGTCGGCCACGGGGATCCCCAGCAGGCGCACGGCGTCGCCCATCTCCCGACTGGCCTCGCGCCCCATGGGCGAGAGGTTGCGCTGCCAGCTGCAGTCGGCGAAGTCGCCGCCCCTGGCGTCCTTCGCGAGCATGTCGGTCTTCGCATGCCGCACCACCAGCACGTTGCCGCCCTCGCGCAGGAGGCGCAGCGCCATCACGGCGCCCGGCTTCGAATGCCAATGGGCATGGGACCGGCGGTGGGGCGCGTCCTGCTGCGCCTGGAGCGGTATCGCGGCGAACGTCGCAGCGAGCGCGACCGCGGCGAGCAGACAGTTCAGGCGAGACCGTCGCATGGTTCTTCTTCCTTCCCGGATCAGGGGGTGGGGCGGTGACCGCCGTGCAGATCCATCTTCGTGGTCACGGCGTCGAGCAACACTTCGGGCGCTTCCGCATCGAGGAACGTCTCGCGGTCGAGCACGCGCGCGAGGCGCTTCTCGTCGAGCGCCCCGCACCACTTCGCGACGACCAGCGTCGCGACGCTGTTGCCGACGAAGTTCGTGAGCGCGCGCGCCTCCGACATGAAGCGGTCGATGCCGAGGATCAGGGCGAGGCCCGCGACGGGGATCGACCCGGTCGCCGAGAGGGTGGCGGCCAGCACGATGAAGCCGCTGCCCGTGACGCCTGCCGCGCCCTTCGACGTCAGCAGCAGGATGCCGAGCAGCGCCAGCTGGTCGCCGAAGGTCATCGGCGTGTCGGTGGCCTGCGCGATGAACACGGCGGCCATCGTGAGGTAGATCGACGTACCGTCGAGATTGAACGAGTACCCGGTGGGGATCACGAGTCCCACCACCGACTTCTCGGCGCCCGCGTTCTCCATCTTCGCCATGAGGCGGGGCAGCGCGGATTCCGATGACGACGTACCCAGCACGAGGAACAGCTCCTCGCGGATGTAACGGATGAGCTTCCAGAGCGCGAAACGATGCATCCGCGCGACGACGCCGAGCACCACGAACACGAACAGGAAGCAGGTCACGTAGAACACGCCCATCAGCTTCGCGAGCTGCGCCAGCGAGCCGAGGCCGTGCTTGCCGATCGTGAACGCCATCGCACCGAAGGCGCCGATGGGGGCCACCTTCATGATGATGCCGACGATGCCGAACAGCACGTGCGACAGCCGCTCCACGAGATCGAACACCGGACGGCCCTTGGGTCCGTAGGCGTGGAGCGCGAACCCGAACAGCACCGAGAAGAAAAGCACCTGCAGCATCTCGCCCTTCGCGAAGGCATCGACGGCGCTGCCGGGGATGATGTTCAGCAGGAAGTCCGTCGTGCTCTGCATCTTGCCCGGCGCGGCGTACTGGGAGAGCGCCTTCGTGTCGAGGGTGGCCGGGTCCACGTGCATGCCGACGCCGGGCTCGAGGACGTTCACCACGAAGAGACCGACGAGGAGTGCGATGGTGCTGAGGATCTCGAAGTAGAGCAGCGCGTAGGCGCCGGTGCGCCCGACCTTTTTCATGTCTTCCATGCCCGCGATGCCGGTCACGACGGTGCAGAAGATGATGGGCGCGATGATCATCTTCACCAGCTTGATGAACGCGTCGCCGAGCGGCTTCATCGCCGCGCCGGTGTCGGGCTGGAGGTGACCGAGCAGCACGCCCAGGGCAATGGCCACCAGCACCTGGAAGTACAGGCTTCGCCAGAGCGGGCGACGGGGCACCGCGGCCGTCGACGCGCTCATCGGTGTCCTGCGTCGACGGCCGCGAGCACCATCCCGAAGAACGTGTCGGCGTGGTCGGCGTCGATCCATCGCACCACCACCACCATGCGGCGCTCCGGTTCGATCCAGGTGAACGAGCTGCCCGCACCGATCGCGAAGCAGCTCGAAGCCGGGGCGCTCGGGAAGACGCGTCTCTCGTGGTTCAGCCAGAGCAGGTAGCCGTAGAAGGGGGCGATTGCGCAGGGGGTGCGCATCCGCTCGACCCAGGCCTTCGAGACCACCTGCCGGCCGTTTGCTCGGCCATCATCGAGCAGCATCTGGCCGACGCGGGCCTGGTCGGTGCTGCCGATCGAGATGCCGGCGCCCCAGTGCGTTCCGCCCGGGACGGATTGCATGCGTCTTCCGCCGATCTCGACCCAGGCGTCGTCGTAGCCTTCCCAGCGCCAACCGTCGCTGGCCCCGATCGGCGCCATCACGGCTTCGCTGAACACCTCGGGCAGCGGGCGTCCGAAGAGATGCAGCAGCGCAAGCGAGAGCTGGTTGATGCGGACGTCGTTGTATTCCCAGAACGTGCCGGGCGCCTGCAGGGGGCGCGGATCGCCCTTGCGGCCCGCGGGTGCCCCACCTTGGAATTGCAGCGTGCGATAGCGGTCGACCTGGTCGGGCAGGCCGAAGCACTCACCCTCCCACTCGCTCGTCTGCTGGAGCAGATGCGCCCACGTCACGTCGGCATTGCGGCCCGCGTCGAAGCCGATGCCGTGGATGCGGGCCCCGATGCGCTCGTCCGGATCCGGCAGCAAGCCGCGGTCGTGCGCGACGCCCGCGAGAATCGCGAGATAGGTCTTCGCGACGCTGAACGTGAGATCGGCGCGATCGGGCTCGCCCCACGCGGCGATCGTCCTGCCATCGATGAGGATGGTTCCGGACACCGGGCCGCGATCGTGCACCGGACCGCGCAACCGGTTCCAGGGCGCAGGGTCGAGGTGGTGGATGCCCCATTGCGGGCCGATCTCGCGGCTCCAGGGGGTTTCGTGCTCGACGGCGAAGCGGATGGCGTGTTCCATGGGGCGGCGGCAGTGGCGTGGATCGGAGGGGACGCGGCGAAGTCGCACGGTGCGTCCGCGATCGGCCGGAGTATGCCCGCGAAAGAGTGCTCTTGTGCTCCGCGACCGGCGCTACCATCTCCAAGGAATACGCCACCTTGTCCGGGGTCCCTGGTCCATGTCTTTTCCGAGAGTTTCATCGCACGCCGTTGCAGCCGGCCTCGCCACGCTGCTGGCGTGCCTGTGCCCGCCGGCGGTCGCCTGTGTGGAAGGCGATCTCCGGGGGGACATCGTGCGGCTGGACAAGGAGGTCGGCGAGACGGCTGCCGGCGGACGCACGTCGATGCAGATCGTGGGTGCCGGCTGGTTCCGCGCCGCGACGATCGTGAAGGATGGCGGCACGACCGGGCAGACGATGGTGACGCTGGAACTCGACGGGGAGCCCGTGATCACGACCTCGTTCTCGATGCTCGCGAACCCCTGGTACCAGCTCTCGACGGATTCCATCTCGGCATCCGTCCGTGTCGATGGCGCGCGCAGCACGATGACCATCTGGTATTCGCCCGAGCTGAAATTCCGGGCCCTGGCGTCGGTGCGCGTCGAGGTGGAGGAGATCGGTGTCGAGCGCATCGTCGTGCGGGCCATCATGAACAAGCCGGCCCCCCACGAACACGTCCCGGGTCAGCCCGGGACCGCGGTCGCGCTGCCGGCCTTCCAGTAGTAGCTACGGACGGTAGGCTTCGACGCGCGCAGATTTCACGGTGTAGCCGATGTCGATGTCCGACGCGCCGTCCACCAGATAGAGCGCTTGCTTCGTCGCCGCGGCCGACAGTCGGCCCGTCACCCAGACGGGCATGAAGAGGCCGCTCAGTTCGAAGGCGGTGTCCGTCTTCACGTGAACGATCTGGTTCGCCGGCGGCGGCGTGTGGATGCACGCGCCGACCCACGGCACCAGCAGGAACTCGGTGACTTTCCTCCCCGTCACTTCGAGCGGCAGCACGTAGCCGGGCAGGCGCACGAGCACGCCATCCAGTGTCGAGACGAGCAGCCGGGCCTGCGCCCGGTTGCGGGCGGTGGTCTGCCGCCGCGTCTCCAGCAACGCCTCGACATCGTGCCCATCCTGCGCGAGTCGCTGCACAAGCGAGCGCTCCTTCGCGTCGTCGTCGGCGGTGAGCGTCTTGTCGCCTTTGGCCCGCCGGTCGCGGATCGCGGCGACGTCGGACAGCCAAGTCAGCGGATCACGCCCGAGCTTCGCGAACGGATTCTCGGCAGTCGCGCCCTTCGGTACGAGGTCCGCCCACATGAGTGTCCGCGGGTCCTCGGCGCGGGCGAGGGTGGCGAGCAGGGCGCAGAAGACAAGTATCGCGAGGCGCATGTGCCGGGTCCGGAGGGGATTCGTCGCCCAAGCATACGGCGGGATCCGATGCGGTGTCGTCGTGCGCGAAACCGCGGGCCGTGCCGGCAGGTGTGACTTTTCGCACACCGGCGCGGTATCCCGCGTCACTGCCCAGGCGTGGCCGGACGGCGACACTTCGGTCGGGACGGCGGCACGCGATCCCCGCGGCGCCGTGGCTCCCGAACGCAAAGTGGAGATCACCATGACGCATTCCCCCGCCCTTCCGCGGCCAGGCATCGTACGTCGCGGCCTGCTGACGTTCGCGCTCGCCTGCGCGGCCGTGCTGTCCCCGCCCGTCGTCGCCGCGGATAACTTCAGCGCGGCGCCGGCCTTCGACCCGCTCTACCCGAATCCGCCCTTTCTCCAGACCAATGTGGACGAGTACATGGTCATCGTGTGGGAGGCGGACCGGGCCGCGATCGAAGCGTTGCTGCCGCCCGGCATCAAGCCGGCGGCATCGAACACGGTGGGCATGAACCACTATGTGGTCCGCGAGGGCGCCGGTCTCGCGCCGTACGAGGCGAGCTACGTCTTCGCCGAGATCGAGGGCATGGACGATCCCGGCGGCGGCAAGGCCCGATGGTTCCTGTGGGGCCTGTACTCGCCGGACCGGGCCGTTGCCGCGCTGCGGGAGGTGATGGGCTTCGCGCCCCGGCTGGGAACGACCCGCGTCACCGAGTCCGGGAAGAAGATGCGCGGCGCAGGTACTCGGGACGGCAAGGAGATCCTGTCCTCGGAGATCATGAACAAGGGCGAGGCCGCGGTGGCGGGCGGCACGCTGCACTACGGCGTGCTGCGCAACATGCCCACGATGATGGGGAACGCGACGGCCTCGTCGGAACTGGTGATGCATCCGATCTCGTGGACCGGTAGAGTGACCATGGCGGACCCGGTGTCGGTGAAGATCAATCTTCCGGACGCTCATCCGCTCAAGAAGCTCGAGCCGAAGAAGCTTCTCTACGGCTACTCGGGCAAGGACGTGAACTTCGTATTCGGGCATACGAAGCTGATCGAGAAGCGCCAGTAGCCGTTTGCATCGCGGCCGGAACCGCGGGGATCGCAGGCGTCCCCGCGGCGCCACGAACGCCCGAAGTGCATCGATGTGTGGAGGAGGTCCGCGGCACGATGGAGACGGTGCGTGGGTGGCTGGAGCGCCAGGGCCTGGGACAGTACGGCCCCGCGTTCGAGCGCAACGACGTGGATCTCGAGGTGCTCGAATCGCTGACCGAGGCGGATCTCGAGACGCTGGGCGTGTCGCTCGGCCACCGCAAGCGGCTGCTGAAGGCCATCGTCGAGCGTGTCGCCGGTCGGTCGGGGACTGCAGGCGCCGCGCCGGCGATCGAGTCCACGACGGCCGCCGGGGAGCGTCGGCAGGTCACCGTGCTCTTCTGCGATCTCGTCGATTCGGTCCGGCTCTCGCGCGAGCGCGATCCCGAGGAGTTCCGGGCGATCCTGGCTGCGTATCACGGTGCGGTCGCGCAGTCGGTGCAGCGCTACGAGGGCTTCGTCGCCCAGATCCAGGGCGACGGCGTCGTCGCATATTTCGGGTATCCGCTCGCCCACGAGTCGGAGGCCGATCGGGCGGTGCGCGCCGGGCTCGCGATCATCGAGTCGCTGGTTGCGATGGCACCCCACGGTCAGGTGCGTCTGGAGGTGCGCATCGGCATCTCGGCGGGCCTGGTGGTCGTTTCGCACATCCTCGCGCCCGAGAAGAGCGCCGTCGGCGACACCCCGAATCTCGCCCACAGGCTGCAGGCCATCGCCTCGCCGGGCGAGGTTCTGGTCACCGATCGCGTGCGATCGATGGCGGGCGGTGCCTTCGACTACGAAGACCGCGGCCACCCCACCTTGAAGGGCGTCGGCGACGCCGTGCGGGTCTGGCGCGTGCTCGGCCCGAGTGGCGCTGCGAGCCGGTTCGAGGCCGCGACGCGCGGCGGTGTGACACCCCTGGTGGGCCGCGAGCAGGAGATCGGCCTGCTCCTCGATCGCTGGGAACTCGTGCGCGCCGGCCGCGGACAGGTGGTGCTGATCGCGGGCGAACCGGGCATCGGGAAGTCGCGGACGATGCGTGCGCTGCGCGAGCGCCTGGCCGACGGCGGCGTGCAGCCGGCGCAGTTCCAGTGCTCGCCCTATTCCGTGAACAGCGCGCTGCATCCGATCATCGATCACTTCGAGCGTGCACTCGGTTTCACTCGCGCGGACGACCCCGCCGGGCGCATCCGCAAGCTGGAGGAAACCCTCGAGGGCCGGTGGCAGCGTTCCACGCGCGACTGCCATCTCGTGGCGCGGATGCTGAGCCTGGATGCCGATGCGCACTTCGGCCCGCTGGACGTCACGCCGCAGCGCCAGAAGGAGGAGACGCTGCGCCTGCTCGTCGACATGCTGGCGGGTATCGCGCGCGAGCGGCCCACCCTGATGCTGTTCGAGGATGCGCACTGGGCGGACCCCACGACGCTGGAACTGCTCGATCTCCTCCTGCGCCGTACCGAGTCGCTGCCACTGCTGTTGCTCGTGAGCTTCCGCCCCGAGTTCACGCCGGCCTGGACCGGCCGGCATGTCACGCCCATGCCGCTCGCCCGGCTGTCGCAGGTGCAGAGCGAGCACCTCGTTCGGCGCATCACGGCCGACAAGCCGTTGCCCGAAGACCTCGTCGGGCAGATCGTCGACAAGACGGACGGGGTGCCGCTCTTCGTGGAGGAACTCACGAAGGCCGTGCTCGAATCCGGGCTCGTCGAGGACGCCGGCACCCACTATCGCTATGCCCGGTCCGTGGACCGCATGACCATTCCCGCCACGCTGCGCGATTCGCTGATGGCGCGGCTCGACCGGCTCATTCCCGTGAAGGAGATCGCGCAGATCGGTGCGGTGATCGGCCGCGACTTCGCCTACGACCTCGTGGCCGCCGTCGCGCCCATGAAGGGTGGCGCCCTCGACGACGCGCTGGAGCGCCTGGTGGCCTCGGAACTGGTGTTCCAGCGCGGCGCGATCCCGCACGCCGTCTACACCTTCAAGCACGCGCTCGTGCAGGACGCCGCCTACGATTCGCTGCTGAAGTCGAAGCGGCAGGAGCTGCATGCGGAGATTGCGGGGGTCCTCCTGAGCAGGACGGGTACGCTGGAGGGCATCGCCCCCGAGCGTCTTGCCCACCACTACACGGCAGCCGGCATGACCTCCGTCGCCGTGCAATGGTGGCACCGTGCCGGGGAGCACGCGATGCGCCGTTCGGCGATGCCGGAGGCGATCGCTCATCTGGAGCGCGCGCTCACGTTGAACGAGACGCTGCCCGAGGGGCCGGAGCGCGACCTCATGGAGATGGAGATCCGCTCGGCGCTGGGAACGTCCCGGATGGCCCTGCACGGCTGGTCCGCCGCGCAGGTCGGGGAGTGTCTGCAACCGGCGCTGGCCATCGCGCGCCGACAGGGCCGGGTGGACCGCACCGCGCGGATCCTCTGGGGGCTCTGGGTGCATCGCCTGACGCGCGGGCGCATCGCCGAGGCCCGTGCGCTCGCCAGCGAGATGACGGCCGAGGCGGAGGTGATCGACGACGAGGACCTCCGGATCTGCGCGTCGCTCGCGCGGATGATCTCGGCGTTCTGGCTCGGCGCTCTCGAGGAGGCGCGGGTGGAAGGCGACCGGGTGCTGGGGCTCTACCAGGCCGATCGCCATCGCCGTCTCGCGGACTGGATCAACTCGGATCCCAAGACCCAGGTGGGCTGTTATGCGTCGCACTGGGAGTGGATGCTCGGTCATCCGGATCGCGCCGTGCGGACCGCGATCGCCAAGGACGAGCACGCGCGCGCCCGCGGACACCCCTTCGACCTCGGCTTCGCCCTGACCAACGGCGCGTTCGTCTTCGATTACCGGCGCGAGCCCGAGCAGCTCATGCAGCGCGTTCTGGAGGCCGAGCGGCTCGCCGAGCGGTGCGCGCTGCCGTTCATCGCGGGGAGCCTGGCGTCATTGCCCCGCGCCTGCGCGGAATTGCGTTTCGGGCGCCCGGGCACCACCGAAACGATCCTGCGCGATTCGCTGATGCGGCGCGCGACGGTCGACCATCACATCTGCGTGCCCTATGCCCGGGCGGTGCTTGGAGAGTCCCTCGCGGCGATGGGTCGCCTGGATGAGGCGCTCGATGAGATCGACCGGTCGATCGAACAGTGTCAGCGCCCCGGTTGGGAGGAGCGCGTGCATTTCGCAGAAATCGTGCGGCTCAGAGGATCGGTCCTCGAACGCCAGCAACGGCCGGACGAGGCGCTGGCAACGTACGAGTCCGCGCTCGACTTCGCCGTCGCGCAGCGGGCGCACGCGTGGTCCCTCCGGTGCGGCACGTCGCTGGCGGCGCTGCTGGCGGAACAGGGCCTGGCTGACCGCGCACGCGCCGTGCTGCAGCCGCTGATCTCGGTGTTCACCGAGGGTCGGGACTCGCACGACCTCGTTCAGGCGGGCCGGTTGCTCGTGCGACTTGCGTGAGTCTCGCGAGGGTCTGTTCACGCCACGGACGGGTTTCCGTACCGCGAACAGACCGTCACGGTGCGGGCGTCGTGTCGTCGCGTTCGACGATGGCCTCGTGGAGCAGGGTCCTTCCGCCTTCGACACGGAGCAGGCCGCTGGCACGCATGTCGGAGAGGATGCGCGACACCATCTCGCGCGTCGTCCCGGCGCGGGCGGCGATGTCCTGGTGCGTCATCCTTTCCGGCAGCGTCAGCCCCGCCGCATCGCGGGACGCCGCGAGGGTCAGCGTGCGCACGACGCGGCCATAGACATCGAGGAGCGCGAGACTCCCCGCGAGCCCGGTGAGATTCCGCGCGCGCCGGATCACCGTCATCAGCAATGCCAACGACGCGGCCGGATTCGCGGCGAGGTACGCGGTGAAGGCTTGCCTCTGCACGATCACCAGCCGGGAGGATTCGAGGGTCATCACCGACGCCGAGCGCGGCTGCCCGTCCAGCGACATCTCGCCGAAGATCTGGCCGGGGCCGAGCAGGTCGAGCGCGATCTCGCGGCCGTCCGCGTCGGAGAGATACACCTTGAGACGGCCCGACAGGACGCCATAGATCTGGTCCGACACGTCGCCTTCCTGGAAGACGACGGTCCGGCGCGGCAGGGCGCGGACGAGGCCGATCGCCGCCAGGGATTCGGGATGCAGAGGATTCTCGATCATCGTTGCGCTGTCATTCATGGACCTGTCGGGACAAGGCGAGGCATTGTCGCAGGCGGGATCGCCGGATCACGTGCGAATCGAGAGGCCGTCCGCCACGGAGTGCCGGTACAGGCGCCACGCGGGCAGGATCCCCACCAGACTGCCCGCCACGAACACGAGCGCCATCAACTGCCATTCGAGCACGGAAGGCCAGACGCCGCCGACGACGAGTCCGATCCGGGACGCGAGCCACGGACGCGCCAGCGGCAGGGCGACGTGCAGCACGACCGCGCCGACGATCACGCCGGCCATCGCCAGGGCCGCGGCCTCGCCGGCGACCAGTGCGAACACCTGGGAAGGACGCGCGCCCACGGAGCGCAGGATCGCCATCTCGCGGCGTCGTTCCGCGATGCCCGTCAGCAGCGCCACCAGCATGCCCGCGAGTCCGACGACGACGGCCATGATCGACACCGCGCGCAAGGCCTGCTCTGCCACGCCGACCAGCGCCCACACCTCCTGCAGCGTCGCCGCGGGCAGGATCGCGGTGAGCGGTTCGTCGGGGAACGTGTTCACCTCTCGCTGCATCGACAGCGCCGAAGGGCGTGTCCGCAGGCCCACCAGGAACGCCGTGATGGTACGGGAGGCTTCGGCGGAAGGCTCCGCTGCCATCAGCGCGGCGGCGAGCGGATCGTCCGTCTGCGCGATGCGCTCCGGCGCGTGAAGCGCGTCGATGTCCTCGAGGCCCACGAGCACCGTGCGGTCCACGGGCGTGCCGGTGGGGGCGAGGATGCCCGACACCCGGAACGGTCGGTCGGCGTGAGGCATGAAACCGTCGTCCCCGCTGCCGTGGGCGAGGATCAAGTCGGATCCCGGGGCGTAGCCCAGCCTGCGGGCGGTCTCGGCGCCGAGGACCGCCTCGCGCGGGCCGGCGAAGATCGTCCCCGAGGCGATCGAAAGCGCGAGCGCGCGTCCGTACCGATAGTGTTCGAAGAAGCCCCGGTCGGTACCGACCACGCGGAAGCCGCGATGGGAGTCGCCCAGGGTCAACGGCACGGTCCACGCCACCGCCGGATGTCCGGCGAGTGCGCGATAGCTGGACCAGCGCAGGCCGCTGCCCGCCTCCCCCGCGTGAAAGACGGTGGCGAGCAGGAGGTGGACGCCGCTCGTGCGTGCGCCGACGATGAGATCGGTGCCGGACACCGTGGCGGCAAAGCCCTCGCGCGCCTCCTCCCGCAGGCGTTCGATGGCGAGCAACAGGAACACGGACAGCGCGATCGATAGCACCGTGAGCGCGGCCGTCGCACGCCGGTGCCGGAGGCTGCGCAGGGCGAGGGCGGCGATCACGCGGCGGCGAGTCGGGTTGCCGTCGCATTGATGTCCGCGAAGGCGATGCGACGGTCGAAGCGTGCTGCGAGCGCGGCATCGTGACTCACGAAGAGCAGCGTGGTCGACTCGCGGGCGCATTCGCGGAACAGGAGGTCGAGGAACGCGTCGCGCCGGTCGGCATCGAGGGCCGAGGTCGGCTCGTCGGCGATCACCAGCTCCGGTGCGCCGATCAGCGCGCGCGCGGCAGCCACCCGCTGCTGCTGGCCGACGGAGAGTTGCGCCGGTTGTCTCGCCAGAAACCGCGGGCCATCGAGATCCAGGCTAGCGAGCAACCGCAGCGCCTCGGCCCGGGGGCTGCCCCCCCGGGCCTCCGCCCGCGCTCGTCGTCGGGGCGAGAAGTCGCACGGCAACAACACGTTCTCCAATACCGAGAGATACGGGACGAGGTTGAACATCTGGAAGATGATGCCCGTGTGATCCGCGCGAAAGCGGTCGCGGGTGGCCGGACCGAGATCGGCCAGGTCGGTACCGAGCACCCGGACCTGTCCGCCCTGGGCCACGACAACCCCGGCCAGAAGCGCCAGGAGCGTCGACTTCCCACTGCCGCTCGCCCCGTGCAGGAACACACGCTCACCTGCATCGATACGCAAGGATTCGATGGCCAGGACGGGCGTCGCACCCCGATCCCAGGAGAAGCGCAGTCCTCGCAGGTCGATTACTGGAGTCGCATCGGCAAGAGTCCGGTCGACTCGCGATGCGTGGGCAAGAATCGGATTCCCTCTGGCGGACTCGATGGATCGATCGGCGGGCATGGGGGTGCGGACTTGGAGAAGCAACGCCGATCATACGACCCGCACGGCACTGATCTGTACCGGTGTTCAGGGACGAAAAAAAGGGCGACGCCGCTTCCGGCATCGCCCCCAACGCCAACTCCCTGAGCCGACCATCCGGCCCGGGAGCGCCTTCACTCGTTACCAGTAACACCTCACTGAAGACCTCACGACATCGCAAGGCACGAACTTGGAGGCGTGACTTCAGATCTCGCTGCGCGAGTGCCTCAGCGCTCGAACGGTTTTCACTTTCCAGAGTGACCCCTGTCCATAACGATCGGCACTGCAGACCGAAGTGTGACGGGGAAGCAGGTCATGTGTTCCTAAGATGATCCGGAGGTTCGCTTCGGGTAAGCCGATCTTCTTGCGGCTTGGGTGAGCCCGCCCTTGGCGGCTATGCGCGCAAACGAGTGGCCGAGAGCTGCGACGGGTTGCGCCCTCGCGCTGGACTGTCGTCGCGCGTCGATCCTCGAGTCGAGGCTCAGCGGGACGGGGGCAGGCCGTCGAAGATGATGATGCGGTTCTTCTCGATGGCGATGTAGCGGCTCACGCGCATATCGGTGAGGATTCGCGACACCATCACACGGCTTGCGCCGATGCGGTCGGCCATCCACTGCTGGGTGGGGTGATCCTCGATCACCAGGTTGCCGTCCACCGGACGGGCCAGTTCGAGGAGCAGGCTCGACAGACGACCGTAGGCATCCATCAGCGCGAGGCTGCCGGCCACTCGGGTGGCGTTGCGCGTGCGCCGTATCACGGTCACGAGCAATTCGAACGCGGCGTCCGCGTCGGTGGCCAGCAGTCCGCGGATCGCCTGGGGCGACACCACCGAGAGACGCGAGGGTTGCGAGGTGACGACCGAGGCAGAGCGCGGATTTCCGTCCAGCGACATCTCACCGAACAGTTCGCCGGGCCCCATCTCGTTGATCACGATTTCACGCCCCTCGCTGTCGGCGAGGAACACCTCCAGGCGGCCGGACAGCACCACGTAGATCAGATCGGAGCGGTCACCCTCGTGGAAGATGACCGTCCTGCGCGAATACTCGCGCACCTGACCGAGATCGGCGATGCGTTCGGCGAGCGTGCGCTGAGGCGGGACTGTGGACACGGTAAGGCACCGAACCGGAAGTGCGTGGTCAGGCGATCACATCGTGAAGATCTTGCCCGGGTTCATGATCCCGAGAGGATCGAGCGCACGCTTCACGTCGCGCATCACGCTGACCGCCTCGCCGTGCTCGGCGGTGAGGAACTTCATCTTCCCGAGGCCGATGCCGTGCTCGCCCGTGCACGTGCCGTCCATCGCGAGCGCGCGCATCACCAGGCGATCGTTGAGGCGTTCCGCTTCCGCGATCTCCTTCGGATCGTCGCGGTTGATCAGGAACCCGAGATGGAAGTTGCCGTCGCCCACGTGACCCACGAGCGGGGCGGTGAGAAAGCTCGACTTCAGGTCTTCCTTCGTCTCGAGGATGCACTCGGCGAGGCGGGAGATCGGGACGCAGACGTCGGTCGCCCAGATCTCGCAGCCGGGGCGCAGGGCTTTGTTCGCATAGGTGACGTCGTGTCGGGCGGTCCAGAGTTGGGTACGGTCCTCCGGTTTCGTGGCCCACTTGAACTCGCCGCCGCCGTTCTCGCCGGCGATGGCCTGGACGATCTCGGCCTGCTCCTTGACGCCGGCTTCGGTGCCATGAAACTCGACGAACAGGGTGTCCTTGACCGGGTACGAGAGCTTCGAGAAACGATTCACCGCGTCCATCTGGACGTCGTCCAGGAGTTCGATGCGCGCCACCGGTACGCCCAACTGGATGGTCTGGATCACCGTGTCGATCGCGCCGGCGAGCGAGTCGAACGAAACGACTGCAGCCGCCATGGCCTCCGGCACCCCGAAGAGGCGCAGCGTCACCTCGGTGATGATGCCGAGCGTCCCTTCACTGCCCACGAAGAGGCGCGTCAGGTCATAACCCGCCGCCGACTTCCGGGCGCGTCGAGATGTGCGGATGATCCGGCCATCGGCCAATACGACGGTGAGGGCCAGCACGTTCTCCCGCATCGTGCCGTAGCGCACCGCGTTCGTGCCGGAAGCCCGCGTGGCCGCCATGCCGCCGAGCGAGGCGTCCGCGCCCGGATCGATCGGAAAGAAGAGCCCGAGGTCCCGGATGTGCTCGTTCAACTGCTTCCGCGTGACCCGGGCCTGCACGGTCACGTCCAGATCCTCCTGGCTGACCCGAAGCACCTTGTCGAAGTTGACGAGGTCCACGACGATCCCGCCGTGCTCCGGAATCACTGCGCCTTCGAGCGATGTCCCGGTCCCGTAGGCGACCACCGGAACGCGGTGCCGGGCGCACACCTGGACGATCGCGGAGACTTCCTCGGTGGAGTTCGGGAACGCCACGGCATCCGGGCGGTGTGGCACGTGCCACGACTCGTCCTTGCTGTGGTGGTCACGGACGCCGCTGCTCGTGGAAAGACGCTCGCCCAGCAGGGCGCGGAGTTCGTCGATCACGGTCTGTACGGTGGCCTGCGCGGCTTGCTGCATGAGAACTCCACTGGCTGGCAATCGGAAGGACTCCAATGGTCCCCCTTTTGCCGCCCGGGGCGCAAGCGCTGGTCCGGACCCGCTCGCGAAACGGCGAGTCCGCGCAGACGGTCGACTGAATCGGCTGCCGACAGGCGAAAAAAAACCGGGACCGCAAGGTCCCGGTTCCCCCTCCCCCTTTGCGGGTGCCTTCTTATGCGGTGCTGCCGGCCTTGGCCACGTAGCCGTAGGCGGCGTTGGAGCGGTCTTTGTCGCCACCCATCGCCAGGTACTCGGCCTTGATCGCGGCGAGCTTGTCGGTCGTGAACGCCGGACCCTGCGCGACCTTCATGTCGAGGCCGTAGAGGTGGGTCGAATTGAGACCGAAGATCTTCTGCTTCACCTCGCTGTTGGCACCGCCCAGGCGGCGCTTCCAGCCCGTGTGCTTCATGATGTCGTCCGGGATCTCGAGGCGGCGCATGGCTTCGATCTGCCATTGCGGGCTGCCGTACCAGACGGAGTCCGTGCCCCAGACCACCCGCTCCGGGCCCATGAGGTTGACCAACTGGCCGAGGAATGCAGCGCAGAAACGCGGGTTGGTCACACAGGTCGAGGCGAACGTCGTGCCGATCTCGGCGTAGACGTTGTTCACGCCGAACTTCTCGGGAATCCGGGCCAGATCGGTGGACCATTGGATGTAGCCGGTCTTCATGAACTCTGCCATCTCCTTGTCGGGAGAATCGGCGAGCCACGGCCGCATCGCGGCGTGGTAGATCACGAAGTTCATGCCTGGCCAGTCCTTCGCGGCCTTGCCCAGATCGTTGACGGTGGCGCTTTCCCAGGTGCCGGCGAACGCCTTCTCGTAGTCCCTGGGCATCAGGCCCTTGTGGATGCAGATGGTGTTGATGCCCGACTTGATCGCCTTCTCGTAGAACGGATACATCAGCTTCTCGTCGTCGAGGCGCCACGCGTACTTGGACGGACCGAACGGATCACCGATGGTGTAGGACTTCCACGAGACCGGCTTCAGGACCTCGATACCGCGATCCACTTCGTCCATCCAGTTCGGGTACTTCGGCGTGATGACCGTGTGCCCCAGCATCCGGGTGTTGCCGGCCATCTTGTTGACCGCCCGACAGGCGTTCTGGATCGCGTCGTTGGAGAGCAACCACCAGGACGGATCGTCGAACGGCGCACCGGAAAGCAGGGACATCTTCGTGTCGGAGTCGAGAAAGATCTCCTTCAGATAGTTGTCCATCTTGTACCGGGCCAGCGTCATCGGCGCGCTGCCGATGTCGGGGTTGACCTTGGAACCTGCCGCCCATTTCGTGAGACCCAGCAGACCTTCCTGCTTGAAGTCGTCGCGGATGAAGTGGGTCTGGTCGTCGAAGATGAACTGCCCCGACAACTGGCTCCGTCGGTAGTCGGACATCTCCATGTCCGTCGCTTCGGCCTCGGAGACGTCGAACATGGGTCCGAAGACCTTGTTCATGGCCAGGAACGCGGTGGCCATGCCGGCATTGGTGGCGAGGAAGGTGCGCCGATCCATCCCGTGGCGTTTCGACTGCACATCGCTCATTTCCTTGATCAGCGATTCGACCTTCCGCTGGTCTTCGGTCTGGGGAATGGGGTTGTACTCGCAGTTGGAGACCATCTGGGTGGGCACCGGAGACCGGAAGGCGACCTCGTCCGCCGCCTCCACCTCGCCCATCTCCCTGTCGCTCAAGTGCACGCCGATATGTCGTTGCATTTCGCTTCCTCCGTTCGTTTTGGATCGTGTGTGGCAACCGCATGGACGCCCGCGCCCGAGACCGCGACGACACGCGCGACGATCACCCTGCCGTCTCGACCAACATCCCTGGTCCTGCCAGACCTCGAACGCCTGGTTCGCGGTTGGCTGCTGCACGTGCGGCCGGTCACATTGCCACCGTCCCGCCACTGCTCCGTCAAACGCTACTTGTCATCGAATCTGTAGGCTTTGTCCGCCTCGACCTTGCCTTCACAGGCGGCCTCGACGTTCTTCTTCGCGTTCGTGCAGGCGGTCCCCATGGCCACCATGCTGTCGGATGCGCTGTTGCTGCTGTTGCAGAAGTACTCCATCTGCAGCTTCGCATCCGCACAGGTCCCCGCACGCTCGTCCTTCTCGGCCGCCGTGAGCTGGGAGGGGGCGCCAAGGGAACCGATCAGGACTGCCGCCCAAGTGAATGCGAAACCAGAAAATCCAGACACCCGCTTCATCGGAAATCCTCCGGCCGGAAGGTGGAACTGGGTTCCGTAGCGACGCCCTCGCGACCGCCGGAATGACGGGACTGAAGCGCAGGCGTCGAGCGAAGTGAAACTGATCGCGGTGGATGCAGAAAAGGAAGCATCCGAGCATGAAGGTGCAGGACCGGTGTCCTGGGGCGCAGCGGCGTCTCTGGTGGACGTCTGCGGTGCGCCTGCCGGTCAAGCACCCGAGGGTGACTCCGGATTCGGAGCAACCCTGAAATCGATGCTAACGCCCGCTGGAAATCGACGTCAAAGCGTTTCGCTGCTGCATTGCAGCGCCAATGACTTTCGTGATCAATGGACGAGGAGCTTCGCCACCGCGGCTTCGTCCCAGGCGATGCCGGTGCCGATGCGGTCCGGAATCGCTATGCAGCCGTGCTCGGGTGTCAGCGGTTCCTGGACGACCGGCGTCGCCCAGTCGACGTACTCCAGCCAGTGCGCGGTCGGGGTCGCTGCGAGCAGGTGGCAGCTCACTTCGGGGAACAGGTGGCTCGACATCTCCATGCCGTGCGCGTGCGCGATGGCCGCGGCGCGCAGCCAGCCGGTGACGCCGCCGATGCGCTGGACGTCGGGCATCACGTAGTCGAAGGCCCGGGTCTCCAGCGCCTGCTGCATCTCGAACGTCGACAGGAGGTTCTCGCCACCCTGGACCGGCGTGCGCAGGGCTGCGGCCACGCGAGCGCAGCCGGCATAGTCGTCGTGACGGACCGGCTCCTCGATCCACGCGAGGCCCTCGTCGTCGATCATGCGGCCGCGCAGGATCGCCTCGTTCCACGTGAGGCGTTGATTGAAGTCGCACATCACGGTGACACGGTCACCCAGGCGCTTCATCACGGCGCGCACTGCTGCGAGGTCATCGCGGGGATCATCGCGCCCGAGCCGCAGCTTCACGGCGCCGAAGCCGCCCTCGGCCACGAGAGCCTCGGCTTCGTCCGCCAACTGCGCGACGGGCTGGATCCAAAGGCCGCAGCTGTTGTATGCGCGGATCGGTTTCGGGCGGCTGCCGAGCATCGTGGCCAGCGGAACGCCCCGCGCCTGCGCGGCAGCGTCCCAGGCACACATGTCGAGCGCTGCGAGCGCGATGCCGACGAGGCCGGGGGTGTCGAGCAGCGTGAGCCGCCGCCGCAGCTTCGCGTCGAGATCGAGCGGGGCGACGGGGTCGCCGGCGACGATGGCTGCGAAGTTGTGGAGCAGGTCGACCACGGGCTTCTGGGCGGCAGGCGTGATGGTGAAGACGTACGCGCGGCCGGTGATGCCTTCCGCGGTTTCCAGGTCGACCAGCACGAGCGGCGCGTGCGGAATGGCACCGGTCGCGGCTGCCGGCTGGCGGCGGAACGGGGCAAGGACGGCGCGCGCGCGGATGGAACGGACGGTCGGGATCGATGTGTTCATGGCAGCCTCCTCAACGGGCGTCGGCCGGACGGCCGTCCGCGTAGAGCTTGAGTGCGGTGAACACGAACCGGTGGGCGGGCGTCGGCACACCCACGGCGGCCCCCAGCCTCACGACGCCGCCGGACAGCCACGGCAGTTCGAGCCGGTTGCCGCGCAGGAGATCGCCGAGCATCGACGCGACCATCTCGCGAGGCAGCCCGTCCAGCCGCGACAGCATCGCCGCGACGGTGCCGTCCCCGAGCGGCACGCCCTTCGCGCGGCCGACCGCCACGACCTCCTCGGCGAGCTGTGCGAACAGGGCGCGCGTGTCCGGATCCTCGCGCAGCGGGCCGAGCGGCATCCGCGTGAGAGCCGTCATCGCGGAGAGCGATGCGAGGAATACGAACTTCTCCCAGATCGACTTCATGATGTCGGCGGACACCTTGAGATCGAAGCCGGCGCGCGTGGCCGCAGCCGCGAGCGCGTCGACGGCGGGCGATGGCCGGCCGTCCAGCGATCCCACCTGCAGCAGCGCCATCGTCCCGTTGTGCCGGATCACGCCGGGGGATTCGATGAGCGCCGCGATGTTGGCGACGCCGCCGATCACGCGGTCGGGCCCGTAGGCCTCGCGCAGCGCGTCCTCCGCATCGACGCCATTCTGGAACGACACGATCGTGGACGTCGGACCCATCAGCGCCCGGGCTGTCTCGATGCTCTCCTCGGTGGACCAGAGCTTCACGGCGATCATCACCAGGTCGACCGTACCCACCGACGCCGCGTCGTCGGTGGCCTTCACCGGATCGACCGTGACATCGCCGTTGCCCGACAGGACCCGGAGGCCGTGCTCGCGCATGGCGGCGAGATGGGCGCCGCGCGCGATGAACGTGACGTCCTCGCCGGCGATCGCCAGCTTCGCGCCGAAGTATCCGCCGACGCCGCCGGCGCCGATGATCGCGATCCGCATGCTCTTCCCCCGCAGCAAAAAATCGGCACTCTACTCGCGTATGGCCAGGGGAGGGCGGCGTCGTGCGTGCGATCAACCCCCGCCGATCGGGGGCGCGTCGCTCGCGGCGGGCGGGCTTTCGGCCTCGGGTGTGCAGTGCACCAGCCGCATCGGCGCGCCGCGGCCGTGCCCGGGCAGATAGCCGCGCGGGCGCGGTGCCGCCAGACCGTCCTTCGCGGTCGTGATGCCGGGGAACTGCACGACACCTGCGCGGCCCGGAAGCGCAGTGCGCATCTTCTCGAGCCCCGAGACGATGCCGTCGATGCCGATCGACCCGATCGCATCGGGTGCAAGCCCGATCGTGATGCCCCGCAGCCGCCGACACTCGGCGGCCAGCCGTACGAGCAGAGCGCCCGCCCCGTCGTCCCGCCGGGCGTGATCGGACGGCCTTGCCTCGGTGAACAATCCGCCGACCGAGATGGCGCGTACGGCGTCCAGGTTCAGGGCGCGAAGATCGGGGGGCGGCGGCATTGTGGAGGTGGCTGTCTCGGTCCCGGCTGACGCATCGAAGGCGTGGGCGTCCTGACAGAGTGCATCGAGGTCGAGCAGCAGTCCGCAGCCGGTGCGCTCGGCGAGCGTCGACAGGAACACGAACGAACTCTCGAGGGAGCCCGGGCCGTTCCGGAAGCCGGCGCTGTTGGAGACGAGCACGGCTGTCCCGAGGAAGTCCTGCACCCGCTCCACTCGCTCGGCAACGTGGTCGAGGAGGTCGGGCAACGGTGTCGCCGGCGCTTCGAGACGCTCTGCCACCCACTCGAACACGCACTGGTCCGCGAGGCTCGCGAGGCGGCGGGCGCGGTGGCTGTCGAAGGGTTGTGCCGCTGTCAGGTCGAGGTGGTTGTCGTGGACGGCGACGCGGAAGCGTTCGGTGAGCGCCAGGGTGGCATCGCGACCGTGCGCATCATCCAGCAGGGACCCGGTCCGGACCGAGAGGAAATCGATCGAATCCGGGTGCGTGGCGAGCAGGGCGGCCAGGGCATCGTGATGGCACAGGCCGAGATTCTGGGTCACGAGGTGGTCTCCCTTCGACGAACGCGCGCCTGCGGGGGGGCCGGGCGCGGATGCCGCGCCCCGCGCGCGTCGGACTGCCGAATCCCGCTGTCGGTATCACCATTGCGGCGCCGCCCGGCCTCGGCCGGATCTGCGACGCTGGCGTGTCCCCTATGCATGTCGTGCCTCCTTGGGTGCCCCGGACCATGTCGGGGCGCAGTGCCGATGGATGTACCGGTCCCGCGATGCTGGGGCCGGAGCGCCTCGGAGGGAATATGTGGGAGCGCACATGTTCGTGCCAGTCCGGCATCGCAGGATAGACCGCGGCTGCGGAAGCCTTGCGTCCCGTGTCCCGTTCTCCTAGCCTCCGGTCTCACCATACCGACGGCCCCGACCATGAGCCCGCACGAAACGCTGCCCTTCCGTCCCGCGTCGCGCATGGCCGAGATCGAAACCTTTCACGTGGTCGACCTCGTCACTCGGGCGAAGGCGCTCGAAGCCGAGGGCCGCACGATCGTGAACATGGTCGTGGGTGAGCCCGACGCACCGGCCGCGGCGCCGATCGCGGAAGCCGGCATCCAGGCCATCCGGTCGGGCCACGTCCACTACACCCCGGGGCTGGGCACGACAGCCCTGCGCAAGGAGATCGCGCGCTGGTACGACACCCGCTACGGCGTGGCCCTCGCCCGCGAGCGGGTCGGCGTGATGCCCGGGTCGTCGGGCGCCCTCATCGCGATCATGGGGGTCCTGCTGTCGCCGGGGGACGAAGTGCTGATGGCGGATCCGTCGTACCCCTGCAACCGCCATTTCGTCCGGACGATGGAGGGGCGCGCCGTGGGCATCCCCGTCGGGCCGGAGACGCAGTACCAGCTCACCGCCGCGCTCGTCGAGAAGCACTGGGGTCCGCGGACACGCGCCGTGATGCTCGCATCGCCGTCGAATCCGACCGGCACGGTGATCCCGTTCGAGGAGCTGCGCGCGATCCACGCGGTGACGCGCGCCCGGGGCGGCACACTGATCGTCGACGAGATCTATCACGGCCTCACGTACGGCGCACCGGACCGCACGGTGCTCGAGTTCGCCGACGACGCGTTCGTGATCAACAGCTTCTCGAAGTACTTCGGGATGACCGGCTGGCGGCTCGGCTGGCTCGTGGGTCCGCGCGATGCCATGGGCGACATCGAGAAGCTCGCCCAGAACCTGTTCATCTCGGCCTCCGACATCGCGCAGCAGGCGGCGATGGCGGCCTTCACGCCGGAGGCCATCGCCATCCACGAAGCGCGCCGCGACGGCTTCCGCGCCCAGCGTGACTTCCTGCTGCCGCGTCTGCGCGAACTGGGGTTCGGCATCCCCGTCGAGCCCGAGGGCGCGTTCTACATCTACGCCAACTGCGAGCGCTTCACCGACGACAGCTACCGGTTCTGCCTCGATGTGCTCGACCGGGCCGGTGTCGCCATCGCCCCGGGGCTCGATTTCGGCATCCACGGCTCCGCGCAGCACGTGCGCTTCTCCTATCCCAAGCCGATCCCCGTGCTCGCCGAAGGCGTGGACCGCCTCGCCCGCCATCTGCGCGATCGCTGATCCGCCTTTTCGTCCCGTTCGGAGCCACCGATGAATCTCATGCCCGGTTTCACACAGACGTACGTGCGCGCGAACGGCATCCGTCTCCACGTCCGGGTGGGCGGCGAGGGTCCGGCGCTCGTGCTGCTGCACGGCTATCCGCAGAGCGGGATCATGTGGCGCAAGGTGGCGCCGGCCCTCGCGCGCCGATTCTCGGTCGTGATCCCCGACCTGCGCGGCTACGGCGATTCCGACAAGCCGCGCGACGGGTTCGACAAGAAGACGATGGCGGCCGACATCCACGGCGTCATGCAGACGCTCGGGCATGCGCGATACCGGGTCGTGGGGCATGACCGCGGCGCGCGCGTCTCGCATCGGCTGGCGCTCGACCACGCCGACGCGGTGGAGCGGCTGTCGCTGCTCGACATCGTTCCCACGCACACGCTGTTTCGCGACACCGGGCGCGAGCTGGCGGCGGCCTACTGGCACTGGTTCTTCTTCCAGGTGCCCGACCTGCCCGAGGTGATGATCGGCGCCACCCCGGAGCCGTTCCTCCGGAACATGTTCCGGGCGCTTTCGGCCGAGGCTGGTGCCATCGAGGAAGCGGCCTTCGCGGAATACTTCCGCACGTTCACGCTGCCCGGCACGATCCGCTGCGGGCTGGAGGACTATCGCGCCGCGGCGAAGCAGGACTTCGCGGACGACGAGGCGGACCTCGCCAGGCGGGTGACGTGCCCGGTGCAGATTCTCTGGGGCGAGTTCGGCAAGATGCACACGCTCTTCGATGTGCTCGCCACGTGGCGCGACAAGGCCAATGATGTCCGGGGCCGCCCGCTGCCCTGCGGGCATTTCATCCCCGAAGAGGCGCCCGAGGTGCTACTCGCGGAACTCGAGTCATTCCTCGCCTGACCGGGCAAGGCCCGCGAACTCGGCAGTGCGACGCAGTGTCAGAGCGCCGTTCCGCCACCAGAACCTCCGGAGACGAAGTCATGAAGCTTTCCACCTTCACCCTCGCAATCCTGCTCGCCGCGGGAGGCCACGCTTACGCTGCCGAGCAGGAAGAGACGTTCACCGTGCCAGAACTGGGCGCCGACTACGTGGACGGACAGAAGTTGTCCAAGCTGATGGAGAAGTCCGACCCCAAGGCTGCGACCAACATCGGCTGGCTCTTCGCCCGGGGTGAAGGGGGCGTCAAGCAGAGCTTCAAGGAAGCGATGCTCTGGTGGAAGTTCGCCGCGAGCCGTGGCTTCACGCCGGCGATGAACAACGTCGGCCTGCTCTACGCGAATGGCGACGGAGTACCCCAGGACTTCGAAGAGGCCTTCAAGTGGTGGATGCGGGCTGCAGAGCGCGGCGACGCCTGGGCGATGAACGCCGTGGGCGACCTGTACGAGAACGGGCAGGGCGTGCAGAAGAGTTACGAGCTCGCCATGACCTGGTACCGCGAGGCGGCGCGGGAGGGTGACGGGCTCGCGATGTGGAACGTGGCGCACCTCCATCAGACCGGCCTCGGAGTGGAACCGAGCCCGACCACCGCCCTCGAGTGGTACGTCCAATCGGCAGCGAAGGGGCATGCGCCCGCGTTCACCAGCGTGGGGCGGATGCACCAGGATGGCTCCGCCGGGGCAGCCGATCCCGTCGAGGCGTTCGCGTGGTTCACCGTCGCGGCCCGGCGCCTGACCGCCGAGCACGCCGCCGAGCAGGCCGAGAATTCGGAGGCCCTCCAGGCAGTGACTTCCGCGCTCGACGCGAGCCAGCGAGCGAAGGGTACCGAGCGGGCGGATGTCCTCGACCGCGAGTATCCGAAGCCCGTCCGGAAGAAGGCCAACGACGGCTCCTCCGTCTGATCGTCCACCCAGTCCGCGCCACTGCGATGCCCTGACGTGGACCCCGTCGAATGTCGCGCACCGAACACCGAGCGAGCGTGAGGACTCGGTCGAAGCCGTGGCCCGCTTCGTGCAACCCCTTGCAGGCGGCGCCTCGCTCCGGTTGGTCGGCAAGGTCGGTGGCGCAGCACCGTGCGGGCGACCGGAGGCATCCTGGAGTTTCCGCTTCAGGAATGCGCGAGGTGGTCCGTTACGAAAGACAGGATCCTGTCATTGCCTCCGGGCGGTTGGGTGCTCGGGCTGGACAGAGGCGTTTCGTCCATGTCGCGACGGAGAGCTGGATTGGCTATCCTCGGCCACGGGGAAATGCAGCCGAATCCGGCGCGGTGCGGACGGTCGCTGGTACCGGAAGGTCGGGGCCGGCAGCTGAACGAAATGCCACTGCACGGGCTGACGGGGTCTGCCGATGGTTCGGTGGTGTGCTTCAGCGCACAGATGCGCGGGGGACGCGCGCCGAGGATCGGGTGATTCGGTCGAATCGGGCGGCAGATCCGGTCTCGTCAATCATCGATCGGGAGGGGAGAAGGAGGTCATGATGAAGCTCATCCCCCGGGGTGCCGCGGTATCGGTCGCATGGTTGCTGATGGTCATCGTTCAGTCGGGTCCGGCCGAGGCCGGGAACGGTGAACCGGACCGGAAATCCCGCACGGCACAGGCCTACAGCACCTACCATCAGGAGGACGGCCTCCCTTCGCAGTTCGACAACCACGACGACGCTGCCCGCTTCGACAGTCTCGAAGAACTGACGCGTCATCTCATCCGCACCGCTTCGACCATCTCCAAGTACCGGATGCCCGAGGCGTTGCCGATGGTGACGCGGATGGAGCGTTCCGAGTTGGAGAGGCGCGGATGCCCTGAGCACGCGCCGCACTGCCAAGTCTCAGCACTGTACGAACCGACGCGCGGCATCATGATCGCCGCCGATCTGAAGCCCGAAACGAATCTTTTCCATCGATCTATCCTGCTGCACGAGCTCGTGCACTATCTCCAGGACGTCGGCCAGGAACTCGCCACCGCGTCACCCTGCGATCGCTGGTACCAGCGCGAGATCGAGGCGTACACGCTGCAGAACCGGTTCCTGTCGAGCATCTCCAGTCCCGAGCGCGTGTCCTACGCGGGCGCGCGTCCGACCTGCGAAGGTTCGTCGACCACCCTTACCCATCGCGCCCGCGAAGTGAAGATCCCCGACGCCAACAACCACTGACGGCACCGCGTGGACGGTCGCGCCGTACGTCCGTCCTTCGCAATGACAAAGGCCCCGATCATCGATCGGGGCCTTTGTCATTCACGGCTCGGCGCGTTGGTTGCACGCACCGGCGGTAGTGGCTAGGTCCACCGCCGGCAGTGGCGCGTCATCCTCGCATCACATCTTCTTCCAGTCCCCCGACTGCTCGAACGCGTAACCGGCCTTGTACAGCGTCGCCTCGTCGAAGTGCTTGCCGACGAACATGAGGCCGATCGGCAGCCCATCCACCATGCCGCAAGGCACGGTGAGTGCCGGATGGTGCGTGACGTCGAACGTGCAGGTGTTGCCGATCATCTCCAGGGCGCGCTGCACGTAAAGTTCGCGCGGGGCATCGGCAGGCGGCAGCGGCGTCGGCTTCATCGGCATCGTCGGCAGGACGAGCACGTCGTACTTGGCGAGCGCCTTGTCGAAGGCCGCCGCGATCATCCGCGAGAGGTTCACCGATTTGCCGTAGAAGCGGCTGCCGTAGTGCTTCTTCATGTGCACGCCCAGCACCGTCAGGATCTTCGTCGTCTCGGACAACTGGTCGGCCCGCAGTTCCCACCCGTGCAGCTTGTCCATCAGGCTGGTGACGTAGAGGTCCTGACGCGACTGGCCATAGCCGTCGCCGAACATCATCGTCTGCGCGATGCCTTCCGTGCCGATGGGCGTCCACACCGCCGGGCCCAGCAGATGCTCGGGGATGGAGACTTCCTCGACGATGGCGCCGAGCGCCTTCAGCTGATCGATCGCCTTGCGCACCTTGGCGTCCGAGGCAGCCTCGGACTCCGGCCGGCCGAAGCCCTCCTTCAGCACACCGATCTTCATGCCCTTGATGCCACCGGCGATGCCCGACGTGTAGTCGAGCGTGCCGTGCGCCTTGGGCGTGAACTGGCGCGGGTCGATGCCGTCGCTGCCGGCGATGACCTCCATCAGGAGCGCGTTGTCCTTCACGTTGGCCGTCATCGGACCGGTGTGGTCGACGTAGATCTCGATCGGCATGATTCCGGTGTAGGGCACCAGCCCATGGGTCCCCTTCATGCCGACGATGCCGCACCAGGCGGCGGGCATGCGGATGGAGCCGCCCTGGTCGCCACCGATGGACATGTCCACCTCGCCCAACGCCACGAGCACGCCGCTGCCGGACGACGAGCCGCCGGCGGAGTAGCCCATCTTGTGCGGGTTGTGCACCGGCCCCTTGGCGCCGGTGTGGCTGCCGCCCGAGATGCAGTAGTTCTCGCAATGCGCCTTGCCGGTGATCTCGCCGCCGGCATCGAGGATGCGCGTCACGATGGTCGCGTCGATGTCGGGAACATAGCCTTCGAGGATCGAGTTGCCGTTCATCATCGGCACCCCGGCGACCATCACGTTGTCCTTGATCGCCAGCGTCTTGCCGGCGAGCTTCCCGGTGGCGGCGCCCTTGACGGAAGTCTTCACGTACCAGGCGTTGTGCGTGTTCTCCGCCGGGGTCGGAAAGTAGCCCGGGGTGCGCGGGTACTTCACGACCGGCAGGTTGTCGGGCAGCCCGTCGACGACGTTGTAGGCGTCGATGTAGCCCTGCATGAGGCCGATGTACGACTGGACATCGGCGTCGCTCAGCGACAGGCCGACGGTGTCGGCGGCCTCGAGCAGCTGTTCCGGCGTGAGTGCGGGTACGGTCATGAGTCTCTCCTTCGTGTAGTTGGTTGTGTGGGAATGGTGGTGCGCAACCGGCGATGCAGCGGCGCGCGGGTCAGGGTGCGAGCAGCCGGGTGAGCTCCGGATCGTCGCGGATCTGGTCCGACGGGCCTTCCAGCGCGATGCGCCCGCGGTCCATCACATAGCAATACTGCGAGACGCGCAGCGCAAGCTTCACGTGCTGCTCGACGATGAGGACGGCCATCTCCCTGCTCAGTTCTTCGAGACGCACGGCGATCTCCTCGATCACACCGTGCCATACGCCCTCCGTCGGTTCGTCCAGCATGAGGAGGTGGGGGCGTCCCAGCAGGGCGCGGCTGATCGCGAGCATCTTCCGCTCGCCACCGGACAGTGTCCCGGCCTTCTGCGGCAGCCGCTGACCGAGCCGCGGGAACAGCGTGATCACTTCCTCGATGTGCTCGCGGCCGGTGCGGTTGCCCATCGCACCGATCAGAAGGTTCTCCTTGACGGTCATGCCCGCGAAGATGCCGTGCTCCTGCGGCACGTGACCCAGCCCGCGGCGCACTCGATTCTCGACCGCGGCCCGGGTGCAGTCCGTGCCATCGAACGAGATCCGCCCGCGCGTCGCGGCGAGTTCACCGGCGAGCGTCTTCAGCAGCGTCGTCTTGCCGGCGCCGTTGCGACCGAGGATGGCCACGCCCCCGCGCGACGGCACCTTGATCCCCACGTCGAACAGCGCCTGGCTCGTGCCGTAGTACGTGCAGAGCCCATCGGATTCCAGAAGCGGGTTGTCAGCCATGGGACAGATGGGCCTCCTTCACCCGTTCGTCCTTCTGCACCTGGGCCGTGGGGCCGGTCGCCACGATCCTGCCCTGGTCGAGCACCGTCAGCGAATCGCAGATGTCCTTGATGAAGTCGAGATCGTGCTCGACGATGAGCAGCGAGCAGCGCGTCTTGATGGGGGCGATGAGATCACCGGTCACGCGGCGCTCCTGCGGGCTCATGCCCGCGGTCGGTTCGTCGAGCAGAAGCAGCTTGGGCTCGCGCGAGAGCGCCATCGCGATCTCGAGCCACTGCTGCTGCCCGTGGGAGAGGGTCCCTGCGATGTCGTCCCGGCGGTCGGCCAGGCGGAACTGACCGAGCAGATCCATCACCTTCTCGTCCAGCGCACGGCGGCTTCGCGAGAGCAGGAGCCCGAGCATGGGCTGATGCGCCTGGACGGCGAGCAGCAGGTTGTCGTACACCGAGAGCTGCGGCAGCACCGCCGTGATCTGGAACTTCAGGCTCATGCCGGCGCGCGACCGCTCGGGTGGCGTCGCGCCGGTGATGTCCTTGCCCGAGAGCACCACACTGCCGGACGTCGGGATCTCGGCGCCGGCGATGCACTTCAGCATCGTGCTCTTGCCGGAGCCGTTCGGTCCGATGAGCCCATGGAATTCGTTGTCGGCCACGGTCATCGACGCACCGCCGAGTGCCGTCAGCGTGCCGAACACCTTCGTGACGTCGCGTACCTCGAGCAGACTCATGGTGCCTCGCGCTTCGCGTCGGCGCCCCGCATGCGGCGGCCGAAGGTGCCGATCCGTTCCCGGTCACCGACGACGAGCCCGATGAGTCCGGTGGGACGGAACATCACCGTGGCGAGCAGCAACAGACCCAGCACGATCGGCCAGCCGGTTTCTAGGAACTCCTGAACGGCCGACCCGAGCGTGTCGATCTGCGGCAGGGCGTAGCTGATCATCTCGATCACGCTCACGCCGAGGACCGCGCCGATGAGCGTCCCCACGCCGCCGAACAGCACGTAGAGCACGGCCTGCGTCGACAGCACCGGACCTAGCTGACCGGGACCGACGAAACCTTCGTGGAAGGCGAAGAGTCCGCCCGACACGCCTGCGATCAGTCCGGCGAGCGAGAACACCACGCCCTTGTAGCTCTGCACCTGGTAGCCGAAGAAGCCCAGTCGGCCCTCCTGCTGTCGGATGCCCGCGAGCACCAGCCCGAACTGCGACCGCACGAGGAAGCGGACGGCGAGGTAGATCACCACGAGAATCGCGAGCGCCATGTAGAAGAAGACGATGCCTTCCTCGATCTCGTACGTGCCGGCGGTGAGTCGCGGAAGCGAGGAGATCCCGTTCTGCCCGCCGACCCACGACCAGCCGCGGGCGAGGCGTTCGACGGCGTAGGAGCCGGTCATCGTGCCGAGGGCGACGAACACGACCGACGGGATGCGCTTCCCGAAGATCACGATCGCGGCCACGACGAACGCCAGCACCAGGCCCACGAGGCCGGAGAGCGGCAGCAGGATGAAGATCGACGTGACCTCGGACTTCGTCGCGAGCAGCGCGGCCGTGTAGCCCGCGACACCGAAGAAGAGGGCCTGGCCGAAGCTCATGATGCCCGCGTACCCCCAGACGAGATCGAAGGAGATGGCGAGCAGCGCCAGGATGATCATCTTGGTCGCGAACACGACCCAGAAGTCGTCGAGGATCCAGGGCAGCGGCAGCGCGAGGACCAGCAGCGCGATCTCGACGACCGGGAGGACCCGGCGCAGCGGACCGGAATTGGAGACTTGGCTCATGGTGGAGGCTCGTGCGCGGCGCCCGGCGGCCGACGGGAGACTGCCCGCCGCCGCCGGTGCCGGACATCGATCAGGCCTTCAGGCACTCCTGCGGATCGACCATGCCGTTGCTCTTCTCGATGATCTCGTACTTGCCGTTCTTCGCCACGGCGATGTACATGTTCATCCGCGAATGCCACGTCCCCGGCACCATCTCGCAGCCACCGCCAGGGCCGTCGGCGAGCTTGGCCTTGTTGAGGGCCGCATCGACGTCCTCGCGCTTCACGCTCTTGGCCGCCTTCACCGCCTCGGCCCAGAGGTTGAGGCCGCGCCACATGCCCGTCGACGCGCTGCCGGCCGTGAAGGGGTTCTTCGTGCCGTAGAGCTTCGTGTACTTCTCCTGCAGCTTGTTGCCGAAGGGGTCGTTCACGGCCTTGAAGTAGTCGAGGCAGCTCGCCAGGCCTTCCACTTCATTGGCCGGCGTGATGTTGAGGGCGTTCTCGTCGTAGTACACGCAGGCGAGGCGGCCGCCCTTCTTCTGGAAGCCCGCTTCGTAGAGCTGCTTGAAGAACACCGGCGTGCCGGGCGGGATCGTCGTGTTGAAGACCACGTTCGTGCCGCTCGACATGATCTTGCTCACGACCGCGCTGTACTCGTTGTGGTCGACCGGGAAGTACACCTCGTCCACCACCTCGCCACCGCTCTTCTCGATGACCTTGCGGGCGTACTTGTTCAGCTCGTGCGGCCAGACGTAGTCGGCGGAGGGCAGGAAGAACTTCTTGCCGCCGTTCTTGATGAGCCACGGGATGAAGGTGTCGCACTGCTGCGCGGGCGACGGGCCGGTGCAGTAGAGGTACTTCGTGCACTCGAGGCCCTCGTACAGCTGCGGGTAGATGTAGAGCGTCTTGCCGCGGTTGACGATGGTGTCCTTGATGGCATTGCGCATCGAACTCGTGATGCCGCCGAACACGACATCGACCTTGTCCTTCGAGACCAGCTTCCGCACGCGCGTCACGGCGAGCTGTTCGTTGCTGGCCGTGTCTTCCAGGAAGATCTGCAGCGGACGGCCGAGCAGGCCGCCGGCGGCGTTGATCTCCTCGACCACCATCTTCGCGACGTTGGCGTTCGGGACGCCCGCGTAGCCGATCGCCCCGGTGAGGTCGGTGGCGATCCCGACCTTGATCGGGTCTGCGGCCCACGCACCCTTGGGGTTCAGGATGTAGCTGCCGCCTCCCAGTGCGACCATCCCGGCGAGCGCGCTCGAGCGCTGCAGGAACAGGCGGCGCTGGTACGACTGCAGGCGCTGCTCATTGTCGTCGTGACTCATGAACTATCTCCTCCATTTGGACAAGAGGCCTTCCGGCCGGAACTTCACGATGATGATGGCGATGACGAACACGAGCAGGTCGGCCACCACGGGCTTGATGACCCAGGGCAGCGCCGCGCTCGTCGCGCCGACCAGTGCAGCGCCGGCGATGGAACCCTCGAAGCTGCCCATGCCACCGAGCATGACTGCGAGGAAAGACTTGATGAGAAAGGGCACGCCCATGTCGGCGCTGATCGAGTACATGGGCACCATCAGCCCGCCTGCGAGCCCCGCGAGGCCGGATCCGAAGGCGAAGGTCGTGGCGTAGACGCGGTCGACGGAGATGCCGGATGACCGTGCGAGCGCGGCGTTCTCGAGGGATGCCCGCATCTGCAGACCGAATCGGGTGCGGGTGAGCAGCAGCCAGCAAAGCACCATCACCAGGGCGGTGATGAGGATGACAGCTGTCCGCCACTGCGACACCGACGCTTCCCCGAACACGAAGGAGCCGACGAGCGGTGCCTCCACCGAGTAGAAGCGACCGCCGAGCAGCGCGCGGACGGCTTCGCGGAGCGCGAGTGCGATGGCGTAGGTGCCGAGCATCGCGGCGATCGGCGCGCGGTAGAAGCGGCGGATCGCAATGCGCTCGAGCAGCAGTCCGATCAGCGCCACGACGAACGGCGCCGCGACCATCCCGGCCCAGGTGGGAATGCCGTTCAGCTGAAAGACGTAGACGGTGTAGGCACCGAGCAGGACGAACTCGCCATGCGCGAAATTGAAGATGCCCATCATGCTGGCGATCACGCCGAGCCCCAGCCCGACGAGCACGAAGATCGCGCTGTACGCGAGCAGATCGAAGAAAAACGGTACGGCGCTCATGCCTCCCCCAGTTTCGCGTCCTCGAGGCCTCGGGAGCGCGGGCACCGAATTGCAGATTCCATGCCGATCGACGTGCCGTGGGCGCGCGTGTTCGACGCCGACGGTCTTCAAATGCGTGGTCTTCGCTGCCGAGAAAGATGTTTCGGGACCGATGAAGCGCACCGACCTTTCATGGCGTCGTCGTGCAGTGCACAACGATGATTGCACCGCCAGGGTGCGACAAGGTCGCCCCGATCGCACCATCACCGGGCGCGAGAGTAACTTGCACGCCTTGTCGAATACAAGGAGAGCATAGGTGGCATGGACAATGTGGTGCATAGGGCACCGAATCGGATGGGGGTCTTCTCAAGCCGGAGGACCGCGTGCATGATCGAACGCACGCTCGGGCCATCCAACAGCGAGCGGCGTCCGCAGTGAGCCGCTGCCTCAGCCCCGTGGTCTGCCGCTACTTCAGACAGGAGATCCGTCATGCCGACACACGCCAAGGAAGCCGACCCCGCACTGCGGGTCAAAGTCCTCGAGTCAATTCTCACGGAGAAAGGGCTCATCGATCCGAAAGCGCTGGACGCACTGGTCGACACCTTCGAGCACAAGATCGGTCCGCGCAACGGTGCGCGCGTGGTCGCCAAGGCCTGGGTGGACCCGGCCTACCGGCAGCGCCTGCTGACCGACGGCACCGCGGCGATCAAGGAACTGGGCTACTCCGGTCTGCAGGGCGAAGACATGGTCGTCCTCGAGAACACCGACGAGGTGCACAACATGGTCGTGTGCACGCTGTGCTCCTGCTATCCATGGCCGACCCTCGGCCTGCCGCCCGTCTGGTACAAGTCCGCTCCGTACCGCGCGCGGGTCGTCGCCGATCCGCGCGGGGTGCTCGCGGAGTTCGGTGTGACCATCCCCGAAACGACCGAGGTCCGCGTGTGGGACACCACGGCAGAGTTGCGATACCTAGTGCTGCCCAAACGCCCCGAGGGGACCGATGGACTGAGCGAGGAGCAGCTCGCCGCGCTCGTGACCCGCGATTCCATGATCGGCGTCGGCGTGCTCGCCGCCGCAGCTTGATTCCCGCCACCTGATCCCTTCCATCCGAAGGCATCCGCATTCGATCTCGAGGAGACCACGATGAACGGCATTCATGACCTCGGAGGCATGCACGGCCTCGGTCCCATCATCCGCGAAGAGAACGAGCCGGTGTTCCACGCACCGTGGGAGGGCCGGGCGTTCGGACTCTTCGCCGCCACCTTCGTGTTCGCGGGCTACACGGTCGACGAGTTCCGCCACGAGATCGAGAAGATGGGCCACGCCGAGTATCTCGAGCATTCCTATTACGAGCATTGGCTCGTCGCCTTCGAGCAGGTGCTGGAGAAGCGCGGGTTCGTCACCGCGGAGGAGCGCGCGAAGCGCATGGCCGAACTCGAAAAGGGAGTCCACTGATGCTGCTCACACCTGAGATCGTGCCGGGCCTCGTCGCCGCCGGCGCTTCCGCCCGGGTTGCCGCCAGCGTCGCACCGCGCTTTCGCGTGGGCGACCGTGTCATCGTCCGTAACTTGAACCCGACCACGCACACCCGTCTCCCGCGCTATGTCCGCGGGCGCTTCGGCGTGATCGAAAAGGATTACGGCGTCTTCGCCTTTCCCGACACGCACGCCCACGGCCTCGGCGAGAAGCCACAGCACTGCTACAGCGTGCGCTTCACGGCCCGTGAGTTGTGGGGGCCGGCGGCCCCGGAGCGCGATACGCTGCTCGCCGACCTGTTCGACGACTACATGGATCCGGCCTGAGCACCGGCACTCGGATGGTCGAACCCCCGATGGAGACCCCCGACTCGATCCTGCTGTCGCGAGCGCTGCCCTGCGAGGGTCAGGCCGACCTCGCCTTCGCCGCGCCCTGGGAAGCCACGGCGTTCGCCATCGTGGTGAGCCTCGCGAAGGCCGGGCATTTCACCTGGGGCGAATGGGTGGAGTGCTTCTCGCGCGAAGTGGCTGCAGCCACGGCGATCGAGGCGGCCGGGGGCGAGCCGCCCGGCTACTACGAACAATGGCTCGCCGCCGCGGAAAAGATCCTGGCCGAGAAGAACCTCACCTCGATCGACCAGCTCCGCGCGAAGAAGCTGGGCATCGCGGCGGCTGGTCCGGCGCATCCGCTGCAGAAGCCGGCGCGGTCACCGCTCACGGTCGCCTGACGGCCGCTCTCGCGTGATGTCCACTGCCGCTGACCACCGCATTCCGGTCACCATCCTCACGGGCTTCCTCGGGGCGGGCAAGACGACCCTTCTGAACCGCATCCTGCGCGAACCCCACGGCCAGCGCATCGCCGTCATCGAGAACGAGTTCGGCGAGGCGGGCATCGACAACGATCTCCTCGTCACCGACGGCGACGAACAGATCGTCGAGATGAACAACGGCTGCATCTGCTGCACGGTGCGTGGCGATCTCATCCGCATCCTCGGGGATCTCGGGGCCCGGCGTCGCGACGGCGCGGTGTCTTTCGATCGCGTCATCATCGAGACCACCGGCCTCGCGGATCCCGCGCCCGTCGCGCAGACCTTCTTCATCGACGATGCGATCGCCGCCGACTATCGGCTCGACGGCATCGTGACCGTGGTCGACGCGCGTCACGGCCACGAGCAGCTCGATCAGCACCACGAGGCGCAGGAGCAGGTGGCCTTCGCCGACCGCATCCTGGTCTCGAAGGTCGACCTCGTCGGCGACGATGCGCGCCAGAACCTCGAAGCCCGTCTGCGCCGGATGAACGTCCGTGCGCCGCTGCAGCGCGTGGATTTCGGCCGCGCCCCCATCGACGATCTGCTCGACATGCGCGGTTTCGACCTGGACGCCATCCTCGAGATCGAACCCGGCTTCCTGTCCGAGGACGATCACGAGCACGACGCAGCAATCCGCTCGTTCGTCTTCCGATCCGACGAGCCCCTCGACCAGTCGGCGCTCGAGGACTTCCTCGCCGACATGGTCCAGCGCCACGGACCGCAACTGTTCCGCTACAAGGGTGTGCTGGCGATCGACGGGCTCGGCAGCCGGGTGGTGCTGCAGGGCGTCCACATGATGATGTCGACGGACGTCGGTCGTCCCTGGGCCGCCGGCGAGACGCCGTCCTCCACGCTCGTCTTCATCGGTCGCGATCTGCCCGAGGCCGAGATGCGCGCGGGGCTGGCGCAGTGCTGCATCGGGCGCGTGCAGGCGGCCTGACACCGGGCAACGCCCGCGACCGACTCGTCCCGGTGCGATTCATCCAGGTGCATGCGCCTCCGGATCCGCGGATCCCGAGGCGCATGGCCGTTATCGCAGCATGTATTTCCTGGCGAGCGGCACCTGCGACACCGGTTCCGCCCACAGCCGCTCGCCGTCCGCGAAGACCTGATGCGTCTGCGTGTCGACGGTGATGTGCGGCATCGCGCTGTTCCGCACCATGTCGGTCTTCCGGAGTTTTCGTACGCTGGTGATGGGCAGCCAGGGCTTCTCGGTGCCGAGACGCTCGCGGGCGCCGGACTGCATCGCGAGCTGGCTCACGAACACGGCCGACAGCGCGTTCCTCGCCTTGCCGAGGGCGCCCCACATCGGCCGCTGGATCATCGGCTCCGTGATGAAGATGCTGCCGTTGCCGTCGCCCATGACCGACCACGCGACGAAGCCGCCCTTGATCACCAGGAACGGCTTGATGCCGAACGAGGCCCGCGGCCAGATCACGAGGTCCGCCATCTTCCCGGGCTCGATCGAACCCACGTGCCGGTCGATGCCCGCGGCGATGGCCGGATTGATCGTGAGCTTCGCGATGTACCGCTTGATGCGCTCGTTGTCGGCGCGTGCCGTGGTCTCCTCCGGGAGGCGGCCGATCCGGTCCTTCATCACCGACGCGAGCTGCCAGCACTTCGCCGCGTTCTCGGCGAGGCGGCCCATGCCCTGCGTGTCGGTGGCGAAGATCGAGACGGCGCCCATGTCGTGCAGCAGGTCCTCGGCCGACATCGTCTGCGGCCGGACGCGGGCTTCGGCGAAGGCGACATCCTCGGGGATCGAGAACGACAGGAAGTGGGCGAGCATCGTCATCGGCAGCCCCTCTTCCAGCCCGGCCGGCGTGAAGGGGTTCGTCGGGTTCGTCGACGACGGCAGCACGTTCGCGTAGCCGTTCACCCGCAGCAGGTCCGGCGCATGACCGCCCCCCGAACCTTCCGTGTGGTACATGTGGATCGTGCGGTCGCCGATCACCGCCATCGTGTCTTCGCAGAAGCCGAACTCGTTGATCGTGTCGGTGTGGATGTGCACGGAGAAGTCGTTCCGGTCGGCCGCCGTGAGCGAACCGTCGATGACGCCCGGAGACGCCCCGAAATCCTCGTGGATCTTCACGCCGAGCGCGCCGCCGGCCACCGATTCCTCCACCGCCGCGACCGATCCGCAGCCGCGCCCCAGGAACCCGAAGTTGAGCGGGAACTCGTCCGCGCCCTGGATGAGCTTGCCCAGCATGTTGGGCCCGGAACAGCTCACGTCGAAGTGCGGGCCGAGCGACATGCCGATCATGGTGGTGGTGCCGCCGGCGAGCGCATGCCACGCCTGCTGCGGCGAGAGGAAGTGCGCGTGCGCCTCGATCACGCCGGCGGTGACGATGAAGCCGTCGCCGTGGACCACCGTGGTGTTCGGACCGCAGCGCAGGCGCGGATCGACGCCGTTCATGATCGACGGATTGCCGGCCTTGCCGACGCCGACGATGCGGCCGTCGCGGATGCCGATGTCGGCCTTCACGATCCCGATCACGGCGTCGATGATCGTCGCGTTCTGCACGACCATGTCGAGCGCGCCCGCGGCGTAGGTGCCGCCCTGGTCGAACCCCTCGCCGTCGCGCATCGCCTTGCCGGCGCCGGTGGTGAGTTCGTCGCCGTGGTGGGTGAAATCGTGCTCGACCTCGGCCAGCAGCGAGGTGTCGGCGAGCCGGACCATGTCGCCCTTCGTGGGGCCGTAGAGCTGCGCGTAGGCAGCGCGGGAAAGCTTGGTCATGGTGGTCTCCTCAGGCGCCCTGGTAGCCGCGTTTCCGCGCGAGTTCGATGGCCCGCACCCGCACGCCCGCGTCCGCGACGGACCCGTTCGTGAGATCGCCGAAGCCGTGCACTTCTCCCGTGCCGCCGAAGGCCACGAGTTCCACCTCGACTTCGACGCCGGGGTCGAAACGCACGCCGGTGCCCGAGGGGCGGTCGAGCCGCATGCCGAAGGCGCTAGCGCGGTCGAACGCCAGCGCGCGGTTCACCTCGAAGAAGTGCGCATGGCTTCGGACCTGGATCGCGCGGTCGGCGGTGTTCGTCACGGTGAGCGTCACGCGCGTGCGGCCCGCGTTCATCTCGATGTCGCCTTCGGGCGTGATGATCTCGCCGGGGATCGGTTCGCCGCTCGTGTCTTCTTTGCCGGGGCGGATGGGGTCGAACACGACGACCAGCTTCGTACCTTCGGCGAACGTCGGTTCCACGGCGACGAAGGGCAGCATCGAGGCCACGCCGGGTTCCACGTCGTCGGTCGTGAGGAGGTTCCCGCCGAGCGCAAGGACGTCCGCATACGACAGCCCGCGCCGCGCCGCGGTCATCACCTCGTCGGCGATGAGTGCCACGGCCTCCGGGTGACTGAGGCGGATGCCCAGGCTCCGATAGCGGCGCGCGAGTTCGGCGGCACCGAAGAGCGTGAGGCGTTCCATCTCGGTGGGCGAGAGATTCATCATGGGCGGTTCTCCTGGGGCGTGGGCGGGATGCCAGCGGCAAGCATCATGCCGCCGGCGTCGGGTCGCGACGAACCATGGGTGCGCCAGCAGCGAACCAAGGCATCCTGGGCTGCACGATCAGCGTCTGGCGTCGTCGAGCCTGCGCCCGGTTCCGGCGCGATCGTGCCGTTCCATGCACGCAATGGAGGCACCGTCATCGCGGTGACCGGTCGTCCCGACCGGTCGGTGGCTAACGTTGCGGGTGATCCGGCGCTGCGTCCGGCGCCATCTCGCCGCAGATCTCGCGGAACAGGCGCTCGGCGGCTTGCGACGGCGCGATGCCGAGCACGACAGAGAGGGTCTGGCGCATCCTGCGGTACGCGCTGACGGCTTCCGCATGGCGACCCATCCGGCGATAGCAGCGCATGAGACCCATGTGGAAGGTGTCCACCACGGGGTCGGCATCGATCCCCCGCTGAAACAGGCGCAGGGCCTCCACGGGGTCTCCGGACGATTCGAGATGTTGGCCTCGCGATGCCAGCGCGTGGATGAATTTGCTGCGCAGGCGTTCCCGGGCCGCGACGCACCATGGCTCGCTCTCATCCTCCGGCAGCAGTGCACCCGCGTACAACTGCAGCGCGCGATGCGCTGCAGCCGGCGTCGCGTCGCCCTCGAGCAGGGACTCGAAACGCCAGGCATCGACATCGCAGAGCGTGCGGTCCAGCCCGATCTTCCCGCCGCGGTTCGACACGAGATCCGGGATGCCCAGCAGCTTCCGCAGCCGCGCGATCGTGACCGACAGCGCTTGCCGCGCGGCATCGGCCTCCTCGTCGCCCCAGAGCGCATCGCAGAGGAACTCTTCGCCGACCTCGCGCCCGCCGTGCACGACGAGGACCTTCAGCAGTGCCAGCGTCTTCTTGGGGATCTTGCGCGAGAACGCGAGCGGGGCGCCATCGACCTGCACGTCGAAGCCCCCGAGACAGCGGATGGTCAGTCGCCGCGGCCAGAGGTCCGGCGCGTCCGCCGGCGTCGGCAGACGAAAGCGCCGGATCATCGACTGGACGAACGCCACCTCGATGCCAGCCTCCAGCGCGAGAGGGAAGAGGGCCGCCATGCAGCATTCCTGGTAGCGCAGGTAGTAGCGGCGGTTGCCGATCTGGGCCGCCTGCAGCGCGACTCGGAGCGGGGCCAGCGCACCGCCTGATCCCTCCTTCACGAAGGCGAGGTAGGCCTGCGTGAGCATGAGAGGGGCGCGCCAGCAGTCCTCGGCCGGAGCGCGATCGATGATGGCTTCGGCCTCGGCGATCCACTGGCGCGCGGGATCCAGGCGACCGTCCTGCAGCAGGAGCTCGGCGTTGATGAGGTCGAAGACGACGCGCTGGTGCATGGATCCTGTGGCTGCGATCGCCGCGTGGGACTCGAGCGAGAGGTCGGCAGCCATGGCGCTGGCACCCTGCCAGATCGCCCGTCGGGCCTGGTAGGTACGGATGAGTGCAAGCCGAAGCGGACGGCCAGCCACGGGCAGGCTCTCCATCTGTCCAAGCGTTTCGCAGGCCGCACTCCAACCAACGACCCGAAACTCCACCATGAAGCGGTACAGCACGATCTCTCCGAACGCTTCGCGCAGTCCGACGCTGGCCGCGACCGCCTCGGCCCTGTTGAGCAAATCGAGGCATTCGTCGTAGCGCGTCTGCACGAAACGGAAGTAAGACACTGTGTACACCAACCACGCCGTTTCGCTCGGACTCGAATCGGGCGCGTCCAGGAAACGCCGCGCGGCCACCACGATCCGCTCTCCCAGGTCGAACTGCCCGGTCAGCGCGCAGACATTCAAGGCGCTCGCGATGGCGTTCGCTTCGAGCGTGGCTGCCCAGGGCTCGTCGAGGCAGTTCGCGAACCGCCTTGGCAGCACGGGTGCCATGGGGTGCCACGGCTGGACGATGTAGACCGCGGTGGCCAGCGAGCCCCAGAAGCGCGCGATCCAGTGGTCCGGGCGCGACGCCTCGACCCGTTCGAGCCGAGACAGGGCTTCGCTGACCCACTGCTCCCCTCGACCCATCCCGAGGTGGCCGATATTGAACAGGCCGAGCAACGACTCCAGACACAAGAGGACAGTTTCTTCCTCGTCCGCCGACTTCGCGCAAGCAAGCGCGTGTTCGAGTGTCCCCATCGCCTCGATCGGCCGCGTCGCGATCTGCACCCGACCCAGCCAGTACCAGAGCTTCGGATGCCGATCGCGGACATCCTCCGGAATGGTCCCGATCCTCCCCTCTATGGTCGTCCGACGTCCGGCGGCGAACTGCTCCGGTGCCGCGTCGAGACACAGATCGGTGGCTGCGTCCCAGTCCGCCGCTTCGGCGATCAATCGGAACGCCGTGTCGCCGTCCCCGAGGCGCATGGACTCCTCCGCGGATCTGCGTTTCAGCCCGGCGAGCGCGCCGTCATCGAACCGCATGGCGCCTTGCGCCTGCAGGAACGTCCGGAGCAGCGCGTGCAGTTCGAACACCGGCTCGTCGCCCGGGCGCCGGTCGATGAACAGGCGGCGCTGGAAGAGCCGCTCCAGCACCGTGCCCGCGCCGGGGTCGCCGCTCAGGGTCACCGCGGCGGACGGCGTCACCTTCGCGAGATAGGCCACCGACAGCAGGACGTTGCGCACCGCGGGCGTCGCATCGGCGAAGAGCAGCGTCGCGAAATAGTCGAAGACCGACTCGAGCGAATCCGCCGGCAGCGCCCCCGCGCGGCTTTCGCCATCGTGCAGCCGCGCGAGCATCAGCGTGACGCCGGCCGCCCACCCCCCGGATTGCTCGTGCAGCGCGCGCACGAGCCAGTCCTCGCGGACCCCGCCGACGTCGAGCATCGCGCGGGTCTCCTCGAAGGACAGTCGCAGCGTCTCCCAGGGCAGGCGGGTCATCGCGTTGGTCGCCACCAGTTCCGCGAGGGGCGGGGGCGGAGCCGCACGGCTGATGCATACGACGCCGTCCTCCGGCGGGGCCTCGCGCACGAGGGTGCGGACGATCTCGTGGAAGACGGCGTCGGGAGCCGCCTCCTGGACGTTGTCCAACACGAGTACGAGCCCCGGGGGCAGGGCTGCGAAGAACGCGCGGAAGAAGAGTCGCGAGAAGGCGGTGAGGTCGGTGCCGTGCTCGGGCAGCAGGCGCGGCAGCTTCGTTGCGCCATTGCCCACCAGCGTTGCGGCGCCGACGGCGAGGTAGTGGAACAGGTTGGCCGGATCGGCGTCGCCGGCGTCCACCTGGTACCAGAGACAGGGCCGTCCGCGACTCTCGAGCCAACTCGCCACGAGCGTCGTTTTTCCGGCTCCGGGCGGACCCTCGATCCAGACGAGCGGCCGCCCGCGCTCCTCGTCGAGCCGCGCGAACAGGCGCTGCCGGGCCACCACGCCGAACAGGCGGGGTGCGCTGATCTTGGCGATCGACGCTCTTCGTTCCGTCACATCGCGATCTCCGGGGCTGAATTCGGAGGCTGGCGCCGGTCGGGTCGACCGGGCGTCCGGCGAGTATGCCCGTATCGGCGGCGCTGTCCGGCCGCGTCTGGAGGCCGTGCGAAGCTTGCCGTCGGCGGCCCTACCGATCGACTACGGATGGCGCCTCGGCCCAAGATTGAATCCGTACGTGAGGCGCGATCGTATGTGTCCGTGCCCCACTGATGGCACCGTGTCCGGCAATGCTGGGCTAGACTCGACCAACCCTGATCGACCAAACCACATACCCAAGACATGCACGCCACCCTGCCGCTGCTCGCCGCCTCGGACTTCCCAGCGATCTCCCGCCGACGCCTCGGCACCCTGCAGGTGAATCTCGGCTATCGCTGCAATCAGGCTTGCCTGCACTGCCATGTGAACGCCGGTCCGACGCGGACCGAGATGATGAGCGCCGAGACGCTCGGCGACGTCGTCGCGTTCATCCGGGAGCGCGGGACGCCGGTGCTCGACCTGACCGGCGGCGCACCGGAACTGCATCCCGCCTTCCGCGATCTCGTCCGGGCGGCCAGGGCGCTCGGCACGCACGTCATCGATCGCTGCAACCTGACGGTGTTGAGCGAACCCGGTCAGGAGGACCTCGCGACTTTCCTTGCCGCGCAGCGCGTCGAGGTGATTGCGTCGCTTCCCTGCTACACCGAAGAGCTCGTGGATCGGCAGCGCGGTGAGGGCGTCTACGAAAGAAGCATCACGGGCATCCGCCAGCTGAACGCACTGGGCTACGGCGACCCCGACTCCGGTCTCACGCTGAATCTGGTCTACAACCCGCAGGGCCCGACGCTCCCGCCCGCGCAGACCAAGCTGGAGGACGACTATCGCCGCGTGCTGGGCGACACGTTCGGCATCCGCTTCAATCACCTGTTCACGCTCGCCAACATGCCGATCCAGCGCTTCGGTTCCACGCTGGTGTCGAAGGGTCAGTTCGCAGGCTACATGGCGTTGCTGCGGTCGAGCTACCGGCCGGAGAACCTCGACGCCGTGATGTGTCGCAGCCTGCTGTCGGTCGACTGGCAAGGCCATGTCTACGATTGCGATTTCAACCAGATGCTCGGGTTGCCGCTCGCGGTGGCTGGTCGGCCGAAGGCAAGGCTCGCGGACCTGGTGGGGCGCGATCTCGAAGGCACCGCGATCGCCGTCGCCGACCACTGCTACGGCTGCACGGCCGGGCAGGGGTCCAGCTGCGGCGGCGCGCTGGCGGAGTGATGGCGCACGCCTCGGACGGCTGGAGTTCTCCATGACGAAGAGCCGCTGGCTCGTGCTGCTCCTGGTCGTCGGCGCGATCGTCGCGTTCTTCGCGCTCGACCTCGGGCGCTTCGCGAGCCTCGCCTACCTCAAGGCGCAGCAGGCGGAGTTCGAAGCCTTCTACGCGACCCGGCCCGTGCTCACCATCGCCGTGTTCTTCATGGTCTACGTGGCCGTCACTGGGCTGTCGCTGCCTGGGGCGCTGGTCATGACGCTTGCCGGCGGTGCGCTGTTCGGCGTCGTGGTCGGCACGATCGTGGTCTCGTTCGCCTCGACGATCGGGGCGACCCTCGCGTTCCTGGCGAGCCGCTTCCTGTTCCGCGACGCCGTCCGCGCGCGCTTCGGCGAAAAGCTGAAGGCGCTCGACGCCGGGATCGCGAAGGAGGGCGCGTTCTACCTCTTCACGCTGCGCCTCGTGCCGGCGTTCCCGTTCTTCGTCATCAACCTCGCGATGGGACTCACGCCGATCCGTGCGGCCACGTTCTACTGGGTGAGCCAGATCGGCATGCTCGCCGGCACGATCGCGTACGTGAACGCCGGCACGCAGCTCGGCCGCATCGAGTCGGCGAAGGGCATCCTGTCGCCCGGGTTGATCGGATCGTTCGTCGTGCTGGGCCTGCTGCCCCTCGTGCTGAAGAAGATCCTCGACACGCTGAAGGCCCGCCGGGTCTACGCCGGCTGGAAGCGGCCCGCGACGTTCGACCGCAACCTCGTCGTGATCGGCGCCGGGGCCGGTGGCCTCGTGTCGGCGTACATCGCGGCCGCGGTGAAGGCCAAGGTCACGCTGGTCGAGCGACACCGCATGGGCGGCGACTGTCTCTACACCGGCTGCGTGCCCTCGAAGGCGCTGATCCGCACCGCGAAGTTCCTGTCGCAGTCGAAGCGCTCTGCGGAGTTCGGTGTGCGTTCGGCCACGGCGGAGTTCGACTTCCGCGACGTGATGGCCCGCGTGCAGCGCGTGATCCGCGACATCGAGCCGCACGATTCCGTCGAGCGTTACACGTCGCTCGGCGTCGAGTGCGTGAAGGGCGAGGCCATGATCACATCGCCGTGGTCCGTCGACGTGAAGACGGCCGACGGTGTTCGCACCCTCACCACGCGCAGCATCGTGATCGCCGCCGGCGCGCGTCCGTTCGTCCCGCCCATCCCCGGCATCGAGACCGTGGGATGCCTCACCTCCGACACGTTGTGGTCCCTCGACGCGTTGCCGCCGCGGCTCGTCGTGCTGGGCGGCGGGCCGATCGGCTGCGAGCTGTCGCAGGCCTTCGCGCGGCTCGGATCGCGCGTGACGCAGGTCGAGATGGCGCCGCGGCTCATGGTCCGCGAGGACACCGAGGTCGCGGAGATGGTCCTCGCCCGTTTCCTCGCCGAAGGCATCGACGTGCGCCTCGGCCACAAGGCCGTGCGGTTCGCGGTGGAGGGCGGCGAGAAGGTCCTGTACGCGGAGGCCGCTGGCGGCGAGGTCCGCATCGCGTTCGATGTGCTGCTGTGCGCCGTCGGCCGCGTCGCGAACACGACGGGCTACGGCCTCGAGGCGCTCGGCATCCCGGTCACCAAGGCGCGCACGGTCGAGGTGGACGAGTTCCTCGCGACGAAGTATCCGAACATCTACGCGTGCGGCGACGCCGCGGGGCCGTACCAGTTCACGCACACCGCGGCGCACACCGCCTGGTACGCGGCGGTGAACGCCCTCTTCGGGCGGTTCCGCCGCTTCCGGGCCGATTTCTCGGTGATCCCCTGGGCCACGTTCACGGAGCCCGAGGTCGCACGCGTCGGGCTCAACGAGCAGGAAGCGAAGGAGAAGGGCGTCCCGCACGAGATCACGACGTACGGTCTCGACGATCTCGATCGCGCCATCGCCGACGGCGAGGCCCACGGCTTCGTGAAGGTCCTCACCGTGCCGGGCAAGGACCGCATCCTCGGCGCGACCATCGTCGGCGAGCACGCCGGGGATCTCATCGCGGAGTTCGTGCTCGCCATGCGCCACGGCATCGGCCTGAACAAGATCCTCGGCACCATCCACATCTATCCGACGCTCGCCGAGGCCAACAAGTACGTGGCCGGCAACTGGAAGCGCGCGCACGCGCCGGCGGCGGCGCTGCGCTGGGTGGCGCGCTACCACGCCTGGATGCGGGGGTAGGTGGCGGGTTCGTCGTCCGACATTGGGCCAGGCCTATGTGGACGGGATACCATGTGAACGCGCCGGCCGCTTCCACCATCGCGCCGGCTCCTTGCCATCCGACGCCCCGATCAAGGCCAGACGCCCCGATGCCCTTCCTTCGCTTCTTCCTCGCCCTCATCCTCCTCTGTGCAGTCGATGCCTCGGCCGCCTTCGATCACACCCACGCAACCTGGGGCGCGCTGCTGAAGCGCCATCTGGTGCTGGGCGAAGGCGCACGATCCTCGCGGGTCGACTACACGGGGATGTCGCGTGATCGGGCCCAGCTCGGCACGTATCTCCAGTCGGTGTCGGCCGTCACGCCCGACGAGTACGCCACCTGGCAACGGGCCCAGAAGCTCGCGTTCCTCATCAATGCCTACAACGCATTCACCGTCGAGAAGGTCCTCACGCGCTATCCCGATCTGAAGTCGATCCGCGATTTCGGCACCGTGATCGGCAACCCGTGGAAGGACCGCTTCTTCACCCTCCTCGGCAAGCCGATGCATCTCGACGCGTTGGAGCACGACACCATCCGCGCCCGCGGCGTCTTCGACGATCCGCGCATCCACTTCGCCGTCGTGTGCGCGTCGATCGGCTGTCCGATGCTGCGCGAAGAGCCCTACGAGGCGTCGAGGCTCGACCGCCAGCTGGACGAGCAGGTGGTGCGCTTTCTCGGCGATCGCACGCGCAACCGGTACGCCGACGGGAAGCTCGAAGTCTCGAAGCTCTTCGACTGGTACGAGAAGGACTTCAGCGCGGGCCTGCGCGGCATCAGGTCGGTGGAGCAGTTCCTCGGCATGTACGGCGGGCTGCTGGCGGATGCGCCCGCCGAACGCAAGCTGATCGAGGACGGGCGCGTCAAGATCCGTTACCTCGACTACGACTGGGCGCTGAACGACGCGAAGCGCTGAAGGCCCGGCGCCGGGCGGAGACGCGCTATCGCGGCCGCTTCGCCCCCGCCTTCGGGGCCGCGGGCGGAGACTTCGGTGGCACCTTTCCGACGGCGCGCGGAACCGTTTCCGGCTGCTTCGAGATGAACGCGTTGTTCACCCACCCCTCCACGTCGGTGGGGCCATCCACCTCCACCTTGCTCCAGCGGCTGCCCTGTTCGAGCATCGTGACGACCGTGCCCTTCTTCAGCGCAGGAGCGACGGTCTCGAAGGATCCGTCCGGGCCCTTGCGGATGTTGAGCGAAGGCGCCGTCACCACGTAGCGCGGCGCTTCGCCGTGGTCGCGACCGAGCGCGCGCGAACGGATCGACGCGAGCGGGAACGCGGGCCCCGGATCCTGCTTGCGGCCGCGGGCGATGTCCTCGTGACCGAGCACATCCTCGAGGCCGTAATGCTCCACCAGGAGGTCGGCGATCTCCAGCGCGCGGGCGATCTGCGCCTCCGTGTACGCGTGCCAGCCGCGCACCCCGCCGCCGTGCTTGTGCTCGGCGACCATCACCTCCTTGTCGGGATACGCCTTCCCGAACCACGCCACATAGCTCGTCCCCACGCGGTTCATGGGGCCGGCGTTGTCCATCTCGATGCCGATGGAGGCGTTGTTGAGCCCCACCAGCCCGTTCCACTGGCTCTGCCCGGCGTGCCAGGTGACCACGTCGAACGGGGCGAGCTGCACGATGGCACCGTCACGTCCCAGCACGATGTGGGCGGAGGCGCTGCCGCTCGGCTTGCGCGTGCAGAGCGACTCCACGGAGCTCGCCGCGGAACGGCCGGCGGTGTAATGGAACACGAGGTAGCGGGGCACCAGCTTCCCTCCGCGATTGGGGGTGTCCCGATAGGTCACCTTGTCGCCCACGAACCGATGATTCTCGATCTTCAGCATCGTGCATCCTCCGAACCGGAAACGCGTCGAGCATACCTCGTTCGTGTAGGCTCGCTCACCATGACTTCGACGCCTCCGACGCCCCCGCTGTCGATCGTGATGCCCGCCCTCGACGAGGCCGCGGGCATCGGTCCCGCGCTCGCGCGATTGCAGCCGCTGCGCGGTCGTGGGTGCGAAGTCATCGTCGTCGACGGCGGCAGTCGCGACGCCACGGTCGACCTCGCGACGCCGTCCTGCGATCGCGTGGCGGTGTCGCCACCGGGCCGAGC
>JALHMS010000007.1:0-49421 GCA_022843925.1 Burkholderiales bacterium
CAACGATGACCATCGTCCGCAAGCATGTCCGCCAACGCCTCTCGCAGGTGGTGATCCACAACGGGACCGTCTACCTCGCCGGCATCGTCGCCGACGAACCGGTGCCGGACGATCCGGGCGCCCAGACCGCCAACATCCTGAAGAAGATCGACGGCTTCCTCGCAGAGGCCGGCAGCAACCGTTCGAGCATGCTCTCGGCCACCATCTGGCTATCGGACATGGCGTACTACGACGCGATGAACAAGGAATGGGACGCCTGGGTGCCCGAAGGCTGCGCCCCGGGCCGCGCCTGCGTCGAATCGAAGCTCGCCGCCCCGAAGTACAAGGTCGAGATCCGGATCACGGCCGCGGTGGTCTGATCACCCCAGGGGCCGACCGCCGGCCCCGCCGCCGATGCAGCTCCTCACAGAAACCGCCGTCTTCCTGGCCGCTGCGGTCGTCACTGTTCCGATCTTCCGCAAGCTGAAGCTCGGTGCGGTCCTCGGCTTCCTCGCGGCGGGGCTCGTCATCGGGCCGTGGGGGCTGCGCTTCGTCACCGAGGTGGAGAGCATCCTTCAGTTCGCGGAACTGGGCGTGGTGCTGCTGCTCTTCGTGATCGGGTTGGAACTGCAGCCTTCGCGACTCTGGGCACTGCGGCGCCCGGTGTTCGGCCTGGGGGGTGTCCAGGTGGGCGTCACCACGGTCCTCGTGGGCGGCATCGCCTACGCGTACGGATTCGTGTGGCAGGCCGCGCTCGTGACGGGCTTCGCGCTCGCCATGAACTCCACCGCCTTCGTGCTGCAGTTGCTGGGGGAGCGCAAGCAGCTCGGCACGCGGCACGGCCGCTCGGCGTTCGCCATCGCCCTCTTCCAGGACATCTCGGTCATCCCGCTGCTGGCGCTCGTCCCGCTCCTCGTCGCGCACGAGTCGGCACAGGCGACGAATCCGTGGTGGGGTGCCGGCAAGGCGGTGCTGGTGATCGCTGGCGTGATCTTCGGTGGGCGCCATCTGCTGCGGCCGGTGCTGAAGGCCGTCGCCGGCAGCGGGATCCAGGAGGTCTTCACCGCCGCCGCGCTGCTGGTGGTGATCGGCACCGCGCTGCTCATGGAAGCCACCGGGCTCTCGATGACCCTGGGCGCCTTCCTCGCCGGGGTGCTGCTGGCGGACTCCGAGTACCGTCACGAGATCGAAGCCAGCATCGAGCCGTTCAAGGGGCTGCTGCTGGGGCTCTTCTTCATCGCGGTGGGGATGAGCGCGAACCTCGGCCTGCTGGCGTCGCATCCGTTCGCGGTGATCGGGGCCGCCCTCGGGCTGATGGCCGTGAAGGCGGCCGTGCTGGCCGGTCTGGGTGCCGCCACCGGCCACGGGGCGGCCAGCACGCGCAGCCTCGCCGTCCTGCTCGCCCATGCAGGCGAATTCGCGTTCGTGCTGTTCGGCGTGGCGGCCTCCGCCGGACTGCTGGATGCGGCCCAGAACGACTTCCTCATCATGACCGTGACGCTCTCGATGGCGCTCACCCCGGTCTTCTTCCTCCTGAACGAGAACGTCCTGGGCCCGTGGCTCGCGCGGGGCGTGCCGCCGAAGTTCGACGAGATCGACGACGAGGCGACGCCCATCATCGTCGCGGGCATCGGTCGCGTCGGCCAGATCGTCACGCGGGTGCTGAACGCGAGGAAGATCCCGTACACGGCACTCGACATCGATGCGAACCAGGTGGATGTCGTCCGCCGCTTCGGCCGCAAGGCGTACTACGGCGACGTCTCGAAGCTCGACCTGCTGCGGGCGGCAAAGGCCGACCGGGCGCGGATCCTCGTGCTCGCCATCGACAACGTCGAGGCCTCGGCCCGAACGGCAGCCCTCGCGCGGAAGCACTTCCCCCATCTCGAGATCCACGCCCGCGCCCGCAACCGCATCCATGCCCTCGAACTGCGGGAACTCGGCGTGAAGGTCATCACGCGCGAGACCTTCGCGTCCGCGCTCGAGATGGCCGAGTCCACGCTCGTCGCGGCGGGCCTCGCCCCGGAGGTCGCCGGCGACACCATCGCCCGCTTCCGTCGCCACGACGAGGATGTCCTCGAGCGCCAGTACGCCGTCCACCGCGACGAGGACCGCCTGGTCCAGACGTCGCAGGAGGCGGCCCGCGAACTGGAAGGGCTCTTCGATTCCGACCGGAGCGACGGCGGCGCTGTCGAAGCCTCCGCGGAGGATCCGCTCGCCCTTGCGCGCGGATGGCGCTGAGGCCCGCGACCGCGAAACGCGCCCCACCGCCGCTGGCAACCCGACGTCCGCGGGACTAAGCTCCCGGCATCCCTGCGCGTGCATCCATGGCCATCTCCGCACTCCCCTCGCTGATGCCCACGCTGGCCGCTCCGGCCGGTCGCAGCACGTTCGTCCCGGCGTTCATCCCGCCCACGGCGTCGGTGTCGCCGACGGACCTCTTCACCCGCGCACTGCAGACTTCCGTTGCCGCGGGTGCCCCGGTGCCCGGGGTGGGTTCCGCCACCGCCGCCGGCCGCATCGACGTCGCCAGGGTCCTGGAAAGCTCCTACTTCCGCGATCTGGTGGCCGGCTTCGGGCAGGGCATCGGGGCGATCGATCCGCTCCGGCTCACGCCGGCCTATCTCGGTGATCTCGGCCTCGAGGTGGCGCTCGGCCGCAACGGACTGCCCGGTGCTCTCCAGGGTTTGAGCGACCGCGATGCCGCGGGCCTCCTGTCATCGGCGATGTCGCTCTTCGACACGATCCAGGCGCTGGGCGGTGACGACGACTCGGGGCCGGAGATCGGCGCGTTGCTCGACATCACCGTCTGAAACTTCCCCTTCGCACAGGATTTTTTCTTTGCACCGGGAATGCGTCATTTCCCTGGACATCGCCCTACAATTGGGCGGTGACTGCGTCGCGCCGCGCCGCATCCCGGCACCCATTCCGGTGCATGCCGTTCTCGCGAATCACCGCTGTCATAGCGGAAACGGCACGCCCCGGAAGGAACCACGCTCCGGGGCTGAGGCGCTCCATCGATGAGCATGGTGCAGGGCAGGCTTCTTGCGCCCTGGGGGCTCCGCCGGAGCACGCCGCGGTCACACCGGGCACTGCAACGTCCGGCGCATCACGTGCAGGCAACTTCCCATCGGTCATCCTGGCAGGAGAGAGATCAAATGCAGACGAAGAACATGCGGCACCCGGGCATTCTGTCGAGCGCACTCTGCGCGACACTGCTCGCAGCAGGCGCGGTGCAAGCGGAGCCGGTCCATACCCCGGTGACGGACAAGATGCTGCTCGAAGCCCACAAGGAAGCCAGCAACTGGCTGATGGCCGGGCGCGACTACGCCGGCACGCGGTACAGCCCGCTCGCCAAGGTCAACACGAAGTCGGTCAAGCGACTGGTCCCCGTGTATTCGTTCGCGCTCGGCACCCTCGACGCGCAGAACACCACGCCCATCGTCGTCGACGGGATCATGTACGTCACGGCATCGCACGGAAAGATCTACGCCGTGAACGCCGCGACGGGTCAGGAACTCTGGAGCTACTCGCATCCGCTGCCCGACAACATCGGCAAGATGATGTGCTGTGACGTGGGCAACCGCGGCGCCGCGGTGTACGAGGACAAGGTGTTCTACGCGACGCCCGACTCGCACGTGATCGCCCTCGATCGCGAGACCGGCAAGGTCGTCTGGGACGTCGTCATCGGCGACTGGACGAAGGCGCAGACCATGACCGTGGCTCCGCTCATCGTGAAGGGCAAGGTCGTCGTCGGGATGTCCGGCGCCGAGTACCCGACGCGCCTCTGGATCGACGCCCTCGACGCCAACACCGGCGCGCAGGTGTGGCGCCGTTACACGATCCCGGAACCGCACGAGCCTGGTGGTGACACCTGGGGCGACAAGGATCCCGACGCAGGGAAGTACGGTGGCGGCTCCACGTGGATCACCGGCTCGTACGACCCCGATCTCGACATCCTGTACTGGAGCACCGGCAACCCGAACCCCGACTGGGACGGCATGGGGCGCATCGGTGACAACCTCTACACGAACTCCACGCTGGCCCTGAACCCCGACGACGGCGAGATCAAGTTCCACTACCAGTACACGCCCTGGGACGTCTGGGACTTCGACGGCGTGAACGAGACGATCCTCGCGAACGTCAACGGCAAGAAGGTCTGGCTGCACGGCGACCGCAACGGCTTCCTCTACAACATCGATCGCACGAACGGCAAGTTCAACTGGGCGAAGGAGATCTCGAAGGTGAACTGGGCAACCGGCTTCACCGAGGAGGGCCGCCCCATCGTCGACCAGACGAAGGTGCCCACCTACGAGAACAAGGCCATGAACGTGTGCCCGGCCTCGGAAGGCGGCAAGTGGTGGAACCCCATGAGCTACAGCCCGGTGAGCAAGATCGTCGTGATCCCGAGCCGCGAGATCTGCGTCGACATCCTGGCGGGCAAGGCCGAGCGGGTCGAGGGCAAGTACAACCTCGGCATCGCCGAAGCCGACTGGATCAAGGGCTACGGTCAGCTGGTGGGCTTCGACGTGACGACAGGCGAGAAGGTGTGGACGGTCAAGGCCCCCTCGCCCTTCACGAGCGGCGTCATGACCACCGGCGGCGGGCTCGCCTTCGCGGGGACGCCGGAGGGTGAATTCAAGGCCTTCGACATCCGCACCGGCGAGGAACTCTGGTCCTACCAGACCGGCTCCGGCATGGTCGGCAGCCCGGTCAGCTTCTCGATCGACGGCAAGCAGTACATCGCCGTGCCGTCGGGCTGGGGCGGCTGGACGGGTTGGGCCACCTGGGGCGGCAAGGGCGGCGCCCCGCATCTGAAGAACATGCGCAAGGGCGGCATCGTCCACGTGTTCGCGCTGTTCGAACCCAAGAAGTAATCACCGCAAGCAAGTACGCTGGCACGCCGGGGGCACGCATCACGCCCCCGGACAGCATCTCGACGATCTCCATGAAAACGACAATCACCCTGCTTACCTTCTTGATCGCCGCCGCGCCCGCCATGGCCGCGGACGCCATCGTGAATCCGCTATCGCCCGACGCGGAAGTCATCGCGGCGGGCCGCAAGCTCTACCACAGCGCCGGCTGCATCGCCTGCCACGGCAACAATGCCCGGGGTGCGGTGGGACCCGACCTCACCGACGACGAATGGCTTCGCAAGCCCTCCGACGAGATGATCTTCAACACCATCCGCAACGGTCGCACCGGGACGGCGATGTCCGGCTTCTCCGGCGACATGACCGAAGAGCAGACCTGGCAGATCATCACCTGGCTGAAGGACGAGAACGCGAAGCGCAAGGCGCCGAAGTAGTCGGGGAGAAGGCGCCGGTCGCGCCGGCGTCAGATCTCGGGCAGACGCCCTCGGGAAGGTGTCCTGCCGGTCACCGGAGGACGGGTGGCCCGTGCCGGATCATCCAGCCGTAGAGTCTCCGAAGGCCGCTCGCCGAACAGCGCACGATACTGCCGCGTGAACTGGCTCGCATGCCAGAAGCCCCAGCGGGCTGCGGCGGTCGAGAGGATCACGCGGCCGCCACCCCGGGCAGCCAGCAGGTCTTCGCGCACGCGATTCAGACGCACGACACGCAGATACTCCCCCGCACTCATGCCCACGGCGTGCTGGAACGCGTAGTTGAGCGCGCGTACGCCGACGTGCAGGTGCTCGCACAATTCCACCAAGGTCGGTGGTACGTCAGGGCGAGCCATCACGAGATCGCGCGCCTGCCGTGCAATGCGCTCGTACGATGACTTCGGCCGACCGGCGCTGCGCAGGCGCGAGCGCCCGAGGAAGGTGCAGATGAGCAGGACCGCCGCCGACTCCTCGATCTGGCTGCAGGCCATCGCAGACACCCGGTTGGCGGCGTTGCGCTCGAAGTTCGACAACACCGTCAGCATGAACCGGCGCAGTGCCAGAAGTCGGTGGGCCGGGAGATCGATCAGGCGCGGGCAATCGCGCAGATGCTCCTCCCCCGCCAGTTGCAGCGAAGACGCGTATCTCAGGACCAGCGCCTGCGGCATCACGAGCCCGGCATAGTCGGCGTCGGCCGGTGCGACCATCCAGAAGTCGAGGCCCGGCTCGAGCGTGAGCACGTTGGTCTCGCGGATCTCCTGCCCGAAATAGCGGCCCCGCCGGAAGGGCTCCACGGGCACGACGCACGCGTAGCTCCGTTCCCGAAAACGGGCCCAGGTCTGGGTCAGCGCCGTACAGGACTCCCGGAAGACGAAGGTGCTGCCGCAGCGCCCGAGTTCTGCCGAGACGATGCAGGGCCCCGGCGCCATCTGGTCCAGGCTCCGCACGGCCATGTCGGCGTAGAAGGACACCAGCGCGTCGGGATCCTCGGTCCGGATGCGCGACCATCCCGGGACCTGCGCGGAGGTTTCGTGTGGCGCCGCCACGGACGACATGGCGGCCACCTCGTCAATCGACGGAAGCCCCACGGCAGTCACCTAGGGAGACTCTCTAGGTGATACCCCAGCGGGAAAGACGGTCCGACTCCGGGCATTCGAGCATGTCTCCTTGATGGATGGGAAGTACCGACAGAGTACTTCCGGCGCCGCGCCACTGCATGGGTTCCAAGCAGAATTATCGGCGACACACCCGCACCGCGACAGCCCGAAACGTCACGCTCAACCGACTTTCCACCGCCTCGTCCGACACCTATTAGCAGGATTCGGAAAACATTCATCCCGACGATGCCATTTGATCGCCGGCTGCTTCAGTCCCCCAGTCCGGTAGTCGTAACCGGACCCAGGTCGAACACCCCTGCAGAGGAATCGACGGACCTTCCGGTCCTGCGCGGGGTGGTGCCCTCAGGGAGACAACACAATGCTGTGGTACTCGGGGATGGTTCTGGGAGTTGGGCTGGGCGGTACCGGCGTTATCGCCGCCCTCGGCGCCGGTTGGGCCGCCTGCCTCGCGTCGGCCTTGGCCGCAACGGTGTCCGCGGGCATCACCCTTTTCCAGGGGCGGCGCGCAGAGCAGCAGCGGCTTGCCGAAGCAGCCCGTCAGGCGGTGGATCAGGCAGCCGGTCCGTCGACGTCGCACGAATCCCGGCTCGCGACGCTGTGCGAGGCGGTCGTTCCGCTGTGGTCGCGCCACGTGGCCTCGGCCCGTGACCAGTCGCGCGTCGCGGTGGAGGACCTCACGGTCAGCTTCGCCGCGCTGGTGGAACGGCTCGCCGCGGCGGAACGGGCCTCGTCGGGCGCCTTGGTCGGCGACGGCCTCGGGGTGGTCGGCACGCTCGCCGAGTGCGAGAACCAGCTCCGGCCGGTCGGCATCACGCTCCAGGCGGCGCATCAGGCCCAGCAACAGGTCCTCGCGGATGTCGGCGCGATGGCGCGCTTCACGGAAGAGATGCGCCACATGGCGATCGACGTGGGCCGCCTTGCGGCCCAGACCAACCTCCTCGCGCTCAACGCCGCCATCGAGGCCGCCCGCGCCGGCGAATCGGGACGCGGCTTCGCCGTCGTGGCCGACGAAGTCCGCAAGCTCTCCAGCCAGTCGGCGGAGACCGGCAAGCGCATCACCGAGAAGGTCGGGATCATCACCAAGGCGATCGAGGCCACGGTCCAGGCGACCGCCAGCTCCGCCGACGAGCAGGCGGCCGCCGCGACCGCCGCGGATGGGGCGATCCGCGATGTCCTGGCGCGATTCAACTCGCTGGCCGGCGCCCTGGACGGCAACACCCGGCACCTCGTCGCGGAGAACGCGGCGATCCGCCACGAGATCGGCCAGCTGCTCGTCGGGTTCCAGTACCAGGATCGCGTCAGTCAGATCCTCGGACACACGCTGGAGGACATGGAGAAGCTGCAGGGCGTCGCGACCGATGCGGCGCGGGATCCGGACGCGCTCGATCGTGTCGACCCCGCTCGCTGGCGCGACGACCTGGCGCGGCACTACGCCACCGAGGAAGAGCGGGCCAACCACGGCGGCCCCATATCGGCCAGCCCCGGACGCACCGCGAGCGGCGTGAACTTCTTCTGATTCGTGGGCGCCGCGCCTGGAACACGGGCGCGACGCATGGATGTGCCTTGAAGGGAGAAAGCAGTGGCGAAGACAATCATGGTGGTGGACGACTCCGCGAGCCTGCGACAGGTCGTGGCCATCGCGCTGAAGGGCGCGGGCTACGACGTCGTCGAGGGCTCGGACGGCAAGGACGCGCTCACCAAGCTGGACGGCCGCAAGATCCACTTGATCGTGAGCGACGTGAACATGCCCAACATGGACGGCATCTCGTTCGTGAAGGCGGTCAAGGCGAACCCGAACTACAAGTTCACGCCCGTCGTGATGCTCACGACCGAGAACCAGGAAGGCAAGATGATGGAGGGCAAGGCGGCCGGCGCGAAAGCTTGGATCGTCAAACCCTTCAAGCCTCCGGAGCTGCTCGACGCCGTCTCCCGTCTCGTCCTTCCCTGATCCGGGGCGACTCCTCATGGACGAGAACACGCTCACCATCGACGGCGAGTTCGGCATCTACCGCGTCGCCGAGTTGAAACCCCAGATCCTGGCCCACGTGATCGACATCGACGAGCCGGCGCTGGCACTCGGCAACGTCACCGAGATCGACGCCGCGGGTCTCCAGCTGCTCCTCTTCGCACGTCGCGAGGCGGCAAACCTGGGGAAGCGGCTCCGCATCGGCAGCGCCAGCCCGGCCGTGGAGGAAGTCCTGCACGTCGCGGGCCTCTCCGCCGAAGCGCTCGAGGAGGCTGTCCCGTGAACGAATACGAACAGGCACAGCAGACCTTCTTCGAGGAGAGCCGCGACATGCTGCGGCAGATCGAGGATGCCCTCCTCGCCCTCGAATCCAACACCCACGACGACGAGACGCTGAACGGTCTCTTCCGTGCCGCCCACACCATCAAGGGTTCGGCCGGTCTCTTCGGCTTCGACCGCATCGGCAGCTTCACCCACGAGGTGGAGACGGTGCTCGACCGGCTGCGCGCCGGCGAGATCGCGCTGAACGGGGACCTCGCGGCCCTGCTCCTGGAGAGCGGCGACCACATCGGCCACCTGCTCGCAGAAACCGCCGACGGCAGCGATCAACCGGAGACCGATGCGGCCGGTGCGGCACTGAAATCGCGTCTCCTTGCATGGTGCCCTTCCCCCGGCATCGGCAAGGTCGCGGTATCCACGCCATCGGCACCCGCGGTCGCGTCCCCCGAACGCCCCTGGCACATCGCGGTCGACTTCGGTCCGAGCATCTTCCGCGACGGCATGGACCCGCTGTCGTTCATCCGCTACCTCGGCACCAAGGGCGACGTCATCGGCGTGACCACGCGCATCGACGCGATGCCCGCGGCGGACGCGTTCGATCCCGAGGTCTGCCATCTCGGTTTCGACATCCTGCTCGAGGCGCAGTGCACGAAGGCGGACCTCACGGCAGTCTTCGACTTCGTGAAGGACGACTGCGAGCTTCGCATCACCGCGCCCGACGCCGAGGTCGAACGCTGGATCGGTGTTCTGCAGGGCATGCCCGCCCACGGCAAGCGGATCGGCGAGATGCTGGTCAACTGCGGCGCCGTGACGCAGCACGAGCTGACCCGCGCGCTGTCGACGCAGCAGGACACCGATGGCGTCGCGCCGCCCATCGGCGCGCTGCTGGTCGCCCAGAACTCGGTCCCGGACCAGGTGCTGCAGGTGGCGGTCACCCGCCAGCGGGATCAGCGCACCGAGGAGAGCCGGTTCATCCGCGTGCAGGCGGACAAGCTCGACAGCCTCATCACGCTGGTCGGCGAACTGGTGATCGCGGGCGCCGGCGCCAATCTTCTCGCCCGCCGGGCCGGCGAACCGCGCCTCCTCGAATCGACGCAGGTCATCACCGATCTCGTGGAAGAGATCCGCAACGGCGCCCTGCAGATGCGGATGGTGCAGATCGGCGAGACGTTCAACCGGTTCCGGCGGGTGGTGCGCGACGTGAGCCGCGAACTCGGCAAGGAGATCGATCTCGAGATCTCCGGCGCCGATACCGAACTGGACAAGTCGGTGGTCGAGAAGATCGCCGACCCGCTGATGCACCTCGTCCGCAACGCGATGGACCACGGCATCGAGATGCCGGACGTCCGCACGGCCAGGGGCAAGGCGCCGGGCGGGCTGATGCGTCTCAATGCGTTCCACGATTCCGGCAGCATCGTCATCGAGGTCATCGACGACGGCCGCGGTCTGGATCGCGACCGGATCCTGCAGAAGGCCTGGGAGCGCGGACAGGTGCCCGCCAACACGGAGCTGCCGGACGACGAGGTCTTCGACCTCATCTTCACTGCCGGCTTCTCCACGGCCGAGAAGGTGACGAGCCTGTCCGGTCGCGGCGTCGGCATGGACGTCGTCCGCCGCAACATCGAGGCGCTGCGCGGCACCGTGAAACTGTCGAGCCGACCCGGCGAAGGCACGGTCGTCTCGATCCGCCTGCCGCTCACCCTCGCGATCATCGACGGCTTCCTGGTGTCGGTCGGGCCGGCCTCCTACGTGGTGCCGCTCGACATGGTCGTCGAGTGCATCGAGCTGCCGGAGAACACGCCCAACGGTGCGAGCTACCTCAACCTTCGAGGGGAGGTACTTCCGTTCCTGCGCCTGCGCGACGTCTTCGGCATCGAGGCACCGCCGCCGGTGCATCACAACGTCGTCGTGGTACGCAACGGCACCAGCCACGCCGGCCTCGTCGTCGACCGGCTGATGGGCGAGTTCCAGACGGTGATCAAGCCGCTCGGCAAGTTGTTCAGGAATCTTCAGGGCATCGGCGGTTCCACGATCCTCGGCACCGGGGAAGTGGCACTCATCCTCGACGTACAGGCGCTGATCGACAGCGCCACCAGAAATGCGGCCAGACAGGACGGCACGACGACGCGGGAACACACCGCCGAGTCGGCGTTCGGCGACGCCGCCACATCCAGCACGGAGAATTGAACATGGCTAACAGAACCGGCATCGGATTCGGCATCACGGCGGCGCTTCTCATCGCGACTGCCGCCATCGGCACGAACAGCCTGGAATCGGTGGGAACCGGGGCAGCCGCCACGGCCGCCAGCCGGATCGCCACGGCAGACGCGTTGCGGCAATGGCGCGAGGCGGCACTCGAACGGGCCGCCGCCGTACGCAGCGGCAGTCGCGACTCCGTCGAGACCGCATCGGCGCGGGCCGGTGAGGCCGTTGCCCAGCTGGCTGCCACCGACCCCGGAAGCGCAGCGCGCTGGCAGACCACCGAAGCCCAGGTCGCCGCGGCCGCGCTGGATGCGCAGAGCGCCGGCAAGTCGTCCACCTTCGGAAGTGCGCACGCCGCGCTGATGGCAACCTCGCTCGAAGCCGCGACCACGCTGAAGCGCGGCGCCGACGAGGCGAAGGCCGACACCACCGCCGCGGCCGGCACGGCGCGCCTCTGGCTGATTCTGCTCGCCGTCGCCGGCGTCGCCGTCGCCATCGCCGGCGGCGTGATGGGCGCCCTGGCAGGCGGAGGTCGTCAGCGTGCCGTCGCGGATACCGCGAACTCCCTGGCCAATGGCAACGTGGACATCCCGATCGACTCCGGCACCGACGAGGCGCTCATCGCACTCGCACGGGTCCGCGACAGCATCAAGGCGCTGCACGCGGCGCACGTGGAGGTCGCCCGGGCCCATCTCGCGGACGGCGCCATCGATCAGCGCATCCCGACGACGAACCTGCCGGGGATCTTCGGGCAGGTGGCCGAGGTGACCAACCGCCACGTGCAGAACCACATCGATGTGAAGATGGAGGTCGTAAAGCTGATCACCGCGTATGCGGCGGGTGACTTCAGCCAGCCGATGACCCGGCTGCCGGGGCTCAAGGCGCAGATCACCGCCGCCATGGACAAGACCCGCGAGGCGCTCAGCGCCGCCGCGGAGGCCGCGGTGACCAGCATGCAAGTGAGGGATGCCCTCCACAACGCGACCACCAACGTGATGATCGCCGACAACGACGGCCGGATCACCTACTGGAACGCGTCGCTGCAGGAGATGATGACCGAGGCGCAGGCCGACATCCGCAAGGATCTGCCGCAGTTCGACGTGAAGACCGTCATCGGCATGAATTTCGACCAGTTCCACAAGAACCCCGCGCATCAGCGCAACCTGCTCGGCGGACTGCGCAGCACGCACCGCGCGCAGATCGTGGTGGGCGGCCGCACGTTCCAGCTGGTGGCGACCCCCATCATCAACGGCGACGGCGAGCGCTTCGGCACCGTCGTGGAGTGGAAGGACCGCACGAAGGAGATCGCCCTCGAGAACGAAGCGAACACGACGCGCAACGCCCTCGACCAGGTGACGACCAACGTGATGATCGCCGACAACGACGGTGTGATCCGCTACTGGAACACCTCGCTCCAGGAGATGCTCACGGGCGCCGAGGCCGACATCCGGAAGGTCCTGCCGCAGTTCAACTCCCGCGCGATCATCGGCACCAACTTCGACCAGTTCCACAAGAATCCGGCGCATCAGCGCAATCTGCTGGGTCAGCTGCGGACGACGCACCGTGCGCAGATCGAGGTCGGCGGCCGCACCTTCCTGCTCATCGCGAATCCGATCATCGACAAGACCGGCAAGCGGCTCGGCTCGGTGGTCGAGTGGCGGGATCGCACGATGGAAGTGGCCGTCGAGCACGAGATCAATGCCATCGTGGACGCCGCCGCGCGAGGCGACTTCACGCGCCGCGTCGGTCTGGAGAACAAGGACGCCTTCTTCAAGGGGCTGGCGGAACGCCTCAACACGCTGCTCGAGACGAGCGACACGGGCCTGAACGAAGTGGCCCGCGTGCTGAGTGCGCTGGCCCAGGGCGACCTCACGCAGCGCATCACACGCGAGTACCAGGGCACGTTCGGCCAGCTGAAGGAGGACTGCAACGCAACCTCCGAGCGGCTCGGCCAGGTGATCTCCGAAGTGCGCGTGTCGGCGGATTCCCTGACGGGGGCGGCAGAACAGGTGAGTGCCACGGCCCAGTCCCTCTCGCAGGGCGCCAGCGAACAGGCCGCGAGCGTCGAGGAGACCAGCGCATCGGTGGAGGAGATGTCGGCCTCGATCACGCAGAACTCCGAGAACGCCAAGGTGACCGACGGGATGGCGACGAAGGCGGCCAGCGAGGCCTCCGAGGGCGGCGAGGCGGTCACGCGGACCGTGGCTGCCATGAAGCAGATCGCCGGCAAGATCGGGATCATCGACGACATCGCCTACCAGACCAACCTGCTCGCGCTCAACGCCGCCATCGAGGCGGCGCGGGCCGGCGAGCACGGCAAGGGATTCGCCGTCGTCGCGGCGGAAGTGCGCAAGCTCGCGGAACGCAGCCAGGTGGCGGCCCAGGAGATCGGGACCCTCGCCGGCAGCAGCGTCGACATGGCGGAGCGTGCCGGCAAGCTGCTCGAGGAGATGGTGCCGAGCATCCGCAAGACCTCCGATCTCGTGCAGGAGATCACCGCCGCGTCCGAGGAGCAGTCCACGGGCGTGTCGCAGATCAACAGCGCGATGAACCAGCTGAACCAGGCCACGCAGCAGAACGCGTCCGCCTCCGAGCAGCTGGCGGCGACCGCCGAGGAGATGAGCGGCCAGGCCGAGCAGCTCCAGCAGCTCATGGCCTTCTTCCAGGTGGCCGCCGGTCAGAGCGCGGCGGAACTGCAGCGCGTCCCGGCAGCGGATGGCGGTAGGCACCGCAGCCCGAAGCCCGCGGCCAGCCTGCGCCGTACCGGCACCGATGGCGGCGTGGATGAGTCCTTCTTCAAGCAGTTCTAGGAGTCGCGCGATGACCCGTACAGCCGAAGCGGCGACGGTCTCGGCCGTCGCCCGACAGTTCCTCACGTTCCAGCTCGGCGGCGAGATGTACGCCGTGGGCATCCTGCGCATCAAGGAGATCATCGAGTACGGCGCACTCACGGCCGTGCCGATGATGCCCACGTTCATCCGCGGCGTGATCAATCTGCGCGGATCGGTGGTGCCGGTCGTGGACCTCCGGGCGCGGTTCGGTGCCGGGCCCACGGCGATCGGCCGACGCACCTGCATCGTGATCGTCGAGATCGAGGCCGACGGCGAGTCCCAGGTGGTCGGGGTGCTGGTCGATGCCGTGCACGAAGTGCTCGACATCGCCGATGCGGACATCGAACCCGCACCGTCGTTCGGAACGCAGATCCGTCCGGACTTCGTGGCCGGCATGGGCAAGGTCGCGGGCAATTTCGTGATCCTGCTGGATCTCGCGCGCGTCCTCGCCGTCGACGAGATGGCATCGGTGGCCGCCGCAGCGGATGCCGATGCCCTCCCGCCCGTCCACTGAGCCGCCGTGAGCACCCTGGTCCTCGGTACCGCCATCAAGGACGCGGAGTTCGAGGCGCTGCGCGCCATGCTCTACCGCGAAGCCGGCATCACGCTGTCGGAGCAGAAGAAGCCGATGGTGTGCGGCCGGCTCGGCAAGCGGCTGGTCAAGCTCGGGCTCGACAGCTACGGCGCGTACCTCCAGCGCATCGACGGCGGGCGCGATCCCGCGGAACTGCAGACCGCGATCGATCTGCTCACCACCAACGAGACGTACTTCTTCCGGGAGCCGAAGCACTTCGACTGGCTCCGCAATCGCATGAAGGCAGCGCCTCCGGGACGCGCCTTCCGCATCTGGAGTGCCGCATGTTCGAGCGGAGAAGAGCCCTACACGATCGCGATGGTGGCCGCCGACACGCTGGGGGACAGGCCGTGGGAGGTGCACGCGTCGGACATCTCGACGCGGGTGCTGGAATCGGCGCGGGCCGGGCTGTACCCGATGGAGCGGGCGGAGCACATCCCGAAGGCGCTTCTCGAGCGCTACTGCCTGCGGGGCAGCGGACCGTACGCGAACCAGTTCCTCATCTCGAAGTCGCTTCGCGCCCGGATCCAGTTCCGGCAGGTCAACCTGCAGCGACCCTTCCCGCAGGCCGCCCCCTTCGACGTGATCTTTCTGCGGAACGTGATGATCTATTTCGACGCCGTCACGAAGAAGTCGCTCGTGGAGCGACTTGCGCAGTGTCTCGTCCCGGATGGACGGTTGGTGATCGGCCACTCGGAGAGTCTGAACGGGATCACCTCGGCCTTGCACGCCGAGATCCCGACGATCTACGCCCGGACCCGGTCCGACGCGGGATGAGTGCAGCGCGGGAGCTGTCCGGCCAGGATGTCTTCCTGATGCCGGGCGATCTCTTCTTCGGCGGCGCACCCGCGAAGGTGGCAACACTGCTGGGGAGCTGCGTGTCGATCGTGCTCTGGAACCCGAAGCGGCGCATCGGCGGCATGTGTCACTACCTGCTGCCCACCGGACGGCCGCGGACCGACGGGAAACCCGGCGCCTATGCCGACGCCGCGATGGCGAAACTGTTCGACGCCGTCACGCGCGCCGGGAGCCGCCCCGCCGAGTACCGCACGACGCTGGTGGGCGGCGGACACATGTTCCCGCTCCTGCATCGTGCATCCATCCCCGAGGTCGGGGAACGCAATGTGGCCGCCGGCCGGGCCCTGCTCGCGCACTACCGGTTCACGCTGCACCGCGAGGACACCGGCGGCGAGGGCCACCGGCACGTCGATTTCGATCTCGCCACCGGCGAGGTGAACGTCCGTTTCGAGCTGCAGCCGGGTGCGGCCCGCTGCCGCTCTCAGAGCTGAGGAACGCATGGGTACGAAGACGAAGGTCCTGGTGGTCGACGACTCGGCCGTCGTGCGGAAGGTGCTCACCGATCAGCTGGCCCGTGATCCGTCGCTCGAGGTGATCGCTGCCGTGGCCGATCCGCTGCTTGCGATCGAGCGCATGAAGATCACCTGGCCGGACGTGATCGTCCTCGACGTCGAGATGCCGCGGATGGACGGCATCACGTTCCTGCGCAAGATCATGGCCGAGAAGCCGACGCCGGTCGTCATCTGCTCGACGCTCACCGAGAAGGGCGCCGAGACGACGATGCAGGCGCTGTCCGCCGGTGCCGTGAGTTTCGTGACCAAGCCGAAGATCGGGCTGAAGGACTTCCTGACCGAATCGGCCGCCGAACTGATCGGCGCCGTGAAGGCCGCCGCGAAGGTCAATGCGAACGCCATCCGGCGGGGCCCCGCCCCCATGGCGACGCCGACGCCGAAACTGTCGGCGGACGCCGTCCTGCCGTCGGGCGCCCAGGCCATGGCGCGCACGACGGAACGATTCATCGCGATCGGCACATCGACGGGTGGCACGCAGGCCCTGGAGGAGGTCCTGATGGCGCTGCCCCGGGTGAGCCCCGGCATCGTCATCGTGCAGCACATGCCCGAGAAGTTCACCGCCTCGTTCGCGCAGCGTCTGGACAGCCTCTGCCAGATCGACGTGAAGGAGGCCGTCCACGGGGACCGCGTCATGCCGGGCCGTGCGCTCATCGCCCCCGGCGGCAAGCACATGCTGGTGCAGCGGAGCGGCGCGTACTACCAGGCCAACGTGATCGACGGGCCGGTCGTGAACCGGCATCGCCCCTCCGTCGATGTCCTGTTCCGCTCGGTGGCCCAGCAGGCGGGACGCAACTGCCTGGGCGTGATCATGACCGGCATGGGCGACGACGGCGCCCGGGGCATGAAGGAACTGCACGACGTCGGCGCCAGGACCATCGCGCAGGACGAGGCCACCTGCGTGGTCTACGGGATGCCGAAGGAGGCCGTGAAGCTCGGTGCGGTGGACCATATCGTCCCACTGTCCGAAATCGCCCGCGAGATTCTCCGGTTCGCCGGTCAGGAACTCGCCATTCAACGCAGCGAGGTGCGCCTGTGAATCTAGTCGAACTGATCTACGCCAGCCGGATGACGGCGCCCATGTCGATGTCCGAGATCGTGGATCTTCTGGACAACGCACGCACGCACAACACGCGCGAAGGTCTGACCGGGATGCTCACATTCGGGTCGGAGCGCTTCCTGCAGGCGATCGAGGGACCGGCCGACGCCGTCAATCGGCTCTATGGAAGGATTCTCCAGGACACCCGCCACGAGGGCGTGATGCTGCTGGGCTACCGCCCCGTGCCCCGTCGGAGGTTCAGTGCGTGGTCGATGGGATTCTTCGCCTACGGCGCGGACGGATCGCTCGCCCGGAGCGGTCTGCCCGACGACAAGTTCGAGCCGGCATCGATGTCGCTGGACCAGGCGTTGGCGCTCCTCGCGGACATGGCGACGCAGATGGAGTTCGCGACGACCTGAGCCCTGCGCAGACCCTCCTGGACACGCGGTTCTGTCGAACGCCAGGCGGTGAATCGGGACCTGCACGGAACCCGACCGACCCGACAGGGTCTCTAGCCGGCGCATGGCATGCAGTCCCGCGCGACCTCATCCCTCCAGGAGCCCATCATGAACACGAAAGTTGCCGGTATCGACCGCAGGCATTTTCTGCGCGTGGGGTCGGCGCTGGCCGTCACCACGGCGGCAGCCCTGACCTCGCGTCGCGCCTCCGCCCAGGCCGCAGCAAAGCTCGACGAGAAGGACGCCCAGGCGATCGGCCTCGGGTACCGCCACGACAGCACCAAAGTGGACAAGGCCAAGTTCCCCAAGCACGCTGCCACCCAGGCCTGTTCGAACTGCCAGTTCTACGCGGGCAAGGCGAGCGATCCGTGGGGCGCCTGTCCGCTCTTCCAGGGAAAACAGGTGAACGCCAAGGGGTGGTGCAGCGCCTGGGCGAAGAAGGCCTGACACGCCCAGCATCGTCCGGCCGAGCATCACGTCGACAAGGCCTGCCACGCGGCAGGCCTTGTCGTTTTCCGGGCGGACGGCAAAGCCGCCCTCCCCGCCAAAGGATCAGGCGAGCGTCTGACGACGGCGGCGGGCGAGTGCGAGCATCACCAAACCCCCTGCGGTCAGCGCCCACGTTTCGGGCTCGGGCACCGGCGCGAGTGTGATCGACGCACTGAAGGCCCGATTGGCGATCAACGTGGCAGCATCCTCCGTGTACTGGCTGATGTAGCTCGCGCCACCGACGACGACGGAGTACGTGCCGGGTCCGAGTAGGAACTGCGCCGTGACACGGCCATCGGGGTTGCCGTCGCCGACGAGATCGGTCACGCCATCATCGCTCACGTCGATGCCGTTGCCGTCGAAGGCGTGGCCCAGATGCACGACCTCAGCCGACTCGCCGGCATCGTTGCCGAGCCAGAAACTGTCGAGGGCGCGCCAGGCGCCTTCCTTGTCGCCCACACGCGAGCCGTTCTCGACGAAGTACGGCGATGTCGGCAGGAACCCGGGATGGTTCGCGACGTAGCCGGGTGCATCGGAACCCTCGTGCGCCAGGTTCGGTACGACACCCGAGTACAGCGAGAAGCCCGGAATCAGATCTCCCAGAACCGACCCGGCGCCCGATTGCGCAGCCACGTCGATGGTGACGTTGGCAGCCTCCGTGAGCGTGAACCTCAGGAAGCGACCGCGATGGCTGTCGCCCCAGTCGGCGTCCGCGGCATCGGCCCAGCCGTAGTTCGACCGCACGCGCTGCTCGTTGAGGGTGTACGTGCCGACGCCATCGAACGTGCCGTTGATGATGAAGTCGCGGCCCGTGTAGCTGACGTGGGCGGAAGCGGCAGAAGCGGCGGCAAGCAGGACGAGACCTGCAATAGGACGGACGGGATGCATCGGGGATCTCCTCGGGGTTGTCTTCGGGGTGCCGGCTCGTCGGAGAGCACCTCAACCGACTCGCCTGGACGCCGACGCGCACTCTAGAAGCCTCCCCCGGTGAGCGGAATGCGACGCATTGTCGCGCGACGTTCCGCCGCACCCCATTGACATGACGTTGCCCCTCGCACGAAGACCTCCGTTCGGGAAACCGTGCCGTCCCCCTCCCGGAGTGCCCGCGCCTGGCGGATGGCGGAGCGCACCCCAGCGCCGCCGCCTGCAACGCCGGGAGTGCTGCCGCTGCCGGTCGTTGCTGCCGTGCGCGGTCGTACGGGGACTTCGCGGTGCGACAAGTTGTCGCAGAGGCGCGGTGGAAGCCCGGCCGGTAAGATCGCGAGATGTCGAATCCGCATGCTCTCCGTCAAACTGTCACCCCGGTCGACGCCCCGCCGGCAGTCACCCCGGTCAACGCCGCTCCCGCAGTCACCCCGGTCGACGCCGCTCCCGCGGGTCCCGCCACGGATGACACCCGCGACCGACGGCATCTGCGTCGTCTCGTGACGCTTCGCTGGATCGCGCTGGCGACGATGGCGGGGGCCATTGCGATCGTCCAGTTCGCGTTCGAGATCGATCTGCCGATGACGCCGCTCACGGTGGTCGTTCTGGCTGCGGTCGGGCTCAACGGCTTCACCCGGTGGCGCATCTCCCGCCCGTGGCCCGTGCGTCCCCGCGAGGTACTTGCGCAGTTGCTGGCGGACACGGGGTTCCTCGCCGGAGTCCTGTATTTCACCGGCGGCTGGTCGAATCCGTTCGTGTCGCTGTTCCTGCTGCCGCTCGTCATCGCCGCCACCGTCATGCCGCCGCGACACGCCTGGACGATGGCGGCGGTCACTTTCGTCTGCTACACCCTCCTCGGGTTCTTTCACGTGCCGCTGCCTCACGTGCACCACGGCAACGACGACGGCTTCGGTTTGCACGTGCTCGGGATGTGGGTGAGCTTCGTGCTGTCGGCCGGCGTGATCGCCTGGTTCGTCGTACGCATGGCGGGCTCCCTGCGCGAGCGGGACAGCGAGCTCGCGGCGGCGCGGGAACGGGCGCTTCGCGATCAGCACGTACTCGCACTCGGCACGCTCGCCGCGGGCGCCGCGCACCAGCTCGGTACGCCGTTGGGAACGATGGCGGTCCTGCTCCGCGATCTCGAGCACGATTTCCGAAACGACCCGGACCTCGGCGCGGAGCTGCGCCGGGTGCGTGAGCAAGTGGACCAGTGCAAGTCGATCATCTCGGACCTCGTCGCCGCCGCCGGACAGACCCGCGGCGAGGACGGGCGCGCCGAGGGGATCGACACCTTCCTCACCACGACGGTGGAGTCCTGGCGCCTGCAGCGCCCGGGCATCCCGCTATCGCTGCACCTCGACGGCTCGACCCCCCCGCCGCGGATACTGGCGGAGCGCACACTCGGGCACACGCTCTTGACGCTTCTGAACAACGCGGCCGACGCATCGGCGGACGGGATCGAGATGCAGGGCTCCTGGACAGCCGATCAGCTCACCGTCGAGATCCGCGACCGGGGGGCGGGACTGGAACCGGACACGCTGTCGAGGGTGGGGCGCCTCCCGATCACGACCAAGCCGGACGGCCACGGTGTCGGCCTGCTGATCGCGAATGCAGCGCTCGAGCGTTTCGGCGGGCGCGTCACCCTGACCAACCGAGCGGACCGCGGCGCCTGCACCCGGATCGAACTGCCCCTCGCCGCTCTGGCCGCATGATGAACGCTCCCGATCCGGCACCCGCTGCGCCCGACTGGTTGCTGCTGGTCGACGACGACGACACCTTCCGGACCGTACTGGCCCGGGCACTTTCGCGGCGGGGCTTCGACGTGCGGGCAGCGGCCGACGTTTCCGACGCGCTCCGCCTGGCATCGGAATCGCCGCCGAGCCATGCGGTGGTGGATCTCCGCATGCCAGGGGCATCGGGGCTGGAGCTGGTCGAGGCACTGCGGCGGCGAGCGCCGGACGCCCGGATCGTGGTGCTCACCGGCTACGCGAGCATCGCCACTGCGGTGAGCGCCATGAAGCTCGGCGCGACGCACTATCTTGCGAAACCGGCCGACGCCGATCAGATCGTGGCGGCCTTCGGGGATGGCCCGCCGCTCCTCGCGCTGGAGGACACCGCCCGCCCCCTGTCGGTGGATCGACTGGAGTGGGAGCACATCCAGCGGGTGCTCGGCGAGCACGACGGCAACATCTCCGCGACTGCCCGCGCTCTCGGCATGCACCGCCGCACCCTGCAGCGGAAGCTCGGCAAGCACGCCCCCCGCGAGTAGGAGCCGCTGCCGGTACCGGGAAGAACGACCCGCACCGCCAGGTGACGACCGGCACCGGCACATCGGCGCACTGGAGCCGTCCGGAAATCAGGACAAAAAAAAGGGCAGCCTTTAAGGGGCTGCCCTTCGAAACCCCCTAGCGGGGGGAGGAGACCTGCTTTTATTTGCGACCCGGCCGGCTCGCGCTTGAGGGCCCGACCGCAAATATTCTTCACAACACTATCAACAGCTTACCAAGTCCCACGGAAATTCATAGGGGCTATCGGCAAATTTTCCATTCCGGGGACGACCCTGCTGCCCGATTTGCGAATCCCATGATGAGACCGTACACCCACCGGCGAGTTGCCGCTATCGTTCGCTGATCCACGCACCGGAGTCCAACATGTCCCCCGTCCCGTCCCTGAAGACGCCCCGCACCACCGTCCGCCGCATGCCGAAGCGCGGCAGCTACGACTTCGACACGGTGGCGGCCATCCTCGACGCCGGCTTCCTCTGCCATCTCGGCTTCGTGGCCGATGGTCAGCCATACGTCGTTCCGACGGCCTACGGTCGGGAGGAGCGGCTCATCTACGTGCACGGGTCCGCCGTGAGCCGCACGCTCGGCGCCCTCGCGGAGGGTGTACCGGTGTGCATCACCGTGACCCATCTCGACGGTCTCGTGCTCGCCCGATCGGGATTCCACAGCTCCATGAACTACCGCTCGGTGATGCTGCTCGGGCGCGCGGAGGTCGTCCCGGCCGATCGCAAGGTGCACGCGATGGAGGTGATCTCCGAGCAGATCCTCCGTGGACGCTGGGCCGACCTGCGGCCGATCAAGCGCAAGGAGGTGAACGCCACGGCCGTCCTGCAGATCCCGATCGAGGAGGCCTCCGCGAAGGTGCGCACCGGCCCGCCCGGCGACGACGAGCCGGACTACGCACTGCCGATCTGGGCTGGCGTGATCCCGCTGACGCTGAAGGCCGGGAAGCCCATCCCCGATCCGCGCCTCGCCGCCGACACACCGATACCCGCGAACGTGAAGCGCTGGCGGCGCTGACCCCGGGCATCGCGCGACAACGTTACTCGATCGCGCTCTCCGGCTCCTCGTCTTTCACGTAGCGATGGCCCCAGGCCACGTAGAGTCCGCTCGCCACGATGACGGCCATCCCGATAAGCGAATGCAGGTCGGGGACGTCGTTGAACACGAGATAGCCCGCCAGGCTGATCCACAGTAGCTGCGTGTAGCCGAACGGCGAGAGCGCCGAGGCGCGCTCGATCTCGAGGGCCTTGATGAGCAGGTAGTGGCCGCCCATCCCCGCGGCGCCCAGGAGCAGGAAGATCGGCAGGTGCGCCGGCGCCGGCGTCTTCCACGTGTGCGGCAGCATGAACGACATGAACACGAAGCCCACCAGTGCCGTGTAGAACAGCGCGGTGATCGGACTGTCGCCGCCGCTGATCCGCCGGGTGAGGATCTGATACAGGCTGTAGCAGAAGGCGGAACCGAGCGCGAGGAACACGGCGGGATTCAGCATCGCGCTCCCGGGTCGTACGATGAAGAGCGTGCCGCCGAAGCCGACGAGGATCGCGATCCAGCGGCTGAGCGAAACGCCCTCCTTCAGCAGCCATACCGCGAAGACGGTGACCAGCAGAGGCGACACGAAACTGATCGCCTTCACCTCGGCCAGCGGGAGGAAGCTGATCGCGCCGAAGTTGCACAGCGTCGAGCCGAGCATGAGCGTTGCACGCGCCAGTTGGCTCGTGGGCTGCACGGTGCGCACGAGCCGCGTGCCCATCGAAGGCAGGAACAGCACCACCATCAGTCCGACGTGACCTGCGTAGCGCGCCCACACCACCATGGGCACCGGGTAGGTCCGGCTCAGCCACTTGGCCGTGGTCTCCAGCACGGTGAAACAGAGCGCCATGGCGAGTACCATCAGGACGGCACGCGGGTTCACACCCCTGCGCGCGACGCGATCGCCTCGAGCGATATCCGGATCCTGTGTCATCGACGGCAGTGTAGCGGATCGACACCGTCCTTCCGCGGCGCAGCACGGCGGGAGTGCCTCGGCCCCGGGGAACCTCTCGACCGATACAGATGCAACTGCGTGTCGTTCGTGAGGTATCCTGCGCTGCGCGCGCCCCATCGGGACCGCGCGAACCCGAACGACACGCCAACACCCGCAGGAGGAGAAAGAAAAATGGAACGTGTTCACCAGCATGCGTTCGTCGACCTGTCCAAGCCAGTGGCAGCCGCGAAGGTGCCGACCGTGGAGACCCGCCGCGGTTTTCTCAGCAAGGTGACGGGCCTGGCCGCACTGACCGCGATGGCGCCCGAGGCCTTCGCGCGGAACTTCATCGACCAGTACGATCCCGACGGGCCCATCGCCCGGTACCCCAACCCCGACGTCATCGTTCTCGACAAGCGCTTCAAGTACAAGCTCGGCAACACGCCGATCGTGCGCCTCTACCGCGGCACGATGTGGGCCGAAGGCCCGGCCTGGAACGGCGTGGGCCGCTACCTGATCTGGAGTGATATTCCGGCCAACGAGCAGCTGCGCTGGATCGAGGAGGACGGCCACGTCTCCCGCCAGTTCCGCTACCCCGCGAACAATTCCAACGGCAACACGTTCGACTACCAGGGTCGCCAGATCGCCTTCGAGCACGGCACGCGTCGCGTGGCGCGCTACGAACTGGATGGCAGCTACACGATCCTCGCCGACAAAGCCGACAACGGGAAGGAATTCAACGCCCCGAACGACGGCATGGCGCATCCGGACGGCTGGCTCTTCTTCACGGATCCCGGCTACGGCGGCCTCATGAACTACGAGGGCGTCCGCCTGAACACGGGCAGCCCGCAGCCGATCCAGAAGGAAGCCATCTACCGCTGCGACGGCCCCGGCAAGGTCCAGAAGGTGGCCGACGAACCCTTCAAACCGAACGGCCTGTGCTTCTCGCCCGACTTCAAGAAGGTGTACGTCGCCGACACCGGCATCTCGCACTACGCCGAGGCGAAGAGCGTGATCTGGGTGTACGACGTCGACGGCAAGCGCCTGAAGAACGGCCGCGTGTTCGCCAGCATGGAGATGAACGGCAAGGTCGGTTTCGCCGACGGTCTCCGCTGCGACGAGGACGGCAACGTCTGGGCCGGCATGGGCTGGGTGGGTGACGGCTACGACGGCGTCCACGTGTTCGCACCGGACGGCACGCGCATCGGCATGATCCGCATGCCCGAGATCATCTCGAACGTGTGCTTCGGTGGCAGCAAGCGCAACCGCCTCTTCATGACGGGCTCCACGTCGCTCTACTCGGTGTACGTGGAAACCCGTGGCGGCACGCTGACCTGATCGCGCCACCACCATCGCGCCGTCGTCGAGGCCCGCCCTGCGCGGGCCTCGGCGTCTCCAGGCCCCAGTGATACCCACGATGCATATCCGCGCACTCCCGCGACGGTGGAATCCGTTGATGCGGGCCCGATCGGTCGCGGGGCTCTGCCTGTGGCTGATCGCCCAGTCGGCACCGGGCATGGAAGTGGAGCGCACGGACCTTGAACCGTGGGAACCCGCGATGGAGGAACCCGATGGCACTGCCGCGCCGTGGGCCATCCCGTCGGAGGCGCAGGACGAACCCGACTCGGGCTCCGACATCGCTGACGACGGGACAGGCGAGGTCGGCTACGCCAGCTACTACGGACGGCGATTCCACGGACGCCGCACCGCCAGCGGGCATCCGTTCGATGCATCGGGCAGCACCGCCGCGCACCGCACGCTGCCGCTGGGCACGGAAGTGAGCATCACCAACCTGGCCAACGGCCGAGTCGTCACCGCGACGATCACCGACCGCGGACCGTTCATCCGCGGCCGCATCATCGACGTCTCCCGGGCGCTTGCCGCACGACTGGGATTCATCCATCTCGGCAAGACGAAGGTGCGCGTCGCGGTACGCAGCTTCAGGCCGCTCGATCCGCCACCGCGACGCCTGCCACGCACGCCGCGCTGATCCATCGAAGCCGCGGCACGGCGGCCGCACGCAATCGGCGTCAGGCGGCCACGCCCGGGAAACGCGCCTCGATGCGACCGAGTCGGTCGACCTCCATCACGACATGGTCGCCCGCCGCCACCCACTTGGTCTCGACGACGCTGCCGAGGAACACGAACTCGCCGGCCGCGATCCCGAGGCCGCGCTCCGAACGCTTGTTCGCGAGCCAGGCGAGCGCCTCGAACGGATGCCCCATGACGTCGCCACCGCGGCCGCGCCCGACCTCGACGCCGTTGATCCACGTGACGCCTGCCACAGCCGACAGATCGATGTCGCGGACACCCGTGACCTCCGGGCCCAGCACACAACCCGCATCGAAGAAGTCATCGGCGATGAGGGTCGGCGTGTCGAGCCGCGTGTAGTCGACGTAGCGCGCGTCGACGATCTCCATGCCGGCCATCACCGCCCCGACGGCCTCCGCGACCTCGGCCCGCGCATACGGTGCCGTGCGCGGGGGCAGCGGCATCGCAAGCCGCGCGACGATCTCGCATTCGACCCCCACGCGCACGAAATCGCCGTGCGGCACGACGGCTGGACTCGCATGCACCGTCCGCGCGAACACGCCACCCGCACACGGGTTCGGGATCTTCAGGAAGGCCTGCATCACGCTCGTCGTGCAGCCGATCTTGTGACCCGTCACGGCGCCTAGCGACGCCACGAGGCGTGCGTGCAGCGCATCCTGCACCGCGTACGCCTCGACCTCGTCCGCGGGCCGCATACCGACCGGCAGCGCATCGAGCGGCTTTCGTGCGAGGCGATGTTCCGCGAGCAGCGCCGCGGCCTCGTCGATCTGCGCCGTGTTCATTTCTTTCCCTTCGGGGATTTCTTTCCGGACTTCTTCGCCGACTTCGTGCCGTCACGCGCCGGCGCCGGTTCCTCCGACGCAGCGAGACCGCGCAGCATCCGGATGCCGGCGCCGATGCCGTTCTGCATGATCAACGTGTCGATGCCGTAGGCGATCAGGCGGAAGCCGCGCGCGTAGTAGTCGCGTGCCCACGTCTCGTCCGCCGCCATGAACCCGGCGACCTTGCCGTGCCTCCGCGCGGCGGCGACGATGCGCTCCACGCCCTTCACGTACTTCGGGTGATCGAACTGCGCGGGGATGCCCAGGAAGTCGGTGAGATCGAAGTGCCCGAGCCACACGCAGTCGACGCCGTCGACAGCCGCGATGGCGTCGACGTTCTTCAACCCCACCTCGGTCTCGATGAGGCAGATGGTCAACGTGCGCGCGTGCGCCGTCGCGATCTTCTCGACCACCGGGCCGCCCAAATAGTCGTCGTGGGCCGCACCGAACGCCGCACCGCGACGCCCCTGCCGCGGATAGCGCGACCACTTCACGATCTCGCGCGCCTGCCCGGCCGTCTCGACCATCGGCACCATCACGCCCAACGCACCCGCATCGAGCACGCGCGCCACGTACTGATAGGCACCGGTGGGCACGCGCACGAACGGCAGGATGTCGAGCCCTGCCGTCAGCGCGATCTGTGTCTTGATGGTCTCGAGACCGACGCCGCTGTGCTCCATGTCGAGGAGCAGGAACTCCGCGCCCGCCGCCTGGCAGATCCGGGGCAGTCCGGGCGTCATGAACTCCCACGCCATCGTCCCGAAACTCGCCTCGCCGCGGACGAGCTTTTCCTTCACCGGATTGCCGCGCATCGTGATCTCCCTTCCGAATCGAATGTCGTCGCGATGTCGCCGACCGCTGCGCGATCCGGTCCGACATCCGGGCCGGATCGTAGCGCAGATGGTCCCGCGGACCACGCCCCCTCGGCGCGATTCGGATGCCGATGGCAGCCCGGAACCTCGCGTCATCCTCGCAGCAGGCCGCGGTTCCGATGGTATCGATCGCGGTGGGAGGCGTGCGCCGCGAGCAGCACAAGCCCCAGCACCATCATCGCCCACGTCCCCGGTTCCGGAATCGGTGCCGCTGCTTCCATGCGGATCCGGAACGGCGGCGCACCGGCCGGGAAGTACTTCGCGATCTCCGCATCGGGATCGGCCCGCAGCGCGAACGGATCCCCGATCGATGCCCATCCGCCGAGCTCGTACCCGGGAATGCTGACGAAGGCCGACATCACGTAACTGAACTCGACGGTCTCGTCCCATCCGTACTCGCCGAGATAGGCCGTGTCGAAGAAGGGCTGCGTTTCGCGGGTGCCGATCAGGAAACCGTCGAGGTCGACGGAGCCGCGCTGCGTCCCGGCGGCGAGGAAGATCGGGTCGATCGTCTCGGCGGTCGTGCCGTTGGCCAGTTTCTCGATGCGGACGGCGCCCGACTGGCCGACGTCCGGCTCGTTCCCGGTGTACGACGTGGGCTCGATCTCGAACGAGTAGCCGGCACTGGCACCGCGAGGCGCGAAGGTGCTCAGCCCGACGGCCCCGGGAAAGACCGCATAGTCCAGGAACAGGCGATAGCCTATTCGTCCGTTGTCGGGCCCCGTGGTGAGATTGACGATGTAGCGCGTTTCCGAGGTGAAGCGATTCTCGGGCAGGCCGTTCGCCGACAGCACACCCACCCGAACGGCGTTGAAGCCCGAATAGCTCTGATAGGCGGTGTGTCGCAGTTCGAGACTCGCGTAGGAGTCGACACCCACCCCCGAATCGGCGTCCTGCGCGACGAGGACCAACCCGGCGCCCGGGGCGTTGGTGCGCTGAACATGCTCGGCCGTGGCCGAGGTCGTGATCGAGTTGATGATGATCTGGTCCGCGGCCTGCGTGACGCCGGCGCACAGCAACAGGGGCAGGCCCTGCAGGAGAAGAAGAGTCGATCGCATCGGAGGGCTCCGGAAGACGTGGCGGGACGGCGGCCTCGAGCTTGCATGGGGCCGACCGCGCTTGCTTCCCTCGACTGACGACCGGGGCATGCACCCCGGGGGCCGGGTGATGATTCCCGGCTCCGCGATTCTTTCGGAATGTTAGGTTCGCCCGCCACCGAATGCAACGGGCTCGCCGAGGAGAATCTTCGCTTCACGCCCCCCTGTGACGTCGCGATCCGATGGCGTAAGGTTCGATCCATGCGCCGCCTCCTCCTCACCGCCCTCGCCGCTCTCAGCCTCGTCGGTCCCGTTGCCGCCGACGAACCCGTCCACGTCTGGCCCATGGTGCAGGCGAGCCTCTTCGGCACCCGCCCCATCGCGACCGCCGGCCCCGAACTCGTCCTGGTCGTCCCCGCGCGCGCGGAGGACGCCGCGGTCGTGCCGATCACGGTGCTCACGCGCCCGCGCCCCGGGATGGCGGCGCCCCGGAAGCTGCATCTCTTCATCGACCGGAACCCGTCGCCCGTCGCTGCGATCTTCGAGTTCGGTGACGCTGCCGGAAGCGTCGAGATCGACACCCGCGTGCGCGTGGAGGACAACAGTCCCGTGCGGGTGGTCGCGGAGTACGACGACGGCACGCTCACCATGGCCACGAAGTTCATCGAGGCCTCCGGTGGTTGTTCGGCCCCCGGCAGCAAGCGCGCAGCCGACGCCGCCACGCTCGGCCGCATGCGCTGGCAGATGCCCGACAGCATCCGGCCGGACATCCCCAATACCGTCACGCTGCTCATCCGCCATCCGAACACCTCCGGCCTCGCGATGGACCAGTCGTCCCGCCTGTACGAACCGCCGCAGTTCGTGCGCACCGTGCGAGTCACTTGGCGCGACCGGCTCGTGATGTCGGCAAACGTCGATTTCTCGATCAGCGAGAACCCCGCGTTCCGCTTCACCTTCCTCCCCGACGGTGAGGGCACGCTGAACGCCGAGGTGATCGACTCCGCCGAGCTGAAGTTCGAGAGCAGCGTCGCGGTGGCGGGCGAGGCGAAGCCGTAGCGACACGCGGGCGTGCGCCGAGCGATGTCATGGGGCTGCGGTATCCTCCCGGGCCTTCGACGCCGCTCAACGCATCCCGCCCGGAAACCCGCGCCACCATGAACCCCCGCATCGAGGTCCTCTGCACCGGCGACGAAGTCCTGACCGGCGCAACCATCAACACCAATTTCAGCCACATCAGCCAGAAGCTCGGCGACGCCGGCCTCGAGGTCGTCTGGGGGACCACTGTCGGCGACGATCGCGAGACGCTCCTCGAAGCCTTCCTGCGGGCGGGGCAGCGGGCCGATGCCGTGATCGTGAATGGCGGGCTCGGACCGACGGTGGACGATCTCTCGCAGGAGATGGCCGCGAAGGCCGTGGGCGTCGAACTCGTCTTCCACGCCGATTGGTTCACGCACATGGAGGCCTACTTCCAGAAGCGCGCGCGCACCATGCCGCCCAACAACCGCAAGCAGGCGATGCTTCCGGCCGGCGCCGAGCTACTCGACAACCCGGTGGGGACCGCGTGCGGCTTCGCGGTCGACATCGGACGAGCGCGATTCTTCTTCACGCCGGGCGTGCCGCGCGAACTGCACCGCATGCTCGACGAGCAGATCATCCCGCGCCTGCTCGCGCGCTTCGACCGCCCGACGGCGACGCGTCTCAAGCGCTTTCACTCCTACGGCATCGGGGAATCGCGCGCCGACGGTCTGCTCGCCGACCTCGAAAAGATGGTCCCGGACGGCAGCCTGAAACTCGGCTTCCGCGCGCACTACCCGCAACTCGAGACGAAACTCACGATGCGCGGCGCCGATGCCGACGACGTGGCGCGCAAGCTCGCGCCGATCGAGGCGGAGGTACGCAAGCGCCTCGGCAACTTCATCCTCGCGGAAGACGAACGCAAGCTGGAAGGCGTGGTGCTGGACGCTCTCGTCGCGCGGAGTGCGACGCTCGCGACCGTCGAGACGTTCACCGGCGGCGCGATCGCCGCCCGGCTGGTGCCGCTGCCCGGAGCGGAGTCGGTGTGCCGTCGAAGCGTGGTTTCGCGCGATCTCACGGAAGTGGGGCGCGCGGTCGGTGTCGACGCGTCCGCGATGACGGGAGAGGTCACGGTGACGATGGCCGCGTCGATCGCGGAGGGCGCGCGCAACGCGAGCGGCGCGACGCACGCGCTGGCCGTGCTCGTGGCGCTCGACGAGGGCGCCGATCGCATCGAACTGGGCGGCACGATCTGCCTCGCCATCGCAACGGCGGACACGGTCGTGACGCGCCATGCGCGCCTGCTGGGCGGTCGCGACTGGATCCGCCTCGGCACCACGGAGATGGGACTCGACTGCCTGAGGCGATTCCTGCACGGGCTTCCGGTCGACGAGCGGATAGATTTCGAGAAGGTGTAGGGCGGAGCGGCGTTCCGGGATTCGCCGCTGCGCCCAAGCCAGCGCAGCGTCGAGCGAAGCTCGACCCACGAAGGACCTTCGCGACTGGATGCGTCGGCGGTGGAAACAACCCCCGTGGGTCGGGCTTTGCCCGACGCCCGCGCTCCTGGATTCGCCGCTGCGCCCAAGCCATCGCCGCGTCGAGCGAAGCTCGACCCACGAAGGACCTTCGCGACTGGATGCCGCAGCGCTGAAAACAAGCCCCGTGGGTCGGGCTCCGCCCGACGCCCGCGTTCCTGGATTCGCCGCTGCGCCCAAGCCAGCGCAGCGTCGAGCGAAGCTCGACCCACGAAGGACCTTCGCGACTGGATGCGTCGGCGGTGGAAACAACCCCCGTGGGTCGGGCTTTTCCCGACGCCCGCGTCCCTGGACTCGCCGCTGTACCCAAGCCCTCAACGCGTCGAGCGAAGCTCGACCCACGAAGGACCTTCGCGACTGGATTCGTCGGCGATGGAAACAACCCCCGTGGGTCGGGCTTTTCCCGACGCCCGCGCTCCTGGATTCACCGCTGCGCCCAAGCCAGCGCCACGTCGAGCGAAGCTCGACCCACGAAGGACCTTCGCGACTGGATTCGTCGGCGATGGAAACAACCCCCGTGGGTCGGGCTCCGCCCGACACCCGCGCTCCTGGATTCGCCGCTGTACCCAAGCCCTCAACGCGTCGAGCGAAGCTCGACCCACGAAGGACCTTCGCGACTGGATTCGTCGGCGATGGAAACAACCCCCGTGGGTCGGGCTTTGCCCGACGCCCGCGTCCCTGGAATCGCCGCTGTACCCAAGCCCTCAACGCGTCGAGCGAAGCTCGACCCACGAAGGACCTTCGCGACTGGATGCGTCGGCGGTGGAAACAACCCCCGTGGGTCGGGCTCCGCCCGACACCCGCGCTCCTGGATTCGCCGCTGCGCCCAAGCCAGCGCAGCGTCGAGCGAAGCTCGACCCACGAAGGGCCTTCGCCACGGGATACCGCCGCGCTGAAAACAACCCCCGTGGGTCGGGCTTTGCCCGACGCCCGCGTCCCTGGATTCGCCGCTGTACCCAAGCCATCGCCGCGTCGAGCGAAGCTCGACCCACGTACACCCCCCTGCGCGGGAAACCGCTCGCGAGGCCCACCCACGGGGACGGCCTCCAACGGCTGTCAGGTCGTCGCGTCTCCGGCCGTAAGCATCCGCTACAGTCCCGCTTCGTCCACCGATGCCCACTCTGGGAACGGCGGCGTGCAGCAATCCCTGGAAGCCCATCCATGACCCATCGCACGGGCCCACCTTCGGTCACGACATCGGGAACCCTCGCCCCTTGGCAACGGGTGCTCTTCGGTCCGCACTTCGCGGACCGCAAGCAGCGCGTCCGCGTATTGCGTTTCCTGATCGCGACGGGCAGCTACATGCTGCTCGTGGCACTTGCGGGAATCGGCACGATCGCGGGCTTCATGCCGGTGGACGCGCTGATCGAAGGCAGTATCGGCGTCGCGGCATGCCTGGTCACCTTCTTCGCTCTGTTCCGGACCGGCCTCAATCGCCGCCTGCGCGACCCGAGCCTCACCCTGCTGCAGATCTTCACGGCGGTCGGCGGCACGAGCTACCTGCTGTACCACTCGGGTGAAGCCAGGACGGTCTACATCCTCTTCTACATGGTCGCGTTCCTGTTCGGCGTCTTCCAGTACGGCACGCCTGTGCTCCTCCTGCTCGCGCTGGTGATGCTGACCTCGTACGGGCTGGTGATCGGGCTGCTCGTGCAGAACCACGCGGGAGACGTGAACGTCCCGCTCGAACTCCTGCGCTTCGTCGTCCTCGGCACCGTGCTCGGATGGTTCGCCCTCATGGGCGGCTACATCCAGCGCCTGCGCGCCCGGCTACGTGCCGCCCGCGATGCCTCCGAGGCCGCCAGCCGCGCCAAGAGCGAGTTCCTCGCCAACATGAGCCACGAGATCCGCACGCCGATGAACGGGATGATCGGCATGACCCAGCTCGCACTGCAGACACCGCTCACGCCCCAGCAGCGCGACTACCTCCTCACGATCCAGGATTCCTCCACGTCGCTGCTGGCCATCCTCAACGACATCCTCGATCTCTCGAAGGTCGAGGCGGGCAGGCTCGACATCGAACGTGTGCCCTTCGCGGTGCGCGAACTGGTGGAGCACACGCTCCGTCCGCTCGGCGTGCGCGCCCACGAGAAACAGCTCCCGCTCGATATCGAAGTGAGCCCGGAGGTGCCCGTGCGCCTGGTGGGTGACCCGGTGCGCATCCGGCAGATCCTGGTGAATCTGGTGGGCAATGCGATCAAGTTCACGGAACGCGGACGCGTGGCGGTAGGCGTGGCGGTCACGCCGGTCGATGGCGATTCCCTCGAACTCGCGATCACGGTGCGCGACACGGGCATCGGAATCCCCGACGCCAAGCAGCAGGTGATCTTCGATGCCTTCTCGCAGGCCGATGCCTCGACGACGCGCGAGTTCGGCGGCACGGGCCTCGGGCTCACGATCAGCGCGCGCCTCGCGGCCTTGATGGGAGGCCGCATCACGGTGCGCTCGCGCGAGGGCGAGGGCAGCGAGTTCCGCGCGACGCTGCAGGTGCAGGTCGCGCCGCAGAACGCGGAGACGCCCGCCGCCAGCGTCGCACCCGATGTCCCGACGCCGCTCGCCGACGGGCACACGCCCCACATCCTCCTCGTCGAGGACAACCCGGTGAACCAGCGCGTCGCCCAGGGCATGCTGCGCAAGCTGGGCTTCGACGTGAGCACCGCCGGCAACGGCCGCGAGGCCCTCGATCGCGTCGCCGAGCGAGCCTTCGACGCGATCCTCATGGACGTGCAGATGCCCGGGATGAACGGCCTCGAGGCCACGCGTGCCATCCGCGAACGCGAGAACGGCAGCGGACAGCGCATCCCCATCCTCGCGCTATCGGCCAACGCCATGCAGGCCGACCGAGATGCCGGTGCCGCTGCCGGGATGGACGACTATCTCACGAAGCCCGTCGACATGGTTGCCTTGCGCGATGCGCTCGCGAAGGTCACATCCGTCACGTCGGTCCGACGGGAGCGCGGGAGTCCGCCGGTCAACTGATCGGCGGTCGCTGGCGGACGACCCCGAACCTGCCTCGCCGCGCGAAAGCAAGCGCGCCCAGCCCGATTCCCATCGACAACCACGTGGCCGGCTCCGGCACCGGAACTGCCTGGAAGACGCCGGTGCTCTCGTCCACCGAAAACCGGAAGTCAGCCGGTGCCCCTGACACCCGGAAGCTCGCGCCGGCGAGCGGCGCGGCCGACGGGGTCCCGGTCAGGAAGTCGAAGGTGTCGCCCACCTGCGGCAGAAATCCGCCGGAGAAGATGAACCGGATCGTGCTGCCGGAGAGGTTCACGGCGCCATGAACGTCGAGCACATCGAACCCGCCGTCGGCGAGCCCCGCGACCTCGATGTCGATGCGGCCGCTGGAGACGAGATCGCCGGTGATCGTGAGCCGGCCGGGCGAGTTGCCTGGCGCAAGGATCCCGCCGGCGTTGACGACGTTGCCTTGCAGGGTCCCGTTGCCGCTCACCACGCCATTGGCGCCGATGCGGATCTCGTCGGCGATCACCCGACCGCCGTCACGCACGGTGAGCACGGCCGTGCCGCCTTCCGAGACCGTGTCCGCTGCGATGCCCACGCCGAAGAAGACGCCCGCATCGATGATGCTTCCTTCGCCGCGCACGATGGCGACGCCGCTGGCCCCCGGGCCGTTGGCCACGAAGAAGCCGCTCTCGTCCCCGGGAATCGCCGGGCCGAGGGGGCGACCGACGATCACCTGCCCGCCCCCGGTCACGTTCATGACGGCGCTGCCGCCCGAGTACGAACCCAGCTTCACGTGCGTCCCGCTGTCACCGCCCACGAGGATGCGTCCGCCATTCGAGACGTTCACGGTGCCGGTGCCGCCCGAGTCTCCGGGGCCCATCGTGCGGGTGCCGCCGACGGCCATCCCGCCGTAGGGTGCCGCGGCCGAAGCCTGGATCGATAGCGTCGCGCCGTCCGTCACGTCGAGCGTGCCGGTGCCGGCAGCGGCCACGACGAGAAAGGCACCGAAGCCGTAGCTGTCGCCTGCCAGATCGACCCGGGAATCGGCCCCTTTCAGCGTCATCGTGCCCGTGCTGCCGGCGAAGTCCCCGACGATGCCGCTCGCGGCCTTGATACGCCCGCCCGCCTCGACGGTGAGCGTGCCCGTGCCGCCACTCGTATGGCCGACGCGGAAGCTGCCGTGCGCGGACTTCACATCCACCTCGGAGCCCACGCCCGAGACGAGCAGCGTGCCGTTGCCTGCGGGCGTCCCGGCTGCCGCCTGCCCCAGGTTGCCGCCGACGGAGAAGGATCCGGATGCGTCCGGGCTGTTGTCCGTGACGACGATCCGGCCGCCGTCCAGCACCGACACGTGGCCGCTGCCCATGACACCCGCGGTGAAGCCCGAAGGGCTTCCACCGGTCGAGTTGCCGAGGATCTCGATGAGTGAACCGGCACCCGAGACCGTGACCGACCCGGTGCCGCCGGGCGCATCGTACAGCCCGCCGACGGACATGCCGGCCGAGCCACCCGAATCCGTGCCGTCGATGAAGATGCGGCCCCCGCCCGTGACCGACACGGTGCCGCTCGCGCCGGTCTTCCATCCGACGACGAAGCCGGCACCGCCGTAAACGGCGTCGCCCCCGATCATCTGCAGCAGCGAACCGGTACCCGAGACGTTCAGCGCCCCCGTGCTGCCCGCGTAGGTACCGATCTGCATGTGCGTCGTCTCGACACGGCCGCCCCCCGAGATGTTGAGCGCCCCGCTGCCGTAGCGGCCGAGGGCGATGAACGCAGGGATGCCGTTCGCCATCGGCGCCGTGGTCCACGAGGAGCCGGCCCCGTCGACGTTCACGATACCGGTGGTCCGCGACCGCCCCAGTTCGAACGAGGCATCGTGGTTGTTCGCGTTGCCGACGAACGTGGACAGCGTGCTCGCCGCGCCGCCATTCAGGATGCTCATCGTGCCGCTGGTCGGTGCGCCGGCGTTGCCGTAGGCGGGCGTCACGTTGCCGTTGCCGACGATGAAGAGCGCACTGTCGCCGAGCGCGTCTGCGGTGGTGAACCGCGACCCCGTACCGGTGACGACGAGCGTGCCGTTCGACCCGCCGCCGTTGGCGACGATCGTCGAGTTGCATCCGGCGCAGAACGGGCTCTCGCCCCCGAGCGAGTTCGCGACACCGCCGTTCTCGATGCGCATCGTCGCATTGCCGAGGCCGCCGATGTTGAAGACGTTCGTCGCGTTCAACACGGCACCGACGCCGGTCACGAGGACGGACCCGATCGCTGTCGACACGAACTGGTTCCCAAGGCCGATGGTCGAGTAGACATCCGGGCCGGGCGCCGTGACGACGGCGCTACCGGACTGGAAATCGCCGACGTACATGAAGCCGTTCGACGGGTCGACGCCCGCCCAGCCGTCGAACACGACGACCGCCCGGGCGGGCGTGCCGACGAGCAGACCGGCGGCGAACGCGATGCGGATGGCCGTGGTCAGGGGGTGGTTCCGGGCGTTCATGGCATTCATGGCGGCAAGCCTCCGGGGGGTCCGGCTCGATGGCGTGCGGCAGGTTGGTCACGCCGTGGTGATTGGGTGCTTCGATCGTCACACGGCGGGAGTTACCGCTCTCTTACCGATGACGCGCTACGATTCGGCCTCGCCCTTCGAAGCCCCCCGATGACCCGCGCACCAGCCGCCACGCTTGCACTGCTCTCGATGTTGGCCACCGGCCTCGTCGCCGCAGCCGACATCCCCGCCGACCCTCGGACCTACCGCGCGCTCCTGCGGCAACTGCAACCCGGCGACTCGCTGCTGCTGGCCCCGGGCGACTATGCGGACGGCCTCCCCGTGCATCGCCTGATCGGGACGGCCGCGGCCCCCATCCGCATCCGCGCCGCGAACCCGTCAGCGCGCCCCCGGTTCGTCTCGCGCAGCGATCGCAACACCGTGAGCATCGTGGACGCCATGTACGTCGCGATCTCGGACCTCGATCTCGACGGCGACAACCTCTACGTCGACGCCGTGAAGGCCGAGGGGCACTCGCGCTTCGCGCACCACATCACGCTCGAGAACCTTCGCATCACCGGGCACGGACCGCATCAGCAGAACGTGGGCATCTCGACGAAGTGTCCGGCCTCGGGGTGGATCGTGCGCGGAAACGAGATCATCGGCGGCGGCACGGGAATGTATTTCGGCAACTCCGACGGCAATGCGCCGTTCGTGGGCGGCCTCATCGAGGACAACCTCGTCGTCGACACCATCGGGTACAACCTGCAGATCAAGCACCAGAACCCGCGGCCTGCAGACGTGGGGCTGCCCACCGGCGACAGCGTCACGATCATCCGCCACAACGTGTTCTCGAAGGCACGCAACGGATCGACGGGCGAACTCGCCCGACCCAACGTGCTCGTGGGTCATGCACCGCCGAGCGGCCCGGGGGTGTCCGATCGCGTGCTCGTCCACGGCAACCTCTTCCACCAGAACCCGACCGAGGCGCTGTTCCAGGGCGAGGGCCATCTGGCGCTCTATAGCAACGTGTTCTTGAATCGCGACGGCAGCGCGATCCACATCCAGCCCCACCACGCGACACCGGGCGAGGTTGCCGTCTTCGGGAACACGATCCTCGCTGCAGGCAACGGCATCCGGATCGTCGGCGGCGAGCCGGAGCAACCGCGACGCATCTGGAACAACGTGGTGTTCGCGGAGATCACGATCCAGGGCGGCGAGGCGTCGGGCAACGTGACCGGGCGATGGGCCGACGCGGCATCGGCGCTACGTCAGGCGGACGGCGCCGTCGAGACGCTGGACCTGCGGTTGCGGCGGACGACAGCGGGCGCATCTGCGGGAGCGATGTCGTTCCCGGACGCCGACCGGGATTTCTGCGGCGCACGTCGAACCGACACCACCCCGGGAGCCTTCGCGCAGGGATCACCGGCACCGCGATTGGCGATCCGCCGGAAGGGCGCGGGTTGCGGCGCGCCGGGGCGGTGAAGGGTCCCCAGCGGTCACCGAAGCCGGGGTTCTTGTAGGAGGGGGCCATGCCCCCGAAAGCGGTGAATGCAGGGAAACGCTCCGACCGGAACCATCGCTTTCGCGGGCATGGCCCGCTCCTACAACAGCGTGGCCCATTCCCACCGCGGATGGTGTATCAAGAGGGGGATATACAAGGGGTCCTCCCCTTGTTGGTACGCCACGCGGCCAAGCCGCCGCGGGCCGACGGCCCGAAAGGCGGCCCATGGCCGCGAAAGCGGTGAATGCAAGGAAACACCCCGACCGGAACCATCGCTCTCGCGGGCATGGCCCGCTCCTACAACAGCGTGGCCCATTCCCACCGCGTATGGTGTATCAAGAGGGGGATATACAAGGGGTCCTCCCCTTGTTGGTACGCCACGCGGCCAAGCCGCCGCGGGCCGACGGCCCGAGAGGCGGCCCATGGCCGCGAAAGCGGTGAATGCAAGGAAACACCCCGACCGGAACCATCGCTTTCGCGGGCATGGCCCGCTCCTACAACAGCGTGGCCCATTCCCACCGCGGATGGTGCATCAACAGGGGGATATACAAGGGGTCCTCCCCTTGTTGGTACGCCACGCGGCCAAGCCGCCGCGGGCCGACGGCCCGAGAGGCGGCCCATGGCCGCGAAAGCGGCGAGCGCAGGGCAACCTTTCGACCGGGACAATCGCTCTCGCGGGCATGGCCCGCTCCTACAACAGCGTGGCCCGCTCCTACAAGATCCACACCCACAACGGGTGGCGCATCCGCCGCTCCTGCAAACCCTTCAAAACCCCAACTCCGCCCTCCTCGCGTCCGCCGTTGGCAACGCCGCCTCCTGCTCGGTGATGAGCGGAAGCGACGTGCACATCTCGGCGTTCACCGCGAGCCATCGCTCCTGCTCCGCGGTCAGATCGAACGCATCGACGATCGCGTGCACCGGGCACGCCGGGATGCACGCGCCGCAGTCGATGCACACGTCGGGGTCGATGTAGAGCCGCGCGGCGTCCGCGTGGAAGCAATCCACCGGGCACACCGCCACGCACTCGGTGTAGCGGCAGCGCTCGCAGGCGTCGGTGACGACGTGAGTCATGCGGCCCTCCCCCGCGTCAGGCGCCCGCGCGCACGTTGACGCGCGTGTCAGAGAACGACGGCGCCCGACCGAGATCGCCGAACCGCGCCGTGTTCACCGCGTTCACGCTGCCCCCCGCCCCGGGCCAATACCCCATCGGCGACTGCAGCACCCCCGTCGGCACTTCGTCGCTCAGCTTCGCGACGGCCTGGAACGCACCGGTGCTGTTGAACACCGTGATCGTGGCGCCGTCGCCGATGCCGCGCGCCGCAGCGTCGGCCGCATTGATGACCACGTGCTGTTCACCTGCGTGCGCCTGCTGCCGGCGCAGGTTGCCGTAGCCGGAGTTGAGGAACGCATGGCTCTTCGGCGAGAGCAGCGCGAAGGGCAGGCCGTCACCCGCGGGCGGCTTCGTCCAGCCCGGCAACGGATCCACCGGCGTGCCGTCCTGGAACTCGTTGGACCCCTGACGGAACACCGGCAGCACGAAGTTGCCACCGGCCGCCATCGACGCCTTCAGTTCGACCTTGCCCGACGGTGTAGGGAACCCGCCCGCCGCGTGCGGCGCGTACTGGTCCGGTGCCGGCACGTTGAGCCGTGCCCAGCCTTCGCGCTTCAGGCGATCGAGCGTGATGCCCTGGAGCGTAGGCGCCGTCCAGTCGTACGAACGCTCGGCGAGTTCCTCGTCGGTGTACGAGAACTGCGGATCGTCGAAGCCCATCGTCTTCGCGAGCCGGCGGAAGAGTTCCGTGTTCGGCACGGACTCGCCGATCGGCGCGATCCACGGCAGGTTCATCGTCATGTAGAGATGGCCCCACGAGAACATCAGGTCGAACTGCTCGGCCTGGGTCGTGGCGGGCAGGACGATGTCGGCATAGCGTGCGGTGTCGGTCAGGAAGTGTTCGCTCACCACGGTGAAGAGATCCTCGCGCTCCAGGCCCTTGCGGATCTTGTCCTGCTCGGGCGCGACGACCATCGGATTCGCGTTGTAGACGAAGAGAGAGCGGATCCCCGGCGCGTCGGGCTGCTCGCCCGTCAGCACACGGCCCAGCAGCCACTGGTTCAGCACCGGCGTGCCGGGCTGCACCCACTCCGGCCGCATGAGGTTTCCCCAATTGATCGGGAAGGCCCACAGCGGCAACTGCAGGATGCCGCCGCCCGGCTTGCGCCACGCGCCCACCAGCGCGGGGAGGCACGACAGCGCGCGCACCGCCTGACCGCCGCTGCCGTTGCGCTCGATCGCAACACCGATGCGGATGGCCGAAGGCTGCGACTTCGCGTACTCGCGGGCGAGCTTGCGGATGTCGTCGACCGACACGCCGGTGATGCTGCTCACCTTCTCGGGCGTGTACTCCGCCGCGCGCTGCGCGAGTTCGTCGTAACCCGTCGTGTAGGCGTCGACGTACTCCTTGTCGACGAGTCCCTCGGCGATGATCACGTTCGCCATGCCCATCGCCAGCGCGGCGTCGGTGCCGGGCTTCACTGCGATGTGCCAGTCGGCGGCCTGCGCGGACCGCGTGCGGGCCGGGTCGATGACGACGACCTTCGCGCCGCGCTTCTGCGCCTCGGCGATGAAGGGCCACATGTGGGTGTTGGTGCTCATCGGGTTGCACGCCCAGAGCACGATGTACTTCGAGTACTGCAGGCTCTCCGGATCCATGCCGGCCGTCGGCCCGAGGGTCATGATGTAACCCGTACAGGCACCGGAGTCACAGAAGGTGCGCTCGCTGATCGTGGCGCCCATCTTGTTGAAGAACGGATCGCCCGCGTTCAGGCCGTTCAGCGTGCCCTGGGTGCCGAGATAGCTGTAGGGCAGGATCGCCGTGGGGCCGCTCTCCGCGATGATCGCTTTCCACTTCGTGCCGATGGTGTCGAGCGCCTCCTGCCAGGAGATCCGCGCGAACTGCCCGGTCCCCTTCGGCCCGGTGCGCTTCATCGGATACAGCACACGGTCGGGGCTGTGCACCCGCTCCTCATAGTGGTTCACCTTCACGCACAACCGCCCGTCGGTGAACGGATGGTCCGGATTACCCGCGACCGACGCCACCTTGCCGTCCTTGACGGTGATCACCATCGAACAGGTGTCGGGACAATCGTGGGGGCAGGCGCCCAGAACGGTGCGGTTGTCGTCGGCCATGGCAGTTCTCCTAGGTGGTCAATGCCCCGGAAGGTGGCCGGGACGGGTCGGTCGGTTCGTGCGTAGTCTCCCCCGGGCGGCGGCGGGAATCTAGGCTGGGACGGAACGGGGAGTTGACTGGGGGGGAACTGGGAGGGGCGTCACTCGCCCTGGAGTACGCGAGCGTTGCCGCAGGCGGGCGAATCGGCTAGAAGTCAGACTTCGATATCCGATCCGGTCGCCGCGGACCGGATATGCCGGCCGTCACGCTAGGGCAGGCAAACCCCAACCCCCACCAAAGAGTGCCCGCATGAAGATCGCCATAGAACTGAACGCCACCCAGAGCGAGAGCCTGACCGCGCTCGCCGCGACACTTGGCGTCAATGCCGAGGCGCTCGCGCAAGCGGCGGTTGCCGATCCGGTTAGTGCTAGCGCCGATGATTCCGAGTCTGCCGCCTCTCGCGTGCTCGAGAAGAATCGCGAACTGTATCGCCGATTGGGCCCATGAGATGCGTAGCTCGCATGGGACGGCCCCCGATACTGCGACGGCGCCATGATCGATTCAATGACGAAAACCAAGTGGGCGAACGACCGCCATTGACAAGCAAACGTTCGCTAACGACCGACGACACTAGTAGCCAAAGGATGTAGCCATGGCGACGATCGAGGATCTCTTCAGGGACGTAGGTGAAGCGTTGATTGAGCATGCGCCTGACGACTGGGACCGATTGACTGTTCTCGCGCGCATTCTTGACGATTTTGCAGAGGCTTGTTTCTACTTCCAACGTGTCGAGAGAGTCGAAGAACTCTTTAGCCCTGGAATGGATGGTTTCGATCAAATCGTGATGCCGCTAAGGTCGATTCGAAAACTGATGAAGAAGCCGCACGAACGGTCATGGACGCGTGTTCGGTTCGAGTTGGCAAGAGGTGGCGAATTCAGTGTGAAGTATGCCTACGAGCCTGACGACGAGCATGCTGATGGCGTGGAGTAAGCAGCCATATCGCAGTCGACCCCAAGCCACGCCCGGTTCATCGGCGCATCTAGGTGTCGGGTCTGCACGGGCCTGGGGTCAGGTCTCTTTTCTTGCCCCCGGCTCCATGCAACAGAAGAGACTCAACCCCGACCACATTGCACTTCCCCGGGGACGCAGTCTGGCTCTTCTGGCAGTGCCTGGGGTCAGGTCTCTTTTCTTGCCCCCCGCTCTATGTCTCCTGGGGTCATGTCTCGTTTCTTGCGCACCACCGATGCGTTGCCCTTCCTTCGCGCTTGACCCGCGTTCCGGTCGCCTCTACGATCTCGTATCTCATTTGTGATACAAGCAACGGCCATGGCGATTTCACTGCGGATACCCGACGACATCAAGGAACGCGCGTCCGCCCTTGCCGAGAAGGCCGACTCGACGCCGCACGCGTTCATGGTCGAGGCCATCCGGGAGAAGGTCGAAGCCGAAGAAGCGCGGCTGGCATTCCCGCAGTGCCTGGGGTCAGGTCTCTTTTCTTGCCCCCGCTCTATGTCTCCTGGGGTCATGTCTCGTTTCTTGCGTACCACCCATGCGTCGCCCTTCCTTCGCGCTTGACCCGCGTTCCGGTCGCCTCTACGATCTCGTATCTCATTTGTGATACAAGCAACGGCCATGGCGATTTCACTGCGGATACCGGACGACATCAAGGAACGCGCGTCCGCCCTTGCCGAGAAGTCCGACTCGACGCCGCACGCGTTCATGGTCGACGCCATCCGGGAGAAGGTCGAAGCCGAAGAAGCACGGCTGGCATTCCTGGATGAGGCAGAGACACGCCTCGCCCGGATGAAGACCGCCGGCGCGGGCATCCCCGCCGCTGAAGCATTCGCTTACTTCGAGGCGCGAGCCGGCGGCGGCGCCAAGCCGCGCAAACCGCGGGCCCGAAAACATCCATGATCCTGCTGGCGCCGGAGGCCCTCGATGACCTCGAGCGCATCTTCGACTTCCTGGCCGACCAGGACGAGGCGCTTGCACGCGGGGATCTCTCGCGGATCCGTGAAGCGATTCAGATCCTCGAACACCACCCGGTGATCGGCCGGCTGGCACGCCCCTCCGGAACCCTCCGCGAACTCGTGATCTCCCGCGGCAGAAGCGGCTATGTGGCGCTGTACGAGTACTCGCCTGTCGAGGGCATCGTGCGGGTCGTCGCCATCCGCCATCAACGAAAAGTGGGGTATCGGTCTCTCTGAGCCGCTCCGGGTCGGGCGCATCGGGGTCGAACGCACGCAACACCCGGATACCCCTCGATCCTCTCTAGGCAGATGACCATTCTCGTCGCTTGCGAGGCCAGTTTCAGCATCGTCCTGGCGGTCTCGAGCCCGCCGTTGGCTCCATCCCCGAATACTCCATTCACGACGTCTTTCGTGGGTCGAGCAATCGCTCGACGCGGCGATGGCATGGGCGCTGCGGCGAATCCAGCGACGCGGGCGTCGAGCCGTGCTCGACCCACGGGGGATGTTTGCATCCATTCCCGAAGAATCCATTCGCGACGTCTTTCGTGGGTCGAGCAATCGCTCGAGCCACGTTGGCATGGGCGCAGCGGCGAATCCAGTAACGCGGGCGTCGAGCCGTGCTCGACCCACGGAGGATGTTTGCATCCATCCCCGAAGACGCCATGCGCGATGTCTTTCGTGGGTCAAGCAATCGCTCGAGCGACGTTGGCATGGGCGCAGCGGCGAATCCGGCAACGCGGGCGTCGAGCCGTGCTCGACCCACGGGGGCTGTTTGCATCCATCCCCCGAAGACACCATTCGCGACGTCTTTCGTGGGTCGAGCACTCGCTCGACGCGGCGATGGCGTTGACGCAGCGGCGAGTCCGACAACGCGGGCGTCGAGCCGTGCTCGACCCACGGGTGGGCGCATCGGGGTCGGACCCTCGCAACGCAGACATGACGTCACCGGACAGCCGTCGCGCCGAAGGATCAGACGCTTGCGTCCCTCCGACCCCGAAGGCAAAGTCGGGACGTTCATGAACAGGCGCCCGCAGGCAGGGGTTGCTCAAGAAGCCTCGCGAGTCACCGTTAGGCCTGCGATGCGATGCAGGCGTCCCGCGCCATCCGGCGAGGGACATCCGGCCCCGCGCCTGCCGCCCCACTCACTCACACCATGGTCCGACAACGCACGTCCGCGCCTCTGCGCCCAGCCCTGGCTGCAGGGTGGATCGCCGGTGTGCTCCTCGTCCTCAGTTTCCTCGTATGGGGCGGGCTGCGTTACGAGGAGAGCCGGTCCGCGCGCGAGCGGTTCGATCGCCAGGCGAGCGAGGCACGCGACATTCTTGTCCGGCAGTTCCAGCGGATCGAGCAGGTGATGGTCGGGGCGGCCGCGCTGTTCGCGATCAAACCGGACCTGACGGAAGCCGAATGGACATCCTTTGTGGACGGACAGCACATCCCCGCCATCGGCCGCGTCGGGGCCACCGGCATCGGGTTTCTCGAGCGTGTCACCCCTGACCGCCTCGACGAGCACCAGAGCCGGATGCGGCGAAGGGACCCGAAGTATCGCGTCTGGCCCGAGGGCGAGCGACCCGTCTACTACCCGCTGGTACTGTCGCGCCAGCCTGAGGCGTTGGCCGTCGCGGCGCCCTTCGGTTACGACCCGACCACGAGCCCCGAGCGCCATGAGGCGCTGACACGGGCGCTCGCCACCGGAAAGATCGGCTATTCGAGCGTCGTGATCCTGAAGGCGATCGACCCGGCGACGGGCAAACCGTCGGTGGAGGCGGGCAAGGCCGTCGCCATGTATGCGCCGGTCTTCCGGGCGCTTCCGGGCAACGTGTCCGCCGGGGTCGGCCCGGATCGCCATCTCGGATTCGTGCTGTCGGCGGTGCGGCTGCACACCATGACGGATCATGTGAGCCACTCGCTCCGCGATGTGGCCGTGGCGGTGAGACCACCAGGGACCCGCGATTTCATCCAGAGCACGCTCGTCACGCCGGGTCCCGGGGCGGCGCAGTTCTCCCGGACAGACAGAGTGGAGATCGGCGGGATGCCCTGGGACGTGCGGGTGGAATCGGTCCGGCGGGGCGCAGGCTGGCTGTCGCGCACCGATCTCGTCCTGGGGCTGGGGCTCCTCGGCGCGGCGGCTGTGGTGGCCTGGGGGCGAGCCGTCGAACGCCGTCGCGCCGTCGCCGAGGCCGACCTCGAAGCTTCGCAGCGTGCCAACGAGGCCCGTTTCCGGGAACTGGCGGATACGGCACCCTTCATCGCCTGGATGGCGACGCCGGATCTCAAGGTCACCTACCTGAACAACCGCTGGTGGCAGTTCGTGGGCACGCCGCCGATGGCCCTGCCCGAGGACGGCGTCGACATGGTGGCCGTCCATGCAGAGGACCTTGCCGAGGTGAAGCGGGTGGCCGCGCATGGGGAACCGTTCACCCACGCGGTACGCATGCGCAGCGCGAGCGGCCAGTACCGCTGGTTTCTCGTTTCGGGCGAGCCCGTGCGCCGTCACGACGGCACGCTGGCCGGCTTCATGGGTACGGCCTCGGACATCCACGAACAGCACGAGACGCAGCAGCACCTCGCGACCAGCCAGGCGCGTTACCGGCTGTCCGTCGGCAGCGGTCGCACCGGCATCTGGGAATGGAACATCGCCGCCGGAACCCTGTATTGCAGTTCCGCGTTTACGAGCATGCTGGAACTCGACCCCATCGCGTTCGGTGCCGAGCCCGATGTCCTGGGGGACGGCTGCCTCGTACTGCTCCGGCATGTCCTGTCCCTGGAGCAACGCGTCCATCCGGAAGACCGGTCGACGCGGCGGGACGCCTTGCGGGCGCTGCTGCGCGACCGCGTGCCGCTCGACATCGTGGTGCGTATCGCGAACGCCGCCGGCGTCCACCGCTACTACCGCCTCCAGGCCGACGGCCTGTGGGATGACGAGGGTCGCTGCACGCGCTGCGCGGGCACCGTGACGGACATCACCGAACTCAAGCTGGCCGAGCTCGAGGCGCAGCGCAGCCGGACGTTCCTCGACGCCATCGTCAACGCGATCCCCAGCCCCGTCGTCGTCAAGGACCAGCATCTGCGCTGGTCGATGGTGAATGCCGCGTTCGAGGAGGCGTTCGGAATTCAGGCCCGGCAAGTCATCGGCCGCACGGACGCGGACATCCTGCCGCCCGAGATCACGGCCCGCACGGAGACGGAGGATCACCGCCTCATCACCACCGGACTGGCCATGCGGTCGGAAGTGCTGTCTACGCTCGTCGCGGGCGAGGCGCGCTGGTTCCTCAAGTACAAGTCGGCACTGGACATACCGGGCGACGGCCGCTATCTGATCAGCGTGTCCAACGACATCGACGCCCGGAAGCGCGCCGAGATGGAGGTCGAACGCAGCCGCCGCTTCCTCGATGCCGTGATCGAGGCCATTCCGATCCCCGTCATGGTGCGTGACAACGAGAGACGGGTCCTCATCGCGAACGAGGCCGCAGCCAGGGTCTTCGCGCTGCCGCCCGACCGCATGATCGGGACCCTGCCGGAGTCGATGTTCAGCGAGGCCTACTGCCGCCAGGCCCGTGCGGAGGACGACGTGCTCTGGGCTCAGGGCGGCGGCATCCTCTCGAACGAAACCGAGCTGCCCCGACTCGGTGGCGAACCGCGGTGGATGCTCAAGACCAAGGTCGGCACGGTCCTGCCCGATGGATCGCGCTACGTCATCGCAGCCTACCTGGACATCACGGAGCGGCGCCAGATGGAGGAAGCCCTGCGCGCGCATGGAGAGCATCTCGAGGAACTGGTCGCGGCGCGCACCGGCGAGCTCGAGACCGCGAAGAATGCGGCCGAAGCGGCGAACCGGACCAAGTCGGAGTTCCTCGCCAACATGTCGCACGAGCTGCGCACGCCCATGCATGCGGTTCTGTCGTTCGCGAAGCTGGGCGCCGACCGTCTCGACGCCGGGCGGACGGATGCTGAGAAGCTGCGCCAATACCTGGGCCGCATCCAGTCGAGCGGCGGCCGCCTGCTGAACCTCCTCAATGATCTGCTCGACCTGTCGAAGCTCGAGGCGGGCCGCATGAATTACGACTTCGGTCGGCACGACCTGCGTCAGATCGTCGATGCGGTGGTCGAGGAGATGTCGCAGATCGCCCGCGAGAAAGGCATCACGGTCGAGGTCGCCGGGGGCGATCAGCCCGTGCCCGTGTGGTGCGATCCCGCGCGGATCGGACAGGTCTTGCGCAATCTGCTCGGCAACGCGCTCAAGTTCACCCCCGCCGGGCGGGCGGTGCGCCTGGCACTCGGATCGGGCCCGCTGCCCTTCGGGCCCGGCAGGCCGGGGGCGCATCTGGAGATCACCGACGAGGGCAACGGCATTCCCGACGGCGAGCTCGAAGCCGTCTTCGACAAGTTCGTCCAGAGCAGCAAGACCCGCAGCGGCGCCGGCGGGACCGGCCTCGGCCTCGCCATCTGCCGCGAGATCGTGACCCAGCATGGCGGACGCATCTGGGCCGAGCACGCACCCCATGGCGGTGCGCGGTTCGTGGTGGTCATGCCCGCAGACGAGGGCGAAGCGCAACTCGCGCAGTAGGTGTTCGGAAGCCCGGTCGCTGGCGGGCGCAGCAGGACCTCATGGCATCGGCGCACGGCGCATTGGCGCAACGGCATCGCCACATCGGGGTCGGACCCGCGCAACGCCCATTGCGCGACTCACGGGGAATGTTTCCATCCCCGAGGAATCCGCCCACGGCGACCTCGTTCGCTTGCGGGGGTCCGCTCCCGGTGGGAATGTGCCACGCCCGCGAAGGCGGTCGATGCACAAGCCATGCTCCCACCTGAACCACTGCCTTCGCGGCCATGGGCCGCTCCTACAAAACCGAGGCCAACCACAATCGCGGCCAGCCCTGCGCATCGGGGTCGGATCCACGCAGAAATCAGCTCAGGCTGGGGAATCGCACATCCGACCGAAGCAATACTGGACCTTACCGACGCGCGCCCCTTCGCAAACACCCCGCGATGACCAGCAATCCGATCGTGACGCCGGCCCGAGTGCCCGGCTCGGGAATCGGCGCCGAGACGATCGTGAATCCTGCCTTGGGCGGGAGCGAGACACCGGCCACCGATACCGAGACTGCCCCCACGCACTCGCCGACGAGCCCCCTCTCGGACCTGTCCACATCACCCATGGCCTCTTCACGCCCGCCGATCCCGCCGGGGAGAGCAGCCCGATCGGCATCCACTATCCTTGCATTTTGGATGCCTCCTTTCCAATATACGAGGCATGTTCGATCGTCTCGCCCATGATCTCCTGCTCGACGCCGCGGCGCAGTTCCCGGCTGTCGCCATCCTCGGCGCCCGCCAGGTCGGGAAGACCACCCTCGCCCGGACCACGTTCCCAGGCTTCGCTTATGCCGACCTGGAGAACCCGCGTACGGCCGACCGTTTTCGCGACGATGCCCGGTTTTCCCTCGACCATACGGGCCGCCAGGGCGTAGTCCTCGACGAGTGCCAGGCAGTGCCTGCCGTGTTCGCCGCGCTTCGCGGCGCGATCGACGATCGTCGCTCCGAGAATGGCCGTTTCGTGATTCTCGGGTCTGCGCAACCAGCGCTGGTTCGAGGCATCTCCGAGTCCCTCGCCGGGCGGGTCGCCGTCATCGATCTCGATCCGCTGACGGCATCCGAGGCTGCCACCGGCGATGCGCCTCGAGATTGGAAGTCGCTCTGGTTGAAGGGCGGGTTTCCGGACGCGGTGCGTGGCGATTTTCGCGGTTGGTGGGAGGCGTACCTGCGCATGCTGCTCGAGCGCGACTTGCCGCAGTACGGCGTCTCGGCCGATCCGGTCCTTGTCCGACGCCTGCTGACGATGCTGGCCCATCAGCACGGCGGGCTGTTCAATGCGTCTGCCCTCGGTAGTTCGCTGGCGGTGTCGCACCACGTCATTCAGCGATACCTCGATGTCCTCGAGTCGGTCTTCCTCGTGCGCCGCCTGGCACCGTGGTTTCGCAACGTCGGCAAACGACTGACCAAGGCCCCGAAGGTCTACATCCGCGACTCCGGCCTGCTGCATCACCTGCTGAACATCTCCACCTTGGATGAACTGGACAACCATCCTTCGCGGGGCGCGAGTTGGGAAGGGTTCGTGATCGAAGACGTGATTCGGCGGGAACGCCTGGTCCACCGGACTTCCCAGCCCTGGTTCTGGAGAACTGCCGCGGGCGCCGAGATCGACCTCCTTCTCGATCGCGGGAGCGAGCGCATTGCGCTGGAAGTGAAGGCCGGTCGCGGCGATGACGCCCGCGCGATCCGCTCGCTCAGGGATTCGATGCGCGACGTGGAGCCCGCCCGCGCATGGATCGTCGATCAGGCGGACGGCATCGCGAGCCTCGGCCCCGGCATCGCGCGCGCGGGCTTCACCTCAGTGATGCACGGGGCCCCCTGAAACGAAAGGACCGCACGAAGAGGGCTCGAGGCGCATCGGGGTCGGCCCCAAGCAACGCCCCGATACCCCTCGATCTTCTAACGCTTCTCATCGCAAACGAGGTCGATTTCAACATCTTTGTGGCGACGGTAAGCCCGCGGTTGTCTCCATCCCCGAAGAATCCGTTCGCGATAGTTCTCGTGGGTCGAGCACTCGCTCGACGCGGCGATGGCATGGGCGCTACGGCGAATCCAGCGACGCGGGCGTCGAGCCGTGCTCGACCCACGGGGGATGTTTGCATCCATCCCCGAAGAATCCGTTCGCGATGGTTCTCATGGGTCGAGCACTCGCTCGACGCGGCGATGGCATGGGCGCTGCGGCGGCTCCAGCGACGCGGGCGTCGAGCCGTGCTCGACCCACGGGGGATGTTTGCATCCATCCTCGAAGAATCCGTTCGCGATGGTTCTCGTGGGTCGAGCACTCGCTCGACGCGGCGATGGCATGGGCGCTGCGGCGCATCCAGCGACGCGGGCGTCGAGCCGTGCTCGACCCACGGGGGATGTTTGCATCCATCCTCGAAGAATCCGTTCGCGATGGTTCTCGTGGGTCGAGCACTCGCTCGACGCGGCGATGGCATGGGCGCTGCGACGAATCCGGCGACGCGGGCGTCGAGCCGTGCTCGACCCAAGGGGGATGTTTGCATCCATCCCCGAAGAATCCGTTCGCGATGGTTCTCGTGGGTCGAGCACTCGCTCGACGCGGCGATGGCATGGGCGCTGCGGCG
>JALHMS010000007.1:49521-70436 GCA_022843925.1 Burkholderiales bacterium
GCGTCGAGCCGTGCTCGACCCAAGGGGGATGTTTGCATCCATCCCCGAAGAATCCGTTCGCGATGGTTCTCGTGGGTCGAGCACTCGCTCGACGCGGCGATGGCATGGGCGCTGCGGCGAATCCAGCGACGCGGGCGTCGAGCCGTGCTCGACCCAAGGGGGATGTTTGCATCCATCCCCGAAGAATCCGTTCGCGATGGTTCTCGTGGGTCGAGCACTCGCTCGACGCGGCGATGGCATGGGCGCTGCGGCGCATCCAGCGACGCGGGCGTCGAGCCGTGCTCGACCCACGGGGGATGTTTGCATCCGGGAGCGATTCGCAGCGAATCCGTCTGCTTGCGTGGCACCCGCAGGCGGCTTGTAATCGCACATAGAGTCCATGTCAGCGCCTGGATGCGCGACGAGTCGCTCGGCCTTGCGGTATGGTTGCGCTTGGCGTTCGATGGAGCCGAGCCAAGTGGATGATGCGAAGAGCAGTGCCACGATCAGAAAACGCCGCGTCGCCCGTCTCGGCATCCTTGCCCTGGCGCTCTGCGGCCCCGCCGCCGCCGAGCCACCTGGCCTCGCGGCGGAGATCGAGCGTTGCGGGGGCTGCCACGGGAATGACGGCCGGGCGGCGTCGCTGCCCACGGCCGGACGCATCGCCGGGCAGAACCTGGAGTACCTCCAGTACATCCTCCGCCAGTACCGGCTGGGCCGGCTGCAGGGCCTGAACGGCGGGCTCATGACCAACGCGGTCCGTCATCTGGACGACGCGCAGTTGCAGGCGCTGGCGCGGTACTACGCCGGCCTCCCATGATTTCCGCGGAGAGCGATCCATGATGCGATTCGTGCTGAACGGCAAGCCCGTCGCGGCAGCCGTCGACGGTCACACGCCGCTGCTGTGGGTCCTGCGCGACACGCTGGGTTTCACGGGGACGAAGTACGGCTGCGGCCGGGGGCTTTGCGGCTGCTGCACGGTGCACGTGGAAGGGGAGCAGGCGCGCAGTTGCTTGCTGCCCGTCTCGGCCGTCCAGGGGCTGCGCGTCACAACGATCGAGGGGCTGGCGGCGGGCGGCGCGCATCCGGTGACCCGCGCATGGGTCGCCCTCGATGTGCCGCAGTGCGGCTACTGCCAGCCGGGGCAGATCATGGCTGCGGCGGCGCTGCTCGCAAAGCGTCGACGGCCGACGGACGAGGACATCGATGCGGCGATGGCGGGCGTGATCTGCCGGTGCGGCACCTATCCGCGCATCCGCGCCGCCATCCACGAGGCCGCGCGGATCGCGGCCACTGACGCCGGGAAGGCGTGACATGCGGGCGGCCTTCGGCGTGGCGTGTATCGCCTGGGCTGGCATCGCATGGACCGGTGTCGCCATGGCGGATCCGGCCGCGGAGGCGGGCGATCCGGAGCGCGGTTACCGGCTCTCCACACCCTGTGCGTCGTGTCACGACGGCGATGGGCGCACGCGATACGGGCTCTACCCGCGCATCGCCGGCCAGCACTACGCGTATCTGCTGAGCGCGCTGCGCGAGTTCCGCACGAAGGAACGGCACCAGGCGTTCGCCTTCCAGATGTGGGACCCGGTGCGCGATCTCTCCGATCAGGATCTGCGGGATCTGGCCGCGTACTACGCGCGGTTGCCGTGGTAGGGGCTGGCGGTTGCGAGCGGAACGCATGCATCGAGAAACACGCAGTGTGAGATGCGGAGGGTCGTACACAGCCAGCGATGCGTCGATGTCCTCGAGTCGGGCTTCCTCGTGCACCGCCTGGCACCGTGGTTTCTCAATGTCGGCAAACGCCTGACCAAGGCCCTGCAGTCTGTATCCGCGACTCCGGTCTGCCGGATCATCGGCTGAACATCTCCACCCCGGACGACCTCGACAACCATCCGTTACGCGGCGCCAGTCGGGAAGGGTTCGTGATCGAAGACGGGATTCGCAGGGAACGCCTCGATCACCAAGCTTCACAGCCGCGGTCCTGGAGAACCGCGGCGGCCGCCGCGATCGACGTCCTCCCGGATCGTGGCAGCGAGCGCATCGCCCTGGGAGTGAGGGCCAGGGACGCAATGGCGCCGCACCCTGCCCCATTTCCCACACCGCGACCCCAGGCTTTCTGCCAAGCCACCGCGGCGGCCAACACTCACACGAATCGAGAAAGGTTCGCGTACGCCTGTCTCCAGGAAGCGTCTGCATCGCCGAATCCACGCGTTTCTCGTTGACGCTGCCCGGGCGCTGTCCAGTAGAATCGTTTCACCCTATCCACCCTGTCTTCGCCACTCGGGAGTGCGACGCACGTGGACGATCCGGCTGTCGCGCGGCGAGCCCCCGGCAACCCAAGGCCGAGATCGCGGCCATCGTTCGATGGTGTCGGTCGCGCTCCCATGAACCCACTCGCCGTCGCTTCGATGCCTCCGCACAGACCATCCGGCGCGACCTCGCAGCCCTCGTCCGGACCACCATGATCGACAGAAAACACGGCGGCGTCAGGCCATGGCGGGGGGCGTCCGGATTCCGCTCGTCGTCAAGGATCGCCCGGCACGGTGCAGCGGATCGCCCCACCTCCAGTGGCCCAGCCTCGACGATTCGACCGCGCGCGATGCAGGTTGCCTGTGAGTGCAACTTCCTGGCCGAGGCCCAGCAGTGTCGGCGGGATCCGACCCTCCTGCAGTGTCGGCAGGATCCGACCCTCCTGCAGTGTCGGCGGAAAGCGGTCCTCGCGATCTGCCCACTGCATCGGGCCGCCGCCCTCGCCGGCAAGTCGTCGGTGCGGCTGACCGGTGCGCACACGACAACCGGAGTGCGAGCGGCATGAGCACCGAATCCGTCACGGACGGCAGCCCCGCGCCGGTCTCCCTGCGGCCTCTCCCGGCACCGTTGCGGCTGTACGTCCGGGCGGTGGATGCGATCAGCGGCGGCATCGGGCTGGTGTCGATGTACCTCGTGTTCCTGATGATCGGCGTGCTGCTGCTCGACGCGGTGACGCGCAACCTGATCAAGCTCCCGCAGCACTGGCCCGTGGAATTCGCACAGTTCACGCTTGCGGCGTACTACTTCGGCGGTGGCGCGTATTCGCTGCGCGAGGGCGCCCATGTACGCATGGACCTCCTGTACGCGCGGATGGGCGTGCGCGGCCGGGCCCTGATGGACATCGCGACCAGTGTCTGCATGCTCTTCTACCTGGGAGTGATGCTCTGGGGGGCGGTGGCGTCTCTCGAATACTCCATCGAGATCGACCAGCGGCTGTTCTCCCTCTGGAATCCGTCGGTGATCCCCATCAAGGTGTTCATGGCGGCAGCCCTCGTGCTGATGATCCTCCAGGGCGTCTCCCTCGTCTTCAAGGACTACGCTGCCTGGCGCGGCGCCGACACCCGATGAACCTCGATATGAGCCACGAGATGGTCGCGCTGCTGATGTTCGCGACCATGCTCCTCATGATGCTCACCGGGCAGCGGGTGTTCGCGGCCATCGGTTTCGTCGCCTCGGGAGCGGCACTGCTCCTGTACGGCGACGGCGCGGTCGACATGCCCTACAGCGCCGCGTGGCGGCTGTTCAACTGGTTCCCGATGCTCACGCTGCCCCTGTTCATCTACATGGGCTACATCATGTCCGAGTCGGGCATCGCAGAAGACCTCTACCGCGCGTTCCACGTGTGGTTCGGCCGGCTGCGCGGCGGGCTGGCCATCGGCACCATCATGCTCATGGTGCTCATCTCCGCGATGAACGGGCTGAGTGTCGCCGGCATGGCCATCGGCGCCTCGATCGCACTGCCGGAGATGCTGCGGCGGGGGTACGACAAGATCATGATCACCGGGGTGGTCCAGGGCGGGTCCACCCTCGGGATCCTGGTGCCGCCCTCGGTGGTGCTGGTGCTCTACGGCATGATCGCCCGCCAGCCGGTGAGCCAGTTGTGGCTCGCCGGGGCCATCCCCGGTCTCATCATGGCCGCCCTCTTCGTGATCTACATCGCGATCCGTTGCCACCTGCAGCCGCATCTCGCGCCGACGGTCTCCGACGAAGATCTGGCCATGCCGATGCGTCAGAAGCTCGCGCTTCTCGGCGCCGGGGTGATCCCCTTCCTGATCTTCTTCTTCATGACCGGACTCTTCCTCATGGGCGTCACCAGCCTGGTGGAGAGTTCGGCGGTCGGTGCGACGGCCGCGACCGTCGCAGCCCTGTGGAAGCGCCGCCTGACGCGCGCCGTGCTCCACGGTGCCGTGCGGAACACGCTGCTGGTGTCATGCATGTTCCTGTGGATCATCCTGGCCGCGCTGGCCTTCGGCGCGGTCTTCGACGGGATCGGCGCCGTCCGCGCGATCGAGGACCTGTTCATCAACGACTGGGAACTCTCCCCCTGGGAGGTGCTGCTGATGATGCAGCTCTCGTTCCTCGTCATGGGGATGTTCCTCGACGACACCGCCATGCTGGTGATCGTCGCGCCCCTCTACGTGCCTCTTGTGAAGACGCTGGATCTCGGCATCGACAACGTGCTCATCTGGTACGGGGTGCTGTACACCATCACCTGCCAGATCGCGTATCTCACGCCGCCCTTCGGCTACAACCTGTTCCTGATGCGCGGCCTCGCCCCGAAAGAGATCCAGCTCGGCGACATCTACCGTTCGGTCACGCCGTTCGTGATGATCATGATCGGTAGTGCGCTGCTCATCACCTTCTTCCCGCAGATCGCCCTGTGGCTGCCCGCCCAGGTGCGGCTGCGTTGAGCGTACCGTCCGACCTTCCCGTCCAGAGGAGCCAGACCATGATCGAAGATCCCGCCGCTTCCCCGTCCGGAGATGTCGACGCAGGCAGCACATCCTTGTCGCCCAGCGAGGAGATCCTGGCGCGCCGCCGCCAGTTCATGATGCGGATGGGGATGGGGGGCGCGGCGGCGGCGTCGGTGGTCGCCGCGCCCGCGGTCCATGCACAGAAGCCGAAGGCGATCCGCTGGCGGCTCCAGACCTACTCGGGCGCTCCGCTGGGTGCCCACGTGATCCGTCCGCAGATCGAGGCCTTCAACAAGGCGGCCAACGGCGAGATGGTGATCGAGCTGTACTACGCCGACCAGCTCGTGCCCACCTCCGAGCTGTTCCGGGCGCTGCAGAACGGCACGGTGGACGCCGTGCAATCCGACGACGCCACCATCGCCTCACCGGTCGACATCGCCGTGTTCGGGGGCTACTTCCCCTTCGCCACGCGCTACAGCCTCGATCTCCCCGTGCTCTTCAACCAGTACGGACTGAACGAGATCTGGACAGAGGCCTACAGCACGATCAAGAACGTCGAGTGGATCAGCGCGGGCGCGTGGGATCCCCTGCACATCTTCACCCGCGAACCGATCCGCAAGCTGGCCGACATGAAGGGCAAGCGGGTGTTCGGCGTGCCCACGGCGGGCAAGTTCCTGTCCCGCTACGGACTGATCCCCGTCACCGTGCCGTGGGACAACGTCGAGGTCGCGCTGCAGACCGGGGAACTGGACGGCGTCGCGTGGTGCGGCTTCACCGAGGCCTACGAGGTGGGCTGGGCGGGCATCTGCAAGTACGCGCTGTCGAACAGCATCACGGGCGCCTGGTGCGGCTCGTACTTCGTGAATTCCAAGAGCTGGGCCAAGGTGCCCCCGCACCTGCAGCAGTTGTTCCGTACCACGATCGACCAGTCGCACTACTACCGGCAGGTCTGGTACTGGGGCGGGGAAGCGGAGCTGCGCGTCCGTGGCGAGAAGATGCAGCTCACGGCGTTGCCTGCCAACGAGTGGACGCAGGTCGTGAAGGACGCCGAGAAGTTCTGGGAGGATGTCGGTAAGACCAGCGCGCGCGTGAAGAAGGTCATCGACATCATCAAGCGCTACAACCAGGTCATGGAGAAGGCCGGCTATCCGTATCGATGAGCGACATCCCCGACCGCCGCGCCAACGCGGTCGGGGATCGTTCTCCGTCCCGGAGTTGGACCCACACCCCCATCGGCAGCTGGCCGCTTCCTGCCGCCCCATCATCGGATGCTGTTCGAACATCGGCACCGCATCGTGCACGGAGACACTTGCTGAACGAGGTATCCGCTTCTCCGCGCCCGGGCTTCGGAATGGCGTACCTGTTGCAAGAGGTCGCGCGCCGCGTCATCGTCCGTGCATCGAGCAACCGGCACGCGCCGGTGAGGTGCCCCATGAAGGCGTCGCAGGAGCGTGAGATGCATGGCCCGTTGGCGATGACCTCATCCTTGGTCTGCACGAACGCGGGCGCGCTGAGGCGTGCCCCGCTCGCGGCGTTCACCGGCCCGGCATGAGCAAGCCGAATTCCGTGCCGGCGCAGACACCCGACGCCGGATCGGTGTGGGAAGTCTTCTCCACGTTCCTGAAACTGGGTCTGACGTCGTTCGGCGGTCCGATCGCGCACCTCGGGTACTTCCGGCGCGAGTTCGTCGAACGCCGCGCGTGGATCGCCGACAGCCAGTTCGCGCAACTGCTGGCGCTCTGCCAGTTCCTCCCCGGCCCCGCGAGCAGCCAGCTCGGATTCAGCATCGGACTCCTGCGCGCCGGTTGGGCGGGCGCGTTCGCCGCGTTCCTCGCATTCACGTTGCCGTCCGCACTGCTGCTGTTCGCATTCGCGGCACTGCTGCCTCACCTCTCGGGCACGATCGGCGAGGCTGCCTTGCACGGGCTCGGGCTGGTCGCGCTGGCCGTCGTCGCGCAGGGCGTGCTCGGCATGACCCGGCAGCTGTGCCCCGACGTGCCGCGGATGACGATTGCGGTGCTCGCCGCGGCGCTCGTCCTGATATCCGGCCAGGCGTGGGGTCAACTGCTCGCCGTCGCGCTCGGCGGCATCTCGGGCCTCGTCGTCTGCCGTGGCGTGCCACCGGTCCCCGGGGGCGGCTTGCACCTGCGCTACGGGTCGTCACTCGGCTGGACGCTGCTGGCGGTGTTCGCACTGCTGCTCGTGGGTCTGCCCTTCGTTGCCCAAGGGCGGGACGGACTCCTTGTCGTCGCCGGAGCGTTCTATCGGGCCGGCGCCCTGGTCTTCGGCGGCGGTCAGGTGGTTCTGCCCCTGCTCGAGGAGGCAGTCGTCGGTCCCGGCTGGATCTCGTCGGACGATTTCCTCGCCGGGTACGGCGCCGCGCAGGCCGTCCCGGGACCGATGTTCACGCTCGCGGCCTATCTCGGCGCGAGTCTTCCCGGCAGCGATGGCGGCGTGATCGGCGCGTCCGTCGCGCTCGGCGCGATCCTGCTGCCGGGCTTCCTTCTCGTCGGGGGTGTCCTGCCGCTCTGGCGTGCGATTGCCGGTCGACCGGTCGCGGCGCGCGCCATCGCGGGCGTCAACGCCGCCGTGGTCGGGCTCCTCGGTGCTGCGCTCTACGATCCGGTCTTCACGAGCGGAGTGCGGGGTCCCGTCGACATGGCGATTGCGCTGGTCGGATTCGCGCTGCTCGTCGCCTGGCGCGTATCTCCGCTCTTCGTTGTGATCTGGTGCATCGGCGCCAGCGTCGGGAGATCGATTCTCTTGCGCTAGCGCGTCGGGGACAGGCCCCTGCGATCACGAGCCCCTGGCGCAGCGGACCGCTTTTCGTTGTGGCATTCGAGAGAACGCGTGGACCATGATCCCCGGGCCGATTTCGAACGTAACCCCGCTCACATCAGAAGCGGTACCGGGCCCCGATCACCGCGTAGTGGAAGAGCGCGAAGCTGTAGACCTCGTCCCTGTCGACCCCACCTTCGAGCATGCGGTAGCCGCCTTCGAGCGTGAGGTTCTTCGTGACGTCGTACCCCAGCTTCAAGGCCATGTCGACAGCACGACCGCCCGGGCCGATCAGGCCATCGAAATCGAGAATGCCCCGCCAGCGCTCGGCGAAACGATACTCACCGTAGGCGTGAAGCAGCGGTACGAAACCGATGTTGCTGTCCCGTGCCTGCGTGTTGCCCTGTCGCAGGGAGACCTCGGCATCGCGGATCTTGCCCGTGGCACCCAGCTTGAACAGCCAGCGGTCCGCGTCCACCAGCGTGTAGCGCCACGTGAAGCGGTACGAGTTGAACTTGTACTTCGCGTTGACCGGCCCCGCGGGGAAATTCTGACCGTCGTAGCTCGTGTCCTGGCGCAGTGCGCCGTCGTCTTCGATCTGGAATGGTGCGATCAAGCCCCGCAGTTCGTGCTTGTCGGAGAGTTTGTACGTCGCTTCGAAGCGGAAGAAGGGATACGGGCCGTTGCCGACGGTGTCGTCGAGGCCGAAACGTGTGCCGGTATCGCCGGGGCGCTGGATGTCATTGCGGGCCTGCCGGACCGGACCGGTTTCGATGCCGATGGACCACCGGCTGTCGTCTGCCGCAGCGGCGCCGGCGGCGAGTGTCAGATATCCGATCGCGAGGATCTTGCAGTTGCATGGCATGAGAGGTATCCGTCGAGATGGCAGCCGAGTTCAGTGACCGCCTCCGGAAGCGGTAGTTCCTGCGCCTCTAGGGCCGTCGGTTTTTGTAGGAGCGGGCCATGCCCGCGAGAGCGATTTTTCCGGTCGATGCGCTTCCACGGCATCCACCGCTTTCGCGGCCATGGGCCGCTCCTACAAGGGCGGTGGATACGCCACCCGCCGTGGCAATGGGCCGCGGTTTTGTAGGAGCGGGCCACGACCGCGAAAGCGATGGTTCCGGTTGAGGCGCTTCCACGGCATCCACCGCTTTCGCGGCCATGGGCCGCTCCTACAAGGGCGGTGGATACGCCACCTGCCGTGGCAATGGGCCGCGGTTTTGTAGGAGCGGGCCACGCCCGCGAAAACGATGGTTCCGGTTGAGGCGCTTCCACGGCATCCACCGCTTTCGCGGCCATGGGCCGCTCCTACAAGGGCGGTGGATACGCCACCCGCCGTGGCAATGGGCCGCGGTTTTGTAGGAGCGGGCCATGCCCGCGAAAGCGATGGTTCCGGTCGATGCGTTTCCGCGGCATCCACCGCTTTCGCGGCCATGGGCCGCTCCTACAAGGGCGGTGGATACGCCACCCGCCGTGGCAATGGGCCGCGGTTTTGTAGGAGCGGGCCACGCCCGCGAAAGCGATGGTTCCGGTTGAGGCGCTTCCACGGCATTCACGGCTTTCGCGGCCATGGGCCGCTCCTACAAGGGCGGGGGATGCGCCACCTGCCGTGGCAATGGGCCGCGGTTTTGTAGGAGCGGGCCACGCCCGCGAAAGCGATGGTTCCGGTTGAGGCGCTTCCACGGCATTCACGGCATTCACGGCTTTCGCGGCCGTGGGCCGCTCCTACAAGGGCGGTGGATACGCCACCTGCTGTGGCCCTGGGCCGCGGCTCCGGGACCCGTGAACTGGCACCGCCTCGCGCGGTGCATTACGATCGACGCCGGATTCCTGACTGCCGGACCACCGAGGAAACGCCCATGAGCAACAGCGATCGCGCCGCCATCGAACAGACCATCCAGACCTACTTCGACGGGCTCTACGAAGGGAATGCCGAGAAGATCGCCAGTGTGTTCCACGAGTCCAGCGCGCTCACCTGGGACCAGGACGGCAAGATTTCCATCCTTCCCCGTGACGCCTGGTTGAAGCTTTTGAGAGAGCGCCCGTCGGCACAATCCAAGGGCCTGGCGCGCGACGACGGCATTCTCATGGTCGACCAGTCGGGGCCGACCACCGCCTTCGTCAAGGTGAAGTGCCAGATTCCGCCGCGCTACTTCCACGACTACCTGAATCTGATCAAGTCCGACGGCAGATGGGTGATCGTGCAGAAGATCTACGCGGTCGAGGTTCGCCAGTAGCGTCGGCACGGCGTCTCGAACGGGCCCGACCTTCCCCGCTGCACTTCCCAGGGGTCAGGTCTGGCGTCGCAGCGCCCGCACGGGGGCCGTACCCGATCATCGCCCGACGGGTCCACGGAGCGCGAGGAGTTCAGGCCGACGTCGGAGTTCGCGGGACAATCCCGCTCACCGAACCAACGCGGGAAATCCGATGCAACAGACATCGCTCTTTGCCCCCGACGAAGAACTCAGCCGGGTTGTTCAGGCCCTCGAGCCCGCGGCATCGTCCAAGGTCGCCACGCCGGAACAGAAGAAGTTCCGCAAGCTGATCGCGAAGATCGAGGCCGTGCGTGCGGACCTCGTACAGTGGAAGCGTTTTCTCGACGACCACGAGAAGCAGCACGCAGAGCAGGCCGCGCCGCTCTACGCCCGCTACCGCGAAAGGCGGATCGACATGGCCCGTCTGCTCGATCGGCACATGGCGGACCCCCTCCTCAAGAAGACGCACCGGGCCAGGGTGACGGAGATTCTCCTCGACCTGCTGGACAGCCTCATCGCGGAGGAACACGACGACGACCTGGTCCGTCTCTACGACACGTACAGCGACACCAGCTTCTCCGAGGTCCAGGCGGACGAGGAGGAGTTCATCAAGTCGGTGGCCGAGGACATCTTCGGTATCGGCATGACGGACGTGCCGTTGGATTCCCCGGAGGCGCTGGCCGAAGCTCTCGAGGCGCAGCTCGCTCAGGCAGCGGCGGAAAGAGAGAACCGCGCGCGGCAGCGCAAGAAAAGCGCGAAGGCACTTGCAAACGAAGCCAGGATCGCGGAGATCGAAGTGGGCGCCACGAAATCGTTGCGAGCCGTCTTCCGGCAGCTGGCGAGTGCGCTCCACCCCGACCGCGAACTGGATCCGACCGAGCGTGCGCGCAAGACGACGCTGATGCAGGAAGTGAATCGCGCCTACGACGCGCGAGACCTGCTGGCCCTGCTCGAGCTGCAATTGAAGATCGAGCAGATCGACCCCGCCGCGCTGGCCGATCTGGCTCGCGAGCGTCTCGTGCACTACAACCGGGTCTTGCAGGATCAACTCGTGCGGCTCGAGGACGAGCTTCGCGATCTCACCATGCCGATCGTGCTCACGCTCGGTGACGACGCGCCCCGGACGCTGACCCCGGCCTTCGTGGTGCGGGCATTCGAGAGCGACCTGGCAGCGACCCGCCAGCGCGTCGACTCGCTGGAGGAAGATCTCCTGCGGTTCCAGGATGTGAGGGAACTGAAGGACGCCCTGCGCCAGTCCCGCAGCGCGCCGACGGCGGAGGAGCTGGAGCTGATCGAGGAGATGCTGGCGGGGACCAAGCGTCGCGGGCGTGGTCGGCGGAAGTAGGCCTGGTCAAGGGGACCGGGCGTCGCTTCGGTGCGTGACACCTCGCGGTCGGACCCATGCGACACGTGGATTCTTCCCACTAACGATTCCATCGCTGGCAGTTCTGCTGCCTTGGAACGCCGCGCTCGAAAGTGGCTCCCGCCCGCAGGCCTCTGTCGGCTGCTCTACGACGGCAATGCCTCCCGACACGGTTCGCAGGCCCGGATCCGACCACGGCAACACCTGCCGACGCCCCATGGTGTGGGTAGGACGCAATCCACCGCGTGTTTCTGAGACCATGCCGCATGGACAGAACCTTCGACATCATCGTGTTCGGCGCCACCGGCTTCACCGGCCGGCTGGTGGTCGATTACCTCAACAACGCCTGTGGCGTGGGACGCGACGTCGCCTGGGCCATCGCCGGACGCAGCCTGGACAAGTTGACCCGGGTGCGCGACACGCTCGGCATCCCGACCACCCTGCCCCTGCTCGTGGCCGACGCGGTCGATGCGTCGGCGCTTGCGCGACTGGTGGCTCGGACCCGAGTGGTGATCACCACGGTGGGGCCGTACCAGTTGCACGGCGAACCGCTGCTGGAGGCCTGTGCGCAGGCTGGCACCGACTACGTGGACCTCTGCGGCGAGCCGGGCTGGATGGCGCGGATGATCCCGCGCATGCAGGGGCTCGCAACGGCCAGCGGTGCGCGCATCGTTTTCTCGTGCGGCTTCGATTCGATCCCGTTCGACCTCGGCGTGGTCTACCTGCAGCACGAGGCGATGCAGCGCCTGGGCGCGCCGCTGGAGCGCGTGCATGGCAGGGTGAAGGAGATGAAGGGCGGCTTCTCGGGCGGCACAGCGGCCAGCCTGCTCGCGACGCTGGAGTCGATCGGGCGGGATCCGACGCTTGCACGCACGCTGGCCGACCCCTTTGCGCTCACGCCCGGCTTTCGCGGGCCGAAACAACCCGACGACGACTCGGCGGCCTGGGACGACCTGGCGCAGTCGTGGACCGGGCCGTTCGTGATGGCGCCCATCAACACCAAGAACGTCCACCGGACCCACGCGCTGCTCGGTCACCCGTGGGGCGCCGACTTCGTCTACAGCGAACGCATGCTCGCCGGCGAGGGGCCGGACGGCGAGAAGCGCGCCCGGGCCCTGGCGCGTAGCGCGCGGTGGCAGAACGCTCTGCTGGCCTTCGGCCCCACGCGGGCGCTCATCCGCCGGTTCGTCCTGCCGAAACCCGGCGAGGGGCCGACGAGGGAACAGCGTGAGACGGGTCGCTACGAAGTGCTGTTCATCGGCCGGACCGCCGACGGCCGCACGCTGCGCGCGAGCGTGACCGGGGACCGCGACCCGGGCTACGGGTCCACCTCCAAGATCATCGGCGAGGCCGCCCTTTGCCTGGCGCGCGATGCCGCGCCAGGCGTGCCCCCCGGGGGCGTGTGGACCCCGGGTGCCGCCATGGGTCTGACGCTGCTTGGCCGGTTGCAGGCGAACGCGGGCGTCGCGTTCCGGATCATCGAAGACCCGACGCAGCGCTGAATCGTGCGGGGCGGCACGGCCGCCGACCTGGTCGGGCCCGACAGTCGGGGTCAGGTGTTGTGGTCCCTCCATCCGAACGCAGGCGGATCCGGAGGATGGAACAGGGACCGCAGGCGTCCGACGCGTAACACCCCCGCGGACACCTTCGCCCGAAATCCCGGGAGATCAGTGGTTTATGTGGCATCACCCCCGATACCGGAAAGGCCATCGCCGCATCCCGCGCACGCCCCTGCTTCGGTGTCGCGCCCGAAAGCGCTGTCGCACGACGCAGTTCGTGCAACCGAAGGCGAGGATCATCTGTCTCGAGCCCTCGAACAACCAGGCGTCGGAGGCGAGCGATGCGCGCTCGGCACAGCAACCACCTTCCCCCCGCGAGTGCGGTCTGCCTTGCACTCGCCGTCCTCACCCCCTGCAGCCTTTTCCCCGCCCCCAGCCCTGCTGCGGATCTCGACCTCCTGAGCGTCGGGGCCCGCGCCCGGGTCGGCGAGAAGCGGGTCCTCGGCAAGGTGGCCCCGGAGTCATTCCGCGAGTACGACTTCGTCGCGACGCTGCGTCTGCCGTGGCAGCACTACACCCAGTCGGGGTGGGGCATCGGCACGCGGCTCATGGGGAGCGCGGGTATCCTCGAAGGCGCCAACAAGACAGCGCTCGTCGTCTCCGCCATCCCGCTTCTCGCGCTCGGCAGCGAGGACGGCCGGTTCACGCTGGATGTCGGCGCCGGGCTGGCGCTGATCAGCGAGCATCGCTTCGCGCAGCAGGACTTCGGTGGGCCGCTGCAGGGGGCCCTGACGCTCGGCGTCAGCGTGCCTCTCTATCAGCGCTTGGGTGTGGGCTATCGGTTCATGCACTACTCCGACTGGGGGGCCTACGGGCCGAGCTCCATCGGCGTGGATTTCCACATGATCGAGTTCTCGTGGCGGCTTTGAGGGGCTGCCCGGCAATGCAGTGTGTGGCGCCAGGCTCGGACCGCGTCGCCTCCGCAGGAACCTCGCGCCTTCGCCGTGCGAGGTGAGGCGAGCAGCACTCCCGATACCGTCAGGGTGCGGTCGACACTCGCGCGAGTGCCTCGGCGATCGACGCTTCCCACGCCGCCTCGATCGCGAGGCGGTCCATGCATTGCCGCCAATGGTCGCGGTCGTCGCGTAGCCACTCGCAGCTCCGGCGGAACGCGTGGCGGACGGCGGTCCCGTAGGCCCCTTCGGCCTTCTGCCAAGCCTCGTCCGGAATGTCGCCGTGACGTGTCGACAACGCGAGGAGATCGATCAGGTCCCGACTGTTCGTCGATCGATCGAGCCCACGGTCCGTGTTGGCAAGCAGCTTCTCCGCGAAAGCATCGACGCGCGACAGAGTGGTCACGCCGCACAGCTGCTCGGACGAGCCGGTGATCTGGATCCGGGCTTCGTCGATGATCTCGAACTTGACGGGCGTGCCGTCGACCTCCAGGAAGTTGCGAATCCCGTCCCTGTCGGCGCGAGTTTCCCGGAGCTTCGTCACCGGGCGCTTGAACAACCCGTCGAGATCGTTGGCAAACACCAACTCCCGCAGTCGTCGGAACGACGCCCGATCGGAACAGAGGAAGTCGACATCAGCGGATTCCCGGTACTCGTCCAGAGCCAGCGCGAGGGCGGTCCCGCCACCGAAGTAGCAACCAAGTTCGCGCAATGAATCGGCGTCGAGCGCGTCGAGTAGCTTGGCGACGGCCCGGTGGCGCGGGCGCCTAAACGAGCAGGACACCATTGCCGAACTCCCTGACGAGCCGGTCGACAAGCGCCCGCTCGTGCGGCGGCATGCTCTCCACGTCCACGTGGCGCCAGTTGCGCTCGTAGAGGGCCAGCGCCTCGCGCTCGTCGAGCGTCCGTGCCGCGAGGTTCCAGCACAGGAGGGCGAGGTTGGGGAATTCGTCGACATTCACCATGTTCGACTTTTACCACAGCCGGCGGTGGCTCCATACGCCGCACGCCATGCAGGCAGTGCCTTCGGAACTGTGTCCGCGGTGTGGCCCGTCCGGAGATCCCACCCCTCGCCTCGCGGATGCCGATCACGTTGCGTCCGTCGGTCGGACGACGACACTCGCGACAGCCAGCCTTTGCCGCGATCCACGCCTCTGGGGTATTTTCCCGGCCTGGACGGCCCCATCGGCCCACACGCGCCTCGTCTCGAACCCCGGGAGACCCATCGCATGACGCACCGCCTGCTCGCCGCCGCCCTGGCGCTCGCCATCCACTTCGCGCCGATCGCACTCGCGGCCGACACCACTCCCTCCAAGGCGCCGCATATCGGACCCTGGGGCTTCGATCTCGCCGGTCGGGATCTCTCGGTGCGTCCGGGTCGGGATTTCAATCTGCACGCGAGTGGCAGCTACGTACGCAATACCCCGATCCCCTCGGACAAGGTCATGGTGGGCGCCTTCGTCGGCCTCCACTATCAGTCGCAGGATCAGCTTCTCGCGATCATCCGCGAGCAGGCCGCGACGCCCGTCACCCCGGACGGCGTCCGGATCGGCAACCTCTTTCGGAGCTTCATGGACGAGGCGCGCATCGAGGCGCTGGACGACAAACCGTTGCAGTCCGATCTCGACCGTGTCCGCGTAGCGACGACGCCGGAGGCGCAGGCGCGACTCATGGGCGACAGCCAGGGCCGGGCGGGTGGCAGCTTTTTCGCGAGCGAGGTACAGGAGGATCTCAAGAACCCGAACCGCAGCGCCCTCTACCTGGGCCTGGCGGGGCTCGGGCTGCCCGATCGCGACTACTACCTCGCCGAGGGCTTCGCGCCGGTACGGAAGGCCTATCAGGACTATCTCGCGCAGGTGCTCGCTGCGATCGGCTGGCCCGACGCACAGCGGGCCGCGGCGGACGTCTGGGCGCTGGAGCTCCGCATCGCCGGCGTCCATTGGTCGCGGGCGGAGAAGCGCGAGACCGGGAGGATCTACAACCCCATGACGCTCTCCGAACTGGACGTGTTCGCGCCCGGCTTCCCTTGGCACGCGTGGGCGGAGGGCGCGGGCGTCGCGCAGGTGGCGCGCTTCATCGTGATCGAAAAGGATGCCTTCCCGGCGCTGGCGAAGATCTTCGCGGAGACGCCGGTGGCCACGCTGCAGGCCTGGCAGGCGGCGCAGACGACCGATCAGTCATCGCCATACCTCTCGAAGCGCTTTTCCGACCAGCATTTCGCCTTCCGCGGGCGGATCCTGCAGGGGCAGCAGACCGAGATGCCTCGCGAAAAGCGCGGCGTGCAAGTGGTGGACGCCCAGCTCGGCGATCCGCTCGGTCGTCTCTACGTGGCCCGTCATTTCCCGCCCGAGGCCAAGGCCGCGACCGAGGAACTCGTGGCAATGCTGCGCAAGGCGATGATGGCGCGCATCGGCAAGCTCGAGTGGATGTCGCGCGAGACGCGCAAGCAGGCGCTCTACAAGATGCGCCACTTCGGCGTGAAGATCGGCTACCCGGACCACTGGCGCGACTTCTCCGGCCTCGAACTCTCGCCCGACGACCTCCACGGCAACATGATCGCCGCGGGCCGCTTCAACTACGCATGGAACCTCGCCAAGCTCGACCGGCGCATCGACCCCGCCGAATGGGGCATGAATCCGCAGCAGGTCAACGCGTACTACAACCCGGTGCGCAACGAGATCGTGTTCCCGGCCGCCATCCTGCAGCCGCCGTTCTTCGACCCGCATGCCGATGCCGCCGTGAACTTCGGTGGCATCGGGGCGGTGATCGGCCACGAGATCACCCACGGCTTCGACGACCAGGGTCGCAAGTACGACGGCGACGGCGTGCTGCGCGACTGGTGGTCGCCGGAGGACTCGGCGGAGTTCATGAAGCGGGCGGCCGCGCTCTCGGCGCAGTACTCGGCGATCGAGGTCCTGCCGGGGGCGAACGTGAAGGGCGACCTGACGCTGGGCGAGAACATCGCCGACCTCGGCGGCATCCTGCTCGCGCTCGACGCGTATCGGCTGTCCCTCGACGGCAAGCCGGCGCCCGTGCTGGACGGCCTGACCGGCGAGCAGCGCGTGTTCTACGGCTGGGCGCAGGTGTGGCGCGCCATCACGCGCGACGAGCTGACGCGCCAGTTGCTCGCCACCGACACGCACTCGCCCTCGTCGGTCCGTGCGCGCGCGCCGATGCGCAACGTGGACGCCTGGTACGAGGCCTTCGACGTGCAGCCGGGCGACGCGGACTACGTGCCGCCGGAGCAGCGGGTGCGGATCTGGTGAGGCGTCAGCGGTGTCGTCGAAGCGCGGACAGCCCGACGGAGCGATTCGATGCGGGGGTCCGGGCCCTTCGCGGAGGGCCGCTTTCGTGAGCCGGATCGGGCGGATGTTCACCTTCATCGGACACCTGCTGCTCATTCCACTTCTCTTCCTGTCGGCGCCTGTCGACGCCAGGTCGATCGGCATCTTCAACGGCGCCGGCACCTGCCCGGGATGTGCGGAATCGGTGGCGGGATTCTTCATCGGTCGCGGCGACCGGGTGATCTATCTCGACCAGCACTCGCTGAACGCGACGTCGCTGGGCAAGCTCGACGTGTACGTCCAGCCGGGTGGTTCGGACGATCTCGATGAAACGCTGGACGCTCTGTCGCCCGGTCAGATCGATGCGCTGCGCCGATTCGTGTCGCGAGGTGGCCGATACATGGGCATCTGCGCCGGGGCTTATCTGGCAGCCCGCTTCACTTCGAAGTCCGAAGGACGTCCGGCCTTCGGACTGGTGCCGATCGACGAGATGCCCGCGGAACTCGAAACCGCTGCACCGTCGCTCGTTGCCATTCGCTGGGGCACAAGGCGCCGGATGGTCTACAGCCAGAGTGGACCGCACATGGGTTCCAGAGCGCCTGGCGGGATGCGCGTCCTGGCGCGCTACGTCGCCACCCGGCACATCTCCGCGCTGGCTGGCCCGTCCGGTCGAGGCAGGGTCGTGCTGATCGGTCCGCACCTCGAGGCAGACGAAAGCTGGTACCAGGACGACGGACTGAGCCTGCAGCACGGCCTGAACCAGGACTTGTTCCGCACGGCAATGCGCCTGCTCGATTGAGGCTGGCAGGACTGCCGCGCCACGAACGGCGGCACGACACGAGGAGTTCGACGATGGAGATTCGGGGCATACCGTTCGGCACGACGGACTGGACATCCGTCCCGGCCACCGAACATCCGGGAGAGACGGGCCGCGCTTTCTGGCGCACCCGGCAGTTCGGCGCCATTCGCGTGCGCATGGTCGAGTACACAGTCGGCTACCTGGCCGACCACTGGTGCGAGAAGGGGCACATCCTCCTGTGCATCGAAGGCGAACTCGAGACCGAACTCGCCGACGGACGCGTGTTCGTGCTCCGGCCCGGCATGAGCTACCAGGTGGCCGACGGCGCCGAGCCGCATCGCTCCCGGGCGCCGGGCGGCGCGAAGCTCTTCATCGTCGACTGACGTCGCTCACCGCACGCCCGCGTGGCGTGCCACGGGGTATGCGCAGGCACACGAGCGCTGTGCAGCGTTTGACAACCCTCCGGCGTTATATCAGCATGTATATAACTCCCGTCCTTCGGATCGTCTTGGCCATCAGACCCGCCGGTGACGTGGGTCAGCGATACCAAGGGCGCTGCCCTGCCGCATCGCCGCTGCATGCGTACAGAAGAACGACAACCCATCCGCGCCATACCGCCGACAATACGAATGCCCTTGTCCGTCGAATCGAATCGCAGTTTCTTCGTTGGCTTCGCCCGTTGGGTATTGGCCCTCGTGTGCTTTCACCCGGCGTGGGGCTTCAGCGCCGACGCCCCGAACTTCTACGTGACACCGAGGGGATATGGCCTCGTTCCCGAAAGCGAACCGCCGCGATACGTGCACCAGGCCGACAAGACCGGCATCGCGGCGTTCGAGGGGATGAACTGGCTGGATATCGGCCTCGACTATCGCGTTCGCTACGAATACCGCGACAACGACTTCCGGCGGCCGGTGCAGGTGCTCGACGATCCGTTTCTGCTGCGCACACGCGTGTACCTCGGCATCAAGCAGCGCTTCGACCCATTCCGCTTCGTGCTCGAGATCGAAGACGCCCGGCGGAACGGCAGCCGTTTCGGTCCGGACGACCGCGACGTCAACACCGCCGAACCGATCCAGGCTTTCGCGGAACTGTTCTTTGCGGACGCCTTGGGAATGGACCGGCCGATCAGCATCAAGCTGGGCCGGCAGGCCTTCGAGTATCTCGACCGCCGGCTGCTGGCGCGGAACGAATGGCGGAACACCACCAACACCTTCGACGGCCTGCGGGCGACGTTCGGCCGCCGTGCGAACGACTGGCAGGTGGACGTACTTGCGCTGCAACCCGTCCGGCGTCTGACCTCACGGCTGGACCAGCCGGAGGATTCCCAATGGCTCACGGGCGCGATTCTCGATTGGCGGCGCTGGTCGCAGATCGCGACGATCCAGCCGTACTACCTCCGCCTCACCCAGGACGGCGCACGGGCGGCATCGCTGGTCACGCGCGACATCCATACGTTGGGCTTGCGCGCCTACGGTGTCGTGGGCAAGACGGGATGGGACTGGGACGTGAGTGGCGCCCAGCAGCTCGGCGAGGACGGTCCGCGGACCCACCGCGCCCAGGCACTCATCGTCGACGCCGGCTACACGACGACCCACGCGTGGAAACCACGTTTCAGCGCCAGTCTTCTGTATGCGAGCGGCGACCGGAATCCCACTGACGGCACCAATCAGCGGTTCGAACGCCTCTTCGGATTCGCTCGCCCCCTGTCATCGGACGACTACATTCAGTGGGAGAACCTCCGGTCACCGAAGGTACGGGTGGAGTTCACGCCACTTCCGTCGGTCCGGGTGGACGCAGGTCTGAGCGCCTACTGGCTCGCAAGCGGCACCGATCGATGGAACACCACCGGGCTGCGCGATCCGTCCGGTGCCAGCGGAACCTACATGGGCCACGAGTTCGACTTGCGGGTCCGTTTCCCGGTGGGAGGACACGTCGCCATGAACCTCGGCTATGCACACTTCCAACCCGGCCGATTCACGCGCGCGACGAGCGGCCGATCGGACCCGTCGGATTTCGTTTACGTGGAAGTGTCGATCGACGCGTTCCGGTGAAACATCGTCACCGCGCAAAGCACGCGAGCAACTGTCCAGCAAACGCATCGACCGAAATCAGCGCCCTCGCGGGCATGGCCCGCTCCTACGGAACCGCAGTCCAGTTCCGCGGCGGGCGGCGCATCCATCACCCTCTGTAGGAGCGGCCCATGGCCGCGGATGCGGTGAATGCAAGGAAGCGCCCGAACCGGAACCATCGCTTTCGCGGGCATGGCCCGCTCCTACAGAACCATGGTCCAGTTCCGCGGCGGGCGGCGCATCCATCACCCTCTGTAGGAGCGGCCCATGGCCGCGAATGCGGTGAATGCAAGGAAGCGCCCGAACCGGCACCATCGCTTTCGCGGGCATGGCCCGCTCCTACAGAACCATGGTCCAGGTCCGCGGCGGGCGGCGCGTCCATCACCCCCGGTAGGAGCGGCCCATGGCCGCGAATGCGGTGAATGCAAGGAAGCGCCCGAACCGGAACCATCGCTTTCGCGGGCATGGCCCGCTCCTACAGAACCATGGTCCAGTTCCGCGGCGGGCGGCGCGTCCATCACCCCCGGTAGGAGCGGCCCATGGCCGCGAATGCGGTGAATGCAAGGAAGCGCCCGAACCGGAACCATCGCTTTCGCGGGCGTGGCCCGCTCCTACGGAACCACGGTCCAGTTCTGCGGCGGGCGGCGCATCCATCACCCCCGGTAGGAGCGGCCCATGGCCGCGAATGCGGTGAATGCAAGGAAGCGCCCGAACCGGAACCATCGCTTTCGCGGGCGTGGCCCGCTCCTACAGAACCGCGGTCCAGGTCCGCGGCGGGCGGCGCATCCATCACCCCCTGTAGGAGGGGCCCATGGCCCCGAAAGCGGTGAATGCAAGGAAGCGCCCGAACCGGAACCATCGCTTTCGCGGGCATGGCCCGCTCCTACAGAACCATGGTCCAGGTCCGCGGCGGGCGGCGCATCCATCACCCCCTGTAGGAGGGGCCCATGGCCCCGAAAGCGGTGAATGCAAGGAAGCGCCCGAACCGGAACCATCGCCCTCGCGGGCATGGCCCCGAAAGCGGTGAATGCAAGGAAGCGCCCGAACCGGAACCATCGCTTTCGCGGGCATGGCCCGCTCCTACGGAACCACGGTCCAGGTCCGCGGCGGGCGGCGCATCCATCACCCCCTGTAGGAGGGGCCCATGGCCCCGAAAGCGGTGAATGCAAGGAAGCGCCCGAACCGGAACCATCGCCCTCGCGGGCATGGCCC
>JALHMS010000007.1:70446-103422 GCA_022843925.1 Burkholderiales bacterium
GTCCAGGTCCGCGGCGGGCGGCGCATCCATCACCCCCTGTAGGAGGGGCCCATGGCCCCGAAAGCGGTGAATGCAAGGAAGCGCCCGAACCGGAACCATCGCCCTCGCGGGCATGGCCCGCTCCTACGGAACCGCAGTCCAGTTCCGCGGCGGGCGGCGTGTCCATCACCCCCGGTAGGAGCGGCCCATGGCCGCGAATGCGGTGAATGCAAGGAAGCGCCCGAACCGGAACCATCGCTTTCGCGGGCATGGCCCGCTCCTACGGAACCGCAGTCCAGTTCCGCGGCGGGCGGCGCATCCACCGCCCCCGGTAGGAGCGGCCCATGGCCGCGAAGGCGGTGGATGCCGAAGCCGGGGGGCATGCAGCGGCACTACGTCCTCAGCCGCAGACCCTGAGAAGCACTTCCCCGGGAAGCTCCGCGTCGGCCTTCACGCTCTCGTTCGTCGGCGGGAAGGTCCACACGGTCTGATCGCCATAGACGAGGAAATGCTGCTTGGAAAGGACCCGATTCACTTCGCACGCGACCACGTAGTCTTTCGTTGCGCTGTCGTACGGCAGCCCCATCATGTCGCGCTTCTTGGTGTACACGAGCTTGATCCGAAAACGGGTCTCGTTCGCCGCGCTTCGAGAAACGGAGGCGACTTCCAGGAAAGTGCTGTTCAGCGCATCGGACGCAAGAAGCACCCAATCGTCGCCCAGAGCCAACGGCGAAACGATTGAAAGAACTGCCAAAAGAATCGACTTCATGGGATGGCAACCCTTGAAGATGAGATAGCGGAAGGGAACCGAACGCAAGGCGGGGTCAGGTCTTGCTCATCACGTTCCTCTAGAGACCGGAACTTCCGAACGCACCGTGGGGAGAATCGTCCAGCCCGCGACCTGGCGGGATCGCGCCGCCCGCCGTGCATGGCAGACCAGCGCCGAGCGGAACTTACAACACGCCTTCCAACTCTGGAAGATAGGTCGCCGCCCATGCTCTGAGCAGGGTCACCGCCACATGGTCGGGGCGCGGCGAGCTGCTCACGACGCCTGACTGCGCCCACCCCCGTGCCCAAACATCCATCCCGGACAGCGACGCACGGATTCCGATCTTCCGCGGGAGTCAATTCCGGAATCCCGCAGGCACGGCCGGCGTCAGGCGCATCGCGCGTGGCAATCGATCCGGTCGGAATCGGCGTCGCAATCGAGAACTCGGGGGCGGATTGCGTGACCAAGCGCACGGCCCGGCGGGAGGAACCGCAGGAGAGAACTTCGAAATCGGAAATCACAGCCACGTTGGTTGACAACGCATGTGGCCGTCAGTACCTTTCGGCCGCCTGGAAGTGCGCTTATCTCATCTCACCACTTCTGTCAAGGATTATTTCCCTGGCTCGTTCGGGAATCTTCGGAAGCTCTTTTTGACACGGCTTCCTGATGTCGCGTGGCACGTGAGTTCAAAACCTAGGAGGAGGAAAACGATGAAAGTTTCGAATGCACTTGGAATCGTGTTTGCGTCCGTCGGCGTGATGGCATCTGCCAGCGCGTTCGCCGCGCCCCCCAATCTTTCAACCCAGGTGGTGGTCGGCAAGCTCGAGTTGCCGTGGGACATGGCCTTCCTGAAAGACGGAACCATGTTCTTCACCGAGAAGTGCAAGGGCCTGTCTGTGCGCCTGCCGTCCGGCACCATCAACAAGCTGCACGGTCTCGGCGATTCTTCCGGCTATGCCTCCTCCAGCGCCGATCTCTTCTGCGATGGCCAGGCAGGCATGATGGGCGTCGCGATCGACCCCGATTTCGCCAGCAATCGCTTCATCTATGTCTATTCCAGCTCGAATCTCGACGACAAGCTGGTCAATCGCGTCATGCGCTTCAAGGTCGACGATTCTTTCGAGGACGTGTCGGATCGCACGGATATCGTCTCCGACATCGGCTACAAGCCCAAGGCCACCAAGCACCCGTTCGGTGGCCCCGGCGCGCACAACGGCGGTCGTATCCGCTTCAGCCCCGGTGACGGCTTCCTGTACGTGACCACGGGTGACAACCACCTCGGCATCGCGCCCCAGAGCCCCACCTACATCGGCGGCAAGGTGCTGCGGATCGATCGGAACGGAAACGCGGCGCCGGGCAACAATCCGCCGGCGGGATTCGACAAGCGCATCTTCACGTACGGGCACCGCAATCCCCAGGGCATCACCTTCCGCCCGAGCGACAACCGCCCGTTCACGTCCGAGAACGGCCCGTGGCACAGCGACGAAGTCACCGCACTCGTCAACGGCGGCAATGCGGGCTGGGATCCGCGTCCCAACGTGGCGGGTCGCAAAGACTGCCCGGATGACTATTGCGGCTACTCGCCCAACCAGATGGGCGCCATGGACCCGAAGCAGCGCGCGGCCTTCATGCCCATGACCGACCTGAAGACCTACCCGAATGCGATGAAGCCGGCGTGGAACAACAACGGCCTCTCGCAGGGTATGTTCGGCTCGACATTCATCTCGGGCGCCAAGTGGAAGGACTGGGACGGTTCGATGATCGTCGGCTACACCGGAATCGGCATCCACGGCACCCCGGTCGGCAACCGTCTGGACGTGCTGAAGATCAGCGCCGACGGTCTGTCTTCCAAGGTCACCCAGGTCTCCTGGCCCACGGCGACGGGGCGCTTCCGCTCCGTGGTGCAAGGTCCTGACGGCGATCTCTATGTGGCTCTCGAAGATCAGGGCAACATCATCCGTGTGACGCCCGAGTAAGTTGTCACTTCGAACGCGCTGCCGCATCCGGCAGCGCGTTTTTTCTTCTTCCGGTTGCGCTGTCGAGGTGTTCTCCTCAAACCGGTTCATGGCTATCAGGAGGTTTTGGTGAGGTCCTTGATTGCGCTTTGTGTTGCATTCTGTTTCGTAGGCCTTGGCAGTCCCGCATTCGCCGACAAGGACATGTTGCAGAAGAACAACTGCTTTGCATGTCACAGCATCGACAAGAGAAAGTACGGTCCCAAGCTCGTGGAGGTCGCGAAGAAGTACGCGGGCGATCCAGACGCCGCTCAGGTGCTGGCCAGAAAGATTCAGGCGGGTGGCACCGGCGTATGGGGAGAGGACATCATGCCGCCGCAGCCGCAGGTCTCCGATGAGGAAGCGCTGGCGCTGGCGAAGTACATTCTTTCCCTGCCCTGACACTTGCCCCGCCGCATCCAGCGCCGGAGACGATCGGCAACACGGACCACACCTACCAGCAGCGACGGAACTGCGCCCGCGTCGATGCATCAACGCAGCGATTTTCCGTCGGGTCTTGCACGGAATGAGGACGCGTTGTCGTCGTGATCGACGACGGTGAGAAGAACGACCGAGACGTCCCCGTGCAACGTGAAGAGAAGGGCATCATCTCCCGGAACCATCGCTTTCGCGGCCCTGGGCCGCTCCTACAAGAACCGCAACCCGGTCCCACGGCTGGCGGCGTATCCATCACCCCCTGTAGGAGCGGCCCAGGGCCGCGAAAACGGTGACTGCAAGGAAGCGCCCGAACCGGAACCATCGCTTTCGCGGGCGTGGCCCGCTCCTACAGAAACCGCAACCCGGTCCCACGGCTGGCGGCGTATCCATCACCCCCTGTAGGAGCGGCCCAGGGCCGCGAAAGCGGTGAATGCAAGGAAGCGCCCGAACCGAAACCATCGCGTTCGCGGCCCTGGGCCGCTCCTACAAGAACCGCAACCCGGTCCCACGGCTGGCGGCGTATCCATCACCCCCTGTAGGAGCGGCCCATGGCCGCGAAAGCGGTGAATGCAAGGAAGCGTCTGAACCGGAAACATCGCTTTCGCGGGCGTGGCCCGCTCCTACAGGAACTGCGGCACAGTTCCGCCGCGTGCCAACGGTTCGAGAGGCGACCCAAGGACCGGGCAGTAGAATCAATCACCTCCCTTCCGAGTCTATCCTCCCCATGACCTCCGAAGCTCCCGTCGCCATCGTCACCGGCAGTGCCGGCGGCATCGGCGAATCCGCTGCCCGTGCGCTGGCCGCCCGCGGCCATCGACTCATCATCGCCGACATCCAGGCCGAAGCGGCCGAGGCCACTGCGGCGCGCATGTGCAGCGAGGGGATCACAGCGGATGCAGTGAACGTGGACGTGACGCAGCCGGCCAGCACGGCCGCACTCGTGGCGCGCACGCTGGCGCTGCACGGACGCATCGACGTGCTCGTGAACAACGCAGGCATCGAGAGTCCGACACCGTTTCTCGACATCACGCTCGACGCCTTTGATCGCGTGATGCGCGTGAACACCACCAGCGTGTGGATCTGCTGCCAGGCCGTGATCCCGGTGATGCTCCGGCAGGGCAAGGGCTCCATCGTGAACGTGAGTTCCATCGCGGGCCAGCGGGGGGGCGGCATCATGGGCACGGCCGCGTATTCGACGTCGAAGGGCGCGGTCATCGCGATGTCGAAGGCGCTCGCTCGCGAGTTCGCGAAGTCGGGCATCCGCGTGAATGCGGTGGCACCGGGGGCGACGGCGACCGCACTTGCGCAACGTCAGATCGATCGTCTGCCGCCCGACACGCTGGACCGCATCAAGGCTGCAACACCCATGGGGCGCCTCGGGCAGCCGCACGAGATCGCCGCGCTGATCGCGTTTCTCGCCTCCGACGACGCCTCGTTCATGACCGGCCACGTCTACAACGTGGACGGCGGCACCGCGATGTGACGCGCGCGACGATCGTGGCGTCGGACCGCTACGACACGATCGCTGCGATCCGATCGATCGACCAGTAGGCGGCGATGCTTCCGATGGCGTAGAGCGCCACCGCCCGGGCAGGCAGCAGTTGCGGGCGGTTCGCGAAGACGCGGTAGGCGAACCAGGCCACCGCCACCACCAGCACCTGCCCCACTTCCACGCCGAGATTGAACGTGAGCAGCGCCGTCAGCAGATGGTTCTGCGGCAGGCCGATCTCCTCCAGCGCACCTGCGAAACCGAGCCCGTGCACGAGGCCGAAGAGAAAGGCGACCAGCGCGGGCCAGCGACGCGACAGCGTCTGTCGGGAGTGCAGGGCCTCGGCGGCCACCAGCACGATCGACAGCGCGATGGCTGCCTCCACCGGCGGTCGACGCAGCGTCAGCCAGCCGAGCGCGCTCAACGCGAGGGTCAGGCTGTGCGCACCGGTGAAAGCGGTGATGGTCCACAGCAGTCGACGACCGAAGCCCACGAGGAACAGCAGCGCGATCACGAACAGCAGATGATCGAAACCGCTCAGGATGTGCTCCACGCCCAGCACGCCGTAGGCCGCAGCGACTTCACCCACGCCGCGCTGGTCGTCCGCCGATCCCCAAAGGCGGACGCTGCGCTGCGCGGTCGTGATCGTGTACACGCGCTTCTGCCCATCGGCCCAGTGCACCTTCACCAAAGCCGCCGAGTAGGTCTTGCCCACGCCCTCGATCGCGAGCGTGCCCGTGAGCCCCTGCTCGCCGCAGCGCAGCGTATTCGCCTCGGCCCGGCAGTGCGACGGCCAGACAGGCGTCAGTTCGTCGGCGGCCGGACGCGCACCGCTCGCGATCCACTGCCAGACGAAGTCGCCACGCGCCGTCTCGCGCAGATCCATCTCCGCCATGCTCAGCTCGTGGGCCGACGCCATGCCGGCCCACAGGAGCAGCCACGCGCAGAACACGGTACGGATCGCGTTCATCGCCGGTCGCCCTCGGCGTAGCGGATGGTGTACTTGGCGGTCATGGCCTGCACCGCCGCGGAGCGCATCTCGGCCATGGTGGCATCCACCCAGTCCTGCATCACGGCGTTGCGCAGCGGTTCGAACTCCGCCGCACGCGCGGGTGTGACCGACTCCAGCCGCATGATCCGCAGGCGGTCCTTGCTCTGCAGGACGCGCCATTCGCCGGGCGGGGACGCTTCCAGCGCACGGGCGAAGTCCTCGCCGTAGCTCTGGACGATGGTCGGATGGGGCCGCCCGCTGAATGCGTTGAGGGAGGCCTGCACTTCGCCCGGCTTGCCGGCATTCAGTGTGGCCGCGAACGCGCGCAGCGCCGCCTCGGGCGTGTCGGCCGACAGGACTGCCTCCTGGAAATCGAAGCGGGGCGGCTCGTCGTAGCGGACGCGGTTCTTCTCGAACCAGGCACGCAATCCGGCATCGTCGATCGGAGGCAGCTTCAGCCCGGCTTCGATCACGTTGAGCGCCTTGAAGATGACGCGGTCGCGGATGGTCACGTCGCCGCGGTCGACCTGGAGCGCCATCCCCTCGCGATACAGCACCTCGTTGTCGAGCCAGACGCGGCGCAGCGCGTCCATCTCGGTGGCGTTCGGATCGCGGCGGCGCGCTTCGGCGAAGACCTCGCGCACCTCGGCATCCACGGCGGCGTCGATGACGATGACGCGCGGGTCGTCGGCACGCTCGGAGAAGACGCGGTCGAGGCCGAAGACGCAGGCGCCAAGGATCAGGAAGTGGAGCAGTGGCTCGCGAAGCCAGGCGGGTGTGCCCTTCTTCGGGCGGGAGGCGTCACGTGCGATTGCATCGGCGGGCAGACTGGCAGACATGCGGAGAAACTCGTCGAGAGAAATTGAAAGCCATACGGGGGCGGGGCGCTTTCGCACCCCGCCCCCGGCGGGACACAACGTTGCGGCAGACTCAGTTCACCGCGGCGCGACGACGGGCACGACCCGCCACGCCGGCAACGGCGACGAGGCCCAGACCCATGAGCGCGTAGGTCTCGGGTTCGGGCACAGCCGTCACGGTGACGTTGTCGAACACGGCCGTGATGCCGGCGGCGTCGCCGAAGGTGATGGACTTCGCGACGTTCGTGCCGAGATCGAAGGACGACATCCCGAACGTGCACAGCGGCGTGGCGACGTCGCACCCGACGGCGTTCGCCATCAGGGCGAGGCCGCCCAGGCGCGTGCCCGTGCCGTTCAGGCCGGACCACACGCCGATCTCGCCGGCATCGTTGGAGGAGTACGAGAAAGACACCATGCCCGTGAAGCCGATGGCGACGTTCATCGCGGCATCTTCGAACACGGCGGTGAGCACGCCGACGGGGGAAGGCGCGTTACCGAAGTAAGGGCCGAGCTCGTCGTTGCGCAGGGCGAGGGCGTCGGGCCCGAAGGACACGCCGAGGTTCGCACCGGCCACGTCGGCGCCGTCGACGCCGCCGTTGTAGTGCTCGGCGATGGAAGCGAAGCTGGTCGGGGTCTCGAAGTCGACGACGAGCGGCACGGCGAACGTCGTGCCGGAGAGGAGCATGCCGCCCAGGAGGGCGACGGGGGCGAGAGTGAGTTTCATCGTTGCGGTCTCTATGGAATGTTGGTCTTGGTGAGTCCCGGGCTGGATCCGCGGGAACCGGTCGCGGTTCCCGCGGGCTGCGTCCGGACTCCGGTTACTTCACGCCGGCGACGCGGGTGGAACCTGCCACCTCGATGAAGATCGGGTTGCTGTAGAACCACAGGTCGGCCCACGACGCCACGTCGAAGGCGGAGTACTTCTGACCGCTGACGACCGGCATGTGGTTGGGGCAGCCGTCGATGCCCGTACCCGTGTAGAGCGTGCTGTTCGCGGGCACGTTGGTCCCGACGGTGTTGCACGTGATCTTCAGGTTCGCGTTCTCGGGCACGCCGGTGTAACCGGCCTGGTTCGTGTACAGATCCGGCAGCGGATTGCCGTCGGCATCCGTCTCCCAGGGCGTCGAGCGGGGCAGGTTGGTGCCGCGGAGGCGCAGGTATTGCGAATCGCGCACGCCGGCCACCCGGAAGCTCATCACCTTGTAGTCGCGATCACCCGGGAACGTGGTCCAGTTGTTCTTGTTGAAGAACTGGATCATCGCCGCCGACGTGTTCTTCGCCGCTGCCGGGACGCTGGCCAGCGACGGGGTGCCGCCGTTCTCGTACCCAGCCAGCCAGTTGCGCGGCCATTCGCCGGCGTAGTCGGGGGCGTCGGGCGACTTGTAGCCCGTGACGAGACCGCGGATCACGTCGATGTGGTCCAGCACCGGATGGTCCATCGGCTGCTCGATGCCGATCTGCATCAGCGACGGGTTCGGGAAGCTGTACGGCGAGTAGCTGGGGCCCGACGGGTCGCGCACCACGATCGCCACGACGATTTCCGCACCCGGACGCACCTGGAGCTTCTCGCCCATGGTGGCGCACCCCGGCACGTCGACGTCCGTGTTGTTGCGCGCGGCAGTGAGGGCAAGGGCCTCGACGGCGCTGTTCGCACGACGGGCCGCACCCGGGTAGGACGCGCAGGCCACGAAGGCCAGACGGTCGATGACCTGGCCGGTGGCCACGAACGTGTTGCCGGTTCGGAGACCGTCCACGATGTGCTGCGGGCGGACCTTCGTGTCACCCGCCGTGCGGATCATCGTGTAGTTGCGATGGTATTCGCCCGGGTAGTGATCCTGCGTGGTGCGGCGGTCATCGCCCTGGAAGATGCCGCGGTTGTGCCAGTCGGAGCTGGCGAAGAACCAGAAGTTGCGACCTTCGCCGAGCAGGGCATCCCAGACGCCGCCGATCTGCGCGCCGTAAACGCCGGTACCGCCGTACGTCGTGCCGCCGACGGAATCCACCGTGCCGCCCAGGTTGCGGCGGGGTGCGTATTCGCCGCGCTGGTCGGAGGCGCCGTGACCGGGCTGCGTCTCCATGCCGAAGGCGATCTCGGGACCGGCATTGTTGAAGTTGCGCAGGTGCTCGACGTTGAAGCCGTTGTTGCCGGCGGGATTGAACGGGCCGGCACGCTCGAGGTGCGCGGGCACGTAGTAGCTGGCCTTCGGGTGGAAGGCCTTCATCCACTTGATGCCCTCGACCGTCTTCTCGTGGCCGCGAATACCGACCGTGGCCGTCAGATCACCGCCGGTGCGCGGCACCAGCTTGGCGGCCGTCGTGTTCCAGTCCGCATTGGCGCTGTTCAGGCTGCCGGGAACGGAGCAGTCCCAGCCCTGGCCGCCACCGCGGCTGTTGTCGGTGTCGCCACGATCGAAGCAGTAGGACCACTGCGAGACAGCGGCGGCACTGCCCAGGGCGGCGTAGGGCGGCGCGCTGGGCAGCACGACGTTGTCGAGGGCGGAAGGCAGCTGACCCGTGATCACGGCCATCGACGTGTGCTCGTGGCCGGCCACGACGGATTCCAGACCGATGAAGATCGGCTGGTTGCGCAGCACGGAGAGGTATTCAAGCAGCGGATACTGATACTCCTGCATCGCCTGCCAGCGCCACATGCGCGGGTTGGCGTCGGCGCTCATCGCAGTCGTGGACGTGGCGCCGGTGGACGGCGTGACGCCCTTCACCGCAGCGGCACCGATGCTGGCATTCCAGCGGGTGTTCGGGCCCTGACCTTCAACGAAGGGATATGCGGGCGTGGCAAGCGAGGCGTCCTCGGCCAGCAAGCAGTTCCGGTTGCCGTTGCCGCCGTGACCGGCCTGGACGAACCAGTCGAGTCCGAAGGGTGTCTCGACGGTGTCCATCGACTTCTTCACTTTCTTCTGCACGGACGTCGAACCGTCGGAACAGGTGGAGTGGTTGTGGAAATCGCCGGACAGGTACTTGCCAGCGGGCTTCGCGGCGTAGGCGGTCGAGGTCAGGGCGGCCACCGTGGCGGCACTCACCACGGTTGCCACAGCGATGGCGATCTGGCTCTTGCGGTATTGAAAACTCATGAGTAAGATCCTTTTCAGATTCGTATGAAGCCCGCCTCTCTGCGAGGCGCGTTGTCGTGAACTTCGGACCAGTTGCGTTCTCTCCACTGGACGCGTGCTTAGATTGCGCGCGCGGTATGTAGCGGGCATTACCTGCCGTTGGCCTCATCAGCACTCTTGACATCGCGCAGATTTCTGTAGCTCCGCCATCGCATCCGCCCGCCGCCGATCGGGTCGCGCATTGCCCGCCTTGCATCGGTGATCGCTCGCGGTGGGTGTCATGATTTCGTCGCATCTCGGCAGATAGACTTCGCGGCCTGTAGTCGCGCCCTCCCCCGCGACCGGACGTACCTCCTCATCCCGTCAGCTGCCTCCCATGTTCGAACCCGAAGTCATCGGTCTCTTCCCCATTCCATTCATGCGAGCGCCGCGCGTCGTGGCACCGGCGCTCGTCGCCGGCCTCGTCGATCACTTCACCAGCGCCGCCGGCCAGCCGAACAGCTCGTCACCCAATCTGACCCACACCGCCCTTCTCCAGCCCGAGGACAGTCCGCTGCTGGTGGAGGTCGCGGGCTGCGTCACGCCGCTGCTGTCGGAGTTCGGCGCCCTCCTGTTCGGGGAACGCATGGGCTGGTCGCTGAAGGAGATGTGGGTGAACGTGATGGAACCGGGCGGGCGCCAGGCAATGCACAACCACGCGAACAGCTTCATCTCCGGCGTGATCTACCTGACCCCGATGCACCCGGAGGCGCGCACGGTGTTCATGAAGTCTCCGGGCGGGGTCGAGTTCTCGTTCAAGAACGACCATGCAGGTGTGGTCACCGGACCCTACAACGCCGACAAGTGGGTGAGCCCCGAGACGCATCCCGGCGACGTCGTCTTCTTCCCGAGCTATCTGATGCACGCGGTGCCGATGAACGTCGGCGAGCGCCGCATCACCATGGCGTTCAACGCCATTCCCGTCGCCCTCGATTCCTGGGGCTACCGCATCGGTTTCCACGGCTGACGTGCCGCCGGCTTCCGCACCGGTGGTCGCGGCGCGACAGGCCGCGGACGCGCACCCCGGAGACCGATGGCGGGCCGCGATGCTCATGGTGGCGTCCGGCTTCGCGGCGCTCGGCTATCAGATCGTGTGGACCCAGCAGGCCTCGTTGTGGCTCGGCCACGAATCGGCAGGCGTGTTCGCGGTCGTGGCCGCGTTCTTCGGCGGTATCGCCATCGGCGCCCTGGCGCTCGGACCACGCATCGAGCGCAGCGCGTCGCCCTGGCGCTGGTACGCCGGGTGCGAACTGCTGATCGCGATCTGGGCCATCGCCATCGCCGTGGCGCTCGACACCGTGACGCAGGCGATGCTCCGCTGGATCGGCCCGTCGCCCGCGCCCACCTGGCACTGGAGCGTCGCGTTCATCGGCACCCTGGTCCTGCTGCTGCCCGCCACGGCTGCGATGGGCGCGACGCTGCCCGCGATGGAGAGCGTGCTGGGTCGCCGTCACGACGGCGGCCGATCGATCGCGCTGCTCTACGCGGCCAACACGTTCGGCGCGGTGACCGGCGTGCTGGCCGCAGCGTTCCTCCTGGTACCGCAGGCGGGCCTCCTGCGGACCGCGCTCGTCTGCGCCGCGCTCAATCTGCTCTGTGCCGCGCTCTCCTTCACCTTGTCGGTGCGACCGCCGACCGCCGCCGGCACGGCCACCGCCGCTTCGCGCGGCATCCTCGTCACGCTGTTCCTCACGGGGCTGCTCGGCATCGGCTACGAAGTGCTGGTGGTCAGGGTCCTGACCCAGGTGACCGAGAACACCGTCTTCACCTTCGCGATCCTGCTCGCCCTCTACCTCGTGGGCACGGCTGCCGGCGCCGCCATCTTCGGTCGGTGGTTCCCGGCCCGGGCCGACGCCGGCGTGCTGCGCGACCGGCTGCTGCTGGCCCTCTCGGTGACCTGTGCCCTCGGCACGTTCGGACTCGCCCAGGCGCCCGCCATGTACGACGGCGCCGTCGCGATGTTCGGCACCGGCATGGCGGCAGCCCTGGGCGCCGAGGCTGTCGTAGCGGCGGCAGCGTTCCTGTTGCCGTGCCTCGTGATGGGCGCCCTCTTCAGCCTGCTCGCAGGCATTGCCCGGCAGTCGGGCGCCGGCGTCGGACGGGCACTGGGGATCAACACGCTCGGTGCCGCCCTGGCCCCGGCGCTGTTCGGCGTGCTGATCGCGCCGTGGCTCTCGGCGAAGTACGCGCTCCTGGTGGTGGCCGCGGGGTATCTCGCGCTCGGCACGCGTGGCGCGTGGACGCGGCCCGCGCCATGGAGCGTCGCGGCCGGCCTCGTGGTCGTGGCGCTGTGGGGGCCGTCTCTGGTCATCGTCGACCTGCCGCCGGACGGACGTCTCGTGCGCCACGTGCAGGGGGTGCTGTCGACCGTGAGCATCGTCGAGGACGCCGACGGGGTGGCGACGCTGCACATCGACAACCGCCAGCAGGAGGGCAGCAGCGCCACGCTGTTCGCCGATGGCCGGCAGGCGATCCTTCCGCTGCTGCTGCATCCCGCGCCGGCACAGGCGCTGTTCCTCGGGCTCGGGACCGGTGTGACCTCGGCGGTCGCCGCGCGCGAGCCGGGCGTTGCCGTGACGGCAGTGGAGCTGCTGCCCGAAGTCATCGACGCCTCCGCGCATTTCACGGAAGCCCTCGACCAGGACATGCCGGGGCCGTCGCCGACGCTCGTCCACGCGGACGCCCGTCGATTCGTGCGCTCGTCGGATCGCCTGTTCGACGTCATCGTCTCCGACAACTTCCATCCGGCCCGCAGCGGTTCGGCCGCGCTCTACACCGTCGAGCACTTCGAGGCGGTGAAGGCGCGCCTCGCGCCGGGCGGCGTGTTCTGCCAGTGGCTCCCGCTGCACCAGATGGACCTCGACACGCTGCGCAGCATCGTGGCGTCGTTCCTCGCGGTGCACCCGCGCAGCTGGGCGATGCTCGCCACGAACAGCCTCGAGACGCCTGTCATCGGTCTGGTCGCGATGCGCGACGGCGAACGTATCGACCCGATGCGCCTGCGCCAACGGCTCGATCGATCCGGCGTTCGCGCGGGCGCGGGGAAGCTCGGCGTGACGGACGAGATTTCGCTGCTGGGCAGCTTCTTCGCCGGCCCCGAGGCGCTTGTCCGCTTCGCCGCCGACGCACCGCGGAACACCGACGACCATCCCGTCGTGGCCTATCGGGCGCCGCGTCTCACCTATGCCCCCGACGCACCGCCTGCCGAACGGCTTCTGGCGCTCGTCGGGGCGGTTCGAATCGCCGCGCCGGAACTGCTCGTCGAGACTACGGGGAGCGACGGCCATGACGCGTTGCCCGCACGGCTCGATCGCTACTGGGACGCACGCAACCGGTTCCTGTCCGTGGGCGTAGGCGTGCGGCCGACCGGCGACGCGCGCCGCATGCTCGAACAGGTACGCGAGCCGCTGCTGTCCGTCGTGCGCCTGTCGCCGGATTTCCGTCCGGCCTACGACCCGCTGCTGCGCATGGCGCAGGCACTGTACGGCAGCGAGCCGGCGACCTCCCGGGCACTATTGACTGCCCTGAAGGAAGCGGCACCCACGCGACCCGAGGCGGGCGCCGTGTTGCGCGAGTTGCAGGCCCGCGATGCGCGCTGACGGGCCGCAGCGCGATACGTGGCCGGTCTGGACGAGTCCGAGCCTACGGCACCGGCTCGGCGCGCTCGGCATCGCCATCATCCTGGGGATCCCGCTTCCCGCCGCCGCCTGCGAGATGCAGGACCAGACGAACCAGTCCAGCCGCGCGCTGTGCACGATCGACGGGAACGAGCAGATCACGACCGTGCGATTCGAAGCGCGATTCGGCGGCTTCCACGACGACAGCGTCGTGGAGATGACGATCCGCCTCGACGGCGCGGATGTGCAGTGCAGCGCGCAGGACCGCACAGCGCTTTCCGGGGAATCGGGCGACGAAGGCGACGTGATGCTCTTCTGCCACGTGCGCGTGGCAGCCGGCGACGGCAGGGGACGCCTCCTCGAGGGGTTGCTGCGGTTTCGTCACGCCGAGCTGTCGGGCGTACAGCTCGTGCCGGTTTTGGCGGAGCGCTGACCGGCAGGTCTCGTGGGTCGAGCTTCCGCTCGACGCCCGCGTTCGAGGATTCGTCGCAGCACCCAAGCCCACGTCGCGTCGAGCGATGCTCGACCCACGAAGAACCTCGCGACTGGATTCGTCGGCGCAGAAGACAACCCCCGTGGGTCGAGCTGCGGCTCGACGCCTGCGTCCCAGGATTCGTCGCGGTGCCCAAGCCCGCGCCGCGTCGAGCGATGCTCGACCCACGAACAGCCTTGCGCTTGGATTCGTCGGCGCTGAAGACAACCCCCGTGGGTCGAGCTGCAGCTCGACGCCCGCGTTCCAGGATTCATCGCAGCACCCAAGCCCACGTCGCGTCGAGCGACGCTCGACCCACGAAGAACCTCGCGACTGGATTCGTCGGCGCTGAAGACAACCCCCGTGGGTCGAGCTGCAGCTCGACACCCGCGTTCCAGGATTCATCGCAGCACCCAAGTCCACGTCGCGTCGAGCGACGCTCGACCCACGAAGAACCTCGCGACTGGATTCGTCGGCGCTGAAGACAACCCCCGTGGGTCGAGCTGCAGCTCGACGCCCGCGTTCCAGGATTCGTCGCGGCACCCAAGCCCACGTCGCGTCGAGCGATGCTCGACCCACGAAGAAGCTCGCGACTGGATTCGTCGGCGCTGGAAACAACCCCCGTGGGTCGGGCTCCGCCCGACGCCCGCGTTCCAGGATTCATCGCGGTACCCAAGCCCGCACGATGGGGTCAGGTCTTGTTCCCCGCATCTCCCGATGCCGCGACGCTTTTCCGCTTACTTGTACAACAGCTTCGGCAGCCAGAGACCGATGTCGGGAAACACGCCCAGCAGCACCAGGGCGCCGATCTGGATCAGCATGAACGGCACCATCCCCTGGAAGATCTGGCCGAGCGTCACGTGCGGCGGCGCCACGCCCTTCAGGTAGAACGCCGCCATCGCCATCGGCGGCGTCAGGAAGGCGGTCTGGAGGTTGAGCGCGGTGAGCAGGCCGAAGAACAGCGGGTCGACGCCGAAGTGGCCGAGCATCGGCAGGAAGATGGGCACGAAGATGATGATGATCACCGTCCAGTCGAGCGGCCAGCCCAGCAGGAAGATGAGGAACTGCGACATGAACAGGAAGCCGCCCGTCGAGAGGTCGAGCGAGAACACCCACCGCTCGAGGATGTGCTGCCCGCCCAGCACCGCGAAGGTCGAGGAGAACACCCACGACCCCACGAGGAGCCAGCACACCATCGCCGTCGTGCGGCTGGTGAGGAAGACCGAGTCGGTGAAGCGCTCCCACGACAAACGGCGATACGACAGCGCCAGGATGATGGCGCCGATCGCGCCCAGCGCCGCCGCTTCGCTCGCCGTGGCCCAGCCGGCCACGATGCTGCCCAGCACGGCCGCGATCATGACCGCCAGGGGCAGGAACGACGTCACGAGCATGCGGGCGATCTCGGCGCGGGGCACGTTGCGCTGCTCCATCGGCAGGGGCGGCGCCATCCGCGGATTGAGCTTCGCGCGCACCATCACATAGCCGATGTACAGCGACGACAGCATGATCCCCGGGATCAGCGCTCCGGCGTAGAGCTGCACCACGGAGACGCCCGCGGTCGCGCCGTAGAGGATCAGCATCACGCTGGGCGGGATCAGGATGCCGAGGCAGCCACCCGCAGCGATCGCGCCGGTGGCGAGCTTCACGTCGTAGCCGGCCTTGAGCATCGGCTGCAGCACGAGCAGGCCCATCAGCGTCACGACTGCGCCGACGATGCCCGTCGCCGCGGCGAACACCGCGCAGGTGGCGATGGTCGCCACGGCCAGCGATGCCGGCACGCGCGCCATCGACAGCTCGAGGCTCTTGAAGAGGCGGTCGATGATGCCGGAGCGCTCGACGATGTAGCCCATGAAGATGAACAGCGGCACCGAGATGATGATGTCGTTGGTCATCACGCCGTAGGTGCGCAGCACCATCTGGTCGAACACCGGGTTCTCGGACAGCGGCACGTCGGCACGCCAGAAGGCGTACATGCCGAACATGATGCCGAGACCCATCAGCGTGAAGGCGATCGGGAAGCCCAGCAGGATCGCCGCGACGATGAGCCCGAGCATCACCATCCCCATATGGGCGTTGGTGATCCGCGACGGCGGCGGAAGGAAGAGCACGTAGGCGAGCAGGATCAGGCCGAGCACGCCGAAGCCCACGGTGCGCGTGTCGAGGCGGAGCTTCATCGCTTGCCTCCCGTCGCGCCGTCGCCGCCGACGATGGCCTTCAGCTGCTCGATGTCGGCTTCTTCCACGTCGTGCAACCGCTCGGGCCACCGGCCGGTGCGGATGCAGAGCACGCAGCGGATCATCTCCGCCAACGCCTGCAACAGGAGGGCCGCGCCGGCGATCGGGATGATCGTCTTGAAGTGGTAGACCGGCAGGCCGCTCCCGGTGACGCTAGAGACCTCGCGGATGGACCACGACTTCTCGGCGAACTCCCAGCCGGCGTAGACGAGGGCGGCGATGCCCGGGATGAAGAAGACGACGTAGAGCACGAGGTCCATCCAGGCCTGCGCGCGCGGCGACAGCGTGCGGTAGAGCAGGTCGCCGCGCACGTGGCCGTTGCGGGACAGCGTGTAGGCGCCGCCCATGAGGAACAGCACGCCGAACAGCATCGAGGCCACGTCGAAGCCCCAGTTGGTGGGCGCACCCAGCTTCCGCGCGATGACCTCGTAGCCCACCACGGCGGTGAGCAGCACGATCATCCACGCGAAGGCTTTGCCGGACCATCCGCTGATCCGGTCGATCGTCAAGAGAAAGGAATTCACGGGCGTTTACCCCTCCGGCAGGTGGATGTTCCCGGGTGGCACGCGATGCCACCGTCGGGATGAGGACAGCGGCAATGCCATCGTGGCGTCACCGTGGTGTCACCGTGGTGTCGCAGGGCCGGCTTCCGATGGCCTGCGGCGGCTACACCTTCCCGAAGAAGTGCTCGTAGGCCTGTCGCGGGTCGTTGTTGAACTTGACCTGGTAGCCCACCACACGCTTCATGAACTGGCGCTGCGACTCGAGCACCTTGGCGAAGAACGGATTGCCGGCCGACTTCGCGGCCATCACCTTGTCCCAGGCGACGAGCTGCGCTTCGAGGACATCCTTCGGCGTCTCCACGAACTCCACGCCCTGCCGCGTACGCATGTCTTCCCACGCCGCCGAGTAGTCATTCAGATTCTTCCAGTGCATCTCGGCACCGGCGGCGCGGGTGGCGTGGCGGAGGATCTGCTGGTACGCCGTCGGCAGGCCATCGTGCAGGCGCCCGCCGATGAGCAGCTCGAGACACTCGCCCGGCTGGTGATAACTCTTCACCATGCAGACCTTGGCGACATCGGGAAACCCGAGCATCTGGTCGCTCGCGGGGTTGTTGTATTCGGCGGCGTCGATCACGCCGCGCTCCAGCGCAGGCACGATCTCGCCACCGGGCAATGCCACCACCGAGGCGCCCATCTCGGTGAAGAGATCGATGGAGAGCCCCACCGTGCGGTACTTGATGCCCCGCATGCCCTCGGCGGAGGCCACCGCCTTCTTGAACCAGCCGAACGGCTGCACGCCCATCGGACCCCACAGGATGGGGACTACGTCGAGCTTCAGCTCGTCGCGGTAGATCTCCTCGTACAGCGCCTGACCGCCACCGTACTGCATCCAGGCGAGCAGCGTGCTGGAGTCCTGGCCGAGGGCGGGCCCGGTGCCGAAGAGCGAGAGCGCGTTGTTCTTTCCATACCAGAAGGCCGGCACCGCGAGGCAGCCGTCGAGGATGCCCTTGTGCACCGCGTCAGCCATATCGAATGCGCCGACAACGGCACCCGCCGGGAGCAGATCGATCTTCAGCCGGCCCCCCGAGAGTTCTCCGACGATGCGGATGAAGTTCTGCGACACGTCGAAGAAGAAATCCTTGGAGGGGAAGCCCGCCTGGAAGCGCAGCGTGACTTCGGGGCCGAGTCCGCCGCCCGCCGCGCCGCCGGCCTTGGCCGTCGGCTCGGCGTCACCACTGCCGAGGCCGCAGCCCGCAGTGACAGCCAGCGCCGCCGTGCCGCCGGTGGCCGCCGCGCCCTTCAGGAACCCGCGCCGCGAACCGAACTTCGAGCCTCCGCCTGACCTGGTCTGCTTCATGACGTCTCCTCCGAGCTTGTGCTCGCTTTCGTGACCGCCTGCGTCCCGGCACCGCTGCTAGCGATTCTTCCGGTCGGGCGCCTTGCAGTCCGGACGCATTCCCGGGATTTCGGGTCCGGGTGACCACCCGGCGTTCGGGACGCTGCGAGGTGCCGTCGCGCAGCGACGAACCCCCACATCTTGGCCGCACGATACTCGCCCCAAGCCCTTCATCCCATGCCTTCGCGAAACTTCTGTCCGCGCCACCAACCCGAACCGGCGGATGGCACAGACCGGAGTGCCGGGCCGGACATCGATGCAGCGGCGATCACCCGTTCCGTTCGCATCGGTCGGGGACCCGTCGGTGTCCCCGATCGCGCTATGGTCGCGGAACTCGGTCGCTGCGGTCATAGTCCGACTCCGCGACTGTGCAGTCACGACGTGGGTCCTCGGACAAGGCTGCGTCCCACGGCCCACCCTGCCACAATTCGAACGGAGCGGGAACACGATGAAGCAACACATTTGCAGAGCGCTCGCCATCGCGCTCGCCGCCATCGCCCTGGCCGGTTGTGCCGGGCGCCCGGGCGGGACGCCCGGCTACTTCACCCCAGGCGCCTCCACGATGCAGGACGTGGCCGCACGCATGGGCAGTCCGCGGTCGGTCTGGTTCGACGAAGAAGGCCGCGAGCACTGGGACTACTCGGGTAACGAGGCCAGCTACGTCGGATACCGGGCCACGTTCGATGAGGCCGGCACCGTGGCACGTTGGCGCGAGTTGCGCACCGACCGCGACGTGAGCAGCCTGGTCCCCGGCAGCTCCACCGCCCGGGACGTGCACATGGCGCTGGGTGAACCCAACGAGATGTTCTTCATCCGCGGCGAGCCGCACTGGCGCTGGCGTACGTACTACAACTCCCGCCCGCACTACCTCGTGGCCCAGATGGGTCAGGACGGCGTGCTGAAGTCCGTGATGCGTTTCACGATCGGTGGAGGCAGCCGTGGCATGTGATCTCTCTGAAGCCGGTTCAACCGTCGTTTCAACCGTCGGGGCCCAGCGCCGGGTCGCGGATGGTGTTCGGCGGGCCGCTGCGGCGGCTGTGCTCCTGATGTCCCTGGGCGCAGATCCGTCCTGGGCCATGGGCGACGTACCGCCGGGCACGCCCATGGGATCGGTGCGATCCAGCCTGGGCATCCCGGATGCGATCCGCTTCGACAGTGCGGGCCACCAGATCTGGGAGTACACGGGGCGGCGCGCGCCGAGCGGTGCCTACCGGTTCAGCTTCGATGCCCAGGGCGCGGTGCGTGAGGCCGTCCCCCTGCGCACGCCCGAACGTCTGGCCCAGGTGCGCACAGGTGAGACCACGGGCGCGGCGCTCCTGGAACTGCTCGGCGAGCCTCGGCGGATCACGGCGACCGAAGCAGGCATCGAATGGCTGTTCCCGCAGGCCGGCGGGAAAGCGGTGACCGTGATCCTGGGTGCCGATCGCCGCGTCAAGTCGATCAGCGGATCGGACTGATCGTCCGGCCGCAAGCCGCCTGTCCGATCGCCACGACGGCCGTTCGTCAGCATCGGGCCGGACGCCCGCGACCGGTCCGCAGCTGCGCAACAACCACGCGGTTGCAACGGGATCGCATAGTTCGAACGGACGTCGATCCGGGCTGCGGCACTTCATGTTCGTTGCCTAAGGTGTCGGGTCGGTGTGACCTGCGAAGTGCGGTCTGGAACCTGCGCGCAGACGCCACCGGAAATCCAGACCAACGACCGAGGACACCCGATGAAACCCAACGCCATGCTGATGACCGCCACGCTCATCGCCGCCGCGATGCCGATGTCGGCCATCGCCAACGACCTGCGCGTGAATCCCTATCTGCAGAACCCGTCGTCGGACGGCATGTACTTCACGTGGTTCACGGAGTCCGCAACCCCGGGCGTGCTCAGCATCACCGGCGGCGGACTGTCGTCACCGCTCCAGTTCAGCTCCACTCCGATGGCCCAACCGGTGCTGGCCTACACGACCGCCGAGAAGAACCAGAACCTCGGCGGCCTCGTCCAGGGGAGCTGGCTGCTGGGTGACACCCCCCACAAGCACGCCGTGGACGTGCGCGGCCTCCAGCCCGGCACGACGTACGGCTACACGCTCACGCAGGGTGCCCAGACGTTTTCCTCCACGTTCTCCACCGCACCCACGCGGGCCGACTGGTCCAGCATCCGCTTCGTCGCCTTCAGCGACTCGGAGACCGATCCCGCGGGACGCGTCTCGCGCCGCGAGTGGCAGCCCGGCGCACTCGCCCCGACATCGCTCGACCGGCCTGCACTGGCGGGCAGCCAGTGGGCCACGAGCTTCGGCACGACCGGCTCCGGCGTGAACCAGACGCTCCGCTATGCGCTCACCGAGACCGAGGGATACCGTCGCAACCTGGCGATCATCGACAGCCGCAATCCGAACTTCGTCGTGATGCCCGGTGACCTCGTCCAGGGCGGCGGCTACCAGCCGGGCTGGGACGAATTCTTCCGCCACAACGCCGGCGAGTACGACGACGTGCTTTCGAAGCGGCCGATCCTCCCCGCGCTCGGCAACTGGGAGAACTTCGCGGCCATCAATGGCGGCTACGGCACCGACGCCGACGGCCGCTTCGGCCCCAAGTTCGCGCGCGACAAGTACCACGCGTACTTCGACGCACCGGGCAATGGCACCGAGGCCCATACCGACAACTACTACCGCGTCGACTACGGTCCGGTGACCATCATCACTCTCGACTCCTCGAAGGGCGTCCCCGAGGACCGTCGGGCCAACTACCCCGCGGCCGAGCGCCTCACCGGGCAGCAGTACACCGGCCCGGGCACCGACACCCAGGAGAACTACACGGTCGCCCAGTACGAGTCGGCCGGCGGCACCGACCTGAGCCCGTTCAACCCGGGCACCGCCCAGTGGAACTGGGCGGAGGCGCAGCTCGCGGACGCCCGCGCCTCGGGGCAGATCGTCTTCGTGCAGTGGCATCACGCGCCGTTCAGCGACGGCGAGCACGGCCTGCCCATGAACCACGTGAACTCCAGCGGCCAGGGCGGCACGCCGATGCGCGTCTACCACGACATGCTCGAGCAGTACGGTGTCGCCGCCGTGTTCTCGGGTCACAGCGAGATGTTCGAGCGCAGCTTCGTGGACAACAACGGTGACGGCTTCGGCGTCATGTACTACGACGTGGGTGTGGCCGGCGACGGACTGCGCGGCGAGCGCCGCAACGGGAACGGGTTCGCCGCACCGCTGCTCGACTACAACCCGTTCAGCCAGTGGTCGGCCGATCAGAGCGCGCCCGAGCAATGGGGTCTGGTGGACGGCGTGCTGCAACTCGTGGATGGCGGCAAGCACTACGGCCATCTGGAAGTGAACCTCGAGCGGGTGGAAGGTGACGGCCCCTTCTACGCGAAGGTGACCCTGACCCCGGTGTACAGCTTCCCGCTGCTCGACAGCAGCTATCAGCTGATCGACACCGAGCGCCGGGTCTACGGCGACGAGATCACGCTCTTCGTGAACGCCGCCGGTCAGGTGGTGGCGGTGCCGGAGCCGCAGACCTGGGCGATGATCGTCGGCGGTCTGGGTCTCGTGGGCTTCACCGCCGCGCGCCGTCGCCGCATCTGACGCGCTTCCGTCGGGCTCGAAACCGCCGTTCTCGCAGGAGGACGGCGGTTTTTTCATTTCCCGATCACGCCCGCGCGGCGCGCACGGGCCGCCCGGACTTCACGGCGTGATGGCCACTTTCAGCACGCCATCGCGCTGATTCCCGAACAGCTCGTACGCGGCCTCGATGTCGTCGAGCTTGAAGCGGTGCGTGACCATCGCGCCCAGATCGATGCGGTTCGCCGCGATCACCGCCATCAGTCTGCGCATGCGTTCCTTGCCGCCCGGACACAGCGTGGTGATGATCCTGTGATCGCCCAGGCCCGCCGCGAACGGCCCGAGCGGAATGGTGAGATCCGTCGAGTAGACGCCCAGGCTCGACAGCGTTCCGCCCGGCCGCAGCACCCGCAGGCACGCCTCGAAGGTCTGCTGGATGCCCAGCGCCTCGATGGCGACGTCCACGCCACGGCCACCGGTGAGTCGCAGGATCTCCTCCACGGGATCCACCCGGCTGCTGTCCACGACGTGATCGGCGCCCATCCTCTTCGCCATCTCCAGGCGACCCGCGATGCGGTCGACGCCGATGACGGTGCTTGCACCGCTCAGCTTCGCTCCCGCCGTGGCGCATAGTCCGATCGGTCCCTGTGCGAACACCGCCACGATGTCGCCGATGCGGATGCCCGCGCTCTCGGCACCGCTGAAGCCCGTGGACATGATGTCCGGGCACATCAACACCTGCTCGTCCGTGAGCCCGTCGGGGACGGGCGCCAGGTTCACCATCGCGTCGGGCACCAGCACGTATTCCGCCTGGCAGCCGTCGATGGTGTTGCCGAATCGCCAGCCACCGAGCGGCTTCCAGCCGTGGGCCGTGCCGGCGCCGTCCTGGGAGCACGAACCGCACAGGCAGGCATTGCTCCACCCGCTCGGGGTGATGGCGCCGGCGATGACCCGTTGCCCCTCGCGGTACCCCTGCACCGCGGACCCGAGCTTCTCGATGACACCCACCGGCTCGTGACCGACCGTGAGGCCCTTCGCCACCGGGTACTCGCCCTTCAGGATGTGCACGTCGGTCCCGCAGATGGTGGTGGTGGTCACCCGCACGAGCGCATCGAGCGGGCCGACGTCCGGGATGGGTTTCTCGTCGAGCACGATGCGCCCGGGTTCCACGAAGATGGCAGCCTTCATCTTGGGCATGGTGTGTTCCTCCTGCGGTGTGGTTCGTGGCCCAGTGTGCGAACACCCGTGCCTCCGCAGGTTGCGTCAGATCAAATCACCGGGGCGATGCGGGCAGCCGTTCGTCATCCGCAGTCCTGACGTTGAATTCGGCGACGCCGAAGCAGCCGTGCTCAGGCGTCGCGGGTGTCGTCCGCCATCACCGCCCGATCCGTGGCCCAGCGGCGCAGTGCCTCCACCCGCTCGGCCATCACCACCGACAGCGGCCGCGTGCGCGACAGTTCGCCGAGCAGCGCCGCCATGTCGACGGGCCGGCCGGCTGCACGCGCTTCGAACGACGCCGCGATCACGGCCTGTTCGATCTCCGCTCCCGAGAAACCACCCGTGGCCGCGACGAGTGCCGGCAGATCGAACGCCGCGACGTCGAGTGCGCGCTTGCCGAGATGGATGGCGAAGATCTGGCGCCGCGCCGCCGCGTTCGGAAAGTCGACGAAGAAGATCTCGTCGAAGCGCCCCTTGCGGATGAGTTCCGGCGGCAGTTGCGAGATGTCGTTCGCGGTGGCGACGATGAAGACGGGCCGCCGTCGCTCGGCCAGCCACGTGAGGAGCGCGCCGAGCACGCGGCGCGACACGCCGCCGTCGTTGTCGCCGCTGCCTGTGGATACGCCCTTCTCGATCTCGTCGATCCAGAGCACGCAGGGCGCCATGCCCTCCGCGGCGGCGAACGCCTGCCGGAGGTTGCGCTCGGTCTCGCCGTGGTACTTGTTGTACAGCGCGCCGAAATCGAGGCGCATGAGCGGGACGTTCCATTCGCCGGCGATGGCGCGCGCAGCGAGACTCTTGCCGCCACCCTGCACGCCGAGGAGGACGATGCCGCGCGGCATGTCGACGGCGTCGGCCACGGTCGACTCCATGAAGGGCACGCGCCGCAGCGCGACCCAGTGCTTCATCTTCGCCAGCCCGCCGAGCTGGTCGAACTTCACGGTGCTCGCTTCGAACCCGAGTGCGCCTGCCCCGCCGAGCGCCTCGTGCTTCGTGCTGAGGATGCGCCGGAGATCCGCCGCGTTCAGCTCGCCATCGGTGCGGAACGCCTGGCGGACCAGGCGCCGCACGTCGTCCTGTTCGAGACCCATGAGGTGCAGCGTGATCTGTTCGATGACCGCACGATCGCCGCGCGGCTTCTCGCCCGAGCGCGACTGCCACAGCTGCGCCTCGTTGCGGATGATGGTGCGGATGTCCTCGCGCGTCGGCAGGTGCGGCCGGAAGTGCGCGGCGAGGCGCAACAGCTCGCCCGGAAGCTCGTCGAACTTCGGGCTGACGAACACCAGTGTGCGCGCCGTCTTGAAGTGTTCGAGCGCGGTCTCGCGGATCAGGCGGACGATCACCGGATCCCGGAAGCCCGGATGCGCGTCGCAGAATACGTACACGCCGTTCTGCGGCGTCTTGTCGACGTGCTTCAGCGCGTCGATGAGTTCGTTGGTGTTGTAGATGCTCTCGTCGCGACCGAGGCGCCGGAGGCCGTCGACGATGCTCCACTGGAACAGCATCTGTCCCTCGAGGTTGCCGGCCTGCTCGAGCAGCTTGAGGATGCGCGGCTCCTCGTGGGTCTGGATCAGGATGATCGGCACCTGCGAGCGCAGCAGCGCGGCCAGTTCGGTGATCTCGGTGCGTTCGTTCATGGGTTCACTGTCGGAGTTTCGGAAGCGCCCGCCGCTGGCCGGGGCGTCGATGCACTACGCGTTCGCGACGCGACGTGTCGGCGACGATTCTGCGCTGCCGGCAGTATCGGTGCGCGGCATGGCTCCGAACCGCTCGACCACCTGCCGCAGGTCCTCGATGCCGAAGGGCTTGGAAACGTAGTCGTCCATGCCGGCCGCGAGGAACTTCTCGCGATCACCGTCCATGGCGCTCGCCGTCAGCGCAACGATGGGCACATGGGTGCCCGATGCCTGCTCCCGCTCACGCCAAAGACGCGTGGCCGTGATGCCATCCATCCCGGGCATCTGGCTGTCCATGAAGACGAGATCGAAGTGTGTCGCCTCGAGCTGCGCGAGGGCCTCCGTACCGGACGTCGCGCCGGCCAGTCGGCAGCCCAGTGACGTGAGGAGCCGCGTCGCGAGCATGAGGTTGACGGCGTTGTCGTCCACGACCAGGACGTGCATCGCGCGGGAAGGCGGCGCGCCCTGCCGATCGGGTGCGGACGTCGTGCCGGCGGTCGATGCCGCATCGGGCAGCGCCTCGACGGGCAGTTCGAACCAGAAGACGGATCCGGCCCCCGGTGCGCTCTGCAGGCCGATGTCCCCACCCATCGCGACGACGATCTCGCGCGAGATGCCGAGTCCGAGACCGGTGCCGCCGTAGCGTCGGTCGCTGCGGTCGTGCACCTGGCTGAAGGGCCGGAAGAGCAACGCCTGGTTCGACGCGGCGATACCGATGCCGGTGTCCCGCACCTCGACCCGCAGGCGCGACCGGCCGTCGGGCTGCAGCGCGGCATCCACCGTCACGGTGACGGCTCCCGCCTCGGTGAATTTCAGTGCGTTGCCCACGAGGTTCACGAGCACCTGCCGCAGGCGCAGCGGATCCGTGCGTACCAACCCGGGCACAGCGGCGGCGATATCGAATCGCAGGACGATGCCCTTGCGGCCCGCCTCCGGCCGGAACATGGCGTCGATCTCGTCGGCGAGCGCCTGGATCCGGACGGGCTCCGATTGGAGTTCGAGTCGGCCGGCTTCGATCCGGCTGAGATCGAGTACGCCATTGATGAGGTTGAGCAGCGAACGGGCGGACTGTCCGGCGATCGTGGCGTACTTCCGCGCCTGCGCAGGTTCGTCGTTGCGTACGATCAGGTCGTTCATGCCGATGACGGCCGTGAGCGGTGTACGCAGCTCGTGGCTGATGTTCGCGAGGAAGGTCGACTTCGCGCGGCTGGCTGCCTCCGCGGCATCGCGGGCTTCGGCGAGCGACATCGACAGGGCCTCCATCTCGATCCGCTGGACGACGTTGCGGCGCATGGTGGTCGACGTGGCCCAGGCCTCGCGCAACAGGAAACCACCGAACACCAGCGCGCCGACGCCTTCGAACCACGAGTGACCATGCTTTCCGATGAGTGCAACGGCGGCGAACGGCCCGACGGACGCGAGAACGTAGGCCGCGTAGGCGGGAAACCAGGCAGCGAAGCTGCTGAGTGCGCCGGCCGGCATGCCGATCAGGATGAGGCACGCGATGAGGTAAAGCTCCGGATGACCGGCCGGGAAAAGGATCGTGGCGGCGAGTCCCCAGCATGCACCCGACAGGAGTCCCGACGCGATACCGGCGCGGGCCCAGAGAACATCTGCCCCGCCCGCGGGTGCACGGCGCCGCCAGAGCACTTGCAAGCCGATGCGACCGAGACATACGACGCAGGTCGCGAGGAACCAGCCGATGACCAGCGGCCGATCGACGACGTTCCTGATCACGAGGGCGTAGAGCCCCGCGATGAGCGCCACGGCGATGGAACCGACGATGCCCTGCTCGAGCACGAAGCCGATGCGTTCCGTCTGCGCGATGCCGTCGGGGGACGTCAGCGTGCGCCCCGGACTCGGCCGGGTCATCGGGGGTTGCACCCGACCGGACGCATGCCGCACGCGCTGCCGGTGCAGCGTCGTGGGAGGGGGCCGATGGTGATCCATGCACCGTGATTCATGGTCTGCTCTCAGATCGGGGCGGACGCGAAGGGGATTCCGCGAGGCTTCGCCATCCGAATGCCCCGGCAGGCATCGCCTGCCGGGCCGTCGGTTGCAGCGGATCCTGGGTTCCTCCTGCAACCTGCGCTACATCGGTCCGATCGTGGCCGGCTTGATCGGCGCGAGCAGCCGGTGGCGGGAGATACGCCCTGCCGGCGGCGGTCGCAGCGCGAGGCTGCCGCACGCTCGATCCTGGGCTACCCTCCGTGTTCCGCCCACGCGCCATTGATCACCATGACCCGACCGACCGTGTATCACATCCCCGTGTGCCCGTTCTGCCAGCGTATCGAGATCCTGCTCGCTCTCAAGGGGAGGCAGGACGCGGTGGACTTCCAGGTGGTCGACATCACGAAACCGCGCGCGGACTGGCTCCTCGCCAAGACACGCGGCACGACGGCGCTACCCGTGCTCGAACTGGGCGATGGCCGGATCCTGAAGGAGAGCCTCGTCATCATGCGGTACCTCGACGAGTGCTGGCCGGACCGGCCGGTGGCGCAGGCGGATCCGTATCGGCGCGCGGTGGAGGGCATGCTCACACGGCTGGAAGGCGACTTCACGATGCGGGGTTACACATGGGTGATGAATCAGGATCCCGCCCGGCGCGAGACGGAACGCACCGCGATGCTTGGGCTGTATCGCCGCATGAACGACTTCCTCGTCGAACACGCGCCGGCGGGGCCGTTCCTGTTCGAGTCGTTCGGGTGGGCAGAAGCGGTGTACACGCCGCTCTTCGCGCGGTTCTGGTTCCTCGAGTACTACGAAGGCTTCCAACTGCCTGACGAGCCTGCGTACGCGCGGATACGGCAATGGATCGATGCGTGCCTCGCACACCCTGCGGCCCAGCAGGCATCGAAGGAAGAGATCGTGAAGCTGTACTACGACTACGCGAAAGGCGCAGGCAACGGCGCGCTGCTCCCGGGGCGGCGCGTGTCGTCGTTCGCATTCGCGCCGCACTGGCGTGATCGCCCGTGGCCCCCGCAGGACAAATACGCGGTCAGCGCGACGGACGAGGCCCTCGGGCTGGTGGCGTGAGCGTGTCCGTTCCCGGTATCGAACCGACCCGCGCCGACATCGACGCCACACCCGGTCCGCTGCTGCTCGAATTCGGCACCGACTGGTGCGGCCATTGCCGCCTCGCGCAACCGCTGATCGCCGAGGCCTTGGCACGGCATCCGGGCGTGCACCACCTGCGCGTGATCGACGGCCCGGGCAAGCCGCTCGGACGTTCTTTCGGCGTGAAGCTCTGGCCGACGCTGCTGCTTCTGAAGAACGGCCAGGAAGCCTCGCGACTCGTGCGACCGCCCATCGTCGAAGACATCGTGCGGGCGCTGGAGGCCTTGCAGAGATAGTGCGCGCGGCGCCGGCGCCGGAGACCCCACGGCAAGGGCGCGTTCCTGGATTCGCCTTGGGGCCCAAGCCATCGCCGCGTCGAGCGATGCTCGACCCACGAAGGACCTTCGCGACTGGATTCGTCGGCGGTGGAAACAACCCCCGTGGGTCGGGCTTCGCCCGACGCCCGCGTTCCTGGATGCGCCGCTGGGCCCAAGCCATCGCCGCGTCGAGCGATGCTCGACCCACGAAGGGCCGTCGCCACTGGATGCTTCAGCGCTCGAAACAAGCCCCGTGGGTCGGGCTTCGCCCGACGCCCGCGTTCCTGGATGCGCCGCTGGGCCCGAGCCATCGCCGCGTCGAGCGATGCTCGACCCACGGAGGAACCTTCGCGACTGGATGCCTAGTCGCTGGAAACAACCCCCGTGGGTCGGGCTTCGCCCGACGCCCGCGTTCCTGGATGCGCCGCTGGGCCCGAGCCATCGCCGCGTCGAGCGATGCTCGACCCACGAAGGGCCGTCGCTACTGGATGCTTCAGCGCTGGAAACAAGCCCCGTGGGTCGGGCTACGCCCGACGCCCGTGTTGCTGGATTCGCCGAGGTGCCCATGCCGTCGCCGCGTCGAGCGATGCTCGACCCACGAAGGACCTTCGCGACTGGATGCCTAGTCGCCGAAAACAATCCCCCGTGGGTCGGGCTTCGCCCGACGCCCGCGTTCCTGGATTCGCCGCTACGCCCAAGCCATCGCCGCGTCGAGCGGTGCTCGACCCACGCAAGAACTCGCGACCATCGCCCGACCTCGCGCCACGATCGCCTGCATGCAGGCAATGCCGCACAATCCGCCCGTGAACCCCGCGTCCTGCCTTCGACGGCATTGCCGCCACCCGTGGCAGTCCGGGCGACGTGGGGCGCACGCGGGTCGCGTCACATGCCGCCCGCGCACCCTCACCGCATTCCAGGAGACGACATGCAACAGGCAGTGATCCTTCGCACGCCCGGCGGTCCCGACGCGCTCGGCATCGAACCCATCGAGGTCGGAGAACCCGGCGCCGGGCAGGTACGGCTGCGGCAGACCTACGTCAGCGTGAACTTCCACGATTGCTACGTGCGGTCCGGCCTGTACAAGACGCTGCCGCTGCCCGGCATCCCGGGGCTGGAAGCGGTGGGTGTGGTCGAGGCAGTCGGGGCCGGCGTCGCCAGCGTGAAACCCGGGGATCGCGTCGCCTACCTGACGCGCGCGTACGGCGGCTACGCCTCCCACCGGCTCATCGATGCGGACATCCTCGTGCGCATCCCCGATGGCATCGAAGACCGCGTCGTGGGCGCGCTCTTCCTGCGCGGCCTCACGGCGATCATGCTCGTGGATCAGGTGTTCCCGGTGCGGGCGGGTCACACGGTGCTCGTGCACGCGGCGGCGGGTGGCGTGGGACGGCTGGTGTGCCAGCTCGCGAAACACGTTGGCGCGACGGTGATCGGCACGGCAGGCAGCGAAGCGAAGGCCGAGATCGCGCGTGCAGCCGGCTGCGACCACACGATCCTGTACCGCTCGGAGAACTTCGTGGAACGCATCCGCGAGCTCACGAACGGGCGCGGCGCGGACGTCGCCTACGATGCCGTCGGCAAGGACACCTTCCAGGGGTCCCTCGAGTCGCTGGCGATGCGCGGGCACCTCGTGAACTACGGCCAGGCCTCCGGCCCCATCGCCCCGTTCGAGATCTCGCAGCTCTTCGCGAAGTCGAACTCGGTCTCCCGGCCGGCGGTGTTCCACTACTTCACGGGAGATGATCGCGAACCCATGGCAAAGCGCTTCTTCGGCGCGCTGGCGGACGGCATCATCACGGCCGACCAGTCCCACGAATACGCGTTCGCCGATGTGGCCCGGGCGCACGAGGATCTCGAGGCCCGCAAGACGACCGGGGCGGTGCTGCTGAAGGTCCACGGCAACGGGGCCGGGCACTGATCCTTGCCGAGGCGCGCCCCTCCCGAGTAGGTTGTTCGTAAGGTCGGCCAAGCGAGAATCCCGGCAGGATGTGGGGCTCGGATGGTCGATGGCGAATCGGCGGGAGAGCGAGGGCAGATTTCGACGGTTTCGACGAACGTATCGGGTATACGGGAGGAGAGAGCGACGGAGCATGGACCGCTCTCCCACTCTTGTTGTCGGATCATCCCGGGTCCGACGACTCCCAGGCTCCACCGCAACCCTTCCCGGCCTTGCCATCTCGCGGAGATCGTTCCCGTGCCCGCACTCGTGTCGAAGACGCTCGCCCGCGTCATCAGCGTTGTCGCCGTTCTCGCATTCTTCGCGCTCGCGATCTTCGTCCTGGTGGAGATCTCGACACGCGTGCGCCACTTCTCCGCGGTGTCGCACGCGAATGGCAGCATTCACAGCGATCTCGCGGGTCCGATCGCCACCCTGTGGGTCGTCGGTTTCTTCGGATTCGGGTTCGCGTGGAAGTCCTGGTTCGGGGGACGGCAGTGGCTCGGACGCGTCGTCGGTCTGTTCCTGGCCCTGGTCGTCGTGATCTTCTACAGGGGGATCATCGCGTCGGCAGCCGAACGGACCCCGCACGCCGTACCGCCGAAGCGGCAGGCCGTGTCGCAAGCGCAGTTGGACGCGAAGCTCGCGGGACTGGCCCCGATCGTCGAGGCACTGAGAAGCTTCCAGCCGGACAGCCCGATTCCGTCGATGGAGGGCATCAGGAAAGCCGCGATCGAGGGCACGCTCGACGAGGCTGCGCTGCAGAAGCAGATCCAGACGACCATGGTCGAGAAGTTTCCCGAGGCCACCTCGTACACCAGTCACGACGCCCTGGCGCTCTTCCTGGCGGCCAATCTGAGAACCCTCGAGGACCTCGCACGGATCAGCCCGGAAGCCTGCGCGGCGGAGATCGAAGGTCGGGCCTCGTCCTTGGAAGTGCTTGCCGCCGCCCAGAATCCGGAAACGGTGAAGGCTGTGCTGACCGCCATGACTACGGTGTTCCGCGACGCCGCCGCACGAGCCCCTCGGCCGAAGCCTGACCCCGCCCTGCTCGAGCGGGCCTCGCAAACCGTCATCGCGCGGCTCGGGGCCGAAGGCATCGACTCGAAGGCACTGGACCCTGGCGCCGCGACCGCCGCGGACGAGCGATGCACCGCCCATCGCGCGCTCTACAAGCACGTCCTTGCCCTGCCGGCGCCCGGTCGATCCCTGATGATCCACCATCTCCTCGTGGGACCTTAAACGGGCGCACGCATGGCGACCGGACCCATCGACGCCGAGAGTTCCGCGCCGGCATTGACACACCCGCCGCCGTCGCCTTAGCTTCGACGCCACGTCGAACCGCCCGTCGCGGTCGCGCGTCTGCCCCGGGGTCCTGCCATGCGCGGTACGTCGATCGTCACCGGAGACGACCTCTCCTCCCACGCCGCGCGGCTGCCGGCCGAGCGCGTCCACTCCGACGCGCTGCTCGAACTCTCCACCGACGACGTCCGCCCGGTCGAATCGCTCGACTACTGGCGCGAGATGGTCCTGCGGCTCTTCGCCGACGTGCAGATCGCGGCGAAGGTCGAGGACGGCTTCCACGGACACATGCGCTCGCGTTACCTCGGCGGGATGCGCATGACCGTCGTCGACGCCACGTCGCAGTCCGTGGAGCGCCGCCATCGCGAGGCGCGCGCGCAGTATGAGGATTGCTACTTCGCCGTGCTGATGCTCGAGGGTACCCAGTGGCTGGAACAGGACGGGCGGCGGGTGCGGCTCGCGCCCGGCGACTTCGCGCTGTACGACGCCGCCCGGCCGCACAAGCTCACGTTCAGCCGGCAATGGGGCGAGATCATCCTGAACATTCCCCGCGCGAGCCTCGACCGCGAACTGGCGGGGGCACGCCACTGCACGGCGACGCGTGTCGCGAGCGATCACGGCGTGGGCGCCCTGCTGCGGACCTACCTGAACAGTCTCGTGCACGAGATGGGCACGCTGCGCAGCGATGAACTCGCCAGGCTGTCGCAGCACACCGTCGGCCTGATCGGCACCGCGCTCGCCGGCATCCGCCCGGATGCCGCGGCCCTGCCCCGCGGACGCCAGCACTCGCTGGTGCGCGCGAAGGCGCTCGTGGAACAGCACCTGACCGATCCGCTGCTCGACACCGCGACGATCGCCGCCGCGCTCCACATGTCGCCGCGCTATCTCAACAAGCTCTTCGAGGAGGAGCGAACCTCGCTCATGCGGTACGTGTGGGGCCGGCGGCTCGAACGATGCCGCGCGGACCTCCACGACCCTGCCCGCGCCGCCCTGCGCATCGGCGACATCGCGATGCGCTGGGGCTTCAACGATCTGTCGCACTTCAGCCGCGCGTTCCGCGAGCGCTTCGGGCAATCGCCGCGCGACTGCCGTCGGGCCGTCGGCATCGCCTAATCGGGCGACTGACGCCCGCACCACATCCCCTGCCCATGCGAATCGAACCCGCCACGCCCTCCGATATCCCGCGTCTGTGCGAATTGCTCGCGCTGCTCTTCACACAGGAGGCCGAGTTCACTCCGGACACGTCGAAGCAGGCCGAGGGCCTGCGGCGGATCATCGAATCGCCGTCGGTCGGCACGATCCTCGCCGCGCGCGAGGACACGTCTGTCGTCGGGATGGTGAACGTGCTCTTCACGGTGAGCACGGCACTGGGAACGCGGGTGGCTCTGCTGGAAGACGTGATCGTCGACCCGGCTCGGCGCGGTCAGGGTTTGGGCGGGCGGCTGATCGACGCCGCCATCGCATTCGCGCGCAACGCGGGCTGCCGCCGGATCACGCTGATGACCGACGCCGACAACGTCGACGCGCAGCGCCTCTACCGCCGACACGGCTTCGAGGCGTCGACGATGCTGACGATGCGGCGGGGGATCTAGGGAGGACGCCGTTGTAGGAGCGGCCCATGGCTGCGAAAGCGGTGGATGCACGGAGACGCTTCGACCGGAACAAACGCTTTCGCGGGCATGGCCCGCTCCTACATGTCGTGCATCAAACCGCGGTGATCGAAGCGACGGTGTCCTGTAGGAGGGGCCCACGGCCCCGAAAGCGGTGGATGCACGGAGACGCTTCGACCGGAACAAACGCTTTCGCGGGCATGGCCCGCTCCTAAATGTCGTGCATCAAACCGCGGTGATCGAAGCGACGGTGTCCTGTAGGAGGGGCCCACGGCCCCGAAAGCGGTGGATGCGCGGAGACGCTTCGACCGGAACAAACGCTTTCGCGGGCATGGCCCGCTCCTAAATGTCGTGCATCAAACCGCGGTGATCGAAGCGACGGTGTCCTGTAGGAGGGGCCCACGGCCCCGAAAGCGGTGGATGCGCGGAGACGCTTCGACCGGAACAAACGCTTTCGCGG
>JALHMS010000007.1:103432-125462 GCA_022843925.1 Burkholderiales bacterium
CCTAAATGTCGTGCATCAAACCGCGGTGATCGAAGCGACGGTGTCCTGTAGGAGGGGCCCACGGCCCCGAAAGCGGTGGATGCGCGGAGACGCTTCGACCGGAACAAACGCTTTCGCGGACATGGCCCGCTCCTACAAGGCTGCATCCACCGCCTACACCCCGAACTGCAACTCCGCCAGACGCGCGTAGAGCGTATTCGATGCGAGCAACTCGTCGTGCGTCCCCGCGCCCACCAGCCGGCCCTGATCGATCACCACGATCCGGTCCGCGTTGCGCACGGTCGCGAGGCGGTGGGCGATGACCAGCACCGTGCGCCCCTGCATCAATCGCTCGAGCGCCATCTGCACCATGCGCTCCGATTCCGCGTCGAGCGCGCTCGTCGCCTCGTCGAGCAGCAGGATCGGGCGGTTCGCGAGGATCGCGCGTGCGATCACGAGGCGCTGGCGCTGGCCGCCCGAGAGCCGCATGCCGCGTTCGCCCAGATAACTGTCGAAGCCCTGCGGCAGACGTTCGATGAACTCGGTCGCGAAGGCGGCCTCGCACGCGGCAGCCACTTCGGCATTCGACGCGTCGGGGCGGCCATAGCGGACGTTGTCCCACACGCTCGCCGCGAAGATGGCGGGCTCTTGCGGCACGACGGCGACGCGGCTGCGGACCTCTGCAGGGTCGGCCTCGCGGAGATCGACACCGTCGATCCGGACGGCGCCCGCCACGGGGTCGTAGAAGCGAAGCAACAACTGGAACAGCGTCGACTTGCCGGCGCCCGACGGCCCGACCAGCGCGAGCTTCTCACCCGGTGTCACGCGCAGCGTGAAGTCGACGAGCGCGGGCGGTTCGGGGCGCGACGGATACTCGAAGCGGACCGCGTCGAACGTGACCTCGCCCTTCGACGGCTTCGGCATCGCCTTCACCACTGCGGGTGACGCGATGGCTGGTTCGGCCGCGAGGATCTCGACGAGCCGCTCGGCCGCGCCGGCGCCGCGCTGCAGATCGCCCATCACCTCGGACAGCGCGCCGGCCGCCGACGCCACCATCGCCGCGTAGAACACGAACGCCGAGAGTTCACCCGCCGACAGGCGACCGGCCAGCACGTCGTGCCCGCCCACCCAGAGGATCACGCAGATCGCGGTGAAGACGAGGAAGATCACCGCTGCCACGAGCGACGCGCGGACGCGGATGCGCTGCTTGGCCGCCGCGAACGTCGCCTCGATGCGCTCGCCGAACGCGAGGTGATCGGCGCGCTCGTGCGTGTACGCCTGCACGGTGCGGATCTCGTGGAGCGTCTCGTCGACGTAGCTGCCGAGGTCTGCGACGCGGTCCTGGCTCGCGCGCGACAGCTTCCGCACGCGTCGCCCGAACAGCACGATGGGACCCACGACGAGCGGCACGCCGCAGAGCACGAGCAGCGTCAGCTTCCAGCTCGTGAAGAAGAGCATCACCAGCGCCCCGATGCCCGACAGCGCGTTGCGCGCCGCCATCGATACGCTCGTCCCGACGACCTGTTCGAGCAGCGCGGTGTCGGCCGTGAGCCGCGAGATCAGCTCGCCCGTGCGGGCCTCCTCGAAGAACGCGGGCGATTGGCGCAGCAGCTTCGCGAAGACGTCACGGCGGAGATCGGCGATCACGCGCTCGCCCAGCCACGACACGATGTAGAAGCGCACGTACACCGCGGCCGCCATCACGCCGACGACAGCCACCATGAGGAAGAGGCCGGTGTTGAGCGCCGAGGCATCGCGATTCGCGAAGCCCTCGTCGACGACGTGCTTCAGGCCTTGCCCGGTGAGCAGGAACGTGGCCGCGGCGACGAAGAGCGCGAAGAGCGCGACGAACAGACGGGTGCGGTGCGGATCGAGATAGCGCCAGAGGAGCCCGAGATTGGAAAGGCCCGCGCGAGCGGCGGGCGGGGGGGCTTCGGTCATCGGGGTTTTCCGTGTTCGGGGTGGCGCTGCGCATCGAACGCATCGAGGAAGGCGCGCAATCGGGGGGCCATGAGGCGGCTGCCGGGGTAGACCACGCTGATCGGGGTGGGTGCGGGGCGGAACGGGCGCAGGACTTCGCGCAACCGGCCGGCGGCGATGGCGTCCTCCGCCATGTAGTGCGGGACCTGCACGATACCCGCGTCGGCGCACGCGGCTTCGACCATCGCCTCGCCGTCTCCGAGTCGGAACCCACGGGGCGGATCGATCATCAGTGAGCGACCTGCCTCCAGGAACTGCAGCGGACGGTCGCGACCGGTGGACGGCAGGCGGAATGCGAGGCACATGTGGTCGCGAAGGGCGTCAGGGCGACGCGGCGTACCGTGCTTCGCGAGGTAGTCCGGACTCGCGCAGGTGAGGAGATGCTGCTCGCCGATACGCTTGCCCACGAGCGACGAATCGCTCAGAACGCCGATGCGCACGACGGCGTCGAGTCCGTCCTTCACCGGGTCGCAGTACTGGTCCGACAGCCGGACGTCGATGGAGAGCCGCGGATGCGCCTGCGCGAGCTTCGCCAGGACCGGGACGATGACCCGGCGCCCGTACACGACGGGCGCATCGATGCGGAGCGTCCCGACGGGTTCGCCACGGACACCCGCGGCGGCGGTCTGGAGATCCTCGACCTCCGCGAGCACGCGTTCGCAACGGAGATAGAGCTGGTCGCCGTCGGGCGTGAGGCTCACCTGCCGAGTCGTGCGGTGGAAAAGTCGCACGCCGAGCTGCGCCTCGAGCCGCGCGACGCTCTTCGCGACCGTGGACGGCGCGAGGCCGAGGTCCCGGGCGGCGCGCGCGAAGCTGCCGTGACGCGCGGTCTCGGCGAAAGCCAGGAATGGTTGAAGGCTGATCATGGAACTGACGAAATTTCGTCGGCAATGTTACGGCTTGCAAGGATCTTCTGTCGATGAAGCGGCTCGCGAATACTGGGCACCTCGATCCGGTGCCCGTTGCGCCGGCACTCCAGGAGCCCGCCATGTACGCCATCGACCAGACCACCCTCCCCCATGCCACCCTGCCCGGCATCGACCACGTCACGCTCGCCGGGAGCGATCACGGACTGGAACAGTTGTCGGTCTGGCGTCAGCGCCTCGACGTCGGCGCGGCCACGCCTCCGCATCGTCACGACTGCGAGGAGGTGGTGCTGTGCGAGGCGGGTGAGGGAGAACTGCACATCGAGGACCGCGTGGTCCCGTTCCGCGCCGGCACCACGGTGACGATCCCGCGCAACGAGCCGCATCAGATCTTCAGCACGGGGACGGTGCCGCTCGAGATCGTGGCGGTGTTCTCTGCAACCCCCGTGGAGGCGTTCCTCCCGGACGGCACCAGGATCGAGCTGCCCTGGCGAAGCTGAGGTCCGGGGAAGCAGGCGCCGCCTCGGGCTGAAACCGACCTGCCCCGTGAGGGTCCGCATCACTGCCCGATGCCCCCAACACGCGGCCTCCTCGAACACCGACAGCCCCGAGAGATCGGCATGCGCGAAGAGGATCGGCCCGTCCGCATCACGCAACGCGGCGATGCCCGGCCGTCCGAGCAAGCCCGGCGCCGGGGACGCCATCGCATGGCCGCGCACGGTGACCTCGATACGTCGCGCGCGACGCACCGACCATGCGCAAACGAAGCGACGGTTCCTGTAGGAGGGGGCCACGCCCCCGAAAGCGGTGGATGCAAGGACACGCCTCGACCGGAACCGGCGCTTTCGCGGCCATGGGCCGCTCCTACAGATCGTGGTGACTCGGCGAGCAGCGATCGAAGCGACAGTGCCTGTAGGAGGGGCCCATGGCCCGGAAAGCGGTCGACTCCGCGGAAGCGCCTCGACCGGAATCGGCGCTTTCGCGGGCATGGCCCGCTCCTGCAGGTCGTGATGCGCCACCGGTCGAGAACGAAGCGACGGTTTCTGTAGGAGGGGCCCATGGCCCCGAGAGCACTGGATGCCTCGAAGAGCTTCGAAGGGTCGCGACGATTTCGTTGGCGGTCCGCCGTGGTTCATGGGCTGTGATGTGGGAACCGGAGAGAGCTTGACAACACGTACGTCTTTACGTACGTTTTGACTTTCTCTGGAGCGTCCCATGACCACCCTCACGGCGAGCGAAGCGCGCGCGAATCTTTACCGGTTGATCGACGAGGCTGCGGAGTCGCACGTGCCCGTCCACATTGTCGGAAAGCGCGCCGATGCCGTGCTCGTTTCCGCCGAGGACTGGCAGGCCATTCAGGAAACGCTGTTCCTGCTGTCGGTGCCGGGGATGCGCGAGTCCATCAAGGCGGGCATGGCGGAGCCCCTCGGTAAGAGCCACGGGAAGCTCAACTGGTGAACTGGAGGGTGGTCTTCGCGAAGCATGCGGTCAAGGATGCAAGGAAGCTCGCTGAATCCGGCCTCAAACCGAAGGCGGCGGAGCTTCTCGCCTTGCTCGCCGAAGATCCGTTCCAGAGCCCACCACCTTTCGAGAAACTCGTTGGCGATCTGGCCGGCACGTATTCGCGGCGAATCAACATCCAGCATCGGCTGGTGTACGAAGTCTTCTACGAGCAACGCACGGTCCGCGTGCTGCGGATGTGGACCCACTACGAGTGACAGTGGCCTCGCTGTGGCCGCGGTGGCCGCAGACGGTCGATGCCCTGCAAGCGCTTCCACCGGAACCAACGCGTCCGCGGCCATGGGCCGCTCCTACGGTTCGTGGTGAACTGGGCACAGGCACGATCGAATCGACGACGTTGTACGAGGGGCCCATGGCCTTGTAGGAGGGGCCCATGGCCCCGAAATCGGCGAATGCTGTGGAATCGCTTTCGCGGCCGCGGGCCGCTCCTACAAATGCGCCGCTCGTTTGCGCGTGGGCGGCACACCAACGGGGGGATATACAAGGGGTCCTCCCCTTGTTGGTACGCCCTTCGGCCCAGCCGCCGCGGACCGACAGGTCCGAGAGGCGGCGCACCGCTCAGCGCGTCAACCGCAGATACAACCCCGGCAACTTCTCGGGCAAGCGCTCGATGCGGTCCATCACCGTGTAGTTGCGCTGCCCGAAGATGCGGCTCACGTACTCGTCCGCCTTCGGGTCGAGGCTCATGCAGTACGTGTAGATGCCTGCGCGGCTCGCTTCCTCGACCGCTTTCTTCGCGTCGAACTGCAGGTACTTCGGATCGTGCGCGTCGATGTCGTGGGGTTCGCCGTCGGTGATGAGCAGGATCAACTTCTTGTCGCTCGCCTGCGCCTGCAGCAGACGCGTCGCGTGGCGCAGGGCACCGCCCATGCGGGTGGAGAGCTGACCGGTCATCCCTGCGAGGCGGGCCTTCGCGGTGTCCTCGAACGGCATCGAGAATTCCTTGAAACGGAGATAGCGGACCTCGTTCCGGCCGTTGGAGCAGAAGCCGTGGATCGCGAAGCGATCGCCGATGCGGTCCATCGCCGCCGAGAGCAGCACCGTGGCTTCACGCGCGAGGTCGAGCACCTTCTGCCCGGTACCCTTCACGAGATCGTTGGTGGACTCCGACAGGTCGAGCAGCACCAGGACCGAGAGGTCGCGTTCGTGGCGGTCGATGCGCACGTGCAGGCGCGGATCGGGCGTGCGGCCCGAGCGCACGTCGATCATCGCGTTCACCACGGCGTCGATATCGAGATGGTCGCCCTCCATCTGTCGGCGCAGGCGGCGCGGCTTGCGCAGTTCGCTGCCGCGGATGAGCGCGTCGATGCGCTGGAGCAGCGATTCGTGGCGATGCGTGATCTCGTCGATGGCGGCCGGATCGGCGGGCTCCGCGGGCGTCTCCTGCACGGTGCACCACGCGGGCCGCGACAGGCTGACGAGATAGTCCCACTCGGGATACGGCACGGAGCGCAGCCAGTCGCCGAGGCCGCTCTCGTCGGCCTCATCGGCCGCGCCGGCACCGACGGGCTTCGGCCCCACGATCTCTTCCGCGCCGGGCGCTTCCAGCACCTGACCTTCGTCGCTGTCGCCGTCCTCGGGTTGCGCCATGAGGATCTCGTCCTCGAGCGGAATGCCCTCGTCGTCCTCCTGCGGCTGGGGCACCCACAGCAGCGAGTTGTCGTCGCGGTAGACGGGATCGACGACGTACGTCTTCGCGTTGAACTGCAGGCGCATCTGCCCGATGTCGTTGCCGAGCAGCGAGGCCATGGGACGCACGAACGACGGATCGGCGAGATCGACGTCGGGCGACTCGAAGGCGTGGCGCGCCTTCATCACCCACGGGTTGTCGTCTTCGTAGTCGGGGTCGGCGAGCGCTCGTGCGAGGCGCACGGCGAGATCCTGGAACGTGGCCGAGCCCTGCGGCTTCGCTTCGTGGAAGCGCACCCAGAGTCGCTGCAGGCCGGGCATCTCGCGACAGGCGAGGCGCTCCACGCGGGCGTCTTCCAGCACGCCGGCGATGGCGACCTGCACCGGCCGCAGTTTCCCGCGCTTCTGCGGTGGCGGCGAGAACGTGAGGTGCGCGGCGGCGTGGGCCACCGCGGCGCGATACAACGCGCTGCCGGTCTCACCCGTGGCGCTGCGCCAGGACTCGGGAAGATGGATGCCCATCGCCGTGATGTACGGGCGGCTCTGCTTCAGCGTGGCCTGGAAGGAGCGGAGATCGCGTCCCTGGTCCCAGAGTGCGCGCAGGAAGAAGGCGAGGCGGCGGCGGACGTCGAGGAAGCGGACGGCGTCGGGGAGGGGGGCATTCATGGGGTGGTGCGCGGCCGGACCATGCGAGGCAACGAAATCGGCTTCCCGGGAAATCCAGGGTCGGTGACATCAATCACCCAAGCCACCATCAGAAGAACGCCGTCACCACAGCATCCAGCGCATCGCGCATGTCCGCGTCGTCGGTGATCGGCCGCACGAGCGTCACCCGGCAGGCAGCGATCGGATCGATGCCGCGCGCGATCAGGTGCCCCGCGTGGATGAGCATCCGGGTAGATGCGCCCTCTTCGAGGCCGTGGCCCTTGAGGTGCCGCGTCTTCTCGCCGACGGAGACGAGCTTCGCGGCGATGTCGGGACTCACGCCGCTCTCGTGGCCGACGATCTCCGCCTCGATGCGCGCTTCGGGATAGTGGAAGTCGAGCGCACCGAAGCGCTGCTTCGTGGACTGTTTCAGGTCCTTGAGGATGCTCTGGTAGCCCGGGTTGTACGAGATCACGAGCTGGAAGTCGGGATGCGCCTCGACCAGCTCGTTCTTCTTCTCGAGCGGCAGGCAGCGCCGCGCGTCGGTCAGCGGGTGGATCACCACCGCGGTGTCCTGCCGTGCCTCGACGACCTCGTCGAGATAGCAGATGGCGCCGTATCGCGCCGCGAGCGTGAGCGGGCCGTCCTGCCAGCGCGTGCCCTGCGCGTCGAGCAGATAGCGGCCGACCAGATCGGACGCCGTCATGTCCTCGTTGCAGGCCAGCGTGACGAGCGGCTTGCCGAGCTTCCACGCCATGTACTCGATGAAGCGCGTCTTGCCGCAGCCGGTGGGGCCCTTCAGCATCATGGGCAGGCGCGCCGCGTAGGCGGCCTCGTACAGCTCGATCTCCTGACCCACCGGACGGTAGTAGGGCTCGCGGCCGATGCGGTACTGCGCGATCGGGTCCGCCGCCGTGGTGGGGGCGCTGAGGTCCGTCATCTCCGGGATTCTCCGAGGTGTGTTCCGGTCCGCATCACTTCCTGCGGATGCCCGGGGGGGCACCGGTGAGTTGTTCGCGTACGGTGGCCCAGCCGTCCCGCACGAGGCGCCGCAGCGCGACGGCATCGCTCGACAGCGCACGCAGCCAGGCACCGGCACCGCCGGGCAGCAGCGAGGCACCCGCATAGACGCCACCGCTTTCGGGCACGACGCTGCGCAGCGCCGCGAGTGCGGCATCGGGATCGCGGCGGTGCACGACCATCAGCGTCGCCTGGATGCGATAGGCGCCTTGCACGCCGATCGTATTGGCCATCGACGCTGCGCCGGTCACCTCGAAGCGATCGGCTGCGAGCAGCCGTCCGGTCTCGTCCTCGATGCGCGTGTCGGATCGCAGCCAGCCGAAGGGGCTGGCGCCGCCGTCGGGGTCATGCGGCAGGAAGCTGTCGCAGGCGAGCACGGTCGCGCTGGGATGCGCCCGCACGACGAGCCGGTTCGCGAGGCGGCTGCGCGGGAAGAGGATCTGCGGGTCGGGCAGGTACTCGACGAGCGAGTCCGGGCCGGCCTCGACGAGGACATCCTGCACGGCGTCGCCGTCGTCCATCGCGTGCACGACGGTCGAGGCGGAAGTCGTGAGATGCACCCGCGCTCCATCCTCTGCGCGCACGGCGATGCCGAGACGGTCGTGCTGGAAGATGCCGCCGGAGCACGACTGCAGATAGAGCGTGCAGAAGCCTGCGGGGTCCCCGGGCAGGTACAGCGCGCGCCCGATGTGGAACGGATACGCCGCGCGCTGCCGCTTGGGGAATGTCCGCCCGGCAGGGTCGTTCGCGAACGCGAGGATGACCTGGCGCGGCTGGTCTAGCGGCGTCAGGTCTTCGGGAAGCAGTCGGTCACCGGTCAAAGAGCACCTCGCGGGCAATCTGCTCGACGACGGCGTCCACGCCATCGCCGATCGCGCAGTTCGTGAGAAGAACCGGCTTGCCCTTCCGGACCTCGTTGGCCTCGCGCACCATGCGCGGGAGGTCGACGCGGACGTACGGGGCCAGGTCGGTCTTGTTGATGACGAGAAGATCGCAGGAGAGCACGCCCAAGCCGCGCTTGCGGGGGATGTCGTCGCCGCCCGCCACGTCGATCACGAAGAGCCAGTAGTCGACGAGATCGAGCGAGAACGACGACGCGAGATTGTCGCCGCCGGACTCGATGAGGATCAGCTCGAGGCCCGGGAAGCGCCGGTCGAGATCGTCGGCCGATTGCATGTTGAGCGTCGGGTCCTCGCGGATCGCGGAGTGCGGGCACGCGCCCGTCTCCACCGCCAGCACGCGCTCCGGGGCTATGAGACCGCTGCGGCGGACGCGCTCGGCGTCTTCCTTCGTGGCGATGTCGTTCGTGATGACGGCGAGGTCGGTGCCCCGCGCGAGGAAGCGCGGGATGAGCTGTTCGAGCAGCGCGGTCTTGCCGCTGCCCACCGGGCCGCCGATGCCCACGCGTGCCGCGGTCGACGGACGTTCGCGGGGCTGGGCCGGGATGGCATTCGAGCTGATGTCGTTCATCGATTCTTCCGGAAGCTGCCTTGGCGAGTGTCGTCGGGGCGCTCAGCGCAGCATGTAGCGCTGTGCGAGCGGCACCACCTTCGCGGGGTCGCAGGTGATCACGCGACCGTCGATCATCACGTCGAAGGTCTGCGGATTCACGGTGATGTTCGGACAGGCAGTGTTGTGGAGCATGTCCGACTTGTCGAGCTTCCGCGTGGGGCCCGTCGGCAGCAGCATCTTGCGCAGCCCGAGCTTGCCGCGGAGATCGCCCTCGATGGCGAGAGGATTCACGAAGCAGGCCGACAGCGTCTGCTTGGCCTCGCCGAACGCGCCCCACTGCGGGCGCATCACGAGGGGTTCGCACGTCATCAGCGAGGCCGCGGAATCGCCCATCGCGCCGTGGACGATGAATCCGCCCTTCACGACGATCTCGGGCTTGATGCCGAAGAAGGCCGGACGCCACAGCACGATATCGGCGAGCTTGCCGGGTTCCAGCGACCCCACGTGCGCGTCGATGCCGAACACACGGGCGGCGTTGATCGTGTACTTCGCCACATATCGCTTGATACGCTCGTTGTCGCCGATGCGGGTGGTCTCTTCCGGCAGACGCCCGAACTGGTCCTTCATCTTCGACGCGAGCTGCCACGTGCGGCAGATGACCTCGTGGATGCGCCCCATGCCCTGGCTGTCGGAACCCAGCATCGAGATCGCGCCCATGTCGTGCAGGACGTCCTCCGCAGCGATGGTCTGCGCGCGGATGCGGCTCTCGGCGAACGCGACGTCCTCGGGCACGGCCGGGTTCAGGTGATGGCACACCATGATCATGTCGAGGTGCTCGTCGAACGTGTTCACGGTGTACGGGTTGGTCGGGTTCGTCGAAGACGGCAGGCAGTTCTTCATGCCGGCCACGGCGATGATGTCGGGCGCGTGTCCGCCGCCCGCGCCTTCGGTGTGATACATGTGGATGGTCCGACCCTTGATGGCCGCCATCGTGTCTTCGAGGAAGCCCGACTCGTTCAGCGTGTCGGTGTGGATCTGCACCTGGAAGTCGAGTTCGTCGGCCACCGACAGGCAGGTGTCGATGGTGGCGGGCATCGTGCCCCAGTCCTCGTGCAGCTTGAGCCCGAGGCAGCCGCCGACGATCTGCTCGCGCAGCGACTGCGGGCGGCTCGTGTTGCCGCGGCCCAGGAACCCGAAGTTCATGGGCCACTGCTCGGCGGATTGCAGCATCTTGCCGACGTTCCACGCGCCACCGCAGTCGATGCCCACGGTGATCGGGCCGAGCGAGCCGCCAACCATCGTCGTGAGGCCGGATGCCAGCGCATGCTCCACGAGCTGGGCGGAGTCGAAGTGCACGTGCACGTCGATGCCGCCGGCGGTGGCGATGAGACCCTCGCCGTCGCGGACCGTGGTCGCGACGCCGCACACGAGCTTCGGATGCACGCCGTCCATCGTGGACGGGTTGCCGGCCTTGCCGATGGCCACGATCTTGCCATCCTTGATGCCGATGTCGCCCTTGACGATCCCGGCCACGGCATCGATCACGACGACGTTGGAGATCAGCATGTCGAGGGCGCCCTCGTCGCTGGTGAGGCCGGACACGAGGCCCATGCCGTCGCGCAGCGTCTTGCCGCCGCCGTGGAGACATTCGTCGCCCGGCGTCGCGTAGTCGTGCTCGATCTCGGCGATGAGCGAGGTGTCGCCTAGGCGGACGCCGTCACCGACGGTCGGGCCGTAGAGCTGTGCGTATTCCCTGCGGGAGATCTTCGCCATGGTCGTTTCCTCAGGCGCCCTTGAAGCCGCGTTCGCGGGCCCGGGCAATGGCGGCATCGCGGACCGCGGGGTCGCGGGCGTCGCCGTCGGTCAGGTTGTTGAGTCCGAGCAGTTCCCCGGTGCCGCCGAAGGCCGCGAGCGTGACCTCCTTCTCCTCGCCCGGTTCGAAGCGGACCGCCGTGCCGGCAGGGATGTCGAGGTGCATGCCGAAGGCCGTCACGCGATCGAAATCGAGTGCACGGTTCGCTTCGAAGAAATGAAAGTGACTGCCGATCTGGATCGGCCGGTCGCCGGTGTTGCGGGCGCGCAGCGTGCGCTTCTCGCGGCCGGCATTGATCTCGATGTCGCCGTCTGCGGGGAAGATCTCGCCGGGCACCACGGCTCCCGGCTGCGGCTCGCGGCCGGCACGGATGGGGTCGTGCACGGTGACGAGCTTGGTCCCGTCGGGGAACGTCGCCTCGACCTGCAGGATCGGCATCATCGTGGCGACGCCGGGCATGACGTCGTCGGTCGTCAGGATCGTCGCGCCCCAGCCGATGAGATCCGCCACGGAACGCCCTTCGCGCGCCCCCTCGAGGATCTCGTCGGCGATGATCGCGGTGGCCTCGGGATGGTTGAGCTTCAGACCCTTCGCCCGGCGCTTCCGGGCAAGCTCCGCCGCCGTGTAGATGGTCAGGCGTTCCAGTTCGGTCGGTGTCAGCAGCATTCGAAGTTCCCCATGCGTTTTTCGTTTCGTCGGGCTCTGGGTGCCCGGTCCCGGGCATCCGTCCCTGTTCCGAGCCCCCGGGTATGGGGCTCTCAGTTCGCGAACATCCGTCCACTCCCCGTCTCGTGTCGCATCATCGCGATCTCCGCCATCGGCGTATAGGCGTGGACCCCCGTCACCGCGGGAAGCGGCGAGGCCACGGCCTCGTCCACCACTGCGCGCAGGCGCACCAGGATCGCCTGGCTGTCGACGTGCCCGAGGAGGCCCACGCGCAGCGCAGCGCTCACGGCACTCACCGCGAGGCCGTAGGCCGACAGCGCGCAAAGCGTCGTCTCGTCGAGACCGGTGGCGGCGCCGAGAAAGCCCTGCACGGCCGCCATCTGACCGCTGGCGTCGCCGCGGAGCACGCGGTCGCGATAGTCGGCCGCACCCGGCGTGCCGATGCCGGCATGCACCTTCAGCAAGGCGCCGCCGATGCGACGGCCGCCTTCGCGCGCTTCGCGCGCGAGCGTCGCGGCATCGAGTTCGCGATCGATCTCCGCCACGCGGTCGAGGTCAGCGCCCGCGCGGAAGGCTGCGAGCAGCGCAGGCCGGTCGAAGCTGGCCCAGCGCTGGCGAAGCTGGCCCGCGATGAGTGTCTCGACCTCGGCCGCGCCGGTGACGTGTCCGTCGGCGCGCAACGTCTCGAGCCCCCAGGAGAACGAGGTCGCGCCGCTCGGGAAGAAGCTGTCCCCGAACTGCAGCAGGGCGAGCGAGGTACTGGTGTCAGTCATTGCCGACCTCCGTGACGCTCCCGTTGGCGACGAGATGCGCCAGGCGTTCGAGATAGGTCTCGCGGGGCCCTTCCAGCGAGACGTGGAGGTACTCGCCGGCGAACCGCACCTTCCAGTGCATGTTCCCGCAGAAGTACCCGAGTTCGAGTGCCGCTGCGGCATCGCGCGGGGCCAGAGCCAGCCACTGCGGCTCCTCGAGCGCGACGACGATGGCGCGCGCGGGTTCGAGCAGCAGCACGGCACCGTTCGAGAGCTGCTCGGACCGGTCGAGCATCACCCCGACCTCCGTGCCGCGATCGGTGAAGGCATGCAGACGCTTGCGCGCCGTGTCGGCGCGCGACAGCTTGAGGCGTTCGACCGTGCCGCCGTGTTCGAGGCGGTGCAGGGTCTCGGCGAATGGCGGCTCGGTCGCATGGCCGAGCACACGGGTCAGGCGCAGCATCGGTGACGCACTCTTCCAATGGATGGCAACTGGAAGACAGCCTCGCGCGAGGCTGTCTCCACGGGAATGCCACGGTGCCGGCCCCGGACGGGGACCGGCACCGCGCGACTCATCGGTGGGCGATGGTCGCGGGGTTGGGGATGCCGTCGATCGGGCATTCCTCGGTACCGACGGTCGTGCGAGTGATCGCCTCGACGTCGGCGCGCGCGCCTTCGGGGTCGGTGATCCACTTCTTGTAGAAGTCGTAGGGGCACGCGGCCACGCCGGTGTCGCCTTCGCGCGAGTTGATCTTGCCGGTGTAACCCCGGTGGAGCAACTTGAAGAGGTGGTTCTCGGACTGCCCGTTCTTGCGGAAGTCCCGGATCAGGCTCTTCGAAAGCGCGGCGTACTGGACCCCCATGTCCTCCTCGCCGCACTCGCCGAGCGTGCGCCCGTCGAAGCCGATGATCGCGGAGTGACCGAAGTACGAGTACACGCCGTCGAATCCGGAAGCGTTCGCCACCGCGACGTAGGTGTTGTTGGCCCAGGCCATCGCCTTCGCCATGATCACCTGCTGGTCCTTCGCCGGGTACATGTAGCCCTGGCAGCGGACGATCAGCTCGGCGCCCTTCATCGCGCAGTCACGCCAGATCTCGGGGTAGTTGCCGTCGTCGCAGATGATCAGCGAGATCTTCAGGCCCTTGGGGCCTTCCGAGACGTACGTGCAGTTGCCCGGGTACCAGCCCTCGATGGGCACCCACGGCATGATCTTCCGGTACTTCTGCACGATCTCGCCCTGGTCGTTCATCAGGATGAGCGTGTTGTAGGGCGCCTTGTTGGGGTGCTCCTCGTGGCGCTCCCCGGTCAGCGAGAACACGCCCCAGACCTTCGCCTCGCGGCAGGCCGCGGCGAAGATCTCGGTCTCCTCGCCGGGCACGGCGGACGCCGTGTCGTACATCTCCTTCGCGTCGTACATGATCCCGTGCGTGCTGTACTCGGGGAAGATGACGAGGTCCATGCCGGGCAGGCCCTGCTTCATGCCCTTCAGCATCGACGCGATGTTGCGTGCGTTCGCGAGCACCTCTGCCTTCGTGTGAAGGCGCGGCATCTTGTAGTTGACGACGGCCACGCCGACCGTGTCGAGACTGCTGGAAATATCTCCGTGCATCATGGCTGCTGCTCCTCATGAGTCGTGGGTGAAAGCCCGTACTGCTCTCGCCTCGCGGGCCGGACTGCGTGCTACCTGGGTGCTGCGTCGGGGTGGGGCCCGACCTTCGTTCGTTGCTCCGTTCATCGCTGCATCGGGCTGGAGCCCGATCCGCATCCGACCACGGTCAGATCGTCAGGTACCCGTGGATCGTCTCGGGGTTCACCTCGCCCTTCGCGCCCTCGTGCACGATCTCGCCCTTCTCGATGATGAGGAAGCGGTCGGCGACGTCCATCGCGAAGGACAGCACCTGTTCCGACACCACCAGCGAGAAGCCTCGCTCGGCCTTCAGCTTGTTCAGCGCCCGGGCGATGTCCTTGATGATCGAGGGCTGGATGCCTTCCGTCGGTTCGTCCAGCACCAGCACCTTCGGATTGCTCACGAGCGCGCGCGCGATGGCGAGCTGCTGCTGCTGGCCGCCGGAGAGGTTGCCGCCGCGGCGATGCTTCATCTCGAGCAGCACAGGGAAGACCTCGTAGATGTACGGTGGCACGGTCTTGTCCTTCGCGTTCTCCATGCCGCTCAGGATGTTCTCCTCGACCGTCAGGTACGGGAAGATCATGCGGCCCTGGGGCACGAAGCCCATGCCGGCCGCGACGCGCGTGAAGGTCGGCGCGCCGGTGACGTCCCGCCCATCGAGCGTCACCTTCCCGCCGCGCGTGGGGAGAATGCCGATCAGGGCCTTGAGCAGCGTGCTCTTGCCCATGCCGTTGCGGCCCATGATGGCGACCGTCTCGCCCTTGGCCACGTCGAAGGAGATGCTGCGCACCACATGGCTCTCGCCGTAGTACACGTTCAACTGGTTCACGTTCAGCACTGCGGATTTCCTCTCGAAGGGGTCTCAGTGCCCGAGGTAGACGTCCTTCACCCGCTCGTCGGACTGCACCTCGTCCATGCTCCCCTCGGCGAGGAGCTTGCCCTGGTGCAGCACCGTCACCTTGTGCGCGATCATGCGCACGAAGGCCATGTCGTGCTCGATGACGACGATGGAGCGACCCTTGGAGATCCTGTTCAGCAGCACCGCGGTCTGTTCGCGCTCCTTGGCGCTCATGCCCGCCACCGGCTCGTCGAGCAGCAGCAGCTCCGGGTCCTGCATGAGCAGCATGCCGATCTCCAGCCACTGCTTCTGTCCGTGCGACAGCTGGCCCGCCTTGTGGCGCAGCACGTCGCCCAGGAAGATCTGCTCGGCGACTTCGTCGATCTTCCGGAACATCTCGTCCTCGCGCCGGAAGAAGAGCGAACCCAGCACGCCGCGCTTGCGCGGATACGAGATCTCGAGGTTCTCGAACACCGAGAGATCCTCGTACACCGACGGGTTCTGGAACTTGCGCCCGACCCCCATGCGCGTGATCTGGTACTCGATCATCTCGGCGAGATCACGATGCTTGAACTTGATCGTCCCGCCGGTGGGCTTCGTCTTGCCGCAGATCATGTCGAGCAGCGTCGTCTTGCCAGCGCCGTTGGGACCGATCACGCAGCGCAGTTCGTCCTTCTCGACATAGAAGTTGAGGCTGTCCACCGCCTTGAAGCCGTCGAACGAGACGGTGAGGTCCTCGACCTGCAGGATCAGCTCGCTCATTTCGCACCTCCGCCATCGCCCGCAAGTCGCGTGTCGGCAGCGCCCTCCGTGGCGGCCTTCCGGGACTGCAGCCGCTGGAGCAGGCCGGCCAGACCGTCGGGCAGGAACATCACGACGACGATGAACAGCACGCCGATGAAGTACATCCAGTACTCGACGAAGTTCTCGGAGAAGAAGGTCTTCGCCGAGCCCACGAGCACCGCGCCGTACACCGCCCCCACCAGCGACAGGCGCCCGCCCACCGCGGCGTAGATCACCATCTCGACGGACGGCACGATGCTCACCAGCGACGGCGACGCGAGCCCCACCTGGATGGTGAACAGCGCCCCGCCGATGGACGAGAAGACGGCCGCGATGGCGAAGATGAAGGCCTTGAACAGCGCCGGGTCGTAGCCGGAGAAGCGGACGCGGTCCTCGCGGTCGCGGATGGCCACGAGGACCTTGCCCAGACGACTGCGCAGGATGAAGCGACCGAGCAGCACGCAGGCGAGCAGCAGACCGCACGTGATGAAGTACATGTTGCGCTTCACCTGGTCGGTGTCGAGATCGACGCCGAGGAAGGTGCGGAAGTCGTTGATGCCGTTCACGCCGCCCGTCACGCCCTGCTGGCCGATGATGACGATCGACATGATCGCGGACAGCGCCAGCGTGATGATCGAGAAGTACACGCCACCCACGCGCTTGCGGAAGTTGGCGTACGCGAGGATGAACGCGAAGACCGCTGGGATCAGCACGATGGCCGGGAGCGTGAACCAGACCGAGTGGAAGGGCTCCCACCACCAGGGCAGTTCCTCGACGCTGTTCCACGCCATGAAGTCCGGCAGGTTCGACCCGAAGAACGACGACAGCGCCTGTGCCGAGCTGCCCGAGTTCGTGGACTCCAGCTTGAGGAACATCGCCATCATGTAGCTGCCGAGGCCGAAGAACACACCCTGGCCGAGGCTGAGGATGCCGCCGTAGCCCCAGATGAGGACGATGCCGACGGCGCAGAAGCCGAGCGACAGGAACTTCGCCGCGAGCCCGAGCCTGAAGGTGTCGAACACGAGCGGCAGCGCGACCAGGACGAGCACGCACAGGATGAGGAACGAGTACCTTTCGAGGAAGCCGCGGTTCTGACGAAGGCTGGCGAGGGCGGCGCGAGCCCCGCGGCCTTGGTTGCCGGACGTTTGGATGTCGGACATCGGGCTCATCGCGGGCGCCCTCCGAGCTTACGTTGCTGCATGGCGCATCTCGTGGTCGGGCGGATCATCGGCGGACCTTCGCGGCGAAGAGCCCGTTCGGGCGGAAGTAGAGCACCACGATCACCAGCAGCAGGATGCTGGCGCGTGCCATGGAACCGCTCAGGTGGAACTCGAACCACGACTGCATCTGACCGATGATGAAGGCCGACGAGATCGTACCGAGCAGACTTTCCACGCCGCCGAAGACGACGACGATGAACGTGTCGACGATGTACTGCTGACCGGTCGTGGGGCCGGTGGAGGCGAGCATCGTGAACGAGCTGCCGGCAATACCCGCCAGGCCGCATCCGAACGCGAAGGTGTAGGCGTCGACCTTGGTGGTGTTGATGCCCGCCGCGCCGGCCATGACGCGGTTCTGGGTGACCGCCCGGATGCGCAGTCCGGAGCGCGTCTTGAAGAGGATCGCGTAGACGACGGCCGCCGTGACGATGGCGAGCACGATGATGTAGAGGCGCGACCACGGCAGCGCGATGCCTTCGGTCACCTGCCAGGCGCCCTTCAACCACGAGACGGTGGGGACTTCCACCTCCTTCGAGCTGATGAACTGCCGGAAGATCTGCTGCAGCACCAGCGACAGGCCCCAGGTCGCGAGCAGGGTGTCGAGCGGGCGACGGTAGAGGAAGCGTATGAGGCCGCGCTCCAGCGCGTAGCCGAACAGGCTGGTCACGATGAACGCGAGGATCAGCCCCACGAACACGTAGATGCCCATGAGCCCGGGGGCGTAGTTCTGGAAGAAGAGCGCCGTTCCGTAGCTCACGTAGGCGCCCATGGCCATCAACTCGCCGTGGGCCATGTTGATGACGCCCATCAGGCCGAACACGATCGCGAGGCCCAGGGCCATCAGCATGAGGATCGTGAAGATGGAAAGGCCGGTGAATGCCTGCATGGCAAGCACGTCGAAGGTCATGGAATGCTTCTCCTGCGATGCGTCTCGGTCATTCCGTTTCCTGCAGGGTGACCGCGCGTGACCTCCGGCTCGTCACCGTGGCGCGGATCCCGTGATGTTCGTGGGGACCACTGTCCGGAGGCGGACACCGGAGACGCCGCTCGCGCAGGCGTCGTCCGGTGGGCCTCCGGCTTCCGTCGGGCTTACAGCTTCGGGAAGGGGTTCGGCTCGATCAGGGGCGATTCGTAGATCATGTCGACCTGACCATCGGCCTTGAAGACGCCGATGCGGGCGTGCTTCCACAGGTGATGGTTCGATGCGTGGAACTTGATCTTGCCCTCGGGACCGTCGAACTCCAGGTTGGAGGAAGCCGCAACGACCTTCTCGACGTCGGTGCTCCCGGCCTTCTCGACAGCCATCTTCCACAGGTAGACGGACGTGTAGCCGCAGGCCAGCGTGTCGCCGGTCACGCGATCGGCGCCGTACTTGGCCTTGAACGCCTTCACGAACTTGTCGTTCGCGGGGTTCTTCAGGCTCTGGAAGTAGCCCATGCAGGTGAGCGTGCCGACCGTGTTGTCGGCACCGATGCCGGAGACTTCCTCTTCCGACACGGCCAGCGACAGGATCGTCTGGTTCTTGCCGGTGATGCCTGCAGCGGAGAGCTGCTTGAAGAAGGCGACGTTCGAACCGCCGACGACGCAGTTCAGGATGACATCGGGCTTCGCGGCCTTGATCTTGTTGATCTCGGACGAGAACTCGATGTGGCCCAGCGGGTAGTAGCCTTCTCCCACCGTCTTGCCGCCGGCCTTCGCGATCGTGGCCTTGGCGATCTTGATCGTCGTACGCGGCCAGATGTAGTCGGAGCCGATCAGGTAGAAGGACTTGCCCTTGTTCTTCATCAGCCACTCGACGGCAGCGATGACGGACTGGGTGGCTTCCTGGGCCGTGTACATGATGTTCGGGGACTGCTCGAGGCCCTCGTAGTACGTCGGGTAGTACAGCAGGCCCTTCAGCTTCTCGAACACGGGCAGGACGGCCTTGCGGGAGGCGGAGGTGTAGCAGCCCATCACGGCCGCGACCTTGTCCTTCTCCAGCAGCTTGCGGGCCTTCTCCGCGAACGTCGGCCAGTCGCTGGCGCCGTCCTCGACCACGGCCTCGATCTTCATGCCCATGACGCCGCCGGCCTTGTTGATCTCCTCGATGGCGAGCATCTCGGCATCGACCACGGACTTCTCGGCGATGGCGATGGTGCCGGTAAGGGAGTGAAGAATCCCCACCTTGACCGTGCCGGCCGCACGAGCCGCACCGATGTCGAACATCGACAACGGCAGAGCGGCGGCCGCCGCGACCGCGCCGGACGTCTTGATGAAATTACGCCTGTTGATGTTGCTCACGTCGCTTCCCCTTTCACGATGTATTGGACGGTGCTGCTCGAACTGCACTTTGCTGCGCACGGACTGCCTCGTTCACCTGCTCTACCGCAAAAAAAAGCCCGCAGACCGAGATGACTCGGCCTGCGGGCTCTTTTGCCGGCGCATCGCGGAACGCCTTTGTTCCGCGGATGCTGATATTCGAGTGCAGGAAGATGCCTGCTTCGCCCGAGGCATGCAATGGCCTCGTAACGACTTTGACTGTGGGTTTGCAAACGGCGGGCCAAGCACATCGCCCCCACGGCGGAAACCGCCGCGGGAGACGGTGAACGCGCGCCGCGGACCCGTGACGTCCCTCTCGGGAGGACTCTTCGCACAGCGTCGCGACACCGTCCGGCGTCGCCGCGCGACAGGCGCCCGGAGACCCCTCCGTCGAACCATGACGCACCTCCATAGGGCTCATGCGGCGCAACATGCACTATCATCGATCAGCTCGCCGGGAGTGTACCGCCTCGCCGGGACGCGCCGACTTCTCCCCCGAAAGGTGCGATCCGAGCACGGCTGCCCGTTCGCGGTGCGCGACTTGCTTGCAGTGATACCCGCACGGAATGTCTTCGTCCACCCGCCCGCCCCGCGCAAGGAAGCGCGACGGGCACACGCCGCGAGACTCCATGAACCACGGCCCATGACCACATCCACTCGCGACCCGATCCGCATCGGCGTGCTGTTCTCGGAAACCGGAGTGACCTCCGCGATCGAGACCTCCCAGCGGCTCGGCACCCTCCTCGCCATCGAGGAGATCAACGCTGCCGGCGGGATCGGCGGGCGGGAACTCCAGGTGGCATCGCGGGACCCCCAGTCGAAACCTTCCCTGTATCGCGCCCATGCCGAGCAACTCGTGCGCGAGGAAGGTGTGCGCCTGATCGTCGGGTGCTACATGTCGAGCACCCGCAAGGCGCTCATCCCGGTGCTCGAGCGCTGGAACGCCTTGCTGCTCTACCCGACGCCCTACGAAGGGTTCGAATACTCGCGCCACGTCTTCTACACGGGTGCGGCCCCCAACCAGAACAGCGTGCAGTTGGCGGAGTTCATGATCCGCAAGCACGGCTCGCGCGTGTTCATGGTCGGCTCCGACTACGTCTTCCCGTACGAATCGAACCGCATCATGAGCGATCTCGTGCTGGAGCGCGGCGGCGAGAAGGCCGCCGAGCACTATCTGCCGCTCGACGCCCGGACCGAGGACTTCGCCGCCGTGGTGAAACGCATCGCGAACGCCGCGCCGGACTTCGTGTTCTCCACGGTGGTGGGCGAAGGTACGGCGATGCTCTACCGGGCGTACCGTGCCGCCGGGCTGGATCCGGCGCGCATGCCGATCGCGAGCCTCACCACCTGCGAGACCGAGATCCTGCAGATGGGCGCCGAATTCGCCGAGGGACACATCACAGCCTCGCCCTACTTCGAGTCGATCGACACCGACGACAACCAGCGCGTGATCGAAGCCTTCCACGCCCGCGTGGGAGAAGGTCTCCCGGCGAACCAGTGCTGGGAGGCGGCGTACTTTCAGATGCACCTGCTCGCCGACGCCCTGCGCCGCGCCGATCCGGACGACGTCGAGTCCGTGCGCCGGGCACTCCCGGGGACCGAATTCGATGCGCCGCAGGGTCGCGTGCGGATCGACGAGCAGAACCACCACACCCATCTGCATCCGCGCATCGGTCGCGCCGATGCCACCGGCCGCTTCGAGATCCTCGAGCAGTCCCGGCATCGTGTCCGACCGGATCCGTACCTCGTGTCCCACACGCTCGCCGACTGGTCGGTGAGCACCGCGCTGCACTCCGGCGCCTGACCCCATGGCGACCCGGCCGGTGTCCGGCACATCCCGACTGCTCCGTGACCTGCGGTCACTGTCGGTCGTGGTGCTGCACCCGGACGACGGGGACGGGCAGGAACTGATCGGGCAACTGCGACGAATCGGTTGTCAGGTGAAGGCCTTCTGGCCACCGCGCGACCGCCTCGAGGAATCGGTCGATCTGGTCTTCTATGCGGTGCGCCCCGAGCTGGCCTCGTCGGCGCCGGCGTGGACACGCCGCGACGACGCCCCCCCGGTGATCGCCGTAGTGAACTACGAGAATCCGACCATGGTGGAGAGCGTACTGCGGATGAACGCCTACGGCGTCGTGGCCTCACCCGTGAAGTCGTTCGGTCTGCTCACTGCCATCGTCGTGGCGCTCGGTCAGGTGGAACGGAATCGCGAGCGCGAGCGCTACGTGGCAAAGCTGGAACAGCGCCTGTCGAGCCAGCGGAAGGTCGCTCGCGCCAAGACCATCCTCATGCAGACGCGGGGCGTCGCCGAGGAGGATGCCTACAAGCTGATCCGCGACCAGGCGATGACGAAGAGGGTGACCACCGAAGAGATCGCCGACGCGATCATCAAGGCGAACGAGATCCTGAGCTTCGACGGCCGGCCGGAGGGGAAGGACGGCTGAACTGCGGGATCCCGCAGCGCCCCATGGCCTTGTAGGAGGAGCCCATGGCCCCGAACGCGGTGAATGCTGTGGAGGCGCTCCGACCGGTACGAACGCTTTCGCGGGCACGGCCCGCTCCTACAAGGCCATGGGCCGCTCCTGCAACAGCGTGGCTGCGATCCGACGGTCGGGCGGCGTGACCCTGCTCCTGTAGGAGGGGACCATGGCCCCGAACGCGGTGAATGCTGTGGAGGCGCTTCGACCGGTACGAACGCTTTCGCGGGCACGGCCCGCTCCTACAAGGCCATGGGCCGCTCCTGCAACAGCGTGGCTGCGATCCGATGGTCGGGCGGCGTGACCTTGCCCTTGTAGGAGGGGCCCATGGCCCCGAACGCGGTGAATGCTGTGGAGGCGCTTCGACCGGTACGAACGCTTTCGCGGGCACGGCCCGCTCCTACAAGGCCATGGGCCGCTCCTGCAACAGCGTGGCTGCGATCCGATGGTCGGGCGGCGTGAC
>JALHMS010000007.1:125472-204644 GCA_022843925.1 Burkholderiales bacterium
GAATGCTGTGGAGGCGCTTCGACCGGTACGAACGCTTTCGCGGGCACGGCCCGCTCCTACAAGGCCATGGGCCGCTCCTGCAACAGCGTGGCTGCGATCCGATGGTCGGGCGGCGTGACTCTGCTCCTGTGGGAGGGGCCCATGGCCCCGAACGCGGTGAATGCTGTGGAGACGTGTTGACCGGCACCATCGCTTTCGCGGCCATGGGCCGCTCCTACATCAGCGTGGCTGCGATCCGACGGTCGACGGCGTGACCTTGCCCCTGTAGGAGGGGCCCATGGCCCCGACAGCGGTGAATGCTGTGGAGGTGTGTTGACCGGAACCATCGCTTTCGCGGGCACGGCCCGCTCCTACAAGGCCATGGGCCGCTCCTACAACAGCGTGGCTGCGATCCGACGGTCGGGCGGCGTGACCCTGCTCCTGTAGGAGGGGACCATGGCCCCGAACGCGGTGAATGCTGTGGAGGCGCTTCGACCGGTACGAACGCTTTCGCGGGCACGGCCCGCTCCTGCAAGACCATGGGCCGCTCCTACCGGCCCCACCGTCAATCGTTGCACCACCCCCGACCTGCAAACGTCACGCTCTCGCGCGGCAGCTGCACCTGGATGCGTGACTTGTAGTCGACCGCTTCACACCCGTCGCGCTCGTGTCGGCACTTCCCGTGCGTGCGCACCACCGTGTCGAGGATCTGCACCTGCACGTGCCCGACAGCAGACTCCACCGATTCGTACCGGGAGAGCACCTTGTTGCCCGGTTGATTGGGGATGCGCATGTTGCGGCGGAAAACGGGGCGCTGTTCGAGCCGCTTCAGTTTGAGCTTCGCACCATTGACGATCACGTGCATGCCACCCTCGCCGTCGGCGGACATCACGCAGCGCCCCCGCCCGTCGAGATAGCTGCAGCCCGACTCTGCGCAATGGCCCGCAGGGTTCGTCCCGAGCACGACGCCTCGCGCTGCCTGGGCGCCGGTCGAAACCAGCGCGAGTAGCGCGAGGACAACCGATGACGCATGCGTCCGAGCCATGATCCGTCCCCGATGAAGATGCCGGAGACATGATGCCCGAAGGCGGTGCTACGCGTCTGCCTTGCGGCCCTTCACGGCTGTGTAAATCGCGAGCGCTTCTTCGCGCGCCTGCGCGTGGTCGACGACGGGTGCCGGATAGTCCCGACCGATGATCGCGCCGGCGGCCTGCTGGTCGATCGGCGGGAGCGTCCAGGGCGCGTGGATGTACTTGCTGGGCACGCGCGCCAGTTCCGGGACGTACATCCGGATGAACCGGCCGTCCGCATCGAACTTCTCGGACTGCGAGACGGGGTTGAAGATGCGGAAGTACGGCTGTGCATCGCATCCGGTGGAGGCCGCCCATTGCCAGCCGCCGTTGTTGGCCGAGAGATCGAAATCGTTCAGGTGATCGGCGAAGTACTGTTCGCCACGGCGCCAGTGCACGTGGAGGTCCTTCACCAGGAAGGACGCTGCGACCATGCGCAGGCGGTTGTGCATGTATCCGCTCTTGTTGAGCTGCCGCATGGCCGCGTCGACCAGGGGATATCCGGTGCGACCTTCGCACCACGCTGCGAAGCGGTCGGCGCGATCGGTGAACCGGAGCGCGTCGTACTCCGGCTTGAAGCTCCGCTCGACGACGTGCGGGTTGTGCCACAGGATCTGGAAATAGAAGTCGCGCCAAACGAGCTCGGAGAGCCAACCCTGCGCGCCCTCGGTGCCTCGCGCCCGGGCAGCGCGCGCCAGCTCCCGGATGGAGATCGTGCCGAACCGCAGATGCACCGACAGATAGGACGGCCCGCGCACCGCCGGAAAATCGCGCCGCTCCTTGTAGGCGTCGATGCGCTCCACGAACTCGTCGAACAACCTGCGGGCGCCGGAGGCGCCGAGGGGGATCTTCAGCGTCTGGAGATTCGTCGTCTCGAACCCCATCGACGCCAGACTCGGGATCGTCCTCCCGGCGTCCGGTGCCGGTGCCGGTGCCAGCGCCGTCGCATGCCGCGCAACCGGATAGCTCTGCAGGAAGAAGTCGTCGACGCGCTTCAGCCACGCCGTGCGGTAGGGCGTGAACACGGTGTACGGCGCGCCGGCCTGCGTCAGCACCTCGTCGCGCTCGCAGACGACCTGATCCTTGAACGTGCGCAGACGCCGGTCGTCGGCCGCGAGCGTGGCTTCGACGGCGGCGTCGCGCGCGATCGCCTGCGGTTCGTAGTCGTGGTTCGTGTAGACGGCATCGACACCGAGTGCCCGCGCGTGGGCGGGAACGAGGTCCCGCGCACGCCCGTGCAACACGGTGAGGCCACCGCCCAGCGCCTCGAGCGCGGCCGCGAGTTCCGTCACCGCATGCCAGATGAACTCCACGCGCCGGTCGGCGCGGGACGGCAGCGCATCGAGGATCTCGGTGTCGAAGACGAACACACACCAGACGGCCCGGGCATCGCGGAGGGCGTGGTACAGGGCGGCGTGGTCATCGGCGCGGAGATCGCGTCGAAACCACACGAGGGCGCGGTCGATCGTCTTCATGGGGGGCTGAAGCCCTGCGCCGCCGATCTCACGCCCTGCGCCGCCGATCTCACGCCCTGCGCCGCCGATCTCACGCCCTGCGCCGCCGACCTCACGCCATGCGCCGCCGATCTCACGCCATGCGCCGCATGAGCCACCGGATGACCGGGCCGATACCCGGCAGCTTCGCGTACAGCTCCTCCCCCGTATCCCAGTAGTCGCGATGGTTCGCGATTCTGCCGTCGGCTGCGAGGGTCAGGTGCGATGCGCCGTGGATCCGCCACGTCTGCGCGGGGCGGAACTTGCGCAGCCGGAAAGTGAAGTCCCAGATGAGCACGGCGTCGGCGCCATCCACGATGCGCTGCATGACCTTGAAGCGTGGTTCGTGCATCTCCTCGAACATGTGTCCGAAGATGGCCTGGATGTCGACGAGCGCCCTGACGTCGTTGAAGGGATCCTTGAAGGTCGCGTCCTCGGTGTAGATCTCGCCGAGGCGGGCCACCGTCTCCGGTGCGAGCGTCTCGAAGAAGCGGACGATGCCGTCGAGGTCCATGTCAGAGCCCCGTGAATCGGTGGGCGATCGGGAAGTACCACCGGTAGGGCAGCAGACGGAAGAACTTGAGCCAGCCGGTGAATCGCTTGGGATAGTGGATCTCGAAGTGGCCGCGTTCGATGCCCCGCAGCGTGAACGCGGCGGCCTCGGACGGCTCGATGAGCGCAGGCATCTTGAAGTCGTTGCCGTCGGTGAGCGGCGTGCGCACGAAGCCCGGGTTGACGACGTGCACGGCGATGCCCTTCGGTGCGAGATCGAAGTAGAGCCCCTCCGCGAAATTGATGAGCGCGGCCTTGGTGGGGCCGTAGGCGAGCGCCTTCGGAAGGCCGCGATAGCCGGCGACGCTCGACACGATGGCGATGCGACCCTCGCCACGGCGGAGGAACTCGGGGAGCACGGCGGCCGTGACATGGACGACGCCCTGCACGTTCACTTCGAACAGCTTCCGGACCACTTCGGCGTCCAGTTCCCACGCCCGCATCGCCTGGTAGCTGCCGGCCACCAGCAGGACGTCGTCGATGCCGCCCCAATGCCCGACGAGCGTCGCATGGGCGGAGTTCACCTGCGCGGCGTCGGTGACATCGAGCGGCAGCACGACCGTTCGCGGGTCCTTCGTCGCCAGCACGTCGAGTGCCTCGCGCTTGCGTGCCGAGAGCGCGACGCGGGCACCGGCGTCGATGAGGGTCTCGGCGAGCGCGGCGCCGATGCCGGTGGACGCACCGACGATCCAGACGCGCCGGCCGCGCCAGTCACGCACCGTGGGATTCATGGCCATCTAGTGTCCCGACACGGAAGTATCGCGATGTCGCAACGCGCCGCGCGGCAGCATGCCCCGTTGCGAATCCTCGCCAGATGTCCGATCCGGCTGTGGTTCGCGCCTTGCCGGATGCCCCGCGTCGCGCTCCGACGCCGGACCAATGCAGTGCTCACCCATAGTCCACTCCTCTCCGCCCGACGATGCCGCGATTGCGATCAATGCTTGCGAACGTCCTTGTCGAGACACTATCGATCCCGCTTCCGGAAACTCAGGTTGACCTGCGCGACCTCGAAACCGAGCTTCGAGATGCTCGAGCGGTTCAGCATCGTGCGTTCATCCATCAGATACATCCAGTCGTCCACGTCGAGGTGCACCGTGCCGTCGCCCCGGGGGAAGTCGAGCACGTAGCGGAAGCGGAAGGCGTTGCCGGCGGTCTCGCCGATGGCCTCGCCCACGACATCGGCAGCTCGCCCGATGTAGCGGTCGCCCTGCTTCGTGAGGGTCCACACGCGCTTCTGCGTGCGACCGTCGGAGTAGGTGAACGATTCGTCCAGCGTACCCGTGTCGCCTTGCCAGCTCGCGAGGATCAGCACGGTGAAGCGCTGCGAGATCGTGCCGTCGCGGTTGCGGACGATACCCCACGCGTCGATGGTCCCGTCGAAATAGGCTTTCAGGTCGAGGACGGGCTTCTCGTCGCGGAAGTCACGGATGTCCACCGACGAGCAGGCGGTGAGCGCGAGAAGGCAGAGCGCGAGCAGGGAACGGCGTGTCATGGAGCAGCTCCGGCGGAGGATCGGACGGAAAGCTCGCGGTCGATGGGCGCGAGCCACAGGAGAACGGCGGCGGCGAGTTGCAGCAGGCAGGGGACCAGCGCATACATGGCGGACAGGTCACCCATCGGCGGCTGTGCCGTCCCCGGGCGGTACCCGATGAGGCCGAGCACCGGCAATGCGACGCCCGCAGCCAGCGCCAGTTCCATCTTCTCGGTGAACTGCCAGAAGCCGAAGTACGCACCTTCGGCGCAGCCGGACCGGTCATGGTCGATGACGTCGGCGAGCAGCGAGGGCGGGAGCGCGAGCTGCGAGCCGTACGCGATCCCCGAGAGCGCGCAGACCATCGCGAACGCGATGCCGTCGCCGGGGCCGAGCAGGAAGGCCCACGCGAAGGCGACGACGCTGGCGCCCATGCCCGCCGCCCAGACGCGCTTCTTGCCGAAGGCGCGGGACGCCCGTACCCACAGAGGCATGCCGAGCGCGCCGAACAGGAAATAGATGCCGAGAAAGACCGCGTTCATGTCGGACCGGTCGAGCACGTCCTGCACGAAGAAGAGGATGAGCGTCGCGGGGATCGCCGCCGCGATGCCGCTCACCATGAAGACCGCGAGCAGCCAGCGGAACGACGGATTCGCGAGCGGCGCGAAGATGCTCGACAGGGGCAGCAGCCTCGCGCCGGTAGCACCATCCGCCGGCCGCGGTGCGAGGAAGAGCGTGATGCCGGCGCCGGTCAGGAGCACCGGGATGAACACGAGACTGAACCGGCGCAGCCCTTCGGCGTGGCTGCCGCCCTGGGTGAGCAGTTCGGGCAATGCCGCGGCGACGAGCACGCCGATCACGCCCACCGCACCGCGCGCCGCGGTGACGCGGGTGCGCTCGTGGTAGTCGGGCGAGAGTTCGGCCCCCTGCGCGAAGTAGGCGATGGCGCCGAGGCTGAATCCGAGGTACGTGACGGCGAGGGCACCGCACAGCCAGACGGTGAGGGCGACGCTGCCGATGCGGGGCGGATGGAACAGGGCGAGCACCCCGCAGCCGAGCAGCACGACAGCCGCGACGATGAAACCCTGTCGGCTGGTGCCCGCGGCCGCGCGACGATCGATCCACCAGCCGATCAGCGGGTCCTGCGCGGCGTCCACGATCCGCGCGAGCAGCAGGACGAGTCCGACGGTCGCGAGGGGCAGCCCGAGTTCGTCGGCGTACAGCTTGGGCACGTGCACATAGACGGGCAGCACCGCCATGGCGAGCGGCAGGGCGAACGCCGCGTACGCCGCGAGCCCGGCGGGGCCGAGGACTCGCGCGGTCATTTCTGTCCCAGCAGCGCCGCTCGGAGCTTGGGTTCCCGCGTGCGCGGATCGAGCCAGATCGAGAAGAAGGCGCGGGCGAATTCGGGGTCCCGGACGATGCCGGTCGAGCGGTCCTGGTGATAGAACTCCACCCCGACACCGGGGCGGAACACGCCAGTGATGTGCTGGCCCTTCGCGACGTCGGGAAAGGCTGCGATCATGAAGGCACGCCACTTCTCGAGGCGTCCGTCGTCGCCCAGGCCGAGCCTCCGGATCTCGTCGACGCTCGCGTCGGCGAGCTTCCGACCCTGGAAATCGCGGGCGTACCGGATATCGAGCGCAAAGGATCGATCCCATCGCCACTCGGTGCCGGAGATGGGGCCGGCCACCCAGAGCGACGCGTCGTACAGGAGCAGCCCGAACCAGCGCATGCGCCCCTGGCCGACCTGCCGGACCTCGGCGTCGGAAGTGGACAACTCGGCGATCGGCAGGCGCGTGTTGGCGTCGACGATCGAGGCGCCGACGAGGGCCAGCGCGAGCAGCAGGCGGACGATTCTAGACACGCTTCAGCTCGACCTGGAGAACATCGATCGTACGCGCCCGGAACCCGGCCTCGCAGTAGGCGAGGTAGAAGTTCCAGAGGCGGACGAATCGATCGTCGAAGCCCTTCCCTTGAAGCTCGGGGACGCAGCTGTTGAAGCGGTGGCGCCATCGGCGGAGCGTCTCGGCGTAATCGAACCCGAAGGCGGTGGCCTGGCCGACGACGAGGCCCTGCTGGAATGCGCGATCCCTGAAGATATCCTCCGAGGGGAGCATTCCTCCGGGAAAGACGTACTGCTGGATGAAGTCGGTGCCGTTGCGATAGCGCGTGAACAACTCGTTCGCGATGACGATCGTCTGGATGACGGCCCGGCCGCCGCGCTTCAGGGTGTCGCGGACCTTGCGGAAGTAGACGGGCCAGTAGTGCTCGCCGACCGCTTCGAACATCTCGATCGAGACCACGTGGTCGTACTGGCCGCGGACGTCGCGGTAGTCGACCAGTTCGAACGTGGCACGGTCGCCGATTCCCTGTGTGGCGATGCGGTGCTGCGCGTGCGCAAGCTGCTCGGTCGAGAGCGTGATGCCGTGGACGCGGCAGCCGCGCGTACGGACGGCGTACTCCGCGAAGCCCCCCCACCCGCAACCGATCTCCAGCACGCGATGCTCAGCCGTGAGGCCGAGGAGGCGGCAGATGCGCTCGTACTTCGCCATCTGCGCCTGCTCCAGGGGGCGCTTCGCCTGCCCTTCGAACATCGCGGCCGAGTACGTCATCGTGTCGTCGAGCCAGAGCCGGTAGAAGTCGTTGCCGAGGTCGTAGTGCGCGTGGATGTTCCGCTTCGCCTGACCGCGGCGGTTGCCGCGGAAAAGATGGCGCATCCGGTAGGCGAGCCCGCCCCACCAACGCCCGTAGATCGCGCGCTCGAGCGCGGCGTGGTTCGCCGCCGCGAGTTCCAGCAGGGCGGTGAGATCCGGGGAATCCCAGCGGCCGGCCATGAAGGCCTCTGCGAAACCGATGTCACCCGAGCGGATGATGTCGGCGCAGACCTCCCAGTCGTGGAGGCGCAGCATCGCGTGGGGCCCCGTGAACCCGGAAGAGAAGGTGCGGGGGATGCCGTCGGGGCCGATGAGATCCAGCCGTCCAACGCGGAGTCGTTGCAGAAGCTTCAGCAGGAATCGGGCAGCGCGAGACTCGGGCTGCGCCGTGATGGGGTAAGTGGTTGCGGGCATGTCGTCCGGTTTCATCGCGTCGTTTCGCGGGTCGGTGGCAGCGGTCTCGGATGGAGCGAAACCCCGGTGTTGACACTGTCTACCAGTATGATCCGCACGGTAGACGGCGTCAACTTCTCGAATGGAAGGGCACACCCTTCCACCAGAGTTTCAACGCCTGCCAGTGGATGCGGGCGATCACGCCCAGGGTCATCCACGGATACGCGAAGAAGCACCGCGACAGCGCCCCACCCGTGAGCGGTTCTCCCCGCCCCGCAATCGATGTGAGCAGAAGTTTACCGTCACCATCGTCGTAGTCGATGCGAATCCTGGTTCGTTCCGTGCCCGCATCGAACTGGAACCGGTAGTCGCCCGAGACGGTGCAGAAGGGGGAAACGTGAAAGACCTTGCGCGCGCCCACGACATCGCCGGGGACGATCGGCTCGCCGTCGTTCCGTGCAACGAGGTAATTGTGGTGTTCCCCGAACGTGTTGTTCACTTCGGCCAGCACGGCACGAAGCCGCCCCGCCCGGTCATGACACAACCAGAAACTGACGGGGTTGAAGACGTATCCGAGCACCCGCGGGAACGCCTGCAGCCAGATGTCGCCGTCCACGTCGTCGAGTCCGGCCGCCGCCAGTGTCGCGCGGATCCAGGGAAGCAGCGGAGAGCCGTCCCGCGGACCGTGATCCGCACGGCGGAAGGTCATCAGTCCGAACGGATCGAGACGCCGGCACCCGCCCGCGGCATCGATCTCCGCGACCCGCAGACGCACGAAATACACGGGATAGATGAACCGGTTCCGCGCTGGCCGGACCCGGTGATGCATGACTTCGCCGCGGAACAGCAGGGCGTCGGGGTGGGCCGCGGTGGTCATGCCGCTACGGCCCGCGACTGCCACGGCGCCTGGACGCCGAGCGAATTCGCTACGGTGATGGCGGAGAGCAGGCCGTCCTCGTGGAAGCCATAGCGCGTCCACGCACCGCAGAACCAGGTGCGTCTGCGCCCCTGCAGCCCGGGCAGACGCCGCTGGGCGGCGATGGCGGGGCCGTCGAAGATCGGGTGCGCGTAGGTGATGCGGCGGAGCACGGTCCCGGGAGCGGGCTCCCTCAGGGGATTCAGTGTGACCATCACCGGCTTCGTGCAGGGGAGTGGCTGGAGACGGTTGATCAGGTAGCTCACCGAAACCGGGCGCCCCGCGGCCTGGGCGCCACCGGCAAGGTAGTTCCATGCGGACCAGGCTTCCCGCATCCGGGGCAGCAGGGTGGCGTCCGTGTGCAGCCACGCTTCGTTGTCCTGGTAGCGGACGTCCCCGAGCGTGCCGCGCTCGACGGAGTCCGCATCGGCGAGCAGCCGCAACGCCTGGTCGCTGTGACACGCGAGAACGACGCCATCGAAGACGTCCTCACCGGCGGCGGTCTCGAGGAAGATGGCGTTCTCTTCCCTGGTGATCCTGCGGACGGGCGTCCCGATCCTGGCGTCGGATATGCCCTCGACCAACCGCTTCACGTACTCCCGGCCACCGCCCGCGACGGTCCGCCAGCGCGGTCGGTCGTTCACCTGCAGCAGGCCGTGGTTGTGGCAGAAGCGAAGGAAGGTGTCGGCCGGATACTCGAGCATGCTGGCCGTCGGGCACGACCAGATGGCGGCACTCATCGGCAGCAGGTACCAATCACGGAATGCCCTACCGTAGCCGCCGGCGGCCAGGAAATCCGCGATGGACCCCCGGGCAGGCTTGCCGTCGGTGACACAGCGGGTGCCCTCCCTGTTGAACCGGAGGATGTCCTTGAGCATGCCCCAGAACTCCGGTTTCACGAGGTTCCGCTTTTGCGCAAACACGGTGGCGAGGCTGCTGCCTGCCCACTCGAGCCTGTCCTCGTCGATACGGACGCTGAACGACATCTCGCTCTCGACCGACGACACGCCGAGATGATCGAACAGGGCGCAGAGATTCGGATAGGTGCGCTCGTTGAACACCAGGAACCCGGTGTCGACCGGGAACCGGTGACCGTCGACGTGCACATCGACGGTATGCGTGTGCCCGCCGGCGTAGTCCGCCGCCTCGAAAAGCGTGACCCGATGCTCCCGCGACAACAGCCAGGCAGCGGACAATCCGGCAATACCTCCGCCGACTACAGCCAGTCGCATCAGGTCTCCCCGTACGTTCTTCGACGCAGGAGGCGCTATCCGCGCTTGTCGTGCCGGATCAGCGCGTACGCCGAATGATTGTGGATGGACTCGAAGTTCTCGGATTCGATCACATACGCCTCGACCCGCGGGTCGGCATTCAGCCGCAGGGCGATGTCTCGAACGAGATCCTCCACGAACTTCGGGTTGTCGTAGGCCCGCTCGGTGACCCACTTCTCGTCTGGACGCTTCAGGAGACCGAACACCTCGCAGGATGCTTCCTGCTCGGCGATCGTGGCCAGTTCCTCGATGGTGATGTCGCCACCGATCTCGGCGTCGATGGTAATCATGGAACGCTGGTTGTGGGCCCCGTAGGCCGAAATTTCCTTCGAGCACGGGCACAGGCTGGTCACCGGCGCGATCACGGTGACGTTGCAGACCGTGGACTTTCCGACCAGCCGCTCGGCGCGCAGCTTCACCTGGTAGTCGAGCACGCTTTCGACGCCGGACACCGGCGCCCGCTTGGTGATGAAATAGGGGAAGCGCAATTCGATGTAGCCGGCGTCCGCGCCGAGCCGCGACAGCATCGCCTCCATGAGGTCGCGCAATCCTGCGGTATCCATCGGTGCCTTGTGGGCCTGCAGAATCTCGATGAACCGGGACATGTGGGTCCCTTTCACGTCCCCAGGCAGCGTGACGTACATGTCGGCAGTCACGACCGTATGCACCACACTGCCATCGCGCGCGCGGACGGACAACGGATGCACCAGCGACCGGATTCCGACGCGGTCGATCGCGATGGAACGAGTATCGAGGATGGACTGGATGTCAGGCAGGGGGAGGCGTTCGGGCGCATTCATCGTTTGTCATCTTCCTGTGGGAATCAGGTCGCAGGCGATCCGCGCGGGGGTGACGCGCGGGTGAGGGGAGACTTGCCTGCGACCTGAAAGGGTTGCTGCCGTCAGTTGACCGATTCCATCCGGACAGACCACGGCAGAATCACGGGCCGGACGCCAGCCTCGGCGCGACCGTGCATCTCGAGATACTGCGCCAGGGCTTCGGCCTCCCCGGGGGAAGCTTCGACAGCGCCGGACTCCGTTGCATGCTTGTCCAGGACAAAGGCATCCATGGTAAGTTCACGAAGACCACCCCGCACCGCGCCGCCGAGATCGGACATCGACACCGCCGTGGTGCCGTCCTTGCGTTCGTTTGCCGAGGCGCCTGCGGGCGCCACCAAGACCGTCGCGCCGATGACCAGGAGCGAGACCAAATTCACCGCCGGAGACTTCCGTATCGAATTCATTCGTTCTTGTCCTAGTCAGAAACAGTAGGTGGACGTAGAATACGAACGTCGTCCAAGCCTGTCAAACGTTTTGCTTGGACATTTCTGCGACAAAGGTGGAACGCAGTGCGTATCGAGACGACCGAAGCCTCACCCGGGACGGCCACCACCGCCCCTTCCGACGAATCTCGCCTTTCCGGAGCCTCCATGACTGGGGAACCCATGACCGGAGAAACCCTCTCCGGCGATCGCATGGCGATGCTTTCCATCAGCGCCGTCGAGCGCGACACGGGATTGTCGAAAGACGTGCTTCGCATGTGGGAGCGAAGGTACGAATTTCCACACCCCAAGCGCGATCGCCATGGCGAGCGCGTCTACCCGCCCGATCAGGTCACCAAGCTACGGGCGATCAAGCGCCTCATGGACCGCGGATTCCGGCCTGGCAAGATCATCGGGATGTCGATCGACGACCTCAACTCGCTAGGCTCCACCGCGGCCAACCGCGACGGCCACGACGAGGAGGTCGAGGCGATCCTGGATCTCGTCCGCGCCCACCAGCTGCCGGAGCTGCGGCAGCGACTCACGCAGATGTTGATGCGCCAGGGCCTGCAGCGGTTCGTCATCGATACCGTAGCGCCCCTCACGATGGCGGTGGGCGAAGCCTGGGTGCGCGGCGACTTCGCGGTGTTCGAGGAGCACCTCTACACGGAGCAGATCCAGGGCGTGCTGCGCAACGCCATCGCCTCTGCCCAGGTCCACAGCAAGTCGCCCCGCGTCCTGCTCACTTCCTTCCCCAGCGAGCAGCATCATCTCGGCCTGCTCATGGTCGAGGCGCTGTTGGTGGTCGAAGGCGCGACCTGCATCCCGCTCGGCACCGAGACGCCGGCCTCCGAGATCGTGCGCGCCGTGGGCGCCCACCGGGTGGACGTCGTCGCTCTTTCGTTCAGCGCAGCGTATCCGGAGCGCCAGGCCGCCTCCGGGCTGAAGGAACTTCGCGCTAGCCTGCCGAAGAACGTGCATATCTGGGCCGGCGGGAGCTGCGTGCGACGCATGCGGCGCGGCATCGACGGCGTCGAACTCGTCCGCGCCCTCGACGAGATCGCACGGCTGATCTCGCACTGGAACACCGACCATCCGCGCAACTGAGGCACCGATCCCCGCACCACGCCCGGATCGTACGGATCCGGCGCACTGGTTCCCTCCTGCCGTCGCACCCGCTTTCCATCAGCTCCCTGCCGCTCTCCCATGCCGGGTCATCGCAAGCCGCTCCCCGTGAAGATCTGCGCCCGCTGCGGGCGTCCGATGACCTGGCGGAAGCGTTGGGCGCGCAGCTGGGATGAGGTCCGCTACTGCTCGGACCGCTGTCGCGCAGAGGCACGGCGTGGCGGCTGAGATCGCACTGGTCCTCGGGGACCACCTCACCCTCGAGAATCCCGCCCTCGCCCGGATCGACCGGGCACGGGACAGCGTCCTGATGATCGAGGCGCCGGGCGAGGCGCGACACGTCTGGAGCCACAAGGCTCGGATCGCCCTCTTCCTTTCGGCGATGCGCCATTTCGCCGCCACCCTGCGCGAGGCGGGTTTCCGCGTGCACTACCTCGAGGTCGACGATGCGTCCCTGCCTGCGAGCCTGCCCGAACGCCTCGGCCACTTCCTGGCCACCCACGCACCGTCCAGGATCTGGATGTGCGAAGCGGGCGAGCGCCGTCTTGCCGATGCGCTCGCCGCCGCGGCGGCGGCGCGGACCACCCCCCTGACCAGTCTTGCGGACCCCCATTTCCTGGTCTCGATGGAGGCCTTCTCGCGCTGGGCAGGCGACAAGTCGAGCCTGCGCATGGAGTTCTTCTACCGTCACGTGCGGCGCGAGACCGGCGTGCTGATGGATGGCGATGCCCCGGTCGGCGGTCAATGGAATTTCGACGCCGACAACCGCAAGGGCTTCGGCGCCAAGGGCCCCGGCCTCGTCCCGACGCCCCCGCGCTATCCGCCGGACGCCATCACGCAGGCGGTCTTCGCGACCGTCGAACGCGAGTTCGGCGATCACCCGGGGAGCCTCGACAGCTTCGGATGGCCGGTGACCCGCGCCCAGGCGCTGGATGCGCTGCATCGCTTCGTCGAGGAGCGGCTCGCCGCCTTCGGTCCCTTCCAGGACGCGATGTGGAGCAACGAACCGTTCCTCTGGCACTCGCTCCTGTCCACCAGCCTGAATCTGAAGCTGCTGGACCCGCGGGAGGTGATCGATGCCGCGGTCCGCGCGTGGCAGGAACGCCGCCTGCCGCTCGCGAGCGTGGAGGGGTTCGTGCGGCAGATCCTCGGATGGCGCGAGTTCATCCGCGGGGTGTACTGGCACTGGCCCGATCTCGGCAGGCTCAACCACTTCGAGCATCACCGTGCGCTGCCGGCGTGGTTCTGGACCGGCGAAACATCCATGAATTGCCTGCGGGACGCCATCGGCCAGACGCTGCGCCACGGCTATGCCCATCACATCCAGCGGCTCATGATCACGGGCAACTTCGCTCTGCTGGCGGAGCTTTCCCCGCAGGCGGTGTGCGACTGGTATCTGGCGGTCTACGTGGATGCGGTGGAGTGGGTCGAACTACCCAACACCGCAGGCATGGCACTGCACGCGTGCGGCCCCCGCTTCACCAGCAAGCCGTACATCGCGTCGGGCGCCTACGTGAAGCGCATGAGCAACCACTGCAAGGGCTGCCGGTACGACCCCGGAGTGCGCGTCGGACCGGGGGCGTGCCCGATCACGCTGCTATACTGGGCCTTCGTCGACAAGCATGCCGCCACCCTCTCGGCCAACCCCAGGACCGTGACGATGACCAGCAATCTGGAACGTCTTCCCGTCGCCGATCGTCAATCGATACGGACGGCCGCCCGGGACGTACTTGCAGCGATCGACTCCCTGTAGTGGCATGGCTGCGGCGCGTGACATCATCCGACAAGAAGCGCCTTCGACCCGACTGCCCCAAGACCCAAGCCCCGCGACCGCGGCCCAGCTCCGCCGCAAGGTGAACCGCATGCTTTACCCCGAACTCTTCAAGTCCCTGGAACGCGTCCGTTGGCACATGGATCGCGACATTCCGTGGGACAACTTCGACCCCGCCCGCCTCTCCGACGAGCAGGCCCGGACCATCAAGATGAACGCCATCACCGAGTGGGCGGCCCTGCCCGCCACGGAGATGTTCCTGCGCGACAACGTCGACGACAGCGACTTCTCGGCCTTCATGTCGGTCTGGTTCTTCGAGGAACAGAAGCACTCCCTCGTCCTGATGGAATACCTGCAGCGCTTCCGGCCCGACCTCGTGCCCACCGAGGAGGAACTGCACGCGGTGCGCTTCCATTTCGACCCGGCGCCCGCGCAGGAAACCCTGATGCTGCACTTCTGCGGCGAGATCCGCCTGAACCACTGGTATCGCTGCGCTGCCGAGTGGCACACCGAACCGGTGATCCAGCACATCTACCGCCTGATCTCGCGCGACGAGGCCCGCCATGCCGGCGCGTACCTGCAGTACATGCGCCGCATGATCGACAAGCTGGGGGACGAAGCCCGCTCCGCATTCGCACGCATCGGCATGCTGATGGCCAGCTCGGCGCGCAGCAGCAAGCCACTGCACCCGACCAATCTGCACGTGAACGCGTCTCTGTTCCCGAACGACACCGTGCAGTCACGGCTGCCCGAACCCGAATGGCTGGAGCACTGGCTCGATCAGCAGATCCGCTTCGGCAAGGAATGGGAGGCGAAGGTGGTGGGCATGATCCTCACCAACCTTTCCCTGCTGTTCGACCGCACCATCGGGACGGTGCAGGAGCTGAACCGGTACCGGAAGGAACTCGGACGCGCGAAGACGGCGGAACCCAGCACCGCCTGACACGGGCGGTCGACACCGCACACGCGCCTCCACCGCATCTCTGCGCCCGGCAGAGAGTCCCTCAGCGTTCCCCCGCCCCCATCATGACCGAGCCCCAGGACCTCACCCCACCGGCCTTCGAGCGCAAGGTCTGCCTGCCTGCGGACGTCGCGCAGCGCGCCCGGCTGCTGCCGCGCCCGATCGTCTTCACGAACGGCGTCTTCGACATCCTCCACCGCGGCCACGTGACCTACCTCGCGGAGGCACGCGCCCTCGGTGCCAGCCTCGTCGTGGGACTGAACTCCGACGCCTCGGTCCGCCGCCTCGGCAAGGGGGACGACCGCCCCATCAACCGCGAGGAGGATCGCCTCGCGGTGATCGCGGCGCTGGAGTCCGTGGACCTCGTCACCACTTTCGCCACCGACACGCCGCTCGGACTGATCCTGGCCGTGCGTCCCGACGTCCTCGTGAAGGGCGGCGACTGGACCGTGGACCGCATCGTCGGCGCACCCGAAGTGCTGGGCTGGGGCGGCACAGTCCATTCGATCGCGTTCCAGCACGAGCGGTCCACCACCTCCCTGCTGTCCCGCATCCGCGGGGCTTGAGCAACCGTCCGGTGGTTCGCGCGTCCGCCGCAGGCGCGAACCCCGCGGCGCCCGTCGTGTCCGTGACGTGCGCCCGCGCCGGGACTTGCGCCCGCCCGCCCATCAGCCCCTTGGCAACCCGCAGCCCCTTCCCCTTCGAGGATGACCATCGTGAAGCGAACCCGCGCCTTCCTGCGTGACTTCTGGCAACTGGTCCGACCCTACTGGTTCTCCGAGGAGAAGAACTCCGCGCGGCTTCTGCTCGCGGCGATCGTGGCGCTCACGCTCGCCATGGTCTACATGAGCGTGCAGTTCAACAGCTGGTACAACGAGTTCTACAACATCCTGCAGGAGAAGCGGAAGGACGACTTCCTGCCATCGATGGGCCACTTCGGGATGCTCGCCACCGTCTTCATCGTGATGTTCACCTACAACGTCTACCTGAAGCAGATGCTGCTCATCCGGTGGCGGCGCTGGATGACCGGGAAGTACCTCGACGAGTGGCTGGGCCGGCACGCCTACTACCGGATGCAGCTGACCGCCGAGCCCACGGACAACCCGGACCAGCGGATCGCCGAGGACATGAAGAGCTTCGTGTCCGGCGCACTCGATCTCTCGCTCGGATTCCTCGACGCCGTCGTGACCCTGGCCTCGTTCGTGGGCATCCTCTGGGGGCTCTCGGGTTCGCTCGGCTTCACACTCGGAGATTCGAAGTACGAGATCTACGGCTACATGGTCTGGGCCGCCGTCGCCTATGCCTTCATCGGATCGTGGCTTGCGCACAAGCTCGGGCGACCGCTAATCAAACTGAACTTCGACCAGCAACGCTACGAGGCCGACTTCCGGTTCGGCCTCGCGCGTTTCCGGGAGAACATGGAAGGTGTGGCGCTCTATCGCGGGGAGGCGGACGAGCTTGCCGGCTTCCGCGATCGCTTCGCCGGCGTGCTGAAGAACTGGTGGCAGATCATGAAGCGCCAGAAGCTCCTCAACTTCTACACGACCTCCTACGGACAGATTGCCACCGTCTTCCCGTTCATCGTCGGCGCACCGCGCTATTTCTCCGGGGCGATCCAACTGGGTGGACTCATGCAGATCTCGAACGCCTTCGGCCAGGTGCAGGGGGCGCTCTCGTGGTTCATCAACGTGTACGGGACGTTCGCCGAGTGGAAGGCGACGGTCGACCGCCTGACCAGTTTCCAGCGTGCGATCGTCGAGGCAGGCCGGATGACAGACTCCGGCGAGACGGTGCGGATCGAGCCCTCCCCGGAGACAGGTATCGCGATCGACGCCCTCGAGATCTCGCTGCCCGACACTCGGAAGCTGGTGTCCGGCGCCTCCATGTCGCTGGCCGCCGGCGAGCGGGTGCTGCTCACCGGTGCCTCCGGATCCGGAAAGAGCACCGTCTTCCGCGTCATCGCCGGCATCTGGCCGTTCGCGTCGGGGCGCATCCGCACGCCGTCCGCCTTCGATCCGCTGTTCCTCCCGCAGCGTCCGTACTTCCCGCTCGGCAGCCTGCGCGACGTGGTCGCGTACCCGCAGGACCCCGCCGCTTTCGGCGACGAGCGCATCCGCGCCGCACTGATCGACGTGGGGTTGCCGGGGCTCGCCGAGCGGCTCGACGACGTGGAACCGTGGCACCACCGCCTCTCCGGCGGCGAACAGCAGCGCGTCGCGATCGCACGCGCACTGCTCATCCGGCCGCGCTGGCTCTTCCTGGACGAAGCCACCAGCAGCCTCGATCACGATTCGGAGAGCGCCCTGTACACCCTGCTGTGCGAGCGCCTTCCCGACACCGCGATCATCAGCATCGCGCACCGTCCCGAACTCGCGCGCTTCCACCATCGCGGCGTGCGCCTCGATCGCACTGCGCCCGGCGGGTTCGTGCCGGTCTGAACGCCGGGACTCACGATCGTCACCGCAGGTGGACCCTCTGGATGGACCGTACTATCCTTCACGATGTTGATTTCGTGGTGACCGTGATGAACGAGGGGAAGCACGAACTCGCCGCGTGCAGGTCACGCATCGAGGCACTCGAGCGGGAGAACGCCGAGCAGCGCGCGATGCTGGATGTCGCCTTCCGGCGCAATCCGACGCCGATGTGGATCTTCGACCCGGCGACGCTGCGCTTCCTCGACATGAACGACGCGACGCTCCTGCACTTCGGTCGTTCCCGCGAGGAACTGCTCTCCGGGACGCTGGCGGATCTCCGCCCCCCGGAGGAGGTTCCCCGCCTGCTCGCATGCGCCGCGGACACCATCCCGGACTGGGGGCGCCTCAACGGTCCGTGGTATCACCGCCGCAAGGACGGCACCATCCTCATCACCGAGACGGCCACCCACGAGGTCGACTTCGAGGGGCGGCGGGCGCGCTTCGTGATCGTGCACGACGTCACGGAGCGCCAGCGCATCCGCGAGGCGCTCTCGCTGTCGCGACACCAGATGCAGACCGTCCTCGACAGCGCACCCGACCTCATCGCCCGGTTCGACGCCCGCCAGCGGTTCACGTACGCGAATGCCGCCTGGGAACAACTGCTGGGCATCGCACCCGCCGAGATGATCGGACGGCGGCCATCCCGACTGCCGTTGCCTGCCGCGTTCGCCGAAGCCCTCGAGCGCCGGGTGCAGGTCGAGATCGCGCATCGGTCGATGCAGCGGTTCGAGTTCACGGTGCCCACGCCGACGCACGGCGAGCTGATGCTCGACACCCGCTGCGTGGCAGTCACGGGCGTGGACGGACAGATCGATCACGTGCTCACGTTCAGCCGCGACACGACCCGCAAGCGCCGTCTAGAAGAGGCCTTGCGCGAGAGCGAGGAACGCTACCGCCTCGCGATGGAGTTCGGGCAGGTGGGTCGATGGGAGTGCGACATCGCGACCAACCTCGTCCTCTGGTGCGACGGCTGCCGGCGGATCCTCGGCCTGCCGGAGACTGACGGCGACATCCCGGTCACGCGCTTCCTCGACCTGGTGCACCCCGCCGATCGGCCCGCGATCGAGCCGGTGCGGGAGGCGTGGCGACGCGGTGATCCCGGCGCCATCGAATGCCGCATCATCCGCCCCGATGGCAGCGTGCGCTGGATCTACGAGCGCGGCATGCTCGAGACGTACCCCGACGGACGGCCGCGGCGCCTGCTCGGCATCATCCAGGACATCACCGACCGCAAGCACGCCGAGATCGCCCTGCGCGAATCGGAGGAGCGGTTCCGCACGCTGGTGGAGCTGTCCTCCGACTATTTCTGGGAGACCGATGCCGATCTGCTATTCACCACTCAGTCGCGGGCGTGCACCAGCGCTGCGCCGTTCGTGCCGAGCCTCGTCGGTCACCCGCTCTGGGCACCGCCGGACTGCCACGCGGCCGACGACGCCCTCCTGACGTACCACGACCAGCTCGAACGTCGGGCGGCGTTCCGCGATTTCCTGTACGAATGGCAGCTTCCCGGCGGCACGCGCCGCACGCTCCTCGCGAGCGGAACGCCGGTCTTCGACACCGCGGGGGAGTTCCGCGGCTATCGCGGCGTGTCGCGCGACATCACCGAAGTCGAGAAGGCGCGGATCGAAGTGCGCGATTCCGAGGCCCGCTTCCAACGGCTCGCCGGAAGCGTCAGCGAGATCCTGTGGTTCGCGGACGCCGCCCCGTTCCGGATCCGGTTCATCAATGCCGCCTTCGAGCAGATCACCGGGATCCCCGGCGAGCGCCTCTACAGCGCGCCGGAAGCCTGGTTGGCGTGCGTGCACCCGGACGATCTGGAGGAGATCGTCGCCGCACAGAATTGGTGGGTCGACCGCGATGTCGGCTACGTGTTCGAGAACGAGTACCGCATCGTCCGCCCCGACGGCGAACACCGCTGGCTGCGCGGGCGCCGGGTCGTGAGCTCCAAGTCGGCGGACGGCCGGGTGGAACTGAGCGGCATCACCGAGGACGTCACCGAGCAGAAGCGGGCCGAGGCCGCGCTGCGCCGTTCCGAGGAACTGTTCCGGCGCCTGGCGGAGAACGTCCCCGAGGTCTTCTGGGTGGGGACGCAGGACTTCTCGCGGGTCCTCTACCTCAGTCCCGCCTTCGAGACCGTGACCGGCGTGCGACGCGAGGACATCTATGGCGAAGCCCTGGGCTGGCTCCGCCTCGTCGACCCGCGCGACCGCGCGGCGATGGATCGCTTCCTGGCCGAGCAGCGCGTCGGCGAACCGGCGCAGACCGAGATCCGCCTGGTGCGGCCGGATGGCAGCGAGCGCTGGGTCTGGGTGGAGTCGTTCCCGTTCATCAGCAGCGACGGCACGACGCTCGTGACCGGGATCGCGAAAGACATCACCGAGCGCCGCCTGGAGCAGGACCGCAAGCTGAACGAGGCCGTCAACCAGCGGGACGCACTGGTGCGGGAGGTGCACCATCGCATCAAGAACCATCTCCAGGGCGTCGTGGGACTCCTGCGGCGGCACGTGGGCAGCACACCTCCGTACGGTCACGTCCTCGACGCGGCCATCGCACAGGTGCAGTCGATGGCCATCGTGCACGGACTGCAGGGCCGGGGTGCGCTCGGCAGCATCGGGCTCGCCGAGATGGTCCCGGCCATCGCGCGCCATGTGAGCGCGCTGACCGGCGTGACGCTGGACATGGAAACACTTCCGACGGGAGAGTCCCCCTTGCGCGTCGCGGAAGGCGAGGCCGTCGGGGTCGCACTCATCCTCAACGAGTTGATGTTGAACGCCGCGAAGCACGGCGCGAAGGCGGGTGAAGCCGGATGGATGAGCGTGTCGATGCATGCCGAGCGCGGCGGCGCGACCGTTCGCATCCTGAATCCCGGCCGGCTGCCGTCGGAGTTCGAGTTTCCCAGACGAGGGCTGGGCACCGGCCTCGGCCTGATGCGCGCACTGGCCCCGACCAAGGGATTCGGTGTCGCTTTCCAGCAGCACTCCGATACGGTTTCGGTGGTGGTGACGCTCGAACCACCGGTGCTGGCCACTGCCGCGGACATCGCCGCGGCCGCCTGACCCTGGGGAGCCTCCGATGGAGTCGCACGGTGGCGCGAACGCATCGGGGTCCCCCCAGGCTTGCAACCCGGGGCCATAGCCCCATCTACGCTTCAACTCACGGAGAACCGATGGAATCGAACGAACCCACACAACCCCGCCTTCTGCTCGTGGATGACGACCGGCTCGTGCTCGCCACCCTCTCGGAAGGCCTCCGCGACGCCGGCTACGAGGTGACCGCGGCCGCGTCGGCCGAACAAGCGATCTCCCGCATGCAGGACGGCGGCGTGGATCTCGCGATACTCGACGTGCGCATGCCCGGCATGGACGGTATCGCGCTGTCCGCGCTGATGCGGGAGCACAGCACGGTGCCGTTCATCTTCCTGTCGGCCCACGGGGATCTCGACATCGTCCGGCAGGCCGCCGGCAACGGCGCACTCGGCTTCCTCCTGAAACCGATCGACATCCCGCAGCTCGTCCCGTCCATCGAGGCAGCGCTGGCACGCGGTGCGGAGATATCGCGGCTGAAGGATTCCGAACTCCGCCTCAACACCGCGCTGTCCACCGAACAGAAGACCCGCATGGCCGTGGGCGTCCTGATGGAACGCCGTCGCCTGGACCGCCGGGCTGCCTTCGAAGCGTTGCGCAGGATGGCCCGCTCGCAACGCCGGAAGATCACGCTGGTGGCCGACGACATCGTCCGCGCCGTGGAGACCCTCAACGGGACTCCGCAGACGTCGCACGACGAATCCGCGACGGTTTGATCGCTGCCATCCCACGGATGAGGAGCATGCCGTCCAGACAGGCAGCACGACGTCGGGGGGCGCATTCATGAAGCCCCGGAGACGCTTCGCCGACCACGCCGCATCCACCGATCACGATCGGGCGCCGTGCGGCAAGCCGACATGCCCAGCCACCGCCCCGGCCTGCAGGGCAGCATTGCCCACCGCCGCGGCAGACACGCATCCCAGGTAGTCACCCGTCACGCGAAGCCGCCACGATCCTGCGGCTTCACTCCCGCTCCGGCAGTCGCTGCAGCGCCCGCGACGCGTTCACGGGCAGGCCGCTGCGCGCAGCTCCGTCCCAGGCCATCCGGCCTTCAATTCCGCCAGTCGCTTCGTCTCGGCCTCGACGGGTTCCCGCACGTAGATCGCGTTGAGCCGCAGCGGATGCGGCCGCTGACCGACGACGGCCCGCGCCACGCGCCGGGTCTTCAACCCTTCGAGGAATCTCTGGGCGGCCTCTTCCGAACGGAAGATGCCGAGGGAAACCGCGAAGCGCATGTCCGAGTTGTCCTGCACGACGTACGTGTCGAGCACGCCCAACGCCGCGAGGCGCGCCACCTCGCGATCGGCCTGCAGGCGGTTGGGGAACGGCGGCACGTACACCCACCAGTTCGCCACCGCATTGACCGGCGCACTCCCGAGGCGGTCACCGAGACCCAACGAGGCGAGGGCTTCGCGGGCCCGCACGATTTCCTCCTGGGAGAACGGCGCCCATTCCATGCACGCCGCCTCGGCCGGGGCGGGCTCCGGCGGCGGTGCGGGTTCGGGCTCACCGCGGACGATCCGGATGCGGTCGGCATTCGGCTGGTCCACCGGTGCCGCACGCTGGGCGGTCCGCTCCTGGCGCTCCGCCAGGAATCCGTACCCGAAGAGCGCGAGATTCGCGACGATCAGGATGGACAGCAGGACCCTCAACGGAACACCTCCGAGACGTCGGCGACCAGCAGGCCCTCCAGCACGAGATGCTCCACGCGGAGCGCGCCCTCCGGCATGCCCGGAACGAGCGTCGGCGCGGAGCCGCCGGAGAGCAGCACGCGCGGAGTCGTGCCCTCCCGTGCCGCGAGCCGCCCGACCATCCGCGCGACGGCGCCGGCTGCGGCATCGAACGCGCCGGAGGTCATCGCGTCCGCGGTGTTCCGCGGGAACTCGCTGACGCGCCCCGGGGCGGACTGCAGGCCTGCGGTTCGCTGCGCGAGGGCATCGAGCATCACGCCGACGCCGGGCAGGATCAGCCCGCCGAGAAATTCTCCGGTCGAAGCCAGTGCGTCCACGGTGATGGCCGTGCCCGCATTCACCACGACCACCGGATCATCGGTGCGTGCCCGGGCACCGACCATCGCCGCCCATCGATCCGCACCGAGCTGGGTCGGCCGGTCGTACCGGTTGTAGACGCCGGCGCAACGTTCGGTCGAGGCGAACCACACGACCTCGGTGGCGGTGTGGGCCGCGACGAGCGCCCCGATGCGCTCGCGCACGGCCGGGCCGGCAACGCTGCAGGCGAGGGTGCGGGTGCCCTGCAGCGGGAGGTCGCCCCATCGGGCGGCCAGAGCGTCGGGATCCTGCGTGGGCACGGCGCCGCTGGCCACGAAGACGCCATCGTTCACGAACGCCCATTTCACGCGCGTGTTGCCGGCATCGAGAACTAGGCGCGCGCCGACCTTCGGCAGTCCGTCACGCATCGCGGCCCGCCGTCGCCATCCCGTTCGACGCCCGTACGCTCACCTCGCCGCCATGGAAACGCCGGACACCGGTGACCGTGTCGACGAGCAGCGCGCCATCGGCCGCCGTACCCGTCACGCGACCCTCGACGCGGCTGCCGTCGGGCAGGCTCACGACGGCATCACGCCCCCGCAACACGTGCCAGCGATCGAACTCGTCCGCCATCGCGGCGAATCCACCGACGAGGAACGCGTCGATCGCCATGGCCAGTTCGGTCAGCACGGCGGCGAGCAAGGCGTTGCGATCCTCGGAGCCCCCCGCCCCGGCGATGTCGGCAACGGGCTGATCGACCGCCGCCGGAATGTCGGCCGCGAGCCGCACGTTGAACCCGATGCCGATGACCACGGCGGACGGGCCGAGCGCGTCTCCCTGCAGTTCGATGAGGATGCCGGCCAGCTTGCGGCCGTCGCACAGGAGGTCGTTCGGCCACTTCACGCCCACCCCCTGCACACCGCGCGCCGCGAGCGCCTTCGCACACGCCAGTCCGACGACGAGGCTGAGTCCCGAGAGCGATGCCGGCCCCTGGTCGAAGCGCCAGAGGAGCGAGAACGTGAGCGCGCCGCCGAGTCCCGAGAGCCAGGTGCGGCCGCGGCGCCCGCGCCCGCCCGTCTGCAGCTCGGCGGCCACGACGGATCCGGACGGCGCGCCGGCTGCGGCGCGTTCGAGCATCACCGTGTTGGTGGACGCCACTTCGTCATGGATGTCGACGTGGAAGCGCGCGGCGTGACCACCGAGCGCGGTCCCGATTGCGGCGGCGTCGAGCCAGACGGGCGCATGCGGCAGGCGGTAACCCTGGCCGCGCACCTTCTCGACCGGAAGGCCGAGCTGCTGCACCTCCTGCATCACGTTCCAGACGGTGGCGCGGGTGACCCCGAGCCGTTGCGCGATCTCCTCGCCGGAGCGGAAGGTGTCGCCGCCGAGGAGGCGGAGCGTGGGAAGAAGATGTTGGTTCACGGCGCGAAGGATAGCGCACGGGATCGCATCGACCGTACGCGACGCGATCGGCGCGAGCGGTGCAACACGCGCCACTTGACCTGCATCAACACGGCCGGCCACGCTCACGCGAGACTCGGGCCCATCGGATTCGAACAGTTGGCACTTTCGAGGAGACACACCCATGTACAAGCGCATCCTGATCCCCGTCGACGGCTCTCCGCTGTCGAAGAAGGCCATCCGCGAAGGCGTGAAACTCGCCGCGACGTGTGGCGCCAAGGTGACAGGCTTCTACGCGCCGCCCGAGTACGAGGTGCTGGTGTACGGCGAGTACATCCCGCCGGACCTCATGGCCCGCGACGAATACGAGGCGCGCACGGAACGCAATGCCACGAAGATCCTTGCCGCCGTCAGGAAGGAGGCCGATGCCGCCGGCGTCGAGTGCGAGACCCACTACGAGGAATGCCGGATGCCCTGGGAAGGCATCGTCGAGGTCGCCCGCAAGCGTCGCTGCGATCTGATCGTCATGGCGTCCCATGGACGCAAGGGATTGGCGGGCGTACTGTTGGGCAGCGAGACCACGAAGGTCCTCACGCATTCCAAGATACCGGTGCTCGTGTGCCGGTAGTCCCCGCCCGGCGTACCGGGCTAAGCTGGGTCACCCGTCAAGGGTGACCCAGCACCAACGTTCCGGGTCGTCCTCCAACGGAGGCCCTGCACCTTCCCTGCACCGTCGCTGAATCCTCCTCGACCGAGGCACCGCCGGCGGGGCTGCTGCGAAGATGCCGTCAGCGCGTCTTCCCGGCCTTCACCCCTTTCGCCGCCGCTGCCCTCGGCTTCCGCGGTGCCTTCGTCGCCTCGGCCGGCTCGGCGGCGGACAGCGGGATCTCGCTCGACTTCAGCGTCCGCAGCACGAAGCTCGACTTGCTGTGGCGGATGCCCCGGATGCGGTAGAGCTTTTCGCGCAGCAGCCGTTCGTAGTCGCGCGTGTCGCGGACCGCAATGCGGATCAGGTAGTCGTAGTCGCCCGAGATCAGCGTCGCCTCCAGCACCTCGGGGATCTCCTCCAGCATGCGACCGAACGCGTAGATCGTCTCGTCGCTGTGGCTCTCCAGCGTCACCTGGACGATCACCGTCTCGCTGAAACCGAGCGCCGACGGATCGATGCGCACGGTGTAGCCGAGGATCACGCCCTCGGTCTCCATGCGCTTGATGCGGTTCCAGCAGGGCGTGGTCGACAGCCCCACCGCCGCACTGATGTCGCCCAGGCTCGCGCGGGCATCGCGCTGCAGCTCGCGGAGGATCGCGAGATCGAACTTGTCGAGTGCCATTCTTCCGAAGCCCTCCTAAACAGAAAAGTCTCCCGAATTATCGCCCAACGAGCAGAAAAATCGGACGCCTTTTCTGCCGTGCGACGCCTAAGCTCTCTCCCATGAACGCCACCACCCGACCCGAGTTCCTGAAAGCGCCCGTCGCGACGGCCCAGCCCGTCGACCGCAACGGGGCGCGCGTGCTGATCGACACCCTCGTGGAGTTGGGCGTCGAGGTGATTTTCGGCTATCCGGGCGGCGCGATCCTGCCGGTGTACGACGCGCTGCACGGCGAATCGCGCCTCCGCCACGTGCTGGTCCGGCACGAGCAGGCCGCGGTCCATGCCGCCGAGGGTTACGCCCGCAGCACGGGCCGCCCCGGCGTCGTGCTCGTGACATCCGGCCCCGGCGTGAGCAACACGATCACCGGTCTGCTCGACGCCATGTGCGACTCCGTGCCGGTGATCTGCATCAGCGGGCAGGTCGCCACGACCCTCATCGGTACCGAAGCCTTCCAGGAGTGCGACGCGCTCGGCATCTCCCGCCCCGTGACCAAGTGGAACGCCCAGATGCGCCGCGTGGCCGATGTGGCGTCGACCGTGCGCAAGGCCTTCGCAGTGGCGACGGGCGGTCGCCCGGGCCCTGTGCTGCTCGACTTCCCGAAGGACATCCAACTCGCGGCCACAGGCGCCCAGCCCGCCCCCGCCGTGACGAAGTCCGTCGTACCGACCTTCCCACCCGCCCCCGTCGCCCAGCTCGTCGACGCCGTCGACCGCCTGCGGCGCGCCAGGCGGCCGGTGTTCTACGGCGGTGGCGGCCTCGTCAACTCCGGTCCTGCGGCCTGCGAGGCGTTCACGAAGCTCGTGCGCATGACCGGCGCGCCATGCACGCTCACCCTCATGGGTCTCGGCGCCTTCCCCGCGTCCGACCCGCAGTTCCTCGGCATGCTCGGCATGCACGGCACGCTCGAAGCGAACCTTGCGATGCACGAGTCCGATCTCGTGGTCTGCGTGGGCGCGCGCTTCGACGACCGCGTCACCTCCAAGCTCTCCGAGTTCTGCCCGCACGCTGCCACCATCCACGTGGACATCGACGCCACGTCCATCGGGCGCCTCGTGCCGGTGGATGTCCCACTGCTCGGCGACTGCGGCGATGTCCTGGTGCGCCTGCTCGAAACCGTCGGCGACACCGCGTTCGACACGGAAAGTCTCGCCCCCTGGTGGACGATGATCGAAGCCTGGCGCGCGCGCGACAGCCTGGGCTTCACCGACCGGTCCGACGCGATCCTGCCGCAGCGCCTGATGCGCACGGTGCGCGCGGCCCTCGACGGCCAGGACGCCATCGTCTCCACCGACGTCGGCCAGCACCAGATGTGGGCCGCGCAGCACCTCGCTTTCGAGGCCCCGGGTCGCTGGCTCACCTCGGGAGGCGCCGGCACGATGGGCTACGGCCTTCCCGCAGCCATCGGTGCCCAGGTGGGTCATCCCGACGCGAAGGTGGTCTGCGTGAGCGGCGACGCCTCGGTGCTCATGAACCTCCAGGAACTCTCCACGGCCATGCAGCACCGCACGCCGGTGAAGCTGATCGTGGTGAACAACGGTCGCATGGGCATGGTCCGCCAGTGGCAGGACCTCATCCACGAAGGCCGCCAGAGCCATAGCTGGACGGAGGCGTTGCCCGACTTCGTCGCCGTGGCCCTGGGCTTCGGCTGGAAGGCCCGGCGCGTGGAATCGCCGGCGGAACTCGACGCCGCAGTGGCCGAGTGCCTCGCCTCCGAGGGTCCCTTCCTGCTCGACGTCGTCGTGCCACCACAGGAAAACTGCTTTCCGATGATCCCGCCGGGCCGCGGTCACCACGAGCTGGTGCTGAACGAACAGGAATACCGCGCCCTGCCGATCCCTTGATCGCCGTATCACCCGGTCATCCGCTCTGCCTGAATCCGCGACGCGGGCCACCCGCCTGACGTCGCAACCGCGGTCGCCGCCCTATCCGGGCCACGCGAACGTCAGTCGAATCCCACAGGAGCCCGACATGCAATCCGTCACCCTCGACGACAAGTACGAGGCCGTCACCGGCCGCATCTACCTCACCGGCATCCAGGCCCTCGTGCGCCTGATGCTGATGCAGCGCCGCCGCGATGCCGCCGCCGGCCTCGACACCGCCGGCTTCGTGTCCGGCTATCGCGGCAGCCCGCTGGGCGGTCTCGACGAGGCCCTGTGGAAGGCCGAGAAGCACCTGGCCGCCCAGCACGTGAAGTTCGTGCCCGGCACGAACGAGGAGATGGCCGCCACCGCCGTCTGGGGCACGCAACAGGTCCACATGGTGGGCGAGTCCGACTACGACGGCGTCTTCGCCCTCTGGTACGGCAAGGGTCCCGGCGTCGACCGCTGCGGCGACGTCTTCAAGCACATGAACTTCGCCGGCACCTCGAAGCACGGCGGCGTCCTCCTCGTGGCGGGCGACGACCACGGCGCGTATTCGTCCACGCTCCCGCACCAGAGCGATCACCTCTTCTCGGCCTCGATGATCCCTGTGCTCTACCCGTGCAACGTGCAGGAGTACGTGGAACTGGGCCTGCACGGCTTCGCGATGTCGCGCTATTCGGGCTGTGCGGTGGCCTTCAAGGCGCTCGCCGACACCGTCGAATCGTCCGCCTCCATCGACGCGAACCTCGACGCGCCCGCCATCGTCCTGCCGACGGACTTCCCGATGCCCGAGGGTGGCCTGAACGGTCGGCTGTCGTCGGAGACGCTCGGCGTCCAGGCGCGCAACCAGGAAGCGCTGATGCAGGACTACCGCATCTACGCCGCCATCGCCTACGCCCGCGCGAACAAGCTGAACCGCACCACCATCGACTCGCCCAGGGCGCGCCTCGGCATCGTGGCCTCCGGCAAGTCGTACATGGACGTCCTCGAGGCGCTCGAGGAACTCGGCATCGACGAGGCCGGCGCCGCCGAGATCGGCATCCGCGTCTTCAAGGTCTCGATGCCCTGGCCGCTCGAACCCGACGGCATCCGCGAGTTCTCGCGCGGGCTCGAGGAGATCCTCGTCGTCGAGGAGAAGCGCCAGATGGTCGAGTACCAGTTGAAGGAGCACCTCTACAACTGGAGCGAGGATGCCCGTCCCCGCGTCATCGGCAAGTTCGACGAGCGCGGCGAATGGGTCGCCGGCCGCGGCAACTGGCTGCTGCCCGCGAAGGGCGACTTCTCCATCGCGCAGATCGCCCGCGTGATCGCCGGCCGCCTCGCACGCTTCCACGACAGCGACCGCATCCGCGCGCGCCTCGCCTTCCTCGAAGCGAAGGAGGCCGTGCTGCGCAAGGCCGTGGCGACGCCGCCGCGCCCCGCGTGGTACTGCTCGGGCTGTCCGCACAACCGCTCGACCAAAGTACCCGACGGCAGTCTCGCGCTGGCCGGCATCGGCTGTCACGTGATGGCCACGGCCATCTACCCGGAACACAACCGCACCACGACGCAGATGGGCGGCGAGGGGGCCATCTGGATCGGCCAGGCGCCGTTCTCGAAGCGCGGCCACGTGTTCTCGAACCTGGGTGACGGCACGTACTTCCACTCCGGCCACCTCGCGATCCGCGCGGCCATCGCGGCAGGCGTGAACATCACCTACAAGATCCTCTTCAACGATGCGGTGGCGATGACCGGTGGCCAGCCCGTCGACGGCCAGACCTCCGTACCGATGATCGCGCAGCAGATGGCCGCCGAGGGCGTGAAGCGCATCGCCATCGTCACCGAGGATCTCGCCCGCTACGCCGATCGGAGTTCGCTGCCCGCGACCGCCACGCTGCACGATCGACACGATCTCGATGCCGTGCAGAAGGAGATGCGCACGATCTCCGGCACGTCGGTCATCATCTACGATCAGACGTGCGCGGCCGAGAAGCGCCGCCGTCGCAAGAAGGGCGAGATGCCGACGCCGTCGCAGCGCCTCTTCATCAACGAGGCCGTGTGCGAAGGCTGCGGCGACTGCGGTGCCGCGTCGAACTGCACCTCGCTGCTGCCGAAACAGACGGCGTTCGGCACGAAGCGCGTGATCGACCAGTCGGCGTGCAACCAGGACTTCAGCTGCGTCGAGGGCTTCTGCCCGAGCTTCGTGTCGGTCGAGGGCGGCAAGGTCCGGCGTCCGAAGGCCGCAAAGGGTGTGGTCGAATTCGGAGAACTGCCGGCACCGACGCTCGTCCCCCTGCAGTCGACCACCTGGAACATCCTCGTCACCGGCATCGGCGGCACCGGCGTCATCACGATCGGCGCCCTGATGGGAATGGCCGCGCACCTCGAGGGACGCGGCGTCTCGGTCCTCGACATGACCGGCATGTCGCAGAAGAACGGCGCGGTGACCTCGCACGTGAAGCTCGCGGCCCATCCGGAGGACATCCACGCGCAGCGCATCGCCACCGGCGAGGCCGACCTCATCCTGGGTTGCGACCTGCTGACGGCCGGCGCGCAGGACGCCATCGCGAAGACGCGCCCCGGCCGCACGGTCGCCGTCGTGAACACGCACGAGCAGCCCACGGGCAAGTTCGCGCAGGACCCCGATTGGCAGTTCCCGGCGGACGCCGTCCGTGCGCTGCTCGACGAGGCCGTGGCCGGCAACGTCCACGCACTCGACGCGACCCGCATCGCCACGGCACTGCTCGGCGACGCCATCGCCACCAACCTCTTCATGCTCGGCTTCGCATTCCAGAAGGGCCTGGTGCCGCTCGGCGAGGCGTCGCTGCTGCGGGCCATCGAACTGAACGGCGTGGCCATCGATGCCAACAAGGCCGCGTTCCTGTGGGGCCGTCGCGCTGCCGCCGACCTCGCCCGGGTCGAACGCATCGGAACGCCGGCGCAACCGGTGCAGGTCCAGTTCCCGCAGACGCTCGCCTCCCTCGTGAAGCAGCGCGTCGAACATCTCACCGCCTGGCAGGACGCCGCCCACGCCGCCCGGTACGAGCGTTTCGTGGACCGCGTGCGCGCCGCCGAGACGAAGCTAGGCACCGGAGACCAGCTCGCCCGCACCGTGGCGAGCGCCGCCGCGAAGCTGATGAGCTACAAGGACGAATACGAGGTCGCGCGCCTCTACTCGAACGGCGAGTTCGAGAAGCGGCTCGCGGACGCCTTCGAGGGCGACGTGCAACTGCGCTTCCACCTCGCGCCGCCGCTGCTGTCGAAGCGGGACGCCGACGGCCATCTGGTGAAGAAGTCGTACGGCCCCTGGGTCCGGCATGCGTTCCGCTGGCTCGCGAAAGCCAAGGGGCTGCGCGGCACCGCGCTCGACATCTTCGGCCGCACGGCCGAGCGGCGGATGGAGCGCGCGCTGATCGCCGAGTACGAGCAGGCCATCGACCGCGCCATCGCGACACTCACGCCCGCGACCCTGCCGCTCGTCGTCGAACTCGCAGGCCTGCCCGAGAAGATGCGCGGGTTCGGGCACGTGAAGGAGGCGAACGTCGCGAAAGCCAGGGTACGATGGGACGAGATCGAGGGGCAGCTGGCCGCAGGCGTCGCGCCCGGCGCCACGTCGGTCACGACCACCCGGACGAAGGCGCAGCAAGCCGCCTGAGCGCGATGCCCGTCCCCACCGGCAAGACACGAAAGGATCACGCATGACCACGACCGGCGTTCCCACGCTCACCCTCGACCGCATCACCGTCCGCGCGGTGTCGATCCCGATGCGCCGCCCCATCGTCTCGAAGGTCGGCATCTACGAGAAGTGGCCGTTGATCCTGATCGACGCCCACACGGCCGAGGGCGTCACCGGTCATGCCTTTCTCGAACCGTACCGGCACAACGCCGTCGGACCGATCACCGCCCTGCTCCAGGAACTCGCCACGCAGTTCCGCGGCCGGCCGCTCGCCCCGCTCGACGTGTACCGCGATGGCATGGGCGCCATGCACCTGAACGGCCGCGAGGGTCTCAGCGTCATCGCGATCTCGGGCCTCGACATGGCGCTGTGGGATGCCCGCGCGCGGGCTGCGGGCCAGTCGCTCGCGACGCTGCTGGGCGGCACGCCCGGCCCGGTCCGCGCGTACAACACGAACGGCCTGTGGCTGATCCCGCTCGACCGGATCGGTGCCGAGGCCGAGGGTCTCGTGGCGGAGGGCGGGTTCCGGGCGATCAAGCTGCGCCTCGGCCGCCCCGCGTTGAAGGACGACCTCGCCGCCATCGCGGAGGTGCGCCGCGCGGTGGGCGACGACATCCATCTCATGGTCGACTTCAATCAGGGCCTGGCGTTCGGCGAGGCCCTGCTCCGACTGCACGCCCTCGACGACCAGGGCCTCTACTGGTTCGAGGAACCGGTGATCTACGACAACCTGGAAGGCTGCGCACAGATCACGCGCGAGATGCGAACACCGGTGTCGATCGGCGAGAACATCTACGGCCCGCGCGCCTTCCTAGCCGCCGTCCGCGCGAACGCCGCCGACCTCTACATGCCGGATCTCATGCGCATCGGCGGCGTCAGCGGCTGGATGCGCGCCGCCGCCATCGCCGGTGCCGCCGGCCTGCCGCTGTCGAGCCACCTCTACCCGGCCGTCTCCGCGCAGTTGCTGCGCGTGAGCGAGTCGGCCGACTGGCTGGAATGGTCCGACTGGGCCGCGCCCGTGCTGGCGGATCCGATCCGCGTGAAGGACGGATTCGCGGACGTACCGTCCCGTCCGGGCAGCGGCATCGAGTGGGACGAGGCAGGGGTGAAGAAGTACGCGATGTAGCGGGCTTCGTGGGCCGGTCGCGACCCCGGGCCGCGTGCGACATGGCGGACCCGCCTATCATGGCGGCCCCACGGACACACTCCGAGACACCCGCCCATGCGTTCCCGTCTGCACCTGCTCGCCGCCCTGGCGTTCGCGTTCGTCCTGCCCGCCGCGCCAGGCATCGCCCAGGACTTCCCGCGCAAGCCCGTCAGGATCATCGTGCCGTTCCCGCCGGGCGGCACACCGGACATGCTCTCGCGGCTGCTCAGCCAGCGCGCCACGCAACTCCTGGGGCAACAGGTCATCGTCGACAACCGCCCCGGCGCCGGCGGCAACGTCGCCATGGAACTCGTGGCCCGCGCGCCCGGGGACGGCTACACGCTGATCATGGGCAGCATCGGCACCTGCTCCATCAACCCGTACATCTACAAGACCATCGGCTTCGACGTCGAGCGCGACTACGCCCCGCTGATGGAAGTCGGCCGCATCGCGAATCTGCTCGCGGTGCATCCGTCGGTCCCGGCGAAGGATGTGAAGGAGCTGGTCGCGCTGATCCGCGCGAAACCGGGTGCGATCACTTATGCATCGTCGGGATTCGGTTCCTCGCTGCACCTCACGTCGGAACTGTTCGAGTCCCTCGCCGGCATCGAGATCCGGCACGTGCCCTACAAGGGCAGCGCCCTCGCCGTCACGGCGCTCGTGGGCGGTGAGGTGCACTTCATGTTCGACAACATGCCCTCGATCTCGCCGCATGCCGGGGCCGGTCGCGTCAGGCCGATCGCCGTCACCGGCACGAAGCGCTCGAAGCTCTTTCCCGACGTGCCGACCATGCAGGAGGCCGGCTACAAGGACGTCGTGATGCAACCGTGGTTCGGTCTGCTCGCCCCGGCGAAGACACCGCCGGCAGTGCTCGCGAAACTGAACGCGGTGTTCAACGAGGCCTTGCGCGATCCGACGGTGCAGAAGCGACTCGCCGAACTCGACGTCGAGGCCATCGGCGGCACCGGCGCCGACTTCGGGAAGCACATCCGCGCCGAGAGCGAGAAGTGGAGCCGCCTCATCCGCGAGCGGAAGATCACCGCCGAGTAGCAGGGCACCGCGATTCCGCGGATCGCCCGGGTCGGGCCAAGAACCTCGCCGGCGCGGCCGGGGGGCAGGTCAGCGCGTCTGCGGGGGCTTGCCCGCCGCGGGGGTATCCGACCCGCGCCCGCCCTTGGCAGCCTCGACAAGCGCGAAGCGCTCCCGCATCCGCTGGAACGCCTGCCAGCCGGCCCACAGCCGCAGCGACCACGCGATGGCACGTGACGGCCGCAGGATCACGACGGCCGCCACCGCGCCACCGAACAGCAGCGGTCGGGCACTGGCGAAACGCCACACGGCGGAGAGCCATCCAGCCGCCCGCAGCGGCTGCGTGACCGCACCGACGAGGCGCCCGATGTCGTCGCGCTCGCGCGCGGCGCGAGCCACGAGTTCGGCGCGCCGGGCCCGCACCTCGGCGAGGCGATCGATCATGACCGCCGCCCGAGACGTTCGCGGTCCTTGCGCAGTTCGGCGAGGGTCGTATCGAAGAGGCGCGCGTGGGCCCCGGTCTGGCGCCAGAGCGCCATCGCGGCGACGGCCCCTCCCCCCAGGAACAACACGAGGAGTCCACCGATGGCCGCAAGCCGGTGGGTGTCCCAGAAGAGCACCACGACGAGCATGACGGCGAGGAGCGCCGCCACGCCGAGGCAGAAACCGGCGACGACGCCCAGGATCAGCATCTGACGCAGCCGGAGCTTCTCCTCCTCCAACTCGGTGACGACGATCTCGAGCCGCGTTTCCACGAGACCCACCGCGGTCGCGGCGAGGCGGCGGACCGAATCCATCAGACCGCCACCCGCGCCCTCTTCCTCGTTCGAGGCCAAGGGGCTCAGCGCCGGCTGATCAACATGCCGATCAGGAATCCGACCCCGGCGGCGACGCCGGCGGCCTGCCACGGGTGTTCGTGGACGTAGTCGTCGGTCGCGCGGGCCACCTCCTTCACTTTCGCGCCGAGCGCCTGCTCCACCTGGGCCAGACGCTGCTTCGCGTCGTGCAGCGTGTCGACGATGCGCTCGCGCGCGGCCACCGCACGGTCGCCCGTCTCGTGGGCAGTGGCCTGCAGCAGCGCCTCGGCGTCGGTGACGACGGCCCGGAAATCCTTGGCGAGGCGGTCCAGCGAAACTTCGATATCTGTGCTCATGACGATCTCCATTGACGGGGGTGCAGAGGTCCGACACCGCACATCGGCCCCGGTTCGGCCCCGCGCCCATGCCATCGCGGTGGCGGATTGCCTGCTGCCCCAAGCTTCAACGATACGCCCGCGCGACCGCACGGGGGAGCCGATGATGGGCGTGCCACTGCGGCACCGCGCGCCCACGGCGTCGGCGCACGGACCAGGGCCTGATCACGCTACGGACACCCGTGGGACCTCGGTGTGGACAGGCCCCAGTGTCTCGACACTGGAGAGCCCCCGATCCGGTAGCATTGCGCGCCTCCGTCCCACCCGCATCCCCACGCATCGTGCCCGCCGCCAAAGCCCGACTCCTGTCCCTTCTCGAGTACGTCCGCCAGGTGGCCCGCGTGCGCACGCCGACGGTCGCGAACCTCGCCGACCACGGCCGCTTCCTCCTGCACGACCACCAGGTGGCGGACTTCGCGAGCGTGTTGCGCATGGGCGGTGACGCCGACGGCGGGGACGAGGTCTGGTTCACGGTGCCCAGGCCGCGTGCAAGCGGGCTGCCGCCGGAACCGGATTCGGCCTGGCTCGCGCCATGGCTCACGGTGGGCAGCTCGATGCTCGCCCCGCCCGGACTCGCCGATGCACTGGACGGCGCCGCACTGATCGCCGCCGGCACGCATCGCGACGCCGACGGCCAGCAGACCTCTCTCGATGACGTCGCGAGACCCGCGGTCGCCCCCCAGGCGAGGGTGCCGCTGGCGACGTACGAGTACCGGGCCGAGGTGGAACGCCAGTTCGGCCACTACACCGAACGCGTGTGGCGCCCGTGGTGCGACAGCGAGCAGCACCGGCGCAGCCTGTCGCGTCTCTATGCGCAGCTCTTCACTCTGCACCAGGACCTCACCGGCGCCACGACCGAGGAGGACCTCGAACTCGTGCTCGGCCTCGGCATCGGCACGTGGGAGGACGACACCGGACGCATCTCGTATCCACTCGTCACGAAGCTCGTCGATCTCACGATCCATCCCGTCACGGGCGCCGCGGAGATCCGCCCGCGGGACGGCGACCCGCGCCTCGAACTCGATGCGTACGCGCAGCGGCGCAATCCTGGCGTCGCGCAGGCGGAACAGGCCGCCCGCGAGCGCTTCGCGGCGGCGACGCACACGTTCTCGCCCTTCGATCCCGGGAGCTGGCGACCCGCGCTCGAAGCGGTGCGCACGTGCCTCGATCCGCGCGGCGAGCAGCATCACGCGGGCTTCGTCCCGCTGGACCTCGGCGTGGCCGAACCGACCGCGAAGTTCACGGTGACCGAGGGGTGGGCGCTCTTCGCAAGGCCGCGGAGCCAGGATCCGCTCGTGCAGGACCTCGAAAAGTTCGTCGAGGCCATCGCCCGGCTGCCCGGCGACGATGCACTGCCGCGCGCCACGGCGGCGATGGTCCACGAGCCGGGCAGCGACGCAGCGAAGGTCACCCTGCCCGCATTCCGCGGCGTGAGCATGGCGAAGTCCGACGGCGCGTCGGACGGTCCGGTCCGGGATCTCTATTTCCCGAAGCCGTTCAACGACGAGCAGGTGCGCGTGGTCCAGCTGCTGGAGGCGCACGACGGCGTGGTGGTGCAGGGCCCGCCCGGCACGGGCAAGACGCACACGATCGCCAACATCATCTGCCATTGGCTCGCCACCGGCCGCCGCGTGCTCGTGACGTCGATGAAGGAACCCGCGCTCGCCGCGCTGCGCGACAAGCTGCCCGAGGAGATCCGCCCGCTCGCCATCTCGCTGCTGTCCGCCGAGAAGGACGGCATGCGGCAGTTCGAGCAGTCGGTGCGCGTGATCGCGAACGAGGTGCAGGGCATCGATCCCGAGGCGCTCGCCCGCGAAGTGAAGCGGCTGGAGGAGACCATCGACGCGCTGCAGACCCGCATCGCGAAGATCGACGTCGACATCGGCCGCTGGGCGAGGCTCAATCTCGCACGCCTCGACGTCTCGGGCGAACGTCTCGATCCGCTCGACGCCGCACGCGAGGTGATGGCGTCGACGGGCCGCTTCGAGTGGATCCCCGACAACATCGGCGTCGGTCCGCAGTACACCCCGAAGTTCTCCGCCACCGACATGGACCGCCTGCGCGCTGCCCGACGGCAGATCGGTCGCGACATCGATTACGCGGGGGCGGATCTCCCGGGGCCGGACGCGCTTCCGTCCGCCGAGGAGATCGCGACGGCACATCGCGATCTCTCGCGCTTCGCCCGGCTGTCGGAGGCCGCCCGCAGCGGGGACATCCCCACGCTCGCGCCGACCGGCGCAGCGGCGCTCGACGCGCTTCAGGCATTGACGGTCGAGCTGACCCGCGTGCGCGAACTCGATGCCGAGATCGCCCGCGTCACCCATCGCTGGACCGACCGCCTCCGCCAGGCACTCGCGCAAGGTGCGCACACCGAGGAGCTGGCGCTCCTCGACAGCCTCGGTCGCGAATTCGATCAGGCGATGGGCCAGCGGCGCGCGTTCGTGGCGCGCCCGGTGGCCCTGCCCGCCGAGGCGGAACTCGACGCCGACTTCGGCCAGGCGTTGCAGAACCTCGCCGAGGGGCGACGCGCCTTCGGCATCGCCGGCGTCTTCGGCAAGGGCGAGGCGAAGAAGCACCTGGAGAGCGTCCGGATCAACGGGCTCGTGCCGGCGGATGCCGACGAATGGCAGCACGTCGCCGCGTACCTCGCCCTGCAACGCAAGTGGCGCGAGCTGGCGGCCCGGTGGAACACCCTCGCCAAGGATCTCGGACTCGATCCGGTCGACGTGCAGGACGCCTCGGCCGGCCTCGCTGCCGCCGCGCAGCTCGCGGCGGTGCGCCGCCTGCAGACCTTCGAATCGACGGTACGCTCGCTGGCGGTCCACGCCTCTGCGATGTTCCCGGGTTGGACCGGTACGCAGCGCCGGCCCGACGACGCGAGCGCGTGGAACGAGCTGGACCGGGCGGTGGAGCACTACCTCGCCTCGTCGCGGCTCGGCGATGTCTGGGCGGTGCGCGAGCGGCTGCGCCGCGGACTGGACGGACGCAACGGACGCGTGGTCGAGCAGATGCGCACCTTCCTCGACGCGACGCTCGGCGATCCGGAGCACGGGCAGCCGACGGTGGTCGCGATGTGGAACGCCCTGATGCTCGAGCTGGCGCGCGTGCGGGCCCTGATGCCGCGGCTCGCCACCGTGGCCCAGGTGACCGCGGCCATCGAGGCCTCGGGGGCACCGCGCTACGCGCGCCTGCTGCGCGACACGCCGGCCGATGCGAACGACGCGCTCGTACCCGACGACTGGGCCGAGGCTTGGCGCCTGCGCCGCATCGCGTCGCACCTCGCGATGATCGACGCGCAGGACGAGTTCCGGCAGCTCGCGCAGACGCGCGGCGAGCTGGAACACGATCTCGCCCGGACATACCACGACGCCGTCGTGCGCCGCACGTGGCTGATGATCCTGAAGCACGCGACACCGGATGTCTGTGCGGCACTGCAGGGGTACCTCAATGCGATCGAGCGCATCGCGACCGGTGCGGGTCGCCGCGCCGTGCGGTATCGCCAGGAGGCCCGCGAGGCGGCGGCCCGCGCGCATCCTGCGGTGCCGTGCTGGATCATGTCGCACGCGCGGGTCTCCGAATCGCTGCCGGCCGAACTGGGCTGCTTCGACCTCGTGGTGGTGGACGAAGCCTCGCAGTCGGACCTCTCGGCCCTGCCTGCCCTGCTGCGCGGCCGCAAGCTGCTCATCGTGGGTGACGATCGCCAGGTCGCGCCGGAGAGCCCGGGCATCGAGGAGGACCGGATCCGCTCGCTGATGCAGCGGTTTCTCGTCGACCAGGTGGCCGTGTATCGACCGCAGATGTCGCCCGACCGGTCGATCTACGACCTCGCGAAAGTCGTGTACGCCCGCAGCGGCGTGCTGCTGCGCGAGCACTTCCGCTGCGTGACGCCGATCATCGAGTACTCGAAGCGCGAGTTCTACGGCGACGAACTGCGGCCGCTGCGCGTACCGACGCCCGCGGAGCGCTTCGACCCGCCTCTGCTCGACATCCATGTGATCGGCGCGCGGCGCGAAGGCGACATCAACGAGGACGAGATCGCCTGCATCGTCGACGAGGTGCGCACGCTCGTGGAGGACCCCCGCACCACCGGGCGCTCGATCGGCGTGGTGTCGCTTGCGGGCGAGGCCCAGGCGCAACGCACCTGGGAACGCCTCAACGAGGCGCTGGGCCCCGCCGTGTTGCAGCGTCATCAGGTCGCGTGCGGCGACGCACGGAGCTTCCAGGGACGAGAGCGCGACGTCATCTTCCTCACGCTCGTCGCGACGCCCGAGGATCCGGGTCCCCCGCAGTCGCGCGATGCCTTCGCGCAGCGGTTCAACGTGGCAGCGTCGCGGGCCCGCGACCGGATGGTGCTGGTGCGCAGTGTGGAACTGACCGATCTGCCCGAGGCCGACCGTCTGCGTCGCGGTCTCATCGCGCACTTCGCCGATCCGATGCGCGAACCCGCGGACACCACCGGCGATCCGCGCGACCGCTGCGGGTCACCGCTCGAACGCGCGCTGTACGACCACCTCACGAACCGCGGCTATCGCGTCACGCCGCAGGCCCGCGTGGGTTCGTACCGCATCGATCTCGTGGTGGAAGGTGAAGGCGACGCGCGCCTCGCGGTGGAGTGCGACGGCGACCGGCATCAGGGACCCGAGACCTGGCTGGAGGACGTCCGCCGCCAGCGCGTGCTGGAGCGCGTGGGCTGGACGTTCTGGCGATGCTTCGCGGCGACGCTGCTGCGGCGCCCCGAGGCCGTGCTGGCGGATCTCGAGGCGGCGCTGACGGCGGCCGGCGTGCGCCCCGGCGTGCGGTCGGTGCAGCGGACGGACCCGCTCACGGGCCGGCGTCGACTGATCGCGCGCCGCTGACGGCGCCCGCCGGTCTGCGCTACATTCCAAGGTCAACCCCCTCTTAGGCGAGTCACCATGCCCAACCCCATCAGCTACCAGGTCCGCAACCACATCGGCGTGATCACGCTCGACAATCCGCCGGTCAATGCGCTGTCCGTCGGCAAGGGCGTGCTGCAGGGCATCCTCGACGCGATCAAGGAAGGCGAGCACGACACCGACGTGCGCATGTTCCTGCTGATCGGCGGCGGGAAGAACTTCTCCGGCGGCGCGGACATCACCGAGTTCGGCAAGCCTCCGGCGCCCGGGATGGCCAACCTTCGCGATCTCCTCGCGTACATGGACACCGTGACCAAGCCGATGGTGGCGGCACTCTCCGGCCCGACGATGGGCGGCGGGCTCGAACTCGCGCTGGGTACGCACTACCGCGTTGCCATCGCCGGCTGCCAGATCGGCCTGCCCGAGGTGAAGCTCGGCATCCTCCCCGGCGCCGGTGGCACGCAGCGTCTGCCGCGCCTCGTCGGCGCGAAGACTGCCGTGGCGATGATCACCACGGGCGATCCGGTCGACACCGACCGTGCGAAGGTGCTGGGCATCGTCGACGAGGTCGTGACCGGCGATCTGATGGCCGGTGCGCTCGACTACTGCAAGCGCCTGCTGAAGGAAGGGAAGCCGGTCCGCCGCACCAGCGCACTCGCGACGGCGGTCGACGGTGATCCCGACGCCTTCTTCACGGCGGAGCGTGCGCGCATCGCGAAGGAGTTCCGCGGCTACCCCGCCCCGCTCGAATGCCTCGCGTGCGTCGAGGCCTCCGTGAAGCTGCCCTTCGAGGACGCCATGCGCTTCGAGCGCCAGCGCTTCGAGGTCCTCGTCGCCACCACCGAGTCGAAGTCGCTGCGCCACGCCTTCTTCGCCGAGCGTGCAGCGAACAAGATCGACGACGTCCCGGAAGACACTCCGGTGCGGCAGATCCGCTCCGCCGCGGTCATCGGCGCCGGCACGATGGGCGGCGGCATCGCCATGAACTTCGTGAACGCCGGCATCCCCGTGAAGGTGCTCGAGGCCACGCAGGAGCGTCTCGACAAGGGCTTCGACATCATCCGCAACAACTACGGCGCCACGGTCGCGAAGGGTCGCCTCACGCAGGAGGCCATGGACAAGCGCATGGGCCTGCTGGAGGGCGTGCTGACCTACGACCAGTTGAAGGACGCCGACATCATCATCGAGGCGGTTTTCGAAGAGATGGACGTGAAGAAGACGGTGTTCCGCGAGATGGATGCCGTGGCGAAACCCGGTGCGATCCTCGCGACGAATACATCGACGCTCGACATCGACGAGATCGCTGCCGTCACTGCGCGTCCCGGGGACGTCATCGGCCTGCACTTCTTCAGCCCGGCGAACGTGATGCGCCTGCTCGAGATCGTGCGCGGGGCCAAGACCGCCCACGACGTCATCGCGACGAGCATGAAGCTCGCGCGGACCATCAAGAAGGTGGGTGTGCTGGTCGGCGTGTGCGACGGGTTCGTGGGCAACCGGATGGTCCACGCGTACTTCCGCGAGGCGGGCTTCCTGATCGAGGAAGGCGCGCTGCCGCAGCAGGTGGATCGCGTGATGGAGGAATTCGGATTCGCGATGGGGCCGTTCCGCGTGAGCGACCTCGCAGGCCTCGACATCGGCTGGGCGATCCGCAAGCGCCAGGCCGCGACACGCAACCCCGCCGAGCGCTACACGGCCATCGGCGACCGCATCTGCGAACTCGGCCGCTTCGGCCAGAAGACGGGCGCCGGCTACTACCGCTACGAACCGGGCAACCGCAAGCCCATCCCCGACCCCGAGATCGAGGCGCTGATCGTGCAGGCCTCGAAGGATGCCGGGATCGCGCGACGCGACATCTCCGACCAGGAGATCCTCGAGCGCTGCATGTACCAGTTGGTGAACGTCGGCGCCCAACTGCTCGACGAGCGCATCGCGCAGCGTGCGAGCGACATCGACATCGTCTATCTGTACGGCTACGGCTTCCCCCGCTTCCGCGGCGGCCCGATGTTCTACGCCGACACCGTGGGCCTGCCCGCGGTGGCCGAAGCGATGGCGCGCTACGCGCCCATCGGCCCGCAGTGGAAGCCGGCGGCTCTGCTCGCGAAGCTCGCGGCCGAGGGCGGGCGGTTCAACCGCTGAGCGGCGCGCGGATCGTCCGCGGGTGAGTCTCCCGTGATGCCGCCCGGGCGAATCGGGCGCCCGCTCGCGGCGCTCGCCGTGATCGCGTTCACCGGCGCCTCGCAGGCTGGCACGCTGGGGGATTTCGAAAGTGCCGCCGGCGCGCCCGCACCGGCCGGTCCGGGCACGGCGGGCGGCAGCGGAGGAGGTGGTGGTGGCGGCGTGCGCGTGAGTTCGAACGTCGGGGCGAACATCGGCGGGGATCTCACGCTGCTCGCGGTGATCGGTCTCGCGGCCGGCGCCGAGATGAGCCTCGCCCGCATGCGCGGCACGCCGTCGATGTACGGCGTGAACGTCACACCGCGGGAGACGGGCTCGCCCGACCTGCCCCTCCTGCGCCTCGATGCCAACCATCAGAACGTCCAGGGTGACACCCGCGCCACGGACGTCCGCATCGAGACCGGCTACGGGCCGCTCGGCGTGCAGGCCCGCCACAACCGGTTCCGCGAGGACGAGCCCCGGGATACGCTGAACCTGACCTACGTGCACGGCCTCATCCGTGTCTCCGCCACGCCGGTGTTCGGCCTCGACCTCGGACTCGGCGCCGCGTGGCTTCATGGCCGGGATCGGCACGACGGCTTCTCCGCGACGCTGCCCGTCGCTTGGCGCCCCCATCCGCGCGTCGAGTTCCGGTTCGCGCCGGCGTGGTCGTCCATCCAGGACCGCTGGATCCGCGACCACGACATCTCGGCCGCCTTCGTGGTGCCGTACGGATCGCTGCGGATCGGATATCGATGGGTGGGGGTGAACGACGCAACGCTGAAGGGTCCGTACGCGGGGTTCTCGGTGCATTTCTGAGAAGGCATCCCGTGGCGAGAGCCCTTCGTGGGTCGAGCACCGCTCGACGCTCGCATGGCTTGGGCACCTCGACGAATCCGGGAACGCAGGCGTCGGGCGGAGCCCGACCCACGGGGGTTGTTCTCACCGACCAGGCATCCCGCGGCGAGAGTGCTTCGTGGGTCGAGCACCGCTCGACGCTCGCATGGCTTGGGCACCTCGACGAATCCGGGAACGCAGGCGTCGGGCGGAGCCCGACCCACGGGGGTTGTTCTCAGCGTCGAGGCATCCAGTGGCGAGAGTGCTTCGTGGGTCGAGCACCGCTCGACGCTCGGATGGCTTGGGCACCTCGACGAATCCGGGAACGCAGGCGTCGGGCGGAGTCCGACCCACGGGGGTTGTTCTCACCGACCAGGCATCCCGCGGCGAGAGTGCTTCGTGGGTCGAGCACCGCTCGACGCTCGCATGGCTTGGGCACCTCGACGAATCCGGGAACGCAGGCGTCGGGCGGAGCCCGACCCACGGGGGTTGTTCTCAGCGTCGAGGCATCCAGTGGCGAGAGTGCTTCGTGGGTCGAGCACCGCTCGACGCTCGGATGGCTTGGGCACCTCGACGAATCCGGGAACGCAGGCGTCGGGCGGAGTCCGACCCACGGGGGTTGTTCTCACCGACCAGGCATCCCGCGGCGAGAGTGCATCGTGGGTCGAGCACCGCTCGACGCTCGGATGGCTTGGGCACCTCGACGAATCCGGGAACGCAGGCGTCGGGCGGAGCCCGACCCACGGGGGTTGTTCTCAGCGTCGAGGCATCCAGTGGCGAGAGCCCTCCGTGGGTCGAGCATCGCTCGACGCTGCGATGGCTTGGGCACCGCGACTCCAGGAACGCAGGCGTCGGGCGGAGCCCGACCCACGGGGGTTGTTCTCAGCGTCGAGGCATCCAGTGGCGAGGGCCCTCCGCGGGTCGAGCATCGCTCGACGCTGCGATGGCTTGGGCACCTCGACAACACCAGGAACGCGGGCGTCGGTCTGCCCAACTCGACGAATCCCGAAACGCGGCCCAGGAAGGGCCGCCTCGACGAATCCGGGAACCCGGCCTAGGCTCGGTGGTCCGGTCGAATCGTGGAACGCAGGCGTCTTGTTCTTGCTCGACCGGTGTCCCACCCGAATCGCGGCCTACGCCCCCACGCCGGACGCCGGTATCATCCCGCCTCCCTGCGGCCTCCCCGGCCCCATGACCGCCAACATCCCGCACGCGCCTCCATCCCAGCGCCCGCCACGTCTCGGAGACCGTTCTTGAGCGAATTCGCCACCTCGTCCTTCTGGCTCGCACTCGCGCAGATCATCGGGGTCGATATCGTCCTGTCAGGCGACAACGCCGTCGTGATCGCGCTCGCCGCGCGCTCGCTGCCGCCCGCCCAGCAGAGGCAGGCCGTGATCTGGGGCAGCGGTGCCGCGGTCCTGATGCGGGTCTGTCTCATCATCGTCGCGGTGAGCCTGCTCAGGCTGCCCGGCCTCAAGCTGGTGGGTGCCGCATTGCTGCTCTGGATCGCGGTGCAGCTCCTCGTCCCGGAGGGCGAGGAGGCCGGCCACGGCACCGCGGCATCGAATCTGGGCGGAGCGATCCGCACAATCCTGCTTGCCGATCTGGCGATGAGCCTCGACAACGTGCTCGCCATCGCCGCGGTCGCGAAGGGCAGCATCGTCCTGTTGATCCTGGGCCTCGCCGTGAGCATCCCGCTCGTCGTGTTCACGAGCACCTTCCTGCTGAAGGTGATGGACCGCTTCCCGATCATCGTGACTGCCGGTGCAGGCCTTCTGGGCTACGTGGCGGGCGAGATGATGGTGACGGACATCTTCACGGCGCCGTGGATCCAGGCGAACGCCCACTGGCTGCACAACGCCCTGCCGGTCACCTGCGCGGTGCTGGTGGTCGCGGTGGGCAAGTTCCTGGCGGCGCGTGCCCGGGCACGGCACGGCGCCACCCCGCTCGTCGACATCGCCGCGGAGGAGTCCTCTCCGCGCGAACCGCACTGATCCTCCCGCAGAGAGACCCATCGTGAAACTGCTCGTACCCATCGACGGCTCCGACACCTCGCTGCGCGCGGTCGATGCCGTGATCGCGAAGGTCGACGCCTACCGCCCCCCCGTCGAGATCCACCTCCTCAACGTCCAGCACGCCCTGCGCAAGGACGTCGGTCAGTTCGTCGACCGCGACGAGATCCGCCGCTATCACCAGGACGAAGGGGCCAGGGCCCTCGCCGCGGCGCGTGCCCGGCTCGACGCGAAAGGCATCGCGTACGCCGCGCACATCTTCGTTGCCGACGACCCGGCCTCGGTCGTCGTCCAGTTCGTGAAGGAGCGGAAGGTCGACGAGGTGATCATGGGCTCCCACGGCCGCGGCGAACTCGCGCAGATCCTGATGGGGTCCGTGGCGCGCGAGGTGCTGCGGAGCGCCGGCGTGCCGGTCACACTTGTCAGCTGACGACCCTGGGGCGGCTCTGCCCGGGTCGCGCGACCGTGCGCATCAACCGGAGTCTCACCGGCCGTCCTCCCCGCCGATCACCGGCACCTCCCACACCCGCCCCAGCGCCGCCCGCGCCGCACGCACGACCGGATTCTCCCGGGCCGAGCGCAGCGTCACGAACCCCAGTTCGGACTCCAGCGAGACGCGATCCGCGACGACCAGACCACGCGCCTGGCTCTCGCGGATGGCGATGGCGTCCCGCGCGAGACTCAGGCCGACGCCGGATCGCACGAGGTCCAGCATCGAGGCCTCCTGATCCACCAGGGCCACGCCCCGGAGCGACAGCCCGCGCTCGCCCAGCACGCCGGCGAGCAGGCGGTGATGCACGGACTCCGGCGGCGTCACGATCCAAGGCAGCGTGGCGAGCGCCGGCCAGTCCCGACCGAGCACCTGCGGCCCCCAACCTGCCGGCGCGATCACGCAATAGGTGAAGCGGGTCAGGCGGACGACGTCGAAGCCCGGGCGACGGGACCGGCGCCCGGTCATCTCGGCATCCTGATGGGGATCCCCGAGGAAGAAGCCGGCATCCAGTTCGCCATCCGCGATCTGCGCGAGGACGGTGCCGCTCATGCCCTGGCGCAGCTCGGTGCCGATCTGCGGCGCTGCGCGCACCAGTTCGCGGAGAAAGGCCCCGAGGCGGGTGAACTCCGGGTCGAGGATCGTGCCGAGCCGGAGCCGGCCCCGCGCGGTGCCGTGGCGCCCCTGGGCCGCGCGCTCGAAGCCGGTGAGCGCGGCGAGGGTCTCGCGCGCCGGGCTGAGGAGTGCTGCACCGTCGGCCGTGAGGGCGAGCCCCTGGGCCGTGCGCGCGAAGAGCGTGAGTCCGGTCAGGTCGGCCAGCCGCTTCAGCTGCAGACTGACGGCAGGCTGGCTGAGGTGCAGGCGAGCCGCGGCCCGGGACACGTTACCCTCCGTGGCAACCGTGACGAAGGCCTGGAGCGTGCGGGGGTCGATGGGGGCAGACATATTTGCGTTCCTTATGATCCGCTTCGCGATACTTCATTGGAAAATCGCTCGGGGCCCACCTATATTCCTGAAAACGTCGAGAGGTCTCCCATGAGCATCGCAAATATAGTTCACCACATTGCCGGTCGGATCGTCGCTGGCACGAGCGGCCGCGCGCAGGACGTCTTCGATCCGGCCACGGGAACGATCACGGGGTGCGTCGCGCTCGCGAATCGCACCGAGGTCGATGCCGCGGTGGCCGCCGCGCAGCAGGCCTTCCCCGCGTGGGCGAACACGCCGCCGATCCGCCGGGCGCGCCACCTGTTCCGCTTCCTCGAACTCCTCAACAAGCACCACGACGACCTCGCCCGCGCGATCACCGCCGAGCACGGCAAGGTGTTCACGGATGCCCGCGGGGAGGTGTCCCGCGGCATCGACATCGTCGAGTTCGCGTGCGGCATCCCGCAGCTGCTGAAGGGCGACTACACCGACCAGGTGAGCACGGGCATCGACAACTGGACGATGCGCCAGCCCCTCGGCGTCGTCGCGGGCATCACGCCGTTCAACTTCCCGGTCATGGTCCCCATGTGGATGTTCCCGGTGGCCATCGCCGCGGGGAACACGTTCGTGCTGAAGCCGAGCCCCATCGATCCGTCGCCCTCGTTGATGATCGCCGACCTGATGCGCGAGGCCGGCTTCCCCGACGGCGTGTTCAACGTGGTCCAGGGAGATCGCGAGGCCGTGGAGGCACTGCTCGAACATCCGGACGTGCGTGCCGTCTCGTTCGTGGGCAGCACGCCCATCGCCCAGCACATCTACGAGACCGGCGCCCGCCACGGCAAGCGCGTGCAGGCCCTGGGCGGCGCGAAGAACCACATGGTCGTGATGCCCGATGCCGACGTGGAGAAGACCGTCGATGCGCTCGTGGGCGCCGCGTACGGCTCTGCCGGCGAACGCTGCATGGCGATCAGCGTCGCGGTGTTCGTGGGCGATGCGGGCGACCGGATCATGCCGGTGCTCGCCGAACGCACGCGCAAGCTCGTGATCCGCAACGGCCTCGAACTCGACGCCGAGATGGGGCCGATCGTGACGCGCATCGCGCTCGATCGCATCGAAGGTTACATCGCCCAGGGCGTCACCGAGGGCGCGCAACTCGTGGTGGACGGTCGCGGCCTCACGGTGCCAGATCACGCCCGCGGCTTCTGGCTCGGCGGCACGCTCTTCGACCACGTGACGCCGTCGATGCGCATCTACCGCGAGGAGATCTTCGGACCGGTGCTCGCGTGCGTGCGGGTGAAGGATCTCAACGAGGCCATCGGCCTGGTGAACGCCCACGAGTTCGGCAACGGGGTGAGTTGCTTCACGCAGAACGGTCACGTCGCGCGGGAGTTCAGCCGGCGCATCGAAGTCGGCATGGTCGGCATCAACGTGCCGATCCCGGTGCCCATGGCGTGGCACGGCTTCGGCGGCTGGAAGCGCAGCCTCTTCGGCGACATGCACGCCTACGGCGAGGAGGGCGTGCGGTTCTACACGAAGCAGAAGAGCATCATGCAACGCTGGCCCGAGAACATCGGCGACGGCGCCGAGTTCGTGATGCCCACGGCGAAGTGACGACGATGGCCGGGACCGAGTTCGACTACGTGATCGTCGGCGCCGGAACCGCGGGCTGCCTGCTCGCGAACCGGCTCTCGGCCGATGCGGCGCGGCGCGTGCTGCTGCTCGAAGCGGGCGGACCGGACAACTATCACTGGATCCACATCCCGGTCGGCTATCTCTACTGCATCGGCAACCCCCGCACCGACTGGCTCTACAGCACCGAGCCGGACGCCGGTCTGAACGGTCGCAAGCTGCGCTATCCGCGCGGTCGCACGCTGGGTGGCTGCTCCAGCATCAACGGCATGATCTACATGCGCGGCCAGGCGCACGATTACGACGGCTGGGCGGCAGCCACGGGCGACGACGACTGGACCTGGGCGAACTGCCTGCCGGACTTCAAGGCCCACGAGGATCATCACCGCCTCGACGACGGCTTCGACGGCCACGAGTCCTTCGCGAAGCTGCACGGCGCGGGCGGCGAATGGCGCGTCGAGAAGCAGCGGCTGCGCTGGGACATCCTCGACGCGTTCGCCCTCGCGGCCCAGCAGGCGGGGGTGCCGGCGACGGACGACTTCAATCGCGGCGACAACGAGGGCGTCGGCTACTTCGAGGTGAACCAGCGGTCCGGCTGGCGATGGAACACCGCGAAGGCATTCCTGCGGCCGGTCTGCACGTCGCGTCCCAACTTCACGCTCTGGACGAACGCGCAGGCCCATCGACTCGATATCACCACCGACACCGGAGGCGCACCGCGCTGCACCGGCGTCGAGGTGATGCGCGATGGACAGCGGGTCACCGTGAAGGCCGCGCGGGAGGTGATCCTCGCCGCGGGCAGCATCGGGTCGCCGCAACTGCTGCAGCTCTCGGGCATCGGGCCCGGCGCGCTGCTGCAGCGTCACGGCATCTCCGTGAAGCGCGATGCGCCGGGCGTGGGCGCGAACCTCCAGGACCATCTGCAGATCCGCGCGGTGTTCAAGGTGACGGGCGCCCGCACGCTCAACACGTTGGCGAACAGTCTCTGGGGCAAGGCGATGATCGGCGCGGAGTACGCGATGAAGCGCACCGGCCCGATGAGCATGGCGCCGTCGCAACTCGGCGCCTTCACGCGGAGCGATCCGTCACGGCCGCATCCGAACATCCAGTACCACGTGCAGCCGTTGAGCCTCGATGCCTTCGGCGAGCCGCTGCACAGCTTCCCCGCGTTCACCGCGAGCGTGTGCAACCTGGCGCCCACGAGCCGCGGCACCGTGCGGATCCGCAGTGCGCGCGCGGAGGACGCCCCCGCGATCGCCCCGAACTACCTGAGCACCGACGAAGACCGCCTCGTGGCCGCGCAGTCGCTGCGGGTCACGCGTCGCATCGCGGCGCAGCCGGCACTCGCGCCCTTCGCCCCCGAGGAATGGAAACCCGGCCCGCAGTTCGAGACCGACGAGGAACTCGCGCGGCTCGCCGGAGACATCGCCACGACGATCTTCCATCCGGTGGGCACCACGAAGATGGGGGCGGCCGACGACCCCATGGCCGTCGTCGACAGCCGCCTGCGCGTGCGTGGTGTGGCAGGCCTGCGCATCGCGGATGCCGGCGTGATGCCGACCATCACCAGCGGCAACACGAACGCCCCGACGCTGATGATCGCGGAGAAGGCGGCGCGCTGGATCCGCGAGGCCTGAGTCGTCGGTTTTTCCTCGCTCGGATGACGGGTGACGAAGTCTTCGTGATCGCGCGCGACCGGGCTACCATGCGCGGCTTTTCGGATCCACGAGGCCACCCGATGCTGGCAGTCACACGCACACCCCGGGGCGACAGATCATGCTGAGCCTCCTCGGACTTCTGATCGGACTCGGCGCGCTGGTCCACCTGACCATGCGCGGCGTGGAGTTGCTCATCGCGGCGCCGCTGTGCGCGCTGCTCGTGGCCTTCACCAGCGGCTTCGCGCCGTTCCCGCAACTGGCGGAAACCGGCTCACCGAGCTTCACCGCGGCCTACATGCAGGGCTTCGTCGGGTTCGTGCAGACCTGGTTCTTCATGTTCCTGCTGGGCTCGCTCTTCGGAAAGATCATGGAGGCGAGTGGAGCGGCCGACAGCGTCGCGGCGTGGATCGTCGACAAGCTCGGCGCGAAGCACGCCGTGGTGGCAGTCGTCGCAGCCTGCGCGGTGCTGACCTACGGCGGCGTGAGCCTCTTCGTCGTCGCGTTCTCGGTGTATCCGATGGCGCTCAGCCTCTTTCGCGTGGCCGACGTGCCGCGCCGCTTCATCCCCGCGGCCCTCGCGCTGGGTTCGGTCACGTTCACGATGACCTCGGCGGGCTCGCCCGAGATCCAGAACTGGATCCCCACGAAGTTCCTCGGCACCACGCCCTACGCGGGCTGGCAGGTGAGCATCGTCGTCGCGGTGTTCATGGCCGTCGCCGGACACCTGTGGCTGTCGTGGATGGTGCGTCGGGCGCTCGCCGCCGGCGAACACTTCATCGTGCGCGAGGACGATCCGCAACTGGAGGCGCGAGCCCTCCCGCCGGCATGGCGCAGTGCGTTGCCGCTCATCGCCGTGCTGGCGGTGTCGTTCCTCTGGCACGACTCGCTGAAGGAGTCGGCGCTCATCGTCGCCCTCGGCGCAGGCGTCGCGTCCGGCCTGCTGCTCAACGTCGGATTCCTGAAGGGACGCATCGGCGCCGCGACGGCCGCCGGTGCGCTGGGCGCCCTCATCGCCATCGCGAACACCGCAGCGGTCGTGGGCTTCGGCGGCGTCGCAAAGCTGACGGGCGGGTTCCAGGCGGCCGTGGACTTCATGACCCACCTGCCCGGGTCCCCGCTCATCGGTGCCGCGGTGGCCGTCAGCGTCATCGCCGGCCTCACGGGCTCGGCCTCCGGAGGACAGTCCATCGCGCTGCCGCTGCTGGCGCCGCTCTATCTGGCGCAGGGCGTGAATCCCGAGGCGTTGCACCGGGTCGTGTCGATCTCGTCCGGCGCGCTGGATTCGCTGCCGCACAACGGCTACGTGGTGACGACGATCCGGTCGATCTGCCGCGAGTCCTATTCGGCGGCATATCCGGGCGTGGCTGCGATGACGGTGATCATGCCGGCCATCGGTGCCGTGCTCGCCGTGGTGCTGTTCAGTCTCTGAGCGGGTGCGCCGGATCCCGGGTATCCGGCCACCGCTTTCTTTCCGACGTCATCGAGGGCGAGGTGAATGGGAGCCAAGGTAACGTGCAATGGCCGATCGACTCAGCGCGCGAGCGCTCGAGAATTCGTTCTGCGGAAGGCTCGCGATGCGAGGATGCAAGACCAGACCCCGCTGAATGACTCGTTGATCTGCTGGCTCGCGCTCCTGACGCTCTCCGGTGCGCGCAACCGCAGTGCGCTTCGATCAGGGCTGCTCCGGGTTCGTTTCGCCGGTTGGCTGTTGGTCTGGCTGGGGACGATGACAACGGCCTCAGCCCAGCCGGGAGAGGGTCTCCCCTTCGTGGAGCCGGGCGGGCTGCTGCAGTCGGGATTGACTCGAGGCATGGTGGTTTCGCAACTCGGACCGCCGCCGATCACGCGTGACCACTACGAGGCGGGCGATCCACCGCTGACTGGGGCGCTGGTGTTCGAGTATCCGAACCTGGGCCTCGCGTTCGTCGTGCCGCCGGTCGAACGCCCCGCTGCGGACCCGCGGGTGGCCTTTCTCGTCGTCAAGAAGCCCGCCGCGTCGCGCACCCCGGAGGGTCTGGGCATCGGCATGCATTGGAGCGAAGTGCGTGCACGCAATCCAGGGGGGCGGTTCGAAGACAAGGGCGGTCGCATCGACTGGATCGACAGCCCCGACGCAGGTTCGCGCAAGGCAAGCTTGCTGGTCACGACCGGGAACGTCGTCGAGTACATGGTGTTCGATGCCGGGATACCCCACGAGGCCGCGTACAGAGCCTGGATCAAGCCGGTGCGCCAGGTGCTTGCAGGGGTGTTGCTGCTCCTGCTGATCCTGCTCGTGCCCTGGCTGCTCAAGACCTACCCGGCGTATCTCGCGCGGAAGATCGCAGTGCAAGCGCCCATGCGGGCCTGGCTGGGCAAAGGCATGCTCATGCTTTCGCCAGTGCTGTTGGTCGCGGGTCTGGCTGTGCCCCGCGAGGAAGGGTCGATCGCCCTGCTCGGTGTAATCATGATCCTCGGCGGAGCAGGGCTGCTGCTGCCTGCAGCGTTCAACCTGGCACTCGGCGGGACACTGACGCCCGCACGCCTGTGGCTCCTCGGGCTGATTGGCACGGTCACGGTCACGCTGACGTTGGTGTTCCTGTTCCGGTAGGGAGCCTCTGAACCTGTACCGCAGTTCGACGGCAGCGGACGGGCGCGGAAGCCACCGCGAACAGGATAGACTCGCGCGATTTTCCGACTCCGCCCCTCGCACATCGTGAAGCAGACCATCGTGACGCTGGACATGGAGGGGGTCCTGACTCCCGAGATCTGGATCGCCGTCGCCGACAAGACCGGTATCGAGGCGCTGCGCCGCACGACGCGCGACGAACCGGACTACGACAAGCTGATGCGATATCGGCTGGAGATCCTCGATCGCCACGGCCTGACGCTCTCGCAGATCCAGGAGGTCATAGGCTCGCTCGAACCGCTGCCGGGGGCCCGCGCCTTCCTCGACGAACTGAGGTCCTTCACGCAACTGCTCATCCTCTCCGATACCTTCGAACAGTTCGCCGCGCCGTTCATGCGCCAGCTCGGGATGCCGACGCTGCTGTGCCATCGACTGGTGGTCGAGAACGATCGCATCGTCGATTACAAGCTCCGGCTGCCGGAGCAGAAGCGTGCCGCGGTCGCGGCCTTCAAGAGCCTCAACTATCGCGTGATCGCGGCTGGCGATTCGTTCAACGACACCTCGATGCTGATCGAGGCGGACGCCGGCTTCCTCTTCCACGCGCCGGACAACGTCCGGCGTCTCTTCCCGCAGTTCACCGCCGTGGACGAGTACGGGGCATTGATGGATCTCATTCGCGGTGCGATGGCCGGGCGCTGACCCGACCGACGCGCCAAGCAGTCAACCGGGGACAAGCATGATCAAGGACGTGAGAACCACCACGGCGGCCTGGATGGTCGCAGGGATGCTTGCCGTATCGGCGTGTGGCGACGCCGGTGCGCCGAAGTACATGGAGTCCGCGAAGGGTCACCTGGACAAGGGCGACGCCGCGTCAGCCGTCATCGAACTTCGCAACGCCCTGCGGGAGGACCCCGACCTGCCCGAGATCCGCTATCTGATGGGTCTCGCGCTGCTGCGGTCGAACGATCCGGTGGGCGCCGCGGTGGAGTTGCAGAAGGCACTGTCCATGAACTTCGACCGGAACCTCGTCGTGCCCGAGCTGGCGGATGCGCTCTACCAGACCGGTGCCTACGAAAAGCTCCTGACGACGCTCGACACCGAACCGGTCACGCCGGACGCCGCCCAGGCGGTGGTCTCCAGCATCCGGGGCGATGCGTTCATGGCCATCGGACAGTTCGACGATGCGCGCGAGGCCTACGAGGCCGCCCTGAAGTCCGACCCGGCGCAGGAACGGGCGAAGCTCGGCGAGATCACCCTCGCGCTGACCGCCGGCGACGCGGCGAAGGCGGAATCGATGCTGACCGAGACCTTCGGGGCCGATCCGAAGTCCAGCCGGGCATGGATGCTCAAGGCCAGCATGGCCGAGCGCGCGGGCAATACCGAGGCGGCCATCGCGGCGTACGGGAAGGCCATCGAACTGAAGCCGGACAACCTCACCGCCTACGTCACCCTGATTCCGCATCTCATCGCCCACGGTCGGTCGAAGGATGCGGAAACGCGGCTCGCCTCCATGGCCAAGCTCGCGCCCAACGCGACCGCGACGGCATACGCCGATGCCCTCGTGTCGTACGCCAAGGGCGACACCGCGCGCGCGCGGGGGGCCATCCAGACCGTATTGAAGAACGCGCCGGACGACAACCGCGCGCGCCTGGTCGGCGGCATGCTCGAACACGATCTCGGCAACTACGCCATGGCCGAGAAGCTGCTGACGGCGGTCGTGAGAACCTCCCCTGGACAGACGCGCGCGCGCTACATGCTGGCGTCGACGCTGGCGCGCGCCGGCAGGGCCCTGGAGGCCCGGCAGACGCTCGAGCCACTCCTGGCGACCCCCAATCCGGCTGCGCCGACGCTGGAACTGGCGGGCGACATTGCGTTGCGCCTCGGAGACGCCCAGCGCGCCATCGAGAACTTCGCGAAGGCCATCGCCCTCGATCCGAAAGGCCCGGGACCGGTGATCGGCCGTGCTCGGGCTCGAATCATCGCCGGCCAGTTCGAAGCCGGCATGGCCGACCTCGTCGCAGCGTCAACGCTCGATCCGTCGCAGGTCACCCCGGACGTGCTCGCGATCGACGAACTGCTGCGCAAGGGCCTGCACGACCGGGCGCAGACGATCGCGAACGCCCTGGTGAAACGGCTCCCCGGGCACGCGGCGGCGCACAACGCCCTGGGGCTCGTGGCCAGCAAGAAAGGCGATCGCGCGGGCGCGAAGGCCGCGTTCGAGAAGGCGGTGTCGTTGTCCCCGACCTTCATCCCGGCAGTGAAGAACCTGGCGTCCGCGGAAATGGACGCCGGGAATCCGGCAGGCGCCATCGCGCGGCTGCGCGAACTCGTGAAATCGGACCCCGGTAAGCCCGAGGCGGTGGTCATGCTCGTCGCAGCCCTCCAGCGCACGGGGGCCCCGGCCGAGGAAGTGCTGCCGGTCATCGACGTCGCCCTCCGCGAGAACGTGCTCGCGCTGCCACTCTTCATCATCAAGACCGACTACCTGCTGTCGCGCGGCGATACCAAAGGGGCCCTCGACGCGGCGCTCGCGGGTCAGGCCACGTTTCCGGGGGACCCCGCTGCGCTTTACGCCCTGGCCAGGACGCAATTGACCGCCGGGGATTCCCAGCAGGCCCTCGCCAGCTTCGGCAAGCTCGCCGCCGTCGCTCCGCGGGCCACCGCCCCGCTGCTCGGGATCGCTGAAGCCCACGCCTCCGAACGCCACTGGCCCGAGACCCGTACAGCACTGAAGCGCGCGATCGCGGTTGCGCCGGATGAGTTGCCCGCCTACCTCGGCCTCGTGCGCGCCGCGCAGGCCGCCGGCGACTTCCCGCAGGCCCGCGAGGATGCACGCGTGATCCAGAAGAAGTGGCCCGGCCGGCCCGAGGGCTGGCTCCACGAGGCAGCGGCGCTCGACCGGCTGGAACAGGGCGGCGCCGCGGAGCAGGTCCTGCGGTCCGGCATCGCGGCGAGCAACGCATCGGAGGTGCTGGCGGCGCTGTATCAGCATCTGCTGGCCTCGGGGAAGGGGGACGCGGCAGCGTCGACTCTCGCCGCCTGGCTCGCGAAGCATCCCGGCGATGTACGCGGAATGCTGGCGGCAGGAGAGGTCCATCTGGCGCGGGGGGAGTTCGACCAGGCCGCGAAGTGGTTCCGGAACGTGCTGGAGGTCCGCGCGAATGATCCCGTGGCGATGAACAATCTCGCCTTGGTGCTCGGCAAGCAGGGAGACAAGTCGGCCCTGGAGATCGGCAAGCAGGCCCTCGCAGCTGCCCCCTATTCGGCCGCGGTGCTCGACACCGTGGGCGTGCTGAACGTCCAGTTCGGCAATCGCGACGAGGGCATCCGACAGCTGGAATCCGCGGTGGCGCGCGCGCCGTCCGACGCCCAGATCCGCCTGAACCTCGCGCGCAGTCTGATCGCAGCAGACCGGAAGCCCGACGCGCGTCTGCACCTCGAGGCGGCATCGCGCCTGAACCCGAACGATGGGGATGCAAAGGTCATCGCGGCGTTGATGCGCACGCTCTGAGGAGTAGTCCCGCGCGGTGACCGTCGGCCCAAGGACGTCGGCATGGCGAAAACCCTTCGTCGACAAATCTTACACACGCCGCGAGTAGCACGTTTCTGCAACTAATCCCCCCATGCGAAACAGCGTGTTGCCGGCCATGGCCCGGTCCGTGCTCCCTGCCGCGAGTCCATGGCAGGTAACCGCCCTGGACCAACAAAAATTCGGCGACCCTGAGTAGTCCTACAGCTTGGAGACATGACAGTGATCAAGAAAATTCTCGCCACGGCAGTCCTCGGTAGCCTGATGGCCGCCGGTTCCGCCTCCGCCGCCATCATCAGCGGCGGCAGCTTCTCGAGGGCCCTGCAAATCACCGAGATCAACCAGTCCGGCACGCTCAATCTGTTCGATTCGACGCTCGGTACGCTGACCGGCGTGACGCTCACGCTGACCGGCCAGTACCTCACGGAGCTCACCCTCAGGAACAACGCCGCCAACACGCAGACCACCCGCGCCACGGCGACGACCGAGCTGGACTTCTTCTCCAACCTCAGTGGCCTGACTTTCTCGAACTCAGTGTTCTTGCTCTCCGCCACTACCGGTACCGTGACGCTGGCCTCCGGCGCTTCGCAGTCGTTCGGCCCCTTCTCCGACACTGACTCGATCGTGCTGAACCCGGCGGCCAGCCTGTTCGCTGTGGCGGGTGGTGGCTCCTTCGAAATCTCCTGCATTTCGTTCAACGGACTCAGTGTCGTTGGCGGCGGCGGCAACATCGCCTCCACGCAGTCCACGCAAGCCGCCTGCGGCGCGGAGATCAGCTACGAGTACACGGCCCGGACGACGCAAGTGCCGGAACCCGCCACCCTGGCCCTCCTGGGTCTGGCCGTGGTCGGTGCCGGGGTTGCGCGTCGCAAGTTCGCGTAGTCCAGCAGCAAACGAAGCCCGGAAAAGCCGCCCTTCGGGGCGGCTTTCTTGTGGTTCCAGCGTGACCGCGAGAGGGCAGCAGGGCGGGGTCAGGAGACGGAAACGACAAGGCCGCGTGAGAGATCACGCGGCCTTGTGTGTTTCAGGCAGACCGGGAACTACGAACGCTCAGTGGCTGATCATCCACGGACGCTTCGACGGGAAGCTCTTCTTCCCGTCGGGCGCCACCGCCGTGGTCTTGCTGATCCCCGAACCGCAACCGCAGCCCGCGCCGTGCACGTGGCCCAGCTTGGACGACGACTTGGGTTCGTGCTGTGCGCGCTCGTTGGTCGCGTGGGCGATGCGCGACGCCGCGGGCATCCCGGCGTAGGCCGGGGGCGTCAGCATCGCGCGGTCGGCCGCGCTTCCACATTCCGGGCACGCGTGCGGGAGGGACGACTCGGCCATGCGCCGCAGGGCCGTGAACTCCGTACCGCATCCGCCACAGGCGTATTCGTAAACCGGCATGACTGGCTCCTTACTTGTCCGGCGACATCGGGATGTCGACACCGCCCTTGATGTGTTTCACCGGGCCGGCTTCGCTGGGGTTGATGTCGAAGTCGAAGATGCCGGTGGGCAGCCACAGCGTCGCGCACGCGTTCGGGATGTCGACCACGCCGCTGATGTGACCCTGCACCGGTGCTGTCCCGAGGATCGCATAGGCCTGGGCCTTTGTGTACCCGAACTTCGTGAGGTACTCGATGGCGTTGAGACACGCCTGCCGATAGGCCACGTGGACGTCGAGATAGTGCTGCTTGCCGTACTCGTCGACCGAGATGCCTTCGAAGATCAGGTAGTCGTTGTAGGTGGGCGTGATCGGGCTCGGCTTGAAGATCGGGTTCTTGATCCCGTACTTCGCAACGCCGCCCTTGATCAGCGTGACCTTCATGTGGACCCAGCCGGCCATCTCGATGGCGCCGCAGAACGTGATCTCGCCGTCGCCCTGGCTGAAGTGGAGGTCGCCGACCGACAGGCCGCCGCCATCGACGTACACCGGGAAGAAGATCTTCGAGCCGCGCGAGAGGTCCTTGATGTCGCAGTTGCCGCCGTGCTCACGGGGCGGGACGGTGCGGGCGCCTTCGGCACCGATCTTGGCCTTGAGGTCGCCCTTCGCCTTGCCGGCGTGGGCCGTGGGCGAGAACGGCGGGTTGGCCAGCGGCGGCACGCGATCCGGGGCGGTCTTGATGAAATCGACCTCGCGGGTGTTCCACGTCTCGAGCAGCTTCGGGTCGGGCAGGCAGCCGATGAGTCCGGGGTGGATCAGGCCGGCGAACTTCACACCGGGCACGTGGCGCGAATGCGTGAAGAGGCCGCTGATGTCCCAGATGGACTTCTGCGCGAACGGGAAGTGCTCGGTCAGGAAGCCGCCGCCGTTCTTCTTCGAGAAGAAGCCGTTGAAGCCCCACAGGCTGTCCTGCTTGGCGCCCACGTCGAGGAGTTCGACGACCAGCAGGTCGCCGGGCTCCGCGCCCTTCACGCCGACCGGGCCGGACAGGAAGTGGACGGTCGACAGATCGACATCGCGCACGTCGTCCGCGCTGTCGTTGTTCTTGATGTAGCCGCCGGTCCAGTCGTAGGTCTCGAGGATGAAGTCGTCGCCGGGGTTCACCCAGCAGGCCATCGGGATGTCCGGATGCCAGCGGTTGTGGATGTTCTCGTTGTCGTACGGCGAACCGTTCAAGTCGACCTTGATGAGGGTCTCGGGCATGGCTCTCTCCTTCTTATCGAACGTTGGGTTTCTTGTTACGGTCCGGAATCAGACCGACAGGTACTGCTTGATGCGGGCGGGGTCGATGTTTGCGCGGTCCGCCTCGTGCACGAACCTCCCGCCCTCGATGACGAACATGCGGTCGGCCACTTCGAGCGCGAACGAGAACACCTGCTCCGACACGACGATCGTGATCTCGCGGAGGCGGCGGATCTCGTTCAGCGCCTTGGCGATGTCCTTGATGATCGACGGCTGGATGCCCTCGGTCGGCTCGTCGAGCAGCAGCACCTTCGGATTCGTGACGAGGGCGCGGCCGATCGCGAGCTGCTGCTGCTGACCGCCCGACAGGTTGCCGCCCTTGCGATGGCGCATCTCGAAGAGCACGGGGAACATCGTGTAGATGTCCTCGGGGATCACCTTCTCCTTCGCGTTCTCGAGGCCGGTGCGGAGGTTCTCCTCCACCGTCAGCGTCGGGAAGATCATCCGGCCCTGGGGCACGTAGCCCACGCCCTTCGCGACGCGGCGGAAGGACTCCTCCTTCGAGATGTCGGCGCCGTCCACGCTCACGTGGCCCGACTTCAGCGGCAGGATGCCGATCAGCGACTTGAACAGCGTGGTCTTGCCCATGCCGTTGCGGCCCATCACGGCGACCGTCTCGTTCTTCCGCGCCTCGAACGAGATGCTGTGGATGGCCTCGCTCTGGCCGTAGCTCACGCACAGGTCGGTTACGCTCAGCATGACGTTTCTCCCTCAGTGGCCCAGATACACGTCGATCACGCGCGGGTCTGCCTGCACCTTGTCCATCGGACCCTCGGCGAGGATCTTTCCCTGGTGCATGACCGTGACCTTGTGGGCGATCTTCTTGACGAAATCCATGTCGTGCTCGATGACGATCATGGCGCGGTTCTTCCCGATGCGGGCCAGCAGTTCCGCCGTCAACTCGCGCTCCCGGACGCTCATGCCGGCGATCGGCTCGTCGAGCATCAGCAGCTCGGGGTCCTGCATGAGCAGCATCCCGATCTCGAGCCACTGCTTCTGTCCGTGCGACAGCAGGCCCGCTTCTCTGCTGAGCTGATCCGCGAGCCCGATCTCGGCGGCGACCTCCTCGATGCGTGCCTTCACGTCATCGGTGCACTTGAAGGCGAGTGCACCGAACACGCCGCGGCCGCGCGGGAACGACACCTCGAGGTTCTTCCATACGGAGAGGTTCTCGTAGATGGAGGGCGTCTGGAACTTGCGGCCGATGCCGGCGCGGACGATCGCGTGCTCGGCGAGTTCGGTCATCTCCTGGTTCTTGAACTTGATGCTGCCCCCGCTCGACTTCGTGCGACCGCAGATCAGGTCGAGCAACGTCGTCTTGCCCGCGCCGTTGGGACCGATGATCACGCGCAGCTCGCCACGGTCCACGTACAGGGTCAGATTGTCGATGGCCTTGAAGCCGTCGAACGAGACGGTGAGGTCTTCCACCGCCAGCACGAAATCGGAGTTGCTCATGGGATGCGCTCCTCGGTCAGGCCGTGGCCGGGCCCATGCGGCCCGTGGTGGGTGCGGACACCGCGTCGCCGGAATCCACGGTCCGCGTCGTCACTGTCTTGGAGACATCGTCATCCTGCATCGTCACCGGCGCGACCGGCGGCACCGCCGGGGTCTCGGGCTTCTTCTCGCGCTTGCCCAGGAGCCAGGGCTTCACGAAGTCCTCGAAGAGCCCGGCGAACCCGTTCGGGAAGGCCATCACCACACCGATGAAGAGCGCCGCCATCAGGAAGAGCCAAAGCTGCGGGAAGCTCTCGGAGAAGTAGGTCTTGCCGAAGTTGACGAGCAACGTTCCGTACACCGCGCCGACCAGCGAGTTGCGGCCGCCCACCGCAGCGAAGATCACCATCTCGATCGACGGCACGATCCCGACGAACGAGGGCGACATGAAGCCCACCTGCAGGGCGAACATCGCGCCGCCGATGCCGCAGAGCATCGCCGCCAGGCAGAAGACGAACACCTTGAAGTTGGCGACGTCGTAGCCGGAGAAGCGCACTCGGTCCTCCTTGTCGCGCATGGCGAGGAGCAGCGTGCCGAGCTTGGACTTCTGGATCCAGCGGCAGAGGAAGATGGCGCCGAACAGCAGAATGGCGTTCGCGTAGTAGAGGATGTACTTGGCGGAATCGGTACGCACGTCCCAGCCCAGCATCGTCTTCAGGTCGGTCATGCCGTTGACGCCGCCGGTGTAGCCCTGCTGACCGATGATGAGCACCGTGAGGACCAGCGCCACCGCCTGCGTGATGATCGCGAAGTACACGCCGCCCACCCGCCGCTTGAACATCGCGAAGCCCACGATGAACGCGAGCAGCGTCGGCACGAAGAGCAGCGCGAAGATCGCGAACGGCAGATGCCGGAAGGGCTCCCACCAGAGCGGCAGCTGGGTGATCTGGTTCCAGTCCATGAAGTCCGGGATGCCGGGGGTGGACTGGATCTTCGTGCTCTCGGGGTCCGACGCTTCCAGCTTCAGGAACATCGCCATGCAGTAGCCGCCCAGGCCGAAGAACACGCCCTGGCCCAGGCTCAGGATGCCGCCGTAACCCCAGAGCATCACGAGCCCCACGGCGACGAATGCGTAGGTCAGGTACTTGCCGATCAGGTTGAGGCGGAAGATGTCGGCCGTGAGGGGCATCACCACGAGGATCACCAGAGCGAGGATCACGATCCCCGCGATGTCCGATGTGCCCAGCCAGTGTCGAAGTTTGGTCATGGCGTGTTCCTGTGCAATCGAATGAGAACCGGGGCGATCACCGCCGCACCTTGAGGGCGAAGAGCCCCTGCGGACGAATCATGAGGATGGTGATGATGGCGAGGAGGGTGATCACCTTCGCCATGGAGCCCGTCAGGAAGAACTCGGTGATCGACTGCGCCTGGGCGATGCCGAAGGCCGAGGCCACCGTTCCGAAGAGACTCGCGGCACCGCCGAACGTCACCACGAGGAAGGCATCGACGATGTAGAGCGATCCGCTCGTCGGCCCCGTGGAACCGATCGTCGTGAACGCGGCACCGGCGACGCCCGCGATGCCGCAGCCGATCGCGAAGGTCATGCGGTCCGTCTTCTTGGTATTGATGCCGATCGCGTTAGCCATCGTCCGGTTCGCCACCGTCGCCCGCACCCGAAGCCCCCAGCGCGACCGGTACAGCATCACGAACACGCCGCCCGCGACCAGCACCGTGAGCGCGAGCACGAAGAGACCGTTGATCGGGATGTCGAGGCCCTCGGCGGGACTCCACGAGCCCATCAGCCATTCGGGCAATGTCGGGCTCACCTCCTTCGCGCCGAAGGTGGATCGGAAGATCTGCTGCATGCCGAGCGACAACCCCCACGTCGCGAGTAGCGTGTCGAGCGGTCGCCGGTACAGATGCCGGATGAGCGCCCATTCGGCCATCCAGCCCACGGCGAACGCGAGCACGAACGCGATTCCGATGGCGATCAGGAAGTAGTACGGCATCAACCCCGGCGCGTAGGTCTCGGTGAGGGTCGATGCGAGAAAGATGGTGTAGGCGCCGATGGTCATGAACTCGCCGTGCGCCATGTTGATGACGCCCATCTGGCCGAAGATGATCGCGAGTCCCAGGCCCATCAGCAGCAGCACGCTGAAGAGCGAGAGGCCGGCGAAGCCCTGCATCATCACGATGTTCCAGATTTCCGATGCGGTCATGGCGGCGGTTCCTTGCCTTGGTTGCCTGTCTTGTGCACCACGCCGGCACGGAGGCACAGAGGAATCACTTCACTCACCGGGACGGCCTCGGTTGCGTGCCTGTCGGCGACGGCGGACTCGGTGCGCATCCGGTGTTCCCCCCGGTGCCTCGCGTGCTGCGATGGTCGTCTCGTTTCCTGCCAACCCGTGCCCCCGCCACCACACGACCCCGGGGAACTGGGGTCGCGGGCGGGGCGCACGTCACGTGCGGATTACTGATAACCCTTGGGGAAGGGGTTCGGCTCGATGAGGTTGGGCGACTCGGCGATCAGCTTGAACTGCCCGTCCGACTGGATCTGGCCGATGCGGGCCTTGCTCCAGAGGTGGTGGTTCTCGTGGATCTTCACGTAGCCCTCGGGCGCCGTCTTCAGCTCGATCCCCGGCGAGGCGGCGGCCACCTTGTCGATGTCGAAGCTGCCGGCCTTCTCGACCGTCGCCTTCCACAACCATGGTCCGAGATACGCCGCCTGCGTCACGTCGCCGATCACTTCCTTGGCGCCGTACTTCGCCTTGAACGCCTCCACGAACTTCTTGTTGTTGGCGTTATCAAGGCTCTGGAAATACTTCATGCACGCGTAGAAGCCGTTGCAGTTCTCGCCGCCGATCCCGAGGAGTTCGTCCTCGGTCACGGAGATCGTGAGCAGCAGTTGCTTGTCGGCGGTGATGCCGGCGGCCTTCATCTGCTTGTAGAAGGCGACGTTCGAGCCGCCCACCACGATCGCGTACACGCAGTCGGGCTTCGCGACCTTGATCTTGTTGATGAGCGAGTTGAAGTTGGTGTGGCCGAGCGGGTAGTACTCCTCGCCGACGACCTTGCCCTTCTGGAAGTTCTCGATGTGCTTGCGGGCGATCTTGTTCGAGGTGCGCGGCCAGATGTAGTCGGAGCCGATCAGGAAGAAGCTCTTGGCGTTCTTCTCCTTCTGCACCCAGTCGAGACCGTAGATGATCTGCTGCGTGGCTTCCTGCCCCGTGTAGATCACGTTCTTCGACTGCTCGAGGCCTTCGTAGAAGGTCGGGTAGTACAGCATCCCGTTCTCCTTCTCGAAGATCGGCAGCACGGCCTTGCGGGACGCGGACGTCCAGCAGCCGAACACGGCGGCCACGCGGTCGTTCACCAGCAGCTTCTTCGACTTCTCCGCGAAGGTCGGCCAGTCGCTCGCGCCGTCTTCCTGGATGACCTTGATCTGCCGACCCAGCACGCCGCCCATGGCGTTGATCTGTTCGATCGCGAGGCGTTCGGCCTGGATGGAACCGGTCTCGCTGATGGCCATCGTGCCCGTGGCGGAGTGGAGCTGGCCGACGGTGACTTCGGTGTCGGTGATGGCGAGTTTGGTGGTGTTGACCTTGGCGGTCGGGAACTGCGTGTTGGCCATCGACATGCCCGACATGCCGATGAGCGGCAGTGCGGCGAGACCCATGTTGAACTGGCGGCGGGAAAGGGATTCGAGTCCCTTGCGATCGTCCTTGGATGACATTTGGCATCTCCTGAAGTAGGGGTCACGAGATGCGGCATGTGGCCAGCACGCCGCGAGAACACGACTGCAGATTAGGCACGCGGGCTCTTTGCGTATGTACGTACATTCACGTACGCCCCGTCGTTCGGGGTGTGGCGGCGCCCGAACACCCCTGCACGCCGAGCGGTGGATGTTTCCCTTCTCCTGTTGCAGCATTCGGCGCGCACAGAATTTGCGCCCTGGCTGCGGGGCGCGCGGAAGTTCGAGAGAACTTGCCGTTTCCGCAGCATGGCGCCGCCACTGAACAAGGAGTCGCCCCAAAGCAGGGCGATGCCCACCCAAGACGCACCACCATGGCCGCCACACAGCGCATCGTCCGCATCCGCCGCGAGTACAACCAATGGGTCGCCAACGAGACCCTCGAGGACTACTCGCTCCGCTTCACCGCGAAGTCCGCGCGGCGCTGGTCCTCGTTCCGCGTGGCGAACACCGCGCTCGGTGCGATCTCCTTCCTCGCGCTCGAGGCCATCGGCGGCGCCATCGCGCTCAACTACGGGTTCGTGAATTCGACGTGGGCGATCCTGGTGGTCGGGCTCGTGATCTTTCTCACGTGCATCCCGATCAGCTACTACGCCGCGAAGTACGGCATCGACATGGACCTGCTCACGCGCGGCGCGGGCTTCGGTTACATCGGGTCGACGATCACATCGCTCATCTACGCGTCGTTCACGTTCATCTTCTTCGCGATCGAGGCGGCGATCATGGCGCTCGCGCTGGAGATGGCGTTCGACATGCCGCTCTGGCTCGGCTACATCGTCAGCTCGCTGGTCGTGATTCCGCTGGTGACGCACGGCATCACCTTCATCAGCCAGTTCCAGATGTGGACGCAGCCGCTCTGGGTGGTGCTGCACATCACGCCCTTCGCCTTCATCGCACTGAAGAACCCCGAGGCCTTCGCCGACTGGACCACCTTCGCGGGCCGCCAGGGCGACGGCGGCGGCAGCTTCGATCTGCTGCTATTCGGCGCGGCGTCGGCCGTCGTCTTCTCGCTGATCGCGCAGATCGGCGAGCAGGTGGACTTCCTGCGCTTCCTTCCCCCTGCGCAGCAGACGGGCCGCCGGCGCTGGTGGGCCGCGCTGCTCTCCGCCGGCCCCGGCTGGATCGTGCTCGGTGTCCTCAAGCTGCTGGCGGGTTCCTTCCTCGCGTTCCTCGCGCTCCAGCACGAGATCGATCCGGTCCGCGCGTCTGAGCCGACGCAGATGTACCTGATCGCCTTCCAGCACGTATTCACCTCGCCGGGTTTCGCGCTGGTCCTCACCGCGCTGTTCGTGGTCGTCTCTCAGCTGAAGATCAATGTGACGAACGCCTACGCGGGGTCGATCGCGTGGTCGAACTTCTTCGCGCGGCTCACGCACATGCATCCGGGCCGGGTCGTGTGGCTCGTGTTCAACGTGATGATCTCGCTCCTGCTGATGGAGCTGGGCGTCTTCCGGGCGCTGGAACAGGTGCTCGCGCTCTACTCCACGCTCGCGATCGCCTGGGTCGGCGCCCTGGTGGCGGACCTGGTCGTCAACAAGCCGCTCGGGATCTCGCCCTCCTACGTGGAGTTCAAGCGCGCGCACCTCTACGACATCAATCCCGTAGGGGTGGGTGCGATGCTGTTCGCGTCGATCGTCGGGATCGGCTGCTTCACCGGTGTGTTCGGGACGACGGCCGAGGCGCTCTCCCCGTTCATCGCGTTCGTCGTCGCGTTCGTGACCGCCCCCGCCATCGCCTACGCCACCGGCGGCCGTTACTACATCGCGCGCCGCCCGCGCGACTACTCCGAACACGCGACGCTGAAGTGCGTGATCTGCGAGAACCCGTTCGAACCCGAGGACATGACCCGTTGCCCGGCCTACGCCGGCCCCATCTGTTCGCTGTGCTGCTCGCTCGACGCCCGATGCCACGACGCCTGCAAGCCGCACGCGCGCCTGGCGCATCAACTGAGCACGACGCTCGCGGCGCTGCTGCCCGCGGCGGTGGCGAAGCGGCTCGATTCCCGGCTCGGCCACTACGTCGCGGTGGTAGGCATCCTCGCCATCGTCCACGCGCTGATCTTCGCGCTCGTGAACTACCAGGTGACGCAGTCGGCGGGCACCGAGGCCGGCCTCGTCACGGCCGCGCTCTGGAAGGTGTTCGTCGTGCTGATGCTGATCTCGGGCGTCGCGGCGTGGCTCTTCGTGCTGGCGCAGGAGAGCCGGCGTGTGGCCGAGACCGAGTCCGGCCGGCAGACGCGCCTGCTCATGCGCGAGATCCGGGCGCACAAGCGCACCGACGCGAAGCTGCAGCGCGCCAAGGAGGCCGCGGAGGCCGCGAACCTCGCGAAGAGCCGCTACGTGACCGGCATCAGTCACGAGCTCCGGACGCCGCTCAACACGATCCTGGGCTACGCGCAGCTGATGCAGCGCGACGAGGCGCTGAACGTCCGCCACCGCGGGACCCTCGGCACCATCCAGCGCAGCGGCGAGCACCTCGCCGGCCTGATCGACGGTCTGCTCGACATCGCCCGGATCGAGGCCGGAAAGCTCCAGCTCCACCGCGGAGAGATCCGCCTGCGGAGCTTCCTCGATCAGCTGGTCAGCATGTTCCGCCTGCAGGCCGATGCGCGGAACCTCGACTTCGTCTACGTGCCCCGGGAACCGCTGCCGGAAGTGGTGAACGGCGACGAGAAGCGGATGCGGCAGATCCTCATCAATCTGCTGTCGAATGCGGTCAAGTTCACCGACCGTGGACGCGTCGAGTTCCGCGTGACCTATCAGCGGCAGATCGTCGAGTTCTCGGTGAAGGACACCGGGGTCGGCATCGCCCGCGAGGATCTCGAACGCATCTTCCAGCCCTTCGAGCGCGGGCGCTTCAATCTCGGCAATGCCGTTCCCGGCACGGGTCTCGGACTCACGATCAGCAAGCTGCTCACCGAGATCATGGGAGGCAGTCTCACCGTGGAGAGCACGCCCGGCGAGGGCAGCGTCTTCCGCGTCAAGATGATGCTCTCCCCCGTCGCGCATCCCGAGGCCCTGCCGGGTCCGCGGCGCACGGCCACCGGCTACACGGGCCCGCAGCGGACCGTGGTCATCACGGACGACGAGCCCGCACACCGGCAGGTCCTCGCCGCCCTGCTGGCGCCGCTGGGCTTCCGGGTCCTGCTCGCGGAGCGCGCCGCAGGTTGTCTGCGACTTGCCGCGGAGCACGACGTGCATCTCTTCCTGCTCGACATCTCCATGCCCGACATCGACGGCTGGACGCTCGCGGGACAGCTGCGCGATGGCGCCCATGCCCACACACCGATCCTGATGGTGTCGGCCAATGCCTTCGACGGACGCAAGGACGGCGCCCACGGTCCGGTGCACGACGGCTTCCTGGTGAAGCCGGTGGATTTCGAACAGCTCTTCGACCGGATCGCCACCGTCCTGCGTCTGCAGTGGGTGTACGACGACGAGGCGCCGCCCAGCCTGCCCCCGGCGCTCCCGCCGGGGGTCCTTCCACAGCTGTCGGATGCCGCGGCAGAATCGCTCCTCTCGCTGGGTGCCATCGGCTACGTTCGAGGCATCCAGCGGAAGCTCGATGAACTGGATGCCGGCGCGCCCGCCGAACAGGCCGCGGCGGCGCGACTGCGCCCCCTGGTGGCGGAGTTCCAGTTGAAGCGATACATGCAGCTGGTGGAGGAATTGCGTGAACGGGCAGTCTGAAGGCATGCGCGGCGACGTGGTCCTGGTCGTGGACGACACGCCCGAGACGCTGTCGCTCGTGACGGACGCGCTGGAGGATGCCGGCATGTCGGTGCTCGTGGCGACCGACGGGCCCACGGCCCTCGAGCGCGTGGCGCTTGTGAGCCCCGACGTCATCCTGCTCGACGCGATGATGCCGGGCATGGACGGCTTCGAGACGTGCGTGGCACTGCGCCGCACGCCGGGTGCCGCCCTCGTGCCGATCATCTTCATGACGGGCCTCTCGGACACCGAGCACGTGGTGAAGGGCTTCGACGCGGGCGGGGTCGACTACGTGACCAAGCCCATCGACCCGGGCGCGCTCATCGCCCGCATCCGCACGCACATCGCGAACGCGCGGCGGATGTCCAGCACCCGGGCGGCCCTCGAGGCCGCCGGACGCGCCCTCATCGCGGCGACGCCGGACGGCCGCATCGAATGGCACACGCCCAAGGCGGACGGCTTCATGGCAGCGCTGACCCGGGACTCGGGAGACGGCAGCGTGCTGCCGCGTCCGATCGTGCAATGGCTGGGCTCGGCCGGTGCCGCGCCGGATGCACGCTCGTTGAGCTGGCCGACGGAGGCGCCCCGCTACCGGCTCACCTCGCTGGGGGGCGTGGGCGGCCAGCAGTGGCTGATCGCCATCGAGGACAGCGACGAATCCGCACGCACGGCGCTCCTCGCGACGCGCTTCCAGCTGACCGAGCGCGAAGCCGAGGTGCTGTTGTGGGTCGCCATGGGCAAGTCGAGCCGGGACATCGGCGACATCCTCGGCATGAGCCCGCGCACCGTGGACAAGCACATGGAGCGCATCCTCGCGAAGCTCGGCGTGGAGAATCGCGCCGCGGCCGCCGGCCTTGCGGTGCGCGTGCTCGGGGGCGCCTGACGACCCCGCCGCATGTTGTGCTCGGAGGCGGCTCGCGGCCAGTCCGCGGTCGGACCATGGCGTAGACTCCGCACGACTTGAAAGCCGGCAAGGCGGCGTGGCGCGTTATCGCCGTGTCCGAGTTGCCGTATCCGATGCCCGGCGGCCCGGCGCCACCCGACGGCGTGGCGGCCCCCGCTCAGAAGCACCAAGCCCCATGATCCACGACTACATCATCATCGGCGCCGGCTCGGCGGGCTGCGTGCTCGCGAACCGGCTCACGGCCGACGGCCGCCACGACGTGCTGCTCCTCGAGGCCGGTCCCCGCGACACCAACCCCTGGATCCATGTCCCGCTCGGCTACGGCAAGCTGTTCGCGACGCCCGAGGTCAACTGGATGTACCAGTCCGAACCCGAACCCGGACTGCACGGACGGCGCGTCTTCACGCCGCGCGGCAAGGTCCTCGGCGGATCCAGTTCGATCAACGGACTGGTCCACGTGCGCGGGCAGGCGGAGGACTTCGACGAGTGGGCGCGGCTCGGCAACCGGGGTTGGAGTCACGCCGACCTTCTGCCGATCTTCCGGCGGTCCGAGGACTACCAGCACGGTGCCGACGTCCATCACGGTGCGGGCGGTCCGCTCGCCGTGAGCGACATCCCCGACCGTCATCCGCTGTGCGACGCCTTCATCGCGGCCGGCGGCGAACTGGGCATCCCGCGCAACGACGACTTCAACGGCGCGCGGCAGGAGGGCATCGGTTACTACCACACGAGCGCCCGGCGCGGTCGTCGCTGCAGCAGCGCGGTCGCCTACCTGCACCCCGCCCGGGGCCGACGGAACCTCCACGTGACGACCGGCGCACTGGTGACGCGGATCGTGTTCGAGGGCACCCGCGCCGTCGGCGTCGAATTCCGGGCCGACGGTGCGACCCACACGGTGAAGGCGGGTCGGGAGGTGCTGCTCTGCGGAGGCTCGTTCAACTCGCCGCAGCTGCTCCAGCTCTCGGGAGTCGGGCCACGGGATCTGCTCGAGCGTCACGGGATCCCGATCACGCTCGACGCCCCCGGCGTGGGCGAGGGCCTGCAGGACCACTTCTACGTGCGCACGGTCTGGCGCTGCGCACAGCCCGTGACCATCAACGACGCGCTGGGCAGCCTCCTCGGAAAGACCCTCACCGGCCTGCGCTATGCCTTGCTGCGGCGCGGACCGCTGACGGTGAGCGCGGGCTACGCCGGCGCCTTCCTGCGCAGCCGGCCCGATGTCGACCGGCCTGACATCCAGCTCTACCTCATCAACTTCAGCACCGACAAGATGGGGACGGGCCTCCACCCGTATCCGGGGTTCACGGTCTCCATGTCACCGTTGCGGCCGGAGTCCCGGGGCCGGGTGCGGATCCGGTCGGCGGACCCCTCGGAGGCGCCGGCGATCCAGTACAACTATCTCGATACGGAAGGCGATCGGCGCGTCGCGATCGACGGCCTGAAGCAGGTGCGATCGCTGGTGCGGGCCAAGGCGATGCGGCTCTTCGTGCTCGGCGAGCAGGCACCGGGGCACGAGGTGGTGTCGGACGAGGACTGGCTGGACTACGCCCGCAAGGTGGGCGGGACGGTGTACCACCCGACGTCCACCTGCCGCATGGGGCAGGACCGGTCGGCGGTGGTGGATGAGAGATTGCGGGTGCGCGGCCTGACGGGCCTGCGCGTGGTGGACGCGTCGATCATGCCGAACGTGGTGTCGGGCAACTCGAACGCGGCGGCGATCATGATCGGCGAGAAGGGCGCGGATCTCGTGCTGGAGGATGCGCACGCCGCCCGCTGAAACGCCGGAGAGCGGGTCGACTGACGCCTTCAGCGTGGATCAGCGGGTGTCGGCAGGCTTGTCGTCGGACGCTCGTTCCTGCCATGCCTTGTCGGCACTTCCGAAGTCGTCGCCGGCGCCCGTCGCCAGTCCACGACGCAGGTACTGCCCGGCGCCCGCACCGCCGAGATCCACGGTGGCCACGCCCGCGAGGGCAGCCGCCAGGGCCAGTTGGTCTTCGCTCACGATCATCTCCTGCCTGCCCGAGTGTCGATCCCCTTTCCACCTGCGCGTCGGAGGCGCCGCTGGATGCCTCGCCACCGACGCCCGAGGAGGGGTGGTTTCAGCCCCTCGTGCCCCGTGCAACCGCTCGCCAGGGGAGTCGGCGGCAGCGCTGCGAGGCTCTCCACAGGCAGCACCATGCGTGCCGGCACTTCCTAGCACGATGTGCATAGCTTGCGGCGCCGTGCTCCCGGGGTCAGAGTTGGCGCGGACGCGGTTCCCGACAGGTCACCCGCGAGCCGGGCGCATTCCTGTCGTTAACGTCGCGATGCGGGCGCTTTCCCTGCGACCCCGGGGCAGACCAGTGACGAGAGCAACACGCACGAAGGACTCGAGAGCCATGACGACCGATCCCCTCCGGCACCGGCAACCCGCGTGCGGCCTGGACCGGCGCCGGACCGGCGGTCGACCGGCCGTCGTGCACGACTGGAATGGGGTGCCGCTGACCGGCCGCAGCTTGCCCCGCAACGGAAGGTCTCGACGGTAGATGGACGTCCAGGGCGCCAGCCTCTCCGCCACCGAGCGCGTCGCACTGGCGCGCGTGCTGGACCGTCTGCAACTCGACGCGGACTTCCCGGCGGCGTCGTGCGCGATCGGCGCCATCAACCGGATCACGGAGAGCGTCGACACCGAGAGCAACACCATGCTCGCCAACGCGGTGCTCGAGGACGTCGCGCTCACCCACAAGATCCTGCGGGTGGTGAACTCGGCCACCTTCCGCCACGGCGGGCCGGCCGTCAGCACGGTGTCCCGCGCAGTCATGATCCTGGGGTTCGAGTCCGTCCGGAACATCGCGGTCGCGCTCCTCCTGATCGACAACCTGCAGGATCGCGCACAGGCCGACGCCCTCCGCGAGAACTTCGCGTGCGCCCTCCTGGCCGGCCTCGTGGCACGCAGCCTGGCACCCGCCGCCGGCGTCCGGCGCGGTGAGGAGTCCTTCGTGTGTGCCCTGTTCCACGATCTCGGCCGGATGGTGACGCTCCTGCACCTGCCCGACGACGCGCGGGCGATCGCGCAACGGGTGGCGTCTGATCAAGTCCCGGAAGCCGTCGCCGCGCGCGTGGTGCTCGGCGTCCCGCTCGAGGCGGTCGGCATGGAGGTCGCGAAGCACTGGGGATTCCCCGAAACGATCACGCGCAGTCAGCGCCGGTTCGGACCGAACCCGGTGTTCCATGTGGGCACGCCGAGCGACCGCGTCCACCTGCTCACGGCACTCTCGCACGGGCTCGCGGACGTCGTTGCCACCGGCGCGCCGAAGGATCGCCGATCGCTCGTGAAGGGTCTGATGGAGCACTACGGACACGGTCTGGGTCTGGCGGAACCCGCATTGCACGCCGCGCTCGATGATGCACTGGGTCGCATCCGCGAGTGGGCCGCGACGTTCGAGCTGCAGTTGCACCGGACCGCGCTCTCGCGTCAGATCCTCGCGTGGGTGGGTGAGCAGGCGCCGGGGCAGGAAGGAGGGGCGGCCGGCAGCACGCTCCCCGACGCGCTGCCCGAACCCGAGCTGCCGACATCGCCGGCCGCGGACGCGACGGCGAAGGCCGCCCAGGCGGTCGCGGTGCTGACCGCCGGCATCCAGGATGTGAGCAACGCGCTGACCGGCGACTACCGGTTGAACGACCTCCTGCGGATGATCCTGGAGACCATGTACCGCAGCCTCGGGCCCAGGCGCGTGCTGCTGGGGGTTCGCGATGTCCAGGGTGACGCCATCCAGGGGCGGTTCGGTTTCGGCCCGGAGGTGCAGACCCTCGCGCGGTCGTTCCGGATACCGCTGGGTGCCGGGCAGGATGTCTTCCGGCTCGTGCTGGCCCGGGGCGTCGATCTGCTCGTCAAGGACGCCGACGCCCCCGAGATCCGCGATCGCGTCCCCGCCTGGTTCCGCGAGGCCACGCCCGCACGCACGTTCGTCCTGTTCCCGATCGTGGTGAAGGACCGGCCCATGGGCCTCATCTACGCCGAGCACGATCGACCCGGCGATCTCGTCATCCCCGAACAGCAGCTGAACCTGCTCCGCACGCTGCGGAATCAGGCGGTGCTGGCGATCCGGCAGGGCGTGTAGGCTCCCCCGGCCTCGTCTGCGGCCGGCACCCAGGCCGTGGCGCTGACGAAGTGGGCGCGGTGAAGGCGCCTAGAACTTGTCGCGATACCGGTTGGTGATCGGGTAGCGCCAGTCCTTCCCGAACCCCCGCGGCGTGATGCGCACGCCCACCGGCGACTGCCGGCGCTTGTACTCGCTCAGCGTCAGCAGGCGGACCACGCGCTCCACGTCCGCCCGCGCGAAGCCGTGGCCGATGATGTCGCGCGGTGCCATGTCCTGCTCCACGTACATCGCCATGATGGCGTCGAGCACCTCGTAGGGCGGCAGGCTGTCCTGGTCGACCTGGTTCGGCTTCAGCTCGGCGGACGGCGGGCGCGTGATGATCCGCTCGGGGATCACCGGGGAGATCGTGTTGCGGTAGTTCGAGAGCCGGTAGACGAGCGTCTTGCTGATGTCCTTCAGCACCGCGAATCCTCCGGCCATGTCGCCGTACAAAGTGGCGTAGCCCGTCGCCATCTCGCTCTTGTTGCCCGTCGTGACCACGATCGAGCCGTACTTGTTCGACATCGCCATCAGCAGCGTGCCGCGGATGCGCGACTGGAGGTTCTCTTCCGTCGTGTCGGGGGCGCGGCCGGCGAACTCCTCGGCGAGCGTACCCGTGAACGCCTCGTACGCCGGAGCGATCGGCAGGATGGTATAGCGCACACCGAGGTTGGCCGCGAGTTCCGCTGCGTCGTCGAGGCTCATCTGCGCGGTGTACTCGGAGGGCATCATCACCGCGCGCACGCGATCCGCCCCCAGCGCATCCGCGGCCACGCACACCACCAGCGCCGAGTCGATCCCGCCGGAGAGCCCGAGCAGCACGCCGGGAAATCCGTTCTTGCCCACGTAGTCGCGGACACCGAGGCACAGCGCCCGGTAGACCTGCGCCTCCGTGGATTCGTCCGGCGCCTTGTCGCCGTCGACCGGGACGCCGTCGACGAACTCCGCCACCGCGAGGGATTCCTCGAATGCCGGGAGCTGATGGGTGACGCGGCCCGCCGCGTCGACCACAAACGAGGCCCCGTCGAACACGAGTTCGTCCTGGCCGCCGACCAGATTGCAGAAGACGACCGGCATGCCGGTCTCGCGGGCGCGGGCACCCACCACGTCGTAACGGACCTGATGCTTGTCGACGTGGTAGGGCGACGCGTTCAGCACCAGCAGCAGCTGCGCGCCCGCCGCACGGGCCATGTTCGGCGCCTCGGGTCGCGGGGCATCGCGGGTCACGCCGTCGGCCGAGACCGCGGGCCGCGCCGTGATGGCGCCGTCGGGCCCCCAGACGTCTTCGCAGATGTTGAGGCCGACCCGGACGCCGGCCACCTCGAACACGCAGGGGGCATCGCCGGGCTCGAAGTAGCGGGCCTCGTCGAACACGGTGTAGTTGGGGAGATCACGCTTGGCGTACGTCGCGACGACCCGGCGATCCGCGATCACCGAGGCCACGTTCCGCAGCCGCCCGCGACGGCCCTGCGGGTGCCCGACGATCACGGTGACACCCGCGATCCGGGCGGCGAGTTCCTGCACCGCGTGCTCGCAGGCCGCGACGAAATCGTCGCGCAGGAGGAGATCCTCGGGGGGATAGCCGCAGATGGAAAGCTCGGGGGTGACGAGCACGTCCGCGCCGAGCGCGCGGGCGCGATGGGCGGCTTCGAGGATGCGGGCAGCGTTGCCGGCGAGGTCGCCGAGGGTGCAGTTCAGTTGGGCGATGGCGACTTTCATGGGGGTGCGGCCGAGGATGTGCTGCGTCCGGGATGGACGTTCGACCGGATTATCCCGTAAGGTCCGTGGCCGTCACAGCCCGCCCTGTCCAATGCCCGCGAGCACCACGCTGGAAATCGTCGATTCACTGCGCGAGATCGCGCCGGACGCCTGGGACCGTCTCACGGGCCGGCATCCCCTTCTGTCGCACGCGTTTCTCCACGCGATGCACGAGAGCGGTGCCGCCTGCGAGGAATCCGGCTGGGCGCCTCGCTACCTGCTGCTGCGCGACGGCGGCACCCTGCGCGGCGCGATGCCGCTCTACGCGAAATTCCATTCGTACGGGGAGTACGTGTTCGACTGGGCGTGGGCCGATGCCTGGCAGCGCGCCGGGCGCGAGTACTACCCGAAGCTGCTGTCCGCCATCCCGTTCACCCCGGTGACGGGCGGGCGACTGCTCGCGGCCGACGCGGCCGACCGGCAGCTGCTGATCCGCGGTGCGCTGCAGTTCGCGGCGGAATCCGGCATCGCGACCGTGCACTGCCTGTTCCCCACCGAAGGCGAGGCGCGCGAACTGGAAGCCGCCGGCTGCATGCTGCGGCAGACGGTGCAGTTCCACTGGACCAACGAGGGCTTCGCGACGTTCGACGATTTCCTTGCGCTGATGAACCACGAGAAGCGGAAGAAGCTGAAACAGGAGCGCCGCAAGGTCCGCGAGGCGGGCATCGAGTTCATCTGGAAGGTGGGCGCGGAGATCACCGACGCGGACTGGCGCTTCTTCGTGCGCTGCTACGACGACACGTACCGGCGCCATCACTCCACGCCGTATCTGCCCCTCGACTTCTTCCTGCGCATCGGCCGCACCATGCCGGACAACCTCGTCCTGATGCTCGGCATGCGCGGCGGCGATCCGGTCTGTGCCGCCTTCAACGTGTTCGGCGACGAAGCGCTCTACGGCAGGTACTGGGGCACCACGGAGTACGTCCCCGGGCTCCACTTCGAGGCCTGCTACTACCAGGCCATCGAGTTCTGCATCGCGCGCGGCATCGGCCGCTTCGAGGGGGGCGCGCAGGGCGAGCACAAGCTCGCGCGCGGCCTCATGCCGGTGACCACCTGGTCAGCGCACTGGGTCGCTGACCCCGACTTCGACCGTGCCGTGCGCAAGTTCGTCGACCACGAGACGCGGCGGATGGCGCGCTACGTGAGCGAACTGGAGGAACACGCGCCGTTCCGGGAGGAGGAGCGCGTGGAACTCGGCATCGCCGGTCCGGCCTGACACGCGCCCGTCGCCGGCATCAGCGCCGACGACGCCGCATCAGCCCGAGCAGTCCGAGCCCGCCTGCCAGCATCGCCCACGTCCCGGGTTCCGGGACGGCGGCCGCGACGGTCAGCGAGAGGGAATCCCCGGCGGCGAGACCCGTCAGATCCAGCGTCCAGTCGGCGGCGTTGCCCGTGAAGAACGGATCTCCCAGGTAGGCCTGGGTCTCGAGCAGCGGCGAGAAGGCGAACGTGACCGACTTCGCGTCCTGCGCGACGATCGTCATGCCGCCATCGTTCGACGCGAAGGCCCCCACGGTCAGCCCGCCGGCACTGACCGACACCGTGAGCACGCCGAGCGTGCCGCCGGTGAAGTTGTCGAGGATGCTGTTGAAGGCGGCGCTGCCCCGGGCGACGTCGTCCGCATCGAGCGCGTAGGTGAGTGTGACGGATCCCGGCGAAGCGAAGCCGATGTCGGCGGCGATGGTCTGCGGTGTCGAGAATTCGAGCGAGACGACTTGGCCATCGGCATCCGTGGCCATCAATTCCAGGGCGTGCACCGACGGCGCGGCAGCGATTACGGCCGCCGCAACGGCAGCCAGCAGGGGATATCGGGTCGGCATGATCGCGGGTCTTCCTGTCGAGAATCTTCGGGCGCGCGCCGGAACGGCTCGCATGGTCGGATTCTCTTCGTCGACGGTGACCCCGTCGCGTCGCTGCGGTGATCCCTACGGCCTAGCGATGCGGCGTCCGGCTTCATCGCCGTGACACCGGCGCAGACGACGATGCGGGTCCACCCTGCCCGTTCCGGAGTCACCCGATGAGTTTCCAGAAGCCGATCGATCGTCGCGATTTCATCCGCGGCATCGGAGCGCTCGGCGTTGCCGCCAGCCTCCCCGCGAACGCGGCTGCAGTCCCGTTCGCGTTCCTCCATGGCGTCGCCAGCGGTGACCCGCTCGCCGATCGCGTGATCCTCTGGACGCGCGTGACGCCGATCTCGGCCGGTGCCGTCCCCGTGCTCTGGGAGATCGCGATCGACGAGGACTTCCGCCGCGTGCTGCGCCGCGGACGCGTGCTCACCAGCGGCGTGCGCGACTACACGGTGAAGGTCGACGTCGCGGGACTCCCCGCGAACGCCCAGCTCTTCTACCGTTTCTCCGCGGGCGGCACGCTGTCGCCGGTGGGTCGCACCCGGACGCTCCCCGTCGGCGCCACGGACCGCGTGAAGCTCGCGGTGTTCTCCTGCTCCAACTACCCGGCGGGATACTTCCATGCGTATCGCGAAGCCGCGCGTCTGGACGATGTCTTCGCCTCCGTCCACCTCGGCGACTACCTCTACGAATACGCCCGCGGCGGCTACGCTTCGGGCGACGCAGCGGCGCTCTCCCGCGAGGTGGACCCGCCCGGCGAGACGATCATGTTGTCGGACTACCGGAAGCGCTACGCCCAGTACCGCACCGATCCGGACCTCCAGGCGCTGCACGCCCGCATGCCGATGATCGCCGTCTGGGACGACCACGAGATCACCAACGACACGTGGAAGGCCGGCGCCGAGAATCACGATCCGAGCGAGGGAGATTTCTTCGCGCGGCGCGCCGCCGCGGTCCAGGCCTATCACGAGTGGATGCCCACGCGAGTGCCCGACGCCGCGCGCCCGGAGCGGATCTACCGCAGCTTCCAGTTCGGCGACCTGGTGTCCCTGCACATGCTCGACACCCGGGTGATCGGACGCGATCTGCAGCTCGAATACGCGAACTTCTTCGGCCCGACCGGGTTCGATGCCGCCGGCTTCGCCGCCGCGATGGGGAACCCTGCACGGCAGCTTCTGGGCGCCGAGCAGACCGCATGGCTCCAGGGCCAGGTGGCCGGTTCGTCCGCGCGCTGGCAGATGCTCGGGCAGCAGGTGCTGATGGGCCGCATGAACGTCGCGGCGCCGCTCGTGCTGGGGCAGATCTCGTTCTCGGGCTACGTCGCGCTCGTGCAGAAGGCCGCGGTCGATCCGACCTCGCTCACGAGCGCCGAACAGGCCGTGCTCGCACAGCCCGCGATCCCCTACAACCTCGACGCCTGGGACGGCTACGTCGTCGCTCGCGAGACGGTGCTGGGCACCATGCGTGCGCTGAACCGCAACCTCGTCGTGCTCTCCGGCGACACCCACAACGCCTGGGCCAATGACCTCGCGGATCTCGGCGGCAACGCCGTCGGGGTGGAGTTCGCGACGCCCGGGGTGTCATCGCCCGGGCTGGAGGCATTCTTCACGACGGAGAACCCGATCGCCGTCGCCAGCGGTCTCACCCAGCTCATCGGCCCGCTGAAGTACGCCGACACCGCGCGGCGCGGCTTCATGCTGGTCACGGCGACGCACTCGGAATGCGCCGCCCAGTGGATCTACGTGAGCACGGTGAAGTCGATGGGCTACGTCCGCCAGGACGGACCGACCTGGAAGACGCTGCCGGGGGCAGGCAATCGCCGCTTGATTCCAGCGTGATGGCCGCGTGATCCCCGACGCCGGTCCGGCGCGACGTTGATCGGCCGGCCGGCGTGGGCGTCATGGCAGATCCCGCACCACCCGGAATCCCAGGTTGTTGCTGCGCCGGTCGGGCTCGAGGCCATAGCGGTACGACACGCGTACCCATTGCGGCATGTTGTTCCACGCGCCTCCGCGGCTCACGCGCTTGAGGCAACCGTCGTGCACGTATGCCGTCCCGTCCGTGGGCGCGACGGCGTACGTGAGCGCATGGCAGTCCTCGATCCATTCCCAGACATTTCCCAGCATGTCGTACAACCCGAAGGCGTTGGGTGCATGGCTCGCCACCGGCGCGGTCTCGATGTCGCCATCCGTGCAGGGGAAGGCGTCCCATCCGAAGAGGTACTTCGCCTTCGCCGCCTCGTCGTAGACGTTCGCGAATCCGCAGGCCCCGGCCGTCGCCGGCCAGTAGCGGGGGCCCGTCGTGCCGGCACGCGCGGCGTACTCCCATTCGGCCTCGGTCGGCAGGCGATACGACTTGCCCGTCCGCTTCGCGAGCCACGCCGCATAGCCCTGCGCCTGCGGATGGGACACGTTGATCACCGGCCGGGAGGCGCGCCCCCAACCGTCGTCTGCCACGGGCTCGCAGGCGCGGTCCGCCACGCAGGCATCCCACTGGGCGAAGGTGACCTCCGTGCGGCCGAGCGCGAACGGCCGGTCGAACACGATCTCGCGTAAGGGGCCCTCGTCATCGTCGCGGCCGGGCTCGTCGGGCGGCGATCCCATCCGGAACACGCCTGCGGGAATCACGACGAGATCGGGGCATCCGTCGCAATCGGTCGGCATCGGCGTGCCGGGCGGCGCCACCGGTACGACGGGACACGCGTCGCAGTCCCGCGCCATGGGCGAATCGACAGCCACCGGAACGAGGTCCGGGCAGACGTCGCACGCCTTCGCGAGCGGTGCCTCCTCCGGAAGAACCACAGGGGACGCTGTCAGGAGGAGCAGTGCAACGATGAGCGTGCGAAGTAGGCTCGGCATTTCTGGGTCCCTGTCGAAGTTGATCGTCTCGGTGTCTGGATGATGCCACCCCGCGCGGTCGTCGACGCATCGGCGCCGCGCATCGACAGACGCCCCCATCCCGATCGGTGCGCTGTCATCCCGTCCCGCGCTCCACGGAAGAGCAGGCGTTAGAGTATCGATCCCAGACGTTCGGCCATCGGTCGAATGGCCCGGGACGTGCTGACGTCGACGACGCGCATCCAACCCCTGAGCACACACCCACCATGACGATCGACATCCTGCACCACATCGTGGCCGACGCACCCGAGCAGGTCGGCCCGTTCAGCCACGCGACGGAATCCGGCGGCTGGATCTTCGTGACCGGCCAGATGCCCACGTATCCCGGCGATCCGGTCCGTGCAGTCCCCGAAGGAATCGAGGCCCAGACGCATCTCGTGATGGACAACCTCCGCAAGGTCCTGGCCGGCATCGGCCTCGGCTTCGAGCACGTGGTGAGGACCGGGGCGTACCTCACGCACTTCGAGACGGACTACCCGGTGTTCAATCGGCTCTACAGAAGCTACTTCGCCGCCGACCGGCTCCCGGCGCGGACCTGCATCGGCGTGACGGGTCTGGCGAAGGGTGCGCGGGTGGAGGTGGATTTCATCTGCCGGCGACCCGCGTAGGCTTCGGATTCGAGGGCTTCCTCGCATCCACCGCAGCCACCGACCGCGGAGATGGCAACGTTTTGGTAGCAGCGAGCCATGCCCGCGAAAGCGCCGGTTCCGGTCGATACGTTTCCTTGCATCCACCGCTTTCGGGGGCATGGCCCCCTCCTACAGGGCCACGGGCCGCCTTTCGGGCCGGTGGCCCGCGGCGGCTTGGCCGCGTGGTGTACCAACAAGGGGGGACCCCTTGTATATCCCCCCGTGGTGCGCCACGACCGCGGAGATGGCCGCGCTTTCTGCAGGAGCGGGCCATGCCCGCGAAAGCGATCGTTCCGGTCGAGACGTTTCCTTGCATCCACCGCTTTCGGGGGCATGGCCCCCTCCTACAGGGCCACGGGCCGCCTCTCGGGCCGGTGGCCCGCGGCGGCTCGGCCGCGTGGTGTACCAACAAGGGGAGGACCCCTTGTATATCCCCCCGTGGTGCGCCACGACCGCGGAGATGGCCGCGCTTTCTGCAGGAGCGGGCCATGCCCGCGAAAGCGATCGTTCCGGTCGAGACGTTTCCTTGCATCCACCGCTTTCGGGGGCATGGCCCCCTCCTACAGGGCCACGGGCCGCCTCTCGGGCCGGTGGCCCGCGGCGGCTCGGCCGCGTGG